>NZ_JAVHUY010000007.1 GCF_031085175.1 Phytohabitans maris
GGGATCACCGAAGAATAACTAGCGTTTCTGCTTCGTGCGGGTGTCTGATGTGGTATGGCCGTGACGGTGGAGACCGAGTTGGTGTTGGCGGGGAAGTTTCGGGTGCTGTTTCCGCATTTGGATGAGCGGCAGCGTCGGTTGTTGATGGCTGCCGAGGCTCGCGCGTTGGGGTATGGCGGGATCCGGGCGGTGGCGCGGGCTGCCGGGGTGGCCGAGAACACGGTGGCTCGTGGAGTGTCCGATCTAGACGCTGGCGGTCAGCCGTTGGGTCGCACGCGTCGGCCTGGCGGTGGTCGGAAGCGGCTAGTCGAGTTGGATCCTGAGCTGCGCGCGGCGTTGCTGGCGTTGGTCGAGCCGGACGAGCGGGGCGATCCGATGTCGCCGCTGCGGTGGACGACGAAATCCACCCGCCGACTGGCCGAGGAGTTGACCCGGCAGGGCCACCGCATCGGCGCGGACACTGTCGCTGACCTGCTGCGGGCGGAGGGATTCAGCCTGCAGGCCCCGACCAAGACCATCGAGGGCAAGCGGCACCCGGACCGGGACGCCCAGTTCCGCTACATCAACGACCAGGTCAAGAACTATCAGGACGCTGGAGATCCGGTCATCAGCGTGGACACCAAGAAGAAGGAACTCGTCGGGCAGTTCAGCAACCCGGGCCGGCAGTGGCGGCCCAAGGGCGAACCGGTCGCCACGCGCACGCACGACTTTCCCAGCGACAGCCTGGGCAAGGTCGTGCCCTACGGCGTCTACGATCTGGCCGCTGACGCCGGTTGGGTCAACGTCGGCACCGATCACGACACCGCCGCGTTCGCGGTCGAGTCGATCCGCCGCTGGTGGAACGCGATCGGTCGCGCCGACTACCCGACCGCCGGGCGGCTGCTGATCACCGCGGACGCGGGCGGGTCCAACGGCTACCGCACCCGGGCCTGGAAGACCGAGTTGGCCGCGTTCGCCGCACAGACCGGGCTGCGGGTCACCGTCTGCCACTTCCCACCCGGCACCTCGAAGTGGAACAAGGTCGAGCACCGGCTCTTCAGCCACATCACAATGAACTGGCGCGGCCGGCCCCTGGAAAGCCACGAGGTCGTCGTGCAATCCATCGCCGCCACGACCACCCGCACCGGGCTACGCGTGCACGCCGAACTGGACACCGGCCAGTACCCGACCGGCGTCGAGGTCAGCGACGCCGACATGGCCGCCGTGCCGATCGCCAGACACGCCTTCCACGGCGACTGGAACTACACCCTGCACCCGCAACCAACGATCGGGGACGCCGCCCACCAGCCCGACCGTCCGGCGCCCGACCCAGCCCTGCTATCAGATCCGCTGCTGACCGGACTGTCCACACAGGACCTCCAACAGCTGACCACCGACCTCGACGAGCTGCGCCAAACCCACCGCGACGCCCGACACGAGCAGGCCGCCCGCCTCGCCCAACAGCAAGGCAAACGCACCCACGCGCCAAGGTCCGGCCGGCCACCCCGATTCACCTTGCCCGACCAGGTCTTGGCCACGATCCTGCACCTACGCCTGCAACTGCCTGAGCCGACCCTGGCGGCGATGTTCACCACCAGCCGCCACACCATCCGCCGAGCCATCAACGAAATCCAGCCCTTGCTGAAACTGCACGGAACCACGATCGCACCCATGCCGGAACCGACCACCCTGACCCACCTGTTGCAAACCATTACAGAACAGACAGAGCCTGCGAGTTGATTATCTGCGATCCCTTGGGCGCTGGCCGCGGTGACGAGACGTCTCCTTCTCGTTCTCTCTCACCTCGGAGTTCTCGATGCCTCTGCCGCTCTACCTGCTTGCCACGGCGGTCTTCGCCATGGGCACTTCGGAGTTCATGCTTGCCGGCCTGGTGCCGGACATCGCCACAAGCCTCGACGTGTCGGTCGGGGCCGCCGGGCTTCTGACCTCGGCGTTCGCTGTCGGGATGATCGTCGGCGCGCCGCTGATGGCGGCGCTTGCGCGGCGTCAGCATCCATCGCCGCACGGTCACCAGACATCTGGCTCGACTCGGCCTTGGGCAGCGCAGGTTCATCGATCCGAACGGCGAGAACAACCGCAAGCCGGGTAAGATCATCGCGAGGTGCAACGTCCAGCCCTCCTACACCTAGCCACCGGGACGTCCCATGGGTGCGCGCATGAGGGCGGCCGAGGCGGTGGAAAGGATGAGCGCGGCACCCCAGAAGACGCCGTTCGCGCCGGATCCGGCCGACACCGCGGCGATCGCGGCGGGCAGGGTCGCCTGGGCAACGCGGTTGGCGGTGACCCGCAGACCGAGCGCGGCCCCGCGGGTGCCCGGGGCGGAGACCGCGACGATCCACGACATCGTGAGCGGTTGGGCCAGGCCGAGGCCGGCACCGAGGACGATCATGACCAGCAGGGCGCCGAGGAGGCCGACGAACGTCAGGGTGAGTAGCCCGGCAGCAGCCGCCACCAGCGACCCGGCGAGCAGCACGCGCCGGCCGACCGCGCGCAGCAGCCGTTCGGAGCCGATCCGGGACAGCAGGGTGAAAGCGCCGCGGACGGTCAACAGCAGCCCGACCACCCCGATCGAGATGCCGCGGTCCCGCGCCCAGAGCGGCAGGAACGCGGCGAGCAGGTCGATGGCCGCCAGGACGGTGCCCCCGGCCAGCAGGGCCTGCCACATCCCGCCGGTGCGGAAGATCTGCGCGACCAGCCGGTGGGTCGGCTCCGCCGCGGTCAGCTGGCGGCCCGGGAACGGGTGGCGGCGGACGGCCCACGCCACGACGAAGGCGACGACGGAGAGGATCAGGCCGACAAGCAGGCCGACCACGGCCTCGGACAGGCCCAGCGCCTCGGAGTGGTCGGCGGTGACGGTCGCCAGTGGAGGGCCGGCCATCAGCCCGACCGCGGTCGCGGACGAGAACCGGCCGAACGCGCGGTCCCGCTCGTCCGCTGGCGCGGCGGCGACGACCGACTGCTGGGCGAGCATGCTCAGCAGCTGGCCGAGGCCGAGCGCCGCGGTGGCGGCGTACAGGACCAGGAGCCGGGGCGCGGCGATGGCCAGCGTGCTTCCACCGACCGATACGGCGCTGCCGGCAAGCAGGAACCGCATCGGCCCGCGCCGGTCGATCCCCCTTCCGATCGCGAACGCGAACAACACCGGCAGCAAGGCGAAGGTCGTCGCGAGCAGTCCGATCTCCAGACCGCTCGCGCCGAGGTCGACCGCGCGGTAGGTGAGCATCGGCCGCACCGAGCTGCCGGCGGAGGTCACGAACGCGACCTGGGCGAGCAACGCCCCTCGGGTCACGCGTGCCACAGCCGTCAGCTGGCCTGGCCGAAACAGGTGGCGGTCTGCGGGTCGTACCAGAACATGACCTCGTCGCCCTTGGTCAGGCCGAAGTCGGCGTGGCTCAGCGCCTTGAGTACCGGCCCGCCGGGATCGCCGGCCTCGATCACGTACTCGAACTCCGGGCCGGTGGGGTACCAGTCCCGGATCCTGCCCCGGTTGGCCTCGACCGGCGCTCCCTCGCCGGGCACGCCCAGGCGCAGGGCGGTCGGCCGGATGCTGACCACCGCGGCGGCGCCGGTGGGGAGTGTCCCGGCGGCCCGGCCGGTGAAACGCGCCCCAGCGGCGACGACCGTCACGAGGCCGTCGGCCGCGTCGGCCACCTCGCCGCGGACCAGGTTGGCCGAGCCGAGCAGGGAGGCGACGAACGGCGAGGCCGGCCGGGCCAGCAGTTCGGCGGGGGTGCCGGCCTGCACGAACCGGCCCTCGGCCATGACGATCAGCCGGTCGGACAGGGCCATCGCCTCGGTGCGGTCGTGGGTGACGTACAGGGCTGTGATGCCGAGCTCCCGCTGGGTACGGCGGATGTCCTGCCGTACGGTCTCGCGCAGTTCGGCGTCGAGGTTGCTCAGCGGCTCGTCGAAGAGCAGCAGCTTCGGGTGGTACACCATGGCCCGGGCGAGCGCGACCCGCTGCTGCTGGCCGCCGCTGAGCCGGTCCGGTGAACGGTCGGCCATCGCGCCGAGCCCGACGAGTTCGAGCATCTTCCGCGCCCGTTCGCGTGCCTCCTTGCCGGTGATTTTGCGGGCCCGCAGCGGAAACATGACGTTCTCCAGCGCGGTCATGTGCGGCCAGAGCGCGTACGACTGGAAGACCATGCCGATGTTGCGCCGCTCCGGCGGCAGGTTGATCCCGGCCGTGGCCGACCACACCGCCTGCCCGCCGATCCAGATCTCCCCGCCGGTGGGGGTGTCGATGCCGGCAAGGCAGCGCAGCGTGGTGGTCTTGCCGCAGCCGGAGGCGCCGAGGAGGCTGATCATCTCGCCTTTGGCCACGGTGAGGTCGATGCCGGCCACGCCGGCGCCGCCCGGGTACTGGCGGACCAGGCCCCGCACGACCAGGTCACCTTCCTGGCCGGGCGAGGTCGCCGCGCGCCGGCTGTCCGGGACGGCCTTCGTGCCGGCCGCAACCGCCTGTGTCATCGTCCTGCGCCTTCCCATGAGGAGATCCAATTCGTATCCGCACAACCCGCCGCCGTCGCGGAGGATCACCGTTTGGCCAGCCGAGCGGCCGGCGCCACGAAGGAGTCGTCGACGAGCGCGGTCAGGTCCACGCCGAGCGGTCGGCCCAGTGCCGCCTCCAGGTCGGTCGCCACGCCGCGCAGCGGCGGCAGTGACGGGGTGAGCGTGCGCAGCGCGATGGCGAACAGGCCGTGCACCTCGCGCAGCACGCCCTCGTCGTCGAGCTTGCTGCACGCGGCCAGGTGTGGCAGCGCGGCTTCGATGTCTTCCTGGAAGAGCTTGGCGCCCTTCATCGACCCCGCCAGGAAGCGGACGAGGGTCTCGGGGTTCTCGTCGGCGTAGCGGCGGCTGGTCACGACGGCGCCGCACTGGTACGGCTCCGGGTGGTCGCGGAAGTCGAGCAGGATCGGCAGCCCCATCCGGCGGGCCATCAGCGGCGTCGGGACGGTGAAGCAGATCGCGCTGACCTCGCCGGCGTCGACCGCAGCGAGCAGGGCGGCGCGGTCCGGGTAGTCGGTCTTGAACTCCACATCGGACTTCGGGTCGAGGCCGAGCTTGGTGAGCGCGCGGCTGATCACGACCTGGTTCTGGTCGCCGAGGCCGAACGTGCCGATCGTGGTGCCCTTGAGGTCGGCCGGCGTCTTGATGTGCCGGGCGCCGATCATGCCGAAGACGTTCTCGTCCTCCATGTTCATCACGTTGACCGGGTCGTGGCCGGCCATGGCCTCGTTGAGGATGCAGACGCCGGGGCAGGTGGCGGCGTCGACCTCGCGGCGCAGCGCGCCCTTGAGCGCGTCGCTGGTGCGCGGGTACTCCACCAGCTCGACCTCGACGCCCACCTCGTCGTAGAAGCCGTACTCCTTGGCCAGGGTGAAGACCGCGTTGACGGCGCCGGAGTTGCTGTACGAATGACGGAAGACCGGGGACACTGTCGCTCCTTTGTGGATGGTGGGTTTCAGAAGGTCCGCTTGCGGCGCCACCGCCGGGGGTGGTCGCCGGGAAACACCAGGCCGCTGGCGTCGACGCCGAGGTCGATCAGCGCCTTGGCGAGGGTGATGGAGGTGGAGAGCCCGTCGAGCACGGGTACCTCCCAGCCGATCTCGGCGAGGCGCTTCTGGACGAACGGGCGCAGCCAGAAGGTGCCGGAGCAGCTGAACAGGATGGTGTCGGCGCCGTCTTCCTCGATGGCCTCGACGGCCGCGGCGACCGCTTCCTCGACCGCGGCGGAGGGCTCGCCGCGCAGGGCCTTGCGCTTCTCCTCGTGCAGGTCGCGGCCGGCGGCGTCGTACCTGGGCCGGGAGTGGGGGAAGTTGATGCTGCGGATGGAGGCGCACCGGTCCGCGAACCCGTGCTGCAGCACCAGGTCGTAGATGTGCATGCTGTGGCTCTCGGCCAGGTCGACGAAGCTGAACCGCCGGCCCACCATTGAGGCCACGTGCATCTGGCTGAACGCGGACGAGGTGACCGGGATGCCGTACCGGCGGGCGATCTCGCGGGCCGCCGGGGCGCCGGGTTCGCCGCCGCCCAGCAGTACGATCGCGTTGTACTTCCCGCTTTCGCAGGCCTGCTTGACGATCGCGAGCCGGGCGGCGCCGACGAGCGCGAACTCCTCGCGGTTTTCCACGGCCCAGTCGCCGTACGGCGCGACCGGGCCGGCGAGCAGCTCCCAGTCCACATCGGACAGCAGGTGCGCGACGTCGGCGTGGTTGGGCAGGCTCTCCTGTTTGGTGCGGCCGCCCGCGGCGGCGGGGTGGCCGGAGGCCGCGGAGAGCGTGAACGAGCGGATCAGCGCGAAGCGGTACCTCATACTTGCAGGGCCTCCCGTCGGGCGCCGCCGGAGAGCATGGCGAGCGCGGCGACTACCAGGAACAGCACGATCTGCAGCAGGGTGAACGCGGCGACGACGCCGGTCGGCTGCAGCGCGGAGATGCTCAGCAGCGCGACGGAGAGCGTGCGGTTGCCGCCGGCGTAGAGGAGGTTGGACATCGCGACGTCCCGCATGAGCAGGACGAACAGCAGCAGCCAGCCGCCGACCATCGCCGGGCGCAGCAGCGGCATCACCACCCGGCGCAGGGTCTGGCCGAGGCCGTACCCGGAGACGCGGGAGGCTTCCTCGAGCTCGGGGTGGATGGCGCCGACGGCGGCGTCGACGGTGCGCAGTCCGTACGGGAAGTAGCGGATCGCGAAGCCGATCGCGATGATCCAGATGGTGGCGTAGAGCGGGGTCTGCACGAGCAGGTTGAGCAGGCCGACCGCGATCGTCGAGCCGGGGATGGCAAGCGGCACGGACAGCACCACCTCGACCCAGCGCCCGCCGCGCATCCGCAGCCGGTTGACCGCGTACGTCGCGACGGCCGCGATGATCACCACGAACGTGGCCACGACGACCGCGAGCACCAGGCTGTTCCAGAAGGCGGAGAGCACCGGCAGCGAGTACGAGTTGCCCTCGAAGACGGTCTTGAAGTTGTCGAGCGTGAGCAGGTCGAGGTCGAGCGTGCCGCTCCACCGGCGCTGGAAGGCGGTGAGCGCCAGCGCGGTCATCGGCAGGATGACGGCGATGAAGACCCAGCCGAGGCAGAACGCGAACGCCGGCCACTTGGCCCAGCCGAGCGTCATCCGCTGCGGCGCGGACGCCTTGCCGGACAGCGTGTACCGCGCCCGGGAGCCGGTGATCCGGGACTGTAGCCAGAAGGCCAGCACCGGCACGGTGAGCAGCAGGACGCTGGCCGCGGCGGCGAAGTTGTAGTCGGCCGGGAACTCGCGCTGGATCACCTCCCAGATCCGCATCGGCAGCGGTTCGATCCCGGCCGGGTTGCCAAGCACCAGTGGCACGCCGAGGTCCTCGAAGCCGAGCACGAAGTTGATGATGAAAGCGGAGATGACGCCGCGGCTGACCAGCCGGAGCGTGACCAGCCAACTGGTGCGCAGCCGCCCGGCGCCGCATACCCGTGCGGCCTGCTCCAGCGCCGGGTCCATCTGGCGCAGCGCTCCGGCGACCATGAGGAACGCCAGCGGCGTGTGCGCGATGCCGACGACCAGGATGATGCCGTACTCGGAGTAGATGTTGAGGAACGCGCTGTCGGCAAGTCCCCAGTCGATGGCGAGGCGGTTGACCAGGCCGGTGTTGGGCGAGCCGACGTACTGCCAGCAGACCGCGAGTAGGAACGAGGAGAGGAAGAACGGCACGTAGGAGGCGAGCTCGATGAACCGCCGGCCGGGCACGTCGGTCCGGACGATCAGGAAGGCGAGCACCGTACCGACTACCGTGGCGAAGATCGCGCTGCCCAGGCCGAACTTGAACGACAGGAACGCCGCCTCGTAGATCCGTGGGGTGAACAGGGCGCGGTAGCTGTCCAGGGACCACACGCTGGTCAGCAGGCCGGTCCGCTTGCGGAGGCTTTCGTAGAGGACGGCCAGGAGCGGCACGACGACGGCGGCGGCCATGGCCCAGGTCAAGCCGATGACGATCCACCGGCCGGGCCCTGACTGCCGGAGGCTCCGGCGGCCGCCCCGCGCGGGCTTCGAGGGACCCGCGCTGGGCTTGGGGAGTGCTTCGACACTCATGATTCAGCCGCCGAACATCCCGACGAACTCTTCCCGGGACTTCTCCAGCGTGCCGCGGTCCACAAGGGAGTCTACGGCGATCGCGTGTGCGGCGCTGAGGCTTGCCGGGGCGAACTCGTGCAGTTCGGTCGGCATCCGCACGTCGTCGCGGACCGGTGTGGCGGCCTGGTTTTCCACCATGATCTGGACGGCCTTCTGGCTCAGCACGAAGTCCATGAAGAGCTTGGCGGCCGACGGGTGCGGACTGCCCTGCAGCAGGCCGACACCCCAGCCGTCGAGGACCGCGCCCTCCTTGGGGAACGCGACCGCAAGTGGCACGCCCAGTTCCTTGGAGGTGTTGTGCGCGCTGTGGCTCTGGGTCACGGCGATGGTGAGCTCGCCCTCGGCGACCATCTGGGTGGCCACTGTGGAGTTTCCGACGCCGACGCGCGGCGTGTTCTTGGCCAGGTCCTGGAAGTAGGAGACCGGCAGCACGGACCGCAGGCCGTAGTACATGAACAGCGCCGACTCGCTGGAGGGCACGCCGGGCCAGCTCATCTTGCCCTTGAGTCGGGGGTCGAGCAGGTCGTACCAGCTGTCCACGCCGGCCGGCCAGGTCTTGGGGTTGTACACCGGCAGGTACTGGACCGCGATCGGGGCCGCCCAGTAGCCGGGGTCGATGCTGACGAACTGCTCCTTGCCCTTGTAGGCGGCCAGCTCCGGCGACTCGTACTGGACGAGCATGCCGGCGTCCTTGAGTGTCTTGAAGAACGACGGCGAGCCGTTGAGTCCGACGAAGTCGGTCTTGACCTGCCGGGACTGCACTTCGGACTGGATCCGGGAGGTGACCTGGCCGGTCTGCAGGTTTTCGAAGTTGACCTTCAGGTCGGGCAGCCCGTACAGCGTCTTGAACTCGTTGACCAGCGGGTCCTTCGACTCGGTGATGATCGGGGTGATCCAGTTCAGCTCGCCCTCGGCGCGGGCCTGGGCGATGAGCGTGGCGACGCGGGTGCGCTCGTCGCCATCGAGGGTCTGCAGGATCGGCGCCTGCACGTTCGAGATGTCGACGTCGCCGCCGGCGCCACCGCCGTTGCCGCCGCAGGCGGTGGCGAAGGCCAGGGTCACGGTGCTCAACGTGGCGAGGACGGCGCGGCCCGGCCGTCTCGTTATCGCGGGGGGTGTCATGGCGTGGATGTCCTCCTCTGGACGGTCGGCACCGCACCGGTGCCGGTTGTGAGGTGGGGACGCGCGGTCAGCGAAGCGCCGGGTAGAGCCGCTGCGCTGTCGCGCAAAGGATGTTTCGCCTGGCGTCGGCGGGTACGCCGGCCAGTGCGGTGGTCGCGAGCTCCAGCAGCGTGGGCAGGGACTGGGTGGCGGCGGGGAAGTTGGAACCCCAGGCGATCCGCTCCGATCCGAAGGCGGCCAGGAGCGGGTCGAGGAACCGGCGCGCGTCGCTGGCCACGAGCGGTTCGGTGTTGCGCATCGTCATCTTCAGGAACAGGCGCGGGTACTTGGCGAGCCCGGCCAGCTCGTCGAACGCGGCTCGCTCGGTGCCGGGCGCGATCGACGGGTAGGCCATGTGGTCCAGCACGATCGTCGCGTCCGGGAAGCGTTCCAGGACGTCGACCAGCTGGTCCACTGCGGACAGTCGCATCTGGACGCAGACCGGCGTGCCGGTACGGGATGCGGCCGCCCAGAACGGGTACGTGGTCTCGTGGTTGAGCCAGGCGGCCTGGCCCGGCAGCGTGCTGCCGGTGGTGAACAGGCGCACGCCGGCGACGGCGGGGTGCCGCGCCCATTCCGCGATCCGCTTCTCCGCGCCGGCGGAGAGGGGGTCGACGCAGCAGATGGCGGTGAAGCGGTCCGGGTACCGCTCGGCGCTGTCGATCACGTATCTGTTGTCGTACCCGTAGGCGGTCGAGGCCTGGACGAGGGCGGCCTTGGCGACGCCGGCGGTGTCCATCTCGGACAGTAGTTGCTCGGCGGTGACCGGTCGGGTGCTCGCCCAGCCGGAGACTGTACCGCCGACCGGCGCGAGCGGGTACGCCTCCCGGTCGGCGGAGAGGATGTGCGGGTGGATGTCGATGACGTTCACACCAGGCCTCCGATCACGCCGTCGGGTAGTCGCCGGGCGCGAAGATCGAGTCGAGCGAGGGTGGGACGTCGAGCAGCCGCTGCTCGGTGGCGTAGCGGACGAGCGCGGTGAGCGAGGCGGCGTTCGGCTCGATGCCGTACGGGATGGGGTCCTCCCGCTCCGGGATGGCGGCCGCAGCGGTCTTCTGCCCGATCAGCGTGGCCCGGTCGGCGCCGCCCTCGCGCTTGGCCGCGGCGAACGCCTGGTACAGCTCGGTGGGCAGGTCGGGATGCTCCTTGGTCAGATCCTCGCGCAGGGTGATGACGGCGTGGATGGGGTAGACGCCGGTCCGGCGGTACCAGTCCCGTTCGAGGGGCTCCGGCGTGCCGAACAGCGAGTAGGACGGCTCGTCGGCCGCGGCCGCCGCCTTCCAGCCCTCCCGGGGCGCGCCGGTGCGCCCGACACCCGCGTTGCCGGTGAGTGCGGCGTCGATCTGCCCGGCACGGAGCATGCCCTGCAGGCTCTCGCCGGCCGGCGCGGGCCGCACGTTCGGCGGTGCCGCGTACCCGGGCACGTGCTCCTCGTCGTCGGTGATCCACTCGATGCGGTCCGGCTGGACGTCGAAGTCGTCGGAGAGCAGGCCGCGGACCCAGACGCCGGTGGTCACCGAGTACGCCCGGACCCCCACCTTGCGGCCGAGCAGGTCCTGCGGCACCCGGATCCCCGACGACGGGTGGCACAGGATCGCGCCGTGGTGGAACTGGCGCTTGGTGAAGACCGGGATCGCCACGATCGGGATGCCGGCGGCGCGGGCCATCAGGTACGTGGTCGGTGCGAGCTCGGCGATGTCGAACGCGAGGTGGCGGACCATCTCCCGGTACGCCTTGATGATCGGCTCGGTGCGGACGAACTCGAGCCGACCGCTGGCCAGGCCGACGACACCGTCGGCGAGCGCTCGGGTGTGCGGGTAGGGCGTGAAGGTGGCCCGGAACGATCGCACCGATTCCTCCCCTGGGCTTGAGCAACGAGTAAACGATTGTTAGACACTGGTTGCCCTGATTGTCAAGCGATCTGCGAAACCTCTTTGACACAAGCCAGCAATTCGCAGCACGACATCGCTGCTCATTGCGACTAACGGTGTTCGACCTGTGAGCGATCTGGATCACACCTGGGCGCAGAAGTGCTTGACAATCTCACGCCTGCTGTCTGACGATCGCCAACATCCGCTGAACGTGTCAGGAGGTTCGTATGCCCCACGACAGCTCGATCGTCCGTTCTGCGACGACGTTCGGACCGATGCAGACCGACTGGGAGCCACGGGTCGACATGGACCGGCTGCGGACCGAGCGCCTCTCCCGCACCCGGGCGGCCATGGCCGACGCCGGGGTCGACTTCCTGATCGAGCTGCGGGCCGAAAACGCGCGGTATAGCACCGGCATCAAGCGGCTCTACTGGCCGACCATCCAGCTCGGCGGCGGCCCGCTCGTCGTCCTGGCCGCCGAGGGCGACGCCGCGGTCTGGATCATCGACCCGGACTACGCCGCGCGTAACATCCCGTGGATCCCGGACGACCGCTTCCACACCCCGTACCAGATGGACATCGAGAAGGACGTCAACTCCTTCGTCGACGACCTGCTCCACTACTTCGGCTCGGCGATCGAAACCGCCCGGATCGGCGTCGACATCTGGTCCCCGGCGATGCACGATGTGCTCTGCGCCCGGCTGCCGAAGGCCCGGTGGGTCAACGGGCAGGAACTGATGATCAACGCGCGGCGGATCAAGACCGCCGACGAGATCAAATGCCTCAAGATGGCGTACGCGATCTCCGAGGCCGGCATGCAGGCGGCGGTCGACATCCTGCGCCCCGGCGTCCGCGAGTGCGAGCTCGTCGGCGAGTGCTTCCGCGCGATGTGGGCGCTCGGCACCGAGACCACGCAGTGCTCCGAGGTGGTCAACTCCGGTCCCGGCGCGCACCCGTACCGGCGCTTCCACACCGACCGCATCGTCCAGCACGGCGACCTGGTCAACATGGACTTCGGCGGCTGCTTCTCCGGCTACTTCGGCGACTTCTGCCGTGCCTTCGTCTGCGGCGGCAAGCCCACCCAGGCACAGGTCGACCTGCTCAAGCGGGCGTACGACCTGCAGATGGAGCAGCTGGGCGCGCTCGGCCCGGGCGTCTCCCCCGCCGAGATCTGCGCCAAGCTGGGCCGCCGCACGCTCGGCCACGGCATCGGCATCTCCGCCTTCGAGGGCCCGCACCTGCGCGCGATCGACGACTACGAGCTGCTGCCCGGCATGACCTTCTCGGTGACCAGCCCGCCGCTCGGCGAGGACGGCGTGGGCGGGGTACACCTGGAGGACGAGATCGTGATCACCGAGACCGGCATCGACCTCTACTCCACCTACCCGTACACGCTGAGCTGACCATGCCGCCATCCACCTCCACGCCCGCTGGCTGGCTCGTCGTCGGCCTCGGCCGGCACGCCGACCGGTACGGCCTGCCGGCGCTGGCCCGGGCCCGCCTCGGCGGCGCCGTCGCGGTCTGCGGCTCGGACCCGGCCCGGGCCGCCGACGTCGCCGCCCGGCACGCGGTACCGGCGTGGGGCACCTCGCTGGAAGACCTGCTCGCCGACCCGGCGGTCACCCACGTCTATGTCTGCTCCGGCAACGACCGGCACGAGCGGCAGACCACGCAGGCGGCCTCCGCCGGTAAGCACGTGCTCTGCGAGAAGCCTCTCGCGCCCGCGGTGGAACCGGCCCACCGCATGGTGGAGGCCTGCCGGCGGCTCGGCGTGGCCCTCGGCACCGGCTTCCACCTGCGGCACAACCCCGCACACCAGCGGGCGCGGCGGATGATCGTCGACGGCGAGCTCGGCAGTCTACTGTGGATCCGGATCGAGTACGTGCACGCACTCGCGCCCGGCGACACCACCACCCGCCTTGGCGCCTCCCGGGACATCGGCACCCCGAGCCGGGGCGCGATGAGCGGCACTGGGGCGCACGCCGTCGACCTGGCTCGCTGGCTGCTCGACGACGAGATCCTCGACGTCACCGCGACGATGGCCGAGAGCGCGGACGGGCCGCAGCGGTTCGTCCACGTCACCGGTACCACCGCCCGCGGCGTGCTCGTCACCCTCACCGCCGGCCGCTCCCGCCACCCCGCCAACGGCGTCACCGTCGTCGGCACCCGCGGGCGGCTGGAGATCACCGGCTCGATCGGCGGGCCCGGGGCTGGCACCGTACGGGTCGTCTCCGGCGCCGGCGAGCAAGCCGTCGAGCTTCCACCGCACGATCCCTACACCGCTCAGTTCGACGCGTTCGTCGGCGGGACCGGCGCGTGCGCCACCGGCGCCGACGGCCTCGTTTCGCTCCAGGTCGTGGAAGCGGTCGAGCGCCATCTCGGAGGTGTTTCGTGACCACCGTCATCACCAAGCGGCTCGGCTACCTCGCCGCCGCCGAACGCCTGCTCAGGGCGCTCGGACCGGTCGAGTACTGCCCGGACCAGCGCCCGGAGACGGTCCGCCGCCACCTCGCCGGCGCCCGGATCGTGCTGGCCACCAAGGGCGTCACGATCGACGGCGACGCCCTCGACGCCGCGCCCGGCCTGCGCGTGGTCGCCGCGCCCACCGCCGGGTTCGACTGGATCGATATCACGGCCGCGACCGCGCGCGGCATCCCGGTCATCGCCAACACCGGCGCGGCGGCCGACGCGGTCGCCGAGTTCACCCTCGGCACCGTGCTCGCGCTGACCCGACGGATCGTCGCGGCCGACCGCGAGCTGCGCGGCGGCGCCGACTGGGCGGCCGTGCGCGACCGCTACTCCCGGGCCGACCTGCGCATCGGCGGCGACCTCACCACCAGCACCGTCGCGATCGTCGGCCTGGGACACATCGGGCGCAAGGTCGCGCAGAAGCTCGCCGTCCTCCGCCCGGCCACGCTGATCGGGTACGACCCGTTCCTGCCCGCCGCGCACGCCGCCGAGCTGGGCGTTGAGCTCTGCGCCGATCTGCTCGACTGCGTGCGCCGCGCGGACGTGCTGCTGCTGCACGTGCCGCTGACCGCCCGGACCGCCGGGCTGGTCGGCGCCGAGGTCCTCGCCGCGCTGCCGCCGCGGGCCTTGCTGGTCAACTGCTCACGCGGCGAGGTCGTCGACGAGCCCGCACTTGTCGAGGCGCTGGAAAGCGGCCGGATCGCCGGCGCCGCGCTCGACGTCTTCGCCGAGGAGCCGCTGCCGGTCGACTCGCCGCTGCGGCGGCTCGACAACGTCATCCTCACCCCGCACATCGCCGGCGTGACCGCGCAGTCGGACGAGACCCGGGCCCGCGAGATCGGCGAGCGGGTGCTCGCCGCCGCGGCCGGCACCCGCCCGGTCGGGCTGGTCAACCCCGAGGTCTGGGACAACCGGCGCCCCTTCGACGGACCCTTGGAGCCGAAATGATCTTCTGCTTCTTCGACGGCGGACGGCTCGGCACGGTCGCCGGCGACCGCGTCACCCCGATACCCGAGACGGTGGTCCCCGCGACCACCTCGCCGCAGGAGCGGCTGCTGGCACTCATCGATGGGTACGCCGCCCACCGCGACGAGCTGGCCGCGCTCGCCACCGACTCCACATTGGAACACCGGCCGGTGGCCGAGGCGACGTTGGAGGCGCCGGTACCCTCGCCGCGGCAGCTGCTCTGCGCGGTGAAGAACTACGCCGACGACCGCCAGGGTGTAGCGGCGGACTTCTTCCTCAAGTCACCGCTGTCGATCGTCCCCACTGGAGCCACGGTCTCGCTGCCACCGGTACCGGCGCGGGTCTTCCATCACGAGCCGGAGCTGGCCGCGGTCATCGGCACCGGTGGCCGGGACATCCCGGCGGCCGAGGCGATGTCGCACGTCTTCGGGTACACCGGCTTCCTCGACCTCTCCGCCCGCGACGTCGGCACCACCTACTACATGAAGAAGTCGTTCCACACGTTCGGGCCGATGGGACCGGTGCTGGTCACCGCCGACGAGATCCCCGACCCGCACGACCTGACCGTCGAGCTCTCCGTCAACGGCAAGGTGCGCCAGCGCTACTCCACCGGCCAGATGGCCAACCGGATCGACCGCCTGATCGAGGTCGCCTCGTCGGTCAGCGGGATCGCACCCGGCGACGTGATCGCCACCGGCACGTACCACATCGGCATGGGGCCGGTGCAGGGCGGCGACCACGTACGGATGAGCGTCGAGCGGATCGGCGAGCTGTCGGTGGACATCGTCGATCCCAGCCACCGGTCGTGGCCGGTGCCGACCGGGCAGGCGGTGACCACCGCATGAACGCCTCGGTCGTCTTCGGCTCCGCCACGGTCGCCACCGCCCTGCGCGAGCACCCCTTCGCCACCGGCTTCGACTTCGCCGACGTCAAGCCGATCCACAAAGCGTTCCCCGGCGTGGTCAACGACCTCCGGTACGACGTGGCCGAGCTGGCGCTGGTCACGTTCCTGCAGGCGTACGACGCGGGCCGGCCGCTGTGCCTGCTGCCGGTGACCGTGCTCGGCCGGTTCCAGCACCACACACTGGTCACACTGGACGGTGCGGGCGTGTCCACCGTGGACGACCTGGCCGGCCGGCGGGTCGGCGTGCGGTCGTGGAGCCAGACCACCGGCGTCTGGGTGCGCGGCATCCTTGCCGACGACCACCGCCTCGACCCGGCCCGCGTGAAGTGGATGGTCTACGAGAGCGGACACGTCGCCGGCGCCGCCGACCCCGACTTCGTGACCCGCGCCCCGGCCGGCGCCACGCTCCCCCAGGACTTCCTGACCGGCCAGATCGACGCGGCCATCATGGGCAACGAACTCCCCGGCGACGAGCGGGTGCGCACGATCATCCCCGACCCGGCCCGGGCCGCCGCCGGCTGGTATGGGCGCGTCGGCGCCGTACCCCTCAACCACATGGCCGTGGTGACCGACGCCTTCGCGGCCGCGAACGGTGACCTGGTCGCGGAGATCTGCCGGGTCATCGCCGGCGCGGCACCGGCGATGCCGCGGGTCAGCTCCTCCCCCGACCTCTACCCGGCCGGCTTCGACGCGGTCGCCGCCTCGCTCGACCTGGCCGGCCGCTACGCCTACGAGCAGGGAATCACGTCCCGCCCGGTGACCGCCGACGAGGTTCAGTCCAAACTGGAAGGTCTCACCGGGCACGACTTCGGCCGGGTCAAATCCGCATGATCATTGACGTACACGGGCACTATACGACCGCGCCGGCCGCACTGGACGCGTACCGTGGGCGCATGCTCGCCCGGCTCAACAAGCCACCGCGTACGCGACTGGCGCTCCCGGCCGACGCCGTCGCCGCGTCCCTCGCCGGCTACGTGGCGCGGATGGACGAGCGGGGCATCGACATGGTGCTGCTGAGCCCGCGCGCGTCCGGGATGGGGCACGAGGTCGGTGACGCGGCGGTCAGTCGAAACTGGACGGAGGCGTGCAACGACGCGGTGGCCGCCGCCGTCGCCGCGTACCCGGGACGCTTCGCTGGGGTGTGCCAGCTTCCACAGAGCCCCGGCGTCTCCCCGGCCGAGTGCGTCACGGAGCTGGAGCGGTGCGTGGAAGGGCTCGGCTTCGTCGGCTTTGTCGTCAACCCGGACGTCTCCGCCGGCCTGCCGCCGCTGACGCCCTCGCTCGGCGACCAGTGGTGGGATCCACTGTGGGCGGCGGCGGTGCGGCTGCGGGTGCCGGGGATGGTGCACGCCAGCGCCACCCGGCATCCGGCCTTCCACCTCAACGGCTCGCACTACATCGCCCAGCACTACGCCGCGGTGATCGAGCTGTGCAACTCCACTGTGCTCACCGAGCGGTTCCCGGAGCTGTCGCTGATCGTGCCGCACGGCGGCGGAGGCGTACCGATGAACATGAACCGTCACCGGGCCCTGCACATCGCCGAGCACCGCGGGCCGTTCGACGAGGCGCTGCGGCGGCTCTGGTTCGACACCGCCGTCTACGACAGCGGCACGCTGCTCGCGATGATCGAGGCGGTCGGCGCCGACCGGTTCCTGTTCGGCTCCGAGATGTACGGCACGGGCGCCGCCGTCGACCCGCACACCGGCTCCACGTTCGACGACATCCTGCCCACGCTGCTGCCCGCCCTCCCGGCGGACACGGCGGAGGCGATCACCCACGCAAACGCGTTGCGCGCCTTCCCCCGGCTCGCGGGGGTGTTGGTGTGACCAGGATCCACGCCCGCGCGGCGAGCGCTCCGGCCGAGGTGGTCGCCGACCTCGCCCGGTTCGGGGTGGCCACCGTGCACGAGGCGTACGACCGGCGCGGCCTGATGACCGGCCTCACCCCACTCGACCCCGAACTGACCGCCTGCGGGCCAGCGGTAACCGCCCTCTGCCACGCCGGCGACAACCTGATGGTCCACGCGGCGATCGACACCTGCACGCCCGGCGACATCCTCGTGGTCGCGACGCTGTCACCCTCGACGCACGGAATGTTCGGCGACCTGCTCGCCACGCTCTGCCAGGCCCGCGGCGTCGCGGCGCTGGTGATCGACGCCGGCGTACGCGACACCCGCGACATCCGCCGCGCCGGCTTTCCCGTCTGGTCCCGGGCGATCTCCGCCGCCGGCACCACCAAGCAGGCCGCCGGCTGGGTCAACACCCCCGTCGTCTGCGGCGGCGTCCAGGTCACCCCGGGCGACCTGGTGCTCGCCGACGCCGACGGGGTGGTCGTGGTCGCCACCAGCGACGCGGCCGAGGTGGCGGCCGCGGCGGCCCGCCGGGAGGAGCACGAAGGCGCGGTCCGCGCCCGATACGCCGCCGGCCACGGCAAGAACATCGACGACCTGTTACGCCAGGCCGGTGCCGCCGGCCTATCTTGACTGTTTCGCATTGCCCGTACGGAGTGAGCCCGAGATGTCGATCAGCACACCAGTGGAACCGTTCGAGGACAGTTCCGAACCCGGCACCGTCCTACGCGCCCGCCGGGAACTGGCCGCCGCGATCCGCCGCGGCGACTACCAGCCCAACCAACGGCTGATCGAAAGCGAGCTGACCGCCACCCTCGGCATCTCCCGACCAACGCTACGCGCGGTGTTCGTCGCACTGGAGCAGGAAAACTACATCTCCCTGGAACGCAACCGCGGCGCCCGCGTACGCCAGTTCTCCCCCGCCGAAGCCATCGAAATCCTGGAGACCCGCGAAATCCTCGAGTCCGCCGCCGCAGGCCTGGCCGCCGCCCGCATCCTCCCCCAGGAATGCGACCGCCTCGACACCATCATCGAACAGATGATCGAAATGGACCGCACCGGCAACGGCCGCCAGTACTCCGCCTACAACCGCGAGTTCCACGCCCTGATCATCACAGCCGCGCGCCAGCCCACCCTCTCCCGCTTCATCTCCGCCACGCCCTACCCCCTGGTCATGAGCCAATACCGCAACCAAGCCACCCGCCACCCCCGCGACGGCTCACTCCGCGAACACCAAGCCATCCTCGCCGCCCTGCGCACCAACAACCGGCTCGCCGCCGAGGCAGCCATGCGCCACCACCTCGCCGCCACCCGCCGTGCACTCACCATCAAAACGGCCCCGCAGGACCGTAGCTGACCGGCGAGTTGACGCGGTCGACGGTGTACTTGTTGCTCAAGCACCTGGTGGGCGCTGTGGACCCCGATTGATCATGGGTGGGTCCCACGTCAGCGGGCTCTCGTGCCTTCCGCCGGGTTCGAGCGGCACGACCCTGAGTACGTCGACAAGCCGGTGGAGGCGCTTGGTGAGCAGCGTGAGTCGTTCCGCCGACGGTACGTCCACCGTCAGCTGGATACACCACAGTCCCGAGCCAGGCGGATGACTGAAGCGCATGCCGATGATGTCGATGTCGGAGGGCAGCGGCAGGCCGATCACGCGGGCCGGCACGTCCCGTCCCGGTCCTGCGACGACGGCGAGCAGATGCTCCGGCATCGCGGTCACCTCCAGTGGGTGCGGCATCCGACGGTGCATCGCCGAAGCCACATGCGACAGGCCAAACGCGGACGGGTGAACAGTTTCCTCAGCCGACCTTCGGTATGTACCTGAATCCCGAGTGCGGGCCGGCACGTCGACCGGGTGCGGCCGGCAACGTGGCGAGCAGGCCCAAGCGGCCGTAGAAGCCGGACAATAGTTCGGGCGTTGCTCCTTCGGGTGCGTACTGTCCTGGCGCCACGCTGGTGTAGGTCACCGGCGGCAGGTCGGCGGATCCCGTGTAGCCGAGGAGCATTTCGCGGTGTTCATCGTCGTACAGCTCGAAGCGGGTAGCCACGCGTAGTGCGTCACCGTCCTTGTCGACGACCATGCGCTTCTGGAACGAGGCGTACTCGCCGGCGAACGACGGGTCAGCCGACCGCGGGTCGATCTCCAACGGCGGCCTGACCTTGCGTCCACTGATGTCCTCGATGACCGCGCTGTGCAGCAGATCGTTCAGGACCGTCCCTCCTGGGCCCGAGGCGAAACTCACGATCGCGGCGTCGTACTCGGGCAGAATGCAGAAGCTGGAGGTTGCGCCGGGCGAACCGCCGCCGTGCCATGGCGCCGTCGTACCGGCGATCGGGAACATCCACCAGCCCAGTCCCATCGGCGGAGCCTGTGGAATGCCCAGGTCGTACGTCGGTTCTTGCATCGTCGCGGTGAGCACCTCCGACAAGACCCGGTTCTTGTTCGGCGCGACGCCACCCGCCAGGTGCATCTGGCCGAACGTCAACATGTCATCGGCAGTGACGATTGGTGTGGCGCCGGCGCCCGCTCCGGACTCGGGCAGCGTGAAGTACGGCGACGCCCGCAGTTCGCCGGACTCGGCATCTGCGAACGCGCCGACCGCGGTCCGTCGCAGGAATGCCTGGGTCTGGTGGGCCGTCGAGTCATGCATGCCGCACGGTTCGAAGAGCTCGCGTTGGATCGCGCGCTCGAAGCTCAGCCCGGTCAGCTCCTCGATGGCGCGGGCCGCGAGCACGAACCCGGGGACGATCCGCGGGTCTTCGAGCGTGCCGGCCGGCTCGGGTTTGAGCACCTCCGGTCCGAGGCCGAGTCTGTCCATCTCCGCCCGCAGCAGCTCCGCGCACTCAGCCAGATCGCGCCCAGGCGGGTTCTCCGTCTCGAATGCCACCAACCGGATCAGCAGGTCGGCCATCTCGTCTCCGTGGCGGTCGATCCAGGCCCGTACGTCAGCCGCGGACACGTCTGCCATGACAGGTCTCCTCCTTGACTACCTCGATTACTCGTGCAACTCGATCACCGTGCTGGTCGCGGATTGCCCATGACGTCATGCAGGACGCGCTGGACGTTTCCGCCGAGGATCTTGCGGATGTCGTGCTCGGGGAAACCGCGGCGCACCATCTCGGCCGTGACCTTGGGGAGGTCGGCCGGTCGCTCGATCTCGGCGTGGTGTGGGCTGTTCTCGACGCCGGGCACCGGCACCCAGCCGCCGTACGCGGCCTGGAAGTAGTCCTCGATGAAGTCCGGCCCGATGCCGACACGGTCAACGCCGGCGGTGGCCATCACGTGTTCGATGTGGTCCACGGCTCGTTCCACCGACGGGTTCTCGGCGTCGAGGAACTGCGGGACCGCGACGGCGACGCCGACCACGCCGCCGCGCTCCGCGATGCCCTCCAACTGCTCGTCGCTGAGATTGCGGTGTACGTCGGTGATCGCGCGACAGCCCGAGTGGCTGGCCAGGAAGGGCCGGGTGGCGCGTTCGAGGACGTCGTCCACCCCGGCCACGCCGAGCGCGCCTATCCACACGACGCGATGGCAGCGGCACTCACGCAGGACGCGGGGCGACCAGGTCATCGATAGCGGGATTGCCAGACCGTTTTCGCGTGTCCGCTCGCAGCATGCGAACCGAGAGTGAGCGGAGCCCGAAACACCGGGCCGGGCCGCAGCACGACTACGGTCCCGTCCCACCCTCGCATGTTCCTGGACCGACGCCCGCCCAGAGATCATCCGAGGTCGGGGGTCAGGACGTGCGCCGTTGTGCCGCGGTGTGTACTGACCTGACGATGTTGACGTATCCCGTGCAGCGGCAGATGTTTCCACTGATCGCTTGGCGTATGTCGGCTTCGGACGGCTCGGGGTTGCGCTCCAACAGGTCGCGCGCGGCGAAGAGCATGCCAGGTAGGCAGAATCCACATTGGAACCCGTCTTCGTCCCAGAACGCCTGCTGGATGTCGTCGAGCTCCTCACCGCCAGAGAAGCCTTCGATGGTCGTGATATCCCCGCCGTCGGCGCTGGCGGCGAGTATCAGGCACGACTTGATGATCTTGCCATTGAGTGAGATCGTGCACACCCCACAGTCGCCGTTATAGCAGCCGACATGCGTCCCGGTCTGGCGCAGTCGCTTCCGGACGACGTCCACAAGCAGCTCACGGTCTTCGATCGGGGTGGTGAGCTCGACGCCGTTGACGCGCAAGGCGATCGTGCGAGCCGGCGCAGCAGATCCGATTGGGTCCATGATCGCTTCAGCCCTCCCGCAGATCGGCAACGGCGCGGCGGACAACGGCGCCAGCGACATCCCTGCGGTACCTACCGTCGGCCAGCACGTCGGTCCACGGATTCACCACACCGTCGCGGATAAGCTCGTCCACCGTGTCCACTCCGGAGTCCACACAAGAGGTCAGGTCGAAGCGGAGCGGAGTCACACTGGCGGCACCGACGGTCGCGATGGTACGCCCACCGTCCCGGACGACGGCCGCGGTGACAATGGGCCCGCTTCCCTCGCACAGCTTGAGCTTGTGGTAGCCCACCTCTACCACGAGCCGCGGCACCTCCATCCACATCAGGAACTCGCCGCCACCGACCGCGGTCCGGAAGGCATCGACGAAGAACTCAGCAGCCGGTACGCGTCGCTCCCCCGCTGGACCGTGCAGGCACATGGTCGCCCCCAGCGCCACGAGGACCGCTGGCACGTCAGAGGACGGGTTTCCGTAGCACGCGGCTCCGCCAGCGGTGGCCAGGTTGCGCAGTTGGTTGCCGCCGGTGATGGCGCCCGCCATACGGCGCAGCAGGGGCGCTTCGCGAGCAACGACGTCCGAATCGAGCAGGTCGCCGTATGTGACCATAGCACCAATCCGGACGTACCTCCCCTCTTCAGTAACCGTTGCCAGGCCGAGCCCGCGCAGATCGACGATGTGGCCGGCCTCGACCTCGGCCCGGTGCATCATGGGCAGGATCATCGTGCCCCCGCCCAGGACGACGACGTCGCCGGCGTACTCGACGAGGATCGCGGTGCTCTCCTCCGGCGTGGCCGGCCGGTGGTAGCGCAGGCTGGTGCGGATCACGGCTTTCCGCCTGAGCGTATGGCCCGCAGCACGGTGGGTGGGGACAGCGGCATGGTGGTGATACGGACGCCCAGGGGCGCCAAGGCGTCGTTGACGGCGCTGGCGAGGCTCGCTGCCGCTCCGCCCACGCCGCTCTGGCCGGCGCCCTTGGTGCCCAGGAGCGTGTACGGCGAAGGGGTGCACTGGTGGTCGAGCCGTATGGCTGGAAGATCGTTGGCCCGCGGCACCAGGTACTGCGTGAAAGTGCGCGCGAGGGGTTGCCCCGCACTGTCGTAGGGCAGCTCTTCGAACAGCGCGCCCCCGACGCCCATCGCGATCGCGCCGTAGATCTGGCTAGCGACGAACCTGGGGTTGATCTGAACGCCACAGTCTTCGACGCACGTGTAGTCAAGCAGCCGCACCTGGCCGGTCTCTGCGTCCACATCGACCACCGCGACGTGCGTCGAGTACGGAAACGTCGGGTACGCCGACATCCTGCCGTGCTCGTCAGGCTGGTGCGTGAGGTTTCGCGGTCTGTCCACTTTGGTCGCCTCCAGCAGCGGCTGGTCGAGCCCGGGGACGGCGTAGGCTCGGCGATAGACCTGCTCGGCGACCGCGCCGAAGGCTATTGAGCGCCCACCGTCTGCGGTGTGCACGTGGCCGCCGGCGAACACCAGGCCCTCGGGTGGGGTGTCGAGCAGCACTCCCGCGGCCAATGCCATCCGCTCCCGCACCTCGCGCGCGGCGAGCACCGCGGCCCCGCCACCCGTGGCGAGACTGCGGGCGGAGAAGTTGCCGAACCCGTAGGGGCAGGAATCGGTGTCACCCTGCAGGATCGACACGGCGTCGACGGTCAGGCCTAGCTCACGCGCCACGAGAGCGGCGATGCCCGTGTCGCTTCCGGTACCTAGGCTGGTCACCCCGGTCAGCACCGTGACCGCGCCGGACGGGCTGACCCGGACGGTCGACGTGTCGAACCCGCGTACATAGCTCCCGGCGAAGTCGCCGCCCTCGGGGGTCAGCTCGAACGCGACACCGACACCCCGCGTCCGCCCCTGCTCCCGCGCATCCCGCTGCAGCTCCCGCTGCCGGTGGTAGCCGGCGAGTTCGACGACCTTGTCCAGCGCACCCCTGTAGTCGCCGCTGTCCAGGTGCTTGGCGACGGTCCAGTGGGGAAACCGCTCCGGCGGGATCAAGTTGCGACGGCGGACCTCCACAGGGTCCATACCGAGCTCCGCGGCGACGAGGTCGACCATGCGCTCGATGGCTACCGTGGCGGACTCTTTGCCGTACCCGCGCGCACCGTTCCAGGGCGCCTTGTTGGTGACAACCGCAATGGACTCGATGTCGTAGTCGGACACCAGGTAGGGACCGGGCAAGGTCATCCCGGCCGGATAGGTCATGCTCCAGCCGCCCCACGTGGCCAGGCAGCCGATGTTGCCGATGATGCGGTCAGTGATGGCGAGGATGCGGCCGTCGTCGTCGAAACCGACCGAGAACCGGTGGATGTACTCCCGGGCGCCTACCAGGAGCGAGTCGGCCCGGGTCTCCACCCATTTCACCGGGGCGCCGGTCATCCGCGACAGCAGGCAGACCAGCGGCTCCTCGGGGTAGCCGTTGAACTTGTGGCCGAATGCCCCGCCGAGCCTGGTCGCGACGACCCGGATCCGGTCTTCGGAGAGGCCGAAGATGGTGGAGAGGTTGGTGCGCAGCGGATGCGGGATCTGGGTGGAGGCGTAGAGGGTCAGCTTCCCCGTCGGTTCCCAGTGTGCCAGGTAGCCGCGCGGCTCCATCGGCGCGGTCTGGTAGCGCTGGATGCGTATCTCGTCGGCAATCACGTGTGGGGCCATCGCGAGGGCCCTCGCCGGGTCGCCTTCGGCGAACGGGAACCGGATGAGCACGTTGTCGCCCCACTCGTCGAACACCGTCGGCGCGCCCTCGGCCAGGGCGTCCTCGGCGTCGACGACCGCGGGAAGGATCTCGTAGTCCACGTCGATGGCGTCCAGCGCGGCTTCGGCATCGGCGAGGGAGTCGGCGACCACTGCCGCGACCGGATCGCCCACGTACCGCACCTTGTCGACGGCCAGCACCCGCACCGTCGTGGTGCGACCGCCCACCAAGGACGGGTCGAAGAAGTGCGGGAGCGGCTCGGCCAGTGACAGCGCCTCAGCGCCGGTCACCACGGCCCGTACAGACCGGCACCTCCGGGCCGCGCTCGCATCGACGGAACGGATGCGGGCGTGGGGGTGCGGGCTGCGTAGGATCGCCGCGTGGAGGGTGCCTGGCGGCTCGTGGTCGTCGAGGTAGCCGCCGCGGCCGACCAGGAGTTGATCACCATGCTTGCGGCGGGTCTGTTCCACTGCGCCCAGGGCCGGCTCACGCCGCGACGATCCGGCGCTCGCCGGCACCATTGCCGTCACCTTGCCTCCAGCCACTTCCGCACTCGCCGAAGCCGATAAACGCGACCATGTCGCGGAAGGCGGTCTGACTGCGCACTCCCGCCTAAGCTGCCTCCCTGCCGCGAGTGCGGCAGATCCGCGCAGGCGCCGCGCAGGGCGACGGCGCGGTGGCCGCCGCCGGGCACGCCCGCTTCGGGCACCCACCCTCGGGTGATGGTCACGAGCTCGTGGTTCCCCTTCTCCTCGCGAGTATGCGGGGCCGGTGAAGAGGGCGACGACACGGGCCCAGATTCCGGGCTCGGGTATGACTACCAGCTGCGAAACCAGGGCATACCAGCGGCTTGACACCGCAGAATCGACAAGCCGGTCAGAAGGCTCGAGACCGGGCCGACCCGGACCCGGTCTGAGGCCGCCCGGAGCACCGTCAGAGGTCTGGGCCGAGGCCGACGCCGATCTGAGCGGCCCGAACAACGTCCACGACAGGCGGAAGCGGGTGGCCGATGGCAGCGAGTAGGGCTGAACTGCTGGTGCGCAAACCAGGCCAACCGCCCGTTGTCAGCTACCTGGAGCTCTTCTTCGACCTGGTGTTCGTCTTCGCGCTGACTCAGCTTTCCCGATGGGGCCTCGATCAGCTTGCGTCTCAGCACCAAGTTGCCGTGGCGGGTCAGGCGGTGCTGTTGCTTCTGGCTCTGATGATGGTCTGGCTGCTGACGGCGTGGATCACCAACGTGTACGACCCGCAGCGGCCGGAGATTCAACTGGTGGTTGCGACGGCCATGTTCGGCGCGTTGGTGATGGCGGTCGCGCTGCCCGAGGCGTTCGGCCCCAAGGCGCTTGAGTTCGCCGGCGCGTACGTCACGATACATATCGGTCGTGGCCTGGTCCTCGTGCCACTCCTGCGGGGGCAGGGAGAAGCCCAGCGCCGGGCGGCGGGGACACTGCTGTGGTTCGCGGTATCCGCCGTGTGGTGGATCGTCGGGGCCACCGCTGATGAGAATTCGACGCGTGTGGCGCTGTGGGCGCTGGCCTTGGCCATCGAGTACACGGGAGCGATGCTGTTCTTCCCGGCGCCGTGGGTCCGCCACCGGAGGTGGCCCGTCGTGGCCAAGCACATCGCCGAGCGCTACCTGCAGTTCTTCATCATCACCCTCGGCGAGTTGATCGCGGTCACCGGAGCTACAAACGGCGCGAACTATCTGGAAAGCGGTGGCTCGGTCGCCGCGTTCTTCATATCGTTCGTCACGACCTTGCTGCTGTGGCGGACGTACCTGTACCGGGCCGGCGCGTTGCTGCCCGCCGCGATCGCAGCGGCTCCCGCGCCGGCGCGGCTCACCCGCGAGGCGTTACTCGCTCACCTGATCATGGTGGCCGGCATCGTCGCCGCCGACGCCGGCTTCGAACTGGTCATCGCCCAACCGATGGGGCACACTTCTGTGACCTGGATCGGCCTCATCGTCGGCGGACCCGCCGTGTTCCTTGCCGGACGAGTCCTGTTCGGGCACGCGATATTCGCGCGGGTGTCCGAGTCCCGGGTGATCGGGGCACTACTGCTTGCTCTCACCGCGCCAGCGATGATCTTCCTACCGCCACTGGCCGTCGCCATCATGGTTACTCTCGTTCTCGTCGGCATCGTCGTTTCCGACGTCATCCTCGCCAGGGGACGCCCACCCAAACCGCCCTCGCCACCTGATGGCCGACCTACGACAGGACGCGGCCGGACGTAGCGCCCTGTCCCAGCCGTGCGGTCGGCCCCAGCGGGCTCAGCAGCCGGCCCCGCGGTGGCCTGCGCGACGCGCTGCCCGATGAGGTCTGCGAACGCCTGGGCCTGCGTGCCGGTGGTCACCCGGACACCGGCGTACCGGGAGAGGCCGGCGGGCAGCTCGCTGCCTTCGTCCGGGACTGCCGGCCACCCGGTCTGGGAGTGCGTCTGGTAGGCGTCCGCGATGCGCAGGCATCCGCCTCGCGCCACGGCGGCGTGGCGATCTGGAGCGACACGGGCAGCGGCGCCGACCCGGGGTGCAGGGGCCGGAGGAGGAGCCGCCGGAGTTGCGGGCGAGGTCGTACGGGTTGCGGGGCCGGCCGCACGCTGCCTGCCCCCGAGCACCCCGACGGTGGCCACGCCGCCACGCCGGCGCCACCAGAGCACAACAGCACCAACACCGAGCCGGCCCCGGCGCCGCCCCGGCCGCCCCTGCAGGTAGCCCTCACCCCAGCCGCCGCCGAGTCACGCACACCCCCAAGCCCAGCTCACAACAGCTGGGCAACTCACCACGCCCCGACTCAGGGTTGGTTTCCGGTCTGGTTCGTCCCGGTGCCCGAGGTGGCCAGCCTGGCCGAGCTCAACGACCGGTTCTCCGCGCTGTGCTCCTGGACGCGTTGACGCCAGAGGCGAGTGCCGGACGCTGCTCGCGCCGAAGATCCTGGTCATCGGGCCAGGAGGCGTCGCGACCGACAGCATACGCATGTCTAATCTTCCGGTAACATGTTTCGCAGGTGGCTGCTGAGCATGGGTTTAGTTCCAATACGCACGCCGGACTTGACATGAATACGTATGCAACGATACTGGTTCTTAGCGCAGGTCTAGCGAAGGATGTGACGTGGAGCAGCTCAGACCCTTCACCCGCAGTCAGATCATCGACCGCCTTCGGGCGACCATCGCTGCCGGCGAGCCGGTTGTGGCGGCGGGCTGCAGCTCCGGCCTCATCGCCCGGTCAGCCGTAGCGGGTGGCGCCGATCTGGTCGTCGTATACAACACCGGTCGTACACGGCTCATGGGTCTGCGCACCACCCACCTTCTGAACCACGCGAACCCCACGACAGTGGCGATGTTCCCAGAGATCCAGAACGTCGTTGACACCGTGCCGATCATCGGCGGTGCCGAGCCGCAGGACCCGGCGTTCATGCGGCTCTCGCGCCTGGTCGACCTTTTCCAGTCCACCGGGTTCGACGGCATCATCAACTTCCCGACCGTCGGCCCATACAGCGCACCTGACCGTGAACTCGTCCGCCTCGGGCATCGTCGTGACGAGGAGATGGTCGAGCATGCCAGGGCCGGCGACTACTTCACCATGTGCTACGCGTACACCGCCGAGCAGGCTCGCGGCCAAGCCTCAGCGGGCGCGGACGTCATCGTCCCG
Organism: Phytohabitans maris; assembly: GCF_031085175.1. Taxonomy (GTDB): domain Bacteria; phylum Actinomycetota; class Actinomycetes; order Mycobacteriales; family Micromonosporaceae; genus Phytohabitans; species Phytohabitans maris. The sequence continues at coordinate 27,909 of NZ_JAVHUY010000007.1, forward strand.
CACGCCGGCTGGACGACGGGCGGGCAGTCGGGCGCCGGGCAGGCAGCAAGCTCCCTCGCCGCCTGCTGCGAGCTCGTCCAGACGATCCTGGAATCAGCGCGGCGGGAGAACCCGGACGTGATCGTCCTAGCCCACGGCGGCAGCATCTCCTCACCGGCGGACACTCGTGTCCTGTACGAGCAGACCGACGCTCAGGGGTTCGTCGGAGCGTCGAGCGTCGAGCGCGTACCCATCGAGAACGCGATCCTCGCTTCAGTCTCGTCCTTGCGGAACATGACGGTGAAGTCGCGAACCTTCTCCCCCGACGTCATGACGGAGGTCAAGGCATGATTCCCGAGCGGAACTTCAGTCGAGAGTCGATCCTCGAGCGGCTGCGCCGGCGCCGCGAGTACGGACAGCCGATCGTCGGTGTCGCGGCGGGGGTCGGGATCATCGCCAAGTTCGCCGAGCAGGGGGACGCCGACCTGATCTTCGTCCTCTCGACCAGCCTTTCGCGCAACATGGGTGTCCCGACGACTGTCACGATGGGGAACGCCATCGACACGACGCTCGGGATGTATCCCGAGATCGACAACATCGTCGAGCGTACGCCCATCGTCGGCGGTCTGGAGGCCTCCGACGGCACCCGGCGGCGGGTGGGGCGCGTCGTCGACCAGTATCGACGGCTGGGCTTCGATGGCGTCGCCAACTTTCCCACCCTGGCTGCGGCACCGGAGAACCTTGCCGTGCGCGACGACGTCGGCGCGGGAATCGTATTGGAGTATGACCTCGTCCGCGAGGCACGCGCTCGTGGCATGTTCGCCGCGGCGTTCGTGTACAACCCCCGACACGCCGCGCCGTTCGTCGAGGCCGGCGCCGACCTCGTCGTGGCGCGGTGCGGCGTCACGGTAGGCGGGCTTTCCGGACCCATTCGTGGCGAACTGTCTACGGAGGAGGAACTCGAACGGATCAGGGCCACGTGTGACCAGGCTCGGGCCGTCGACCCGGACGTCCTCTGCCTAGCGCAGGGAGGCAGCCTGCGAACCCCTGACGACCTGGAACGGGTCTATGCGAACACCGACGTCGATGGCGTCATGTGCGAATCAAGCATCGAACGGATCCCGGTCGAACAGGCCATCCAGGCCGAGGTCGAGGCCTTCAAGGCCCTCCGGCTCCGAACCACTGCCCCGATCGTGTAGGGGCATCTGATCGCCACTTGCAAAGGGGCGTGTGTGCTATGAAGACCTACGATGTCGTCTGTGCGGGTGCGGCGTATTTCGACACGATCTCTCTCTCAGTGGCCGTCAGCCCTTCCGGACGCGCGACCATAGCCACCGACCAGACCAAGGGGTCCTGCGGCCAGGCCCTATCCGCGGCGATCGGTCTGGCTCGCGTGGGCCTCCGCGTCGCGTTCTGCGGTGTCGTCGGCGACGACGAACGGGGAGTTCTCGTCCGGGAGATCCTACAGGCGGAAGGCGTCGACACCGCCGCGCTCCGCACGCTTCCTGGACTAGCGACGAGCCGGTACGCAGTCGACCTCGGCCCGGCGGCGAAACGCCGGTCGCACCGTCCGCGGTATCCGGCGCCGAGGACGGAGGACCTCCGGGAAGTCCGGGGACGCTGGCTCCACGTCGACAGCGTCGGCTATCCGCCGGCGATGGCCGCGCAGACCATCCACACGCCGGCTGAGCGAGCCTGGATGAGTGTCGACGCGACCGAACCGGTACCCGCGCTGTCGCTCGCCGGGGTCAACCTCTTCGTGGCCACGGCGCCTGTTCTGACGCAGCGGTATGACGCCCGATCGGTCCCGGCCGCGGTCACCTCGGCTGCCGCGGAGGCAACCGGCACCTGGACGGTCACGACGGATCGTTCGTGCGGATGGGTCACCCAGTCGGGAAAGGCGGCCCGTTGCGATCTGGACCGCGAGATCTCTCCGCGGGTGCGGACCATGCTGCCAGCCGCGACGCTGGCCGAGGTGATACAGGGCTGGGACGCTGCCTCCGCGCTACGGATCGCCTGCACCACCACCGCCGGGCGGATGCTCGACGCGCTCCAGCTCCCGTCGGCGAGTACGAGGGTCGCGATCCACGTCTGAGCCCGCCGGCACTACCCGGTGGATGGTGGCCCGTGCGTCGCGCGCTTGACGAGCGTCGTGGGGATCATCAGGCTCTCGTGGGACCGTTTGGGGTCCTCGATGCGGGCCAGGAGCATGCGCACCGACTCGGCTGCCATGGTAGGGAGCTCGTAGCGGACGGTCGTGAGCTGGAAGACGTCCCAGGACGCCATCGCGATGTCGTCGAAGCCGACAATCGTCAAGTCTTCGGGCACGCGTAGGCCGAGCGAGCGGGCGGCGTTGTAGGCGCCGATGGCCAGAACATCGTTGGCGCAGAAGACCGATGTCGGCCGCCGAGTGGACGACAGCAACTGGACGGCGCGCTCGTGTCCGGACTCATAGCTGAACGGACCGTGTAGGGCACGCGATGCCGGTAGGGCGATTCCATGTTCCGCGAGCTCCTCCCGAAAACCCCGTTCGCGATCGCGTGCGTTGCTGGCGTCACCCGGCCCGAGGACCGCGGCGATCCGTCGATGACCGATCTCCACAATCAGCGATGCGGCGAGCCGGGCACCCGCGGCGTTGTCAGTGGAGCACATGTCCGCCTCAACAAGGTCGAGGACACGGTTGACGAGCACATACGGGATGCGACGGTCTTTGAGGACCTGCGGGAGATTCGAACCCATCGGCGACGTGGTCAGCAGGACGCCCGCCAGTGAGCCGTTCAGGAGGTCGCGGACGACGTTGAATCCCGACTCGCCCGGATCCGCGATCAGCACCGATCGGTAGCCTGCCCCATCGAGCTCGCGGCGAAGAGGCTCGATCAGCTCGGGGTAGAAGGGGTTCGTCAACTCCGGCACGACGATGCCCACCAGGTTCGTTCGCCGCGTCGACAAGCTACGCCCCGTCTCGTTGAGAACGTAGCCGAGGGCGTCGGCCGCGCGGCGAACCTTCTCGATCGTCGCCGCCGCGACCCCCGGTTCTCCTCGGAGGGCGCGCGACACCGTCGGTTGCGATACACCGGCTAGGCGTGCCACATCCGCACTCGTCACTGGCTTCTGGACCGTCATGGCCATCCGGAACCCCTTTGCACTGTCTCCTACCAGTGTCGTGACATTTGGGGGCCGACGCACGCCTGAAACGTGCGTCGGCCCTCCAATATGGAACTGTTACTAGCTCCCGCCCTTGCCGTAGGCCACCTGCATGGCGGCCAGTACGTCGTCCACCGACTTGCGGTGGGCCAGTGCGTCCTGCATGCCCTCGATCAGCGCCTGCCGGATCTCTGGGTTGGGCCAGATGTTCTCAGGCATCGACACGAAACGGCCGTTCTCGATGTACTTCGTCCATTCCTCCGAGAACTGGCTCGGCTTCCAGGTGTTCGGGTCCTTGAAGACCGGCATCGCGCCCTTCTCGGGGCCGTCGGTCGCCGAGTTGATGTAGAGCGTGTTCACCTCCGGTGTGGCGAAGAACCGGACGAAGGACTTCGCCATCTCCACATTGCCCTTTGCGTTCACCGCGAGCCCGAAGTGCTGGAAGATCGTCTGCCAGTCGTTGTCTGGGTTGTCGTCCGCCGGGTACGCCGCCAGAGTGAAGGTAGCTTTCGGGTTGAACGGCAACGCGTAGAGGATCTCCTGCCCGTGTGTGAACGTGGCGAGCGCGTCGCCGCGTGCCCATCGCTTCTGAACCTCGACGTTGTCGACGCCGGCGTAGTCGTCGTTGAAGCATCCGGCGTCGGTCATGTCGACGTTGCGCTGGAGCACCGTCTTCCAGCCCGAGTCGGCGAACATGGCCTTGCCTCTGGCCATGTCCTCGTCGAAGGCGCGATCTTGGCCGTAAACGAGCTCGGCATACGAGGCGTACGCCGGGAAGTACGTGAGGTTCGGCTCGACGATGCCCTGTGCGTAGGCGACTTTGCCGGCCTGCCGCGCCGCCTTGCAGAAGGGAATGACCTCGCTCCATTTCGTCGGGACCTGCAGGCCGGCCGCCATCATGGCCTCGTTGTTGTAGATCGGCGCGAATCCGGTGATGACGCCCATGAAGCTCACGACCCGGCCTTGGTCGTCCTCCATATTGGGCAGGAGCGCCTTCGGAACGTCCTTGACCCACGGCTCCTCGGACAGGTCGGCGAGGAAACCGTCCTTGCTGAGCACCTTGATACCGAGGGGGGTCCCGCCTCCCGGCCATGAGACGACGATGTCGGGGGCGGTGCCCGCCGAGAACTGCGTCCTCAGCGTGGTGAACATGTTCTGACCGGAGAAGTAGTCGACCTGGACGTTCACGTCCGGGTTCTGGGCCTTGAACCGGGCCACGACGGCTTCCATTGCCGCCTTGTTGCCTGCCTCCCACGCGATGCGCAGAGTGTTCGGGTCGTCGCCGGATCCGCTACCGGAGCAGCCGGCCAGGGCAGCGACGCTTGTAAGCGAAAGAGCAACCACGGCTCGGGCGAGCCGCGATACTGACATTGTTCTGGTCAAGGCTCTACCTTTCTGTGCGATGTGTGGTGGGCGTGCTGGCGCCCACCTTCATCCTTTGAGGCCGGAGGAGTAGCCGCGGAACACGGCCTTCTGCATGGCCAGGAAGGCGATGAGAATGGGAACGGATGTCATGATCAGCGAGGCGAAGATGAGGTGCCACTGCGCGCCGTAAGTGGAGACGAAGGTGTACACCGCCAACGGCAGGGTCGCGTTTCCGGATCCGGTGAGAAACAGCAGCGGGGTGTAGAAGTCGTTCCAGATGGCCACCGCGTTCAGAATCACCACTGTGCCGGTGATCGGGCGCACCATAGGCAGGATCACATGCCAGAACGCCTGGAGGCGGTTGGCGCCGTCGAGGGCGGCCGCCTCGTCGTAGTCGCGCGGGACGGAGCGCAGGAACTCGGTGTAGAGGAAGATGCACAGCGGCATCTGGACACCGGCGTACAACAGGACGAGAGACCACACGCCGCCGACCAGACCGAGGTTTCGCATGGTCACGTAGAGCGGGATCAGCGCTAGCTGGAATGGCAGCAGCAGGCCGAAGACGAAGGTCGCGTAGGCGAGCCTGGACCAGCGGGCGGTCACGCGCGCCAGCGGGTAGGCAGCGAGTGAGGCCGTGACCACCAACAGCCCCACGCTGGCGACGGTGACCACGATGCTCGAGATAGCCGCCCGCCCCAGGTTGGCAGACGTCCACGCCTCTGTGAAGTTGGCCAGCGTGGGGTGTGTTGTCGGCACGAGTTGAGGGGTTGGGTCGTCCGGACGTTTGAAGGCCGACACGACCAGCACGTAGACGGGAATCAGATAGACGATCGCGACCGCGTACAGGATGATTTCGAGGGTAAGTGTCCCTTTCCGATAGCGGTTCATCGGCGATAGTCCCTCCGGTTGGCGATGCGTAGCTGCACAACCGCGAACAGAAGTGCGAGAAGAGTCAGGACGACGGCGATCGCGGTGGAATAGCCGAACTTTCCGAACACGAACGCCTCCTGATAAAGCATGGTCGACAGGGTGTGCGTCGACGTGCCAGGACCACCGCGGGTGATGATCCAAACTTGGTCGAAGATCTTGAGTCCGCTGATGGCCACCAGGAGGAAGCCGATGGTCGCCGCCGGACGCAGCATCGGAAGCGTAATGTGACGGAAGACGCGGACCGGACCTGCGCCGTCGAGCCGTGCCGACTCGATCAGTTCGTCAGGAACGTTCTGTAGCCCTGCCAGATAGATCACCATCAGGTACCCGGAGAACTGCCACAGGATCACGGCGACGATCGCCCAACGCGCGAGGTTCGGCTCGGCCAGCCACTCCTGCTGGAGCGACTTGAGACCCACCATGCCGAGGATCGTGTTGATGGGCCCGTCCGGGTAGTACATGTAACGCCACAACGCCGCGACCACGACCGGGGTCACCACCACGGGGGAGAAGAACACGACGCGCATCAGACCCCTGGACTTGATCTTGGAGTTCAATGCGACGGCGAGGAGCAGGCCGGCGGCGTTCTGCAGCAGGACCAGCACGACGGTGACAGCGACCGTGTTGAAGAGGGCCTGCTTGGCCAGGTCGTCCTGCACCATCCGGCGGAAGTTCTCAAGACCCACCCAGTTGAAGTCTGCACTCAGCCCGTTCCAGTCAGTGAAGGCGTAGACGGCACCTTGGACCGAAGGGATGAGCAGGCTGCCGAACAGGAAGAACGCGGCGGGCAGCATGAAGGCGACGCCCCACCAGTCATGACGCCGCCGACGGCGCGGCGAGCGCCGTTCGACGGTCTGCTGCCCTCCGGCCGGCCTGGCGGCCGTCGCTACGGCACTCTCCATGACACAAATGTATACGTGTTTACGCAGATGTCAAGAGATGTATTCACCCATTACCTGTTGGACACAAAGCCGTGGACCAGGTCGTGGAGCGCATCCGCCGCGAAGATGGCGAACTCCGGGTCATTAATGGGCAGCTCGACCACGACCACCTCAACCGTGGCGGTCCGGATCAGCCGGTCGATGAAACGAGCGTCGGCCCGCGGGTCGTGGAAGGGCTGGCCGTCGGTCGAAAGCGACGAGAATCCACGGACCGGCACGATGATCTTTGTGCGGCCGGTAGCGGCGTTCGCCTTCCGCGCGATGTCCACCGCGACCTCTTCGAGTTCATCGCTGGTGGCCCGCATCAGCGGCACGTTGGGCATGTGCCAGTGGACGACTCGTCCCCGCTCCTCCATCTGGGCCGCCGACGCGGTGGGGACGTTGACCACCTCGACCGCGCCCGGTACGAGGATCTGAGGTAGCCCGCGGCGGTCAAGCGCTCGGCACCGGCGCTACAGATGCCCCCGAGGAGCTCGTCGGTTATCTCCGAAAGTGTCCAGTCCAGCACTCCCCGGAACCGGCCCTGGGCGATGAGGGCCTCCATGTCTCGTCCGCCGCGGCCGTTCGCGTGGAAGACCGCTGGCTCGTAGCCGAGATCCTCCAGCCGACGCCGGGCTATCTCCCCGCCGGTCGTGGTGACTCCGAACATCGTCTGCGCCAGCGCGGATCTCCCATCCGGTGCGGAGGGGACCGCATTCCGGCGCACCAGGGCGCAGATCGTCTCGGCCCCCCGGTCCAGGACGTCGCGGAGCATCTCGTTGAGCCCGGCGACGTCTACGATCGTCGGTATTTCGACCACGTCGCCACGAGGCTCCTCGCCGGGAACGGTCGTCAGTAGGACCTTCGGCATACCCAGCGGTAGCGACGCCAGGATGTGCCGCGCGAGCCAGCTTCCGGTCCCGCCCCCGACCGCGACGACGCCGTCGAGGGCACCGGACGCGACCAGGTCCAGCAGGCTCCGCGCGGCCGCTGCCACGGTCGCCCGCATGACCTCCGACTTCGTGCCGTGCTGTTCCGGCGACGACCGCAGGGAGATGTCGAAACCCTTCACGAGTACGCCTCGCCGGCGCACGGCGGCGCTGAGGAACTCGGCCTCCCGACCTTTCGTGTCCATTGTGGCGACGACAGCGACGGTGGGCGTGGTGGTCATCAGCGGAACCTTTGCTCGATCCGGCCGAGCCCGCCGATCTCCGTGACGAGGACGTCGCCGGGGCATAGGTAGCGGGGCGGGTTCCGTCCCATGCCTACGCCGGCGGGCGTGCCGGTGAAGATCAGGTCGCCGGGGAACAGCTTCACCCGGTGGCTGATCCACTCGATGAGCTGGGGCACCGGATGGATCATCTGAGCGGTGTTGCCCTGCTGGACGACCTCGCCGCCGATGGTGCACCGGATTTCCAGCTTCGCGGGGTTGTCGACCTCGTCCGGTGTCACCAACGTGGGGCCGGTCGGCCCGAACTTCTCGTGGGACTTCGCCATCGACCACTGTGGTACCGGGCCGCGCGCCTGGTCAACCCGTTCGCTGAGGTCCTGTCCCACCGTCAGGCCCGCGACGCAGTCCCAGGCGCGCTCCGCGGGTATGCCGCGGCCGCCTACCGCCATCACGACCACGAGCTCCGCTTCCCAGTCGATACTGCGGCCGGCGACGGTGATGTCGGCGTCCGGGCCGGTGAGGCAGGATGGGAACTTGGCGAAGACGAGGGGCTCGTCCGGCGTCGCGGTGTCGGTCTCCTCGGCGTGCGCGCGGTAGTTCAGGCCGACGGCGAAGAGCTGGCGTGGCTGCGGGACAGGCGCCTTCAGGTTGACGTCCGCCAGCGGTTTGGTGCCGGACGTGACGGTTGCCGCCCACTCACGGAACTCCGTCCACCGTGGAAAGACCGCGTCCGGGTCGGGTGAGAACCGGCCTTTGCTCGCCTGCTTCACGTCGGCGACCCGATCGCCGACCACGAGCGCGAGCCGACCGCTGTCGTTGACCAACCTCATCGCTGTTTTGGTCCCTTCTTCCGCACAGGGTCGCCTCGGCTACGTGCGGATGACGATGTTGAGCGGGTGTTCGCCGCCGCGGATGAGCTGCACCTGACGGCGCAGTAGCTCCCGCAGGTAGGGTCTCATCGCGTCGGTGGCGCTTCCCACGTGCGGGGAGATCAGGACGTTGGGCAGCGCCCACAGTGCGTTGGGCTCGGGCAGTGGTTCGGGCTCCACGACGTCGAGCGCGAAGCGCAGGCGACCTGTCTCAGCTTCACGAACGATCGCCTCCGTGTCCGCGACGGCACCGCGAGCGACGTTCACGATGAGGGCTCCGTCCTTGACACGTGCCAGGAACGCCGCGTCGACCAGCCCTCGGGTCGACGCCGACAACGGGACGCAGACGATGACGACGTCCGCGGTCGGCAGCAGGCCCATGAGGTCGTCGGCCGCGTGGACGCGCGGAGCGCCGCGGGCCCGAAGCGCCACCCTTACGATGTCCACGCCGAACGGCGCCAGCCGTTGTTCGACTCCACGGTTGACACCGCCATACCCCACAAGGAGTACGGTTTTCCCCCACAGCCCCGGTGATCGCCGCGGCTCCCATCGTCGGTGCCCGGCGTGGCGGACGTAGGCCGGAAGGTCACGCTGGCTGGCCAGGGTCAGGGCCACGGCCAGCTCGGCGGTCGCCGGCTCGTGCACCGAGGCGGCGTTTGCAAACAGGTTGCCAGGCGGAAGGTGCTCCCGTACGCCCTCAAAGCCGATCGCCTGGCTCTGTACGAGCCCGATCGTCAGGCCGCGCAGGACCGGCAGTCTTTCGGCCGGAAACGCTGGCGGCAGGACGAGTAGGTCGACCCGGGACGCCGGTGGGCTGCCCTCGAAGTCCCAGCGCTGGACCGCCCGCACGCCCGGGTCCGCGGCGAGGCTGTCGGCGACCTCCTCATCAGAGTAAGCCGCTATTGCCGTCACCGTCGCACGGCGGCTTCGGGATGTCGCGACCGCGCTCATCGGGACCGCACGTCCCGGTGGAGGTGTCCGAGCCTCTTGAGGCCGTGCGGCTCCGTCTCGATGGCGACAGCTTCGACGGCCGCCTCCACGGCGGGCATGTGGTGGTCGTCGCCCATGCGCGTCGCGACGAGGTCGCCGGCGTGGACGTCGTACCACTCCCCTTCGGTCTCTATCGGGCCGGAGCCGTGGACGATCGCCCAGTACTCGTGGAAGTCGTGGAAGTGCCGCTCGACCTCGACGTCGTGCCGTGCCTGGAAGACGTTCGCGTCCGAAATCGCCGACCAGGTGCCGCGGACGTGAAGGACCTCGACGGCGGGACCGTAGATGTAGGGGACGACGGCGTGCAGGAGCGCGCCCGTGTCGGGGACGACGAGCCAGTCGCTGCGGTTCAGCGTCACTCGTCCCTTGTCATGGGTGACGGTCAGCTGTCCGCTGACACAGACCAGGAGGGACTTCAGGTCGTCCGGCTCGATGCGCGCGGCCGTGTCGCGGTCGAGGGTGAGCGGGCGGGTGTCGCTGATCTCGACCCAGTCTGGCCGGCCCGTCGCGTCACCGTTCTTGTAAACAGGCATCGGTCTTCCCAAAGGTTCACTCGTAGAGTCGGGCCGCGCGCGGCACCAACCGCTCCAACTGCGCCACGTGGGCGGGCTCCAGCTCGGCCAGATGCGTGACGCCCAACAGGCGCATACAGCGCTCGATCTCGTCGCCGAGGATCTCGATCGCGCGGGTGACACCGCACTCACCACCGGCCATCAGGCCGTAGGTGTAGGCCCGTCCAACCAGCGCGAGCCGGGCGCCGAGCGCGAGACTGGCGACGATGTCATCACCGCGCAGGATGCCCGTGTCGATGCAGACCTCGAGGTCCGCGCCCACCTCACGTGCGACGACGGGAAGCAGGTGGAAGGGCACGGGCGCCTTGTCAAGCTGGCGTCCGCCGTGGGCGGAGAGGACGATCGCGTCGACGCCGTGGGCGGCGGCTAGGCGGGCGTCATCGAGCGACTGGACTCCTTTCAGCATGATCTTGCCCGGCCAGGCCGCGCGGATCCAGGTCAGGTCCCCGAACGTGACCGACGGATCGAACGCCTTGGCCAGCAGGAGGCTGGCGTCCTCGGCCTCCTCAGTCATGGAAGCGAACGTGATCGGAGGGCTCGTGAGGAGGTCGACCCACCACCGGATGTGGGGGGCCGCGTCGGCGATCGTCCGCAGACCCACCGAGAACAGTGCCGCCCGCTCTCCCTTCGGCGGCCTCCGGAACCCGTTCCTGATGTCGCGCAGGCGGCGGCCGCTCACGGGGACGTCCACGGTGACGACCAGAACCGTGAACCCGGCCGTCCACGCACGGTGGAGCAGCGCGGTGGAACGTTCGCGCTCCGACCAGACGTACAGCTGGAACCAGTTCGATCCCTGTCTGTTGGCTGCCCGCACTGCTTCCGGGCTCGCCGTGCCCATGGTGGACAGACAGAAGGGGATGCCGGCGCGGCCCGCGGCTCTCGCGCCGGCCAACTCGCCGTCGGCGTGGAGCACGCGTGTGAACCCGGTCGGAGCAATAGCGAAGGGGCGCGCGAACGTCTCACCCAGGACGGTCACTGTCGTGTCCACCATGGACACATCCCGCAGCACCCGGGGGTTGAACTGGACGTCGACGAACGCCTGGCGCGCCCGCGCGATGGTCACCTCCTCGTCGGCCGAGCCGTCGGCGAAGTCGAAGACGAAACGCGGCACCGAACGCCGCGCGATACCGCGCAGGTCAGCGATCGTATGCGCTCGTCGGATGCGCTCCTTCCGCGTGCGTGCCACGGGGCGCTCGAACAGCACATAGGCTCGGAGTTCGGACGGCCGCGGGATTCGCCTCGGCATGGTTGCCTCCGGTCAGAAATGCTCGGTACGCCCAGGGCTCGAGCCACTCGAGCCCCGCAGGAAGTCCATGTCGACACCTTCGTCGGCCTGCAACACATGGTCCGTGTACAGCCGGGCCCACCCTCGCAACGGTGGTCGCGGCGGCTTGGTGTGCTGCCGCCGTCGTTCGGCGAGTTCGGCCTCGTCCACATCGAGGGCCAGCACGCGCGCATCGGCGTCGAGGACGACGTAGTCACCCGATCTCACGAGAGCCAGCGGGCCGCCAGCGGCTGCCTCCGGGGAGACGTGCAGGACCACCGTCCCGTACGCCGTCCCGCTCATCCGCGCGTCGCTGATCCGCACCATGTCGCGGACGCCCCGTTCGAGCAGCTTTCGGGGAAGCGGCAGGTTGCCCACTTCGGGCATGCCGGGAAATCCGACCGGGCCGCAACCGCGCAGCACCAGTACCGAGTTCTCGTCGACCTGCAGGTCGGGATCGTCCATGCTCGCGATGGCGTCCTCGATCCCGTCGAAAACGACAGCCGGCCCCCGGTGCCGTAGCAGGTGTGGAGACGCGGCGGCGGGCTTGATGACCGCGCCCTTCGGCGCGAGGTTGCCGCGGAGCACCGCGATGCCGCCGTTCTCCAGCAGCGGTGTTTCCGTCGTACGGACCACGTCCTTGTCGTAGATCGTCGCATCGGCGAAGCCGTCGCCGAGCCGCTGCCCCGTCACCGTCATTGCGTCCTGGTCGAGGTGGGCGCCGACCTCGCGCATCACTGCGCGGAGCCCGCCCGCGCGGTGAAAGTCGTCCATCAGGTAGCGCCCAGCCGGCTCGAGGTTCGCGATCAGGGGGACCTCGCGTCCTGCCCGGTCGAAGTCGTCCAGCACGAAGTCGATGCCCAGCCGACCGGCCACCGCGAGGAGGTGGACGATGGCATTCGTCGACCCGCCGATCGCGGCCAGCACGACGACTGCGTTGAGGAACGCGGACCGCGTCATGATCTGGCTCGGGCGTCGATCCGCGCGGACCGCCGCGACGGCGGCTGTGCCCGTCCGATGGGCAACTCGCAGGAGTTCGACGTGCGTCGCAGGCACGCCAGCCGCGCCGGGAAGGCTCATTCCCAACGCCTCGGCCAGGCAGGCCATCGTCGAGGCGGTGCCCATGGTGTTACAGTGACCACGTGAGCTGATCATGGCACTCATCGCGCCTTCGAGGTATGCCTGGCTGACCGTGCCGGCCCTCGCCTCCTCACCGATCCGCCAGATGTCAGTGCCACAGCCGACCCGTGCGCCCGCGTGGAACCCGGTCAGGGCCGGCCCGCCGGACATCACGACGGCGGGGAGGTCGACCGACGCGGCAGCCATCAGCAGCGCGGGGATCGTCTTGTCGCACCCGCCGAGCAGGACTACCCCGTCAAGGGGATTGGCTCTGATCATTTCTTCGACGGACATCGCGGCCAGGTTCCGGTACATCATTGCCGTCGGCCGCATCGCCGGTTCGCCCAACGACATGACCGGCATGTGCATCGGGACTCCCCCGGCCGACCAGATGCCGTCGTGCACGCTGCGCGCGACCTCGTTGAGGTGCGCGTTGCACGGCGACAGGTCGGACGCGGTATTGACGATCCCGATGTGAGGCCGTCCGTCGAATGCCTCGTCTGGGAGCCCGCGTTGCAGGAAGGCCCGGGTCGCCAGAACCTCGGCGCTGTCCCCCCGGTACCAGATGTCGGCGCGCCGCCGGGTCTCGAAGGACCGTCCAGGGTCCTCGTCGCTGGCCATATACCTGCCTTCCTTACGCGGCGGAGAATGCTTCGGCTGCCTCGGCGCGCGGCCGCGACGCGAACAGCGGCCGCAGGTCCACCGCTGGAGCCGCACCGATGGTCTTGAGGTACCGCAGCGCCTCAGTGGTGTCCCAGGGCACTGCGGTCCCCCGTGCGCAGTCATGGAACTTGGCGTCGAGCGCGTTCACATCGGTGGCCGGCAGGAAGGGGAACGCGTCCGTGCGGTGGCGAACCACCTCACCGTCGACCTCGACCTCCACCATCGCGAACTCGGGCGACGCGGCGGTGCCAGGCTGCTCGGCGAGCTCAACGAGCGGAAGGAGATCGACGATCTCCGGTCGGGTCACCGCCGAGTCGGCGAAGGACGCCATCGAGAGCGCGCCGTCCAGCAGTGCGGCGGCCACCACATACTCGGCACTGAACTTGCCCTGCAGCCCGGTCGTCGGCCGATGGTGGATGAGCTGTAGGAAGCCACCTGGCTGTTGCACCACCCGCACGCGCTGGACCCGGTCCAGCCGGTGACGCACGGACGGCGCGAGGGCGAGCGCCGAGGCGGCGGGGCGGTGGGTCGCTCCGCAGCACGGCCATCGCTTCATCTGGGTACCCCGGTCGGACACGACCGTCCACCCGTCAGGGAAGAGCTCGGCCGGCGGTCTCGGGCGCGGCCGTTCCCCGTAGAGAGCCAGAAACCCGGCGTCCGCTTCGATCTGGTCGGGGGCGCTAGTGAAGCCACGACGGGCGAGCAAGGCCGACAGCACCGCGTTCTTGCTCGCGACTCCGGCGTGCAGGGCCTTGGTGTGCGTGCCGAAGTTCCGGCGGCTGCCCGAGGCGGTGGACGCGGCGATGCCGAGCGCACTCTGCGTCTCGTCAACGGACGAACCGAGCAAACGGGAGCAGCCGGCCGCGGCGGCAACGACGCCCACGACGGAGGTCGTGTGCCACCCCTGCTCGAAGTTGGCCCGGGCAGGAAGCAGGCGCGCGATCGCGCTGGCCACCTCGAAGCCCACGACGTAGGCGTCGACAAGCTCTCTTCCCGACCTGGCGAAGGCTTCGGCGACCGCGACAAGCGCCGGGACCAGAACGACGCTGGGGTGACCGTTGATCGCGTCGGCGATGTCGTCGAGGTCGTGAACGTGCCCGTCGTACGCGTTAAGGAGGGCGGCGACGGTAGGCGACGTCGTGGCCCCCGTCGAGACGACCGTGCTCTGTCCATCGGGCAGGGGCTCGTACGTGGCGTGCAGCATCCGTGAACCTGGGCTCGATCCACCGGCCACGCAGCACGCGACCGTGTCGATGACGGCGGCTGTCACCGCGGCATGAAGCTCCGGACCATGGAGGCTCGCGTGGTCGTCGGTGGCGAACTCGGCGAGGGCGCGCGTGATATGCACTGTGGATCTCCCGCCTAGCTCACATAGTCGGCGATGTACGCAGTCGCCCCAGAGCGACAGGCGTCGATTGCCGCGAACATCATGGCGACGCTCTGCAGGTTTTCCCGAGCGCCGCTCTCGGGCTCGCGCCCTTCGTCGGTCGCCGCGAGGAACTCGGCGAACGCAAGGGCCTGGCCATCGTGTGGGTGTCCGACGCTGGCCAGTTCCTGTGCCGGTGCTCGGAAGTCTTCGCTGCGTACTCCCTGGTGCGCTCCCCGGGTCGCAAGGTAGAGGGACGGGGCGACCATCGTGACGGCACCCCGGTCGCACTCGGCGCGGATGTCGCCATACCAGGAGGTGAGATCACCGGAGGATCTGATGTACGCGGTGTAGACGACCGGAACGTCACCTTCCATCTGGAAGACCAGGGATGCGGCGACGTCGCCCTCGAAGCCGCTGCCGGGCGGGTTCCACGAGGCGCCGGACACGGATACCGCGTTGACGCCGAGCAGCGCGCGGATGAGGTCGAAGTGATGGATCGACATCTCGGTCAACAGGGGATCTGCCATGCGATGGCGGAAGTTCGAGCCGATGCCCCAGAAGAACTCCGCAGCCCGGAAAGTCACGGTGAGGTGGCCCAACGGCCCTACCTCGCTGTGCTCCAGCGCCGACCGGAACCGCTTGACCCAGGGGTGGAACCGGCCCTTCTGCGCGACCATCAGGGCTCCCGGTGAGGCGTCCGCCAGCTCCGCCAAGCGTCGGCTCGCGGCCATCGTGTCGGCGAGAGGTTTCTCGGTCAGGACATGCAAGCCGGCCTTGAGCGCAGCGGAAACGACAGTCTCGTGGAACGCAGGAGGCACGACACAGACGAGGGAGTCGGCGTCGACCTGCGCAAGAGCTTCCGCAAGGTCGGTGAACTGTCGTGACGAGTCGACGCCGAGGCGGGCGCCGGCCGCGCCTAGGGCGTCGACATTGGTATCCACGAGCCCGACCACGTCGACGCGATCGCGCGCCTTCCCCAACGTCTCGAGCCACAGTTCCCCATAGCCGCCCACGCCGCACTGGATGACTCTGCGCACTTCACGACCCTTCGACATGGGAGGTCTTTCAACCGCGTCTAGTGTACACGGACAGCGACAGATGTACACAGCTGCACTAGCATAACCAAGAAATAAGGACAGATGTACACAGACGCGCTAGCATGGGGAGAGGCGCCTACACACGGAGCAGGATTCATTCATGGCGAACGCTAGGCAGACGAGCACGTCTGGCACGACGTCCGCGCCAGACGCACGGCAGCAGTCGTTCTACCAGTTCCTGAAGGGCGAAATCCTCGCCGGCGCCTACGCGCCCGGACAGAGTCTCGTGGAAGGCAACCTGGTCGAACTCTACGGCATTAGCCGCACTCCCGTCCGAGAGGCGCTGCAACGCCTTGAGCAGGACGGGATCGTGGAGCGTGGCTTCCGGTCCGCCTACCAGATCAAGGCTCGCAGCGACCAGGAGCTCCTCGACCTCTACGACGTGTGGGTTGCACTCGAAGAACTGGCCGGCCACACCGCCGCCTCCGCCGCCAGCAGGATCAACATCGCCCAGCTCAAAGGCATCCACGCCGCGATGGAGCAGTGCGACAGGTCCGACACCGAGTCCCTGGAGGCACTCGACTTCTCGTTTCACATCGCGTTCGCCGAGGCGACCCACAACGACGCGCTCATCGAGGCGCTGGACCGCATCTACAACCAGATCCGGGCGACGGGTGACGAGCGCGGGGCGACGACGACGCCTCAACGCTGGGCGGACATCCTGACCGAACACGGCGAGTTGCTCACCGCGATCGAGGCCGGAGACCCCGAAGCCAGCGCCCGGATAAGCCGCGAACACATGGACAGGGCCCGGTCACTGCGGATCGCCCTCTCGTCCCGCGGGCGCCCGGAGGTCCGGGGACCACGTCGGCTCGCGGCGCAGCGCCCGCGCTGAATAACTACCCCTCTACGGCTCGCTGGCCGCGCGCGCGAGCCACATACTCGATTGCGTTCTCGACGATGCGGGTCCGCTCCGGCCCGGTCGTCTCCCGCCGAACCCTCGCAGGCACGCCAGCGACCAGCGAGTTCGGCGGGATTGTCGTCCCCTCCAGCACTACTGCTCCGGCCGCGATCAACGACCCGGTCCCGATCCGGGCCCCGTTGAGTACCACAGCACCGATGCCAACGAGGACACCGTCCTCGACGGTGCAGCCGTGGAGAACGGCCCGATGGCCGACGGACACCCGCTCGCCCACCGTGACCGGAAAACCGGGATCGGTGTGCAGCACACATCCGTCCTGGACGTTGCTGTCTCGCCCGATCCGGATCTCGTCGCCATCGCCACGGAGCACAGCGGCATACCAGACGCTCGATCCGGCGGACAATGTGACGCGTCCGACGACAACGGCGCCGGGCGCCACCCATGCGGTCTCAGAACGCGACCGCATCGGCGCCCTTAAGGCACAATCTTTGACGAGCCTCTTGCGGGGTCGCCGGTTCGCGGTCGAACATGGCGGCGAGCGAGACGGCCTTCTCGACTAGGTCGACATTGGACTGCGCCGGCTCTCGGCGCCGCACTCGAAGGTTGTCCTCGAGGCCGACGCGGACGTTGCCGCCGAGCATCAACGACAGGGCCACCATATTGAACTCGGCAGGATAGCCGACCCCGGCCGCGGACCAGGTGAACGCGTCGCCGAAGAGCCGCTGCGCGGTCCGCAGCATGTGGACGAGCTGGTCCGGCTCGGCGGCGTTGGCGCCGAGAACGCCCAACACGAACTGGATGTTGAACGGGGGCTCCAGGATTGCCTCCTTGACAAGCTGCTGGAGGTTGTAGAGGTGGCCGACGTCATACACCTCGATCTCGGGCCGTGTCTCGGATTCCTCCATCAGGCCTGCCATATAGGTCATGTCCGCGAACGTGTTCTTGAAGATGTAGTCGCGGGTTCCCTCGAGGTAGTCGCGCTCCCAGTCCCGAAACGGCAGGTCCCGCGCGGCGACCGGAAACAGGCCGAAGTTGAAGCTGCCGGCGTTGAAGGTGGCCATCTCCGGGCGAAACCTCAAGACGGCGCCACGGTCTTGCACCGTCATGCCCCTCCCGCCACCCGTCGTCGGTTGCAGGACCGCTTCGGTGTTCGCCTTCAGATCACGCAGCACGCGGTCGAACAGCTCCAAATCGGCCACCGGCCGGCCGGTATCCTCCTCGCGGACGTGCACGTGGAGGACGGACGCGCCAGCCTCGACCGCGCGCACGCCCTCCTCGACAATCTGTTCGACCGTGATCGGGATAGCCTTGCTCTGCGCCGGGACGGTCATGCCTCCGGTCACTGCGCAGGTGATGATGACCTTGTCATCCATCTGAGTCTCCTCTGTCGTGCTGAGCGAGTACGCGGACGTCAGGCCAGTGCGGCAAGCCGCTCGAACGCGCCCGGACCGGGACTCCCCTGCCCCTGTTCGTACTCATGCACTATCGCGACGATCTCGCTGTTCAACGGCGTTGCCAGCCCCAGCCGCCGCGCCGTGGCGACGATTCCACCGTTGATCACGTCAACCTCGGTCGGCGCGCCTCGTTCGAGATCCTGCAGCATCGATGCCTTCGTCGCCCCAACCTGTGCCATGACGGCATTGAGAGCAGCCGTGGCGGCCGGGACGTCGGCGGGTTCGCGGAGGACCAACTCGGCGGGACGGGTGCCGAAGATCTCGTCGAGACTCACACCTAGCCCTGCCGCGACGCCATATCCCTCTGTCCAGAGCCGGAGTGCGACGTCGCGTGCGGTCCGGTCACGCGCCACGTCGCCGTACAGCACGCCGCCGACCGTGCCCAGCCCGGAGAAGGTGCTGTTGACGAGAAGCTTGCTCCACACCTGGCCCAAGATCGACGGCGATACACGCGTCCCAGGAGCGGCGTCCTGGAGGATCTCAGCCAGACGCGTCACACGTGTGGATCGCGCCCCGTCCCTCTCGCCGAGCGTGAACGGAGCCGCCGTCGTCTGCCGCAAATGGCCGGGCGCGACATTCGTCGCTCCCCACCCGACGATGCCGACGACAAGCCTCTCGGGGCCGACGATCTCCTCGACCACGTCCTGCACAAGACCGTTTCCGAGCGACACGTAGGTGTCGGAGACGTTCCGAGTGACCAGCGGTGTGAGGGCGGCGTCAAGGTGGAGCGACTTGAGCGTCACGAGGACGTAGCCGAACTGACCGTCGAGCCGCTCGGGTCTATCGACCGCGGGGATCTGGACCCGGCACCGCGTCCCTAACAGGTCGAGGACAAGGCCGGGGCCGTTCATGATGTCGACGTGGAAGCCGTTCGCGTCAAGGACGGTGACGTCGTGTCCGGCACGGACAAGGCGGCCGGCCGTCACTCCGCCAATGGCACCACCGCCCACGACCAGGATGCGCTCGTTCATGCCGCGAGGTACACATTCGCGTTCGTCTTCAGCGGTGGGCAGCCGCAGCTCGTGCCAATTCGCAACTGGTGCGGTCGGATACTCGTCTGGACCGCTCTGCGCCCGCCGTTGATCCGGTGGATGAGCATCTCCACCGCCACCTCCGCCATCTCCCGTCGTGGCTGACTGACGGTGGTGAGCTCGGCGAGGGGCGAGGTGCGCGGGAAGAGTCCGTCGAAGCCAGTGACCGCGACGTCGTCGGGCACCCGTGATCCGGAGGCCCGCAGGGCGCTGATAGCACCGGCGGCAATCGCGTCGCTCCCGCAGACGAGGGCGCGGGGGCGGGGACCTTTCGCGAGGAGGTGCGTGACCGCGCGATGCCCCCCATCTTCAGTGAGGTAGGTGTTGATCCGCCGCGCACCGACAAGCCGGATCCCACGCCGCTGCGCAGCCTGCAAGAAGCTGTCGGCGCGCGCCGCGGAGGCACTTGAGTTGCGAGGTCCGGCGATCACCGCTACATCGCGATAGCCATGGTCGGCGGCATGCTCCATGATCGCCGCGGCGGCCGCCGTATCGTCGATGCCGACGAAGTCAGCCTCCAGGTGCGGGATCCGGCGCGACAGCTGTACGAACGGTATGCGTGCGCTCCGCAGCCAGCGGACCACATCGCCGTCGTCCGAGTGCAGCACCGTGACGACCACGCCGTCGACCTCGCGGGCCACCATGGCCTTCAGGACGTCGCTGAGGGCGTCCGGCCGCTCCTGTGTGTGGGCGAGAAACACCTCGTATCCGTTAGCCCGGGCCGCGTCGATAACGCCGGCCGCCACCTCGGTGTAGAACGGGTTCGCGATGTCCGTGAGCACTAAGCCTATAACTGCCCTACGCCGGCATCTGAGTTGATCAGCACGCCTACGCGTGGTATGTCCTAGTTGCTCCGCAATAGACAGGATCCGCTCGCGCATCGCCTCGGAGACGCCGGCACGGCCGTTCATAACATAGGAAACAGTTGCGGGCGAGACTCCAGCAGCACGCGCGACGTCAGCGGCGGAGACCCGCAAGGACCGGATTCCGTACCGCTTCGTCGGCATCTGCGCCATGTCACCTCCCGGGGCCCTAACCGCGTGGAAGACACGAACGTATGGCGGAACACGTGGATTAAGCAACGTTAAGTTGAGGGGCATCGCCGGGCAAGCAACGAGGGCTACCCAGGGTCTCCTGTGCTGCCCGCAGAGCACCTACGCACCGAGCCGCTGACCACCCGCCGATGGCGGACGCCTCGGTTTGTGTCGCGCCGGGGCACGTCGAGCGGGCCACCCTGCCGCAGTAGACACCTCCCTGTTTCTCCTGGCCAACCGGCGTGCCCGAAGTCATGCAGTGACTCAAGGTTCGCGGACGCGACGCCAACGGTCGCGCAATCGCATCTGACCAAAGAGGCGAGCGTGTCCCGATCTTCGTAGAAGTTGAGTGGGCGGTCCCCCCACCTGAGTCCTGCCTGGTGGTAGGTCTCGGGTGATCCGCCAAGAACACCTGAAGGAAGGGGACCGCTGTGAAGACCGTACCGACTCTGCGTGTGGTATGGAGCACCGACGCCCCGGCCGAGTTGGCTGGGCTGGGCGTGGTTGATCTGCCGGCCGAGGTGCAGCTCGCGCTGGCCGATATCGGCGCGGTGGCGCGGGAAGGGCTGCTGGCGATGTGTTGCCGCTGGGATGGCGGTGATGCAGGCGATGTTCGACGCTGAGGTCGCCGCGGCGTGTGGGCCGAAGGGCAAGCATGATGCGGACCGGGCCGCGTCACGGCATGGTCGGGAGAAGGGTTCGGTGGTGCTGGGCGGGCGTCGGGTGCCGGTGGTACGGCCGCGGGCCCGCACGACGGATGGGCATGAGGTGCCGCTGGCCGCCTATCGGTTGTTCGCCGGTGAAGATCAGCTCACGCAGGTGGTGATGGAGCGGATGCTGGCCGGGCTGGCCACCCGCCGGCATGTCGCGGCGGCCGAGCCGGTCGGTGCCGGAGTTGAGGAAGTGGCATCGGCGACGAGCCGGTCGGCGATCTCGCGCCGGTTCGTCGCCCAGACCAAGACCGCCCTGGCGGGAGCTGATGGCCCGGGATCTGGGGCCGCTGGACGTCAAAGTGTTGATGATCGACGGAGAGCACATCGCCGACCACTGCTGCATTGTCGCCTTGGCGATCACCGCCGACGGCAGCAAGGTTCCGCTCGGGTTGTGGGAGGGCTCCACGGAGAACAAGACCGTCGCCCGGCACCTGCTCGCGGACCTGGTCGACCGTGGCCCGGACGCCGACGACGGGCTGCTGTTCGTCATCGACGGCGCGAAGGCGTTGTCGGCGGCGGTGAACGCGGTGTTCGGCGCCAAAGCGGCGATCCAACGTTGCACCGTCCACAACCGACGGAACGTCGCCGAGCATCTGCCCGAGACCGAGCGGGCCTTCATCGACGCCAAGCTCGTGCGTGCGCTACACAACCCGGACGCGGCCGCCGGGCTGCGTGACGCCGAGGCCCTGGCCACCTTGTTGGAGCGCAAGCATCCCGGCGCGGCCGCCTCGCTACGCGAGGGACTGCCCGAGCTGTTCACCGTGGCCCGGCTCGGCATCACCGGCACCCTCGCTAAGACCTGACCAGCTCGAACCCGATCGAGTCGATGATCTCCACCGCCCGCGCCACGAACCGCGACGTCACCCGCAGGCGGGACGGGCAGATGGTGCTGTGCTGGACGGCCGCCGGCATGGCCAACGTCCAACGCTCGTTCCGCCGCGTCAAGGACTACAAGCAGATGCCACAGCTTGTCGCCGCGCTGCACCGACACGCCCACCCCCCGCACCGCCCGAACCACAGAAACTGTCGCCGCTGCAGCACAACATCAGACCGGATCGCCGCTCAAATTCCACGACCCCCGTGACACCCTCCGCCAGAGAGATCAATCAGCTGTCCCGTCTCAGTCCGGTTGGCTTCCGACCCGGCGTCTACCTGGCGTGGGACAACGTGGATGAGACGAAGATGGGGCACGTCCCACTGGAGTTGGCTCGTCGCTGCTGAAAGCCCAAGTTGTCTCAACGAATGTGGCGTGGAACGGGGTCTCGGCGACCGGCGCAGCGTGCCACGTCGGCCCGCCGCCAAGAGAACTAGGGCCTGTCCTGCGGATCATGGTCGGGTACGTACCGTAGCCAGTCGAGAGTTTCGGCGAGGTCGAGGACGGCCTGGTAGTGGGCGCCGAGTTTCTCGAACCGGGTAGCGACGCCTCGCCAGTGCTTGCGGCGGCCGAATCCCCGCTCGACGTGGTCTCGGTCCTTGTACGCGGTCGCGTCGAACGTCGGGGGCCGACCACCGCGGTGGCCTTTGCGATGCCGGTTGGCGACCTGGTCGATCTTCTCCGGGATTACCGCCTTGATCTTCCTGGCCCGCAGGGCCGCCCGATTGGCCTTGGACGAGTACGCCTTGTCCGCAGCCAGCGAGTCGGGACGCTTGCGGGGTCGCCCGACCCCGCCGGGCGTGGCACAGACACCTTGTCCAGCAACGGGATCAACTGCTTGGTGTCGGCAGCCTGGCCAGCAGTTATCAGCGTGGCGAGCGACCGGCCGCACCCGTCGGCCATAGTGTGGACCTTGGTGGTAAGACCACCCCGGGAACGGCCAATCCCTTGGCGTGCCTGCGATTGCTGCGCAGTGAGCCCCCCTTACCGGCACCAGCGGCATGTTGATGGGCGCGGACCACCGTGGAGTCCGTCTGCACGTTCCAATCGATGTCATCGTCGGCCTCTGCCAGAGCCAGCACCCGCTGCTTCATCGCCTCCCACGTGCCGTCCTTGGCCCAGCGACGCAGCCGCTCATGCGCGGTCTTCCACGGCCCGTACCGCTCCGGCATGTCACGCCACGGTGAGCCGGTCCGTTTCACCCAGCAAATACCGTTGATCACCTGTCGGTGATCACGCCACTGCCCACCACGGACAGCCTGCCCAGGCAACAACGGTTCCAACACCTCGTACTCGGCATCAGTCAGATCGAAACGAGCCACGCCGTATACAACGACCCACCCACCTCCAAGATCCGCAGGACAGGCCCTAGTCCACCACGCCGGGGATACACCCCTACCGATCAACAACCCGCCCGGACTGCCGCACCCTCAGACGGGACGCGTGGCCTCTGGCGTCAACAGTGTCTCGTAGTGGGCGGACCGCTCGTCGAACCGTGCCAGGACGGCCCTTGCCTCGGCCGGGACATGCGCAACCTCATAGTCCGGGCCGACGAAATCCCGGACGACGTCGACCGAGTCGAACAGCATGATAGTGGAGAACTCGACCTCGCCCCCGGCGAGCGGACGCCGAAGCAGATAGGCGCCGTGGTAGCCGGCGAGCTTGCGCTCAGCGATGGCGGGCAGGACGCGCGTGCTGACGATCGACTCGTATACGTCGGCATTCTCGGGTGTCGTCCACCCCCGCCAAATTCGAACGATCATGCGCTCACAATACAGGCGCAGACAGGCAATCCACGTGGTGATCATCAAGCCGCTGAAGCGGGGGGTCGAACGGCTTGTCGGAGCACCGGCCGGAGCGCTCGTGCCAGATTCATTGAGACGCGACCCCGAACCGGGTCAGCTACATCGAGACAGATGCCAGTTCACGTGGGACAGGACACGTGTCGCGGTGCGGCGACAAAGCGATCCGCGACGCAACGGCGGCGCCGCCAGCGCTTCGCGCGGCTACCTCACCAACTCACGATTCAGTGTGTCTAGGTCAGGGTGTAGACGTCGATTCCGCGGGCGCCTTGTGGTACTAGCATGACGGTGCCGTCGTTGCTGACGCCTGCTGCGGCGACTCCTACGCCTTGGCGGGTTTTCTCGTGCGGGGTGAGCGTGCCCAGTAGTTTCCAGTCGCTGGTGCGCCAGAGGTGGACCTGTTGGAGGTCGTGGCTGACCGCGAGTAGGTACTGGCCGTTTCCGGACCAGCGTACGTCGGTGATGGAGCCGTTCGGTCCGGTCAGCGCGGTGACCCGGCGCAGGGTGACGGGGTCCCACACCTCGACGCCGAACTCGTTGATCCCGACGGCTACCAGCGTGCCGTCCGGGTTGTAGGTGACCATTTCGGCGTCGCCGCTGTCTGACCGCATGCCCATGCTGCTTACTGGGGTCGCGTCGGTGTAGCGGCGGATCTCGAACAGCGGGCCGTCGTCGTGGGCGAGGTCGAACCAGCTGATGGCGAACGTGTCGCCGTGCGGTGAGAGGCTGACCGAGCCGACGCTGTACTTGTTGCTCAGCGGCGCGGACGGGAGCAGGTTGCGGACCACGCTGCCGTCGTTACGGATCAGGACCGCGTTCAGCCGGGATTTGACGGCCACGGCTGAGCCGGTCGAGTCCCAGGCCGGAGTGTCCCAGACCACGCCCGGGCCGGGCTGGGCCACGGTGTGCTCGCCGGTGTCGGCGTTGAACAAGTGCAGCCGGTCGCTGCCGATCTTGTTGCCGCCCACGACGGCGACCGTGGTGCCGCCGGGGTCCCAGTACACGCCTGGTTGGTTCAGGTAGCACCCCTTTTCGCCGGCGAGCGCGACCTCGAACCGGCGCACCAGCACCCCGTCCTGGTTGAAGATCTCCAGGCCGGTGTCGTCGCTGGTGACGGCGTACCGCGTCCCGGCCGGGTTCCAGACCGCCGCGCAGATCGGCCGCCCGGACAGTAACGTGCTCTGGTACGCATACACCGGCTCACGTGCTGGCAGGCTCGACGGTGTGGACGCCGGCCCCCGCGCCCAGCCCGGCAGGCCCGCGAGGTCCCAGCCCTGGATACCCGCGAAAGCGCCGGCCGCGGCCAGCAGTGTGACCACGACGAGGCCGGCGACCGCGGCGGGCCGGGCCGGCCACCGGTTCCGCCGCCGACCGGCGAGGGGTATCGCGCCGGTCGGCGGGGGCGGGGTAGCCGGAGACGCCGGGCGGTCTGTGGTGTGCAGGCCGCCCTCGGCCACGACCAGTTCCGGCTGCTCCAGCATCGTCGGTGGCCGCTGGAACTCGCGGCTCAGGAGCGTGGCGACCAGCGGCAGCCGGGTGGAGCCACCCACCGGGAAGATGGTGTACGGGTCGGCGGCGTCGAGCCCGGCCCGATCGACCAGCGCCCGCGTGACACGCACCGTGCGCTCCAGCAGCGGGCGGGTGAGCTGGTCGAGCTGCTCGCGTCCCAGCGGCGCACCCTCGTCCACGCCCGGTATCCGGACCAGGACGGCCGGCGCCGTGGCGAGCAGCTCTTTGGCGGTACGCACGTCATCGAGCAGCTGCCAGCGGGCCTGCCGCTGCTGTGCGGTGGCCGGCCGCAACAGCCCCCGCAGGTGCTCGCCGGCCCGCTGGGAGTAGCTGGCGGCCAGGTGCCCGACGATCCGGTCGTCGATGTCGACGCCGCCGAGGTCCGCGAGCCCGCCGGCAGCGCAGACGACGAAACCGCCGGCCTCCCGCCGGACCACAGCGGCGTCGAACGTGCTGGCGCCCAGGTCGTAGACCACGGCGTACGCGCCCTGGGCCACGTGGGCCTGGTGGACGGCGACGAACGCGGCCGCGGCGGCCACCGGCTCGGCGACCAGCCGGACCCTGCCCCAACCGACCCGGCCGGCGGCGTCGAGAAGCGTCTGCCGCCGGGACGCGCCCCAGGTCGCCGGGTAGGTCAGCACCACCTCACCGATCGCGGCCCCGCCGGTGACCCGCGCGGCCTCGACAGCCACCTGCCTGTACGCGGCCGCGACCGCGTCGACGACCGGCACGACCCTGCCGCCCAGCAGCAGCACGCCCTCGTCGATACGGCGTTTCGGGTACGGCTCGAACGCGTCCGGATGGAACCGCGCCGCGTACAGCGCCGCCCGCCCGACCACCAGCGTCCCAGCCGGCGTCAGGCACACCGCGGACGGAAGCTGCGGGTAGCCGTCGACCAGCAGCAATCTGGCGCGCCCACCCGGCTCAGCGAGCATCGCCACAGTGTTCGAGGTGCCATAGTCCACGCTGAGCCGAAACACTCGCCCGCGTCCCTTTAACGTCCGCACGTCGCCTGACGTCGCCTTTGTCGGCGCCGGCACCTAGTTTATCCCCGCTGTCGATACCGTCGGCGAACCATAGCGCCGCCGTGCGCAGTGGACAGACGGCGCTACCGTGTGCGCGTGGCGTCACACGAGGTGGACATCGTCGCCCGGCACGTGCCGGCCGGCGAGGAGGTCCTTTTGGCGTTCTCCGCGTACACCAGGATGGGGCTGGGTCGGCGGGTCGTCGGGGTGACCACCCGCCAGCTCGTCGTCGTCAAGAGTGGGTACATGTCGCTGAGCGACAAGGGACTGCTCTGGGCGGCGCCGCTGACCGAGATCGCGCTCAACGACACCTACACGCGCTGGCACACCAACGGTGTGTACACCGGCAACGCCTACGTGACCATCCAGCGGTCCGACGGCAGCACCACCACACTCAACCCGCGAAGTAGCTTCTGGGGTGGGCGGGGCTCCGCCGACGACAACATCGCCGCGCTGTACTCGGCGATCCCCAGCCGATACTGACAGCCTGCCCGCACCCCTTGGCGGCCACCGCGTCAGGTCCTCGGCCACGACGGCGGGCCAAAGGCTGCCCAGGATAGCCAGACCCACACACCACCGGACGCGCCGGACTTCGGCGGTCTGCGCCGCGTTGAGGTCTCCGGTATCGATTGCGTGGTGCTCGAGATCTCCGAGCCCCTGCGAATGCGCTGTGCAGGCCGGTGATCGCGCCGACATCCTCGAGCTCGTGACCCATACGCTGCTTCGTGCGCGACAACGTGGTGTCGAGGTCGGGGCGGAGGACTACGTAGGACACCGGCAGATGGTCTCGTTCCGCGAGCGCGCGAAACGGCGGCAGGAACCACGGCCCGACCATCCCATCGACCACGACGTTATAGCCGCCGCGGGCGAACGTCGCGACGGTGCCGACGATCGCTTCATGACCACCTCGTTCTGCCGCTGCGCTCCAGGCAGGAACGGAAGGACGAATCCCGTACCGGATCGAGCGGTAGAACAGGTCGGTCGTCAGGTGAACCGTTGGGACGCTCGCGTTGGCGGCGAGAAGTTCAGCCACGGTCGTCTTTCCCGCGGCGGGCGGTTCGGTCGAAATGATCACTTCGTTGTTCACGAAGCCAGAAGGTAGTCGCATGACCTCGTGAGAAACAGTCTTGTCTTTCGGCCCGGGTTCAGCCGCCCCACTCAACTACCGCTCGATGCCGGTGGAGGATCCCTGCCCCTTCGGCGTCCGCTTTGTCGCATCCAGTGCGCTCGGATTCCGGCCACGAGCCGCCGCGACCAAGCTTGTGACTCACAGCTTCGGCGGCCCAGGACGCCAGCCTCTGGGCAAGGGCAGGTCATGGCCATCTGGCCGAGCTGGGTGCCTCCCTGACGCCCGTTGATGCACCGGACACGGGCCTGGATCACAGTCGGCCCCAGCCCGCGCTGGTCAGCCGGCCGGCTGTTGGCAACCCTCATCTGGATCGGACAGCGGGGCTACGCCCGGTGCCGTCCTATGCCTTACGCGCGACCGCCCCGTACATGGCGATGTCTTTGTCCGCGATCCCTGGGGGCTCGGAGCCGTCTGGGCGCCACTTGTGCACCTGGACCAGCCCCGGCTCGACCAGTTCCACGCCGTCGAAGAATGACAGTGTGGTGGCACGGTCGCGGAAGATGAGGGTCTCACCGAGCCTGTTGTACTCCTGTTGGACCTCGGCCAGCGGGATCGGGTCGAACTCGTCGGTCGCGATGGACATCGCCAGGTAGCTGCCGGTCGGTAGCACGTCGAGGATCTGTCGTACGACCCGTAATGCCTCCGCGTCGTCCTCAATGAAATGCACGACGGCGATCAGCAGCAGCCCGACCGGCTGATTCAGGTCGATGGTCTCTAGGAACTCCGGCGCGGAGATGATCGCCTGCGGGTCACGCATGTCCGCATCGACGTAGGCCGTGCGTCCCATGGCTGTCCCCACCAGCAGCGCACGAGCGTGGACGAGTACCAGCGGATCGTTGTCGGTGTAGACCACATGTGCGGTCGGGTCAACCGACTGCACAACCTCGTGCAGGTTCGGTGAGGTCGGCAGTCCGGTGCCGATGTCCAAGAACTGCCGGATCCCGCACTCGGCCGCCAGGAACCGCGCCACCCGGTGCATGAAGAACCGGTTGGCCTGCATGTGAACCCGCAACGCCGGCCATATCCGCAACGAGTTCTCGCCGGCCTCACGGTCGACGGCGTAGTTGTCCTTACCACCCAGGATGTAGTCGTAGATCCGCGCGCCGTGCGCCACATCGGTTCGCAGCTTGACCCTGGGGCCGTCCTCGTCACGAGCTTCCACCGAGAGGGCCTCCGTCAGACGATGTCGACACTCGCGCAGGCGAGCCTACACGTGCCACACGAGATCCACCGATTCCGCCTGGCACGTGTAGCGACTATCCGGTTAGGAAGATCGGTCTCACCATGCGAGGCACAGGTCAGCCAGCCGATACGCGCAGCCGTCGATCGAATCGGACACCGGTTCAGCCGTCGCCGGTGCCGGGCTCGTCTGGCGGCAACACGCTGCCGATGGTCAACGCCAACCAGTTAACGATGTCGCTGGCTGGCTGTCCGGCGGCCTCGCTCAACCAGCGCATCAGCAGCGAGGTCACCAGGGCGTGAGCGCCGTACTCGCGGCTACGCACCCGGTTCACGTCCTCCATCGCCGCAACGAGACGATGCAGATCCTCGACGGTCGGCGGGTACGAGATGGTGAGGTGAGCTGGTGCGTGCGGACGTCGTCCACCTCAACGATCAACGCCAACCGCTCCGGAAACGGCCGATCGCCGGGCTCGGGGAGCACGGTCAACGCCCGTAGCCACTGGTTGAACAACTCCCGCGTCGGCAGATCGCTAAGACCGGCCACCGCACCCCCACCTCCCGCCGGGACGTTACCAGCGCACCAGACGGCCCCGCGGGCGTCGCAGAAGGCGCGGAACGTTCCGGGCATCCCGTGCGGCCGCTCCAGAACAGCGTGCGAACGTTGTTCCGACCGGACAGCCGAAACGGCGAAGCGGCCGGCCTTCCGCTTCCTCGTTCCGCTTCCTTCCGCCGGACCCGGCCGGGGCGGAAGCGGAAGCAAACCGGAAGCGGCGCGCGCCGCGCCGCTCCGGGGGTGTGGTAACGCTCATCGACCGCTACCAACCAGCGCTACCACGCCGCTACCAGTGTTCTCGCCAGCTTCTTTCCGCCCCACCACTCCAGCTTGTTCTGGCTCCACCGCGCTGACTCCAGAACCTCTTGGCCCCACACCGATGTCGATGTCGAGCGGCGTCATCGTGGCCCCACCGCATCGCGCGGATCGGGGGCCGAACATCTGCCGCGCCGACCTCCGGCCGACTTGCCACCGAGTCCTGGTGCCCAGCGCCGCTCGGCAGCGCCGTACGGCGGCCGGTTCGGCCATGGTCGAGTTGGGCCCGCAACCGCCCTGGTGACCATCCCGAATCACGGGATGGGGTGGGGCCGAGTAGAGCTGGAGTTTCCATCGACGCATTGACATGCGGCATGCTCGGTGGATCCAAGACTTCCTGGAGTAGTGGGGCCAGATCTACCTGGTGAGAACACCGCTACCAGCCACAGTGTTACCCGAAGCGATGCCGTCAACCCCGTAACGCTGGCGCTAACCCCGTAGCCGTCGGCTACGGCGGCCCGTGCCGCCCGCAAGACTCCGGCCCCCGGACAGGCCGGATAGGGTGGACCGCGCAGCGAGGTGCCAGCCTGGGGCTGGTCCTTTTCCGCGCGGCCTCCCTCCGAACCGGGCGGACGCGTTTCCGAGTACCCGGCTCTCCGGTGATTACGACGTGAGCGGTGTTGGCGTTGCGTGGATGAGGTCGTGGCAGGCGTTGCAGACCACGAGGGTCTTGCGGCGCTTGTTTGCCATGGTCTCAGCTGAGGTGGGTGCGGGTGAGCATGCGCCAACAGTTGGCGAAAGCGCGCTCGTCGGTGGGCCAGGGGTAGTCCGGTGCGGCGCGGCGGGCCCAGGTACGCAGGGTCAGGTCGCCGGCGGGGTAGAGCGCCCAGTCGTTGCTCCAGTCCGCCACCGCGGCGTGCGCGGTCCATTGGCCGACCCGGGGAATGCGGCCCAGCTGCTCGGCCAGCCGCGGCGGCGGCAGGGTCTGCCAGTGGCGGCCGTCGCGCAGGTAGCTGTTGGCGGCGTCCCGCAGCAGGCCGCGTTTGGCGGCCAGGCCCACGGCTGTGAACTGGTCGGGTGTCAGGTCCAGGACGGCTTCGGGGGTCGGGAACAGCCAGTAGTTGCCGCCGGGTAGCCGCAGCCGCTCGCCGTGCGCGTAGCAGAACTGGCGGTACAGCCTGGCGGCGTGGGGCGGGCGGTGCATCTGCGCGATGGCTGCCGCACCGAGGGCGTCCCACAGGTTGCCGGTCCGAAACCGGGCCACCGCGCCGAGGCCGGCCAGGCTGGCGGCCAGCTGCGGCAACTCGTTGAGCACGTGCGGTGGCAGCCGGAACACGGTATAGGCGGGTTCGAAGGCGGCCGGGGCCAGCTCACGCAGTGTGAACCCGGTCGGGCCGGTTCGTAGAAGCCAGCGGCCCTCGAACGTGACCAGCACCCGCACCTTGCCCCGGCCGTCGCGGGCCGGGATCCAGGCTGGGTGGTCGGTCATCACGAAGTCGATGTCGCTCATCGCTGCTGCGGTGCCTTTCTGGACGGCGGCGATCGCCGGTTTCTTGGCGGTGACGGTCTTGGCCAACCACCTGGTTCCGGTTCCGGTCGGTGGCCCGCCTCAGCACCACGACGAGCCAGTCGTGCCGCAGCTGCGACAGCAGCTCGTCGCCAGGTGGTGGCGGCGGTCCGCTACCGGTGGTGTCGGCTGCTGCCACGGCCTGCTGCTTGAGCGTCCTCAGGACCGGTGGGGTGGTCCAGATTTCGGGTTCTGGCTCCGGGTGGCGTGCGCCGCCCGGCTTCCCCCCTTTTTTGCGCCGGAGCCAGAAACCGGTATCGGTGGTGTTACACGTTCGGCGTTGTCAGCAGGCGGTCCCGCAGCCCGCCCAGCGCCAGGCCGGCCGCTTGGCTGGCGGCGTGGACGTCGTCGGCTTCGGCTTCGGCGCCTGGTAGGTACCGTTGATGGCCTGGTTGATCCAGTCGCGGTAGTACAGCACCGAGGTGTAGACCACCGGCCCGGCACAGGCGACCGCTGTCTGGCGGGAGGCGGTCCCGACCAGGTACCAGAAGGAGCGTGTGCGTGGCGCCCGGACAATGACCGGCCCGCCGGAGTCGCCGAAACAGGCCACGGTGTTCGGATTGTTCAGGTCGGCCACGCAGACTTCACCGGCGTCGATGGCCGCCGCCGTACAGTGCGACAGGTCCACAATCGCGGTGTCCAGTTCGGACAGATGCTGGGGTGCGTCTGGTTGGTTCCACGGGTAGGTGGTCCAGCCCCAGCCGGCGATCCGCGCCGGGCCTACCGGTATCCGGTTGAGCCCGGCCATCGGTGTCAGAATGTTCGGCATGGTGTAGACCGGCGCGGTGAGCCAGAGCACGGCGCTGTCCCCTTGCACCGTTCCCGGCGGGTTCGCACCCCAGGCCCAGCTCGGGTACACCGCCGTCTTCCACACCTGACGCACGACGCCGCCGGCCAGCCGGTCGTTGCTGTTGAACCGGATGTGGAAGCTGCCCGGGTCCTCCAGTACCGCGGTCGGGTATTCGGTGACGCAGTGGGCGTTGCTCACCGCGTGCCACGCATCCCACAGCAGCACGCCGCACTCGTGGAAGTTCGGGTTGTCCCCCCCCGCTGGTACTGCAGCGAGCCGAGCCCGCGATACACCTGGCTGGCCGGCCGGCCACCCACGATCATCGGGGACACCGTCCGGTCCGGCTCGCTCTACTCACCGGCCGCCGGCATGACTGCCGGCGGCGGATCGGCGGCGGTCGGTGCAGCCGCGGCGCCCGCGGGCAGCATCGCCACCGCCACAGCGACGATGCTCAACGTGCTGAGGCAGTTCCTGTTCACGGTCTTCCTTCAGGTTGAGGGACAAGGGAAATGTCGACCCGCCGCCGGTCGCGGCGGCGGGCTCTTACCGCCATCACGCGTCAAGTCCAAACAGGACACCCATTTGTCGGCCGCGGCGGCCGGGGTTAAGCCCAGATCCTGCGCGCACACCGCACTGGTTCATCCCGCGCCCGCCGGTGGGGTCGGACCGGCGCCGGCGTTGTCGGGCCGATCGCCGGCCGCGGCGACCGTGTCGGCCTGCCCGGCCAGATCAAGCAGCGCGCGTGCGAGCGTGGCGCCTTGCCCGGCATCGATGTAGAAGGTCTGCTCGCTGTCGAGGTCAGCAACGATCAGGCCGACGAACGTACGCTGCGGCTGCGGGTCCCCCACGAACTGGACCAGCTGCGCGGCGACCCAGGTGCGTCGACCGCGTCCGCCCGGGTCCGCGTGGTAGCGGCGACCCACGTGCATGGGCAGCGGCGCGTCGGGGTGGAAGTCGTCCTGGACCGCCAGACACTGCTGCCGGTCACACCACCGCGGGTGGGCTACGGCCGGGACGGGGTCGTCAGATGGCACCGCGGTCGCGGCGGGCCCGGCGTTCTCACCACCCGGACGGGGGGCCGTGTGGAACAGACGCAACGGCCGCCAGACCTCCGTGCTCGCGGCCGCGTCTTGGCGGTCTGCCGCCTCGCTCCGGTCGGGAAACAGGGTGATGCGTCCGAGGGTGGCGTGGTTGACCAGGTCACTAACCACGCGCAGGTCGACGTCGCTGTCGCGGGCCAGGACGTCGAAATAGCCGACCGGGCCGCGCGCGGTGAACGGTCCCCACCCATGCGCCTCCACCCGAAGTTCCACCACGTCCGGGCCGAACCCGGCCGGGTGGCAGCAGACACGGACAGCGCGGACAGCCGCCCACGGTGCGCTCCACCTGCCGCCCTCGTGCCCGTACTCGACGTACTGACTGGTCATCCGCAGATACAACCCATCAAGGCCCCGATCACGGCTGAGCCAGACCAGGCAGCTGACGGTAGCCGCGCCCGGCAGACACGAGGTCACCGCGAACAGCAGCCCACCCAAAACAGCCACAACGTCAACGCCCCACCAGATCATCACCAGCGACACCAACAGGCCAGCACTGGTGATCCCGCCGAACAGCAGCGCCCTGATGCGTGCCAGCGACCGCCGCCGTGCCCGCAAATCCGGTGCGCCGACCAGATCGAGCACGGTCGCCGCGGGCGTGGACATCCAGATCGGTGGCGGCGGCACAGCCGCTGCGGGTGTGGACACGGTATCGAGCTCCAACCTTGAGGCAAAACGGGCGACATCCCGCACCGCGCTCGTCGCGCCACTGCGGCAGCAGGGGCGGGGCTAGCAGCAGGGGCGGGGCTAGCAGCAGGGGCGGGGCTAGCAGCAGGGGCGGGGCTAGCAGCAGGGGCGGGGCTAGCAGCAGGGGCGGGGCTAGCAGGGGTGGGGTGGGTGCGGGGCAAGTCCGGGTATCTGGCCACGATCAGGAGCAAGCCGCAGACGATGGTCGTCACCGTGAGCTGGATGAGTGCAGTGACAGCGCCGTTCTGACCGGCGGTTACGGTGGTCGATACCTGCTCGGGGTTGGTCCAGAACGCGACCGTCGCGGATGTGGCAGTCCGCGTCGTGACACGCCAGGCCAGCCCTCTGCCGGCGCACCGCGGCGAGCCGCACCGCGATGGTGACCGCCCGCCGAGGGCCGGCGTGGTCCGGCCGCGCTCATCGCCGCGCCCGAGGGTGCAGGTGGCACCCACGGTTCGGCGGTGTCGGCCGCACGCCCGCGCATGGCAGCGTGCGGGCGCTCGGCCCCCTGGTCCAGGCCGCAGGTGGGCCCCAGCAACAGCGGTCATACCGGTACCCCCTCCCGTGCTCCTCGGTTCGGTTTTGGGTCATGGCTGGGGTGCCGGCTGTGCGTCGCTGGCCCGGTGACGGGCCAGCAGAAGCAGCACATCGTGCTCGGGCAGCACGGCCAGGCCGGCCAGGACGGCGGCCACCAGGCGGCGGTCGTCGTCCTTGTCCGCCTCGGCCAGGTCGGCGTAGGGGACCATCTGTTCTTCCGCGGTAGGGTGCCGGGACCGCATCGAGGTCTGGCCAACCGCCTGCCATGCGGCCATCCGCGCCGCGTGCACCCAGTCGGCCAGCTCCTCGGTCAGCTGACGCTGCTGTTGTTCCACTCGTCCCCTCCACGCTGGCGGGCACGGCCCACCCCTCTTGGTCTTCAAGGCCGCCAGACGCAAGGCGACAACGGAAATCCGGCACGCCAACAGCCGTCGCGATGTGAGCGACCAACTGGCCGGCGAGACGACGCGCGACGATTTCCCAGACCTGCTCAGCCGTCCGGTGCCCACCGGCCCCGCGAGATCGCCGCCGCTGCGTCCCGGTCATATCGAGCACCGCCCGCACGACCGGCCGAGATGCCCCCGTTTCGGCGGCCACCGTCCGCTCACTGGCACCCTCGGCGTACCGGCGGGCGATATCGGCGATCTCGTCCGGCGACAGCCCACCCGGCAACCGCGGCTGCCCCGCGCCGGGCGGATGCACACCGAGCTGATCGAACTGATGCTGCAGGGTCGCCGACGGGGTCCCGGTCTCGGTGGCGAGCTGGCCTATCGAAGCGCCGGCCCTGCGGCGAGCAACAAGATCGGCCAGCAGCTCATCGGGCCACTCACGGCGGTACCCGCGACCGCCCGTGCGCGTCTGGGGCAATGGTCGGCCGTCTGCATCACGCGGTAAGGGTGGCCCGGTCATCGCACTGGCCTCGACAATGGCCGCGAGCAGCTGGCCGGGGCGGGCGCTGCCGGCGGCCGCACGGCTTGTTGCGCGGTCAAGCCACCCGCCGCCACCAGGCAGCCGACCCCAACCGCTTGCCCTACCAGCGACCCGGTCGCTGCCCTGGCCGCCGCAGGGACCGCAACCACACCCACCCAGCCCAACGGGCTAACAGCCACCGGGACGGACCCCGCGGCCACCAGCAGCCACACCACTACCCGCCCGGCTCCACCACCGATCATCGGCCACCGCCCCGAACAGCAGGTACCCCGACCCGACCGCCAGCGGCGTGCGCCAGCGGCCCGGCCAGCAGGCGCACGGCTGGTCCAGCCAGGACGCCGTGACCGCCACCGCCGACGGTGGCGGTCACGGCGGACCGCCGATCCGGGCGCGGATGTCCCCACCGGCTCCGGGAACCGGCACACCCCGTCGCATGCTGGCCGGCGGCGTCGGTGTTCGCGATGTTCGCGGGCCCGGCTCACTCGAATCCCCCGTCCGGGCTCGACTGCCGGCCGGCTGGTGGTCGGCACGGGTCGGGGTCGGCTGGTGTGGGGGCGCAGGCGATTCGGATGATCCAGGCCCGGTAGTGCGGGTTGGTCAGGTCGGTGGCCGCTACGGCGGGGACGGCTCGTTCGCAGCGCGGGACCAACCCGTAGGCGTGGCTCATCACACCGACCAGCTGCCACCGCCCGTCGATCTTCTGCAACACCGGCGAACCCGAGTCACCACCACACGTCGCCTGCCTGTCGAACTGGACACACAACTCACCGTCGGTGATCCAGACCGCCGCGCACCGCTGCGCGGGGGCGGTCACGCCATCGAGCTCGTGCAGCACCTGCGCTGGTGGCTCGGCCCCGTCCGGCAGCACCGCACACCGGTCGTCGACCTGGACACCCCAGCCGACCACCCGGGTAGAGACCGCCATACCCGCGTGTGAGGCCAGCGGGAACGGCGTCACATCCGCCACCGCGGTGGCCAGCCGCAGCAGGGCCAGGTCCGCGTGCGGCTGCGGCGGACGCAGCGCGTCGCCGTCCCAGCCGGGGAACACCTCCACCCCCGCCACCGCGCTGACCTGCCCACCGCTACGCCAGCTCGCGGAGCCGATCCGCACCCGCATCCGGGTGTGGTCCTCCAGGCTGCCGTCCGGGTTGGTGACACAGTGCGCCACCGTGACCACATACGTTGGTGAGACCAGGTTGGCGCCGCAGGCATGCCGGTCGCCGTCCGGTTTGGCCTTGATCAAGCTCGCCACCGCCGGGCAGCTTTGCGTCGCCGTCCTCGACGGCATCCGCGTCACCAACGCCGAGGCCGGCGGGTCCGGCACCCCCTCCGGCATGGGCGGGGAGCCGCACGCCGTCATCGCCAGCACGAGCACGACAACGGCGATCACCGGCAGCATCCGGCCGGCCCGACCCAGCCACCGCGGCAGTGTCCGCCTCCCCCACACGGCAACCGCCGCGAAGAGCCACCCGACCACACTCAAGCAGAGCCCGGCGTGACCGTGACCCGGGGCCGGCGGGGACTCTGCCGCCTCACCGACCGGCCGGGTGCCGTCGCCGGCCGGTCGCCTGCGCCGCCACACGCCACCACGCCCCGGACCGTCGGTGAACACCTCGTTGCCTTGTCGTCCGTGTCGATCGCCGCGACTGCCGTACGAGACCACCCTTTCCCGCACCTGTCGCGGGCTGGCCTGCAGGCTGGTCGCGACAAAGCCGGCCAACAGGTCTTCGGGGGTGGCCAGGCACCCGCAAGGGGTGCCCGGCCACAGCCCGGCCCGCGTGGTGGGGCGGTCCCGGGCCCACCGCCGAGCCGCACGTCGCCTCCCGCACACACCACCCCAACGCTCGACCGTGGCGTGCAGGGCCAACAGCCGCAAAGTGGTGAGCAGGACGGCGGCGGCGGTCGCTGAGCCGCCGGACAGGGCCCCGAACGGGCTGTGCGACAAGGCGGCGGCGCGCGGCGGCGCGGCCAGCGCCGCCACATCCGGCTCACGGTTGCCGGTTTCCACACCATCCGTGCTAGGGGTTCGGGTCATCGTCACACGTCCAGACACCAGTCGAGAAAGGGATAGGAACGGGTTTCGGCAGTGGGCCGGACACCCGCGGGGGCGGGATACAGGCGGGCGCCCGGCCGTAGGTCCGGCCCGCAAGGCAGGCCGGCGCAACGGCAGTCAGATACGAGGACTGCCGCCACGCGCCGCGTAGGTTTCGCCAGGCTCTGCCCGCTCTGAAAGAACCCGGCGGACGGCGTTGGCCAACACGGACTCGTCCGAGTCGATCACCTCGGCCTGCGGCAGCTCGCTCAGATCAGGGATTCCCCGCGGCCGCGCCGCCGGCGGCGCCGGACTGTCCGGTATCGCCTCGGGCCGTTGGCCATTGTCAGTCGTTGTAGAAGACCTGGTCGCCGCCGGCCTGGTGCACGCCCGGCGTGGTGCCGCGATGCACCTCCACCGTGCCGTCCCCACCGGCGCGGCCGGTCTTCGTGTGCGTCCTGCCCGACCGGTCGGTGGCGGACATGGTCACGTTCGGCTTGTCGTTGTTGTCCTTGTCCTTACCCATCAAAACTCTCCCTACAGCTCGGTTGGACGGTCACACTCAACGGCGCCGCATACCAATCGCCGGCTCGGTAGCCGGTTCACCGGCAACGGCAGTTGCTCGGGCAGGCGGCCAGGCCCGCCCGGACGGTGACGAGGCGGTCGTCGTTGCTGTCCGCCTCCGCCAGACCGACGCAACAAACAGCCCCGCATCGCTCGCCGCTACTTTTTGTCGCGGGTCTGCTCGATGACCTTCTCGGCGTCCTTGTGCGCGGTCTGCTGTGCCCGGTGCTGGCTCCATTCGGTGTGCTTCTTGGCAATCGGGTTGTCGCCCGCCTGCTTACCGCTGTCCTTGCCCATCTCGTGTCCTCTCCTCAGGGTTGGGAATTGGGGGTTGGGGTGCCCCCGCCCAGCCCGGCCCTCGCCTCGGGCCGGCCGGAGTGCTGGGCGGGGGCGGGCGCCCTGGCACGGGCGCCCCTTCCTGGCCCGGGCGGGCTTCCGAACCGCCGGCCAGGGAAGACCAGCCACCCGGGTTCTAGCCGGGCGGGCGGCATCCGCTGGTGGAGTGCATGAGGTGCCCGGCCAACGCGAACCCCGGATCGTCGCGGGTCAACAGTTCACCAACGCGGTCCAGTTCCTTGACCGTGATGCCGGCGGCCCGCAGCCGGTCCCGAGCCTGAGCGATCGTGCCGGCCACCAGCCGACACCCCGGCCCGCCAGCCGGCCACACCTGCCCGCACATCTGCGTGCCCACCGTGGTCAGATCCTCGGCCAGCAGCGCCGGATACACCTGGCCTCCCCAGCTATGGTCGGTGCCGGCCTCGGCGAACACGTTGCTCAACGCCTGCTGCACCCGCACATACAGGGCCGCGTCCTGTTCGGACACCGACGACACCACCATCTCGACGGCCGGGGTCGTGACCCAGTCCTCGACCAGCAGCCAGCCACCCGGCGCCAGCCGATCCGCCAACCGGGACAGGATCCGGCGCCGCTGCGGCAGGTACTGCAGCACCAGACGCACATGGATCAGATCGAAGCCACCCGGCCACCCCGGATACTCCCGGTCACCGGTCAGGTCGTGCTCGACCACCGCCAGGTTCGCCAGCGCCGGGATGTCACGGACCTGCCGATCGGTGGCCAACACGAAACCGTCCCGGCCCACCCGACCAGCCAGCCATACCGCGAACTGGCCACCCACACCGGCCCCGACCTCCCAGCACCGCAAACCCGCCATCGTCTCGCGCGGCTCGCCGAACAAGTCCTTGAGCCGGGCAACGCTCCACCCGTCCCACAACTGGCCGAGCAACGCGTGATACCCCACCGCCTGCGGGGCGTGGTTGTCCAACGGGTACGGCATCGCATCCGCGGCGATCACGTTGCCCCGGCTCATACCACTCACCTTTTCCTTCACCTCAAACGGATCCTTCTTCTGACGCGGATCGTGGTTCCCGGCCGGACTCGAACCGACGCTTTCCAACTACCCCGCAGGCACCGTGGTTGCAGGAGCAAGGGTGCGCACCTGACGGTGCGACGGGAACCCAGACACCCCCGCCCCACAAGCGGGTGCAGGTCCTTCACCCCAACCGGACCGCTACCAGCTCGGGCCGGCCCGACCGGACAACCCAGAGATCACCTCGTGCCCTTCGCACACCCCCGGCCGCGCACCTTCTCACCGCCCCGCCCCGCGGCAGCGCCGTTGTCGCCCCCGCCCACCAGGCCCGTCGTTCGGCGGCAGGCAGAAGCGGACCGAGCCGACGGCCCACCGTCCACACCGTCCGGTGGGATGGGATCGGGATATCGGTGGGGCCCGGCTCGCTCATCGGACAACAGGCTCCGTCGCTAGTAGTCGCTAGTCGCTGGTAACGCTGGTGGTTGCTGGCTGGGCGGCTGGGCGTTTGCCGGTTGCGCTGTCGTGGTCTTCGATGCTGGTCACCTACACAGGTCCGAACGGGATTCGGTAATGCGCGTGGAAGCCGGCCGGGCAGGGGGTATCTGTCGACCTATCCCCACTGGGTCTCGGCTACGAGGCCGCCGAGCAGGCGTATCCCTTGGCTATCCGCATTGGGTCTCGGCTACGAAGCCGCCGAGCAGGCGTATCCGCTGTTGGTACATCAAGGCCCACGGTTCGGGCCGCTGGGTGGGCGTTGGTGTGGTCCGGGGGCGTGCTGTGGTGGTTCGACGTGGCCGGTTGGGGTGTTCATTGGTGCTCCTGGGCAGCGGCGGGTTGGGGGAGTTGGTGGTGGCGGTCGAGCATGATCCAGGCGGCGTTGTGGTCCTGGTCGTATGGCAGGTGGCAGTGCGGGCAGGTGACCACCGCCGCTGCCGCGTACCGGGGATGTGCTGGTGCGGTGTGTCCACACGCCCGGTGGGTTCGGGTGAGCCCGGCGCGTGAGACGGTGTGGACGGCCACCCCTCGCCGTCGCGCCGCCGTGGTCAGGGCGTGTCTGAGCCGGCCGGGCGCGACCAGCTGCGCGCGGGCCCGGGCTTTGGCGGCGGCGATCCCGGGCAACATCGGATCGTCGATAGTGTCGCTGCGGCGGAGCGTTTTCAGGTCGGTGTCGTCCAGGACCAGGACCGCGGTGTGGGCGGTCAGCCAGGCGGCGGCCCGACGCCACATCTCGTCCCGCCGGCCGCTGGTTTGGTGACGTTCGTTGGCCTCCCAGGTCCACAGGTGCTTGTCCCGCACCCGCCACGCCTCCAGCAAGGCGGCCATCTCGCCGCCGCCGGCCGGTGGTGTGGTTCGCCAGCCGATCGCCAGGGCGGCCAGCCGGGCCGTCGACCTCCACCGGCGTACCTGCTCACCGGTCAGCACGGCGTCGTCGTCTGTGGGGTCGGGTTGGGGATGGGAGTCGAGCCAGCCGGCCAGCTTGTCCCGGACCGGGTCGAAGGCCTGGTCACGGGTGGAGCGCAACGCGGCCGGCCGGGCCGCGACGTCCACCGTCCGGGCCGGTACCACCAACTCCCCCCACCGACCCCCGTCATGGACGACCACCACCTCGGCCAGGTGCTGCGGTGGCGGGGGCAGCGGATGCGGGCTGGCCCACACCGCGACCCGGACCGAGCCGTCCGCCCGGCCGCGCCAGCCCAGATGGACCGCCACCGGCGGCCGCGGCGGCGCTGCCGGCGGGTCGGGCACCTTCACCGTCACACACAACGCCGCCCGCGTTGTGCCGGCCAGGCGCCGCACGACCAGCTCGGCCGCGCACACGTCCGCGTCTGCCGGCATCATCCGGTGCACCACCACCGGCAGCGTCACCATTGCGCTACCGCCGACCGCGATGCTCACCTGCCCGGTGCGGCCGACCGCGCGGCGCTCACCTCGCGGCAACCCGTCGAAGGCGGCCGGCTCCATCCACGGCGTGAGCCGCATGACGTTACGCCACTTACCGGCCCCGGAGGCCAGCACAGCAGGTGTGCGGGTCGGGTCCCCCGCCGCTCGTTTCAGCTGCACCGCCACCAGCCCACCCCCGTCGAGCCGGTGCCGGTGCAACCGCGCCGGCTGACCGCTGCTACGGCGCCGCGCCACCAGCCGCACCGCAACGTGATGCCGTTTCTCCACCGTGTTGTAGGTGGCCCAGTACAGGCCCCGGGCGGCGAACGAGCGCCGGCACGCCTTGACCGCCTCCACATGCTCGGCCTTCAACTGCGCGAACCGCGGTGCCAAACCCGGATACGCGGCACCGGCCGCCCGTTTCCGCACAGCGCGGGCAGCGGCCAAACCGGCCCGCGCCGCCCGCACCGCCTGCGCGGCTTCCGCCGCGGTGTGCTGGTCCTGGAACCGTTCCCGCTTCGCCCGCGCGACCACCTGCTGAAGGCGGTCATCCGCGGCGGTCACCTCCCGGTCAGCGTGCGCCCACCCCGGATCGCTCGCCCACACCCCGTTCCTGGCCCGCTCCAGCTCCTCCTCCAACTCGACCAAAGCGTTACCGAACCGGTGCGCCATCCGGATCTGCTCCCACAACACCTCCGGCAGCTCCACGTGGCCGCGAAGCCCGTACCGGTACACCACCGTCCCCATCAACACCCACCCCCGCGAACACGCCACCGCCCGCCACGCGGCCGCGACACCCGCACGCTCACCGCGGCGCCGCCCCCGCCCCGGTCCGAGGGCGCCTGCCCCCACCTCGAGGCGACGTCGTCACCGCAGACGGCAAGGCCAGCACCGCCCTGGCGTGCCCGCTGTCCGCGCCGTCGTCCACGCGATGACCGAACCCGGCGATTCCGTGCGGCTGCCATCGTGGCGTTCTCACCTCTCGATCTCTCCTGAAACACGGCCAGAACACTCGTCAGGTCAGGTTCGGTTCTGCCCATCGCTGCACCTGTCATCGCGGCAGCTCCGGATCCCGGCAGGCGCCGTCGGCCGGAGCCGCGATCGGCGCCGCCGGTCACGGACCGGCCGACGGCGTGCCATGGCCCGGCCCGCCGCCAGACGGCCGCAGCATCGGCCACAGCGTCGGGCCGCCCGGCAACCGGAACACCCGCCCGGTCTGGTAGCCGTGCCGGCCAAACAGGTTCCGGGTCCGGGCCGTGCCCGCGACCAACGCGGCCGACCCGCCTGCGGCGTCCAGCAGGCCATGCCGGTACCGCAGCAGCGCGCTGGCCACGCCGCGGCCCTGGTGCCGGCGGGCCACGGCCAGCCACGCCAGCCGCAGCCCGTCGTCCGGGTCAGGCGCGCGGGTGGCCAGCAGCTGGTCGAAGCGTAGGAACCGGGCCAGGTGGTCGCGGCAGGCATCGGCCAGGCACTGCCGATACGAGACCGGGTCACCCGGCTCGGCCGGGTTGAACCAGATCGCGGCACCGAGCACCGTCCCGGCCTGGTCGGTGGCCACATCGATGCAGCCGTAGTCCCGGCCGTAGCGGACCATCGCCGGCCAGAACACCCCGAACGTGATCAACCGCTCGTCCCGGTCCGCGATCAGCCACCGACCCTGCGGTGTATCGACATAGCCGGCGATCAGGATCCGGGCGACCTGATCGGCCTGACCGGCAGCCGCCGGCCCGGCCATCGAGGCCGGCGTGACACGCACCGTCTGGGACTGCTCGGACATCGGGGTCGTCATCGAAGATTCCATCTCACGCGTGTTTGGCAACAACAGCTACGGGCTGGTGACGCTGGCCGGGTTGCGGCCGGTCACGTCGAACAGCAGTCCGCCGCGGCCGCGGTGGACGATGCTGGACGCGGCAAGATCATCGGGGCGCCCTGGGTTGGCGTGGCAGCAGCGACCGGCGTTGGCACGACGGGGGAACGCCGGGCCACGGCAGGCCGCTGCCCGATCACCAGAGCAGTGACCACACCCGCCGCCGGCGCGGCCGGCGCGGCCGGGCCCGCAGGTCGGCCGCGGTCACCGCAGGCACGCCGACCGGCATACCGGTGGGATGTGCGGCGAGCACGAGCGCGCGCACCCGGGCATCGGCATCGGCATCGCCATTGCCATTGTCCTGCATCGAACCCTCCACATAGGACTCAAGGTTGAGCGGTTAGGTGGGTTAGGGCTGGTGGTAGGTCGTCGACCTGGCCGGTGTGCAGGAACAGCCAGTACGACACGGTGCGCGGTGTCGTGCCAGACAGTGCTGGCGGGTTACGCAGGATCACCTGCTCGGCCGCCAGCAGCCGCCCGCTGGCCGGGTCGAACACCAACCGGTCCCGCGTCTGATCGGAGTGGGAGTTGACCGCGACCGCGACGCCGGTACGGCCGGCCCGGTCCACCGTGCGGCCCTCGCATTCCAGGCCGGTGTTCTGGCCGGCCAACACGCGTAGCAGCGCCACCCGCACCGGCAGCACCGTGCTATGGGACTGGTAGACGTCCGCGACCGCGCGTAGCACCCACTGCGGCCCCATCACCGGCGGCGAATGCGTCCGCAGCTGCCCGGCCAACACCTGCGGGCTGGTGGCGATCGGCTCCGGCAACACACCGGCCAACCCACCCGCGCTGTAGCGGCTGCTGCCTTCCTGCCGGGACGGTGCGCCGGGGATCGCGATCACGTCCAGGCGGCCGGACCCGTCCACGGCCCGGTACAGCTTCGACTCGTACGTCACCACCTGCTGGACCGTGCCCTGCTTTCGGCGGTAGGACATGTCCTCGCCCCACCACCGCGTATACACGTACGTGTACCGGCCGGCCTGGACCGGTTCCGGCGACAGAGCGGCCACCGCGTCCGCGAGCTCACCCATACACCACACCCGGCCGGCACCACCGGCCGCCGGCTGCGAGCCCGGCGCGGTGCTCGCCTGGCCGACCGCCGCCGGCGGCGGCTGCTCGCTGCCGGCCCGGCGCGTCTGGACGACGGCTCCCGCGACGGCCAGGACCACGACCGCGGCGGCTCCCACGGCCGCCGGTCGCCAGCCAACCCGTGGCGAAGGGTCTGGGGTGTCAGTCATGGCAGGTGCCTCCCCACAAATCCGGTAGGGACGAACGAGCCCCTCACCGGCTTGTCCGATATGGATCGACCTGGTACCGGCCGCACTGATGGCCGGCATTCATGGTCGTCGCCGGGCGCCCGTCGAACTCGCGGGCCAGGTCATCACCGTCGCCGCGGGATCGCATCCCGGTCTCCCTCCGCAGGATGTCCGTCACTGGTCCACCTGCGTTCGGAGATGGCGCCCGTCCTGCTGGGGCGGGGCTCGGCGAGGTTGCGCCACGGCTGCCGGGACGTCGAGGGTGTTGCCGTGAGCGGCGTACGCCTCGCCAGGCTCGCTGACGCTGCGCAGCACGCGTTGCAGGGCGTCGACCAGGATGGACCTGTCGACGCTGGACATGTCGGCCAACGCGATACCGGTCAGGTCGGGGAAACGGACCACCTGGCCGGCATCGTCCACATCGGAACCCGGTGACGGTTGCGGCGGGTCGCCGGGCTCCTGCCGGTCGAGCCGGGCAGGCGCCTCGCCGGCCGTTGTCTGCGGCGGTGGGGCCGGTCGCCGGTCGGCCGGGTGAGCCGCCGGCACCACCGTGTGGATCACCGTGTCATCGCCGTCAGGTTCCCCGCCGGTACCGCCGACAGTTCCAGGGCCTGTCCCGGTCACCGTGTGCCTCCACTTCTGCTGGCACGTACTTCTGCTGGAACGTGGTTGCCGAAACCGCCACAACGGTGGGTTCAGGGGTGGCCGGGCGCCCGCCTGGGTGTGCGGGTGCCCGGCCATGGTCCGGCCCGTGGCGGCCGGGGTCATAGATCCCGCGGGTTGGCGGGGGTGCTGCCGTGCGCCGCGTAGGACTCGCCCGGGTTTCCCAGATCGTCCAGCAGGCTGCGCACACACCGCGCCAGGACCGGGTTGTCGCCATCGAGCAGCTCCCGCAACGGCAGATCGCTCAGGTCCGGAACGCCGTCGTAGCCTTCGCCAGCTTCCATGCGAGTCTCCTATCGCGGCTAAACCCCCGTCGGTGTTCTGCACAAGATGGGAATGAGGTTGGCGGCCCGTATCGGCGCGACGGCTACCCCTGCCCGGTGCCCCGGCGTGTCGGCGCGTCCGCCGCCTGGAACCCCGCTGGTGGTCACGATCGTTTTCCCTCTCGCGGAGAATCGGCGGGCGGGTTGGTGGGGTCGCCGGTCCGGGAACGGGCACGCGGCGGTCACCGCTCGCGCCCCGCCGTGGCTTGTATGGCGGCAGGACAGCGACCGGGCGCCACCACACCTCGATCAGCGGCTCGGTGGTGGCGATGGCAGTGTGGTCGACCAGCCAGTCCAGCAGGCCCCGCACCAGCTCTCCCATCGGTACGGGCATCCGGGCGTCGAGATGTCTGGCCCGCCGATGTCGTGGGCGCGGATCCAGTCGCGTTCGGCAGCCACGACCACGACCAGTCGTCCCACGGCTGGCGCTGAGTGCAGC
Source organism: Phytohabitans maris (assembly GCF_031085175.1). Taxonomy (GTDB): domain Bacteria; phylum Actinomycetota; class Actinomycetes; order Mycobacteriales; family Micromonosporaceae; genus Phytohabitans; species Phytohabitans maris. The sequence continues at coordinate 72,747 of NZ_JAVHUY010000007.1, forward strand.
TCGGGACAGCCGACGCACCGGTAGCAGCGGCGGCCCCGGCCAACCGGACGCACCCGCAACGGCTGACCGGGTTCGCAGAACGTGACCCCGGCCGGCGGCCACGGCACCGTGTCGATGGCGGTCATTACCCGACCCTCGCCGTGTGAGTGGGGGTGGATGGCGACGGTGTTGGCGGGACCGCCGCCATCCACCCCGTCCCGAACCCGGCGAGAACCCTCGCCAGGTTCGGGGTGTCGCGCCTGCCGCCGGAGGCGTTCTGGTACGTAGCGGCGGACGCGAACAGCAAAGACCGAAAGTGACCGACAGCTGAGCGGCAGGGCCGGGCGATACGCTCCCGGGTCGTGGAAGGCGCGGATCCAGCACGTGGACCTCGACCCACACCAGGCCGACACCACACCGTCCACAGCGGCCGAAGGCGCCGACCGGTGGGGAGACCAACTCGACCGTCGCGTGCTGGTTCATGCTGCTGCCTGCACCACAGCGACAGCCACTGCACCGAGGCAGCAATCCACCAGGCGCAGTCCGGCGAAGACCGCCGCCGGCGCAGCCTGCAACGCGATCTGGCCCTCGTGCAGCACGCGCACCCGGTCGGCGCGACCCGCAACGCCAAGGGCAGATTCTGCTCGGCGAGCAGAACAGTCCCCGGCCGCGGCCGGACAGGTCGGCGATGATCCGGGCAAGGTCGGAAAGCACCGCCAGGGCGCGTGCGTCGGACGGTTCGAGTGGCGCGAGAGCGGCGGTCATACGGTCCGCACCACCTGCCACGAAAACGGCGTCAGGACGGCGAACAGGGCGAACCATGCCGTCGTGGGGACGACCAGGACCGCCGTGGTTTCGCCCGGGCCGACCAGCAGCGCCCCTGCCATAGTGCCGCCGATGAAGCCGACGCCGCCGATCACTACCACGATCAACATCAGTACCAGCACCGCGCTGTCCATCCCCAGGGACGACAACGACAGTGTCAGGGCGCCGGGTCATCGTCACCTCCAGAAAGGTGTTCGTGTAAAGGGGGAGCTCAGCGGTACCCGGGGTTGTGTCGCAAGCCGCCACGATCAACCGGTCGGCGGCTCACGCCACCCTGTTGTTACCGACGCCCGCCGCCGGCGAGCGGTTCGGGTGGTGGGGGGGGGGGCGGGGGGGGGGCGCGCCCCCCCCCCACCGGTCGGGCCCGGCCCCTTTTTGGGAGGCGTAACGGCGGTGCCGGAACCCAGTCCTGGCGCGACCTGCGCGCGATAGCCGAAGGGGTGAACGCATCAACGGCAAGCCCGTCGTCCGTAGGTAGACCGGACCGGTCGACTGGCTGCCCAGCACGGCTGTCTGACCACGTGTGTGGATGGACAACGAATCCTGCTCCCTTGTGGACGATAGTCGGGGTGATCGGACAGGGACTCGCTGACCAGTACCTGCTGGCTGGAGTCTCAGGTGGTGGCGTGGCGGACCCATCGAACGAACCAGGTTCCGGCCCGGGCGGCGCAGTTGTGCGACCAACCCCACCCGCCCGGCCCGCGGCGCCGCCAGCCCTCGCAGCCGTCGCACCGCCGGCCCGGCCCAGCCGCCACGATCCCGCCGTGCCACGGTCACCGCCCGGCCCCGTCCAGTGCCGCGGCGCGGGCCGCCGCCTGCAGACCGGTACCGTCGCCCGGTGCCAGGCCGTCCCCGTGCGGCGGATGTCGCAGACACGCCCAGGGTGGACAGCCGAACAGCAGCATCACCGCGTACCAACGAAGCGGCGACCACATCCGGCGCGGCGGCCCGAACTGGGTGGGCACGCTCAACGGCGGTGACCCGACCCCGCCGAGCACCACCGCGCGCCGGGTCAACGTTCCAATCACGTCATGCCTCCAACAAAACACACTCAAGAAAGAAGGGGGGAAGTCCGATAAGGAGAAGATGGGGAAAACTGAGAGGACAAAAGGGGCCGTCAGGTCACCGCCGTGCCAGACATCCGTCGCGCCGGCACCGGCACACCGGCGTCGGCACCGTCCAACCCGGACAGTGGGCTGCTGCCGGGTGTGGGTGTGAGGGCGGCGTGCAGGTCGGAGACGAACTCGTCGATCTGCCCGGCGCTCACACCCGGCATGCACACGATGTGGCAACGCTCGCCGCTGTCACCGGCCAGCACCCACTTGCCCAACACCGGCGCCGGCGGGGTCCGCAACACGACGGTGAACGCGTGCCGGTGCCGCCACGCCGGCCACCCCAGTCCGGTCAACTGCCGCACCGTGTACCCGGCCAGCCGGCGGGCCTGCACCGCCCGCCCGTGCAGCCCGTCCCGGCCCAACCGCGAGATGGTGTGCGCCAGCAGCAGTGGGGTATGGCCGTTACGGGAACCGGACACAGTGGTGTCCGGGCTACCGCTGTACGAACACACACCGGTGGGCGGGGCGGGTGGGGTGGCGGTGATCAGGATCCCGCACGGCATCGGCGCACCCAGGAACTTGTGCCCCGAGACCACCACACTGTCCGCACCATCAGCGAAATCGATGCCCGACCGGTCCTGCGGTTCGAGCAGGGCCAAGGGAATACCCGCCAGGGCGGCGTCGACATGCACCAGCCGGCGTACCACCGCGGCCTCGTCCAGCACCGCGTGGATCTGCCGCAGGTCGTCGACCGCCTCGTCCAGGGTGGTGCCGGCGGTCGCGACCACGACCGCCGGCCGATCCCGATGTAGGCCCACGACGGTGGCCAGGTCGTGGTAGTCCATCTCCCCCCGACCACCCGCCCGCACCACCACCGCGTCCATGCCGAGCAGGTCCACCGCCTTGGCCACGCTCGGGTGCGCCGCCACACTGTGATAAACCACCCCGGTCGGGAACCGGCGGCGGGCCTGGTGCAGGGCGTGCAGGGTGCCCTCACTCGCCCCCGACGTGACATACCCCCACCAGGTGGTCGGGGCGCGCAGCAGGTCGGCCACGAACCGCAGCACCTGCCGCTCCCACACCTTGCTGTGATTGACCGCCAACCCATCCGCGAACGCATCGCCCACGTTGTTCAACATGCGGCCCCACCACGGGGACAGATCGGTGTGGTCGATGTCGGTCGCGCCGGGAAACCCGATGTTGTAACGCCCCGCACTGCGCAGCCGGTCCGCGAACGCGGGCAGGCCGGTCAGGTCAACGCTCATCGCCCGCCCCCTTCCGGCCCGGCCACCGCCAGATGCAGCAGGTGCAGCAGCCACCACACCGTCCGCGCCCGCGGCTCCCGCACCAGATCCGGCGCATGCGTCCACGGACGGGATGCGTAGCGGGCGCCTTCCAACGTGGACGTCGACCGCACCACCGCCCGCACCGGCTCTCCCGGCGGGTTCCGGTCGACCGCAATCCGGGTGCCGTCGACGAGCTCGATCAGGCAGCGCCCCGGTGCCTCCCACGGACTGGACACCAGCCGCCGCATCCGGGTGAATGGGCCGGCGTCGGTGTCCAACGTGGATATCGCGGTGCCGGCGTAGACGACGCCGTCCGGCATCCGCCCCGCGTTGGTCGCCAAATGGATACGCGCGTCGAAACTGTCCGCGGCCAACCGGTGGTGCAGGGCGTTACGCGTCACACCAGCCAACACCCCGGCCAGCTGCGCGCTCTCCGGACCCGCCACCAGATACCGCGGCGCGATAAACAGTGCCTGGCCGGCATCGGCCGCCTGCGGGTCCGCGTACAGGAACATGACCGCGTGTACCGCCACCGCCGTGCCACGGCTTTCCCACACGTGCTCGGCGTGCTTACCACCGGCATGCAACAGCAGATCGACCGCCCGGTTCCGCACCACCACCGGCCCCAACCGCCGACCATCCACCGCCGGGCTTGGCTGCTCCCCTGCCTGCTGCGGCCCCGCCGCAGCCGGCGCATACCGCGGCTGACTCCCCGACACCGACGGCGGCGGTGTGTCCGGCACGGCGTGCCGCGGCCCCGGCTGCCCGCCACCGGCCACCGGGAACGTGGCCGTCGCCCGCGGCTGCCGCAGATACGGCCGCGCCATCGCAGCGCTCGGGTGCTCGACGCCCATCGCGGTCACACCCCCAGCCCTGACAGCTGCCGGTCCGGGACCGTGAACGGATCCGGCCGCTGCCCCAACCGCCCATACCCGAGGGGATTCGTGGACCGCAGCCACACCGCCCGACCCACCCCGACCAGCACCGCCACCACACACACCCCGGGCACCAGCCACACCAACCCCGACCCAGACCCCACCAGCGAGTCCAAATGGGACACCGTCACCACCAACGCGGTCCCGCCGACAGCAACGCCCAGCAGCGGGAACCCGACCCGAACCAGCCACGGCGCCCCAGCCGGCATACGGCGGAAGAAGGTCAGGGCGGCCAGGTTCGCGCCGGTCAGCAACACCAGCAACCCGACCGCCGCGATCACCGACAGCCAGGTGAACATCCCGTCCACCGGATCCGCCCCCACCAACGCGAACACTGTCAGCAGCAGCCCACCAGCCACCGCATAAACCACCACACCACCCACCGGGGCACCCTCGTTACGGCCGGCACCCACCCGGGCCAGCCCGGCCGGGAGCACACCATCCCGAGCCAAGGAGTAGACGTAACGCGCGAAGACATTGCCAAAGGCGAGCATCGCCACGCCGATACTCGCCATCAGCAGCACCCCGGCCAACCCGGCCAACAGCGCACCCAGCGGCCACCACCGCTGCGTCAGAAACCCGAACGGCAACACCCCACCACCGGCGCCTGCGGTGATCCGGGCCGGTCCGACCGCGACCGCTACCGCGTAGGCCGACAGGGCGTAGAACAGGCCGGCGAACACCACCGCACCCGCCGTCGCCCGCGCCACCGTCGCCTCGCCACGGGCCTCCTCGCTAAACGCCGGCACCACGTCCAACCCCAGACAAGCCGCGAACCCCAACGCGACAACCAAACCGACGCCGCCGCCGGCCAGGCTCGCCGGCGACCACAGCGCCGCACTCAACGCCCCGTCCGCCGGCGTCAGCACCGCCACCACATCGACCGCGGCGAGGACCGCGATCGTGGGCACCTGCACCACCGTCAACAGGCGCACATTCACCGCCGACACCCCACCCAAACCAGCCACCACCAGCAAGGTGGCCGCAGCCCACACCGGCCACGGACCACCGAACTCAGCCGCGAGAGTGGCGCCGGAAAGGCCCAAGATGCTGGCCCCAATAGCCCCGTAGACCACCAAACCGAGCACGCCGGCCGCGACCGCGGCCGGCCGGCCCAAACCGGCCGCGCACACCGCGTAGAACGGGGCACTATGCCGCTGCCGCCGTCCGACCGCGACGTAACCGACCAGCAGCACACCCACCGCCCCAGCGGCCAACAGCAGCGCCAACGGCACCCCCACCACACCGCTCTGCCCATACAACGCCGGGATACCGCCGGCGAACACGATCAACGGGCTCGAGGCGGCTACCGCCACCACCCACAACGACCCACCGCCCAAACTCCGACGAGCCAACCCACGCGGCCCGGTCACCACACCACCACCCCCGCGCCCGCGACCCCCAAGACCGCGCCCGCGATCCCCGGGACGGACGCGCCGCGCACCAGCCCAACCAGGCCGGCCCCCTCCAGGGCCCGCGGCGCGCCCGCCGGTTCACCCGCCCGCACGGAGCTGACATCCCGTGCGGGCGGGGAGACACCACCACCAGAGCTGAGGAATATGGCAGCCGCCCAACAGGGCTGCGACAGCCCGAGCTGCACACTGACGGCCGCAGGCGATGCCACCGGAATCGTCGCCACGTCCTACACCGCCCCAACCCGCGACGGCGGCCGCCGGTCTGCCGGTGGTTTGCGGGCCAAGCCGCCCAGGCTCAACGCGGCGATGGCCGGATCAGCCACCCGCACACCGGTCCCGTTACGCCAGTCGTCCAGCGCCACCACACCCGGCTCGACCAGCTCCAGACCGGTGAAGAAGTCGGCGACCTGTTCATAGGTGCGGGCCACGATCGGCGTACCAGCCGCCGCGTACAACGCCGTCACCGCCTGCGTTTCAGCAAGCAAGGCCCCCGTGACGTGCTCGTCGGTGACATGCGAAATCCCCAGATAACTACCGCCCGGCAACCGATCCAGATACCGGCGCACCAACTCCAACGGCTCCTGGTCATCGGGCAGGAACAGCAGCACGCTGACCATCAACACCGCGACCGGCCGCGAGAAGTCGAGCAGCTTCTCCGCCTGGTCCAGCACGACCTCCGCGTCGCGCATGTCGGCCTGCACGACGAGGGTGTGGTCGTCGCCGTCCAGCAGGGTGCGGCTGTACGCCACCGCCACCGGATCCACGTCCACGTACACGACCCGCGCGTCCTCGAACCTCTCCCGGGCGCTCTGGTGGACGTTGCCCACCGTGGGGATGCCCGAACCGACGTCCAGCAGTTGCGTGATACCGGCCTCGGCGACCAGATACTCGACCAGCCGCTTGAGGAACCGCCGATTGGCATGCGTGACGTCCTGGACCCACGGCGCCACCGCCAACACCCGCTCCGCCAACCGGCGATCCACATCAAAGTTGTGCATCCCACCCAAAAAGTAGTCGTATACCCGGGCCGCGCTCGGACGCGACAGATCCGCCTCCGGCACCCGCGGATGCGGCAACAACACACCCGGCGTCAGCAACTCCCGCCTCCGCTGATCCATGTCAGGCCCTCGCCTCCTCCTCGCCTGCGGCGTCCGCCATGCCGTCAAGGCCGCGCAGGATCACGGCGTCGGCCGCCCGCCAGGTCGCACAGCGCGTCACCCCGCACCGTGGGCAGACGCCTGTGTCGGGATCGTCGGCGTGTGCCGCCGCGCTCTGCTGAGCCGCTGCCAGCTCCTCCGCCGTTGGGCGTGGGAGCTCCTGACCCTGGCCAGTCACGGACAGTGCCACTTGCGGCCTCCTTCCCACGGGCTCGTACGAACGGGCAAGACAGAAAAGGCGCAGGCCACGACTGGCAACGGTTCGATGTGATGGCATCGGTCAACGTCGCCGCGCGTATATGAAACCGTCGCCGATGCTTTGGCCGGAACCATGTGCGCACCCATGTGAAATGTGCATGCCATAGTGCAGGCCATGCGCGCGAACCGTCGATACCGGTACGGTCGAAGTGAGCGGCGGCGAAAGGATTGGCGATGACCAAGAGAAATGAACCGCTGGCCGAGCTGGTCACCGAAGCCGGCCTCTCCGAGGGAGGACTTGCACGCCGGGTCAACGAGCTCGGACAGGACGAAGGGCTTCAGCTGACGTACGACTACACGGCCGTCTACCGTTGGGTGCGTAAGGGGCAGCGGCCCGAGCCGCCGGTGCCGTCGCTGATCGCCCAGGCACTTAGCGAACGGCTGGGCCGCCAGGTCCGGCCCAGCGACTTCGGCATGACCGACACCGCCAGCCTGGCCACCCGCGCCCTGACCTACAACTCCGACGTGCCAGGGACCGTCGACACCATCCTCGAACTGGGGAGGACCGAGTTGAAATCCCGAGGAATGCAGCGGCGCCGCATGATGACCGCACCCTTCGTCCTGGCCGCCGCAGCAGGTCCCAGCCGCGACTGGCTGCTCTCGACGCTGGACGAAACCTTCGACCAGGACGCCCCCCGCAAGATCGGCATGCGCCAGATCGACGGCATCCGCGGCATGTTCAAAATCATGCAAGAGATGGACGTCATGCGCGGCGGCGGCCACGCCCGCGTCACCCTGGTCGAATACCTCTCGGGCTACGTCCTGCCGTTGGTACGTCGCCAGCACGACCAGGAAGCTGTTCAACTGGCACTCTACGAAGCCGCCGCCGAGCAGGCATACCTCGTGGGCTGGATGGCCTACGACGACGGCCAGCACGGCCTCGCCCAGCGCTACCTCATCCAGTCGCTGCGACTGGCCAGCGCCTCGAAGAACAAGGTGCTCGGCGCGCACGTCCTGGCCGGCATGTCGGACCAGGCCAACCTGCTGGGCTACCCCGAGGAAGCACTCGCCCTGGCCCGCGTCGGCCAGCGCGGCATCACTATCAGCGACTCGCCCGCCTGCATGGCCGACCTGCAAATCCTCGAAGCCCGCGCGCTCGCCGCCCTCGCCCGCGACGGCCGCCCCAAAGGATCGGTAACCGAAGCCGTCCGCCGCGCCGAAGCAACCTTCCAACACGTTCGCCCCGACAACGAACCCGAATGGGCACGCTTCATCGACCCCGCCTACCTGTACGGCGAAGCCGCCCACTGCTTCCGCGACATCGCCGACACCGCCCAAATCGACCGCTTCGCCAGCGAATCCGCAGCCGAAGCCGCCCGCCAACACCGCGCCCGCCGCGGCGCCCTCAGCCAAGCCGCCCTCGTCTCCGGCGACCTGCAGCGCAACGAAATCGAACGCGCAGCCACCCGCGGCCAAACCGTGATATCGCTCGCCGAAACCGTCGAATCCAGCCGCTGCATCGAAACCGTCCGCGACCTCACCAAGCGGTTCAAGCCACATGGACGGATGCCGGAAGTACAAGCATTCCAGGCCCGCGCCGGCCAACTGCTCAAGGTGGCATAACATCACTTGCCCTAACGCTTCCAATCTCGGGGCGGTGAACGCCTTGTTCGGTGCCGTATGTTCAGCTTCAGGCGCGCCCACACCTCAAGGAAGGTGACATCTGGTGACAACGGTCGTGATCTCTGGAAGCCGGAGGACCGGTAACCGCGATCAGGACGAATTTGATCAAATCTTCGACTATTTCCTCTCGCCGTTTACCGACGACGAGGAAGCATGTGTGTTTGTCGGCGGAGCAGTCGGGATCGACAGCCTTTCTCTCACATGGCTGGTTAGTCACACACCCGCTCGTCTCGTCATAGCAGCGCCAGGCAAGGTCTCACGGCAGCCTCGCGAGGCTCAGGCGGCGATAGCGCTTGCCGAACGTTCGGGGCGTGCCCAGATTGTCGAACTGGACCACCCGAGATTTCCAAGCACGGAGGCATATCATGCGAGAAATCGCTGGATGGTCGATCGGGCACAGCTCTTGATCGCTTTCCCTCTCGGGGACGACCCGAAGAGCGGCACGTGGTTCACCATTCGCTACGCCGCCGAGCAGCGAAAGCCACGTCTGATCGTGCCAATCTGAGCCACGAGATGGAATCCATGGACCGCCAGCCCGGAAAACAACAGTTACGTCGCCTCCGCGAACGGCGCGGCTGGTCCTGGACAGACCAGGCTCAGACGATCAAGTCAATGGCGAAGCGACTCAGCATCGATGCGACTGCAAACACCGCACTCGCTAGCATCCGTCGAACAATAGCTCGCTGGGAGTCAGGCTCGTCTACCATTCCTGATGCTCGCTACCAATGGATCCTAGCCCATGTTTATGCTGAGCGGGGCCAGGAGGTTCAAACTGGACCCGGGTCAGACTTCCTCGCCCTCTTGTCCGCGTTCCAGCAAATGGGCGTTGCGCCCGATCGGGTGGCGGAGCTTCATACTACCGTTTTGGCCTGGGCCGAAGGACGCCATCCTGCCGCATCGCGGCTGGACGATGGCGATCTCGCCGAAATGACCCGGACTCTTAACGGTATCACACAGCAGATCGGCAAAATCCCATTTGTACGATCACAGATCGCACTCGCTCCATTGATTGACTCGTTACGCCACGCAAAACAGACGAACACCGATCTGCCACCCGACGGCCGGACTCTTGCGGCCCGCACATACGCTGCCGCAGCCCGACTCGCCTTCGAACTTCGCGACGATGAACTCTCCAAACGATACTATGACAAAGCCCTATCGCATGCGCAGCGCGTACCCAGCCAGTCGCTTGTCGCTAGCATCGGCACTAGCTTGGCCATGGTAACTATGCACCGAGATGACGACTTCGCGACCGCCGAGCGAATCATTAACACTACAATCAAGGCTGCCCTCGCGGGCCCAAGCATGACGACGCGTGCCCGCGCATTTGCGATTCAGTCCGAGATAGCTGCACGTCGCAAGCTCGTGCGCCCCGCCGCTGCAGCACTCCAGCTTGCAGAGCAGTATACAGAGAAAGCGAGTCCCGATGATCCGTCCGGCAGGCCATTTGACGATGCTCGCCTGGCAGGTTTCACAGGTCTTTACAACTTGCTTACCGGGTCAACTACGTCCGCAATAGACCATCTCAATCGCGCAAGGTACGGAATTCCCGAGAGTATAGATCCCATTCAGCTATCGATAATTGTTGCCGACCTGGCAAAAACGCATCTGGTATGCTCAAGACCCGAGCCTGACCTCGCGGTCTCGTCTCTACGCGAGTGCGTAACCCTTGTCGGCAAATCCCGCAGCCGGGTAGCTGCTGGCCGTATACGCCATGTACGTTGGCTACTGCGCCGCTGGAATGGTCATCAATCGGTCGCGGATCTTGACGATCACATATACGCTACCTTGTTCGACTGACCGCCAGGAAATATCTACTCTCCCGGGATGCTCTACCTGCCACCGATGCCCGCATTGCATGCGATAAAGAGAGGTGCGGCGATGCACTGACGCTCAGTCGCGATAAACCGTTCCGAATGGTCCACACGGTGTCATTGTCCGCGCCGAGCTCTACCGCCACGTTCTGTGGCGGGTATATATCGATAGATCCGGTGGCGTGGCGGAGAGCCGAGAAAGGCCGTGGGCGGCGAACTGTCGATCGACATTGAATGGTGAGCGGTAGTGATGGAACCCTTGCCGGCCATGGTGACGCGTCTGGAGTAGGTTTTCGCAGATAACGAGTTCGCTGAGGTTGAGCAGGGCACCGATTGTCGCGGTCAGATCCGGTAGGTGGTCGAGTGTGTCCATGATCCACAAGAGGATCGGCGCTTTGGCCAGCAGGTGTTCTGGTTGGTAGACCGGGTGTGGGTAGCCGTGCCGATGGGATCGCCAGGTGAAGAAGTCGGTCGGTGGTGAGGGCAGATCGCAGCCGAGGGCGAGAAAGCCGGCACGGTGCAGGGCGAGGACGTCTTCGCCGATGCCGCAGCCGTAGTCGATGATCGTCGCGTCGCGGTGGGCTGTGAGAAGGGGTTTGGCGGCGTCGACGTAGCGGGGGCGATGGCCGCTGGCGTGCCAGATGACTTGGTTGTAGAGGTACGCGTCGGTGCTGCTGTAGAAGCGTCGAACCTGTTCGTGTGTTTGGGGCGTGGCTCGGTCCCACTGCTGCGCGAGCGTGCGGGATGAGTCGTGGTAGGGCTTGAATCTGTCGCCGAGGTACTCGACGAGTTCGGTGTGCAAGGTTGTGCCGGCGGCGCGGTCCCATCGCAGCCGATCCCATGCCTGCCAGCATGGGTCGCACTGGTCGAGATGGCTTCGTACCGCGAGGTCTACGTGTGGCGGCAACCGACGGACGAGGTACTGGTCGAAGGCGGTGCGTGTGTCAACACAGGTGGGCTGATCTGCGATCATGGGGTCCTCACCGAGACAGAGCCGGTTCAAGGTCTCTGGGGTCTGGTCGACCGCGGTCGGTGTGCCGGACGGACAGGCCGGCCGCGGTGTGGCACAGTCGGGGCCGGAGCGTCTTTGAGGCGTCGCTCGGGACCTGATTGCCGGATGGGACGGACGCGTTGATATGACGGTGAAGCACGCAACCGCTGGCGCCTTTGTCTTCTGCCACTTTGGCGACTGTTGGCGTTTGGGGCTCATCGAGCATCCCCGTTTGAGCCGCCACATGATCATGGGTGGGCATGTGGAGCTGTTCGAGACGCAGGCCGAGGCGGCGGTGCGCGAGGTTGAGGAGGAGTCGGGGCTGCGGCGGGTACGCCTGATCGATCCGCCGACCCCGGGATTGCCGGTCGGGTTCCCGCATTCGTCGGTGGCCGCGCCGTGGTGGACCACGGAGCAGGACGTGCCGGCAGACAATCATCTTGGTGAGCCGCACGTGCATGTTGATCACCAGTATGTGGCGGTGGTGGAGGATCCGACGCCGGTCGCGGAGTCGGTACACCGGTTTGGCTGGTTCGATCAGCGGCAGTTGGCTGGCCTATCGATGTTCGAGGACACCCGGCAGTTGGCGGCGGTGTTGTTCTCGTGCGTTGATGACGTGGTAACGGGCCGAGTCGATCCGGTGATGGCGGTACGGCCGTTGGTAGCCGCTCGCGGTTGAGTGGTGCCTCACCGTTCGGCGTGCTGAGGTTGGCAGTCTTGGCTGCAGCGTGCGGGTGCCGTAGTGCGGTTTACTGTTTCGGCCAGGCAACGCGGGGAAGCCGCCGCGATATGGTCTGCCATCTGGTCGATGAGTTGGTCGTTGGTTAGTCGACGGCGGTCCAGCACGGTGAGCCGCTGTGGGTCGTCTGCGGCGAGGCGTCCGAATAGGGCGTCAGCACGCCGGTGTAGCTGCCACTGCTGTTCGGTGTAGCGGATGCCGTCGCGGGTTTCGGCGCGGCGGATGGCGGCGGTCATGTCGTCAGTGATGAGGATCGTCAGGTCCGGCAGGGGCCGCCATCTGGCGGCGAGGTCGAGGATGAGTTGTGCGTGCTGGTAGGCGCTCTGGTCATCGGGGTGGACGATCAGGGACTGGTAGACGGCGGTGGAGTGGACGCTGCGGCCTTCGATGACGGTGCGGCCCTGGGCGAGAGCTGTCGCACTGCCGTTTTCGTAGTCGAAGGTCTTGATCGCCAGCAGCAGCAGGGTCTCCGTGCCGGGGTGTCCGCTGCGCAGGAACGGATCGCCGTTCGCCGCTGCGATCAGGATGCGCAGCAGGTCCCGTCCCAGGTCGTTGTCGTCGGTGTGGTGCCGTTGGGAGAACTCTTCGAGAACCACGAACCCGTCGCTGGTGTGACGCTCGAGGAGCTGTCCGGTCAGGTGGGTCTTGCCGACGCCGCTGATCCCTTCGACAGAGATGAGTCGGCCGCGATGGCAGCGAAGGTCGTGCGCGGCTGGTCCTTCTCGACCGGGGGTCAAAACAGGGCTCCTTGCTCGGGCTTGCCGCCCTTGGCGTCGACGCCGGCGTCGGCGCGCAGCTGGCGCAGGGTCCGCCATCGGCTCGTGGTTGCCGCGTGCTGCAGGATACGGCGGAACACTTCGGCGGTTGCCTCGACGTCCGGCATGGCGCGGTGCCGGTCGGTCGGCCAGGGGATGCCGAGGTGGTGGATAAGCAGGTCCAGGCGGTGGGATGTGAGGTCCGGGTAGATCGCGCGGGCTAGCCGGACGGTGTCGAGCAGATCGGTGGCGGCGAGGCGCGGGCAGGCGTCGCGATAGTCGTAGAGGATGCCGACCTCGGTGGGGGCGTTGTGTGCCACCAGCAGGTAGGGCGGCTCGTCGAGGCGGGTGTCGAGTCTGGCCAGCACGGTGGCGGCGTCGGGTTGTCCGCGAAGCATGTCGGGGGTGATGCCGGTCTGCTCGGTGTCGAGGCGGGTCAATGGCGCGTGTTCCGGTGGGCGGATCAGTGCGGTGAACCGGCCGGTTTCCACGAGTTGGTCGGCTTGCTGCCGCAGGGCGAGGGTGGCCACGTCGATGGGTTCCGGGCGGTGGCCTGCCGGGGTGGTGGTTTCGAAGTCGATGACGACGAAGCAGGTGGCCTGGAATTCCTCGTCGTTTATGAGGTTCATGGCTGCCAACGGTGGGCCTCCCGGGCGATGGTCTGCGCGTAGTGGGCGATGCGGTGTTCGTTGTCGTGGTCAGTCAGCACGACGGCGAGTGTTCGTCCGATGACGGCGGCCGCGTTGGGGCATGGGTCGGGGGTGTATGCGGCGAACTCGGGACGTTGGTCGGCTGGTTGGAGTCGGAAGGTGCCGACGCTGTTCGGCACGCCCAGGCGGGCTAGGTGTTCGCAGAATGCGCGGGGGGCGGGCAGGTTCACGGTGGCTAGGAAGCTGTATCCGTTCCATCGCAGCGTGGTCGGCGGTTGCGGGACCGCGATGCCTGGGGTGTCCGTGAGGTGCTCGCGCAGGTGGCGGGCTTGGTCCTGCCGGTGGCCGAGCAGTTGGTCGAACCGGGACAGGTTCGCGCGTGCGATCGCGGCGAGGGGTTCGGCGAGCCGGTAGTTGTGCCCGACGTGGGGTGGGTAGCCGGTCGGGGGTGGTGGTTGGCCGTGCGATCGGAAGGATCGAGCGGCGGCGGCGTGCTGTTCCTTGTGGACCAGGAGGTAGCCGCCCTCGCCGGACCAGAGGATTTTTCCGTCTTTCATGCTGAAGCAGCCGATCGCGCCGCGCGTTCCGGCTGGGTGTGCGTCGATGTCGGTGCCTTGGGCTTGGCAGGCGTCCTCGACCACGTCGAGGTGGTGTTCGTCGGCCCATCGGCACAGGCGGGTGAGGTCGCCGGCGCGGCCCCAAAGGTGGACGGGTAGAACGGCCTTGGCCGCATGTGTGATTTTGGCGTTCAGGTCGTGGTAGTCGAAGTCTGTGCCGTCCGGGTTGCAGTCGACGAAGATCGGCCGAGCGCCGAGGTAGACGACCGGTGCCACCGACATGACCACTGACAGTGCCGGCACCAGCACCTCGTCGCCGGGGCCGATCCCGAGCACTTTGAGGGCGAGGTGCAGGGCCGCGGTGCCGGAGGAAACGGCAACGGCGTGTGGAACGTTGAACCGGGTCGCGAGCTCGTCTTCTAGCGCTGTCACCTGAGTCGCGCCAGCGGGATCGGGCATGGCGGTAAGCGGGTCGGCCAGGCCCGGCATGGCGAGGTCGGCGAAGTTCATCGGGCTGCGCCAGCGGGCTGGAGAAAGTCCCCGAATCCGCTAAGGGGCCACATGTTGACGCAGTCGCGGGAGAACAGGTGACAGTCCTGGCACGGTCGGGCGGGGCCGAACAGGTCGCTGGCGTGGGCGTCTCGAATGGTGCGGTGTCGGTCTGGCCGGGTTGCGGCGATCTTGAGGGTGGAGGGACAGTCCCAGACGCTGCCATCTGGTTCGATGAAGAACAGGTCGGTGCCGCCGAAGCAGCCATGGACAGTCCCCGGCTGTTTCCTGGTGATCGCGTCGATGACCCGGTCGCGGTAGGTGGGCGCGGGCAGTGCGACGGGCCTGTGGGTGTTCAGGTCGGCCAGGGCTCGTCCCAGGGCCGGGGCGTCGGCCGGGGTCAGCGACAGCTGCCCGTGCAGTGGGTGGTCCGGGTCCAGGGCGATCGGCTGGGGCACGAAGTAGTCACAGCCCAGATCGGCGGCCAGCGCAGCCACCTGGGTGACGGCATCGATGTTCAGCCGGGTGATCACCATGTAGAGGCCGACCCGGGGTGTGCGCCGCGCGCCGCGACGGGCCAACAGGCCGCGAACGCCAGCCAGCACATCACTGTGTCCGTGTATGCCGTTGCGTGCCGGGCGCCAGGTGTCGTTGTAGCCGGGGTCAGGTGAGTCCAATGACACCGACACGGCGTCCACCTCCGCCTCTATGATCTGGTCGACGAGGCGATGCCGGGTCAGCGGTATGCCGTTGGTGCAGACGACCACCTGCACGCCGGCTGCCTTGATGGCCGCGATGACGTCCATAATCGGTGGCCATATCAACGGCTCGCCGCCGGCGAGGAAGATCCGCTGGACGCGGGAGCCGGACAAGGTCTGCACGAACGCCGCGATGTGCGCCAGGTCCAGGTCGGTGCGGGACAGGTGGGACAGTTGACCGGGTTGTTGTGGCGGATTGCTGCGATGGTCTTCGATGGTGCCGAAGTAGCAGTACCGGCAGCCGAGGTTACATGGCGACCGCAGCGCCCACAGCAGGCAGATTCCAGTCATTGGGTGCCCGTCTTCTTCAGCAGGGTCCGGCAATGGGCTTCCATCTCGGCCAGCACATCGCCCTGCGGGCGTCCGGTGCGGTCGACGACGCGGATCCTGTCAGGATTGCTGATGGCCAGCTCGCGGTACAGGGTGTCGACGCGGACCAGCAGTTCGCGGTCGGCCGAGTTGACCGGTGCGCCCAGGCGGTCGCTGTACCGACCGATGCAGGCGTCGAGGTCGTCCACGACGAGCATGGTGAGTGTCGGCAGCGGCCGCCACGTTCTGGCGGTCGTCAGGACGCGGTCGACGATCTCGGCGGCGGCCGCGGCCGGCTGCCCGAGCGTCATGATCGCGGCTTGGTAGACCGCCACGGTGTCCGGGCCGCGATCTTCCAGGACCAGGGCCGGCGGCCGCGGGTCGGCGGTGAGGCGCTCGTACTCGTAGACCTTCAACGCCAGCAAGGCGAACATCTCGGTGACCGGGTGTCCGGTCCGCAGGAACGTGCCCGCACGACGTGCGAGGGCCGCGGTCACCTGCCCGGTGAGCTGCTCAGGGCCGTGATCGGTCAACTCGCTGACCAGCCGACAGGACTGGCCCAGCCGCGTGGCGAGCCGTCCGGTCAGATAGGTTTTCCCGACGCCGTTGAGGCCCTCCACGCTGACCCAACGGCCGACGCCGGTCACGCCGGCCGCCGACACACGTACAGCACCTCCGTTGCCGCCTGCGGGATCACCGCAGCCACGACGGCGTCCAGCAGGGCGGCCGGAACGCTCTGCCGCAAGTGCTGGTACCAGGCGCACGCGCCGTCGCCGTACTGCGCCGTCAGGGCGGCCGCGACCTGCTCGACGGGCGGGCACAGCAGCCCGACCCGGTCGGTGACGACCAATCCGCATTCGGCCAGAACCGGTTCCAGCTCGGCGGTGTTCCATTCGTAGACGTGCACCCGGTGCTGCAACGGCCGTGGCGGATCGCCCGGCGTGTTGGGAGTGGACAGATACAGCACCGCGCCGGGACGCAACGCCGCCGCGGTATGGCGCAGGCTGGCGACCGCCTGTTCGCGTGGCAGGTGTTCCAGCGCTGAGGTGTAGACAGCCACATCGAATTCGCCGGCCACCGCCTCTGCGGGCCATGGTGCGGCGACGTCGCACTCCACGAACGCGGTCGGGAACCGCGCTGCCCCGTAGGACGCGTTGAGGCGCTCGACCGTCGCGGCTGCCTCGGCAAGGTTGGCCGGCGACAGGTCCAGCCCGACGTACCCCTGCAACTGCTTGCCGTAACGGTAGAGGGTGGGCAGCTGCAGTCCTCGCCCGCAGCAAACGTCAACCACGCGCGCTCGTTCCGGGCAGCGCTCGGCGATGTAGAGCCGCTGAGCCAGGTTCATGATCCCGGACGCCTTCACCTCGCCACGAGCGATCGCGGTGTAAAAGTCATCCATCTGGTTGACCGAGTACGGCCCGATCATTGGTGTGCCCGGCCGGGTGGTGCACCGCCCGTCCAACTCGCTGGCGGCCGTCCGGCCGCTCATGGCACCGACATCTCCCATGGGAAGATCACCCACCCTTCGACCGTGACGCCGACATAGGACAGCAACTGTTCCGGCAGGTCGTCGCGCCGCCAGTTGGCGGCGTTGACGACGCAGACAGCCATACGGGTACGGGCTGCTCCGACGCCGCGCACCAGGTCAAGTACGCGAACGGCCGTATCGCCACTGCCGGCGATGTCATCAACGATCAACACGTCCAGCCCGGCAAGATCGCCCAGGCTCTGCAGGTTGCGCGCCTGAGGTCGTGCGGACTTTCGGGCGTCGACGCCGTCGCCGAGCGTGTGAACGACCTCCACGCCGCGCACCGTGCGCACGGCCAGGGCGTGGGCGACCATCACGGCCGGGATCATGCCGCCGCGAAGCACGCCAACCACCACGTCCGGCAGCCCGTCCGCGCATGCCGCACGCGCCAGATCGTGGACGGTGGCGGCAAGCTCGGGCCAGCCAAGGGTCGCGGCGGGCCGTCCCAGATCAGCGGCCACGTTCATCGCCCCACAGCAACACGTGCAACCGCGGCGTGAGATTCCAGCCGTGTTCCAGCGCCGGAGCGGCCAGCGTCCGCATCCCCGCCAAAACCGATTCCGGCGTGGTGCCTTCCGGCATCACCCACACCGGCGTCAACCCGAACCGCCTCTGCAACTCGGCAAGCTCCGCGACATCGTCGTCGCCGGTGACCACAAACTTGAACACCGCCTTGCCGCAGTCACGAAACGACCGCAAAGCCAGCGGCCGGATCCGTCGCTGTTCCGGTACACCAGAACCAGTCAACTTCGGCGAGACGTTGAACCGATGCACCCCGGCGACCAGGTCCGGGCCGGGTGGGATCGTGCCGTTGGTCTCGATCTCGATCCGGCGCCCCAGACCGCCAAGCGCGACGACCAACGCAACCAGGCCGCGGCGCTGCATGAGCGGCTCACCGCCGGTGATAACCACCAGGTCGCCGTCCTTACCCTGGACCCGAACCCATCCTTCGATCTCGGCAACAGCCGTCTCTCGCGACTCGGCGGTCTGGTCGAAACGGCTCCAATCCCAGGTATAGGGGGTATCGCACCAGGAGCAGTCGAGATTGCAGCCGGACAGTCGGATGAACAACGCTCGCTGCCCGACGGAAGGACCTTCGCCTTGCACGGTAGGACCAAACAGCTCCGCGATCCGCAGCCACGCAGGCAGGGCCGAGCTGTCAACGGTCATAGTCGTCACTGCGGAGTGTACTGCGCCCATGTCGAATCCGTTTCACCAACTCGGACACAGACCAGCCGCCCCGCAATCGTCGGCTCCACGTGCTCCATGAACCACACCGCGAGGTGCTCGGCCAGATTCTCGCTGGTAGGCGGCCTGTCCATCACGTCATTGAGATGTTGATGATCGAAGGCTTCGGCGACGTAGGTTTTCATTGGCGCCAGATCGCCGAAGTCCGTCACGAATCCAGGCGCCGCCAGCCGTTCAGCACCAACAACAACCTCGACCGTGTAGTTATGACCGTGCAGGCGGGCGCACTGGTGCCCGTCGGGAAGGCCATCCAGCCGGTGGCTGGCGCTGAATGTGAAACGCTTGCCAATCGTGTAGCCCACGATCGTTGGTCCTCTCACCCGACTGGACTATCGGCTTGTGCTCACCCAGGCATGTGGGACAGCAAGCGCAGCCACTCCTCACGCCGGACAGACTCCTGGGCGATCACTCCGCGACATGCCGACGTACTCGTTATCGCGCCCGTCGCCCGGGCGCCGCGCAGACTCATACACAGGTGTTCAGCCCGCAACCGCACCCCGACGCCACGCGGCTCGAGCTGCTCCATGAGCCAGTCCGCGATCTGCGCTGTCATCCGCTCCTGGACTTGAAGGCCCCGCGCGAACGACTGCACCACCCAGGCCAACTTCGACAATCCCACGATCCTCTGGCCAGGAACATAGGCGACGGTTGCCGTGCCGACGAATGGCAGCACATGATGTTCGCAAAGGCTGAAGAACGGCACGGCCTCCACCGCCACCAGTTCGTCATACCCCTCCGCGTTGTCGAAGCAGGTCGGATCAAACCGAGGCGGCGTCAACATCTCACGCAGAGCACGCACCAGCCGCAGCGGCGTTCCGCGACGATGCTCTCCCTCCAGCGACACCCCCAACGCGACCAAGAGAGCCTCAGCGGCGGCAGCCGCCCGCCCCTCGCACCAGCCTTCGTCCCCGATGCCGCCCAACGCCGCACCAGGACCGACGCCGCCCACCTGAACGCTCACGTTGAGCCGCCCTCCGTTCCGCGAGCCGGCCGCGTCGGCGACCGCCTCGCCTTACGCGCTCATCGGCCGAACTGGCCCACCGTCGTTACTAGCGGACATCGACGAAGCGCCACAGGCGCTACCAGGCCCTGATGTTGTCGAGGTGTCGATCGCCTGGGTCAACAGCCTCCTACAGACCCCCTGATCATGTCGTGCGACGGTCAGTTCGCCGACACCGACCACATCGAACTGTTGCAGCTCTTCGTCAATCCCTGGTACGGGATGGCGTGGGCGAGGCGGCCGAGCGACTCCCTGAATCAGACCGTACCGCCTTTCGAGTAAGGTGACAAGGTATGGTTTTGCGAAGGGCATGCCACTTCCCTTGCCGCCTTCCGCGTAAGGTGACCAGGTACCAGATAGCGCAGAGAGTCGGGAGGCCCTGGTCATGGCCGAGCCGGGCACGTGGGTCAGTGTGTCCACCCCGTACGTGACACCCCGTTCGCCGGGGGATCGCGAGGCGTGGGCGGCCGAGGCGGCTCAGCACGGTCACACCGGCACACAGCGACTCATCGAAGTCAGCGAGGTCGCCGCGTCGCCGGTGGTGGCCGAAGCGCTGCGCCTGGCTGCCGACGAGCCGGTCGTGGTCCGCCGTCGGCTGATGCTGCTCGATGACAAGCCGGTCGAGCTGACCGACTCCTACTACCCGACAGCGATCGCCCGCGGTACCCCGTTGGCCGAACCCCGCAAGATCCCCGGCGGTGCCGTGACACTGCTCGCCGAACTGGGCCACCGCCCGCGCCGGATAACCGAAGACGTCAGCTCCCGGGAGCCCACGGCGCATGAGCGCGCCGCGCTGGCCCTGGACCCACAGGAGTGGGTACTGCGACTCATCCGGGTCGCCGCCACCGACAGCGGACAGCCGGTCGAAGCCAGCATGATCACCATGAAAGCCAGGCACCGGCACCTGCGGTACCAGCTAACCATTGACTAACCGAAGAAGGACAGAGCCGTCGTGGCCAAACGAACTGACGGCCGACCCCGCCATCAACAGATCGCCGCCGACCTTCGAGCGCGAATCATGTCTGGCGAACTGGGCCCAGGCACGCAACTTCCATCGACACCGAAACTCGTCGCGCAGTACGCCGCAGCGAACGCCACCATCCAACGCGCCCTGGCCTCCCTAAAGGACGAAGGCTTTCTCGACAGCCACATCGGCAAAGGCGTCTACGTCCGCGCCCGCCAACCACACGTGGTCGACATCGCCGCCTACCTCGCACCGTCCCCACGCGGGTACAGCTACCAACTGCTGGACGTCCGCGAGGCCCGGCCACCAGCCGACGTCGCCGAAGCACTCGCACTGGCCGACGACGACCTGGCCGTACTACGGCACCGGCTACTACTACACGCCGATGAGCCCGTCGAGCTGTCCTGGTCGTACTACCCACTCCAGATCGTCCGAGGAAGCGACATCACCAAACGCGGCAAGATCCCCGGCGGGGCACCACGAGTACTGGCCGACCTCGGCTACCCGCAACGCGAGCTTCTCGACCGGCTCTCCGCACGACTGCCCACCACCCACGAGCTCGAGCTGCTAGACCTCCCCGACGACGTGCCCGTGATCCGCCAGCTTCGAGTCATCCACTCCGACGGCGCCCAACCGGTCGAAGCCTCAATCCTCGTCAAGGGCGCCCACCTCTACGAACTGAAATACCTGCAGCCCATCCCGCACTGACCTGCCCTCGCCAATTACACCGCGGCGCAGCGGTCATGCCCGTCGCAGGGGACCTGCCGCCCCAGCGGCTTGCCGGCCAGATCGGGCGACAGCTCGAGCCGGTAGTACCAGCTGACGTGCCCCGGGTTCCAGGCCCCACCCGGCCGGTGCAGCTACGGGCACCCCCTTGCGGTCCGACGACTACAGCGTTTGGAGTAGTACTGCGAGCCGGCGTCGCTCGGGTGTCCTGCGACCCGACTCAGCCACTGACCACCCGTGAGCCAGCGATCAGCACCGGCACCCGCGCGGCGATCGCCGCCTGCGCACAACGCAGCCACCGCACCCCACCAAGATCACATTCTGGGGCCGTCACCGCCAGGCCATCGAACGGTGCTGCCTAAACCACCACCGGCCGCACCGTTCGCTGGCTCCAGAGCACACGACGAGCACACGTCCACCCACTGTGGACATCAAGAAAACTCCAATCCCAGACAGAAGCCCAGGTCAGATCCTTGATCAATTGTGCGCCGCCAGGGACTCGAACCCCGAACCCGCGGATTAAGAGTCCGCTGCTCTGCCAGTTGAGCTAGCGGCGCTCGCTGACAACGGCAGCAACCTTAACACGGCCCTCAGCACCACTTCCAACCGGTTCGCTCGGCGCGGCGGGCCGAGTGGTGGAAGCGACACACGCGCTGATCTGGCAGGGTGCTGGACTGGCCATCGCGGCTGCGCGGGTAGTGCACCATAAACCCAAGCACCACAAACCCAAGCACCACATCGGTGGCACCATCCAACCCAACCGCACCATCCAACCCAAACGACAACCGAGCCGAGCCGGCAGGGCACCTAAGAACGGGGACGAAACATGAGCAGGGGCACGCGGGGGTTGGTGAAGGCTGCCGTGCTGGCGCTGCTGGCTCCGCTGGCGCTCACCGCCTGTGGTGACGGCGGCGGCGAGCAGCCCCGGTTCGTGGACGGGACCACGGCCACCGCGGGGCCGGCGGCCGATGTCCCGGCCAGCCCCGACGCGGAGGGCAGGGGTGAGCAGGCCGCGGCGTTCTCGTTCTCGATCACCCCGGCGGCCAACGCGAAGAACCTGCCGGTGAGCTCCGAGATCGGCGTCAAGCTGGACGACGGCGAGGTCACCTCGGTCACGCTGGCCGAGGCGGGCGGCGGCAAGGTGTCCGGCAAGATGCGCGACGACGGCAGCGCCTGGGTGCCCAGCAGCCCGCTGAAGTACGGCAAGCAGTACACGGCGACGGTCACCGCGACCAAGGACGGCGGCACGGCGACCCAGACCACGACGTTCACCACGATGGGCGAACCCGGCAAGCGGGTCGGGACCGGCCTCTACCTCTTCGACGGCAAGACGTACGGCGTGGCCATGCCCGTGGTCGTGGAGTTCCACCCGGGCATCGCCAAGAAGGACCGGGCGGCCGTGCAGAAGCGGATGTTCGTGAGCACCGACCCGCCGCAGCCGGGAGCCTGGCACTGGGTCTCCAACGGCACCCAGGCGTACTACCGGGCGCCGGAGTACTGGCAGCCGGGTACGAAGATCACCACGCGGATCGCGCTGGGTGGACATCCGATGGGTCAGGGGCGGTACGGGGACACCGACCGGAAGGCGACCGCGAAGATCGGTGACCGGTTCGAGATGAAGGTCGACAACAAGAGCAAGAAGATGACCGTCCTGAAGAACGGCAAGGTCGTGAAGACCATGCCGGTCAGCCTGGGCAAAAAGAGCACGCCCTCGGCCAGCGGGACCATGGTGGTGATGGAGAAGAAGGAGCAGACCGTCTTCGACACCACCAACGACCCCAACCCCGCCGATCGTTACCGGGTGGACATCGCGTTCGCGCAGCGGTTGACCTGGAGCGGGCAGTACATCCACGCGGCGCCCTGGTCCGTCGGGCAGCAGGGCCGCACCAACGTGTCGCACGGCTGCGTCAACGTCTCCACCGAAAACGCCCGCTGGCTCTTCGGCCAGACCAAGGTCGGCGATCCGGTGACCGTGACGGGCACGGAGGAGAAGCTGAGCCCGGGCAACGGGTGGACCGCGTGGAACATGAGCTGGAAAGAGTTCATCAAGGGCAGCGCTCTGCCCGTAACGCAATGAATGCGAATAAAGCGGGGCAAATCAGAGTGTTCAACGCCACGGCATGAAACCGGGATTTGGTGGAGCGCGTCATTAGAGGAGGATTGACCTCTGCGCCTGGGTAATGAGCGCACAGGGGCATCGACGATTTGCGAGGGGACCATGGCAGCGATGCGATCGCACCGACGTACACCGAGCCGGAAGGCCGCGTGGCGTGCGTTCTCCGCCGCGGTGCTGGCCGGCGTCCTCGCCCTCACCGCCTGTGGCAACGACTCGCCCGCCGCCTCGTGGAACGACGGTAAGAACGGCGGCGGTGGCCAGCAGCAGGAAGACAGCGGCCCCAAGCAGGGCGCCACGGTCACCAGCCCGGCCGCGGACGCCAAGGACGTGCCGGCGTCCACGGCGATCGCGTTCACGATGGACAACGCGAGCAACCCCACCGTCGAGCTCAAGAGCGCGGGCGGCGAGGCGGTCGAGGGCACCATGCAGGAAGACGGCAAGTCGTGGCTGCCGAGCGGCGCGCTCGAGTACGGCACCGCCTACACGGTGACGATCAACGCGACCGGCTCGGACGGCAAGCCGACCACCAGCACCAGCTCGTTCACGACGATGGCCAAGCCCAGCAAGGTCGTGCGGGTCTCCAGCTTCCTCGGTGACGGCCAGGTCGTGGGCGTGGGCATGCCGCTGATCGTGCGCTTCGGCCGGGAGGTCCCGCAGGACTACCGCGACGACGTGCAGCGGCGCCTGTTCGTCCAGTCCACGCCCCAGCAGGAGGGCATCTGGCACTGGACCAGCCCGACCGAGGTGCACTACCGGCCGAAGACGTACTGGCAGGCCGGCACCAAGATCTCGTACAAGCTGCAGACCGGTGGGCTGCCGATGGGCGACGGCTACTACGGGCGCGCCGACGTCAACGTCGACGTCAAGATCGGGCCATCGTTCGTCATGTCGGTCGACAACAAGACCAAGAAGATGACCGTCACCAAGGACGGCAAGGTCATCAAGACCATCCCGGTCAGCCTCGGCAAGAAGAGCACGCCCTCGGCCAGCGGCACCATGGTGATCATCGAAAAGCAGCGCAAGACCGTCTTCGACACCATGGACGACCCCAACCCGGCCAACCGTTACCGCACTCCGATCGACTACGCGCAGCGGCTCACCTGGAGCGGCCAGTTCATCCACGCGGCGCCCTGGTCGGAGGGGGTGCAGGGGCGCACCAACGTCTCGCACGGCTGCGTCAACGTGTCGATGGCGATGGGCGCCTGGCTCTTCGGCCAGACCCGGATCGGCGACGTGATCACGGTCAAGAACACCGAAGAGAAGCTCCAGAACGGCAACGGCTGGACCGACTGGAACATGAGCTGGGAGCAGTACGTCAAGGGCAGCGCGATCCCCTACAACGGATAATCGATGAGCCCCGGTCCGCCTCAGCTGCGGACCGGATGCTCCCGCGGGCACCGCTGCGGTCGGCGGCTCGCGTAGACGCTCGCCGAAACCCCGACCTCCGCTGCCTGGCCCGCGGGACAAGCCCTCGCTGGCGGTGCCGCGAAACAAACTCTGGGGTGACTGAGGGGATTTGAACCCCCGACACCCGGGACCACAACCCGGTGCTCTGCCAACTGAGCTACAGCCACCACGTCAGCCGCGCCGGAGGTGCCGGTGCGGTGCGCCGACCAATGATAGCCATACCCTGGCCACATCCGTCGACAGGGTATCGGTGGTCAGAGCGTCGCGGCGATCGCCTTGGCCGCCTCCACGTCCGGCCCGGGGAGCGGTACGAAGATGGTGCGGCGGTAGTACTCGAGCTCGCGGATGCTCTCCCGGATGTCCGCGAGCGCGCGGTGGGCCAGTCCCTTCGCCGGCTGGCCGAAGTACACCCGGGGGTACCAGCGGCGGCACAGCTCCTTGATGGACGAGACGTCGATCATGCGGTAGTGCAGGTGGGCGTCGAGTCGCGGCATGTCGCGCGCCACGAACCCGCGGTCGGTGGCGATCGAGTTGCCACAGAGCGGCGCGCTACGCGGGTCTGGTACCCAACGGGTGATGTACTCCATGATCATGTCTTCGGCTTCGGGGACCGAGACCGCCGAGCGGCGGACCTCCTCCGTCAGGCCGGACTTTTTATGCATGTCGCGCACAACGTCGGGCATATCGGCCAGCGCCGCATCGTCGGCATGGATAACGACGTCGACCCCGTCGCCGAGCACCCGCAGGTCAGGGTCGGTGACCAGCGCGGCCACCTCGATCAGCGCATCCTTGCCGAGGTCGAGCCCGGTCATCTCACAGTCGATCCAGACCAGAAGATCAGCCACGGGCTCAGCCTACGCGCCGACGGCCGTACATCACCCTGGCCGAAGCGCCGTTACGCTGCTGAACATGCCGAAAGCCATCCGGATCGCCACCGTCACGGCAATCGCCGGCGCGGTCGCCGCCTTCCTGGAGTGGTACGGCAACCGCCACGACTTCTTCGACCTGCGCATCTACGTCAGCGCGATGCGGTGGTGGGCCGACGGTCACCCGCTCTACGACTACGCCCAGCCCGACCGGGTGCAGGGTGAGCTCTACTTCACGTACCCGCCGTTCGCCGCCGCGCTGCTCCGCCCGCTCGCCGCGATCCCGGTGGGCGCCACGATCGTGATCTTCCTGATCGGCACCGCGGTCGCCATCGCCGTCACCACCTGGTGGCTCGTACATCCCGTCGCGCTCCGCCACGGGCAGCCGCCGTGGTTCGTGGTGGGGATCGCCATCCCGCTGGTCTTCCTGATCGAGCCGACCCGCGAGACGTTCACGTTCGGCCAGATCAACATGCTGCTCGTCGTGCTGATCCTCGGCGACCTGCTCCTGCTGGTACCCAGAAACTCGCGCTGGGCCGGCTTGGGCGTCGGCTTGGCGACGGCGCTCAAGCTGTACCCGGGGATCTTTGTCGTCTATCTCCTGGCCACGCGGCGCTGGCGCGCCGCGATCACGGCGAGTGCGGCGGCGGTCGGGGCGACCCTGCTGGCGGCGGCGATGGCGCCGCGCGACTCGTGGCAGTTCTGGACGCACGAGCTGTGGGCGACCGACCGGGTGGGGCGCACCGACTACACCGGCAACCAGTCGCTGCTCGGGCTCCTCGGCCGGGCCGCGCTCCCCGCCGAGCCGAGCCGGCTGGTGTGGCTCGGGCTGGTCGCGCTCGTCGCGGTGTACGGCATCCGCCGCGCCGCCCAGGCCGCCCGCGCCGGCGACGAGGTCGCGGGGCTCGCGCTGGCCGGGCTGGTCGGGGCGCTGGCCAGCCCGATCGCGTGGACACACCACGTGTACTGGTTCGTGCCCGCCTTCGTCGTGCTGGTCGACGCCGCCCTCCGCGAACGCGACCTGCGACCGCGCCTCGCGTTGCTGGGGCTGGCCGCCGCCGGGTTCCTGGTGCTGCTGCGTGGCGTGGTCTCGTTTGACGACTGGGGCATCGCGCCGCTGCCGACCGACACGGTGGGTGAGTTTCTCCGGCGCAACGCGTATGCGCTGCTCGCGCTCGTGTTGATCGCCGTGCTGCCGGTGCGGACCGGGGTGCTCGATTATCGCAGACGAGGGGCGAAATGGACAGATCTACCTAGCCACGCCCGAGTGGGCTAATCTGTCCTTAACAGACAAGCTCCCCATCCTCCCCCAAAGATCAACAGCGCACCGTTTCCCCCGGTGAGAGTGGCCCTCCGCAAACGGCATGCGGAGGGCCACTCGCCATTTCTACACCTCACTCCGCCGATCCAGGGCGTATCCGCCGATCTGGAGAGCTTCGGAGTCGGGGTGGCTTCGCCCTCCCACGGCTGTGATCGAAGCTCCCCCCAAGTCGCTAGAACGACGTGGGGGGAGCTTCGATCACAGCCGATCGCCCCGGTCAGTCGCGGGTGCGGCGGGCGGTCGGTGAGGAGACCGTGGGCACGGTGGTGTCGGCGGGCAGGCCGGCCGCGGTCTTGCGGCGGCGGGTGGATCTGGTCCCGGTGCCGAGTGCCCCCAGCGCGCTGGCCAGGTCGGCCGAGCCGGGCAGGTCCGGACCGATCGGCGGCCCGTCGGCCGGTTCCGGCCCCGCCGCTTCCCCGGCGGCGACGTCGTCCCCCGCCGGTTCGCCGGCCGCCCGCGGCTCGCCGAGCCAGCCGTCCCCCGGTTCGTCGGGCAGAGCGCGCTCCAGGACGGGGCCGGGCACGGTGGCGCGGCCCGCGACCGGGCCGGGCGAGACCGGGTGGAGGTCCGCGACCGGCTCGGTGGGCAGGGGGGCCGGCGTGACGGCCACGCTCGGGTGCGGCGGCCAGGCCAGGATCGGCTGCACCGGCATCGGGAGGGGCGGGGTCCAGCCCGTCCGCGGGCGGTCGACGAGATGCGCCGGCACGGACGCCGACCCGGTCAGGACGTCGGCGAGCGTGGCCGGGCGGGCGAGCGGAGGGCGGCGGGACGGCCAGGCCAGCGTCGCCATGCCGAGTACGACCAGCACCGCCCCCGCGACCAGCAGGCCCCACGTCGCCGAGCCCAGCCAGCCGGGGCGCACCTCCACGCGCAGGTCGACCGTCATGCCGGCGCTCGCGTCCGGGCGCATCACGACCAGGGCCAGCCGCTGGCCGCGTACCTCGGAGGAGGCCCAGCCCACCTCTCCCGTGCCGGACATCTGCCAGATGGGCTGCGCGGCGGGTACCGCCCTGCCCCCGACCGGCGTCACCGCCACCGGGAGCGGGCCGGCGGTCAGGCTGACCCGGTCGACCTGGGCGTACGCGGCGCCGTGCAGGTAGCGGGCCACGTCTTCGGCCGGCGCGATGGCGACCAGCGCCGGCCCCGCCTCCGTACGGGCGCTGACCCGAAGCCGGGTGTCCCGGGCGCGGGCGAACGGGGCGTCCCGGCGCAGGAGCGCGTCGAGGTCCGGTACGACGACCGCGTGGCCGGGTGTGGTGATGCGCTCGACCCGGCCGCTGAACGCCCCGTCCCCGTCGCGATGCTGCATGGCTGTCCACAGTGCACCGCCGACCAGCAGCACCGGCAGTCCGATGGTGAGCAGCAACATGCCAGCAGCCGTACGCACGATCCGCATTCCCGGTTCCCCTCCAAGATGCCCCTTATGAGGAGAACGAGCGGATCGGCGTCACGACGCCTTGCGGCTCCGGACAAACGCGAGACCGCCGAGGACCAGCCCGCCGAGCCCGGCCACCAGTGCCACCACGGCGAGGATCACGGCCAGCCCGTCGCCGCCGTCATCGTCCTCGGTGGACGGGGCCGCGGCGTCGGGGGCGGAGGTGGGATCCGCCGCCGCCGCGGAGACGAGGGCGAGCACCGGCGCGGGCTCCTCCGGCTCCTCGGCGCCCGGCTGCGGCTCCTCGATCCAGCGGGAGACCTCGTTGTCGGAGTACGTCTGGAGCGCCTTGAAGACCATCCTGTCCACATCGGGCAGTGGGCCCATCGAGACCGGAAACTCCACGAACTCGCCCGGCTTGACGCCACCGCCCGCCGGAGCGGTCCAGGTGATCTTCGAGACGACCTCGCTGACCTGGCTGCCGTGCACGTCCACCGGCGGGTCGACCTTGCGCCGCTCCACCGTCGCCGTCCAGCCCGCCACCGGCATGATCGAGACCGAGCCGACCGGGGCGTTCTCCGGGAGGACGACCTCGAGCTTCACGGTGGAGGCGGTGTCGCTCTCGTTCGGCACCCGGAACGCCAGGCGCGCGAAGCCGCCCTTCTCCGCCTCCTGCGGGTTGACGGTGACGTGTGCGGCGGCCGGTGCCGCCACCGCCAGGAGGAAGGTGACAGCGGCGCCGAGCACGAGAGCAACGCGTTTCATCGGGAACCCTTCTAGCTCACGGGCACGGTGGCGGTCACCGTGGCCTGGTCTATCTCGGAGATGCGTACCGTGAATTTGAGCTGCCAGTCGCCTTCGAGCGGGAGCGTGATCTCGCCGGTGGCGTGGTTGTCGGTGAGCGGGAGCAGCGGGATGTCGACCGGCGCCACGTCGTTCGCGGGCAGTGCGGCCGTCCCCGTCCACTCGACCACCGGCAGCGGCTTGTTGGCCTTGTCGTAGGCGTAGAGGTGGACCGAGTTGTTGCCCTTGCGGGCCGGGTCGACGTCGACCTGGAGCTTGAAGAGGTTGCTGTCGAGCGTGGCCGAGTAGAAGCCGGGCCCGCCGAGGTCCTCGTTCGCGGAGGCGGTGCGCGCCGGGGTGGTCTGCACCAGCACCGCGGTGAGCCCGAGCACGACGGCGGTGATGCCGAGTTCGACACCGACCGCGCGGCGCAGCCGCCGCGGCCCGCCTTCGCCGAGCCGCTCCCGGACCAACTTCCGCGAGTACGCGGCGACGGCCACCACGGCGCCGAACAGCACCACCTTCGCGATGATCAGCCGGCCGTACGTGGTCGAGACGAGGGCGTCCGGCGTACCCACCTCGATGAGCGCCTGCACGGTGCCGGCCAGCACCAGCGCGCAGACCGCCAGGGCCGCCCAGCGCGACCAGATCGGCAGGATCGCGCCCAGCTCGCGGTCGTTGGCCTGGCGCAGCAGGAACCCGATCAGCATCACCAGGCCGCCCAGCCACACCGCCATGCTGGTCAGGTGGACCGCGTCGACCACCACGGAGACCGCGGCGACCGGCGAGGCGGCCGGGTGTCCGGCGACCGGCCAGGTGAAGATCGCCGCCCCGCCGAGCACGGCCAGCAGGATCTGGTCGACCCGCCCGGTCTCGCCGCGCAGCAGCGGGCGGAGCAGCAGCCCGATCGCCACGAGCAGACCCAGCCGGATCAGGTACGCCGTCCCGAACGTGCTGGAGAGCACGTTTCGCAGGCTGGAGCCGTCGACGTCGAAGGGGCCGCCGCCGGTCGTGTACGGCACCTCGAGCCAGATCCCGGCGAGTGTGGCGAGCGTCACCAGTCCCATGCCGGTCCAGATCACGCCGGCCGGGCCGCTCCGCGAGAGCCGCGCCGGCCACAGCAGGCTGATCACCAGCACCGGGCCGATCAGCAGGACCAGGCCGGCGTACCCGATGTAGCGCGCGACCTTCAGCCCGTTCGCGACCACCGGGTTGTCGCCGATCTCCTCGTCCGTGTCGCTGGGTGGCGTGGTCGAGGGGGCACCGACCGAGTAGGTGAAGCCGCCCGACACGGGATGGCTGTCCGCGGAGATCACCCGGTAGCTGACCAGGTACGTCCCCTGGGCGCCGGTCTGCTGTACCGGGATCGTCACGACCGCGCCGTCGAAGCGGGCGTCGCCCTGGTCCACCCGCTTGCCGTCCGGGCCGATCACGCGGATCCGGTCGGGCACCTTGCGGACCGACTCGCTGAAGGTCAGTACGACCTCGGCCGGCGCGGCCTGCAGCACGGAGTTGCCGAGCGGGTTGCTGCTGGCGAGCACCGCGTGGGCGCTGGCGGGGGCGGCCGGGAGCGCGAGGGTGGCGAGAGCCGCGGCGAAGAGCGCGAGCAGCAACAGAAGGAGACGGCGGGGGGCGAGGAGGGGCGGGAGGCGGCGGGTCATGACGGCCATGATTTCTGAGCCGGGCGCGCGAAAGCGAGCCGGGTCGCATAGCCGGTCATGGGTGTGTAGTCGGCGGAGGGGCCGAAAAAGTTCCCGGAGGGGCACACATCTTTTGCCCAGCCATCCCGCGTACCCTGAGGTGCCGTGACTCCCGCCCAGCGTGATGGCCACGCCGCCGACGAGTGGGTGGATGCTGCCCGCGATGGCGACCCCGCCGCGCAGGCGCAGTTCGTGCGGGTGACCCAGGTCGAAGTGTGGCGGTTCGTCGCCGCGCTGGTCGACCCGGGCAGCGCGGACGATCTGGCGCAGGAGACCTACCTGCGGGCGTTCCGGGCCCTCCCCTCCTTCCAGGGGCGGTCCAGCGCCCGCACCTGGCTGCTCGGCATCGCCCGCCGGGCCTGCGCCGACCACGTGCGCACCGTGGTCCGCCGCCGCAAGCTCGACGAGCGGCTGGCCGCGCAGGCGCACACCGACGGCCCTTACCCTGACCCCGCCGCCCAGCTCGGCGCGGCCGACCTGCTGCGGCGGCTGCCGGACGACCGGCGCGGGGCGTTCGTGCTGACCCAGGTGCTCGGCCTGTCATACGCGGAGGCGGCGGACGTGGAGGGTGTGCCGGTGGGCACGATCCGCTCCCGGGTCGCCCGGGCCCGGGCCGAGCTCGTCGACGCGCTCGGTGACGCCCTCGCGAGCTAGGCCGCCGAGACCCAAAGAGCCGAGACCCACGAGACAGGCCCCACAAGGAACCTCCCCAGACCGTAGGACGACTAATGAATGTGACCGCCGCGAGTTCGTCCGTTTCGCCCGCATCTGTCGGCAGATGGCGCACCGCGCGACCGTGGCTCGGCACACTGGTACGCCTGGGACTCGCCGCCGTCTGGCTGGCCGCCGGCAGCACCAAGGTCGGCGACCTCGCCGCCTCCGGCCGGGCCGTCAACGCGTACGACGTGATGCCCTACGACCTCGCCAAGGCGATCGGCGCCGCCCTCCCCTTCGTCGAGCTCGCGCTCGGCGTACTCCTCGTCGTGGGCCTCGCCACCCGGCTGGCCGCCGGCGTCTCCGCGGCGCTGTTGGTGGTCTTCGTCGCGGGTATCACCCAGGCGTGGGCGCGCGGCCTGCAGATCGACTGCGGTTGCTTCGGCAGCGGCGGCCAGCTCGCCGCCGGCCAGAGCCCGACCTACGGCCTGGAGATCCTGCGTGACGTCGGCTTCCTCGCGCTCGCCGGGTTCCTCCTGATCTGGCCCCTCACCCGTTTGTCCATCGATAGCTGGCTGGAGAAGACATGAGTTCCAGGGCCGGGCAGAAGCAGGCCGCGCGCATGGTGCGCGACCAGATCGCCCGGGAGAGGCGGCGTTCGCGCACGCTCTGGGCGTCGGTCGCGGCGGTGGCCGTGCTGGTCGTCGCCGGGCTGATCGGCTGGGGTGTGGTGGCGAGCCAGGACTCCGGCGAGTTCACGGCACCGGCGGGCGCGGTCGAGGACGGCACCGGGATCAAGGTCGGCAGCGGGCCGGTCCAGATCGACATCTACGAAGACTTCATCTGCCCGGCCTGCGGGCAGTTCGAGCAGCAGACCGGCGCCGCGATCGACCAGCTGGTCGCCGACGGCAAGGCCGCCGTCGTGTACCACCCGCTGGCCTTCCTGGACCGCTACTCCACCACCGACTACTCCACGCGGGCGTCGGCCGCTTCCGGGGCCGCGGCGGAGGGCGGTAAGTTCCGGGAGTACGCCAAGGCGCTCTTCGCGCAGCAGCCGGCCGAGGGGAGCGCCGGCCTCAGCGACGACAAGCTGATCGAGATCGGCCGGTCGGTCGGGCTCGGAGACGCCTTCGCCCAGGCGGTACGGGACGGGAAGTACAAGCCGTGGACGGCACACGTGACCGACGCAGCCAGCGAGGATGGCGTAAACGGCACGCCCACGGTGCGGGTGGGCGGCAAGGACGTCCAGCCGACCACGGAGGCGATCCAGGCGGCCGTCGGCTGAGCCGGCTCGTCTACGCCGCGGTCGCCGGTGTCCTGGTGGCGCTGGCGGCCGCGGCCCCGGCCTGGGCCCACGGGGGCGACGCGCCGGACGCGACGAACTACCGCACGACCGTCACGTCGGTGCCGCCGATGCCCGGCCTGACGGTACGGGCGGTGGAGGCGGGCGCCCGGCTGGAGCTCGACAACCGCACCGGGCGGACGATCGAGGTGCTCGGCTACGACGGCGAGCCCTACCTGGAGGTGCGCCCCGACGGGGTGTACGAGAACACCCGCTCCCCCGCCACGTACCTCAACGAGACGCTCGCCGGCGACACCGAGCCGCCGGCCACCGCCGACCCCACCCAGCCGCCGGAGTGGCGGCGCGCGTCGGACGAGCCGGTGGCCCGCTGGCACGACCACCGCACGCACTGGATGAGCGCCGAGCCGCCGCCCGCCGTCCGCGCCGAGCCGGCCCGGGAGCAGCGGGTACGCGACTGGGTGGTGCCGCTGCGCGACGGTGTGTCCACGATGGAGGTACGCGGCACGCTCGACTGGGTGCCGCCGCCGAGCCCGGGCGTGTGGTGGGCGTTCGTGATCATCGTCGGGGTCGGCGTGGCCGTACTCGGGCTCTGGTCCCGGGCGCTGCCGGTGCTCGCCGGGCTGGCCGTCGCGCTGGGCCCGCTCGCGATCGGGTATGCGGTCGCCCGGGAGCTCGACGCCGGTACCACCGGGGTCGGCCCGGTGCTGGTGGGCTTGCTCGTCGGGCAGGTGTGGCCGGTGGCCACCGCCCTGGCCGCGGTCGCCGCCGGCGGGTACGCCTTCCGGGGCCGCCCGGCCGCCGACTTCGCGCTCGCCATGGCCGGCACCTGCGTGGCCGTCTTCGCCGGGGCGGCCAACGCCGCGGTGTTCGCCCGCGGCGTCGTACCCGTGCCGTGGTCGCCGGTGCTCGCCCGGGTGGTCGTCCTCGCGGTGATCGCGATCGGCGGCGGCGTGGCGGTCGCGGCCGCGCTGCGCATGCGGGCGGCGGCGCGGGAGGCGGCGGCCGCGGAGCCCGCTACCCCGTGATCAAAGCTCCCGTCACGTCGTTCTAGCGGCTTGAAGGGAGCTTTGATCACGGGGAGGGACGGCGAAGCCGTAAGGCAGCTCCAGGCGATGCGCCGCCAGCAGGTCCGGGTCGGCCAGCAGCTCGCGGGTGGGCGCGTCGGCGACGATCCGCCCCTCGTCGAGGATCACCGAGCGGTCGCAGAGCTCCAGCGCGTACGGCAGGTCGTGGGTGACCATCAGCAGCGTCACCGGCAGCGACCGCAGGATCTCGGCCAGCTCGCGGCGGGCCGCCGGGTCCAGGTTGGACGACGGCTCGTCCAGCACGAGGATCTCCGGGCGCATCGAGAGCACGGTGGCCACCGCGACCCGCCGCCGCTGTCCGAAGGAGAGGTGGTGCGGAGCCCGGTCACGGTGCTCGCTCATCCCGACCGCGGCCAGTGCCTCGTCGACCCGGGCGGTGAGCTCGGCGCCGCGCAGCCCCAGGTTGGCCGGGCCGAATGCGACGTCCTCGCCGACCGTCGGCAGGAAGAGCTGGTCGTCGGGGTCCTGGAAGACGACGCCGACCCGCCGCCGGATCTCGGCGAGCGTGGCGCGGTCGCGGTCGACGGTCAACCCGCCGACCGCGACCGAGCCCCCACCCCCATCGAGAATGCCGTTGAGGTGCAGCACGAGCGTGGTCTTGCCGGCCCCGTTGGGACCGAGCAGCGCCACCCGCTCGCCCCGGCGCACCGAGAGGTCGACCCCGCGCAGGGCCACGTGCCCGTCGGGGTACGCGTACCCGACTCCACGCACGTCCAGCGAGAGTGGTTCAGTCATCCCAGAATCACCGCCGTGCCCGCGATCGCCGCTGCCGCCACTGGAACGGTAGCCGCCGCGAGCCACTGATTGCGGGTCGCGGCGCCGGTCGCCAGCCAGGCCGCCGGCATGCGCCCGGCATAGCCGCGGGCCACCATCGCCAGGTAGACCCGCTCGCCCCGCTCGAACGCGCGCAGGAAGAGCGCGCCCACGCCGGTGGCGAAGCCGCGTAGCTGCCACAGGAACCGCGGGTCGTCGCCGCGCGAGATGCGCGCGATCCGCATCCGCCGGGCCTCGCCGCCGAGGACGGCGAGGTAGCGGAGCATGAACGTGGCGATCTGCGTGATGATCTGCGGGCAGCGCAGCCGGTCCAGGCCGACGATCAGGTCACGCGTCGTCGTGGTCGCCGCCAGGATCAGCGACAGCAGTACGCCGAGCGTGCCCTTGGCCAGGATGTTGAAGCCGCCGTACAGGCCGTCGCGGGACACCTCCAGCCCCAGGAACGTGACCTTGTCGCCGGCCGCCAGGAACGGCAGCGCGAACGCGAGCAGCACGAACGGCAGCTCCACCAGCGAACGCCTGGCGAGCCAGCCGGCCGGCACCCGCCCGATCGCGGCGACGGCGGCGACCAGCACGGCGTACCCGGCGAAGGCCCAGAGCGCCTCCCGCGGGGTGACCACCACGATTACGGTCGCGGACACCATCGCCGCGATCTTCACCTCGGGCGGGAGCCGGTGCAGTGGCGTGTCCCGGTCGAGGTAGAGACCCTTCATTCGACTTTCTCTGCCGGCTGCCTGCGGCTGCGCGCCAGCCAGAACAGGCCCCCGCCGACCGCGAACGTCAGCAGCACGCCGGCCACTCCCGCCAGGCCCGTCGAGAGGTACGAGTTGCCGATGCCGCTGATCCCGTAGTCGGCGAAGGGGCTGTCCGCCGCCTCGCTGTCCTTCGCGTTCTGCCCCATGCACGAGCCGCCGGTGATCTCGCCGTTGTCGTCGACCGTGCAGCCCTTGGTGGAGGCCGAGTCGAGCCCGTCCGGCGAACCGGAGGCGAAGTTGCTCACCACGCCGGCGAGCAGCAGCGCGATCAGCAGGCCGCCGAGGATGAACCAGGTCGTCCTTCTGCGGGGCCCCCGCGGGGACGTGGAGCGAAGCGGAGCGTTCTCGTGGGGTGCGTTCACGCCGCCACCCCTTCCGCCGTCACCTGCTGGGGCTGGCGCAGACCGCGCAACGCGTACACGAGATCGGGTCTGGTCCTGGCCACGGTCACGACCGTGACCGCCGCGATGAGGCCCTCACCGATGCCGATCAGGATGTGCGTGCCGGCCATGGTGCCGGCGATCGCGCCGAGGCTGTAGTGCTCCAGGTCGGTGGTGCCGCCGAGCGCGTACTGGAGCACGAAGCTCTGCGACGCGGCGACCACCGCGACCACCGACGCGACGAACGCGGTGATCCCGAGCCCGGTCGGCGTGCGCGGCAGCACGCGCAGGAGCAGGGCGATCAGCAGGTACGCGACCGCGGTGCCGACCAGCGCCATGTTGGTGACGTTGGCGCCGAGCGCGGTGACCCCGCCGTCGGCGAAGACCAGCGCCTGGACGATCAGCACGACCGACACGCACAGCGCGCCCACCCACGGCCCGACCAGCAGTGCGGCCATCGCGCCGCCGAGGAGGTGACCGCTGACGCCCGGCAGCACCGGAAAGTTGAGCATCTGCACGGCGAAGATGAACGCCGCGACCAGCCCCGCCATCGGCGCGAGGCGGTCGTCGAGGTCCCGCCGGCCGCGCGAGATGCAGTACGCGAGGGCCACGAGGGCGATTACTCCGTATATTGCCGATACGGGGCCGTTAAGCACGCCGTTCGATATGTGGAGCGCGACAGCTTCCATGGTTCCGGAGCTTATTTCTGCATGCGCTTTCTTGCCAAGAGCTGGCAATAAGCCATGTTCCGGTAGGGTTCGGGTCATGCCCGAGACACCTCGCCTTGCCCCCGGTGACATGGCACCGGACTTCGCTCTTCCCACCGACACCGGGGAGACGCTCTCCCTCAAGGAGCTGCGCGGTCGCAAGGTCGTGCTGTACGCGTACCCGGCGGCGATGACGCCCGGCTGCACCAAGCAGGCGTGTGACTTCCGCGACTCGCTGGCCTCGCTCCAGGCCTCGGGGTACGAGGTGGTCGGCATCTCGCCGGACAAGCCGGCCAAGCTGGCGCAGTTTCGCGAGCGGGACGCGCTGACCTTTCCGCTCGTCTCCGACCAGGACAAGTCGGTGCTCACCGCGTACGGCGCGTACGGCGAGAAGCAGCTTTACGGCAAGACCGTGACCGGCGTGATCCGCTCCACGTTCGTGCTCGACGAGGAGGGGCGCGTCGAGCGGGCGCTCTACAACGTCAAGGCGACCGGGCACGTCGCCAAGCTCCGCAAGGATCTGGGGCTCGACTGAGTAGACTCCTTGCCGTTGCGGGAGTGGCGTAATTGGCAGCCGCGTCAGGTTTAGGTCCTGGTGTCCGAGAGGACGTAGGGGTTCGAGTCCCCTCTCCCGCACGCTCGGTCCTACCCCTGGTGGGCGCTCGCCCGCCCGGTTGACCCGATCGCCTCGCCGGCCGTTCACGCGGGGACGGCAGGATGGGGGTATGGCGATCCGGTTCGATCTCGACCCCGCACTGACGCCCGCCCTCCGCGAGGAGATCGTGTCGATCTGGACCGAGGCCACCAACGCCGGTGGCGCGGTCGGCTTCGTCGAGCCGGTGACCCGCGACGACGTACTCCCCACGGCCGCCGAGGCCTTCGCCGCGGTCGAGGAGGGGCCCGACCGCCTGCTCGCCGGGTACGAGGACGACCGCCTCGTGGCGATGCTGATCTTCGTGGACAACCGCTTCGCGCTGAAGGACCACTGGTGCACGCTCAAGCGGGTGATGGTCCACCCCGAGTGCCAGGGCCGGGGGTACGGCTCCGCGCTGATGCGGGAGGCCGAGCGCCTGGCCCGGCTGCTCGGACGCGAGGCGCTGCACGTGACGGTGCGCGGCGGGCTGGGCCTGGAGCGCTTCTACGCCGCCCTGGGGTACAAGGAGGTCGGCCGCCTCCCCGGCGCGCTGCGGCTGGGTCCGGACGACGACCGCGACGAGACCCTGATGTGGCTGCCCCTACGATAGAGAGACATATACCCCCGTCCGCGTCACCTGCGGACCGCACGCGCGGGGTCCCCGGGGAAACGTGGAGCGCAGCGGAGCGTTTTCTTGGGGTGCTTTCCCGCGGGCACCGCGGAGGCCGGCGGCTCGCAGCGCTCGCCGACTTCCCCGGCCTCCGCTGCCGGGTCCGCGCCGGTTTCCGCGCGCTGTCACCGGACTTGAGGCGTCGTGGACGCGCAGACCCCGGACGACCGGTGGCTCCCCGCAGGGGCCGGGGTGAGATCGCGCGACGCGGAGGGTGAGGCCGCGGGAGCGACGGTCCGGACCACGACGGGCGTCGCGGTAGCCCAATCCTCTTTCCGGGTTTGGGAACCTCTCGAAACCGGCCTAGCAGCTGGCCGCAGCGCCCATCTGCTCGTCGGCGACGGCGGCCGCGGGGGCCAGGGCGGGCGGCGCGGTGGTGGGGCGCGGGCTCGCCTTGGGTTTCGCCGCGGGCGAGGTCGAAGCCTTCGTCGATGCGGATGCCTTGGGGGCGGCCGCGCCGGCGCCATACAGCCGGACGCTGGTCTTCTGCACCTGCTCCGGGGCCATCTTGATGCCCGTGGCGGTGGCGCGCTGGCCGTACACGTCGGTGAGCCGGATCGTGTACGGGCCGGGGCCGAGCCCGCTCTCGTAGATCCAGTAGTTGTACTCGGCCCGCTGGGTGGCGCGCCAGGTCGAGCCGGAGCGGACCTCGACCGAGCGGAGCGGGTTGCCGTGGTCGGCCACCAGCACGGCGAACCAGTACCGGGACGCGCCCTCCTTGATCCGGAAGCTGAGCGGGCCGGGCAGCGTGGGGTTCGGCGCGGCCTTGTACGAGATCGACACGTCCCCGTCGACCGGGTTGGCGATCTTCGCGAACGCCTCCTTGCTCAGGTCGAGGTGGCCGGCCTCGCACTCCGGACACTGATCCATGATCAGGACCCGGACCTTGCCCTTGGGGCCGGTGACGTCCAGGTAGCCGCCGCACGCCACGCCGGCGGAGTACTCGGACGGGCCGAGCGCGACATAGAGGCTGTCGTCCGGGGCACTCACGTACGAGCAGTTGCCGCCCTCGCCCTTGGCGTCGTAGAAGGTCGCCTTGCCGCGGTGGACGGTGCTGCCGGTCGGCGGAGCGGCGCAGGCCGGGGAGGGGCCCGAGCGCAGGGTCAGCACGGCGGTTGTCACGGCCGCGAGCAGGGCCGCGGCACCGACGAGGACCCAGCGGCGACCGACGAGCACCGCCAGATGCTGCCGGAACGCACGACCTGGATGCAACGCTTCTAATCGAGACCTAAGCCAACCCCATTGCGAGTGAATGACTTCATACATAGAGTCGGCGTATGAATGACCCTGCCGAGGCGGCGGGCGCCCGAGGTGACGCCGACGCGCCCGCCGCGAAAGGCGACGGCGTGGTCGGGCTCTTCCAGGGTGTCCGCCTCACCCCGACGCAGCGGCGGATCGCCCACAGCCTGGTGCAGCACGCCTCGGCGGCGGCGTTCCTCTCCGCGGCCGAGGTCGCCGACCTGGCCCGGGTGAGCCAGCCGTCGGTGACCCGGTTCGCGATGGCGCTCGGCTACGACGGCTTCCCCGCGCTGCGCCGCCGGCTGCGCGAGCTCACCGGCAGCGGCGCGGTGGCCGCGCCCCCCGCTGTCGGCAACGAGGTGCAGCAGGCCGTCCGCGCCGAGATGCGCCACCTCGACCGCCTGGCCGACCAGCTCGCCGACCGCGCCGCACTCACCGCCGCGGGCGTGCTGCTCGCCGCGAGCCGCCCGCTGCCGGTGCTCGGCCTGCGCGCCGCGGCGCCGCTGGCCGCCTACTTCGCGTACTTCGCCGCCAAGGTCCTGCCCGACGTGCGGGTGCTCGACTCCGGTGGCAGCCTGCTCGCCGACCGGCTGGAGCAGGCCTGGTCGGCCGGCGCCACGGCGCTGCTGGCGGTGGTGCTCCCCCGCTACCCGCGCGAGTCGCTCGACGCACTCCGCGACGCCCGCGCGGCCGGTCTCTCCACTGTGGTCATCACCGACTCGCCGGTGAGCCCGGCGGCCGAGCACGCCGACGTGGCGCTCACCGCCGCGGTCGGCACCCAGCTCGTCTTCGACCTGCACACCGCGCCGATGGCGCTCACCATGGTGGTGCTGCAGGCGATCTGCGACGCCGCGCCGGAGGAGGCGCAGCGCCGGCTGGAGGAGTTCGAGCAGTCCGTCACCCGCCGCCAGGTCTTCACGAGCTGAGGGGAAGGGATCATGCCGCCGACCGTCAGAGCCCCGCGGGGCACCGAGCGCACCGCCCGTGGCTGGCCGCAGGAGGCCGCGCTGCGGATGTTGATGAACAACCTCGACCCCGACGTGGCCGAGCGCCCCGAAGACCTCGTCGTGTACGGCGGCACCGGCAAGGCCGCCCGGGACTGGCCGTCGTACCACGCGCTGGTCCGCACGCTCGGCACGCTCGGCGACGACGAGACGATGCTGGTGCAGTCGGGGCGGCCGGTGGGCGTCTTCCGCACGCACGAGTGGGCGCCCCGCGTGCTGATCGCCAACTCCAACCTGGTCGGCGACTGGGCCACCTGGCCCGAGTTTCGCCGGCTGGAGCGGCTCGGCCTGACCATGTACGGGCAGATGACCGCCGGCTCCTGGATCTACATCGGCACCCAGGGCATCCTGCAGGGCACGTACGAGACGTTCGCCGCGGTCGCGGCCAAGCGCTTCGACGGCACGCTGGCCGGCACGCTCACGGTCACCGGCGGCTGCGGCGGGATGGGCGGCGCGCAGCCACTCGCGGTCACCATGAACGGCGGCGCCTGCCTGGTCGTCGACGTCGGCCCGGCACGGCTCGCCCGCCGGGTGGAGACCCGCTACCTGGACACCATAGCGTCCACTCTGGACGAAGCCGTAGCCCAAGCCACACAAGCGAAGCGGGAGCGAAAAGCACTCTCCGTCGGGGTCGTGGGCAACGCCGCCACGGTACTGCCCGAGCTGCTCCGCCGCGGCGTCGAGGTCGACATCGTCACCGACCAGACCTCCGCCCACGACCCGCTCAGCTACCTGCCGATCGGCGTCGACCTGTCCGACGCGCCGGACTACGCGGCGCGGAAACCGGAGGAGTTCACCGACCGGGCCCGCGCCTCGATGGCCAAGCACGTCGAGGCGATGGTCGGCTTCCTCGACGCCGGTGCCGAGGTCTTCGACTACGGCAACTCGATCCGTGGCGAGGCGCAGCTGGGCGGATATCCGCGCGCGTTCGCGTTCCCCGGCTTCGTACCGGCGTACATCCGGCCGCTCTTCTGCGAGGGCAAGGGGCCGTTCCGGTGGGCGGCGCTCTCCGGCCCGGCCGACATCGCCGCCACCGACCGCGCGGTGCTCGACCTCTTCCCGGAGAACGAGTCGCTGGCCCGCTGGATCCGCCTGGCCGGCGAGCGGGTGGCGTTCCAGGGGCTGCCGGCCCGCATCTGCTGGCTCGGGTACGGGGAGCGGGACCGCGCCGGCGTCCGCTTCAACGAGATGGTGGCCGACGGCACACTCAAGGCGCCGATCGTGATCGGGCGCGACCACCTCGACTGCGGCTCGGTCGCCTCGCCGTACCGGGAGACCGAGGGGATGGCCGACGGCTCCGACGCGATCGCCGACTGGCCGCTGCTCAACGCGCTCGTCAACACCGCCTCCGGCGCCTCCTGGGTCTCCATCCACCACGGCGGCGGGGTCGGTATCGGCCGGTCGATCCACGCGGGCCAGGTCTGCGTCGCGGACGGCAGCGCGCTCGCCGGCCAGAAGATCGAGCGGGTGCTCACCAACGACCCCGGGATGGGCGTGATCCGCCACGTCGACGCCGGCTACGAGCTGGCCGCGGACGTGGCGGCGGACAAGGGCGTCCGCGTGCCGATGGGCGAGTCGTGAGCGAGCGTAGCGAGCGAACCATCAAACTCAGCCCGCTTGGAGCCTCGTGCCCGCCCGCAGCGAAGCGAGGACGGGCATGAGCGAGTTCCGGGAGCTGTGGGACCAGCTCGCCCCGATCGGCCGCGACCCGGGCAGCGGCGGCTACCTGCGGTACGCGTGGGAGCCGGCCGAGCTGGCCTGCCGCGAGTGGTTTCGGGCGCAGGCGGACGCGCGGGACATGCCGGTGGAGGAGGACGGCAACGGCAACCTCGTGGCCTGGCGCGGCGCTGGCGAGGGCCCGGCCGTCCTGACCGGCAGCCACTTCGACTCGGTGCCGCACGGCGGGGCGTACGACGGTCCACTGGGCATAGTGAGTGCATTCTTGGCACTCGACCAGCTGGGGCCCCGGAAAAAGATCGGCGTCGCGGCCTTCG
This sequence comes from Phytohabitans maris, assembly GCF_031085175.1. Taxonomy (GTDB): domain Bacteria; phylum Actinomycetota; class Actinomycetes; order Mycobacteriales; family Micromonosporaceae; genus Phytohabitans; species Phytohabitans maris. The sequence continues at coordinate 114,575 of NZ_JAVHUY010000007.1, forward strand.
CCGAGGAGGAGGGAGCCCGCTTCGGGGTGCCGTGCCTCGGCTCGCGGCTGCTGTCCGGTGCGCTCGCCCCCGAGCGGGCCACCGCGCTGACCGACCGCTCAGGCCTGACGCTCCGCGACGCGTTGGGCCGGGAGCCCGCCGGCCGCACCGACCTTCTGACGAGAGTCGGCTGCTTCGTCGAGCTGCACATCGAGCAGGGCCGGGCGCTGGGTGAGGCGGCGGTCGGCGTCGGGAGCGCGATCTGGCCGCACGGCCGGTGGCGGTTCGACTTCACCGGGGAAGGTAACCACGCCGGCACCACGCGGATGTCCGACCGGCGCGACCCGATGCTCACGTACGCGTACACGGTGCTGGCCGCCAACAAGGAAGCCCGGCTGTGCGGCGCGCACGCGACGGTGGGGCGGGTGGCGGTGGAGCCCAACGCGACGAACGCCGTTCCCACACTGGTCCGCGGCTGGCTCGACGCCCGGGCAGCGGACGCGTCCACACTGGACGCGATGGTCGAAGCCATCCACAAGCGGGCGGTGGAGCGGGCCACCCGCGACGGCACCGCCGTCACCCTGACCGAAGAGTCAGTCACGCCCGAGGTCGCCTTCGACGGTGGGCTGGTCGCCCGCCTCGCCCGGGTGCTGGACGCGCCGGTGCTGCCAACCGGTGCCGGGCACGACGCGGGCGTACTGTCGAACCACGTGCCGACCGCCATGCTCTTCGTCCGCAACCCGACCGGCGTCTCGCACTCCCCCGCCGAGCACGCCACCGACGCCGACTGCGCGGCCGGCGTCGAGGCGCTGGCCCGCGTCCTGGACGAGCTGACATGACCGCCTACCACGCCGAGTGGGCCTGGCTAGGTGACGGGCCGGCCGCCGACGTGCTCATCGAGGTGGACGGCGGCCGTTTCTCGACCGTCGCTGCGGGCTCGCCCCGCCCTGACGGCGCCGCCCGCCTCGCCGGCCTCACCCTGCCCGGCCTCGCCAACGCGCACTCGCACGCCTTCCACCGCGCGCTGCGCGGGCGGACGCAGGCCCGCGGCACGTTCTGGAGCTGGCGTGACGCCATGTACGCGGTCGCCGCCCACCTCACGCCGGACAGCTACCGGGCGCTCGCCCGCGCCGTGTACGCCGAGATGGCCCTCGCCGGCGTCACCTGCGTCGGCGAGTTCCACTACCTGCACCACGACAGCGGCGGCACCCGCTACGCCGACCCCAACGAGATGTCCGGCGCGCTCGTCGAGGCGGCCGCCGAGGCCGGCATCCGGATCACGCTGCTCGACGCCTGCTACCTCACGTCCACTGTGGATGGCAAGCCGCTCGCCGGTGCGCAGGAACGCTTCGGCGACGGCGATGCGACGCGCTGGGCGGAGCGGGTCTCCGCGTTCGCCCCGCCGGCCCACGCGCGGGTCGGCGCGGCCGTCCACTCTGTACGCGCGGTACCGGCCGGGCAGATCCCCACGGTGGTCGAGTGGGCGGCCACACGCGGGGTGCCGCTGCACGTCCACCTCTCCGAGCAGCGCGCGGAGAACGCCGCCTGCCTCGCCCACCACCGCCGCACGCCCACGGAGCTGATCGCCGACGCGGGCGCGCTCGGTCCACGTACGACGGCGGTGCACGCCACCCACCTCAGCGACTCCGACCGCACCGAGCTCGGCGACACCGACACCGCCGTCTGCCTCTGCCCCACCACCGAACGCGACCTCGCCGACGGCATCGGCCCGGCCCGCGCGCTCGCCGACGCGGGCAGCCCGCTCTGCCTCGGCAGCGACAGCCACGCGGTGATCGACGTATTCGAGGAGGCACGGGCCGTCGAGATGGACGAGCGGCTGCGCACCGAGCGGCGCGGCCACTTCTCCGCTGCCGAAATCGTCCACGCCGCCACCGCGGCCGGCCACGCCGCGCTCGGCTGGAACGACGCCGGCACGATCGCGGTGGGCCAGCGGGCCGACCTCGTCACGGTCCGGCTGGACAGCGTGCGCACGGCCGGCACCGGCCCGCACGGCGCCCTCTTCGCCGCCACCGCCGCCGACGTGGCACAGGTCATCGTGGACGGTCGCCATATTGTCCATGATGGACGGCACAGCCACCTGGACGTGGCCCGCGCACTCGAGGACACCATCAGATGAACGCACCCCAGGAAAATGCTCCGCTGCGCTCCACATTTACCCGGGGCCCCCGCAACCTCCTGGTCGACAACATCGGCGAGCTGGTCACCAACGACCCCGCCCTCGGGCGCGGGCCGCTCGGCATCGTCCGGCGCGCCGCGCTCCTCATCGAGGACGGGATGGTCGCCTGGGTGGGCCGGGCGGCCTATGCGCAACCCGCGGATCGCCGCCTGGACGCCGAGGGCGCGGCTGTGTTGCCTGGCTTCGTGGACAGCCACGCCCACCTCGTCTTCGCCGGCGACCGGGCACCCGAGTTCGCCGCGCGCATGGCCGGCGAGCCATACACCGGCGGCGGCATCCGCACCACCGTCGCGGCCACCCGCGCGGCAAGCGACGACGACCTCCGCGCCACCGTCGGGCGCCTGCGCCGCGAGGCGCTGCGGCAGGGCACCACCACGATCGAGATCAAGAGTGGGTACGGGCTGAGCGTCACCGACGAGGCCCGCTCCCTGCGGATCGCCCGCGAGTTCACGGAGGAGACGACGTTCCTCGGCGCGCACGTGGTGCCGGCCGAGTACGCCGACCGCCCGGACGACTACGTCGGCCTGGTCTGCGGGCCGATGCTCCGGGGCGCCGCGCCGTACGCCCGCTGGATCGACGTCTTCTGCGAGCGGGGCGCGTTCGACGCCGACCACTCGCGGGCGATCCTGACCGTCGGCCAGGCCGCCGGGCTCGGCGTACGCGTGCACGCCAACCAGCTCGGCCCCGGCCCGGGAGTACGGCTGGCGGTGGAGCTCGGCGCGGCCAGCGCGGACCACTGCACCCACCTCGACAAGTCCGATGTGGACGCGCTCGCCGGCTCGGCGACGGTGGCGACGCTGCTGCCCGGCGCCGAGTTCTCCACCCGCTCGGCGTACCCGGATGCCCGCCGCCTGCTCGACGCACGGGTGACCGTCGCGCTCGCCACCGACTGCAACCCCGGCTCCTCGTACACCACCTCCATGCCGTTCTGCATTGCACTCGCCGTACGCGAGATGGGTATGACCCCGGCGGAGGCGGTCTGGGCCGCCACCGCGGGTGGCGCGCGGGCGTTGCGCCGCACGGACATCGGCGTCCTGCGGCCCGGCGCCCGGGCCGACCTGGTCGTGCTCGACGCGCCGTCCCACCTGCACCTGGCCTACCGGCCAGGCGTGCCACTCGTCCGCCACACCGTGCACAATGGAGTGCCTTCGCGATGACCGTCACCGTCCAGCCCACCGGCGTCACCGCCGCCGACGTCGCCGCCGTCGCCCGCGCCCAGACCCCGGTCCGCCTCGCACCCTCCACAATCGACGCCATGGAACGCAGCCGCGCGATCGTCGACGGCATCGAGCGCGCGGGGCGGCCGGTCTACGGCGTCTCGACCGGCTTCGGCGCGCTCGCCAACACGTTCGTGGCGCCTGAGCGGCGGGCCGAGCTCCAGCACGCGCTGATCCGCTCGCACGCGGCCGGGGTCGGCGACCCGATGCCCCGCGAGGTGGTCCGGGCGATGATGCTGCTGCGGGTACGGTCCCTCGCGCTCGGCCGCTCCGGGGTGCGCCCGCTGGTCGCGCAGGCGCTGGTCGACCTGCTCAACCACGACGTCACGCCGTGGGTGCCGGAGCACGGCTCGCTCGGCGCCTCCGGCGACCTCGCGCCGCTCGCCCACTGCGCGCTGGTGCTGCTCGGCGAGGGGTGGGTGCTCGACAAGTCGGGCGCCCGGATGGACGGCGGCGAGGCGCTGCACCGGGCCGGGCTGCGCCCCGTCACGCTCGCCGCCAAGGAGGGGCTCGCGCTGGTCAACGGCACCGACGGCATGCTCGGCATGCTGCTGCTGGCGATCGAAGACGCGGCGCACCTGCTTACGATGGCCGACCTGACCGCTGCGCTCGCCATCGAGGCGATGCTCGGCACCGACCGCCCGTTCCAGCCGGAGCTGCACGCGATCCGCCCGCACCCCGGCCAGGCGGTCTCCGCGGCCAACATCCACCGCCTGCTCCAGCACTCGGAAATCATGGACTCGCACCGCGACGACCTGGCCCACGCGGTGCAGGACGCGTACTCGATGCGCTGCGCTCCCCAGGTGGCCGGCGCGGCCCGCGACACGCTGACCTTCGCCGCGCAGGTGGCCGAGCGCGAGCTGGCGAGCGTGGTGGACAACCCGGTGGTACTGCCGGACGGGCGGGTCGAGTCCACGGGCAACTTCCACGGCGCGCCGCTCGGCTTCGCGGCCGACTTCATGGCGATCGCGGCGGCCGAGGTGGGTGCGATCTCGGAGCGGCGGGTCGACCGGCTGCTCGACGTCTGCCGGTCACGCGACCTGCCCGCCTTCCTCTCGCCGGACCCCGGCGTCAACTCCGGCCTGATGATCGCCCAGTACACGGCGGCCGGCATCGTCGCGGAAAACCGCCGGCTCGCCTCGCCCGCCTCGGTCGACTCCCTGCCGACCTCAGGCATGCAGGAGGACCACGTATCGATGGGCTGGGCGGCCGCGGTCAAGCTCCGCCGGGTGCTCGACAACCTGACCAGCCTGCTCGCGGTCGAGCTGCTCTCCGCCGTACGCGGCCTGCAACTGCGCCGCCCGCTGCGCCCCTCACCGGCCGGCGAGGTCGCGATCGCGGCCGTGGGCGAGTTCGCCGGCGAGCCGGGCCCGGACATGTTCCTGGCGCCCGTACTCGAACAGGCCCGGCACACCGTGCGCGACCGCACGCTACTCACCGCCGTCGAGGCCCGCGTCGGCCCGCTGACATAGAGGCCCGCCGGAGGTCGGGTTGTAAGGTTGCCCCCTGTGGGTCCTCGCTGGCGCGGACGCGTCGCCGCCGTATCGCGCCACTCGTTGCCACGGTTTCTGCTCCTCGCGGGCGTGGGCTTCACCTTCGACCTGACGCTGCTGACCCTCCTGCACCGGCTCACGCCGCTGCCCAACGCGGTCTCGGTCACGCTCGCCTTCTGGGCCACGTACGCGCTGAACTTCGCGCTCAACCGGCACGTCGCGTTCCGGGCGCACGGGCACGCGGTCGGGCCGCAGCTGGCCCGGTTCGTGCCGCAGGTGCTCGGCGACTACGTGCTGACGCTCACCGCGGTGCTCGCGCTCCAGGCGCTCGGCCTCAACCTCACCGTCGCCCGGATCGTGGCCGGCGGCACCAACCTGGTCTTCAACTACGTGCTCTACCGGTGGTGGACGTTTCGCCGCCGGCCCCGCACCGCCGTGCTCCCCACGGTGCCTATCGAGGCGCCACGGGAAGCGTCTTCGCGACGACCTTCGCCAGTGCCCGGAACGCCTTACCGCGGTGGCTGATCGCGTCCTTCTCCTCGGCGGTCAGCTCCGCGTTCGTCCGGTCCTGGCCGTCGCCGAGGAAGATCGGGTCGTAGCCGAAGCCACCCTCGCCGCGCGGAGTGCGGATCAGCCGGCCCAGCTGGCGCCCCTCGACAAGGTGCTCCTTGCCGCCGGGTAGCACCAACGCGGCCGCGCAGACGAACGCCGCACCGCGGTGCTCGTCGGGCACGTCGCCGATCTGGGCGAGCACCAGGTCGAGGTTGGCCTTGTCGTCGCCGTGCCGGCCGGACCAGCGGGCGCTGAAGACGCCGGGCATGCCGGAGAGCGCGTCGACCGCCAGGCCGGAGTCGTCGGCGACCGTGGGCAGCCCGGTGTATCTGACCCCCTCGCGCGCCTTGAGCAGCGCGTTTTCGCCGAAGGTGAGACCGGTCTCGGGCGCCTCGACGTAGTCGGGCACGTCGCCCAGGCCGACCAGCTCGACCGCATGCGGACCGAGCGCCTTGTCCAGGATCCGCTGCAGCTCCAGCAGCTTCTTCGCGTTGCGCGTAGCGAGCAGCAGCTTGGTCATGAGAGCGCGCCCTCCCCGGCGAGCAGCAGCCTGGTCATCAAGACGCGCCCTCCCCGGCGAGCAGCGGCCCGGTCATGCGAGCGCCGCCTTCTGCAGGTCGGCCAGCTGGGCGCAGCCGGCCACGCCCAGGTCGAGCAGCGCGTCCAACTGGGCCCGGTCGAACACCCCGGACTCGCCGGTCCCCTGCACCTCGACGAAGTCACCCGCGCCGGTACAGACGATGTTCATGTCGACCTCGGCCGCCACGTCCTCGTCGTAGCAGAGGTCGAGGCGCGGCTGGCCGTCGATCACGCCGACGCTCACCGCGGCGACCGAACGGTGCACCGCGTCCGCCGGCTTGCCGGCCAGCAGCCCGCGCTTGGCCATCCAGGTGACCGCGTCGTGCAGCGCCACGTACGCCCCGGTGATCGCCGCCGTGCGCGTGCCGCCGTCTGCCTGGAGCACGTCGCAGTCGAGCACGATCGAGTTTTCGCCGAGCGCCTTGAGGTCGATGCAGGCCCGGAGGCTGCGACCGATCAGCCGGGAGATCTCGTGGGTGCGCCCGCCGACCCGCCCCTTGACGCTTTCCCGGTCGGAGCGGGTGGTGGTGGCGCGGGGCAGCATCGAGTACTCCGACGTGACCCAGCCGAGCCCGGAGCCCTTGCGCCAGCGCGGCACACCCTCGGTCACGCTCGCCGTGCAGAGCACGCGCGTCGCGCCGAACTCCACGAGGACCGAGCCTTCAGGATGCATGCTCCACCGGCGGGTCAGCGTCACCGGCCGCAGTTCGTCGGGCGCGCGCCCGTCCGGTCGTCCCATGCGCACACCTTATGTGCCCCCTTCGACCGCTCTTCCCGCCACCCCGGGCGTGGCTCACGGCGTTCCAGTTTCTTTGCCCCGTCCGCACCGGCCGCAGACCGCTTGCGCGGGGGCCCCGGAGCCGCGGGCGCCGACTGCCCGGATCGTGCCTACTGCCACCGACGCCGTTTCCGATCGGGCTGGTCAGCTGGGCTTGCCGGTGGTCGCGCCGGCCTGATGCCCGTCGGCAAACATCGCGACCGCCGTGCTGATCTCCTTCTGGATCGCCTCGTCCATGTCGCTGGCGATGCCGCGCAGGTCGTACCACCACTCGGCGATCGCCATGCGGGCCAGCGACGGGACCAGGTCGCGCGAGCGCCGGTACAGCCAGGCGCTACCCTGCGTGGCCATCCACCAGACCCGGGCGGCGCGGGTCGGCTGCGGGTTGCCCGGCTCGGGATCGGGGCGCCGGTGGGCCGGACCGCCCCGGACGGCGAGCAGGTCGTAGAAGGAGCCGGCCAGCAGGCGGTGGCCGCGCTCGCCGGGGTGCAGCCGGTCGACGCTCCACATGCGAGGGTCGTACGCGTCGCGCAGCAGGTTGAGGTCGAGATGCACGCCGGGCACCCGGGCCGCGACGGCGTGGGTGACCGCGTTGACCGCGGCGATCCGCCGGGACAGCGGGCGGGCCAGCGGCGCGGGCAGCCGGAAGAGCCGCCCCGGGTCGGGGAAGCAGGCGCTGAGCACGAGCGCGCCGGCGCGGTGCAGCGACCCGATCGTGTGGTCCATCGCGTTGCCGATCGCCGACACGTCGAAGCCGCGCCGCAGCGTGTCGTTGACCCCCACGAGTACGGCCGCGACGTCCGGCTTGTGATCCAGGGCCGCCGGTAGCTGGTCGCGGGCCACGTCGGCGGAGAGCGCGCCGCTCGCGGCCAGGTTGTGGAAGGCGACCTGCCCGGGCGGTGCCAGACCGTCGGCGAGCAGAGCGGCCCAGCCGCGCCAGCTGCCGTCGGGCATCGGGTCGCCGAAGCCCGCGGTCGTGGAGTCGCCGAGGGCGACGAAGGTCAACACACCGAACTCCCCGAGGCCGTGCTCCCGGCCGTCACCGGCGCGCCGTGCGCGCGCAGGAAGCCCTCCACCGCGGCGGGCCAGGAGAACTGCTCGGCCCGGGCCCGCGCCGCCGCCCGCCGCCGCCTCTCCGGGCGGTCCAGCAGCCGGAGTACCGCCTCGGCGAAGTCGGCGCCGGTGCCGTCGGCCCCGATGCCCGCCGGGCCGACCACCTCGGGGAGCGCGCTTGCGGCGTTCACCACGACCGGGCTGCCGCAGGCCAGGGACTCCAGCGCCGCCAGGCCGAACGTCTCCACCGGCCCGGGCGCCACCACCACGTCGGCGCAGGCGAGCAGGTTGGCCACGTCGTTTCGGTCGGCCACGAAACCGAGGAAGCGCACCGGCAGGTCGGCGGCCCGCTTTTCGAGCGCCTCGCGCCGCGGCCCGTCCCCGACCACCACGAGCACCGCGGGTACGCCGGCGGCCCGCAACGCCGCCACCGTGTCGACCGCGATCTCCGGGTGCTTTTCGCCGGAGAGGCGGCTGCAGTGCACGAGCAGCACCTCGTCGTCGGCGGCGTACCGGGCCCGCACCTCGTGGTCGCGCCGGCTCGGGTGGAACGTCTCCAGGTCGACGCCGAGCGGCACCTCGACCAGGTTTTCCACGCCCAGTCGGCGAAACTCGGCGGCCGCCCACGCGGTGGTGCAGACGATCGTGTCGTACGCCCGGGCGGTGCGCTTGTTGGCCAGGTCGGCGAAGCCCACGCGGATCGACTCCGGCACACCCCAGACGGTCAGCAGCCCGGCGAGGCTCTCGTGCGACACCATCATCGACGGCACGCCGCGGTCGCGGGCCCACCGCCCGGTCCACCGCAGCGTCGAGCGGTCGGAGACCTCGATGTGGTCGGGCTCCAAGCGGTCGAGCAGCTTGGTCAGCCGCCGCCGGCCGGTGATCAGCAGGCGGTACCCGCCGCTGCCCGGCACCTCCGGTCCGGGCAGCGTGATCACCCGGCCGTGCGGGGTCATCTCGTCGGACATCTCGGGGCCGGGCACGATCATCACCGGCTCGTGACCCGCGGCGAGGTAGCCCTCACCGAGGCAGCGGAGTGCGGTACGGAGGCCACCGGAACGGGGCATGACGAAGTTCGCCAGCCGGACGATCCTCATGCCGCGACTCGGACGTGGCGGGTGACGCCGGGGCTGGCCAGGATCGACTCGTAGTGAGCGATCAGCTCGTCCCCGACCGCGCTCCAGGTGCGGCCCTCGACGCCCGAGCGGGCGTTGGTGCCGTACTGGCGGCGCAGCTCACCGTCCGTCGCGAGTTCGGCGACCGCGCCCGCGAGGGCGTCCGCGTCCTCGGGGGGTACCAGCGTGCCGTTCACCCCGGGCGTGACCAGGTCGAGCGGACCGCCCGCGGACGGCGCGACCACCGGGAGGCCGCTGGCGAGCGCCTCCTGGATGGTCTGGCCGAACGTCTCGTGCGGCCCCGTGTGCGCGAAGATGTCGAAGCTCGCGAAGAGCCGCGCCAGCTGCCCGCCGTGCCGGGCGCCGAGGAAGACCGCCGTGGGCAGCGCCTTCTCCAGGTCGCGCCGGGCCGGGCCGTCGCCGACGATCACCACGCGTACCCCGGGCAGTTCGGACGTCTTGGCGAGCAGGTCGACCCGTTTCTCGGCGGCGAGGCGGCCCACGTACCCGACGAGCACCTCGCCGTTCGGGGCCAGCGCCTTGCGTACCAGATCGTTGCGCTTGGCCGGGTCGAACCGGACGGTGTCGACGCCGCGCTGCCACAGCCATACCCGCTGGATCCCATGGGCGACCAGGTCGGCGGCGGATCGGGTGGACGGCGCGAGAGTCCGGTCGGCGCCGTTGTGGATCGTGCGCATCCACTTCCAGACGGCGGCCTCGCCCCAGCCGACGTACGTGCGCGCGTAGGCGGCCACGTCGGTCTGGTACACGGCGAGGCAGGGCATCCGCCGCTGCTGGGCGAGGGCGACGCCGCGCGCGCCGAGCAGGAACGGGCAGGCGAGGTGGACCATGTCAGGGGCGTGCGAGACCAGCGCCTCGGTGAGCTTGGGGCCGGGCAGTCCCAGCCGGAGGCTGCGGTAACGCGGCAACGGCATGCTCGGTACCCGGATCACGGGAAACGGATGCACGCCGGTGAGGCCCCGGGTCGACGATGACGGGGCCGGAGCGATGACCAGGGGGGTGTGACCGCGCCTGACCAGGTGCTCAGCGATGCGGACGACGGAGTGCGCGACGCCGTTGACGTCCGGGGGGAACGACTCCGCGATGATCGCGATACGCATGCGCTCACCGTGAGGTTCGCGCCGGTGCGGCAGGCTACACCCAACTGACGCATCGGCGAACAGTGGTGCAAACTTCAGATGTCGTACCGGGATCCAGGCCTGACGATCTCCAGCGGTCCGGTGAAGGCGGCGGACGCGGCGTCGAACGTGTCCGCCTCGCTGCCCCAGGCGGAAACGAGATGCGTCAGTAATAGCTGGCCAACCCCGGCCTTGGTGGCGACCTCACCGGCCTCCCGACCGGTCAGGTGCAGGTCCGGCGGATTGTCCATGCCATCGAGGTAGCTCGCTTCACAGAGAAACAGGTCGGCGCCGAGGGCGAGCCGCAGGAGTGCCTCGCACGGGGCCGTGTCGGACGAGTACGCGAGCACCCGCCCCTTCGACTCCAGTCGCACTCCGTACGTCTCGACGGGGTGGTTGACCCGGTCGACGGTGACCGTGAAGGGCCCGATCGGAAACGTGCCCGGCTGCAGGCCGTAGAACGTGTACACGTCGTCGACCGGCCCCTCCTCCTGGCTGTACGCGGCGGCGATCCGGTCCGGCGCGCCGGCCGGGGCGTACACCGGGATCGGCGGCAGCGGGCCGGACGGGTCGTAGCGCCGCACCACCACGTACGTGCAGGCGTCGAGCATGTGGTCGCAGTGCAGGTGGGTGATGAGGATGGCGTCGATGGCGTGCAGCCCGGCGTACCGCTGGAGGGCGGTGAGCGAGCCAGACCCGAAGTCGATCAGGAGCCGGAAGTCGTCCTCTTCGACGAGGTATGCCGAGCAGGCGGACTCCGGGCCCGGGAAACTGCCGGCGCAGCCAAGCACCGTCAGTCGCATCCTGCGGTCCCGGCTTCACGCTCGGCTATCGAGAGGCCCTCGGCGGTTGGCCCGAAGATCCTTACCGTCGAGTCAGTCACGGTGCGCAGCCTACGCCGTGACCAGGGCGCGACAGAAAGAACTGATACAACATGTCGCCAAGGTGACATTGGGCGTGAGGATCGTGGGATTCGTGTGGTCCTCCACTGTCGCCGTTACGCGGAGTGATACGGCCCCGTTGCACACGGTGAGCCCGCATCCCCAACCCGCGACAGGACGGTAACCACGTGTCGACCGAGGCTGACGAGTCGAACCCGGAACGTTCTTTTGTCGAGGGCCTCGGCCTGCGCATCCAGCGCGAACCCCGGCCGGAGCCCGACTCGACCCAGCCCGGGACGTCCCGGGCTTTTCGCCTACCCGGCTCCGCCGACCCCTCGCCACCGAGCGGCAAGCTCGTCGCGATGTGCGCCTGGGCGACCGCCCTCGGCCTGGTGGGCCTGCTCGTGGCGACGCGGGCACTGCTGGCCCTGTGGCGGGGCAACCCACCCACCTGGTACGAGCCGTCGTTCATCGCCATCGGCCTGGTCGGGATCGGGCTGACGGTGGGCGCGTTCATGTCCATCCAGCGCCGCCGCCTCCCCTGGATCATGCTGGCCCTCGCCACGATCCCTCTGGTCGCTTCGATCGTGCTTACGGTACGCGCGATCTAGCGAGCGCGATGCCCAGGTTCTACCGCCCGGGCCGGCACTGACGCGAGTGCCGGCCAGGGTGGTCCATCCCCGAACGGTGCGGCCCGGGTCATAGCGCGGTCAGCCGCCGGGATGAGCACCAGCGGTACCGGAAGTACGTTATGGCGCCCCCATAAGGTATCTGGGGTACCGCTGGTGCTCGCCACGACGCTGGCGGCCCTGCGGGCCTGGCGAGGCTTAGGCCCAGAGCTGGCCTTCGAGGGCTTCTTCGGCGTCCGCGAGGGTGCCGCCGTACGCGCCGGTCGACAGATACTTCCAGCCGCCGTCGGCGACGACGAACGCCACGTCCGCGCGCCGGCCGGCCTTGACCGCCTCGTGGGCCATCGCCAGGGCGGCGTGCAGCACCGCTCCGGTGGAGAAGCCGACGAAGAGGCCCTCGACCTCGACGAGCTGCCGGGTGCGGAGCACCGCGTCGCGGGTGCCGACCGAGAAACGGCGGGTGAGCACGGTCGCGTCGTACAGCTCGGGGACGTAGCCCTCGTCGATGTTGCGCAGGCCGTAGACCAGCTCGCCGTACCGGGGCTCGGCCGCCACGATGTCGATCGTGTCGACCTTTTCCCGCAGGTACCGACCGGTGCCCATCAGCGTGCCGGTGGTGCCCAGCCCGGCCACGAAGTGGGTGATCGACGGCAGGTCGCGCAGCAGCTCCGGACCGGTGGTCTCGTAGTGGGCGCGGGCGTTGGCCTCGTTGCCGTACTGGAAGAGCATGACCCAGTCGGGGTGCTCGGCCGCGATCTGCTTGGCCGTCGCCACCGCCTGGTTGGAGCCGCCCGCCGCCGGCGAGAAGATGATCTCAGCGCCGTACATGCGGAGCAGCTGCACCCGCTCGGTCGAGACGTTTTCCGGCATCACGCAGACCAGCCGGTACCCCCGCAGCTTGGCCACCATGGCCAGCGAGATGCCGGTGTTGCCGCTCGTCGGCTCGAGGATCGTGTCGCCTGGGCGCAGCCCGCCGGACTCCTCGGCGGCGCGCACCATGAACAGCGCCGCCCGGTCCTTGACCGAGCCGGTCGGGTTGCGGTCTTCGAGCTTGGCCCACAGGCGCACCGGTGGTGCCCCCGGAGGCACCACCGGTGACAGCCGGGGCAGGCCGACCAGCGGCGTGCCACCGCAGGCGTCCAGCAGGCTGTCGTATCGCGCCATGGCGCCGCCCCTAGAGGGGGTTGCCGAGCATCGCCGCGGCGGCCGCGAACCCGAACGCCCCGCCAGCCACAGCCGGCAGGATCGTCACGGTGTCGCCGTCGGAGAGCTTGGTGTCGAGGGCGCCGAGGAAGCGGACGTCCTCGTCGTTGACGTACACGTTGACGAAGCGGTGCAGGCCACCCTCTTCGGTAACGAGCCGGCCGCGCAGGCCGGAGTGGCGCGCGTCAAGGTCGGACAGGAGATCGCTGAGCGTGTCTCCACTGCCCTCGACGACCTTGGCGCCGCCGGTGTAGCTGCGCAGGATGGTGGGGATGCGAACCTCGATGGCCATGGCGGAAAACTCCTCGGAGAAAGATCGACAACGGGCGGACGGCGCGAGTGCTCAGCGGCCGGAACACTCGTAGTCGACCGTCGCCGGGCTCTGCCCGAACATGTACGTCTGCACGGCGTGCGGATCCACGGTCGCATCAACGATCCGGACGGGCTCCTCGGTTACGGCACCGTCCACGATGCGGAATGAACGGATCTCCTCGACCGCCGGATCGCGGGTGGAGACCAGCAGGTAGTGCGCCTCGGGCCAGCCGGCGATCGACGCGTCGCTGCGGGACGGGTATGCCTCCGTGGCGGTGTGCGAGTGGTAGATGACCACCGCTTCCTCGTCACGGTCGTCCATCTCCCGCCACACCTTCAGGTACTCCATCGAGTCGAACTCGTAGAAGGTCATCGAGCGGGCCGCGTTTTGCATCGGGATGTGCCGGACCGGCGTGTCGCTGCCCACCGGGCCCGCGACGACGCCACACGCCTCGTCCGGGTGGTCCCGGCGAGCGTGGGCGAGGATCGCGTCGACGATCGCCCGATCGATGGTCAGCACGCCCAACAGCCTACCCTGTGCCACGGTGGTCACTCGGTGAGTTGTGCTTGGCGCAACAGCGCCGCCGCGGGCGGGCTGGCCGGGCGGCCGGCGGGCAGTGCCACCCAGACCCGCCACGTGTACGCCGAGGGGCCGGTCAGCGGCACCGCGCGCACCTGGTTGGGGCGTTTGTACGCGATCGGCCGGGGCACGACGGCCACGCCCAGCCCGGCACCGACGAAGTCGAGCAGGCTGTGCACGTCGTTGACCTCCACCGCCACCCGCCGGGAGAGCCGCCGCTCCGCGCACTCCTCCTCGGTCACCTCGCGGGCCCCGAAGCCGCGGTGGAAGTCGACGAAGATCTCCTTTTCCAGCTCGTCCCAGTCGACCGCCGCGCTGTCGGCGAAGCGGTGCGCCGGGTGGCAGACCACCATCATCGGCTCGGCCGCGAGCGGGATCAGGTCGAGCGGGGGCTTGCCGTCGCCGGCGACGAACGCCATGTCGAGGCGCCCGGCCTGCAGTTCGGTGCAGAGATCGCCGGAGGCGCCCTGGCGCAGCAGGATCTCGACGTTGGGGTGGCGGTCGCGGAAGTCGGCGAGCAGCCGGGCCACGTCGACCACGCCCAGGCACTGCTCGGCGCCGACCGCGAGCGTGCCGCGCAGCAACCCCTTGACCGCGGCGACCGCCTGCCGGGCCGCGTCGGCGCTGGCGAGCGTGCGCCGCGCCTCGGCGAGCAGCGCCCGGCCCGCCTCGGTCAGCTCGACCCGCCGGGTGGACCGGACGAACAGCGGCGCGCCCAGCTCCCGCTCCAGCGAGCGGATCGACGCGGAGAGCCCGGACTGGGCCACCCGCATCCGCTCCGCCGCCCGGGTGAAGTGCTGCTCCTCGGCGACGGCGACGAAGTATTCGAGATGGCGCAGCTCCACGATTGAGCAGTCTATGCGCTCAATCTCAGCAGTTTCTTCTGTTGGATCGCGCGCGCGAGGCGGGCCAGGGTGGTTGCCATGGAGTATCGCCGTATCGGAGATGTCGAGGTAAGCGCGATCGGGCTCGGCGGCATGCCGATGTCTATCGAGGGGCGGCCCGACGAGGAGCGTTCCGTCCGTACGATCCACGCCGCGCTCGACGCCGGCGTGACGCTGATCGACACCGCGGACGCCTACCACCTGTACGCCAACGACGACGGCCACAACGAGACGCTGATCGCCCAGGCGCTGGCCAGCTACGGCGGGGACACCTCGGGCGTGCTGGTCGCCACGAAGGGCGGGCACCTCCGTCCCGGCGACGGCAGCTGGACGCTCAACGGCTCGCCGAGCTACCTGCGCGAGGCGTGCGAGGCGTCGCTCAAGCGGCTGGGCGTCGACGCGATCGGGCTGTACCAGTTTCACCGCCCCGACCCGCGCACCCCGTACGAGGACTCGGTCGGCGCCATCCGCGACCTGCTGGACGCCGGCAAGATCCGGATGGCCGGCATCTCGAACGCCAACCCGGAGCAGATCCGGCTCGCCCAGGAGATCCTCGGCGGCCGGCTGGTCTCCGTGCAGAACCAGTTCTCCCCCGCCTTCCGCGGCTCCGAGCCGGAGCTGGAGCTCTGCCACGAGCTCGGCATCGCGTTCCTGCCCTGGTCGCCGCTGGGCGGCATCGCGCAGGCCGGCGAGCTGGGCAGCCGGTTCGCCCCGTTCGCCGAGGTGGCCGAGGCGCGCGGGGTCAGCCCGCAGCGCGTCTGCCTGGCCTGGATGCTGGCGAAGTCACCGGTGGTCGTCCCGATCCCCGGCGCCAGCCGCCCGGAGAGCATCCGGGACTCGGTGGCCGCCGTCGACCTGCGGCTGACCGGCGAGGAGCTGGCCCTCCTCGGCTGACCGTGATCAAGGCTCCCTTCATGTCGCTAGAACGACGTGGAGGGAGCTTCGATCACGGACGGGGCTAGTCGGTGAGGGCGTTGAGCAGAGACTCCTGCAGGTAGCCGAGGTAGGCGTAGACGGAGAGCTGGAAGACGCGGGACGAGGTCGGGTCGCGCAGCACGGCCTCGTCCAGCTCCTCGCCCAGGTCGGTGTCGGCCTTGATCTCCAGCCGCACGCCCATCGCGAGCCGCGCGTCGTTGAGGGCGCGCAGCCAGGCCTCGGCGGTGTCCCAGTCGAGCCGCACCTCGCCGCCCCCGTCCGAGGGGAGCACGGCCAGGATCGCGCCGGCCTGGTCGATCTTGCTGGTCTTGAGGTCGCCCTCGGTGTACCGCCGGAACTCGGCCGAGTTGTGCGGGTCCTCGGGATAGATGTCGGGGAAGAGCCGCTCGACCACCGGGTCCTCGTGGTCGAAGCCCTCGCTGAGCAGCCCCACGACCTCCGAGGCGACCTTGCGCAGCACGCGCACCTCGTCCGGGGCGAACGTGGCGACACAGTGCTCTCCGTGCCGGCGGAACATGCTCACGAATATCCCTCACTCAGCGCTGGTCCTCGTCTCGCGAAACGAGGACCAGCGCCGGAAACCAGTTGGCCCTTCAGGCTTGGTCGACCGTGGCCCACAAGCCGTACGCGTGCAGTTGTGAGGCGTCGTGCTCCATCCGCTCCCGGGCGCCGCTGGACACCACGGCCTTGCCCTTGTGGTGCACGTCCAGCATCAGCTTTTCGGCCTTGTCCTTGCTGTAGCCGAACAGCTTCTGGAAGACCCAGGTGACATACGACATCAGGTTGACCGGATCGTCCCACACGATCGTCACCCATGCCCGGTCCGCGACCGGCACCTCGTCAACGTCCGGAGTCTCGACCGGCGCAACCTGTGGAGCCGCCATGCCCCCCATCGTGCCACCGCTTTCGCGGAACCGAGGAACGCCAACGTCCTGCTTTGTGCCTAATGAGCGTTTTGGCGGCCCCAAGTCGGCCGGATACCGCGCTCAGGCCAGCAGGATCCCGTGATCGACGGCGTCGGTCAGCAGGGTGTTGAGCGCGTGCCGTACCGCCTCGAACCGCCGCGACACCTCGGAGAGCAGCTCCAGCTCCACGCCGCGCACGGCCTGCTGCAGCCAGGTGCGGGCGTTCCCCTGGTCGGCCCGGTCGGGCGCGGCCCAGTGCTGGTAGCAGGCGCCGGACAGCCCCACGCCGAGCGGCGGCAGGAGCGCGCGGTCGGTCTCGTCGCGGTACGCGGCCAGCGCGGTGACCGCCCCCGTACCCACGATCGTGGCGACGCCGGCGGTGCTGGTGACCAGCAGGACCCGGGCCGGGTTGGCGACGTCGCCCTCGCCGGTGACCTCGTGGCGGACGGCGAGCGCCACGCGCCGGCGTACCCCCTCGGATGGGATCTCGCCGAGCACCTGGGTGAGCGCGTCGTCCAGGATGCGGTCGACGGCGGCGTCGCACTCGGCGACGGCCCGCAGCGACACCGCGTGCATCTCCCGGTCGAGCACGTCGGGCAGGCCGGCCGAGCCGACCCCGAAGACGATCTCCTGGGTGCCCCGCAGGTGCACGTTGGCCAGCTCGATGGCGAGCCGCTGCCGCACCGTGCGCGCGGCCGCGACGCAGGCCCGGTCGAGCCGCTCGGCCCACCCCGACTCGTGCGCGCCGTCGGCGACCCGGACCGTCCCGTACGCACCGGGGAGCATCGGCGGGTTTGCGCTGGCCCGGGCCAGCGCCTCCGCACCCGCCCACTCGACCAGCGCACGCCGCAGCCCACCGATGTCGGCCATGCCGGGACCGGCGTCGAACGCCCGGTCGCCGGCGGCTCCACCGGGCAGCGCGCGAAACACCGCCGCCCCGGACTCGGCGACGCGGGCGACCAGGTCCTGCCCGCCGTCTCCGGCGTAGACCAGGGCGCCGGCGCGGCGGACCACGTCGAGCAGGATCCGGCTGCCGGCCACGTCCAGTGTGGACATATCGGGCGCGCGGATCAGCGTGAAGTGCCGTAGCAGCGGATCGGGCAACGACAGCTCCAGCCGCCGCGGCGGCCGCACGAAGCCGCCCGACCTGGGTCCCGCCAGGTCGTACGGCTGCGGCAGCCGGGCACCCGGCAGGTACGCCCAGGCGGCCACCCGCAGCCCGGGCTGCACCACCAGGTAGGCGCTCGCCGGGACGTCCGGCGCGGGTCCGGAGCTGCCGAGCAGCGCGTCGAGGAGGGCGGCGCGGCCACCCCCGGCCACCACCACCGCCGTCGGCTCGTCCGGCAAGGGGTCGACCGG
Source organism: Phytohabitans maris (assembly GCF_031085175.1). Classification (GTDB taxonomy): domain Bacteria; phylum Actinomycetota; class Actinomycetes; order Mycobacteriales; family Micromonosporaceae; genus Phytohabitans; species Phytohabitans maris. The sequence continues at coordinate 132,366 of NZ_JAVHUY010000007.1, forward strand.
ATCGTCACGGAGCCGGATCCCGCGCCGTCCCCCGGCGTCGGACTCGACCCCCACCGAGCCCACCGCGCCAACTGCTGCCGTCATCTGCCAGCCTCGCCTTCCAGGAGCGGCCGAACACTCGCGCTCCGCTTCGCCCACGACTCGTGCGGCCCGTACGCGAGAAGCGCGCGGTCCGCGCACCGGAACGGTATTTGCCCGCGGCGGCATACGGCAGCCCGGCCGCTACTCACCGCTGACCGGTCCGCTACTCAAGTTGGCACATCTGGTGGTCCACGCGTCGTTGGCCGGCTCTATATGCTCCGCGGGTGGGCCCGTGGCAATTCGTCGGCCGGGCTGATGAGCTTGGCCGCATCGTCGCTTCGGCCACGAGTGGCGACCGCCGCGGCCTCATCCTGAGCGGCACCGCCGGCATCGGTAAGACCCGCCTGCTGCGCGAGGCGGTGAGCATCCTGGCTCCCGAGCGATACGCGGTCTGGACGGCCACGGCGAGCATCGCGGTGGCCGGGCTGCCCTTCGGCGGCATGGCCCAGGTGCTCCCCGGCGACCAGCCGGTCGGCGTCTCGCCGGCCGGCCTGCTGCGCTGGGCCGTCGACGCGCTGCACCGCCAGGCCGCCGGGCGCCCGATGGTGCTCGCGATCGACGACGCGCACCTGCTCGACCCGTCCTCGGCCGCGCTGGTCTACCTGGTCGCCCGCGACGCGCGCGCCACCGTGCTGGGCACCCTGCGCACCGGCGAGCAGGTGCCGCTGCCGGTGCGTGCACTGTGGACCGACGACCTGGTCGACCACGACGAGCTCGCCCCGCTCTCCGCCGCCGACACCCACGCCCTGCTGGTGGAGATGCTCGGCGGCCCGGTCGACACCAGCTCGGCCGACCGCCTCTGGCGCCTCTCGGCGGGCAACCCGCTGCTGCTGCGCGAGCTGGTGATCGCCGCGTCGACGAGCGTCGAGCTCACCCGGCCGTACGGGGTGTGGCGCTGGACCGGCGAGTTCGACCTGGCACCCCGCCTCACCGACCTGATCGACGCCCGCATCGGCGACCTCAGCGACGACGTGCGTGAGGTGATCGAGCTGGTCGCGTTCGGCGAGCCGATCGGGCTCTCGCTGCTGATCGAGGCGGCCGGCGAGGCGCCGGTGGAGAGCGCCGAGGAGCGGGGACTGATCCGGGTCGCGGCCAGCGACCGCCGCCACCACGTGCGGCTGGCCCACCCGCTGTACGGGGAGGTGGTCCGCCAGCGCTGCCCGGTCACCCGGGCCATGCGGCTCAAGGCGCGCCTCGCCACGCTGGTCGAGGGGGCCGGCACCCGCCGCCGCGACGACCTGCTGCGGGTGGCGGAGTGGCGGCTGGACTCCGGCACCGCCACCGACCCGGTCATGCTGCTGCTGGCCGGCGCCCAGGCGTTCGGCCGGTTCAACATGCATCTCGGCGCCCGCCTCGCGCGGGCGGCGCTCGACATCGGCGGCGGCTTCGACGCGGCCGACCTGCTCGCCGCGATCCTGATGTTCATGGACCGGTCCGAGGAGGCGCTCCCGGTCCTCGAGTCGGTGCGCGGCGAGATCGACTCCGACCAGCGGCGCAGCCGGTGGCTGGTGGTCCGCGGCCTGGTGTCGTACTGGGGGCTGGGGCGGGAGTCCGCTGTAGACGAGATTGCCAAGGACGCGGCCACGGTGGACGACCCGGGGCTGCGGGCCCGGGTGCACTCGTTCGAGGCGATCATGCGGCTGCACCGGCTGGAGACGGCAGCGGCGTGCCAGCTCGCGCAGTCGACCGTGGACAGTCCCACCGCGACACCCTCCGCCCACGGGCTCGCCCAGTGCGTACTCGCCCACGCCCACGCCGCCCGCGGCCAGCTCGCCACGAGCGCCCGGCTGACCGACCAGGTGCAGGCGGACGCGCCGCTGTGGCGGGCCGAGATGCCCTACCTCCAGCTCGCCCTGGAACTGGCCCGCGGCACCCGCCTCACGATCGCCGGCGACCTGGCCGGGATCGACGCGATCGTGGCGGACGAGTTCGCCGACCTGGCCGACGCGGGCGACTTCCGGCTCGGCTCCGGCTACCTGTCGGTGGTCCGCGCCCAGTCGGCCCGCCTGCGCGGGCGCACCGCCGAGGCCCTCCGGGGGAGCCTGCAGGCGTGCGCGGTGCTCGCCAGCAGCCGGGTGTTCGCCGGCCTCGCGCACGCCGAGCGGGCGCACGCCGCCGCCCTGATCGGCGACGCCGACGAGGCGAAGGCGGCGATGGCCGACTCCGACCAGACCCACCGCCCCGGCATGGCCATCCTCTACCCGTGGCGCGAGCAGGCCCGCGCCTGGGTGGCGGCCTGCGGCGGCGACGTCGAGCAGGCGATCACCGGGCTGGTCAGGCTGGTCGAGCGGCTGCGCGACGACGGCTTCGCGGCCCACGAGGCACTGATCCTGCACGACCTGGTCCGGCTGGGCTGCGCCACGCTGCCGATCGGCTGGCCCTCCGGCGCGAGCCAGGCACAGACCGTCGCCGACCGCCTCGCCGAGCTGGCCGGCGTGGTCGACGGCCCGCTCACCGCGCTGATGGCCCGGCACGCGGCGGCCGTGAGCGACGGCGCCGAACTGCTGGCGGTCGCCGACGCGTTCGCCGAGCTGGGGCTGCTGCTCTTCGCCGCCGACGCGGCCGCGATGGCGGTGGTCCGGCTGCGGGCCACGACCGGCGCCGAGCGCTCCGAGGCGAGCGCCCGCCTCGGCGACCTGCTCGCCCGCTGCGACGCCCTACGCACGCCCGCGCTGCGAGCGGCCCGCCCGGCGCTCACCGAGCGGGAGCGGCAGATCGCCCGCCTGGCGGCGGCCGGTGTGGCCAGCAAGCAGATCGCCGACCAGCTCTTCCTCTCCACCCGCACGATCGAAAACCATCTCCAACGGGTGTACGGCAAGCTCGGCGTCACCAATCGGAGCGAGCTTGCTCACGCCCTACGGGCCCTGCCCGAACAATAGGCTGTGGGGCGTGACCGCGCTCCTGACCGACCACTACGAGCTGACGATGCTCAGCGCCGCGCTCAAGGACGGCACCGCCAGCCGCCAGTGCGTCTTCGAGGTCTTCGCCCGCCGCCTGCCCGCCGGCCGCCGCTACGGCGTGGTCGCCGGCACCGCGCGGCTGGTCGACCTGGTCCGCGACTTCCGCTTCTGCGAAGCCGAGGTCGAGCACCTGCGCAGCCACGGCGTGGTCGACGACGAGACCGCCGCGTGGCTGTCGGCCTACCGCTTCACCGGCGACATCGAGGGGTACGCGGAGGGTGAGCTCTTCTTCCCCGGCTCCCCGATCCTGACCGTGAGCGGCACGTTCGCCGAGTGTGTGCTGCTGGAGACGCTGACCCTCTCGGTGCTCAACCACGACAGCGCGATCGCCGCGGCCGCCGCCCGCATGGTCACCGCCGCCCGCGGCCGGGCCGTTATCGAGATGGGCGCCCGCCGCACCCACGAGGAGTCCGCGGTCGCCGCCGCGCGGGCCGCCTACCTGGCCGGGTTCGAATACACCTCCAACCTCGAGGCCGGCTTCCGCTACGGCATCCCGACCGCCGGCACGGCCGCGCACGCGTTCACGCTGCTGCACGACGACGAGCCGGCCGCGTTCGCCTCGCAGGTGGCGGCGCTGGGCAAGGACACCACGCTGCTCGTCGACACGTACGACATCAGCCAGGGCATCCGCAACGCGATCGCGGTCGCCGGCCCGGAGCTGCGCGCCGTCCGCCTCGACTCGGGCGACCTCTCGGTGCTCGCCCAGCAGTCCCGCGACCTGCTCAACTCGCTCGGTGCCACGGAGACGAAGATCATCGTCTCCGGTGACCTCGACGAGTACGCGATCGCCGCGCTCGCCGCCGAGCCGGTCGACATGTACGGCGCCGGCACCGCCGTCGTCGTCGGCTCCGGTGCCCCGACCGCCGGCCTGGTGTACAAGCTCGTCGAGGTCGACGGGCGGCCGGTGGTCAAGCGCTCGGAAAACAAGGCCACGGTCGGTGGGCGCAAGACCGCCGTCCGCCGCCACAAGCCGACCGGCACCGCGACCGAGGAGATCGTGGTATCCCAGGGAGCGCCCGAGCAGCAGCTGGGTGACCGCGCGCTCCAGCGCTCCTACCTGACCGCGGGCGAGCCCGCCGACCTCCCCACGCTGGCCGAGTCGCGGGCACACCTGCGGCAGTGCCTGATCTCCATACCCTGGGAGGGTCTCAAGCTCTCCGCCGGTGACCCGGCCATCCCGGTCACCATGATCTCCGCGTCCTAGAAGGGGTGTTCGCATGAGCCGCGCGCTCATCATCGTGGATGTACAGAACGACTTCTGCGAGGGTGGCTCCCTGGCCGTCAGCGGCGGTGCCGCCGTGGCGGCCGGCATCTCCGGCGCCTTGACCAACGGCCCGTGGGAGCACGTCGTGGCGACGAAGGACTACCACGTCGATCCCGGCGCCCACTTCAGCGACTCGCCGGACTACGTCGACTCCTGGCCCCGCCACTGCGTGGTCGGCACGACCGGCGTCGAGTTCCACCCGGCCCTGGCCACCGGCCGCATCGAGGCGGTGTTTCGCAAGGGCGAGCACGCGGCGGCGTACTCCGGCTTCGAGGGCCACGACGACGAGGGCACGGGCCTCGCCGACTGGCTCCGGTCCCACGACGTGACCCAGGTCGACGTGGTCGGCATCGCCACCGACCACTGTGTACGGGCGACCGCGCTGGACGCGGTCCGCGAGGGCTTCCAGACCACGGTGCTGGTCGACCTGACCGCCGGGGTGGCGCCGGCGACGACGGAGGCCGCGCTGCGCGAGATGAAGGCCGCGGGCGTCACCCTGACCCCCTGATCAGCGCCGGTTCGTCCCACGGTTCGGCCGCCGCGCCCCACCCAACGGGCGGACCGGCCCTTGATCGGCGCCAACGCTGGCGGATCGTGGTATTTCGGTGCCTATCCAAGGGCACCTTCATACCACGATCTCTGCCTTGGGCTGGTCTCCGAGCACCGATCATGGGAACGGCAGCCTGACGGGCCGGGGTTGTGCGACCGCGGAGCGCGGGAGCAGCGGCTTGGACCAGGACGGACGGCTTGGCCACCCCGGTCGCCGTCCATGCGGATGCACGCCTCGGTGGTCGTGTCCTTGATCGTTCGCCGGCCCCGGGCCGGCGGACGGGCTGGTGACCGCGGACGGCAGGTGCCCCGCCCACCGGCCTTGATCAAATGACGGTGAGCGGGATCGACCCAGACCGTTGCTCCCGCGGCCTCACCCCTCCGCGGCCCACAACGCGACGCAATCCCCGCGCCGCGACGCACAGTGGGCAATGTCGGGGACTTCGCCCACCGCACGACGGCCCACCAAGCCAGCGGAGCGGTCCGGAGACGGTCGGGGGTGCCCCGTCTGTGCGGGCAGCTCGAGAGCTCCGCGCACGGACGCCCGGATCCAGCGGCACCGGCCTCGCGCGGACCCGGCAGCGGAGGCCGGGGAACTCCACGCCCGCTAGCGGTCGAGCTCGCTCGCGGTGTCCTCGTGGTACGAGGCGCCGCCGCGGGACTCGCTGGTCAGCGGCTTGGCGCCACCCTCCGGCGGGGCGGCCACCTGGCGGGAGCCGGCCGCGAGGTGCGGGAACTTGAGGTCGAACGCGGGCCGCTCGGAGCGGATCCGCGGCATCCGGTCGAAGTTGCGCAGCGGGGGCGGCGAGGACGTGGCCCACTCCAGCGAGTTGCCGTGGCCCCACGGGTCGTCCACCTCGACCACCGGGCCGGCCTTGTACGACTTCCACACGTTGTAGAGGAACGGCAGCGTCGAGGCGCCCAGCACGAACGACCCGATCGTGGAGATCGTGTTGAGCGTGGTGAAGCCGTCGTCCGGCAGGTAGTCGGCGTACCGGCGCGGGAAGCCCTCGTTGCCGAGCCAGTGCTGCACCAGGAACGTGGTGTGAAACCCGATGAACGTCAGCCAGAAGTGGATCTTTCCGAGCCGCTCGTCGAGCATCCGGCCGGTCATCTTCGGGAACCAGAAGTACACGCCCGCGTACACGGCGAAGACGATCGTGCCGAAGAGCACGTAGTGGAAGTGGGCCACCACGAAGTACGAGTCGGAGACGTGGAAGTCGACCGGCGGGCTGGCCAGCAGCACCCCGGAGAGGCCGCCGAAGAGGAACGTCACCAGGAAGCCGATCGCGAACAGCATCGGCGACTCGAACGTCAGCTGGCCGCGCCACATGGTGCCGATCCAGTTGAAGAACTTCATGCCGGTCGGCACGGCGATCAGGAAGCTCAGGAAGCTGAAGAACGGCAGCAGCACCTGGCCGGTGGCGAACATGTGGTGCGCCCACACGCTCATCGACAACGCCGCGATGGCGATCATCGCGCCGACCATGCCCTTGTAGCCGAAGAGCGGCTTGCGGCTGAAGACCGGCACGACCTCGCTGATGATGCCGAAGAACGGCAGCGCGACGATGTACACCTCGGGGTGCCCGAAGAACCAGAACAGGTGCTGCCACAGCAGCGGGCCGCCGGTGGCCGCGTCGTACACGTGTGCGCCGAGGATGCGGTCGGCGGCGAGCGCGAAGAGCGCGGCGGCCAGCAGCGGGAAGATCAGGATCGCGAGCAGCGCGGTGATCAGGATCGACCACGTGAAGATCGGCATCCGGAACATCGTCATACCGGGCGCGCGCAGCGTGAGGATGGTCGTGATCATGTTGACGCCGCCGAGGATCGTGCCCAGACCGGAGATGGCCAGGCCCACGATCCACATGTTGGCGCCCACGCCGGGCGAGTTGACCGCGTCGTTGAGCGGGGCGTACGCGAACCAGCCGAAGTCGGCGGCGCCACCCGGCGTGACGAAGCCGGCGATGGCGAGCGTGCCACCGAACGCGTACAGCCAGTAGGCGAAGGAGTTGAGCCGCGGGAACGACACGTCCGGCGCGCCGATCTGGATCGGCACGACGAAGTTGGCGAACGCGAACACGATCGGCGTCGCGAAGAACAGCAGCATGATCGTGCCGTGCATCGTGAACAGCTGGTTGTACTGCTCGGGCGAGAGGAACTGCATGCCCGGCCGGGCCAGCTCGGCGCGCATGATCAGCGCCATCAGGCCGCCGATCATGAAGAACACGAAGGACGTGACCATGTACATGATCCCGATCTGCTTCGCGTCCGTGGTGCGGAGGATGCGAGCGAACGCGGAACCCTTGACCGGCTCCCGGACCGGCCACGGCCGCGTCACGATCGGCTTCGGTGCGACGGTGGTCACGCAGGGCCTCCGGATGTGTGCTGGCTCTTGATCTGGCAGTCCAACGGGCAGGATAGCCCTCCGCCAGCGGCCATCAACTACGGGGGTTAGTAGGGAGCCACCAGACCCCGGTAGTGGTCCGCGAAGATGGCGCCGCCGCGCCGGCGCAGCAGCGGGTCGCGCAGGGACGGCGACATGTCGCGGAGCCGGTCGCGGTCGCGGGTGCGCTCCAGGACCCAGCGGGTGCGCGGGCGGCGGCGCCGCTCGTACGCGGAGAGCGCCTCGGTCACCGAACCGGCCCGGCGCAGCGAGTCGGCGAGCACCACGGCGTCTTCCAGGGCCATGGCGCCGCCCTGGGCGAGCGTCGGCGCGGTGGCGTGCGCGGCGTCGCCGACCAGCACGACCGGCCCCTGGGACCAGCAGCCGATCTCGACCTCGTCGGTGACCGCGACCTGCACCTTCTCTATCGCGTCGAGGACGGCGGGCACCGGGCCGCCCAAGCCCCCGAAGACCTCCCGGACCCGCGCCACGGGGTCGGGCGGCGCGGCGGTGGCCGCCTCGTCGGCGTAGCAGAACAGCCGCCCCGCCCCCATCGGCATCACGACGAACGCGGCCCGCTTGCCGAGCACCGCGGTCCACTCGGAGACCTTTGGACCGCCGGTCACCACGCTCCGGTACATCACCTGGCCGACCGGCGCCGCGGCGCTGCCCAGCGCGGTCATCAACCGCACTGGGGAGCGCCGGCCGTCGGCGCCGACCACCAGGTCGTACTCCGCGCTGGAGCCGTCGCCGAACTCCACCTTGGCGGTCTCACCGGCCACGGCCTCGACGCGGGTCACCTCGGTCTCGTGCCGCACCGCGCCGCCGGCCCCGCTGAGCATCACCCGGTGCAGGTCGGCCCGGGGCAGGGCCCGGCACTCGCCCACGCCGTCCCAGAGCTCGACCAGGTCGACCTCGCAGAGCTCCCGCCCGCGCGCGTCGAGAAAGCGCTGGCGGGTCACCACCTCGCCGCACGGCCGCACCGGCGCGTCGAGGTCGAGCTCGCGCAGCGCCCGGGTCGCGTTGCCCGGCAGGAAGATGCCGGCACCCGCCACAGTGGACGCCGGGAGCTTGTCGACCACCTCGGGCCGAAACCCGGCAAGGCGCAGTGCGCGGGCGGCTGCCAGGCCGGCGATGCCGGCTCCGACAACGAGGATCCGCAGGGTGGATCCAAGCATGTGCGAACGCCTCCGGAGGTTTCTAGCCCCGGCGCCGGGGAAGGGCAACGCGTTGAAGCCAAGAGACTACTCGGAGCGACCGGCCAAGGGTAGGCCCCGATCGCGTCTAAGGGTAGTCCCCCGAACACGCAATTGCGCTACGCAAGTCTCACGTAGTGGAGGCCCTCACCTCTGCACCCGAGCACCGGCGCCGCGCATCAACGCCTCCACCTCTTTGCGGCTGGCCATCGACGTATCGCCGGGTGTCGTCATCGCGAGCGCGCCGTGCGCCGCGCCGTACTCGACGGCGGTGGCGAGGTCTCCGCTCGTGAGGAGCCCGTAGACGAGGCCGGACGCGAAGCTGTCGCCGCCGCCCACCCGGTCCAGGATCTCCAGCCCGGGCCGGTGGGTCGCCTCGGCGAACGCGCCGTCGGCCCAGGCGATCGCGCCCCAGTCGTTGACCGTCGCGGTGCGCACAGTACGCAAGGTGGTGGCCACGACGGCGAAGTTGGCATACTCCTTCGTGACCTCTTCGATCATGCGGCGGAAGTTGGCAACCTCCAGCGTGGACAGTGACTCGTCGGTCTCCGGCACCTCAAAGCCGAGCGAGGCGGTGAAGTCCTCCTCGTTGCCGATCATCACGTCGACGTAGCGCGCGAGCCGACGGTTGACCTCCTGCGCCCGCTCCTTGCCGCCGACCGCCTTCCACAGGCTGGGCCGGTAGTTCAGGTCGTACGAGATGATCGTCCCGTGCCGGCGCGCGGCGGACATGGCCGTTTCGATGACGGCCGGGGTGGTCTCGGAAAGGGCGGCATATATGCCGCCGGTGTGCAGCCAGCGCGCGCCCAGCGTGCCGAAGAGGTGGTCCCAGTCGACGTCGTCGGGGCGGAGCTGGCTGGCCGCGGTGTGCCCGCGGTCCGAGGTGCCGACCGCGCCCCGCACGCCGAAGCCGCGCTCGGTGAAGTTGAGCCCGTTGCGCACGGCGCGGCCGATCCCGTCGTACGGCAGCCACTTCACGAACGAGGTGTCCACGCCGCCCTGCAGCACGAGGTCTTCGAGCAGCCGCCCCACCTCGTTGTCGGCGAACGCGGTGACCACCGCCGTGCGCATGCCGAAGCAGCGGCGCAGCCCGCGGGCCACGTTGTACTCCCCGCCGCCCTCCCAGGCGCGAAAGCTGCGGGCCGTGCGGACCCGCCCCTCACCCGGGTCGAGCCGGAGCATGACCTCGCCGAGCGAGACCAGGTCGTAGCGGCACTCCTCGGCCGGCCGGATACGCAACATCACTTGCCTCCCTTGGCGACCAGCGCGACCGCCTCGGCGGTGAGCCGGGTGACCTCGTCCCACTTGCCGGCGGCGAGCAGGTCGGGCGCGACCATCCAGGTGCCGCCGACCGCGAAGACCGCGCCGAGCGCGAGGTAGTCAGGCAGATTTGCGGTGTTTACCCCACCGGTCGGGATGAACCGGACGGACCGGAAGGGTGCGGCCAGCGCTTTGATCATCTTGGCCCCGCCGATCTGCTCGGCGGGGAAGAACTTGACGATCGAGAGCCCCGCGTCGAGCGCCATGTGGATCTCCGTCGCGGTCGCCGCGCCCGGGTAGACCGGCAGGCCAGCCTCCCGGCAGCGCTCCACGACCGCCGGGCTGAACCCGGGGCTGACCACAAACTTCGCCCCCGCCTCGACGGCCGCGTCGACCTGGGCCGGGGAGAGCACCGTGCCGGCGCCGACCAGCAGCTCGGGGTTTTCCGCCATGATCCGGATGGCCTCGGCGGCGGCGTCCGTGCGGAACGTCACCTCCACGCTGCGCAGGCCACCCGCGGTCAGCGCGGCGGCCAGCGGCTCGGCACCGGCCGCGTCCTCCAGGACCACCACCGGCAGGAGCCGGGCGGCGCCAATTGCTTGTTCAACATGATGAACGCTGGTCACATCCTCGACCATAATCGAAAGCATGACCCCTGGCCAGCCAGTCAAGTCGGCCGACCGCACCCTGGAGGTGCTGGAGGCCCTCGCCGCCTCCCCTAACCGCCGTTCGCTGATCGAGCTCGCCCGGGCGCTCGACATCCCCAAGAGCAGCCTGCACGGCATCCTCCGCACGATGGCCCGGCGCGGCTGGGTGGAGACCGACCCGACCGGCACCCGCTTCGGCCTGGGCGTGCGGGCGCTCGAGGTAGGCGCGGCGTACCTCGACGCGGACGACGCGGTGGGCCTGGTGGCCGGGGTGCTCGACGACCTCTCCCGGCAGTTCGGCGAGGCCACCCACCTCGGCCGGCTCGACGGCCCGGACGTGGTCTACCTGGCCAAACGCGAGTCGACCCACCGGCTCCGGCTGTACAGCGCGATCGGCCGCAAGCTGCCCGCGCACGCCACCGCGCTGGGCAAGGCGCTGCTCGCCCACCATCCCGACCCCGACGGCCAGCTGCGCTGGCCGCTCCCCGCGCTGACCGACCGCACGATCACCGACCGGGACGCGCTCCACACCGAGCTCCAGCGGACGCGGGAACGGGGGTACGCGCTCGACCGCGAGGAGAACACCGACGGCATCGTCTGCTTCGCGATCGCGGTACCCCTCACCGACCCGCCCGCCGACGCGATCAGCATCTCCGTACCGGCCGCCCGGATCGGCCCGGAGAGCGAGGAGCGGATCACCGGGGCGCTCGCCCGAGCCATGGACCAGTTACGGGCCGCGCGCAGCATGTTTTCATAACCGTGAATATGTCCTAACCTCATGGGAGCGCTCCCGTCCGACCCACCCGGACCCCACCCACGAAAAGGAGCACCCATGAAACGCCCGATACGCGCGTTGGCCGCGATCGGCCTGTTCATCGCGGGCACCGCGACGGCGATCACCGTGGCCGCCGCACCGGCCCAGGCCGACGTCCGCATCTGCGAGCAGTACGGCACGACCACGATCCAGGGCCGCTACGTGGTGATGAACAACCGCTGGGGCACCAGCGCCGAGCAGTGCATCAACGTGACCGACACCGGCTTTTCGATCGTGAGCCAGCAGGGCACCGGCAACACCAGCGGCGCCCCGGTGTCGTACCCGGCCGTCTACTACGGCTGCCACTACACCAACTGCTCGCCGGGCACCAACCTGCCGCTGCAGGTCAGCCAGATCAGCAGCGCCAACAGCAGCGTCAGCTACAGCTACGTCAGCGGCGCCACGTATGACGCCGCGTTCGACATCTGGCTCGACCCGACGCCCAAGCGCGACGGCGTCAACCAGATGGAGATCATGATCTGGTTCAACCGCCAGGGCAACATCCAGCCGATCGGCTCGGTGCAGGGCAACGCCACGGTCGGCGGCCGGACCTGGGAGGTCTGGCGCGGCAGCAACGGCTCCAACAACGTCATCTCGTACGTCGCGCCGTCGCCGATCAACAGCTGGAGCTTCAGCCTGCTGGACTTCATCAACGACATCCGCAACCGCGGCGCCATCACCAACTCGTGGTACCTGACCAGCGTCCAGGCCGGCTTCGAGCCCTGGATCGGCGGCACCGGCCTCGCGGTCAACTCGTTCTCGACCACGGTCAACCAGGGCACGCCGCCCAGCAACCCGTCGACCAGCCCGCCGGCCACCACCCAGCCCCCGGTCACCACGCCCCCGCCGGGCGGTGGCGGCGCCTGCCGGGTCGCGTACACGGCGAACTCGTGGAACAACGGCTTCACCGGCAACGTCACGGTGACCAACACGAGCTCCAGCACGGTCAACGGCTGGACGCTGGGCTTCTCGTTCCCGAGCGGCCAGCAGATCACCAACAGCTGGAACGCGACCGTGACGCAGAGCGGCTCGTCCGTGAGCGCGCGGAACGTCAACTACAACGGCACCATCGCGCCGGGAGCCAGCCAGTCGTTCGGCTTCCAGGGCACGCACAGCGGCACCAACACAGCGCCCACCGGTTGGACGCTGAACGGTACCGCCTGCTCCTCCTGACCTCGCTCCCTCCACAGATCGGGGCGCCCTCCGGGGCGCCCCGATCGCTCTCATCGAACGTCAGATCCGTCGATAGCGCCGCAGCGGCGACCGCGGCGGCGCCGTCGCCTCAACCTTGCCCACGGCGATGAGGGACTCGAGCGCCCGGAGCACGGTGATCTGTCCGAGTCCAGTCGCTAGCTCGATATCGCGCCGGGACATTTCGCCCCGCCCGGAAAGGGCGGCGAGCACAGCTCCTTCACGGTCGCCCTGCGACGCCTCGGCCAGAGCACGCCCAGCCGACGGTACGAGAACGTAGCGGGCGTGTCTCCGCTCTCCGATCCTCGCCGCCAGCCCACGCCCGACCAGATCGGCCAACTCCACCGTGGCCCGTCGCCCGTCAAGGCCGAGGTTCCTCATGGACTGGTTCGTGATGGCCCGGCCTTCGTGCAGTTGCGCGAGGGCCATCTGTTGTGTAGCGGTCAGGCCAGTCGCACCCAGCCCTTCGATCCAGGCCATCGTCTCCGCGGTCAGCAGTGCGTGTCGCGGGAAAACGACCTTGAAGCGAGTGATCCGGTTGTGAAACTCTGGCGGCGCCGACCCTGCCCTCCTCATCTCACGCAGCATCGTGGGAATGCCGCTAGCGCGGTTTTCGCAGACCGTGCGGTCGCTGTCCGGCAACTGCACGTCCTGCAGCAACTTGACCAGCACCGGGTTTCGGGTAGAAGACACACCTTCGCCGCCCAGGTCGTCTTCGGTCACCGCGCCGAACAGCCCGCCTGGGTTGGCCACGGCCAGCCGATCCGCATAGAGCACGATCTGCACCGGCGTCCCACGGGAGTACGGCGAATAGTCGCGGTGCACGAGGGCGTTGACGATCACCTCACGCAGTGCCTCGACCGGATAGTCGTAAACGTCCCGCCGCCCAGCGCCCTCGACAAACGAACGTACCGAGGTGTTGCGGAGCACCGCCGCTACCGCCTCGTCGACGATGTTGGGGATGGAGCCCTCAAAGGTCCGGTTGTCGAGAAACCGGGGGCCGCCCGCGGGAACATCCTCCGCCGAGACGCCGGGGTAGACGACGAACGTCGCGTTGAGCTGCGGAAAGAACTGTTGCGGATACTGCCCCAGCGCGAGCATGCCGCCAAGAGTCGGAACGAGACGGCCGTCAACGTCCGGAGCCAGAACGTTCAGGCGACGAAGGACACCCTCGTCATCGAGTCCATCAAACGCCCGTCGCTGCCGCTGCCGCACCCGCCGCAGCAGGTAGCTAACGGACAGGCCGTCGAGATCCTCGACGCTCGCGCCGTCTACGGACCGCCTGTCGTCGTCGGGCTGGCCTCTGTTGGTGTGCAGAAGATGGATCTCGAAGTCGGTCAGCTTTCGGTCACCGTCTCCGCCACGCGTAAAGGATCCGTTGTACTCTCCCCGGCTCCTCACAAAGCAGGGCTTGAAGCGCGGGTCCAACTCCGGAATCTCGGCGACCACGATGGCTCCCTCGCCGATGTCGACAATGTCGATCTCGGCGCGGACCGGTGGTTCGAGGTCGCTTGAACACGCGCTCGCAAGATCGTCGCGGATCCGGGCAGCCTGAAAGCCCTCCGCGACCGCGAAGTCGGCCCGCTCGTCCAGGCCAAGGAGGATTGTGCCTCCTCGTCCGTTACTGAAGGCGCTGATGGTCTCGCGGACAGACTTCGGCAGACCGCCGACGGCGGTCTTGGCTTCCAGGTCGGTGAGATCCGTGGCACGGGCACGCAGTAATGTGACGAGCCCACGAAGTTCGACTGTATCCACACCACCACGACCCCGATAAAGACTTCGTGATAAAGACTTTATCAGGCACGTCGGTCCCGCGTGGGCATCGCCGCGCGTTTGTTTTGGCTCCTGGAGAGTGGTCAGGCGATCGTGGGGTAGGCGCGTCCCATCACCTGGCGTAGCTGGGCCGCGCCGGTCACGGTGAAGCGCTGGCCGGCGGCCAGGCGTAGCTCCAGGCCCCGGCCCTGCTGGGCGGCGCGGGACGCGGCCGCGGCGAGGGCCGTGACGATGCTGTCGTTGACGCTCGGCACGCGGACAAGGTCGATGACGATCGGGGTGGCCCGCTCGTCGACGATGTCGGCGAGCGCGTCGTGCAGGGTGGCGGCAACGGTGGCGTCGAGGGGACCCTCGGCGTAGACCAGGGCGGCCTCGCCGAGACGGACGACGGTGAAGTGGGACAACGCCCTCACCCCCGGGGCTGAGTTGGGCTGGCGCTCGCTCCGCTCGCCTGGTCCCGGTCGCTGGCTTCACCGGCAGCGCCCGAGGCCACGTTCGCGAAGTACTTTCCACGGTACCCAGATCGAGCCCATGCGATACCGTCGCGGCGCGGCGACAATTGCGAATATGGGCGACCGGCTGGACGAGTACCGCCGCAAGCGTGACGCCAAGCGGACGCCGGAGCCGGTGCCCGAGCGGCGCCCGGCGGCGGGCGGCGACGACACGTTCGTGATCCAGCAGCACCACGCCCGCAGCCTGCACTGGGACCTGCGGCTGGAGCGCGGCGGCGTCCTGGTCTCCTGGGCCGTGCCGCGCGGCGTGCCCCGCGACCCGGCGCGCAACAACCTTGCCGTGCAGACCGAGGACCACCCGATGGAGTACAAGGACTTCCACGGCGAGATCCCGGCCGGCGAGTACGGCGGCGGGCGGATGACCATCTTCGACCGCGGCACGTACGAGACGGAGAAGTGGCGCGAGAGCGAGGTGATCGTCACGCTGCACGGCGAGCGGGTCTCCGGCCGGTACGTGCTGTTTCGCACCGACGGCAAGAACTGGATGATCCACCGGATGGACCCGCCGCCGGCCGGCTTCAGCCCGATGCCGGACCTGGTCGCGCCGATGCTGCCGGTCCGCGCCGCCAAGCTGCCCGCCGACGACGACGCCTGGGCGTACGAGCTGGCCTGGGACGGTGTGCGCGCGGTGACCTACGTGTCCGGCGGCCGGCCGCGGCTGCTCGGCGGCGACGACAAGGACATCACCGCCTCGTACCCGGAGGTGCGGGAGATGGCCGAGGCGCTGGCGCCGACCGAGTGCGTGCTCGACGGCGTGGTCGTGGCGTTCGACGCCGCGGGGCGGGTGAGCGAGGCGGCGCTGCGCCCGCGGGTACGGGTCACCGACGGCGCGGCCGCCCGCCGGGTGGCATCCCGGGTGCCGGTGCAGTACCTCGTCTTCGACCTGCTCTGGGTCGAGGGCCGGTCCACTCTGGACCTGCCGTACGTGGAGCGGCGCGAGCTGCTGGCCACGCTCGACCTGGCCGGGCCCCACTGGCAGGTGCCGCCGCACTTCACCGGCGGCGGCGAGTTCGCCCGGCAGGCCAGTCGCGACCAGGGTCTCGGCGGCGTGGTGGCCAAGCGCCTGGACTCGCCGTACCTGCCGGGCAGGCGCACCCGCCAGTGGCTGGAGCTACCCTGACAGCCCGCGCAGGTATGCCGCCACCGCGCTCATGTCCCGGTCGCCGAAGGAGGCGGCCACCGCGGCCGTAGCCACGCCGAGGTTGGTGTCGGCCTGGGGCATCCGGGCACCGACCCGCTCGCCGAGCTGGCGGACCAGGTCGAGGTCCTTCGCCACCAGGTCGAGGCTGAACGCGACCGGCACCTCGTCGGGGCGTTCGAAGGCCGCCCGCTTGTACGAGACGAACGCCGAGCCGACCGCGCTGTTGGCGAGCACCTCGTACGTGGTCTCGCGCGGCACACCGGCCCGCTCGGCCAGCACCAGCGACTCGGCGAGCGCCTGGTTGAGCGCGAGCACGACGGTGTTGACGGCGAGCTTGACGACCGCGCCCGAGCCCAGGTCGCCGACGTGGAAGACCTGGCGGCCGAGCAGGTCGAGCACGGGCCGGGCCCGGTCGACGCCCGCCGCGGGCCCGCCGACCATGAACGTCAGCTGCCCCTTCTCCACCAGCGCGGTGCTGCCCGACACCGGCCCGTCCAGCAGCACGGCGCCGCGGCCGGTGACCAGCGGCTCGACCCGGCGTACCGTCTCGGGGTCGATCGTGCTGCTCTCCACGACGACCGTGCCCTCGGTGAGGCCGGCCGCGACGCCGTCCGGGCCGTCGTAGGCGGCGAGCACCGCGGCGTCGTCGGCCAGCGAGACGATGACGACGTCGGCCGAGGCCGCCGCCTCGGCCGCGGTCTGCGCGACGGCACAGCCCGTGGCGGACGCCTTCTCGCGCGTACGGTTCCAGACCACCACCTCGGCGCCCGTCTCGCGCAGCCGGCCGGCCATGCCCGCGCCCATCCGCCCGGCGCCGATGATCGCGACCCTCACTTCAGCAGCCAGCCGCCGTCGACGGGCAGGTTGACACCGTTGATCGCCCCGTTGCGGAGCAGGAAGACCACGGCGTCGCGGACCTCGTTCATGACCGCCAGCCGGCCGAGCGGCGTACGTGCCACGACCGCGTCCAGCGGCTTGCCTTCCCAGTACGGGCTGTCGCCGACGATGCCGGGGTGGATGCCGTTGACCCGGATCGGGGCGAGCTCGCAGGCGAGCGTGTGCACGAGCCCGACCACGCCGCCGTTGACCGTGGAGACGGTGGTGGAGCCCGGGTACGGCCGCTGCATCGCCTGCCCGCCGAAGACCACGATCGAGCTGGTCGGGTGCATCTTCGGCACCAGCGTGTGCACGACCTCGGTGTAGCCGACCAGCTTGAGCGTGACCAGCCGGATCGCCCGCTCGATCACGTACTCGGCGGCGGTGTTGTGGTCCCGCTCGATCGCGGCGAGCACGAGATGGTCGACGCGCTCCACCCCGGCGAGCGCGTCGGCGATCGTCGCCGGCTCGGCCAGGTCGAGCGCCACGCCGCGGGCGCCGACCTCCTTGGCCACCCGCTCGGCGCGGCCGGCGTCGCGGCTGGTCAGCAGGACGTCGTCGCCGAGGTCGGCGAAGAACCGGGCGACCTCCAGCCCGATCCCCGCCGAACCGCCAACTACGACAACGCTCATGAGTCCTCCTCGTGCAAAGCCTCGCGCAGGTACGCCCAGTCGCGCGCGAAGCGGTAGGAATGCCGCGGCGGCGGCTGCGGCGCCTGGGTCTCCAGCCAGCGCACCGGGCCGTCGCCGGCGTTCGCGAAGCCGTGCACGCAGCCGACCCCGGCCCAGGCGACGTCGCCGACCTCGAGGCGGTACGTCTCGCCGTCGAACGTAGCGTCGGTGGCGCCCTCGAGGATCAGGTAGGTCTCCTCGAACGGATGGTCGTGCGCGCCCGCCACGCCGTCCGGCTCGTACTGCACCATGAACATCGTGGACAGGTCGGCGCCGAGGTCGCTGTCGACCATCATCTTCACCGTGATGCCGCTGTAGACCAGCAGCGCGGTGCGCATGCTGGCGGAGACGGCGAGCAGGTCCTGGCTCTGCTTGCCCGGGTCCATGTGCTGCGGCGAGATGTGTCCGAACGACTGGGTGCGCGGGTCGCGGGGGTCGACCGGCAGCACCGGCCCGGGGGCCGCCAGTGCTGCCGGCAGCGTGTCGCCGTCGAGCCGCCCACGCGGCTGCGGCGCCTGCATCTGCGCCCACCGGGCGGGCTCGTCGCCGAGGTTGCGCCAGGCGTACGGCACGCCCGTGTTGACCAGGCCGTAGTCGCCGGGCTCCAGGCGGTACGACCCGCCGGGCGTGTCCATCACCGCGGATCCGCTCAGCAGGAACACCGACTCCTCGAACCAGTTGACCCGGCTGGGTACGGAGGCGCCCGGCGCCAGCTCGCACACGGCGAACCCGGTGTGCACCGCGCCGGGCACGCCCTCGTCCACTATGGACCAGCGCGAGAAGCCGCCGGAGACGGCGGTGAAAGCCGCCTCCGACGCCCGTCGTACGACGTGCCTCGACGTCACCGTCACGCCGAGACCGCCTTCTTGCCGGCGACCGCGCCGACGAGCCGGTCACGCGCGTTCTCGACCAGCTGGCGGGCACGCGCGACATCGGCCAGCAGCTTGCCGTCCCGCTTGCGGAACTGGCCGGCCACCAGCACGGACTCCACATTGGACACATCGGCGCAGAGGGTGACCGCGGTGGCCGCGTCGTGCAGCGGCGCGACGTTGATCGCCTGCGCGTCGATCAGCACGATGTCGGCCTGCTTGCCGACGGTCAGCGAGCCGGTGCGGTCCTCCACGCCGGCCACGAACGCGCCGTTGAGCGTGGCGATCTCCAGCATCTGGCGGGCGGTGAGGTGCCCCTCGGCCGGCTCGTTGCGCTCCCAGTAGATCTCGTTGCGCCGGGCCCGGTCAGCACCGAACGCGGCCCGGATCTCGGTGAACATGTCGCCCGGCACCGTGGTTACCACGTCGATCGAGAGGCTGGGGCGCAGCCCGTACTCGAGGGATTTCGCCACCGGCGGCCAGCCGTGCCCCATCTGGAGCTCGACCTGCGGTGCGACGCAGATCGTGCCGCCGCTGCGAGCGACGAGCTCCCACTCTTCCTCGCTGAAGTAGCAGCAGTGGATGTACGTGGTGTCGGCGCCGAGCAGGCCCAGGCCGTCGAGCTGCTTGATCATGCCGAAGCGGCCGGCCATCCGCCCCATCCCCACGTGCACCGTGATCGGGATGCCGAGGTCACGGGCCATCTCCCACTCGGCGCGGACCACGTCGTCGGTGCAGAAGCCGGGGCCGCGGGTGGCGAGCGCCATCGTCAGCAGACCGTCGGAGGAGGAAAAGTACGTGTCCCGGATGCGGCGCACGTCGTCCTTCGGGATCACGATCTTGCTCTCGAACCAGTAGTCGGCCAGCGAGGTGTTCGCGCTGCCGTACGCGTACTGGGCCCGGATGCCCGCCTCCTGGAGCCCGCGGATGCCGGCGTCCGGGTGTTCCGGCGTGTTGTTGATGTGCGACCAGTCGACCAGCGTCGTGATGCCCGCGTTGAGGCACTCAAGCGCGCCGGCCAGGTTGCTGGCGTACACGTCCTCCGCCGTGTAGACCGGCGCGAACGTGTCGAGGATGTCCACGAAGTAGTCGTCCAGCGTGGCGTTCGGCGCCACGCCGCGGATCGCCGTCTCCCACGTGTGCCGGTGGCTGTCGACGAAGCCGGGGATGACGATGCGGCCGCTGGCGTCGACCACCTCGGCATCCGCCTCGATGTGCGGCTCGATCGCCGCGATCTTGTCGTCTTCGATCAGCACGTCACCGCTCGGCAGGTCGCCGAGCAAGGGGTCCATCGTGAGGATGTGGCCGCCGCGGAGCAGGGTTCTGTGGGGCATGGCGGGTCTCTCCCTAGTAGGCGGATAGCCTGCGGATCGCCTCGGTGACCTTGTCGACGGTCGGGATCACCTCGGCTTCGAGCGAGTCGGCGAACGGCAGGGGCACGTTGGCACCGGCGACCCGTTTGATCGGGGCGTCGAGCAGTTCGAAGCCTTCGTCCGCGACGACCGAGACGACCGTGCCGCCCCAGCCGCCCTGGTACGGATTCTCCTCCACGACGACGAGCCGGGAGGTGCGTTCGAGCGAACGCAGGACGGTGCGCATGTCGAGCGGGATGAGGCAGCGCAGGTCGATCACCTCGACCGAGATGCCCTCGCCGGCCAGCTGGTCGGCCGCCTTCAGCGACAGCGGCACGGTGGAGGCCAGCGCCACGACGGTCACGTCGGTGCCCTCGCGGGCCACCGCGGCCTGGCCGAGCTCGATCAGGTGACCTTCCGGTGGGCGCGGCCCGGAGCCCGCGAGCAGCGCCTTGTGTTCGAAGAAGACGACCGGGTCGTCGCTGCGGATGGCCGCCGACATCAGGCCGACCACGTCGGCCGGCGTGGACGGCGCCACGATCTTGAGACCGGGCACGGTGAACGCCCAGTTCTCCACCGCCTGCGAGTGCTGGGCGCCGAAGCCCAGCCCGCCGCCGTTGGCGGTGCGCACCACCAGCGGCACGGTCACCTGGCCGCCGGTCATGTAGCGGGCCTTGGGGATCTCGTTGGCGAGGTAGTCCCAGCAGCAGGCGAGGAAGTCGCTGAACATGATCTCGGCGACCGGCCGCATGCCGGTCATCGCCGCGCCCATGGCGGCCCCGACGATCGCCTGTTCGGAGATCGGCGTGTCCCAGACCCGCCCCGGCCCGAACTCCTTGAAGAGCCCGACCGTCGTCTTGAACACGCCCTCCGCCGCGCCGATGTCTTCCCCCAGGCAGACGACGCTCGGGTCGCGGCGCATCTCGCGGGCGATGCCCTCGGCGACCGCGTCCCGGTAGGTGAACTTCTCCGCCTTGGTCACGTCCGCCATGCCGCTCCCCCGTCCGCCCACACGTCGGTGAAGGCCAGCGCCGGCTCCGGCTCTGGCGCGTTCTTCGCCGCCGCGATCGCGGCGTCCACTGTGGCCGCCGCGCGGCGGTCGCGGTCCGCGATCGTCTCCGGCGGTACGCCGAGCGCCTCCAGCCGCGCCCGGGCCACGTCGAGCGGGTCGTGCTTCATCCACCGCTCGACCTCGTCGGCCGGGCGGTACTTGGCCGGGTCGGCGCGGCTGTGCCCGAAGTGGCGGTAGGTCTGCGCCTCGATGAGCGTGGGCCCCTCGCCCTTGCGCGCCCGCTCGGCGGCCCGGGCCATCGTCTCGTGCACGACCACCACGTCGTTGCCGTCGATGATCTCGGCCGGCATGTTGTATCCGGCCGCGCGGTCGGCGGCCGGGTTGGGCACCGCGGTCACCGCCTCGATCGGCGTGTACTCCATGTAGAGGTTGTTCTCGCAGACGAACATCACCGGCAGCGACCACACCGCGGCGAGGTTGAGCGCCTCGTGGAACGCGCCGATGTTGGTCGCGCCGTCGCCGAAGAACGCCACCGCCACCTGGCCGCTGCCGCGCAGCTTCGCCGACCAGGCCGCGCCGGCCGCCATCGGCAGGTGCGCGCCGACGATGGCGTACGAGCCGAGCATGCCGTTGGTCGCCTTGGTCAGGTGCATCGAGCCGCCCTTGGCCTGGCACAGCCCGGTGGCCCGGCTCATCAGCTCGGCGAGGCACTCCTCCGGCGTCGCGCCGCGGGCCATCGCGTGGTGGTGGCCGCGGTACGTGGCGAAGACGTAGTCGTCCGGGCGCAGCGCGCTGCTCGCCCCCACCGCCACCGCCTCGTGCCCGGCGGCCAGGTGGGTGGTTCCCTTGACCAGCCCGGACATGAACAGGTCGTGCGCGGCCTTCTCCGTGCGCCGGATCAAGACCATTTCCGAGTACGCGTCGAGCAGCTCCTCCGGCGTCATCGGCCGCTCCCGTTCAGCGTGTTCAGGTGGGACTGTGCCTCGCGGCCGGTGGGCAGCGGGCCGTCCACGGTCCAGTAGCGACGCCCGGCGATCAGCAGCTTTTCGGCCGGGAACTTCGTGATCACCTCGCACCCGTCGGCGGTGACCACGACCTCCTCCTCGATCCGGGCGGCGGAGTACCCGTCGCCGGCCGGCCAGTACGTCTCCAGCGCGAAGACCATGCCCTCTTCGAGCACCTCGGGGTGGTCCAGCGAGACGAGCCGGCTGAACACCGGCTTCTCCCAGATGGAGAGCCCGACCCCGTGGCCGTACTGCAACGCGAACGCGGCCATCTCGTCCGGGAAGCCGAACTCCTCGGCGCGCGGCCAGAGCGACACGATGTCGGCCGTCGTCGTACCCGGCTTGACCAGCGCGATCGCCTGGTCCATGTACTCCCGGCAGCGGGTGTACGCGTCGCGCATCCCGCGCGACGCGCTCCCCACCGCGAAGCAGCGGTAGTAGCACGTGCGGTAGCCCATGTGGCTGTGCAGGATGTCGAAGAACGCCGGGTCGCCGGGGCGGATCAGCCGGTCGCTGTAGACGTGCGGGTGTGGCGCGCACCGCTCGCCGGAGATCGCGTTGACCCCCTCGACGTATTCGCTGCCGAGGTCGTAGAGGACCTTGCTGACCAGGCCCACACACTCGTTCTCGCGTACGCCCGGGCGGAGGAACTCGTACAGCTCCTCGTACGCCGCGTCGACCATCGCGCACGCCTGCGCCAGGAGGCTGATCTCGTCGGCGGTCTTGATCCGGCGGGCCTCCAGGAAGACCTGCTGACCGTCCACAACGGTCAGCCCCTCGGCCTGCAGCGCGGCGAGCACCGGCATCTCGATGAGGTCGACACCGACCGGCGCGTCGGCCAGGCCGTGCTCACGCAGCACCGTGGCGACCTTCCGGGCCACGTCGGCGGCGATGCCCGCGTCCGGATGGAACGCGCCGCGCAGCGTGGAGATCCCGGCCCGGGCCCGCTCGGCACCGTCGAGCCAGGGGTTGTAGAGCTGGTGGTGCCGGGCGGCGGAGCCGAAGTCCCAGATCACCGGCTCGCCGCCGCGCGGGAGCACGGCGAACCGGATCAGCTTGTCCATCGCCCAGGTGCCGATGTGCGTTGAGGTCAGATAGCGGATGTTGGAGAAGTCGAAGGTGAGCAGCGCGCCGAAATCCGACGCGTCCAGCTGCGCCTTGAGCCGGGCAAGGCGCTCACGGCGCAGCCGATCGAGGTCGACCCGCTCTTCCCAGTCGACGGCGTTCGTCCCGAACGTGCGGATAGCCACCGCGTCCTCCTCACTGAGGCGACACCCCCAAGTGAAGGACGTGTTAAGGGCCCGTGTCAAGCGTCACTTAACGGTCGCCGCCGTGGGGGGTGCGGCCCCCAAAGAGGGGGATGGGGGGGTGGTGGGGGGGGCGTTCACCCCCCCCCCCCCCCCGCGTTCCGAGGCTTGGTGGGGGTGCTCCCACCCCCGCTTCTCGGGTACGCGATCAGGGCTCTTCGTGCACATACCAGACGCCGACCGCGGGCGTGACCCCGTCGTTGCGGTACCGGTGCGGGGTGCTCGACGGAAACGAGACCGCGTCGCCGGGGCGCAGCAGGTGCTCCTCGAAGCCGAGCGTGAGGGTCAGCTCGCCCTCGATCAGAAAGCCGTACTCCAGGCCGGAGTGGCGCATCAGCTGGTCGCCGCTGGACGAGGTGCCGCCCGGCGCGTACGTCACCAGCAGGAAGTCGATCCGCGTGCCGGGCAGGTGGCCGAGGCGCTCCCAGGTGACGCCGGAGTCGAGCTGCAGCACCTCGCGCGCCTCGGGGCGGACGATCGGACCGATGCGGTGCCCGGCGGGCTGGGCGACCCCGTGCACCGCCTGGAGCACGGCGCCGGAGAGCGGCCCGCCGACCGGCCGGCCCGGTGGCGGGGTGGACTCCGCCTCGGTGCCGTCGAAGACGTCCTCGACCGAGATCTCCAGCGCCTTGGTGATCGCGTAGAGGGTGCTGACCGAGGGGCGGCTCTTGCCCGTCTCGATCTGGGAGATCAGGCTGGCCGACACGCCCACCGCCCGCGCGAGGGCGCGCAGGCTCATGCCGTGGCGCAGCCGCGCCTCGCGGATGCGCTCGCCGACCGGCGGGAGTGCAGTGGTCACGTCCCGCATCGTACAGCCCTGTTGAACAAAGTCATGAGAGCCATAGATCGCTTTGAGTCATAGAATGGCTACGCAGCGAAGGCGAGGTGAGCGTGGCGGGCGACAAGCGATACACCCCTGTCGTCGGCGTGCGCGCCTTCTTCACCGCTGCGGCGTTCCTTTCCCTCCTGTTTGGATACATAGGTCTACATCAGTACATGGGGGATTCCGCCCGGTTTTCCGACGTCCTCTACAACGCCCTGCAGCTCTTCGTCCTCGGGTCGCCGGCGACCGACGACGGCGGCCCGTACCCGTTGTCCTTGGAGATCGCGCGCTTCGCCGCACCCGCCGTCACGTTCTACGCGCTGGTGGAGGCGCTCCGGCTGGTCTTCGCGGCGGAGGCCGAGCGGCTGCGCGCCCGGCGGGCGCGGGGCCACGTGGTGATCTGCGGCGACGGCCCGGTCGCCACCACCCTGTCCCGGCAGCTGCGCGCCGCCGGCCACCTGGTCGTGCACATCGCCGACAGCCGCAGCGGGGCGGTCGGCAGCCGCCGGTCGCTGCTCTGGGTGCTCGGCGACGCCCGCGACCCGGAGGTGCTGCGGGCGGCCGGGGTCGCCCGCGCCAGCGCCCTCTACGCCTGCGCCGAGGACAGCGCCACCAATACGGCCATCGCGCTCGCGGCCGGGCGGCGGCAGCGCGGCGAGCGCCCGCTGGCGGTGTACGCCCAGGTGCAGGACCAGGAGCTCTGCCTCGCCCTCCAGGCCCGGCACCTGGGCACCAGCGAGCCGCCGACGATCCGGCTCGACTTCTTCAACATCGACGACGTGGCCGCCCGCCACCTGCTGGCCAAGGACCCGATCGTTCCCCCGCTCGACCGGCCGCCGCGGTTTCTCGTCGTCGGCGCCACGGCGTTCGGCCGCGCGGTCGTCGTGGAGCTGGCCCGGCAGTGGCGGGTCCTGCCGCCGGCCGCGATGTGGCGGGTCGAGGTGGCCGTGGTCGACGACGCGGCCACCCAGGTGATCGACGAGCTGAGCTTCCGGTACCCGTTTCTCAGCAAGGCCTGCGACCTGCGGCCGTACGACGGGGACCTGCTCGCGGTGCTGGCGGGAAAGGTCGCTCCGGAGGCACCCGACCGGGTCTTCATCTGCCACGACGACGAGCAGGTGGCGCTGAAGACCGCGCTGATCGCCGACCGGCTGTGGCGGGGCGGGCCGGGCACGGTGATCGTCCGGCAGGACCAGCTCGCCACCCTCCAGGACGCCTTCGACGGCGCCCGCGACGAGCGGCTCTTCGACGAGGTGTCCGGCACGCTGCGCCTCTTCGGGGTGGTCGACGCGGCCTGCGACCCCGGCCTGATCCGGGACGACCTCGGCGAGCGCCTCGCCCGGGTGGTCCACGAGAGCTACCGGGCCGCCCGGCGGCGGCGCGGCGACGGGCCGGACGACAGCCCGTCCCTGGCCCCGTGGCCGCGGCTGGCCGACCTGTACAAGGTCGAAAACCGGGCACAGGCCACCGACATCGGCCGCAAGCTGCGCGCGATCGAGTGCGTCCTCGCGCCACGCGTGGCCGCCGGCCAGGAGTACGTCTTTACGACGCAGGAGGTGACCCGACTGGCCATCACAGAGCACGAGCGGTGGCTGCAGGCCCGGCTGCGTGAGGGCTGGCGGTTCGCCGAAGCAGCGGACTACGACCGTATGCTGCATCCAGGAATCCGACGTTGGGACGACTTGCCGGAGAGCATACGGAGGGTGAACTCAGACGCCATTCGTGAGCTGCCCGGGATACTCGCCGACTACGGCTTCCGCATCGTGCGGATGAGGGAAGGTTCCTGATGGCGCGCATTGGGATAACCGGCCACGCTCGACTCGTGGGCGAGACCACGGAGCTCGTCTACGACGCCGTGGTCGCCGCCCTCCGTCCCTATGCGGGCTCCACGTTTCACGGCATCACCTGCCTGTGTGACGGCGCCGACCAGATCTTCGCCCGGGCCGTGGTCGAGAGCGACGGCGCTCTCCAGGTCGTCCTTCCCGCCGACGACTACCGGGAGAGCATCGTCGACCGCGACGACTTCGACCACTTCCTCTCCAAAGCGATCCAGGTCGCACGTATGCCGTTCCAGTACTCCAACCGGCAAGCCTTCCGGGCGGCCAGTGAGGAGCTGCTCCGGCGTAGCGATGTGCTCTTCGCCGTCTGGGACGGGCAGCCCTCCCACCATCTGGGCGACACGGCGGATGTGGTGCGGGTGGCGCGGGGCCTCGGCGTGCCGGTGGTGGTCGTCTGGCCGGAGGGTGCACGGCGCCTGCCTGAGCCTCTCGTCGCGACGGACCTGGCGGCACGAAAGGAGCCAGGCGGTGGATAATACGGCAGTGGATTCCCCCCTCGTCCTCTTCATCGCGATGCCCGGAAGCGACATGGGCCCGCATGCCGCGTGGACCGATATCGAGGAGATCAAGCAGCACCTGTATATCCCCGTGGCGCGCGATCTGGGCGAACGGCTTGGCATCCACGTCGATCCGCGGATCGAGAAGGACAAGACCAGCCAAGGCATGATCCATCAGTCAATGTTCAACGAGGCACTTGAGGCACCGGTCTACATCGCGGACCTTTCCGGAGCAAACCCAAACGTCTACCTCGAGCTTGGCGCCCGCTGGGCGCTTCGTGACAACGTAACGGTACTCACCTGCCAGGATCTGGTGCACGACATCAGGTTCAACGTCGCCGCCAACCGTGTCATTCGGTATGGCCGCGGGCCCTCGGAGATAGAGCTGAGTCGGCAGCAGATCGTCTCCGCGATTGTGGAAGGTCTGCGAAGCAAGCACACCGACAGTCCGGTCAGACAGAATGCGGCTGTGGTGAGCGTGAGTCGAATCGAGCTGTCCGACCTACGGTCGGAGGTGGCCAGACTCCGTCAAGAGCGCGGCGAGGAGCTCGTGGCTGCGGCGTTGAGGGCCGACCACGAGGAGCGGATCCGAATCCTGGGTATGGCGCTCGACAGCAATCCCGCCAACTATCGCGCGCATTTCCATCTCGGTGTCGCCATGCGGCTGCGGGGCGACTATGCGGGAGCGCTGGCGCACCTGCGGCGGGCGACCCGGTTCAACCCAGAAGACGCACGCAGTTGGCAGGAGCTCGGCGTCACCCAGAGCCAACACGGCGACCTGGATGACGCTATCGAGTCGTTAGAGCAGGCGCTGACGTTCGATCCGACCTCCGCCGAGGCCTACTCCAACCTCGGGGGCGTCTACCGCCGCAAGAGCAGGTCCGAGGATCCGGCCGTGCCGCTCGACATGACAACGCTCCGGCTGGCCCGCGACGCCTACCACAACGCGGCCAGAATCAACGCGCGAGACACCTATCCACTGCTAAACGTGGCCAAGATCGATCTGCTGCTGGCCGGGCAGGAGATCGTCCTCCAGCACAAAGCCCTCGACGCCTATCGGACGCTGGAGGATCTGGCGCGATACACCGCCCGGACCGAGGGCACCGACGACCCGTGGCGCTGGTTCGACCTGGCGGAGATCCTTGCGGTAAACGGAAAGCCGGAGGAGGCGGTCGACGCGCTGAGCCAGGGGTTCGCCCATCTGGAGGCGAGCTACTGGGGGACCGCCGCCCTCTCCGCCAGCGCGCCGCTGCGCGACTTCATCGTGACCGCGGCACTGCCGGAAGACCGCGTCTCCTCGGTCAAGGCCATCCTGGAGGAGTACGAGGAACGGCTCGCCTAGCGCCCGCCTGTGATCAAAGCTCCCGTCAAGTCGTTCTAGCGACTTGACGGGAGCTTTGATCACTCCAGGTGGTAGCGGAGCCACCGGAGCTGGCGGCGTACGTGCACGGCCTCACCGCCCTCGTGGTGGTTGAACGGGTAGGCGTAGAGCACCCGGTCGTCGGCGCCGTACTGGTTGTACGCGGCGTACACCGTGCTCGGCGGGCAGACCGTGTCGCGCAGCCCCACCCCGAAGTGCGCGGGGGCGCCGGCGCGGCGGGCGAAGGCCACACCGTCCATGTAGGACAGCGTGCGCCGGGCCGCCTCCTCGGCCTCGCGGTGCACGGCCAGAAACGTGACGATCTCGCCGTACGGCTCGGCGTCGGTGATGTCGATCGCGCGCTGGACGTGGCACATGAACGGCGCGGTGGTGAGCAGCGCGGCGAGGTCGGGCACCAGCCCGGCGACGGCCAGCGCGAGCCCGCCGCCCTGGCTGTTGCCGGCGACGACGACCCGCGCCGGGTCGACGCCGGGCAGCGCGCGGACCGCCTCCACGGCGCGTACCCCGTCCGTGATGAGCCGCCGGTAGTAGTAGTCGTGCGGGTCGAGGATGCCGCGGGTGACCGGCCCGGGCCCGCCCAGCGCGACGCCGTGCGGATCCGGGGTGTCGCCGCCGGTGCCGTACTGCCCGCCCTGCCCGCGGGAGTCCATGAGCAGGTGGGCGTAGCCGGCCACCGGCCAGGTGAGCCGCTCGTGCGGCAGCCCGCGCCCCCGGCCGTACCCCAGGAACTCCACCACCGCCGGGATCGGACCGTCCACACCGGCCGGTCGGGTGTACCAGGCCCGGACCGGATCGCCGCCGTACCCGGCGAACGTGACGTCCCACGTCTCCACAAGCGACAGTTCGTTCCGGTACGGCTGGACGTCGACGAGGATCGGCTTCGCGGCCGCCGACTCCACAGTGGAACGCCAGAAGGCGTCGAAGTCGAGCGGCTCCCGCACGTCCGGCGCGTACCGCTCGAGCTGGTCCAGGGGAAGGTCGAAGAGCGCCATCAGGCCACCCCGGACAGCGGAGCCGTGCTCTCCCGCACGATCAGCTCCGTCACCAGGTCGATCCGGCTGGTGGCCAGCTCCTCCCCGCGGGCCAGGTCGAGCAGCATCCGGGTAGCGGTGCCGGCCATGTCGCGCAGCGGCTGGTTGACCGTGGTGAGCGCCGGGCCGATCCAGGTGGCGACCGGCAGGTTGTCGTAGCCGACCACGGAGAGGTCGCGGGGCACGTCGAGGCCGAGCTGGCGGGCCGCCCGCATAACGCCCATCGCCTGGATGTCCGAGCCGGCGAAGATGGCCGTCGGGCGGTCGGGACGCTGGAGCAGCTCCAGACCGTGGTCGTTGCCGCTGTGCGCGGCGAAGTTGCCGTACCGCACCAGCTGCGGATCGACGGGTACGCCGGCCTCGTCGTGCGCCGAACGGAAGCCGGCCACCCGGGCCCGGCTGCACAACACGTCCTCCGGGCCGGAGATCACCGCGATCCGGCGATGGCCCAGCTCCAGCAGGTGGCGGGCGGCGAGCAGGCCGCCGTTCCAGTTGTTGGAGCCGACCGTGGGCACCGACGCGGACGTCGCGCTGTCGGTGTCGATGACGACGAACGGGATCCGCTGCCGCTGCAGCTGGCGCTGCTGGGCCTGGGCGAGGTGGCAGAGCACGAGGAGCACGCCGAGCGGACGCCGCCCGTACACGGTGTCCAGCCACTGCTGCGACGGGCTGTGCGCGCCGTCGAGCTGGGAGAGCACGATGTCGACCTTGGCGCTGGCGGTCACCGTCTCCACGCCCTTGATGATCTCCATGGCCCACGCGGTGTCGAACTCGTGGAAGACCAGGTCGATCTGCTGGGCAGTGGTCGACTGGCGGTTGGCGCGGCGGCGGTAGCGGTGGCGCTCCAGGCTCTCCTCGACCCGCGCGCGGGTCTCCGGCGCGACGTCCGCGCGCCCGTTGAGGACCTTGGACACGGTCGTGACGGAGACGCCGACCTCATCGGCGATCGTCGCGATCGTGGCGGATCCGGGCTTGGCGACCGGAGGAGGAACCGTCATCGAAAACTCACGCAGCCCACTCGGAAGTTTCGGCAATTCTTCGCCGTGGACGACCCGATCTAGGCCAGCCTCGCCAAGAACGGGGGCAGCCGCGCCCAGGCATGACGCACAGGACGATAACACCTACTGAGCATCGCAATCGAGCCTCTTGACATCGATCGCAGACGACGCCTATGTTGCCGCCATATGTAACGAGGTTGTTGCGGAAATTTTCGCGCAGCCGAGCCCCGGAGGGCACCGTTCGATCGAAGGGGTGGCATGGCAGGTCAGGTACCGGTCGGGACGGACTTCGCACCCGCGCGCTGGCGCGACCCGAAGCTGCCGCCGACCGAGCGCGCCGAGGTACTCCTGCCGCTCATGACGCTGGAGGAAAAGATCGCCCAGCTCGTCGGCGTCTGGGTGGGCGCCGACGCCGAGGGCGGTGGGGTGGCTCCGCACCAGGCCGACATGATGGGCGGCGCGCCGTGGAGCGAGGTCATCCAGCACGGGCTGGGCCAGCTCACCCGGCCGTTCGGCACCGCGCCGGTCGACCCGGCGCTGGGCGCCCGCTCGCTGGCGGTCTCCCAGGCCGAGATCGCGGCCGCGAGCCGTTTCGGCATCCCGGCGCAGGTGCACGAGGAGTGCCTCACCGGCTTCGCCACCTGGCGCGCGACGGCGTACCCGACGCCGCTGTGCTGGGGGGCCGCGTTCGACCCGGGCCTGGTCGAGGAGATGGCCGGGCACATCGGCCGGTCGATGCGGGCGGCCGGCGTGCACCAGGGGCTCGCGCCGGTGGTGGACGTGACCCGCGACTACCGCTGGGGCCGCACCGAGGAGACCATCGGCGAGGACCCGTACCTGGTCGGCACCGTCGGCGCGGCGTACGTGCGCGGTCTGGAGGACGCCGGCGTCGTCGCCACGCTCAAGCACTTCGCCGGCTACTCGGCCTCCCGCGGCGGCCGCAACCACGGGCCGGTGTCGATGGGGCGCCGGGAGCTGGCCGACATCGTGCTCCCCCCGTTCGAGATGGCGCTGCGCCTGGGCGGCGCCCGTTCGGTGATGAACTCCTACGCCGAGATCGACGGCGTCCCGGCCGCGGCCGACGAGGCCCTGCTGACCGGCCTGCTGCGCGAGGAGTGGGGCTTCACCGGCACGGTCGTCTCCGACTACTTCGCGGTGAAGTTCCTGCTGACGCTGCACGCCGTCGCCGCCGACCCGGTCCACGCCGCCGCGCTCGCCCTGCGCGCCGGCATCGACGTCGAGCTGCCCACGGTCGACGCGTTCGGCCCCGCGCTGGTCGACGCGGTCAGCTCCGGCGCGGTGGACGAGGCGCTGGTCGACCGCGCGGTGCGCCGCGTGCTGGCCCAGAAGGCCGAGCTCGGCCTGCTCGACGAAGACTGGCAGCCGCTGCCCGACGGCGTCGACGAGCTGCGGTTCGACGACGAGACCGGCCGCGACATCGCGCTGCGCCTGGCCCGCCAGTCGATCGTCCTGCTGCGTAACGGCGACGGCCTGCTGCCGCTCGCGCCCGGCGCGCGGGTGGCGCTGGTCGGCCCGGTCGCCGACGACCCGCTGGCGATGCTCGGCTGCTACGCGTTCCCGACCCACGTGGGCGTGCGGCACCCGGAGCACGAGGTCGGCGTGGAGATCCCCACGCTGCGGGAGGCCCTGGAGCGGCTGCGCCCCGGCCTCACGTACGTGCCGGGCTGCGCGATCACCGGCGACGACATCACCGGCATCGCCGGTGCGGCCACGGCCGCGGCGGAGAGCGACGTCTGCGTGGTCGCCGTCGGCGACCGCGCCGGCCTGTTCGGGCGGGGCACGTCGGGCGAGGGCTGCGACGCCGCCGACCTGCGCCTTCCGGGGGTCCAGGCAGAGCTGGTACGCGCGGTGCTGGCCACCGGCACGCCCGTGGTGCTGGTGCTGCTCTCCGGCCGCCCGTACGCGATCGGCGACGAGTTCGACACCGCCTCGGCCATCGTGCAGGCCTTCTTCCCGGGGCAGCGGGGCGCGGAGGCGCTCGCGGAGGTGCTCACCGGCGCGGTCAACCCGTCCGGGCGGCTGCCGGTCGGCATCCCGCGCGACGCGGGCGGTCTCCCCACCACCTATCTCGCGCCGCCGCTCGGCCGCCGCACCCAGGTGTCCTCAGTGGACCCGACACCGGCGTTCCCGTTCGGGCACGGCCTCAGCTACACGTCGTTCGAGTGGTGCGACGCGGCCGGCGACGCCGAGTGGCCGGTCGACGGCGAAGCGACCGTGCAGCTGACCGTCCGCAACACCGGCACGCGGGCCGGCGCCGAGGTGGTCCAGCTCTACCTGCACGACCCGGTCGCCCAGGTCACCCGGCCGGTGATCCGCCTCGTGGGATACGCCCGGGTGCCGCTGGCGCCGGGCGAGACCGCGCGGGTGACGTTCACCGTCCCCGCCGACGTCGCCGCCTTCACCGGGCTGCACGGCCGGCGCGTGGTCG
The DNA here is from genome assembly GCF_031085175.1 of Phytohabitans maris. Lineage (GTDB taxonomy): Bacteria > Actinomycetota > Actinomycetes > Mycobacteriales > Micromonosporaceae > Phytohabitans > Phytohabitans maris. The sequence continues at coordinate 164,245 of NZ_JAVHUY010000007.1, forward strand.
AGCCCGGCGACGTGGAGCTCCGCTTCGGCCGCTCGGCCGGCGACCTGGTGGCCGCGGTGCCCCTGCGCCTGACCGGTGCCGAGCGCGAGGTCGGCCACGAGCGCCGCTTCCAGGCCCTGGCGCGGGTCGACCGCGCCGCGCCGGTACCGCAGCACGCCGTTCGGGAGGGACTCGGCCGGGAGGGCACCGCATGAGTACACCGAAAATATTGGATCCCCCACCGACGACGTTGGCGCAGCCGCCGCTCCCGCCGGTGACCCGCAAGGTGCGCAAGGGGCGGCAGAGCTGGCGCCGGGCGTTCCGCCGGGACTGGCAGCTCTACTCGCTGGCCCTGCTGCCGCTGGTGTTCTTCGTGGTCTTCCGATACCTGCCGATGATCGGCAACGTCATCGCGTTCCGGCGGTTCCGCCCCGGCGGCAGCATCTTCGGCGAGTACTGGGTCGGGCTCCGCTACGTGAAGATGTTCCTGAGCGACCCGACCTTTTGGGACGTCTTCACCAACACGCTGATCCTGGGCGGGCTGACCCTCCTCGTCTGCTTTCCGCTGCCGATCGTGCTCGCGCTGCTGCTCAACGAGGTCCGCACCCGCTACCTCAAGCGCTTCGTCCAGTCGGTGTCGTACCTGCCGCACTTCCTCTCCATCGTGATCGTCGCCGGCATGATCATGCAGATGCTGTCGGTCGACGGCGTGGTCAACCAGCTCGTGAACGCGCTCGGCGGGGAGCCCAGCGCGTTCCTGCAAAAGCCCGAGTGGTTCCGCACCATCTACGTCTCGTCGGAGGCGTGGCAGACCGTCGGCTGGGGCACGATCCTCTACCTCGCCGCGCTCACCACCATCGACCAGGACCTGTACGAGGCGGCGCGGATCGACGGCGCCAACCGGTGGCGGCAGACCTGGCACGTGACGCTGCCCGGCATCCGGCCGACGATGATGACGCTGCTGATCCTCAACATCGGCACGTTCATGGCGGTCGGCTTCGAGAAGATCCTGCTGATCTACAACCCGCTGACCTACGAGACCGCGGACGTCATCTCCACGTACGTGTACCGGGTCGGCATCGTCTCCGGCAACCTCAGCTACGCCGCCGCCATCGGGCTCTTCGAGTCCGTCATCGGGCTGGTGCTCGTGCTGTCGGCGAACTTCATCTCCCGTCGCACAGTGGGGACGAGCCTGTGGTGACCCTCGACGCGCTCCGGCGGCCCACCCGGCGAAAGCCGGGAATCCGGCCCACCCGCGGCTACCGCGCCTTCCAGGTGGTCAACGCCATCGTCCTGACCGGCGTGGTGGTCGTGACGCTCTACCCGTTCATCAACATCGTGGCCCGCTCGATGAGCGACCAGGCCAGCATCATCTCCGGCGAGGTTAACCTGCTGCCGAAGGGGTTCAACGTCACCTCGTACGAGCACGTGATGTCCGACTCGATGTTCTGGAGGAACTACCGCAACACCGTCTACTACACGTTCGTCGCCACCAGCGTCGCCCTGATCCTGACGACCACGTACGCCTACGTCCTGTCCAAGAAACACCTCAAGGGCCGGACGTTCCTGGTCGCCGTCGCGGTGTTCACGATGTTCTTCAACGGCGGCCTGATCCCCAACTACGTCCTGGTGACCAGCCTCGGCCTGAAGAACTCGGTCTGGGCCATCGCCCTGCCGAACGCCATCAGTGTCTTCAACCTCCTCGTCATGAAGGCGTTCTTCGAAAGCCTGCCGACCGACCTGGAGGAGGCGGCGGCCGTCGACGGCCTCAGTACCTACGGGATCCTGCTCCGGATCGTGCTGCCGCTGTCGAAGGCGATCGTCGCCACGATGGTGCTTTTCTACGCGGTCTCCTTCTGGAACTCCTGGTTTTCCGCGTTCCTCTACATGGACCGGCAGGAGCTCTTCCCGGTCACCGTCTACTTGCGAAACCTCATCGCCGGCTCGACCGGTGCCGAGTTCGCCGGCGCGATCGCCGAAACGGACGAGGCGCAGGTCGACGCCACCATCAAGTCCGTCACGATCGTGCTCACCACGCTGCCAATCCTGACGGTCTATCCCTTCATCCAGCGGTACTTCGTCTCCGGCATCATGCTCGGCGCCGTGAAGGGCTAGCCGTCCGCTTCATTCGAAGTATTGACTGTCTAGAAAGGACGGTGCGATGTTCCTACGATCCCGGCGTCGTGCGGTGGCCGCGGCGGCCAGCGCGCTCGCTCTCACGCTGGGGCTGACGGCCTGCGGCGACGACAGCGACCCCGCCGAGGAGCTTTCCGCCAACCGGGCCGGCGCCATGGAAAGCTACAACGTCGGTGACCAGTTCAAGGCCACGGAGCCGATCAGCTTCTCGATGCTCTACAACAACCACCCCAACTACCCGCTCAAGAACGACTGGCTCTTCTGGCAGGAGCTCACCAAGCGGACCAACGTCACGCTGGAGCCGTCCGCCGTGCCGTTGAGCGACTACGAGCAGAAGCGCAGCGTGCTGATCAGCGCCGGCGACGCCCCGCTCATCATCCCCAAGACGTACCACCCGCAGGAGAACGCGTTCGTCTCCTCCGGCGCGATCCTGCCGGTCAGCGACTACATCGACCTGATGCCCAACTTCAAAGACAAGATCGCAAAGTGGAACATGGCGCCCGAGATCAACGGGCTGCGCCAGTCGGACGGGAAGTTCTACCTGCTCCCCGGGCTGCACGAAAAGCCGTGGCAGGACTACTCGCTGGTCGTCCGCACCGACATCCTCCAGGAGCTCGGGCTTCAGACGCCGAAGACCTGGGACGAGGTCTACACGATGCTCAAGGCGATGAAGGCCAGGTATCCGGACCTCTACCCGTTCACCGACCGGTACAGCCAGCCCAAGCCGACCGCCAACCTGTGGAACATCCTCGGCTCGTCGTACGGCGCGCCGGGCGGCTGGGGCTTCAACCACGCCACCTGGGACGCCGCCGCCGGTAAGTACTTCTACACCGCGGCGAGCCCGCAGTGGAAGGCGTGGGTCGAGTACCTCAACAAGCTCGTGTCGGAGAAGCTGCTCGACCCGGAGAGCTTCACCCAGACCGACGACCAGGCCCGGTCGAAGCTGGCCACCGGCAAGTCGTTCGTCATCACCGGCAACGCGCAGGCGCTCGTCAACGACTACCGCCCCGACCTCTCCAAGAACCCGGCGGCGAAGCTCGTCAAGATCCCGCTGCCGGTCGGACCGGCCGGGGAGGTCAACCCCGCTCCCCGCACCGAGAACGGCGTCATGATCTCGTCGAAGGCCAAGGACAACAAGAACTTCGTGGCCATGATGCAGTTCATCGACTGGCTGTTCTACTCGGACTCCGGCCAGGAGTTCGCGAGGTGGGGCATCGAGGGCACCACGTTCACCCGGGACGCCTCCGGCAAGCCGCAGCTCGCCGACGACGTCAACGTGATCGGGCTGCACCCGAACGCGCCGAAGCACCTGCAGAAGGACTTCGGCTTCTACAACGGCATATTCGCGTACGGCGGCAAGCCCGAGCTCGTACAGTCGTTCTTCTCGCCGGAGGAGCAGGAGTACCAGGCGGTCGTCGGCGCCCGCCAGCCGGCCCCGTGGGTGGCGCCTCCGCCGGCGCCGTTCACCGACGAGGAGCGCGAGCAGGCGACCCTGTGGGAGACCACGCTGCGCGACTACGTCGACCAGCAGACGCTACGGTTCATCCTCGGCCAGCGGCCGCTCAGCGAGTGGGACGCGTACGTGAACGAGCTGAAGAGCAAGAACATGGACCAGTACATGGAACTGCAGCAGAAGGCCTACGACCGCTACAAGAAGGAACACGGCTGACCGTGCGGGTCTCCGTACCGAAAGAGCCGACCGGCCGGTTGTCCGACGCTTGGCGCTACTGCGTCGGCACCGGCCGGTTCGAGCTCGCCCTGCGCCGCGACTACCAGGACTCCCTGGCGACCGTCCAGCGGGAGATCGGCTTCCGCCACATCCGCGGGCACGGCCTGCTCAGCGACGGCGTCGGCATCTACCGGCCGTACGAGCACCGGGGCGCCCGCCGCGTGCACCACTCGTTCACCTACGTCGACCAGGTCGTCGACGCCTACCTCGACCTGGGCATCAAGCCGTTTCTGGAGCTGGGCTTCATGCCCGCCGAGCTGGCCTCCGGCGACCAGACGGTCTTCTGGTGGAACGGCAACGTCACGCCCCCGCGCTCCTGGCCCGAGTGGGCCGACCTGGTCCGCGCCACCATCTCCCACCTCGTCGACCGGTACGGCCTCGCCGAGGTGCGCGGCTGGCCGATCGAGGTGTGGAACGAGCCCAACCTCAAGGAGTTCTGGGCCGGCGCGGACCAGGAGGCGTACCACCGCCTGTACGAGCTGACCGCGCACACCGTCAAGGAGGTCGACGCGGAGCTCCAGGTCGGCGGCCCGGCCCTGGCCCCGAGCGCCGGCGACTGGCTGCTCCGCTTCGCCGACTTCGTGGCCGCCCGCGACGTGCCCGTCGACTTCGTCAGCCAGCACGCGTACACCTCCGGCTCCGCCCAGCACGTGCCCTTCGGCACGCACCAGCGGCTGGCGCCGTCGAGCCGCCTGCTGGAGCAGTTCGCCGGGCCGGGGCGCAAGCTGCGCGGCACCGCCCTGGCCGGGCTGCCGGTGCACATCACCGAGTTCAACTCCTCGTACCGGCCGGACAACCCGATCCACGACACCGCGCTCAACGCCGCGTACCTCGCACCGGTGCTGGCCGCCGGCGGTGACCTGGTCGACTCCTTCTCGTACTGGACGTTCAGCGACGTCTTCGAGGAGGTGGGCGTACCGACGGCGCTGTTGCACGGCGGGTTCGGCCTGCTCGCCCACCGCCAGGTCAAGAAGCCGACCTACCACCTGTACGCGTTCATGGCCCGGATGGGCGACCTGCTCCTGACCCGCGGCCTGGACCACCTCGTCACCCGCGACGCCACCGGACGGGTGACGGTGCTGGCGTGGGCGCCGGTGGACATCAGCGGCCGCGACGCGTCCCCGACCGGGCACACCGTGCGGCTGTCGATCCCGCTCGATGCTCCACAGAGGACGGCGTTCGCGCTGCGTTCCTCGGTGAGCGAGGAGGCGGGCAACGCCTGGGCGGCCTGGTCCGCGATGGGCCGCCCGCGCTCCCCCGACCAGCGCCAGCTCGACCTGCTGCGCGAGCTGGCCGAGCCGGTCCGCCGGCATCAGGCGCTGCCGATCGCGGGCGGCCGCGTCGACCTCGACCTCACCCTCGACCGCCACGAGGTGACGCTGGTGGAGATCACCGCCGTCGCCGACGAGACCCCGCCGTGGTGGGACGAGGACCGGCTACTGGGCACCGGAAGGGAAGAGAGATGAGCGGGAGTCGCGAGGCTACGGGCCGGGACCACGACGGCGGACGAGCGCCGAGCGACGGAGCGTGGCAGGCACGCGCCAGTACGAGGCGCCACTTCGGCAACGGTCCCCTGTCTCAGGGTGCGGCCCTGGTCTACACGCTGCTCGTGGTCGAGCTGCTCATCCTGCTCACCGCGCTCCCCGGCCTCGTGCCGCTCCTCCTGCTCACCGCCGACAGCAGCAACATCCCGCTCGCCGCCGCGTGCGCGCTCCCGCTCGGCCCGGCCGTCTCCGCCGCGCTGTACGCCTTGCGCCGGCGCAGCGGTGACATCACCGACCTCCATCCGGCCCGGGCGTTCTGGCGCGGGTACCGGCTCAACGTCCTGGCCAGCCTGAAGGTCTGGGTGCCGGGTGTGGCGTGGCTGGCCGTCATCGGGCTCAACCTCGCCAACTTCGGTGCCGCGGACGTGCCCGGCTGGTGGGCGGCGCTGCTCGTGGCGATCGCGGTCGCGACGGCCCTGTGGCTGGGCAACGCCCTGGTGATCACCTCGCTCTTCTCGTTCCGCACCGTCGACATCGCCCGCCTGGCGCTGCTCTTCCTCGCCCGTACGCCGGCCGTGACGCTCGGCAACGCCTGCCTCGTGGCGCTGGCGGCCCTGCTCACCGCCGCCACCTCCGAGGTGGTGCTGATCCTGCTGGGCTCGGTGTTCGCGTTTGTCCTGCTACTCACCTCCCGCCGGATGATCACCGCGATCGAGGAGGAGTTCACGGCATGAAGGTTCCGTACGGCGGCGACTACAACCCCGAGCAATGGCCCGAGCAGGTGTGGAAGCAGGACTACGAACTCTTCGACGCCGCCCGGATAGACACCGTCACGCTCGGCGTCTTCACCTGGGCGCAGACCCAGCCCGCCCCGGACATGTACGACTTCACGACGCTGGACCGGATCGTCGAGCGGGCCGCCGCCGAGGGGCGCCAGATCTGCCTCGCCACCGGCACCGGCGCGCTGCCGCCCTGGCTGGCCAAGGCGCACCCCGAGGTCAACCGCACCGACTTCGAGGGGCGGCGCCACCGGTACGGCCAGCGGCACAACGCCTGCCCCAGCTCTCCGGTGTTTCGCCGCCTCTCCGCCGAGATGGCGCGCCGCGTCGCCGCCCGGTACGCGGGCAACCCCGCGGTGATCGCCTGGCACGTCGGCAACGAGTACGGCGGTGCCTGCTACTGCGACCTCTGCGCGGCCGCCTTCCGTGGCTGGCTGCGCGCCCGGTACTCCACTGTGGAGCGGCTGAACGCGGCGTGGAACACGACGTTCTGGTCGCACACCTTCACCGACTGGGACGAGATCGAGCCGCCGTCGGCGCTGACCGAGCACTGGCGCGGGCCGGACCACACCGCGTTCCAGGGCATCACGCTCGACTACCTGCGGTTCATGTCGGACGCCATGCTCACCAACTTCCGCGACGAAAAGCGGGCGATCCGCGAGTCCGACCCGCACACCCCGGTCACCACCAACTTCATGGGCATGTACCGGCCGATCGACTACCACCGCTGGGCGCCGCATCTCGACTTCGCCTCGTGGGACAACTACCCGCCGGACGACACCTCGCAGGCGCGGATGGCGCTCACCCACGACCTGATGCGCGGGCTCAAGGACGGCCAGCCGTTCTGGCTGATGGAGCAGACGCCGAGCTACACCGCGTCCCGCGACGTCAACCCGCTCAAGCGGCCCGGCCTGATGCGGCTGTGGAGCTGGCAGGCGGTCGCGCACGGAGCCGACGCGGTGCTGTTCTTCCAGATGCGCGCCTCCCGCGGCGCCTCCGAGAAGTACCACGGCGCGGTCATCGGCCACAGTGGACGCTCGGACACCCGGGTCTTCCGCGAGGTCGCCGAGCTCGGCGCCGAGCTGGAGCGGGTCGGCGGCGTGACGCTCGGCGCGCGTACGCCGGCCCGGGTCGCGCTCCTCTTCGACTGGGACAGCTGGTGGGCGCTGGAGATCTCGGACGGGCCGTCCCGCCTGGTCCGGTACCAGCAGGTGGTGCTCACGTACCACCGGGCGTTGTGGGATGCCGGCGCCGACGTCGACGTGGTACCGGTGACCGCCGACCTCTCCCGGTACGACGTGGTGATCGCACCGGCGCTGCACATGGTCAAGGGCGACCTGGCCGAGCGGCTGGAGCAGGTGGCCAGCCGGGGCGGCTCGGTGGTGACCACGTTCCTGTCCGGGCGGGTGGACGAAGACGACAACGCGTTCCTGGCGGACGTGCCCGGCCCGCTCGGCCCGCTGATGGGGATCCGGATCGACGAGTGGGACGCGCGCGGCCCGGAGTTCGTCAACCCGGTCTGCTTCGACAACGGCCCGATCGTCGACGCGCGGCTCCTCTTAGAGCTGGTGATCCCGCAGGGCGCGGACGTCGTCGGCACGTACGGCGAGGACTTCTACGCCGGTACGGCGGCGGTGACCCGCAACGTCTTCGGCGCCGGCTACGGCTGGTACGTGGGCGCCGGGCTGGACCAGACCGGCGTCTGCTGGGTGGTCCGGCAGGTGCTCGACTGGCACAACCTGAGCGGCCCGTACCCGGACGTGCCCGACCTGGAGACCGCGGTCCGGGTCACCCGGGACGGCACGCACCTGCTCTTCCTGCTCAACCACAACCCCGAGCCGGTCGAGGTGGTGGCCCGGGCGGGCGGCCTCGACCTGCTCACCGGCGCACGCGTCCACATCGGACAGGTGATCCGGCTGGACGCGCGCGGCGTGATGGTGCTGCGTCAGTAAATCGTCCGGCCCTTCTCGTCGGGCACGCCGGACTTGCGGTAGAAGTATGTGTTGATCTGGTCGCGCCACTCCGCGGCCGAGCGCACCTGCTCGTCGAGGCGCTCCCGCACCCGCGCGTCCAGGTCGGCGTCCACCTGGCCGGCGAGCCGCTCCCAGAGCCGCCGCATCTCCACGGTCCGCTCGGCGCCGGCGAAGTGCGTGTCGTAGATGTGCTGGATCACCGTCGAGCCGCTGTGCAGCACGTGGCCGTACGGCACGTGGTGGAAGAAGAGCAGCAGCTCGTCCGGGCACCGCTCCAGCGACTCGTACACGTCGGACCAGGGCCGCGGGTACTGCCCGGTGAAGCCGGTGCCGGTCGCGCGGGTGCGGTCGACCCCGACGCCGTCGCGGTCGGCGAAGTGGTACGTGCCCCAGGGCGTGTACTCGTACCCGTCCACGTCCGGGCCGTAGTGGTGCCCCGGTCGCACCATGAACCCCACGCCCAGCGGCGCCGTGTACGACTCGTACGTGCGCCACGAGTCGTCCAGGATCGCGTGCAGCGCCGCCCGGTCCACGTCCGGGCCGAGCGCGAGGTCGATCCACTCGTCCAGGATGGACAGTGGGTCGAGCGACGGGTCCCAGGCGAAGCGGCCGAACGCGTAGAGGTTGGCCTGGGCGAGCGGGTGCCCGGTCCAGAACCGATCGTCGCCGACGTTGGAGACCGCGATCAGCTCCTTGGCCAGCCCGGCCACGTCGCGGTCCGGGGTCAGCGGGAAGCCGAGCACCTCGCTCCACATCGGACCGAGGTAGCAGGCGTGCCGTTGCTGCCCGGTGTACTCCTGCGTCACCTGAAGCTCGACCGCGACGTTGGTGGCCGGCATCGCGGCGATGACCGGGGAGATCGGCTCGCGGGTCTGGAAGTCGATCGGGCCGTACTTGACCTGCAGGATGGCGTTGTCCCGAAACTTGCCGTCGAGCGGGGCGAAGTGGTCGTACGCGGCGCGGGCCCGGTCGGTCGAGCGGTCCCGCCAGTCCTGGCGGTGGTTGTAGACGAACGCGCGCCAGTGCACCACGCCGCCGAAGGGGGCCAGGGCGTCGGCGAGCACGTTCGCGCCGTCCGCGTGGTCGCGCCCGTACCCGAACGGGCCGGGCTGCCCCTCGGAGTCGGCCTTGACCACGTAGCCGCCGAAGTCCGGGATCGCCTCGTACACCCGCCGGGTGGTCTCCGCCCACCAGGCCCGCACGCCCTCGTCGAGCGGGTCGGCGGTGGGCAGGCCGCCGAGCATTACCGGCGCGGCGAAGTTGACCGAGAGGTGCACCCGGATCCCGTACGGCCGCAGCACGCCGGCGACCGCGGCGACCTCACCGAGCCGGTCGGTGAGCAGCCGCGCCGCGGCCGCCTGGACGTTGACGTTGTTGATCGTGATGGCGTTGACCCCGGTGGCCGCGAGCAGCCGCCCGTACGCGCGCACCCGGGCGAGGTCGCACTGCGCGCCGTCCCGCCAGAAGATCGAGCCGCCCGAGTAGCCCCGCTCGACCTGCCCCATCACCGGGTTTACCGCGACGTTGTCCCAGTGGTCGAGCATCCGCCGCCGCATCGCCGGCAGGTGCCGCTCCACCGGCCGCTCCCCGGTGAACGCCGCCTCGCCGAGCCGTACCACGTGGAAGAAGCCGTAGAGCAGTCCGGCCGGCGCGCCGGCCAGCACGACCGTGACGCCGTCCCGCCGGTACAGCTCGAAGCCCTCCTCGCCGAGCGCCCCCACCTCGCCGGTCACGCGGAGGACGAGCTCGGCGTCCTCGTCGACGGTGGCGCCGACCTCCGCGCGGACGGTGTCCACCAGCGTGCCGGTGCCGTGGACGGCCACCCGGCGCGCCGCGATCGCCCGGAACGCCGCCGGCGGAAGCCAGGCCGGATGCACGCCGGCAAGCTCATCGGTGCTCACGGAACCTCCCCAGGTCAGAACTGTTCCGTAAATTTACCGGAAGATGCAGCCGGTACCGGGGCAGGCGTTGAACTGTTGCCACGCGGTGCCCGTTCTAGTTGTCGTGCGGACCTTGACCTCCCCCGCCGAACCGGCCGCGCCGCCGGTCCCGCCGGAGGAGCCCGGCAGGCCGCCGCGGCTCGCGCGCATCCGGCCGGTCGCCGGCCGCATCGCCACCGTCCTGGCCTGGCTGCTGGTGATCGGGGCGCTCCTGCTCCCGAACGAGCTCGCCAAGGTCACCCCGTGGACGTTCCTGCGGATCCCGATCGAGGCGGTCGTCGGCATCGCCGTGCTGCTCGCGCTGCCGCCCCGCCCGCGCCGCGTGCTCGCCCTCCTCGGCGGCGCCGGCCTGGGCCTGGTCACGATCCTGAAGTTCTTCGACATCGGCTTCTACTCGGTCCTCGACCGGCCGTTCGACCCGGTCTTCGACCTGAGCCTCTTCGACCCCGCGCTGGTCTTCCTCACCCAGTCGATCGGTCGGGCCGGCGCGATCGGCGCGGTCGTCGGCGCCGTGCTGCTGGTCATCGCGGTGATCGTGCTGATGACGCTGTCGGTGCTGCGGGCGACCCGCCACGTGGTGACCCACCAGCGCACCGCCACCCGGGCCGCCGCGGCGCTGGTCCTGGCCTGGTTCGTCTGTGCCGCGCTCGGCGCGCACGTGGTCTCCGGCGCGCCGCTCGCCGCCAGCGACACCGCCGGCATCGTGCGCGGGCACGCGGCGCAGACCCGGAGCAGCCTGCGCGACCAGCAGGCGTTCGAGGGGGTGGCGGCGGTCGACGCGTTCCGGAACACACCTGGCGACCAGCTGCTGACCGCACTGCGCGGCAAGGACGTGATCTTCACGTTCATCGAGAGCTACGGCCGCGACGCGATCGAGGACCCGCTGTACGCGCCGGAGGTCGGCGCGGTGCTCGACGACGGAACCCGCCGGCTCGCCGCCGCCGGCTTCGACTCCCGCAGCGGGTTCCTCACCTCGTCGACGGCGGGCGGCGGGAGCTGGATGGCGCAGGCCACGTTCAACTCCGGCCTCTGGATCAACAACCAGAAGCGGTACCGCTCGCTGGTCTCCAGCGACCGCCTCACGCTCACCAGCGCCTTCGAGCGGGCGAACTGGCGGACGGTCGGCATGATGCCGGGTGTGACCAAAGCCTGGCCGGAAGGGCGCTTCTACGGGTACGACCAGGTCTACGACGCCAAGAACGTGGGTTACCAGGGGCCGGCCTTCGCGCTCGGCACGATGCCCGACCAGTACACGCTCTCGGCGTTCCAGCGGCTGGAGTACGGCCGGGCCGGGCGCGGGCCGCTGATGGCGGAGATGCCGCTCACCTCCAGCCACGCGCCGTGGGCACCGCTCCCCCACATGATCGACTGGGGTGACGTCGGCGACGGTTCGGTCTTCGGCCCGATGGCCAAGGCCGGCGACTCCCCGGAGGAGGTGTGGCGCGACGCCGACAAGACCCGCGCCGGCTACCGCACCTCCATCGTGTACTCGCTGAACGCCCTCATCGCGTACATCGAGAAGTACGGCGACGACAACCTCGTGCTGGTCTTCCTCGGCGACCACCAGCCGGCACCGCTGCTCACCGGCAAGGGCGCCACCCACGACGTACCGATCACGATCCTCACCCGCGACCGCGCGGTGCTCGACCGGATCTCCGGCTGGCACTGGGACCCAGGCCTCAAGCCCGGCAAACAGGCCCCGGTCTGGCGGATGGACACCTTCCGCGACCGCTTCCTGACCGCGTACAGCCCGCCGCGCTAGCGTGTGGCGGTCGTTGGGGCGCCTGGCCGCCGTCGTGGTCAGCCTGGCCGCGCTGGTCGGCGTGGTCCGGCTCGTCGTGCCGGTCACGGCCGGCACCGCGGGAGAGCCATTCGGGGTACGCCGCCAGCTGGCATCCTCGCAACCGCCACGCCGTTCCCGCAGCCGCGCCCTCCGCGGCTCACTCTCAAAGCGCCTCGCACCGCGCCGCTGTCCCTTGATCGGCGCCCTCAGATCCGGCCGGAGGCGCAGATCGTGGTACGTAGCTGCCCCTCCAGGGGCACCCGAGTACCACGATCTACTCAGAGTCAGCCGGCGTCGACGTCGATCAAGGAGCGGTCCTTCCGAGGCGCGGTCGAGGCGATCCCTGGTGGCGCGGAGGGTGACGCCGCGGGAACGCACCCCAAGAAACGCTCCGCTGCGCTCCACGTTTCCCCGGGGACCCTGCGCAACGGTCTGGACCAGCGCGGACATCGCGGTAGCCCAACTCTTGGAACAGATCGTCTAGCCCTTGGCGTCGCGGGCGGCGGCGATGAGGGCGGTGATCTCCTCCTCGGTCGCCTCCTTGCCGATGCCGAGGCTGGCCAGGAGCCCGCTGCCGTTTTCCTGCTCCAGCAGCGCGAGCAGGATGTGCTCGGTGCCGACGTAGTTGTGGCCGAGCCGCAGCGCCTCGCGGAAGGTCAGCTCCAGGACCTTCTTGGCGTCCGCGTCGTAGGGGATCAGCCCTTCGAGCCGCTCACCGCCCGCCGGCAGGGCCGCCGTCGCCGCCTCCCGGACCCGATCGAGCGTCACGCCCTGGTCGACGATCGCCTTGCCGGCCACCGCCTCGGGCTCGGTGAGCAGGCCGAGCAGGACGTGCACCGGGCCGATGAAGGCGTTGCCGGCGGCCCGCGCGGCCTCCTGCGCCTCCACCACGACGGTGCGGGCCCGCGGCGTAAACCGGCGGAAGCCCTCCAAGGGGTCGAGGGTGAACGGCTCGCCCTTGCCCACGAACCGCTTCTGCGCGGCCTGCTTGGTCACCCCCATGCTCTGGCCGATGTCGGTCCAGGAGGCGCCGGAGCGGCGGGCCTGGTCGACGAAGTGGCCGATCAGGTGGTCGGCCAGCTCGCCCAGATGCTCGCCGGCGAGCACGGCGTCCTTGAGCTGCTCAAGGGGTTCGCTGTGCACCTGCTTGATCCCGGCGATGAGGTCGTCGAGCTTGATTGATGGCATCGTCATGCCGTCAACCCTAGGTTGACGACCGGCCCGCGTCAACCTCAAGTTGACGGCACGGGCGGCCGGGTCGCCTCGCGGTGGCCTACCGGGCAATTCCGTCCGTTTCTCTCGCGCGATACCGGATATCCACCGTTCGGCGGACGGGCGGCTGGCGTGAACGAAATGAACGACCTCATCTCATCCACCCCGGAGGGTAGTCCGAATGGCTGAGTCGACCACCGGGCGCGCGCTCGCGACTGTCAGCAATACGACAGGAGAAGGTGCTGCGTACATGACCATTGACGGCTAGTCAAGATTTGCTGACGCAAAGTCGCGACTGCTTCACTCTGCATAGTCATCCACCGCCTTCCGGCGCTTTCCAACAAAGCGCGAATCCGTTTCCCATGTGCAATTCGGAATGCGGTGGACCGTGCCCCAAAAAAGGGGAGGAGAAGCGCCATGCGCGTACGCAGCCGCCGCCAGAGGAGATTCATGGCGACCCTGTTGGCCGGGTGCCTAGCCAGCTCCGGCTGGGCCCTCGTCCCGGCCCGTGCCGCCGCGGCCGATCCGGGCGTGGAGCCGTCCAACGTGACACTCACGCTCGGCCCAGGGGGATCCGCCGACGTCACCAAGGTCGTCCACACCCCGCCCATCCCGCCGAACCCCGACCTGGTGTTCATCGCGGACACCACCGGCAGCATGGGCGGCGCCATCGCGAACGTCCGCACCAACGCCGCCGACATCCTCAGCGAGGTGAGCGGCGCGCAGCCGACGGCGCAGTTCGCGGTCGCGGAGTACAAGGACTTCACCGACTCCTCCCCGTTCCGGGTGAACCAGGGCCTGACCGGCGACGACCCGGCGGTGCAGGCGGGCATCGACCAGTGGGTCGCCTCCGGCGGAGGCGACTTTCCCGAGGCCAACCTCAACGCGCTCTACGAGGTGGCCACCGGCGCGATCGCGTTCCGGCCGGACAGCACCCGGATCGCGGTCATCTTCGGCGACGCGCCGTCGCACGACCCCAGCGGTGGTCACACGCTCGCCGACACCTCGGCCGCGCTCCAGGCGGCGGGCATCCGGCTCGTCGCGGTGGACGTGGGCGCGCTGGACAGCTCCGGCCAGTTCAGCAACCTCACCGCCGCGACCGGCGGGGTGCTGCTCAGCGGCGTCGCCGGCGACGAGGTCGCGGACGCCATCCTCGCCGGCATCAAGGCCATCGAGGTCACCGTCACGCCGAAGGTGGTCTCCTGCGCGGCCGGCGTCTCCGTGACGTTCTCCCCCGCCAACCGCACGGTCACCAGCGGCGAGGACGCCACGTTCACCGAGCACGTGGCGCTCTCCGGCAGCGTGCCGGCCGGCGCCCACCAGTGCACGGTGGACTTCCTGGTCGACGGCGAGAGCCGCGGATTCATCCAGAAACTCACCGTCAACGTTCCCGGGCTGAAGATCAACGACGTCGAGGTCCCCGAGCCGGGCGGGCCGGCGGTCTTCACCGTCACCCGGACCGGGCCCACCGACAACCCGGTGACCGTGAAGTACGCGACCGCGAACGGCTCGGCGACCGCGCCGGGCGACTACACGGCCGTGAACGGCACGCTCACGTTCGCCGCGGGCGAGACGACCAAGCCCCTTCCCGTACCGATCAAGGATGACGCGGTGAACGAGCCGGACGAGACGTTCGCGGTCAACCTCTCCGCGCCGACCGGCGCCGCCATCGTCGACGGCGCGGGCGTGGGCAAGATCCTGGACAACGAGCGGGACGGCTCGTTCTCCTGCCAGGCGACCGCGGTGAAGATCGCCAGCCTGAAGGCCGCCCAGGCCAACCCGGCCGACGTACCGTGCGCCGACGACGCCGCGACCGTCGCGCAGTCGACCCTGAACGCCGGCATCGTCAAGGTCCAGACCAGCGTGCTGGACGCCCGTACCGACCAGACGCCCAACAACCTCAACAGCGCGCCGCCAGCCGCGGGCGACAGCGCCACGGCCAAGGCCGGGATCGACTCCACGAAGATCATCGCCGGCCCGGTGGTGATCGAGCTGGGCGTGATCAAGTCGTCGGCCTCGGCGACCTGCACGGCGGGACCCGCGGGGCTGACGCCGAAGTTCGCCGGCGCCTCCTCCATCGCCAGCCTGAAGATCAACGGTCTCCCGGTGACGGTGGGCACCGCGCCGCTGACCATCCCGCTGGTGGTGGGCTCGCTCCAGATCAACAGCACCCAGACGACCGGCAACACCGTCGTACAGCGGGCGGTCTTCCTGGACACGCTGCTGACCGACGTGGTCCTCGCCGAGTCGAAGGCCAATGTGGAGGGTAAGCCCTGCGAGGCCTGACCTGAAGCGCTCCGGACGCGCGGCCTCGGGAGTTCGCTCCCGGGGCCGCGCCTCAACGTGGTAACTGAGTGGTCAGCCAGCCGAACATGCGCTCGTCGGTGAGCTGCCGGGCGAGCGGCTGGCAGTGGAGGTTCGCCCCCTCGGCCGCGGTGAAGTCGACGAGCTCGGCCCGATCGCCGAGCAGCTTCGCCAGCTGTTCCGGCTGCCCGGGCCAGAACTGCTCGCCCTCCGGGTTGGTCACCAGCACCGGGGTGGTGATCCGGCCGAGGGTCTCGTCGTCCAGCGCGTACGTGCGCACCTCGCTGAAGAGGTCGAACCAGTCGTCCCGCGAGCCGTACGGGCGGCTGCGGTAGGTCAGCGTCCGGCGCAGGCCCGGCAGCAGCGTGGCCATCCGCATGTCCCGGTTGAACGCCGCCCGCTCGCCCCGGTCCAGCAGCCCGCGCATGCTGCTGCCCAGCGCGAGCATCCAGCGCGTCGACACGTCCACCACGCCGGGGTCGGCGACCGCCGCGACGAACCGGTGCTCGTACGCCAGCGCGCGCGGCACCCAGTAGCCGCCCTGGCTGACCCCGTACGCCATGAGGCGTCCGGCGTCCACGTCCGGCCGCGCCACGAGCGTGTCGACGACCGGTGTGAGCACCGCTTCCCAGTCCGGCCGAAACGGCACACCGCGCTCGAACAGCATCGACTGCTGCCCCGGACCGTCGTACACGAACGCGTTCCACCCCCGGGCGAGCGCGCCGGCGGCGCCGTTACTCCACTGTGCACTGATCGCGGCGTCGCTGCCGTTGGTGAGCACGAGCGTGGGGCGGAGCGCGCCGGAGGCGTCGGGGCGCAGCAGGTAGCCGGGGAGGGTCGTGCCCTCGTACGGCACGTCGACCCGTACGTGCGCGCCGTCGAACGAGTCGACGAACGCGTCCCAGCACTCCCGGTGCGCCTCGAAAGCCTGCCGCAGGCCGTCGCTGTCGTCGCCCTCCGCGAAGTCGTCGACCACGCAGGCCCAGTAGGTGGCCGCCCGCAGGTACGCCATCCCGGCGCCCCGCGCGTCGCCGCGCGACCGCTGGCTGTCGGCCGACACGCGGGCGCGCCGGGCGGTCTGCGTCCACTGGCGCCGCCAGTCGACCCGCCCCTCGACCCGGTCGACCGTGGCGAGCACCTCGCCGATCTCGCTGGCGCCGTGCACCGCCGCCCCCAGGACCACGCGAGTCTCGTAGTCCAGGTCTCGATCCCGGAAGAAGCCGCGAGAAAAGACCTGATTTGACGGCATTCAACCAATCTAAACCCGCACGGGTACGCCCGGCAGGCGCTTCACGTATCCCGGCGCCACATCGGGGCGCCCGGCCCCGGCCTCGCGTTTCCCCGTGCCGCATCGGGGCACCTCCGATCCATGGCGAAGCGACGGCAGGGAGCTGACATGGACGACAAGGCGAGGCGGGACGGGATCCGGTACGGCGAGGAGACGGTCGCGCGCGGCGCCGGCGGCGAGACGCACCAGATCGCGCGGGACGGCCGGACCAGCCTCACGACGCAGCAGGGCATCCCGGTCTCCGACGACCAGAACACGCTGCGCGCCGGCGAGCGCGGTCCGGACCTGCTGGAGGACTTCCACTTCCGGGAGAAGGTCTTCCACTTCGACCACGAACGGATCCCGGAACGGGTGGTGCACGCGCGCGGTTTCGGGGCGCATGGTTTCTTCGAGGCGTACGAGCCGCTTTCCGACCTGACCCGCGCCGACCTGTTCCAGCGGGCCGGCCAGCGGACCGAGGCGTTCGTACGGTTCTCCACGGTCGCCGGCAGCAAGGGTTCGTTCGACCTGGCCCGGGACGTACGCGGCTTCGCGGTGAAGCTCTACACCCGGGAAGGCAACTGGGACCTCGTCGGTAACAACATCCCGGTCTTCTTCATCCAGGACGCGATCAAGTTTCCGGACGTCATCCACGCCGCCAAGCCGGAGCCCGATCGCGGATTTCCGCAGGCGCAGACCGCGCACGACAACTTCTGGGACTTCGCGTCCCTGATGCCCGAGTCGACGCACATGCTGATGTGGATCATGTCGGACCGGGCTATCCCGCGCTCTTTCCGGTTCATGGAGGGTTTCGGCGTACACACGTTTCGGTTCGTGAACGCGCAGGGACGGTCGACGTTCGTCAAGTTTCACTGGAAGCCGAAGCAAGGCATGCAGTCGGTGGTCTGGAACGAAGCCGTGAAAATCAACGGGGCCGATCCCGACTTCCACCGCCGCGACCTGTGGGACGCGATCACCCAGGGCGCGTATCCGGAGTGGGAGCTTGGCCTGCAACTGTTCGACGACGATTTCGCGGACCGGTTCGCGTTCGACGTCCTCGACCCGACGAAGATCATCCCGGAGGAGGAGCTGCCGGTCCGCCGCGTGGGGCGGCTCGTGCTCGACCGGGTGGTGGACAACTTCTTCGCCGAGACCGAGCAGGTGGCGTTCTGCACGCAAAACGTCGTACCGGGGATCGACTTCACCAACGACCCGTTGCTTCAGGGCCGCAACTTCTCCTATTTGGACACTCAGCTCAAGCGGCTCGGCAGCCCGAACTTCACCCGGCTGCCGGTCAACGCGCCCCGCTGCCCGGTCGCGCACTTCCAGCAGGACGGGCACATGGCCACGATGAACCCGTCGAGCCGCGCCAACTACGAGCCCAACTCCTGGTCGCCGGAGGAGGGCGGACCGCGGGAGGACCCGGTACGCGGCTTCACCACGTACCCCTCGACGGACTCCGGCCCCAAGCGGCGGCTCCGCCCGGAGAGCTTCGCCGACCACTACAGCCAGGCCCGCCAGTTCTACCTCAGCCAGGCGCCGGTGGAGCGGCGGCACATCGTGGACGCGTTCACCTTCGAGCTCAGCAAGTGCGAACGGCCGGACATCCGGGCCCGGATGGTCGCCGGCCTGCGCAACGTCGACGACGACCTGGCCCGTACCGTCGCCGACGGCCTCGGCCTGCCCGCGCTGCCCGATCCGCTGCCGCCGGCCCGCGAGCCGGTCCGTGACCTGGCGCCCTCGCCGGCGCTCTCCATCATCGCGAACGGCCCGGAGAGCTTCGCCGGCCGGAAGATCGGCATCCTGGTCACCGACGGGGCGGACGCCGGGGTCCTGGCCGAGCTACGGGCCGCCGCGGCCGAGGAGAAGACCAACGTCGAGATCGTCGCGCCGGCGGTCGGCGGCGTCGACACCAGCGACGGCAACCACGTCTCCGCCGACCAGAAGCTGGAAGGCGCACCGTCGGTGCTCTACGACGCGGTCGCGATCCTGACCACCAAGGAGGGGGCCACTCAGCTGGCCAACCTGCCGGCCGCCCGCGACTTCGTGACGGACGCGTACGCCCACTGCAAGTTCGTCGGGTACGTCGAGGAGGCGACCGCGCTGCTGGCCGCCACCGGACTGAACGGGCACCTGGACGACGGGTTCGTACGGATCGACGACGGCCAACGCCCGGCGGCCGACTTCCTGACCCGGTGCCGGCGGCTACGGATCTGGGACCGCCAGGCGGCGCCGTCCTGACCTCGGCTCCGGCGCCGCCGTCGGGGGCAGAGGATCGCCGATCGCCCATGGCAAAATCAACTGAGTGCAGATCGGGATACTTGGACCATTCGAGGTTCGCACGGACGGCGGCGCCCTGGCCGACGTGCCGGGTGCCCGGCTGCGCGCACTGTTGGTCGCGCTCGCCCTCGAAGCCGGTCACGCGGTCCCGAAGGCGACGCTCGTCGACTGGATCTGGGGCGAGCAGCCGCCCTCCGACGCGGCGAACGCGTTGCAGCGCTTGGTCTCCCGGCTGCGCAAGGCGCTGCCGGAAGGTTCGGTCGAGGGGCTGACGGACGGCTACCGGTTACGGGTCGAGCCCGAGGCGGTCGACGCCGTGCGGTTCGAGCGCCTCGTCACCCAGGCCCGCGACGACGCCGACCTGCGCGGGGTGGCACGGCTGCGCGAGGCCCTGGCGCTGTGGCGTGGTGCGGCCATGCAGGACGTCGGTCTGCAGGAGAGCGCGGCGTTCGACGCGGCGGTCACCCGGCTCGAAGGGCTGCGGCTCGCGGCCATGGAGGACCGGTTCGACGCCGAGATCGGCCTCGGCCACGGCGCGGAGCTGGTCACCGAGCTGACCGACGTGGTCGCCGCGCATCCGGTACGCGAACGGCTTGTCGCCGCGCTGATGCGGGCCCTGGTCGCGACCGGTCGCGACACCGAGGCGCTGCTGGTGTACGAGCGCACCAGGCAGACCCTGGCCGACACGCTGGGCGTCGACCCGTCGCCGGAGCTGTCCGGGTTGCACGTCGCGCTGCTGCGGGGCGAGTTGGGGCGGCGGGAGGAGCAGCGAAAGACCAACCTGCGCGCCGAGCTGACCAGCTATGTCGGCAAGGACGCCGATGTCGCCGCGGTCCGCGAGCTCGTCGCCGAGCGCCGGCTCACCACGCTGATCGGGCCGGGCGGTACGGGCAAGACCCGGCTGGCCACCGAGACCGCGCGTACCCTGCTCGGCGACCTGCCGGACGGGGCCTGGCTGGTGGAGCTCGCGGCCATCGGTGCCGACGGTGACGTGGCGCAGGCGACACTCGCCGCGCTCAGCCTGCGCGATGCGCTGCTCGGCGAGGCACCGGACGCGGAGCCGACCGATCGGGTCATCGCCGCGGTACGCGAGCGGGCGATGTTGCTGATCCTGGACAACTGCGAGCACGTGATCGAGTCCGCGGCGAGTTTCGCCCATCGGGTCCTCGGCGAGTGCCAGCGGCTGCGGATCCTCGCGACGAGCCGGGAACCGCTCGGCATCACCGGCGAGGCGCTGTGGGCGGTCGCGCCGCTGGCGGTCCCCGCGGCGGACGCCGACGCCGGCGTGATCGGTGCGTCCGCGGCGGTCCGGCTGCTGCAGGACCGAGCCAGCGCGGTGCGCAAGGACATCGCCACCGACGTCCGTACACTATCTACGATGGCGCGCATCTGCCGGGCGCTCGACGGGATGCCGTTGGCGATCGAGCTCGCCGCCGCCAGGTTGCGCACGATGTCTCTCGATCAGCTCGCCAACCGGCTCGACGACCGGTTCCGCCTGCTGACCGGCGGCAGCCGCACGGCGCTGCCCCGGCACCGGACGCTGCGCGCGGTGGTCGACTGGAGCTGGGAGCTGCTCACCGACGCGGAACGGACGGTGCTGCGCAGGCTCTCGGTATTTTCCGGCGGGGCGAGCCTGGAGGCGGCCGAGCGGGTCTGCGCCGGCGATGCGGTCGAGGCGTGGCAGGTGCTCGAGCTGCTGACCGCGTTGACCGAGAAATCGCTCGTGGTCACCGAAGGCGAGGGGGCGCCGCGCTACCGGATGCTCGGCACGATCAAGGAGTACGCCGGGCAGCGCCTCGCGGAGGCGGGCGAGTCGGACCTGGCGCGCCGCGCGCACCTCGCCTACTTCACCGACCTCGCCGAGACCGCGGACCCGCACCTGCGCCGCGCCGAGCAGCTGCGGTGGCTCGCCACGCTCGAGGCCGAGCACGACAACATCGCGGCCGCCATGCGCGGCGCGCTCGCGGCCGGCGAGGCCGAAGGGGCGATGCGGCTCGCCGCTGCCGCCGGCTGGTACTGGTGGTTCAACGGGCACAAGGCCGAGGGCAACGAGCTGATCATGGCGGCCATCGCCGTGCCCGGCGAGGTGCCCGAGGAGATCCAGGCCGTGGTGTACGCGTTCGTCGCCGGGTTTCTGACCTCCGGGCGGGAGAGCGACGAGCGTCAGGCGGCGGAGTGGATCCGGAAGGTGTACGAGTTCAGCCAGCGCGGCCGGCACCGCCACCCCGCGGTGGCGCTCGTCGCCGCGCTGGAGCGCATGCTGCGGACGCCGGACGCGTTCCTGGCCGCCTGGGAGCCGCTGCTCACCGACGAGGACCCCTGGGTCGGCGCCCTCGCCCGGCTGCAGCTCGGCAAGATGCGGATCCTGCTCGGCCAGGGCGGGCGGGACGCGGACGCGTACCTCGAAGCGGCGCTCACCGAGTTTCGCGCGCTCGGCGACCGGTGGGGGATCTCGTTCGCCCTGACCGAGCTGGCCGACCGGCTCGCCATGCGCGGCGAGTTCGCCGCCGCCCGCGAGCACTACGACCAGGCGATCGCGGTCGTCATCGAGGTCGGCGCCATCGAAGACGTCGTGCGGATGCGGTCCCGGCAGGCCCAGTTCTACTGGCTGTCCGGCGACGAGGAGTCGAGCGCGGCCGCCATGGCCGAGGCCCAGCGGTACGCGGAACGGGTCGCCTGGCCGCAGGCGCTGACCGAGCTGGCCCTGGCGAAGGCGGAGCTGGCCCGCTGGAGCGGTGACGCCGAGCAGGCACGCCGGCAGCTCGACGCCGCGACGGCCGTGCTCGGCACCGCGGCCGAGCGGCCACAGATCCGCGCGGTGGCCCAGGACCTGCTCGGGTACCTCGCCGGGGCTCTCGACGAGGCCCGCAAACACCGCGCCGCGGCCATCCAGGCGGCGACCGAGTCGGGCAGCGCGCTCGCGATCGCGCGGGTACTCGTCGGGGTGGCGGATCTGGCGCTGCGCCAGGAGGAGTACGAGCAGGCGGCGCGGCTGCTCGCGGCGAGCGCCGCCGTGGGCGGCCTGGCCGACCGTTCCCAGCCGGACGTTGCCCGGATCGAGCGGGAAGCGCGGCGCCGCCTCGGTGACACGCGGTTCACCGAGGCGGCGCGGGAGGGTGCGCAGGCGAGTTGGGGCGAGTTGGCCGCGGTCACGCTCGCTTCTTGAACGTGGAGGACGCCCAGAGGTAGCCGACGAGGGCGAACCCGACGCACCAGGCGAGGGCGGGGATCACGTCGCCGGCGGAGGGCGCGCCGTTGAGCAGCCCGCGCAGGGTTTCGATGATCGGCGTAAAGGGCTGGTACTCCGCGAACTCCCGGACGCCCGGGCCCATCTTGTCCGTCGGCGAGATCGCGCTGCTGAAGAACGGCAGCATGACCAGCGGCAGCGAGGCCAGACCCGCGGTCTCCGGGGACTTCGCCGCCAGCCCCATGGCGATCGTGAGCCAGCCCGCCGCGAAGCTGAGCAGTACGACGAGGCCGACCACGCCGAGCCAGTCCAACAGGCTCGCCGACGGACTGAATCCCAGCGCGAAGGCGACCCCGACGATCGCCGCGACGGCGAGCATGTTGGTCAGCACACTGGCGATGACGTGACCGGTCAGCACCGCGCTGCGCGGGACGTCCATGACCTTGAACCGGTTGATGATGCCCTTGGTCACGTCGGAGTTCACCGACACCGCAACAGACCCCAGGCCGTAGCAGACGGCCAGCAGGAGCAGGCCCGGCGTCGCGTAGTCGACACCGACGCTGAAAGCGTCACCGAAGACGTACACGAACATCAACATGACCACGACCGGCATCAGGACCGCGTTGAACACCGTTGTCGGGTTCCGGGCGATGTGCTTGAAGTTGCGGCGCAACATCACTATCGACGGCGATTTCATTTCGCGACTACCTCCGTGGTGTGGCCCGTCAGGGCGTCCGTCATGTGGCCTGTCAGGGCCTTCGTGGTGTGGCCCGTCAGGGCGAGGAAAACGTCATCGAGGTCCGGTGTGTGGACGGAAAAGCCTTCGGCGTCGAGCGAGTACTCGCCGAGCCGGTCCAGCAGGGCCCGCACCGCCTTGGTCCCGCCGTCGCTGGGCACCCGCAGGGTCAGGGCCTCGTCGTCCCGGGTGGAGTCGGGGAGGATCCGCGCGGCCGCGTCGAGCTCCTCGGCGGTGCTGAACCGGAGCCGCACGTGGGTACCGGGGATCTGGCGCTTGAGCTCGTCGGGAGTCCCCTCGGCGACCAGGCGGCCCTGGTCGAGCACCGCGATCCGGTCGGCGAGCTGGTCGGCCTCGTCGAGGTACTGGGTGGTGAGGAAGATGGTCACGCCACCCGCCACCAGCTCGCGGATGATCGACCACATCGTGCGCCGGCTACGCGGATCCAGGCCCGTCGTCGGCTCGTCCAGGAAGATGATCCGCGGGTTGCCGACGAGCGTCATCGCCAGGTCGAGCTTGCGGCGCATGCCTCCGGAGTAGGTCGACGCCGGCTTCTGCGCCGAATCGACCAGTTCGAAGCGCTCCAGCAGCTCGGCGACCATCCGCTTGCCGGCGCCCGCGGAAAGCTGGTTCAGGTCCACCATCAGTTGCAGGTTTTCCTGGCCCGTCAGCAGCTCGTCGACCGCCGCGAACTGACCGGTGACCCCGATGGCGGCGCGCACCGCCTTGGCCTCGGTCGCGACGTCGTAGCCGGCGACGTGAATCGTCCCGCCATCGGCCTTCGACAATGTGGTCAGTACGTTCACCGTCGTGGTCTTGCCGGCCCCATTCGGACCGAGCAGGGAAAAAACCGTTCCCGCGCGGACGTTCAGGTCGATGCCGTCAAGCACGACTTTGTCTTTGTATGCCTTCCGCAGATCGGAGGCCGTAATCGCGAAATCCGTCATGCGCCCACTGTCATCGGGCGGCCTGACACCGACCTGACACGCCCCTGTCACGGCAGGTGGCGGCGCCGCGTCAGGGCGGTGGCGGTCCGGTGTCAGGAGGGCGGGCGACCGTGGCTACGTCAACAAACACGCACACGACAAAGGGGAGATCGTCATGCCTACGTTCGCCACGCCAGAGCTGATCACGGCCACGCTGACCACCGCGGGCGCCGAGGTGCGGATCACCGCGAGCGACCGGCTGGACACGGTAGTGCTGGTCGAACCCATCAACGGCGGAAACAAGACGGACGTGAAGGTGGCCGAGAAGACCGAGGTCGACTTCACCGCCGGCGAACTGTCCGTGAAGACGATCAAGGCGGGTGACAAGGACGGCTCCGTCGCCATCACGATCGAACTGCCGGCCGGATCCAAGCTGGTCCTCAACACCGCCTGGACGGACGTGCACGCCGACGGCCCGTTCGGGGACTGCGAGCTGAGCCTGGCCTCGGGGCAGGTACAGCTCGACCGGATCGCCACGCTGCGCGGAAACCTGGCGGCCGGCGGGGTCGCGATCGGGCACGTCGCCGGGACCGTCGACATCGAAGGCGGCGCGGCCAGCGTGCGGATCGGCGAGGTCGAGGGCACCGTCAAGTACCGGGGCTCGACCGGAAAGGTCTGGATCGGCCACGCCCGGTCCGACGTCGACCTGAACGGCGCCAGCGGCAGCTTCGACATCGACCGCGCCGAGGGCAGCGTCACCGCCAAGGCGGCCAACTGCCCCATCCGGGTCGGCCGGATGACGCGCGGCCAGGCGGAGCTGATGAACGCTTCCGGGGGCATCGACGTCGGCATCCGCGAGGGCGCCGCCGCCGCGGTCGACGCCGAGAGCACCAAGGGGCAGGTGCGCAACTCGCTGCCCGCCCAGGACGGCCCGGGCGGGTCCGACGACAAGGTCACGGTCTACGCCCGTACCCGGCGCGACGACATCGTCATCCACCGCGCGGCCGTCTGAGCCGGATCCGCAGTGGCGCCGTTACGGCGCCACTGCGGTGGCCGGTTTCCGGTCGGGCGCGGGCGGCGCCTTGGCGACGTCGGATGAAATGAGGACCATGACGTCGATAGGGAAGGTCTCGGCAGCGGCAGCCCGTCCTCTCGCTCGGGTACGGCTGGAACTGCTCAGGGTGCGGCCAGGCCAGTGGCGATTGGGCATCTCAGTTCTGGCGACGCTGGCCGGCGCGGCGTGGCTGGTACCCGGCTCGTGGTGGCGGGCCGGCGCGCGGCTGCTCGCCGCGCCGGACTGGCGGTGGTGGCTACCGGTCCTTCTGCTGGCAGGCGGTCTGGCGGGGATCGCCGGAGCGGTGATCCGTGGCTGGGCCAGCGACGGGCGGCGGCCCGCGACGTCACGGGCGCCCCTGTTCGCGCATGTGGCGCTGTTGCTGCTGGTCGGCCTGCTGGTGGCGGTCGCCGCTGGGGCGAGCCTGTGGTGGTTGCTCGGCCGCCCGGATCTGGCGGCTACCGGCTCGGCGTCTTCGCGGGCGGCATCCGCTGGGGCGCAGGCCTGGAGCACGCAAAACACGTTCGACGCTATGAAGATCGTCCTGTCGGTGGTAGCCGGGATCGGCGGCGTCGTGGCGCTGACCGTCGCCTATCGAAGACAGGGCCACAGCGAGGCAGCCGAGCGCCGCGAGGAGACCAAGCTGTTCAACGAACGCTTCGGCAAGGCGACTGACCAACTCGGCTCGGACAAGGCCGCCATCCGGCTCGCCGGCGTGTACGCGATGGCCGGACTCGCCGACGACTGGACCGAAGGGCGCCAGACCTGCCTCGACGTCCTCTGCGCCTACCTTCGGATGCCATACACCCCGCCGGCAGCCGAATCCGCCCCGTCCGGCACCAAGTCTGGACGTCCGCCAGGCGTCCAGAAGGACGCCGGCGACGACAACGCCCGCCAGGAACGACAGGTTCGGCACACCGTCATCGCCGTGATTCGAGACCATCTCCAAGAGCCGACCGCCAGCAACAGGAAGCACTGGCACGGTCACCGCTTCGACCTGATGGGCACCGTCTTCGACGGCGGCGACTTCAGGGGCATCCACGTCGCACGCGGGACCGAGTTGAACCTCCAGGGCGCGACGTTCGCCCGCGGCCACGTCAGCTTCTTCGAGGCGACTTTCTCCGGAGGCTTCGTCGACTTCGGCGGCGCGAGGTTCGCCGGAGCCTTTCTCGACCTGGCCGCAGCGACGTTCTCCGGCGGCCGGGTCAATTTTGGTGGGGTCCTGTCTGC
Source organism: Phytohabitans maris (assembly GCF_031085175.1). GTDB lineage: Bacteria > Actinomycetota > Actinomycetes > Mycobacteriales > Micromonosporaceae > Phytohabitans > Phytohabitans maris. The sequence goes on from NZ_JAVHUY010000007.1 coordinate 190,244, forward strand.
CGGAGAGATCAACTTCAACAGCTCAAGATTCAGCGGCAGTACCGTCGACCTTCGTCACATGGAGATCTCCGGGGGCAGCATCGCCCTCATCCACACAGCTCTCACCGGCGGTCACATCTGGTTGGACGAGACGGCGATCCGCGGCGGCACGGTCAGCTTCACCGGTGCGGCATTCTCCGGCACCGAAGTCACCTTCAGGAAAACAGAGATCGCCGGGGGCCTGCTCGACCTGAGCCAACCGACCAACTGGAGTCGGCCGCCAGCGGGACTGACCGGTCAAGAACCCGGCGTGGCCTGGCCAAGTAGCGAAGAGCTTGCTTCGCTGGGAGATAGGTAGAGCGTGCTCGTTGGTGGAGCCGACGGAGGCCGGGTGCCAGGTGCGACAGAACCGCGATGACCGGCCTCGCTCTGCTCATGTGGACCGGCGGGCGACGACGGTTCCAACACTGGCACCTACTCCTGGACGGCAACCAAACATTGTCCACTATGGACGGATGCCAACGGCGCCGAACGCGCGGCCGATCTCCTCGGCGGCGTCGAGTAGGGGGGTGGCGAATTCGGCAGCTCTGTCAGGGCTGAGGTCGTACTCCAGTCCGGAGATGCTGATGCCTGCCACCGGAACGCCGCGGTCGTCCAGGACCGCGGCGGCGATGCAGCGGGTGTGCTGTTCGTTTTCGCCGTCGTCCCAGGCCCAGCCTCGCGCCCGGATCTGTGCGAGGTGTGCGGTCAGCTGTGCCGGGTCGGTGATGGTGGCCGGGGTCATGGCGGGTAGTCCGGTGCGGGCGGCGATCGCGGTGACCTCGGGCTCGGGTAGGCGGGCCAGGATGGCCTTGCCCATCGCGGTGGAGTGCAGGTGTACAGCCTGGCCGATGTACGAGCGCATCTGGTACGCCCGCTGGCCGTCCAGCTTTTCGGTGTAGAGCACCTGGTCGCCCTGCCGTACCCCGAGGTGGATGGTGTAGCCGGTGGTCTCGTTGAGGCGGTGTATCGCGTGCCGGACCAGCTCGGCGTGGCCGCCCTTGTTGATCAGACGCCCGGCGAGGCCGAGCAGCCTGGTGTGCGGTGCGTAGCCGCGGTCGTGGTCCTGCCGGACCCAGCCGGCGGCGGCCAGCTCGTTGAGGATGCGGTGCGCGGTGCTCAGCGGCAGGCCGGTGGCCCGGCAGATGTCCGAGAGCCGCCGCTCGGTGGTCACCGCGTCGAGGACGAGCAACACCTTCTCGACGGCGGAGGGCGGTTCGGCGGTCACGGGTATCAGCGTCCCATCCAACCACCGTCGACGACGAGCACGTGTCCGTGTACGTAGCGGGAGTCGGGACCGGCCAGGAATACCACCGGCCCGGCGATGTCCTCGGGCGTACCCCACCGGCCGGCGGGGATGCGTTCGCTGATGGCCCGCTGCCGGTCCGGATCCCGGCGCAGCGGCGCGGTGTTTTCGGTCACGACGTAGCCAGGGGCGACGGCGTTGACGTTCACGCCGCGGCCGGCCCACTCGTTGGCCAGTGCCCTGGTCAGGCCCACGATTCCGTGCTTGCTGGCCGCGTAGGCCGGCACGGTCACGCCACCTTGGAAGGACAGCAGGGAGGCGATCGTGATGATCCGCCCATCGCCGTTGGCCAGCATCTGGCGACCGACCGCGACGCTCATCGCGAAGACGGCGTCGAGGTTGAGGGTCAGCACGCGGCGCCAGTCCGGCATCGAGGTCTGCTCGGCCGGCTCGCGGTGGATCGTCCCGGCGTTGTTCACCAGGATGTCGATCCGGCGGCGCGCGAGCAGCGCGTCCAGTTCGTCGGCGGCCCGGTCCGCGTCGGTCAGGTCGCTGACGACCGACTCGGCGGCGCGGCCGAGGGCCCGTGCCTGGTCGGGTACGTCGCCGGACGTGGCCCGGTCCCAGCAGACCAGGTCGGCGCCGGCCGCCGCCAGCGCCAGTGCGCTCGCCCGGCCGATACCGGTGCGAGCACCGGTGACCAGCGCGGTACGGCCGGCCAGCGGCAGGCCGCCGCTCACCGCAGATCCCGGGTCGGGACGACTTCGACGTCCGCGTAGTCGACGTTCTCGCCGGCCATCGCCCAGACGAACGAGTACGCCCTGGTGCCGGCGCCGCTGTGCACCGACCACGGTGGCGACACGACGGCCTGCCGGTCCGCCATGATCAGGCTGCGCGTGTTGTCCGGCTCGCCGCAGAGGTGCACGACGCGACCCTCCTCGCCGAGCCCGAAGTACAGGTAGATCTCGGTACGCCGCTCGTGCACGTGGCACGGCATGGTGTTCCACACGCTGCCCTCGGCAAGCTCGGTGATGCCGACGACGAGCTGGTTGGAGGTAACGCCGCCGGCGTGCACGTACTTGCGGATGGTGCGCACGTTGGACTCCGCCGGTGTGCCCAGATGCAGGGCCTCCACCTCGTCACGGCGGGCCAGCCGCGTGGGGTCGGGCCGGCGCGCGGGTGCGGAGACCAGGTAGTAGACGGCCGTGCCGGCCAGCCGTACCTCCCGGCTGCCCATCCCCACGTAGAGCACGTCTCCCGCGACCAGCTCGTAGCCGCTGTCGTCGGCGGTGACCGCGCCGGTGCCGTCCAGGCAGATCACCGCTAGTTCCCGCCGCTCGCAGAAGTAGCTGGCGCGTAGCTGGTCCGGCGTGGGCAGCGTGAGCGACCGGCCGGCCGGGACGGCGCCACCGATCAGCATCCGGTCGTGGTGGGTCATGGACAGCCGGATCTCGCCCGGTGCGAACAGGTCGGGCACGACGAACCGCTCGCGCAGGGCGGCGGTGGTGAGGCCGGCCATCTCAGCGGGGTGGGTCGCGTGTTGAACGCGCATAACATTCCTTCCATCTGGCGGAAGCTCTTTCCTTCTCACGGAAGATGCCTGATACTGGGGTCGAACGCAAGGCCAGCACGAGGAGTTTCTGGAGAGTTGATCCATGCAGTTAGCGGGTAGGGAGGTCGGAGGTATCGGCCTGGGCTTGCTTCCGCTGGCCGCCGAGGGCCGACCCGACTACGACGACGCGATTGCCACGGTGCGTCACGCCGTCGAGGTGGGCGTGCCGTTCCTGGACACCGCAGACTGCTACGGCCTGACCAGTCACGAGCACGGCTACGGCGAGCGGCTCGCCGCGGCGGCGCTGGCCACGTTCGGCCGGGACTGGCCAGACCGGGTGTTGATCGCGACGAAGGGCGGGCTGCTTCGCGGCGAGACGGGCGGCTGGATCAACGACGCGCGTCCCGAGCACCTCGTCCGGGCCTGCGACGCCAGCCTCCAGCGGCTCGGGCTGGAGTCGATTCCGCTCTACCAGCTCCACCGTCCGGATCCGGCGGTGCCGATCGAGGAGTCGGTCGGCACTCTGGCCGAGCTGCGACGGCAGGGCAAGATCCAGCACATCGGGATCAGCAACTTCAGCGTCGACATGATCGAGCGGGTCCGCCCGATCACACCGATCGGCAGTGTGCAAAACCGGCTCTCCCTCTTCGACCGGGAGGAGCTGGCGACGGTGGCGCACTGCCAGCGGCTCGGCATCGCGTTCCTCGCCTGGGGCCCGCTGGGCGGCCGGCGGCGGGCGCCCCGGCTCGCCGCCGCCTTGCCGGCGCTGGCCCCGGTCGCCGCCCGGCACCGCGCCACCCCGCACGAGATCGCACTGGCGTGGCTGCTGGCCCAAGGGCCGAATGTCGTGGCGATCCCGGGCTGCACCACGCCGTCGATGGTGGACAGTGCGCGCCGCGCCGCCATCGTGTGCCTCTCCCCCACCGACCTCGCCGAGGTGAGCGCCGCCGTCGCGGTCGGCGAGCCGGCATGACCCGCCCTCGCACCTGGCGAGCCGGCATGCCCCGCCCTGGCGCGGGGCGAGCCGGCATGCCCCGCCGTCGCGCGTGGCGAGCCGGCATGACCCGCCCTCGCGGTAGGGACACCGAAATGACCAGCACGAGCCCCGCCGCTCCGGAGGGGTCGGGAAAGGAAGATTCGTCATGACGCACCGCAGCGCGCTGCCGATCGCCGTGGTCGGCGCCGGCATCTTCGGCCAGCGGCACGCCCGTGTACTGTCCGAGAACCCGCATGCGGACCTACGGCTCATCGTCGATCCCAACGTGGAGCAGGGTCGTGCGGTCGCCGACCGGTTCGGCTGCGGTCATGTCTCCACTGTGGAGGAAGCGCTCGCCCAGGGCGAAATCGAGGCGTTCACCGTCGCGGTGCCGGACCGGCTGCACCTGGAGGCGGCCGAGCCGCTGCTGGCCGCTGGTAAGGCGGTCCTGGTGGAAAAGCCGATGGCGCACAGCCTGGAGGCGGCCCAGCGGATGCGCGAGGTGGCCGACAAGTCCGGCGCGCGCCTGATGGTCGGGCAGCTCTTCCGCTTCGACGGCCGATACCTGTCGATGCGCAAGGCGGTCGAGGCGGGTGCGATCGGCACCTTCCTGCACGGGGCCGCCAGCCGGCTCAGCTTCGCCCGGGTCGGGCAGCGCAACCGCGGCAACAGCTCCGTGCTGTGGTACCTGGGCATCCACGAGGTCGACGCGATCCAGTGGATCAGCGGCGAGCGGATCACCGAGGTCTCCGCGGCCAAGGTCGCCAAGCACATGCCGACGCTCGGTGTCGACTCCGAGGACGCCATCGTCGCGATCGTCAGGTTCGCGTCGGGCGCGGTCGGGCAGCTCTGCTTCGGCTGGTCGATGGCCGAGCACATGCCGGCCGGTCTGCGGATCGGGATGGAACTGGTCGGCACCGCCGGCACCGTCGAGCTCAACACGCAGGGCAGCGGTGTGACCGTGTACGCGACGGGGCAGACCCAGATGCCGGAGTTCATCTACTCCGCCGAGGTGGACGACCGGTTGGTGGGCAGCCTCGCGGCCGAGTTCGGGCACTTCGTCCGGTCGGTCGTCGAGGGCACCGAGTTCGCGGTGCCGGTCTCCGACGCGATGGCCAACGTGGCGGTCAACGACGCCATCCTCCGCTCTGTCCGGTCTGGACAGTGGGAGAAGGTCGAGCCGGTGGCCGGCTGAGCCGTGGCGGAGACACGCCTGCTCGCCACCGGGTTCGGCTTCACCGAAGGGCCGCTGTTCGACGCGTCCGCCGGTGAGGTCATCTTCAGCGACCTGTTGATGGACGTACGCCGCGCCTGGCATCCGCAGCACGGGCTGCGGGTGGTGAAGGCACCCACGCATCGGGCGAACGGGTTGGCGTTCGACCGGGAGCACCGGCTGATCGCCTGCGAGCACACCACGAGCCGGGTGGTACGCGAGGAGCCCGACGGCGAGTGCCGCGTGCTGGCCGACCGCTGGGACGGGCGGCAACTGAACTCCCCCAACGACGTGATCGTCTCCCGATCCGGGCAGGTCTACTTCACTGACCCGACGTACGGGCGGCGGGCTCGGCTGGGCCTGGCCCGCCCTACCGAGCTGAACTTCCAGGGCGTGTACCGGATCGACCCGGCCACCGGCGGTCTGGCCCTGCTCGCCACCGACTTCGTCCAGCCCAACGGCCTGTGCCTGGCACCGGACGAGCGGACGCTCTACGTGGCCGACACCGAGCGCGCCGAGGTGCGTCGGGTCGCGCTGGTCGACGGAGCACCGGCGGGGCCGTGGTCCGTGTTCGCCGGAGGGTTGGCCACGCCCGGCCGGCCCGGGCGTCCGGACGGGATGGCCTGCACCGAGCGGGGCGACGTGCTGGTCACCGGCCCCCAGGGCATCCACGCCTTCACGCCGGAGGGGGTACCGGCCGGCGTGATAACGGTCCCCGAGCGGGTGCACAACATGGCGTGGGGCGGGCCGGACCGGCGCGACCTGTACATCACCGCCGGCGGTTCCCTGTACGTGCGACGGATGACGGTACGTGGTGCCCCGCAGTGACCTCACGGCAATCAAGACACCGCGAAGACGTCCATCTGCAGCGCTAGCAGGCTGTAGTAGCCCACCAGCGTGACCACCTCGAACAGCGCCGGCGCACCGACTGTCGCCACCGCGGCCGCGTACGCCTCGTCGTCCAGGCCGCGGTACCGCAGTAGCCGCCGGGTCAGCGTCTGCACGGCCGCCTCGTAAGGGTTCGGGTCGGGCAGGGCGGTCATCGCCCGCACCGCTGCCAGGTCCGCGTCGTTCAGCCCTGCGTCGCGGGCGATCGGCTCGTGCGTCCGCCATTCGAAGGCGCAGTCGTGGTGCGCGGCGACGGTCAGGATCGCGATCTCCCGCGCCCGGGACGGCAGCGTGCCGTGATACCGGATGGCGGAGCCGAGTCGCTGCAGCGCATCCCCCAGCACCGGGCTGAGCAGCATGGCGTTGAACGGTCCGGGCAGTGCGCCGTCCGCCTCCGGCACGGGAGCGCCACCGGCCGCCGCCCGATCGCCTCCGGTGATCTCGGCGTAGAGGTCCTGCTGGGCGGCGGTCAGGCGCTCCGGTGTCAACCGCGGGATCCTGCTCACATCAGTACCCCCGCGCCGGGTCGACAACGTTGCGCAGTGGCCGGCCGGTGAGGAAGCGGTCGAGGTTGTCGGCGAAGAGCTCCCGCCGGCGCCGGGACCGATGTGGACTCACGCCGACCGAGTGGGACGTGAGGATCACGTTGTCCAGGGTCCAGAGTGGACTCGACGGTGGCGGCGGCTCCTCGGCGGACACGTCCAGGCCGGCCCCCGCGAGGGTGCCGGCGGCGAGCCGCTCGATCAGCGCCGGCTCGTCCAGCACCGCGCCGCGCCCCACGTTGACCAGCAGCGCGCGCGGGCGTAGCGCGGCGACCGCGGCCCGGTCGAACAGGCCGGCGGTACCCGGCGTGTGCGGCAGCGCCAGCACCACGACGTCAGCGCCGGCCACCGCGGCGACGAGTTGGTCAGCCGGTACCACCGCGGACACGTACGGCGGGATCGGCCCGTCCAGCCGCCGCCGGATTCCCACCACTGTGCAGCCGAGGCCGTGGAGGCGCTGGGCCACGGCCATACCGATGTCGCCGAGTCCGACCACCAGCGCGGTGGAGCCGGTCAGCTCGAGGCACGCGTCGTTGCGCCGCCACACCCCCTCACGCGCCTGCCGGACGTGTACGTCGATCCTCCGGCACAGCGCCAGGGTCAGCGCCACCGCGTGCTCCGCGGCCGGGATCGTGAACACCCCACGCGCGTTGGTCACCAGCAGCCCTTGCGGGAAGCGGTGGCCGTCCAGCCCGACGCTCGGCAGTTGCAGCCAGCGCAGCCGCCGACCGCCGAGCAGTTCGGCCGGCGGCGTACCCATCATCACGTCGACCGTGTCCACATCGGCCGGTCCGATCGCCGAGACGTCGGTCTCGGCGAAGCGGACGCGCGGGAACTGGTGTCGTAGCTCGGCCACGTCGGCCGCATCCAGCCGGAAGTGCCCGGCGTAGGCCAACAGCACCTCGGTCGCGGCGGTCACCTCGGTCGGTCCTGCAGGTGCGGCGAACCCGCGATGGCCGGGAACTCCGCGAACAGCGACTCGTCGACCTCGACGCCCAGCCCCGGCGCGTCCGGCGCGCGCACCAGCCCCTCGGCGTCGATGGCGAGCGGGGCCGTGCAGAGCGCCTCGGCGAACCGGTTGTCGGTCGCGTCCGCCTCGAAGATGTACGAGCAGGAGACCGCGGACATCACGTGCAGCACGGCGGCGTGGTTGAGCCGTGAGTTGCTGATGTGCGGGGCGAACCGGACGTGGAACGCCTTCGCCAGGTCACCGATCTTCTTCAGCTCGGTGATGCCGCCGCCGCTGCTGGGGTCGGGCTGGAGGAAGTCCACCGCCTCCGCTTGCAGCAGCGGAAGGAACTCGTGCACGCCGAACAGGTGTTCACCGGTCGCGACCGGCACCGGCGAGCGGCGGCGCAACTGCCGCAGCGAGCCGACATCGGTACGTTCGAACGGCTCCTCGACCCAGGTCACCGCGCACTCGCCAAGGACCGGAAGGAGCCGGTACATCTCGTCGAAGGAGTAGCCGAGGTTGATGTCCACCATGATGTCGAAGTCGTCACCGACCTCTTCGCGCACGCGACGCAGCCGGGCCATGTCGTTGGCGTACGAGTCGCCGAGCCGGATCTTCACCGCCGTGTAGCCGAGCTCGCGTAGCCGGGTCACCTCCTGCGCGAGCTGCTCCGGAGGCTGGAAGCCGAGCCGGATCCCACCCGCGTACGCCCGGAAGGCCCGCCGCTCCCCGCCCAGCAACCGGTAGACCGGCACGCCGAGGCGCTTGCCGCGCAGATCCCACAGGGCCATGTCGATGCCGCCCAGGCCAGCCATGGCGGCGGCGCCGGTGCCCGCGCCGCGCACCTGGCGGCGAAAGACCTTGGTCCAGATCCCCTCGGTGTTGTCCGCCTCCTCTCCCACGACCAGGTCGGCGAGTGTGGTGTTGATCAGCTCGGCCATAGCGGTCGGCGCCTTGCCGTGGTACGCCTCGCCGTACCCGACCGCGCCGTCGGCGTCGCGCACCCGCACGATCACGGTGTCCCGCTTGTACGACTGCCCTGTCGCCAACGGCATCGGCAGCTCCTTGTACCGGTACGACAACGGCACGGCGGTCACGTGGGCGATCTTCACGAAGTGCTTCCTCTCTACTGGTGATGACGCGTCTCTCGGTGTGTGCTCAGCCCTTGGCCGCGCCCGCCGTCAGGCCGCTGATGATCCAGCGCTGCACGGCGAGGGTGAAGATGATCACCGGCGTCATGATCAGGACGGTGACCGCGCCGAGTTGCCCCCAGGCCACGCCCTCCTCCTCGCGCACCTGGGACGCGAACGGCGGCAGCGTGACCGCGTCGGACAGGGTCAGCGGCAGCGCGATGACCATGTCGTTCCAGGAGAGGATGAACGAGAAGATGCTGGCGGCCGCGATCCCCGGACCGGCCAGCGGCAGGATGACCCGCCAGAACGCCGACCACCGGTTGCAGCCGTCGACGAGCGCCGCCTCTTCCAGCTCCCTGGGCAGGTCCATGAAGAAGCCTTGGAGCATCCAGGTGGCGAGCGGGATGTTCAGCGCGATGTACGGCACGATCAGCGCGGTCCGCGTGTCAAACAGGTCCGCCCGGTTGGCGATGACGTAGAGCGGGACCACCAGCGCGACCGGTGGCAGCATCCGCGTGGCCAGGATGACGAGGCTGAGCTGGGCGTGGCCGCGCGGGCGCAGCCGGGCCAGCCCGTACGCGGCCAGCACGGACAGGGCCACGGCTCCGACCGTGGAGACCACCGTCACCACGATCGAGTTGACCAGGTTGTCCGTCACCGACGACCGCGTGGATTGGAAGATCGCTCGGTAGTGGTCCAGCGTCGGTTCGAACACGAATGTGGGGTCCGCGCGGAGGATGAGATTCTCCGGCATGAACGAGACCAGAAACAGCCAGGCGATCGGAAACAACGCGACAAAGACCAGCGCGGCGGCGACGGCGTACGCCAGCAGGCGCCCTGGTGTGGGAATCCGCCGCGCGCCGGGACGGGACGGCGCGGGCGCCTCAGGTGAGCGGCTCACGCTTCAACCACCTCATGTAGATGATCGCGACGATCAGGTTGATGGCGACCAGGAACCAGGAGAGCGTGGAGGCCAGACCCACGTCGTAGCTCTGCAACGCGACCCGGAAGATGTCGATGGACAGCAGCGTCGTCGCGGTGCCCGGGCCGCCCTCGGTGAGGATCCAGATCGTGCCGAAGGCGCGGATGGCGAACATGGTTTGGAAGATGAGCACCAGCAGCACGGCCGGCTGCACGATCGGGAGGATGACCCGCCTGATCCGCACCCAACCGCTCGCCCCGTCGAGATCGGCGGCCTCCAGCAGCTCGTTCGGCATTGTCTGGAGGGCCGCGAAGATGACCAGGGTGACGAACGGCGCGTTCTGCCACACGTCGGTGAGCACGATACTGGCGAACGCCATGTCCGGGCCGAGCCAGAAGACCCGGTCGATGCCGACCAGCCCGAGCGCCCAGTTGAGCAGCCCGCCGTCGTAGTTGTAGAGCAGCCGCCACATGTTTCCGACCGCAACCTCGGAGACCATCATCGGCAGCAGCAGCGCCACGCGCAGCGCCCGCGCGCGGGGGAAGTGCTTGTGGAGGAAGAGCGCGACGCCGAAGCCGATCACGACCTGCAGCCCCACGGTGAGCACCACGAACGCGGCGGTACGCACGATGGTGTCCCGCCACCGCGGCGTCCACAGCACCTCGACGTAGTTGTCGAGGCCGACGAACTCCGGTCCGCCCACGTCGGTAAGCCGCCAACTGTGCAGGCTCACCCACATGTTGTAGACGATCGGCACGATCAGCACGGCAAACAGGAACAGCATGGGCGCCAGCACGAAGAGCAGGCCGAGCCCATCACGGCCACGCCACCACCGCGGCCGGGCCGGCGCCGCATGCGCCGGCGCCTTCCCCCGACCGTCCGACATGGACGGCCGGGATGCGTCCCCGGACGGTACGGACGCCGGCTCCACGCTGGCGCCCGTACGCCCGGACTCGTGATCCACTGTCATCTCCAGTCCCGCTTTGGGTCAGCCGGCCAGAATCTTGTTGACCTTGCCTTCGGCGTCCGCCAGGGCCTGTTCAGCGGTCATCTTGCCCAGGAACATCTGCTGGAGGGACTCACCGAGCACCGACTCGATCTCGCCCCACTGCACGACTCCAGGCCTGGTCTCCGGTGATTCCAGCGCCTTGCGAACGATGTCGATCTGCCCGTCCGGGAAGATCTCCTGCGTCTTGGGGTTGGCGAACGCGGTGTTGGAAGCGGGCCGGATCAACTGCTCCGGGTCCGCGTCGGCGCCCGGACGCTGGAACTTGTCGTTGAGAAACTTGAGCAGCGTCCAAGCGTTGTCCGCGTTCTTGGTGTGCTTGGACAACCCGTACCCCCAGCCGGTGACCACATACCGGGCGGTGCTCACGCCAGCGGCGGTGGGCATCGGCGCGATCCGGAACTGGCCGGCGTGCGGTGACGCGCTCTTGTCGTTCATCGCGCGCAAGAAGGTGATCGGCAGGATCGTCATCGCGGCCTGCCCCTTCTGCATCGCGACCAGCGTGCCGTCGTGGGCGAACTCGATCGAGTCCTTGGGCATCAGGCCACCGGTGTAGAGATCGCCCATAAGCTTGAACGCCGCCACGCCGGCCGGGTTGTTGAACGCGGCCTTCTTCCCATCCGGACTCAGCGCGCTCTCCAGCCCGTGGTTGAACGCCAACTCCAGCCAGATCGACACGTTGCTGGACGCCCGCCCCCACGGCCCCACGAAGCCGGAGACCCCACCGGTGTTGAGCTTGCGGGCATAGTCCAGGAACTCGTCGTAGGTCGTCGGCGGCCGGGTCAGCCCGGCGGCCTCGAACAGGTCGGCCCGGTAGATCAACGTCCGCGGGCTCACGCCCAGCGGAAACGCGTACTGCTTGTCGTCGATATTGAACACGTCCACCAACTGCGGCAGGAAGTCGCCGATGTCGACGTTGTCCGCGGCCATCCGCTCGTCCAGCGGCTCCAGCTGCGCGGCCACCTCGCTGAGCCACGCCACGTCATCCAGCAGGATCAGGTCGATGTTGCCGGCCCGGTTGTTCAGGTCGAGAACTTGACGCGACCGGGCGTCCTCCTGCGGCATGGAGATCGCCTCGACCTTGATGCCGGTCTCCTTGGTGAACGCCGCCAGGACGGGCTGCATGGACCGCTCGAACGCCCCCGTGGGGAGCAGGAGCCGGACCGGGCCTGGCTCGGACCCGCCGTCGCCACCACCGCAGGCGGCAACCGTTGAGAGCAGCGCCGTCGCGGCCAGCAGAGCTACTATCCGTCTCTTCATGGGCCTATCTCTCCCATACATTCACATATCTGAGCAAACCGGGTATCGACGCACGTAGGCAAGCAGGGACCCGTGACATGAGTCGCGGCGGACGGATCCGCCTGAAGGGCGCCGGTCCGGGACGCTCGTCGCGGAACCGGCCGTCGCTCGCTTGGCCATCGCGCTGTTGCCCTGGCGGCAACGCTATTGCCTTGTTGACATCCGAACTATAACCTCGTCACAGTCGCTGTCAACATCCCGGAAACAACGAGGCGGCCAGGGGAAACGAACGGAGGACCAAGCACAGTGGACCCGAGCGAACGCGAACCCCCACGCGCCAACCAGGGCGTCGAGCGCGCACTGACCGCGTTGACCGTCCTCGCCGAGGAGCCCGCGACGCTGGCGCAGCTCGCCACACGCCTCGGCGTACACAAGTCGTCCGTCCTGCGCATGCTTCAGACGATGGAGGCTCGCTCGTTCGTACGCCGAGACGACCAGCAGCGCTACCACCTCGGCAGCCAACTCTTCGCGCTGGCCAACCGCGCCCTTGAGGACATGGACCTGCGCGAGGTCGCCGCCGACGCCCTCACCAAGCTGGCCAACTCCTGCGGCCACACCGTCAAGCTCGCCGAGCGGCAGGGCACCGACGTGGTCTACATCGACAAGCGGGAAAGCCGGATGCCGGTCCGGTCGTACTCCCGGGTCGGCGCCCGGCTGCCGATGCACTGCACCGCGCTGGGCAAGGCCATGCTCGCTTTCCGCCCGCCGACCGAAGCCGACGACATCATCGCCCGCTGCACCCTGCTCCCCCGCACCGAGCGCACCCACACCACCCCAGAGACGCTGCGCGACGACCTGACCGAGGTGCGCCGCCGCGGCTTCGCCATAGACGAGCGGGAGAACGAGGACTCGGTACGGTGCATCGCCGCACCCATTCGCAACGTCCACAGTGTCGCCGAGGCAGCCGTCTCAATCTCCGTACCGACCGCACTGGCCACCCTGGACGAGCTTCTCGAGCTCCATCCACTTCTCATCGAGGCCGCCGACACCGTGTCATCCCGCTTCGGATGGAACCCGACACCGAAAGCCATACACCTATGACGACCGCAGACAACCGGATCTCGCCCCGCTCGCGGATCTTCCTGCCCCGGCTCGAACACGCGTCGCCGATCCCGGCCGGCGTACGGATCGGCGACATGATCTTCTCCTCCGCAATCACGGGCAAGGACCCGGCCACCGGCCGCCTCCACCTCGACCCGCACACCCAGATCAGCCAGGCCTTCGCCAACCTCGACAGCTTCCTCGACGCCGCCGGCATCACAGTCGACCACATCGGACACATGACGATCTTCCTGCAAGACCTCGCCGACCGGGCGATCGTCAACCAGGAGTGGGAACGCCGATTCCCCGACCCCGACAACCGCCCGGCCCGGCACGCCATCGTCGCCCCGCTCGCCGACTTCCACGAGGAACTACGTCTCCAGCTGGAAATCATCGCCGTCGCCACACCACGCGGCGACAGCGCGCTGGACTGAGAACGCGCAGGCCGGCCTCAGCCGCGCACCGAGGGCGCCGCTTTCGGCCGGCCGGGGCCGCCGGGGCAAGACGCTGCGGTCCGGCCCCGGCGGCGAGAGGTCACACGTAGGGGCCGAAGTTGGGCAGGCGCTACTCGCCGAAACGCGGTCGGCTACCTCACCGAGTCGATGCACGGCGCGGGATCGCCGCAGGGCCAACGGATCGTCATGCAGCGGCTCATGGATCTCGACGCCAAGCGGGGCCTCGCACCCGACCTCGTCGTGCTCGCCAGCCAGACCGCCTCGTCGGACGTCGCGGTGCTGAGCCTCGGCCGGCCAGAACGGCGGCGACCTGCCGCCGTGGACGCCTGGGGCGCGCATCGACATCAGCACCGGGCCGGATCGGATTCGGCAGTACTCCCTGACCGGAGACTGGTCCGACCGGACACACTGGACGGTCGCGGTCCTTCGGAAACCGCAGGGCCGCGGTGGATCCGCGTGGATCTGGGCATAACCCCGATCTGGCCAATGGTCCTGTGGGCCCGGCGCGCCGGCGCGCCGCGACCGCCGCAACGCTGGCCGGCGAAGGGGCGCGGGTCTACGCCGTCGACCTCGCCCAGAGCATCGACAAGGCGGCGAGGATCCCGGGCGTGGAGTACGTTGAGGCCGACGTCACCACCCCCGACGGCGAGTGACGAAACCTGCTGCCGTCGACATGCGGAGAATCCGCGTCCCACCACCGTACGGCTTCGGGACCTCCACCGCCTTCACCGTTCAGCCACGAGTGGGTCAGTCGCGGTCGCCGGGGTGGTCAGTGGTGTGTGGGGTGGGGTGGCGAGCTGCTGTGCGAGTTTGTCGCCTTCGACGTCGAGATCGGGCAGGATGCGGTCGAGCCAGCGGGGGATCCACCAGGCTTTGTCGCCGACCAGCGCCATGATGGCGGGGACGAGGGTGAGGCGGACGAGGAAGGCGTCGATGAGGATGCCGGCGGCCAGAGCGAAGCCGACTTGTTTGATCATGGGGTCGGCGTTGAAGACGAAGCCGCCGAAGACGGAGAACATGATCACCGCGGCGGCGACCACGACGCGGCTGGCGTGGCGGAACCCGTCGACGACGGCTCGGCGGCCGTGTCCACCGTGGACGTACGCTTCGCGCATCGCGGTGACCAGAAACATCTCGTAGTCCATGGCAAGCCCGTAGAGCACGCCGGTGATGACGATGGGCAGCAGGCTCAGGACCGGGGTGGTGGCGTCGGTGCCGAGCAGTTGTTGCAGCCATCCCCACTGGAACACGGCGGTGGTGAGGCCGAAGGTGGCCATGACCGACAGCAGGAACCCGGCTGTGGCTTTGACCGGGACGACGATGGAGCGGAAGACCAGCAGCAGGATCAGCAGGGACAGTACGAGGATCACGCCGATGTAGGTCGGCAGGACGTCGGCGAGCTTGTCCGACACGTCGATGGCCAGGGCGGAGAAGCCGGTGACGCCGATGTCGACGCCGTATCGGGTGTGCGACTGTGTCGACTGCGCCCGCAGGGCGTTGATCAGGTCCTTGGTCTGCTGGTCGTCGGGTCCGGTGGCCGGCACGACGGTGAGCAGCCCGGTGTCGCCGTCCTGGTTCGTCCCGGCCAGCGAGATCGCGGAGACGCCGCTGATGCCGCGCAGGTCCTGGTAGACGCCGGCCAGCGCGGTGGGCAGGGTCTGTGCGGGCGTCGTGGTGTGGACGACGACGAGCAGTGGCGCGTTGTAGCCGGGGCCGAACCGGTCGGCGACCAGGTCGTAGCTTCGCCGTTGCGGGGTGTCGCTGTTGTAGCTGGCGCCGGAGGGCAGGCCGAGGTCCATGCTCGCCGCGGGGACGGCGACGGTGCCGGCGACCACGACCACGACGGCCAAGGTCGCCCACCGGTGGCGGACGATCCACCTCGACCATCGGGTGGCGACCGTGTGCCGCTCGACGGTGTGCCTGGCCCGGGCCGCCGGTGAGCAGATACGTTCCTCGACCAGCCCGAGCAGCGCGGGCAGCAGGGTTACGGCCAGCAGCACGGCGATCGCGACCGTGGCGGCGGCGACCAGCGCCATGATGGTCAGTAGCTCGATCCGGACCAGCAGCAGGCCCAGCAGGGCGACGATGACGGTCGAACCGGCGAACACCACAGCGCTGCCGGCGGTGCCGACCGCGCGGGCGGCGGCCTCGCCGCTGGTCAGGTTCTGGTCGAGGATCAGCCGACGCTGCCGGTTCACGATGAACAGCGCGTAGTCGATACCGACCGCCAACCCGAGCATCAACGCCAATACGACACCGAGCGAGTGCATCTGAAACAGTGCGGACAGGCAGAGTGCGCCACCGACACCGAGCGCGACGCCCGTGACGGCCAGCAGCAACGGCAGCCCGGCGGCGACGACCGAGCCGAGCGTGACCAGCAGCACCACGGCGGCGACCGCGACGCCGACGACCTCGCCGACCCCGACCACGTCGGGTATCTCCATCATCGCGGCGGACGGCAGTACGGTCATGCCGACCGGCTCGGCGGCGGACCGTGCGGCATCGATGACCGCGGCCACGGTACCCCCGGGCAACTCGAACGTCTGCGCGTCGAACTGGAACTGCAACAGCGCCGCCGACCCGTCCGCAGCGACCAACACGCCCGGGACCGGCTGACCCTGGACGGTCAGCGGGGACGGTCCGGCGCCGGTGGACGGCGTGACCCGCGCGATCGCTGCGCCGGCCTGAGCCAGGTGGCTGCCGGCGCCCTTGGCGGCCTCCGCGGCCAGCAGGTCACGCGGATCCACCACCCGGTCGGCGGTGTAGACCGCGTCCACCGCCGCGACCAACGCATTCACATTCTCGGGGTCATGGAATGTCGTACCCGAGGCGGCCTCGAACGCCAGCGTGCCCTGACCACCGGCCGCCTCCGGCATCGACACCGCCAACTCGTCGATGACATCCTGCGCGGCCGTCCCTTCGATCCGTACCTCGCTGGTCAGCTGCGGCGGGTTCAGCACCAACACGCCGGCGACCAGGACCGACACCGCCAGCCAGAGGCCGATGACCCGCCACGGCCGCGCGTACGCGAGCCGGCCGAGCCGATACAACAACGCAGACAAAGGGATCCGACCCCGCCTTCCAGACGCGGCAGGGGCAGCCGACACACACCCCCACGAACTGATAGTCAACTACCGCAGACGATAGTTCGCTATCACCTTGGAGCGCAGCGTGGGCCATCTCACCGAAGTGAGAGTTTGCTATCGAAGTCGTAGTAAGCTATCGGCACCCGGGTCGGACGAAGGGAGCGTCATGGCAAGCCAGGGCCACACGCTGCGCATCGACGCGTTCTCCAGCATTACCCGGATCCTCGACGCCGCGCGCCGGGTCTTCGCCACCGGCGACGGTGCCGGCACACTCGACCGGATCGCACGGGAAGCGGGAGTCGGCATCGCCACCCTCTACCGGCACTTTCCCAACCGCCAGACGCTGGCCCGCGCCGTCTACGAACGCATCTTCACCGAAGAGATCCAGCCGATCCTCGCTCAGATCAGCGACGGCGACGCACCCAGACCAGTCCTGCTCGACGTCGCCGAACGCCTCAGCGACATCGCCCAACGCGAGCGCGGGCTGGTCTCCTCCATCGGCAACCTCACCGAAGCCACCACCGAACTGCTGCAACGAAGCACCGAAGCCATCACCCCCATCGTCCAGCGCGCCCAACAGGCCGGCACCATCCGCCCCGACATCGACGCCGACGACATCCCCCACCTACTGGCCATGGTCGCCGCGGCGCTGGGCGTCCTCGACGCCGACCGCACCACCCGCCGCCGCTACCTCAGCCTCCTGCTCGACGCACTCAACCCCGCCCAGGCCACACCCCTACCCACACGCCAGCCACGACGACCAGCCAAACGCGGCCCGACCCGCACGTAAACACCATCGGACCAGCCCTCAGCGGCAGCGCGGCCCTCGGCGCCGCCCACCTCGGCGTCCTGCAAGTCCTCGACGAGCGCGGCATCCGACCCCACCTGATCGCCGGCGCCGCCGCTCGTCCCGAAGCGACGGCGTCGAGTCGAGACGATCTATCTTGTGGACGCGTGTCTAGAAGTGGGCGTAGGCTGGTGGCATGGCCGATGCGGATCCAGCGCCGCTGTCGCTCGGTGAGGTGCGACGCGTCATCCACGCGTCCCCGGACCCACGAGTCGCGCGCACCCGAGAGGCGATCGTCAAGGCGCTGGAGTCTTTGGAGACCGGCGGCACCGCGCTGAGCGTGAGCTCCCTCGCGCGCGAGGCGGGCATCAGCCGCAGCGCCTTCTACACGCACTTCTCCGGCCTCGACGAGCTCGCACTCTTCATCCTCTCGCGGGCGTTCGACGAGATCGGCGCAGCGGACATCGAGCTTCGCCGCACCCAGACGCTGTCGGGCGCACAGACCGCCCGCCGCTCACTGACCCTGCTCACCCAGCACCTGGACCGGCACCGCGCCCTGTACGCGAACGTGTTCGCGGCCCCGGTGAGCGCCCGCGCACACCTCGCCGCGATCGAGCTGTTCGCCGCCGAGACCCGGGCGATCCTCCCCTACACCGACGCCGCGCCGGACGCAGTCGACGCCGAGGCCGTGACCGCGTTCGTAGCGGCCGGAGTGATGGGACTGCTCGGCAGCTGGCTGCGCGGGGACGTGGTCATGGACGCCGACCGACTCGTGGACCACCTGATGATGTTCATCCCAGCCTGGATGGCAGCAGACCAGTGACCCGGAAGTGGACGGCTGTCGCTCGGCACCGCCGGCGGCAGCCGCTCGGAAGGAAGGAAACACCATGCAACTGGAAGGTAAGCGCACGATCGTTACCGGTGGAGCCAGCGGCATCGCCGCCGCCACCGTCCTGGCCTACGCGCGAGAAGGAGCATCGGTCGTCTCCGTCGACATCAACGACGAGGCCGGCCAACGCATCGCCGACGAAGCCAACCGGCTCGGCTCCGGAAAGGTGACCTACCGGCACCTGGACATCTCCGACCAGGACGCGGTCAACCACGTCTTCGACGAAGCCGTCACACTCCTGGGAGGCCTGGACGTCCTGGCGAACATCGCCGGAAACGAAGCCCAGAAACCCGCCGAAGACGTCACCGCCGAAGACATCGACAAAATCTTCAACGTACACGTCAAAGGCATGTTCTTCACCAACGCCGCCGCCTACCGCGCCATGCAGGCTCACGGCGGCTCGATCATCAACGCCTCCTCAGGCGCCGGAGTGACCGGCTATCCCGGATCACCGGTCTACTCCGCCGCCAAAGCGGCAATGCTCGGATACATCCGCACCGTCGCCTTCGACTGGGGAGACAAGCTCATCCGCATCAACGCGATCCTCCCCGCAGCAGAAACCGACATGACCAAAGAACACTTCGGCGCGATGGACCCCGAGACCCTCGCCCGCTACAAAGCCCTCTACAAGTCGAAAATCCCGCTCGGCGGCTGGCTCGGCACCGTAGAACAGATCGCCGCCGTCAACGTCTTCCTCGCCAGCGACGCGTCATCCTTCATCACCGGCCAAGCAATCGCCGTCGACGGCGGCTGGACCATGGTCCGCTGACCGACAACCCCAGGCACCAATCAGCTTCTTGTCTTCGGGAGGGCGGAAGCCTGATCGGCTGTAGTAGCGGGTCACGTTTCCGTGGGTGTCGACTTTGCGGCTGTAGTGCTTGAGGAAGTCCCACATCAGGGGGGACTCCTCTGGGATGGTGTTGTGCGAGCGGTAGAGGTTCTTGGTGAGCTTCAGCACCGGGACGTGGGTGTCGCGGGCGTGCCACGTCCAGGTCTGGAAGCGGTCGTGCCATCCGCTGCGCTGGCCGGCAAGAGTGTCGACATCGGACAGTTGGAGGCCGTTGAGGCGTAGGTGGTGCCGCGCCCAGCTGTCGAGACTGTTTTCGGTGTCGTCCCAGAGTCCGCCGGCGAGGAAGCTGAGGTCGCCGTAGCCGTAGATCTGGTAGTTGGGGATCGTCTGGCTGCTGGCCGGATACTCGATGCCGTCGAGGGTGACGGTGCCGGAGGCGCTTGGGGCGGCGGTGAAGGAAGTCGAGGCGACGGCTGCGAAGTACTCCGGAAACGCGATGGCCAGGTTCTGGGTCACTCCGCTGCCGGCGGATTGTCCGGTGGAGTAGAACCTGGTCGGGTCGACCGGGTACTGGCTGACCATGATGTCGCGCAGCTGGCGGAAGAACGCGACCGAGTCCCGGTGGCTGACCGAGACGGACGTGTTGCTGTACTGCTCGCAGATGGTGACGAGGATGCATCCTTCGCGTTCGGCGACTTTCCACCACTGTGCGGCGTCGAAGAACACCTTGTCGGTCTGGCTGTTGCCGGGCCACACGAACACGACGGGCGCCTTGGTGCGCCACAGCTTGCGGGCCGAGCGGGGGACGTAGACGAGGTACTCCCTCAGGAATCCTTCGACCATCATCGTTCGTACCTGGACGCCAAGCTTGGCGTAGTCGGCGCGTTCGAACAGTTGGTTTCCGTAGGCGAAGAAGTTCTCATAGCGGGTGTACGTGGTGAGGAAGTCGACGATCTGGCTGGTGCTGACCGTGCTCGCGGGCCGGCTCTGCCGGTTGTGGACGGCGACCTGGGATATCGGTCCGGCGTACGAGGTCATCCACCGGCCGGATCCGCGGCGTTGCTTGTAGACGGTGCCGAGCGTGCCATGCCTGGCGCCGGTGCTGACGGTGTCGTTGGCCCGCTTCCAGTAGGCCAGGCTCGGGCCGATGGACCGCTGGTCCGGGTGGATGTACCAGGTGGGCAGGACGGTCTGGTCGTAGCGGATGAGGTCGAAACCGTCAGGGAACACGACGTCGGTGTAGGTGCCTTCGGTCTCGCCGCCGAACTCCTGGGCTGCGTACGAACTGAGGTACGCGGTGCTCAGTCCGGCCGAGTCGATGTAGGCCTGGCTGATCACCCGTAGCGGATGCGCGACCGCCCACGCCTCCAAGGCGGGTGCGCCGCTGCCGTACCCGACGAGGTAGTGCTCGCCGAAGATGGAGAAGTAGCGATTGCTCTGGTAGAAGGCCATCGCCGCCTCGACGTACGCGGCCTCGTTCGCGGGGGCACCCCACCCGCCCTCGCCGGGCTCGAGGACGAACAGGCCCTCCTGTCGCCGGCGCGCGATGTCGAGCCAGGACGACGTTCGCAGGAAGGCGCTTGTGGTGATGCCGTCGGGGACCGCGATGACCGTGAAGTAGGAGCGGATCGGCGTCTCGGGTGAGATGTAGACCTTCGCGGTGCGTGGCTGGCCGTCGATGTCGAACGACTTCGTCCAGTAGCCGGTCATCTCCTTCGGCAGCTTGTTCGCCCGGCTGTAGTCGTAGGCCGGGAACGGGCGGCCGTCGAGCGGGCGCGCTTCGCCGGGGTCCGCGCCCGGTTGGCCGCCGCTGCCATGGGCGTGCGCGGCCGACATAGCCGGTGCCTGCGTCGCCAGGGCCGCGGTCAGCGCAAGGGTGCCGGTTGCCCGCAGCATCTGACGTCGGTCGATTGTGTTCATGGCGGTGCCCTTCGCCTGGTGATCGAGTCGTCTGGTGTGGCATGGATGGGTGCCGGGTTGCCGGTGTGCCGGGGGCTGGAGCCGGGGAGGTTCGGCCGCGACCGGCCATGTTCGGATCAGGCGAGGCACTTGAGGGGCCTGCCGCCGATACGTTCACACGAGGTCCATCTAGTGGACCGATAGTTCTGCTAGGCAGACCATAACGTGGACGGCGATCGGCCGGCAAGACCTGGTTTCACGGAGGTTTGGAGGCCCCACGCCTCCTTCCGATGCCCACCCGGCAGGCGTATAACTAACGTACTAGTTCGTACATTAGGTCTCTGTCGGGAAGAACGCCGCGACGTGCGGTCGTCGCCAGGAGGGCAGCTGGGATGCTCACCGCCGCACAGGTCTGCGGGCCGGGATCCACCGCCGAGCCGCGCACGCCTCCGCGTACTGCCATCGCCACCGTGTGTCTGTCCGGGAGCCTCGAGGACAAGCTGGCGGCCGCAGCCGCGGCCGGTTTCACCGGGGTGGAGCTCTTCGAGGACGACCTCGTCGCATCGGATTGGTCGCCGGAGCGGGTGCGGCGGGAGTGCGATCGCCGCGGCCTGTCGATCGACCTCTATCAGCCGTTCCGGGACTTCGAGGCGGTGCCCCCTGATCTCCTCCAGGCGAACCTGCGTCGGGCCGAGCGCAAGTTCGACCTGATGCAGCGGCTCGGTGCCGCCACGATGCTGGTCTGCTCGTCGGTCTGCGCGGAGGCGGTCGACGACGATGACCTCGCCGCCGAGCAGCTCCACGAGCTGGCCGCACGGGCGGCCGACCGCGGCATGCGGATCGCGTACGAGGCTCTGGCGTGGGGCCGCTTCGTAAACACGTACGCGCACGCCTGGCGGATCGTGCGCCACGCCGACCATCCCGCGCTGGGTCTGTGCCTGGACAGCTTCCATGTGTTGTCCCGCGGTGCCGACCCCGGCGGAATCCGGGTCATACCCGGGTCGAAGGTCTTTCACCTGCAACTGGCGGACGCGCCGCCGCTGAAGATGGACGTGGTGGAGTGGAGCCGGCACCATCGGCTCTTTCCCGGCCTGGGGTCGTTCGACCTGTCCGGCTTCGTCAGCCACGTGCTGACCACCGGGTACGCCGGCCCGTGGGCGCTAGAGGTGTTCAACGACGTCTACCGCCAGGCGGACCCGCGGCAGGCGGCGATCGACGGTATGCGATCTCTGTTGGTCCTTCAGGAGTCCATCGACCGCCGCGAGCCGGCCGCCGCCGGCCGCGAGGTGGTCCGGCCGGCCGGCTTGCCCGCGCCTCCTCGGTTGGGTGGCCTGGTGTTCACCGAGCTTGCCGTCGACGAGATCTCCGGACCGGTTGTCGCGCGGACGTTGACCGCGCTCGGCTTCACCCACCGCGGACAGCATCGCTCCAAGCCGGTCCAGCTGTGGGAGCAGGCCGACGCCCGGATCCTGTTGAACTCCGCGCCACAAAGGACGGTCCCGCCGGGGACGGCGGCGATCTGCGCGGTGGCCGTGGAGAGCACGGATCCGACCGCTTCGGCTCTTCGGGCGCAGCGGCTGCTGGCGCCGGTACTGCCCCGGGTGCGCCAACCGGACGAAGCCGAGCTGAGCTCGGTGGCCGCCCCCGACGGGACCGCGGTCTTCTTCTGCCGCGGCGGCGCGGCGGACGAAGGGTGGCTGCACGACTTCGTTCCCACCGGGCGGACGCCACGATCCGACGGCTTGGTGACCGGAACCGACCACATCTCGCTCACCGAATCGGTGGACGACTTCGACCAGGTCGCGCTCTTCTACCGCTCGGTGCTCGGGCTGCGGTCCGGCACCACGACCGAGCTCGCCGCGCCGTTCGGCCTGATCCGCAGCCGGGCCGCGACCGACCCGGGCCATCGGGTCCGGATCACCCTCAACACCGCGCCGCTGCGCCGGGGCGCCTGGGCACCAACGATTCCCAACCCGCAGCACATCGCGTTCGCCACGGACGACGCGATCGCCACCGCCACCGCCATGCGCCACCTCGGCGCCCCGCTGTTGAAGATTCCCGACAACTACTACGACGACCTGGACGCCCGCCTGGCACCGCCGCCGCGGACGCTGGCGGCGCTGCGCGAGAACTCGATCCTCTACGACCGTGACGACCAGGGCGAGTACCTGCACTTCTATACGGAGATGCTGGGCTCCCGGGTGTTCTTCGAGGTGGTGCAGCGGATCGGCGGGTACGCCGGCTACGGCGCCGCGGGCAGCATCCCGGTGCGGATGGCCGCGCACCGGCAGCGCCGGCTGATCGCGCTCCGCGAAGGCTCGCGGGCCGGGGACAGTGGCGCACACGAGTATTCGCTGGCGCACCTGACCGCGCTGAGTCTGTCCCCGCCCGAGTTGGTGGAGGCCGCCGCGGAGGCCGGCTACCGGTATGTCGGCCTGCGCCTGACCCGGGTCACCGCGCAGGAGCCGCACCACCCACTCGCCACCGACCCGGCCTTGATGAGGACCACGAAGATTCGCCTCGCCGCCACCGGAATCGAGGTCCTGGACATCGAACTGGCCCGGATCAGCCCGCGCGAGGAGCCGCGTGACTTCCTCCGTTTCCTCGAGGCGGGCGCGGAGCTGGGCGCCCGGCACGTCATCACCCAACTGCCCGACCCGGACCGCACCCGCAAGATCGACCGATTCGCCGAGCTGTGCCAACTGGCCAAGCCGCTCGGGCTCACCGTCGATCTCGAGTTTCCCTCGTGGACCGAGACCCCGGACCTCACCGAGGCGACGCGTGTGCTGCGGGCAGCCGACCAACCCAACGCCGGCATCCTGGTCGACCTGTTGCACTTCGCCCGATCCGGATCCAGCATCGCCGACCTTCGTGACCTTCCGGCCGGCTGGTTCCACTTCGCCCACGTCTGCGACGCCCCGGCCGCCGTCCCCGCCACGATCGACGGTGTCATCCACACCGCACGGTTCGAGCGGTTGTTTCCCGGCGAGGGCGGTATCGACGTGCACGGCATCCTCGCCGCTCTGCCACCCGGCATCCCGTACGCGCTGGAGATCCCCCGGGCGACACTCGTGGCCCAGGTCGGCGCGAAGGAGCACGCTCGCATGGCCATCGCCGCGGCCCGCGAGCATCTTGACCGGGCGCGGCGACGGCCAGCGGCATAGGCTGTCAGTACACCTCGACCTTGCCGGTGGGGCGGGCGCTGTGCGGGTCGTTGAAGAAGTACTCGCCCTTCTTGGTGAAGGTGTACTGGAACGACTCGCCCGGCTGGAGGCGGATGTCGAAGAGGCCTTCGAAGAACTGGGTCGCGCCGTGGACGTGGATGTTGTCGGCCGGGTTGCGGAAGGTGACCGTGGTGCCGACCGGTACCCGTAGGTGGGTGGGGGCCATCGCGTTGACCGCGGTCGACTCGGTGGTGCCGACCTGCCCGGTCGCGGCGTTGTAGGTGCGGGCGAGCACGATCGTGTTGTCGACGGCGATCCCCTCGACCGGTCCGCCGGAGACGGGGCGGCGCACGATTGGCGGCGGTGGTGTGGGGGCGGGTGCGACGGTGCCGCCGACCTTGAACGCCCACAGGTAGTCGCCGCGCGGCGCGGAGTCGCCGTACGGGATACCGGTGCCGCCGGCGTACACGGCGACGTACTGCACACCGTCCACTTCGTACGCGATGGGGCTGCTGCTGATCGCCGCACCGGTCTGGAACCGCCACAGCTCGCGGCCGGTCCTGGCGTCGAGGCAGAGCAGGTTGCCGTCTGGCTGTCCGATGTAGAGCAGGTCGCTGGCGGTGGTGAGGATGCCGTTGCCGTGGGCCAGGGAGTACGGCATCCGCTTCTTCCACCGCACCTGGTTGGTGCTCGGATCCACGGCCACCACTCCGCCGGTCATGTACTCCCCCGGCGGCCGTAGTCCGTTGCTGCTCTCGGTCAGCGAGTGGGCGGCGGCCACGTACCCGTACCCGGTGTAGACGAGCTTGGTGCTGTGGCTGAACGACTGGTGGTTCCAGTCGGCGCCGCCGCCGTGGCCGGGGATGGACAGGATCGGCACGTCCCAGTGCGGGTCGTAGAGCTTGCCCCGCACGTAGTTGGGTACGGCGCGGTTGGGGTCGCCGGGCACCGCGGTGCCCAGTGGCTGGTCGACGACGCGGTTTTCGGTCCAGCCGCCCTGGCGGGGGAAGGGTTGAGTGGGCCAGGTCTTCTGGCGGGGTTCCTGCGGTACTGGCACCTCGTCGATGCCTAGTGGGGCGCTGCCGTCGGCGCGGTCGAGGATGAAGTACATGCCGGATTTGCTGCCGTAGACGACGAGCTTGCGCATCCGGCCGCGGATCCGCACGTCGGCCAGGACCGGCGCCATGCTGTTGTCCATGTCCCAGATGTCGTGGTGCACCGACTGGAAGTGCCAGCGGTAGGCGCCGGTCTTCAGGTCCAGGGCCACGAGCGAGTTGGCGAACAGGTTCTGGCCGCCGCGGGCGGAGCCGTCCTGTGAGGAGTTGTTGCCGCGGGCGTTGCCGAACGTCCAGTAGCTGAGCCCCAGCTCCGGGTCGAGGGCCGGGTGCAGCCACGGGGTGGCGCCGCCGACCTGCCAGGAGTCGCCCTCCCAGGTGTCGTTGCCGAACTCGCCCGGGCCGGGGGTGCCCCAGAAGTGCCAGACCACGTCGCCGTTCGCGGCGTCGAGGGCGAGTGCCGCGCCGCGGGCGCCGTCGTTGGTGCCGCAGTAGAGCATCCCGTCGTGGTAGGTGACGGCGACCTTCTCCACGTTGCCGTACCCGTTTACCTGCCGTTCCCAGGCGACCTGCCCGGTCCGTCGGTCCAGCGCGATCACCCAGTTGCCGCGGCCGTGGGTGTAGACCAGCCCTGCGCCGACGGCCACCCCGCGGCGGGTGAGGCTGCCGCGGGTCTGCTGGTAGGTCCACCGGGTCTGGCCGGTGGCACCGTCGACGGCGTGCACGTTGCCGAGGGCGGACTCGATGTAGAGCACCCCGTCGACCGCGACCGCGGTGCTCTGGTTGGTGCCGGTGTTGAGGCCGCCCTCGATGCGGTTGACCCAGGCCGCGCCGAGGCGCTGGACGTTGCCGCGGTGGATGCGGGCCAGGGACGAGTAGTTCTGGTTTCCCAGGTTGCCGCCGACCTTGGGAAAGTCGTGGCCGCCCGGGGTCGTGCACCGCGCTCGCGCACGGGTGCCGGCCGCTGCCGGGGCGGTGCCCGCCTCGGTGACGGCCACGCCGACCGCGGTCGCGGCGGCACCTTTGAGGAGGTCTCTTCGCTGGATCTTTGCCATGGGTCTCCCCTGATCGATAAGGTCCACCTGGTGGACCGATAGATCCGCTTGATGGTCGCACGGTACGCTGGTTAACACGTTCGTGACAAGAGGGGCCTTGGCTGTCTACAAGGGACGTTTGGCGGTGAGCATCCAGCGCAGGCCGAGGAGCGTGCCGGCCATGCCGAGAAGGCTGAGCGGTGGCACTGGTTCGTCGAGCAGCAGCCATCCCCAGCCGACGCCGAACAGCGGGACCAGCAGGGTGACGCTCGATGTGTAGACCGGTCCTTCCCGGTCGATGAGCCGGTAGAACAGCAGGTAGGCCAGGCCGCTGCCGAGCACGCCGAGCGCCGCGAGCTGGACCACGGCGACGCCGGTCACGTGGGTCGGCGCAGGGACGACCAGCAGCGCGGGAGCCAGCGCGGCCGTGGCGCCCAGTTGCTGTCCGGCGGCGAGCGTCAGCGGCGGTACGTCGCCGAACCGGCGGGCCGCGTAGGCGGCGCCGTACGCGAACACGGCCGCGCCGGCGAGGCCGAGAAGCAGGCCGATGAGGTCGTCCCGATCGAGCCCGAGCTCGCGTTGGGCCATCACCACGGCGACGCTGACCCAGCTCACCACCAGGCCGGCGGCCGCGCGCCTGGTCGGCCACCGACGCGCGGCGGACGCCTCGATGGCCAGCGCGAACGCCGGCGTGGACGCGTTGAGCACGGCGGCGGTGCCCGCGTTGAGGCTGAGCATCGCGGCGGAGATGAGGGTGAAGGGCGCCGCCGCCGACAGTACGCCGAGGATCGCGTAGCTCCACAAAGGACGGCCGCGTAGTGGATGGCGGCCAGCGACCGCGGCCACCAGCAGCAGCACCCCTCCAATCAGTGTGCGCCCAGCCGTGACCGGCACCGGACCGAGGACCGGGACGACCGCGCGGACGAACACGTATGACAGGCCGAAGAGCGCGCCGCAGGCCACCAGGAGCGGGACGGAACCGCGGCGCACCCGTCAGAGGCCGAGGTAGATCTGGCGGACCCGGGGGTCTTCCCGGAGCTGCTCGGACGTGCCGTTCATGGCGACGATCCCGTTCTCCATCACCAGGCATTCGGTGGTGACCTCGAAGGTCAGCTTGGCGTTCTGTTCGACCAGCAGGATGCCCAGCCCGTCGCGGTTGAGCTTCTGCAGGACGGCGACGATGTTTTCGACGAGCTTTGGGGACAGGCCCATCGACGGCTCGTCCAGCAGCATCAGGCGCGGGGCGGACATCAGCGCCCGGCCGATGGCGAGCATCTGTTGCTGCCCGCCTGACAGGGCGCCGGCGAGCCGGTGCCGCATCTCGCCGAGCACCGGGAAGAGGGTGTAGACCTCGTCGAGGGTGTCGAGGGTGGCGCCCTTCCACGGCTTGCTGTATGCGCCCAGGAGCAGGTTCTTCTCCACCGGCAGGCCGGGGAAGACGTGCCGGCCTTCGGGCACGTAGCCGATGCCGTACCGGACCATCTTGCGGCCGGGCACCCGGGTCAGGTCGTGCTCGCCGAACCGGATGGAGCGGACCGTGCGGGGTACGAGCCCCATCAGCGCTTTGAGGGTGGAGGTCTTGCCCGCCCCGTTGGCCCCGATGATGCCGACCGACTGTCCAGGTGCGACAGTGAACCCGATGTCCTGGGCCGCGCAAACGCCACCGTAGTGGACGGACAGCCCGTCGACCACGAGGGTGGTCACAGCTTCACCTCCGTAGCCTGCGTAGCCTCCTCGGCGGCCGGTACGTCGATGACCGTGCTGTCGCCGAGGTACGCCTCGATCACGTGTGGGTCGACCGCGACCCGTGCCGGTTCGCCGTCGGCGATGATCCGCCCGTTGGACAGGACCGTGACCTGGTCGCACAGTGACATGACCAGACCCATGTTGTGTTCGATGACCACGACGGTGACGCCGGCGCCGCGGATCGAGCGGACGATCTCAGCGAGCTGGCGCACCTCCTCGCCGTTGAGGCCGGCGGCCGGCTCGTCGAGCAGCAGCAGCCGTGGTGTGGCGGCCATGGCCCGGGCGACTTCGACCCGGCGCTGGATGCCGTACGGCAGGGCGCCGGGCAGGCTGTCCGCGAAGTCGGTCAGCCCGAAGCGTTCCAGGATCTGGTCGGCCCGGCGGCGCAGCTCGCGGTCGTGCCGCCAGACGCCCACCTGCCAGACCGCGTACCGCCAGATGCTGCGGATCCGGCTGCGGTCCAGTGCCACGAGGACGTTCTCCCGCACGGTGAGGGCGGCAAACAGGCGCAGGTTCTGGAAGGTCCGGGCGATGCCGGCCTGGGCCAGGCGGTACGGGCGGGCCGCGGTCAGGTCGGTGCCGGCGATGGCCACCCGTCCGGCGCTGGGTTTGTAGAGGCCGCTGACCACGTTGAACAGGGTGGTCTTGCCGGAGCCGTTCGGGCCGACGATGCCGCGGATCTGTCCGGCCGGGACGGTCAGCGTGATGTCCTGCAACGCGGTCAGGCCGCGGAAGTGCTTGCTCACACCGGTGACCTCGAGCATCGGTCCGGCCTGGGGCGCCGGCGCCTGGCCGTAGGGTTGGAAGGGGCGTAGCGCGCCGGCGGTGGCCGCACCGCCGGGCAGCCAGCCGCGTCGACGCAGCCAGCCCGTCACCCGCCTGGGCAGGCCGGCCAGGCCGGTGGGGGCGAACACGACGGTGAGCACGACGACCGAGCCGTAGGCGACCTGGGCGTAGGTCGGGTAGTCCACGAGCAGTTCGCGGACCAGGGCGAGGCTGATCGCGCCGATGACGCATCCGACCAGGCTCTGCCGCCCGCCGATGATCACCATGGCGAGCAGCAGGAACATGTTGGCGATGCTGAACGTCTCCGGGGCCACGTACCGGATCAGGCCGGCGTAGAGCACGCCCGCGATACCGCCGTACACGCCGGCGAACAGGAACGCCGTCATCCGCAGCATCGGCACCTCGACACCGACCGCGCCGGCGGCGAGGGCGTCGTCGCGCATGGCCCGCATCCGCCGGCCCAGCGGGGTGCGGACCACGAAGATGCCGAACGCCAACGCGACGGCGAAGACGATCAGTTCGACGTAGTAGAACAGGTACTCGCTGGACAGGTCGACGCCGGGCAGCTGCGGGCGGGGGATGCCGGTGATGCCCTCCGCTCCCCCGGCCAGGTGGGAGTTGGTGACCCAGTTGGTGAAGGCCAGCGCCAGCCCGAGCGTGACGATGCCCAGGTAGTGCGACTGCATGCGCAGCGCGGGGGTACCCACCAGCAGGCCGATGGCGGCCGCGGCCAGGATCGCCACGACCGCGGCGGCCCAGAACCCCCACCCGGACTTGGTGGTGAGGATGGCGGTGACGTACGCGCCGACGCCGAAGAACGCGACCTGGGCGAGGTTGATCTGGCCGGCGATGCCCATGGCGAGGCCGAGCCCGATGGCCAGCAGCGCGTACAGCAGCATCACGTTGACCACGTGGATGGCGTACGAGTCCAGCTGGTACGGCAGTAGCCAGGCGGCCACGCCGAGCAGGGCGATGCCGCCGACGCGGTACCTCATGCGCGGTTCACCGTCCTTTCCCCGAAGATGCCGGTCGGCCGGACCATGATGATCACGGTGAAGACCAGGAACGTGACCAGTTCCGAGTAGCCCTGGAAGTGGCCGGCGGTGAAGCCGTCGAGCACCCCGATGCACAGGCCGCCGATGATCGCGCCGGGAATGCTGCCGAAGCCGCCGAGGATCGCCGCGGCGAACCCCTTGATGCCGAGCGTGCCGCCCATCGCCGGGCTGACGTACAGCAGCGGGCCGACCAGCCCGCCGGCGAGGGCGGCGAGTCCGGCGCCGATCATGAACGCGATGGAGTTGCTGCGGCCCACGTGGATGCCGACCGCGGTGGCCGCCTGGTGGTCCATGGCGACGGCTTGCATCGCGGCGCCCCGCTTGGTGCGCTGTAGGAACAGCACCAGCACGGCAGTGGCGGCCGCGGCGATGGCGAGCACGACCAGGTCGTAGGTGCGGATCCGGATGCCGAACACGTCCAGCGGCGCGCCTGGCACGGGTGAGGGCACCGCCCGGCCGGTGGCGCCCCAGATGATGATCGCGAGGGCCTCCAGGACGATGCCGAACCCGATCGTGCCGATGAGCATCAGGTCGAAGTCCTTGTTTTCCAGCGGGCGCAGCACGCGTTCGATGACGATGCCGATAAGGCCGGTCACCACCAGAGCGATCACCATCGCCGCCGCGAACGGCAGCTTCGCGGACAGGTAGAAGGTGGAGGCGAAGTAGGCGCCGATCATGACGACGTTGCCGTGCGCGAAGTTGACCAGCCCCATGGTGCGGTAGACCAGCGAGAAGCCCATCGCGACCAACGCGTAGATCGCGCCGAGGCTCAGCCCTCCGATGAACGTCTGGATGGTGACTTGCATGGTTCTCCCTGTGGGTGGGCAAACCCCGGGGCCGCGGTGAGCGCCGCCCCGGGGATCACGACATCGTCAGGCGTCGGTGGCGGCGATCAGCTTGCCGCTGGTGATGGTGCCGATGGAGGTTTCGAAGATGCCCACGCCGGTCTCGTCGAAGGTGAAGTTGCCGAGCAGGCCGGCGTGTTTGGTGGACCGGATGGCATCCGCGAGCGGCTTGCCGGTCGCCAGGTTGCTGTTCTTCAGGGCGGTCAGCATGATCTGCGCGCCGTCGTACGCCTTGGCACCGTGCATTTCGGCGTCCTCACCGTGCATCGCCTTGTACGCGGCGGCGAACGTGCGGGAGGCGTCGCTGATCTCGTTGCTCAGGTACGGCGAGCTGACGATGGTGCCCTCGGCGTTGGCCGCGCCGGCGGTGTCGATGAACACCGGCGTGCCCTGCGGTGCGGCGCCCGCGAACGGCGCCTTGATGCCCAGGTCCCGGGCCTGCTTGACGATCAGTCCCGACTGCACCTCCTCCGCGCCCACGAAGATCAGCTGAGGGTTCTTCTGCCGGATGCTGGTCAGCGCGGCGCTGAAGTCCTTCTGGTCGGTGGTCACCGCGTGGTCGGCGACCGGTGTGACACCGCGGCTGGACAGAGCCTTGAGGAACGCGTCGTGCTCGCCCTTGCCGTAGGAGCCGTTGTTGGTAATCACCGCGATGCTTTTGATGCCCTTGGTGTCGACGATGTACTTGGCGAGGGTCTCGTCGTAGGTGGTGCTGGTCGGTCCGTTGAGGAACAGGAACGGGCTCTTGACCGCGACCAGGCCGGGCGACTGGCCGGAGGTGATGTTCGGGATCTCCTCCTGCTGCAGGATCGGCGCCATCGCGATGGTCACCGCGCTCTCCGCCGTGCCGAGCATCGCGACGTAGCCCTCGCTGGCGATCTTGCGGGCCAGGTTGGTGCCGACCGTCGGGTCACCCTGGTCGTCGAAGACGCCGAGCTCGATCTGCCGGCCGCCGACGCCGCCGGCCTTGTTCCACTCGTCGACGGCGAGCTTGACGCCCTTGAGCTCCCAAGCTCCGAGTGAGCTGAGCTGTCCACTTTGGGCGTTCACCACAGCGATCTTGATGGGGCCGTCACCGGACGAGCTCGACTCCTCGTCCTCACCCGGTGCCGAACAGGCGGACAGCGCGATCGTGGCGGCGGCCACAGTGGACAGTATGGCGACACGTCGTCGGGCGAACAGGGACATGACACATCACCTCGTGGGTTTCGGGGGTGGGTTCAGTCGAAGATGCCTTGATAGATGTCCTTGATGTTCCAGTGGCCCGGGGTCGGGACCGGTTCGTTGACCATCGGAACGTCCAGTACCGCCGGTCGGCGGGCCGCGACGGCCGCCCGCAGCGCGGGTTCGAGGTCTTCGGCGGCGGCGATGGTGTATCCGTCGGCGCCGCAGGAACGGCCGAAGGCGGCGAAGTCGGGGCTGTACGGCTCGCCGTCGGGGCCGAGGAAGTCGCAGCCGAAGCTGCGGCCGAAGTTGCTGGCCTGCAGGTCGGAGATGGTGCCGTGGGACCGGTTGTTCATCACGACGAAGATCACCGGTGCGCCCTGCTCCACGGCCATGGGTACGGCCGGCAACTGGGCGCTCATCCCGCCGTCGCCGACGAGGGCGACGACCGTCCGGTCCGGCTGGGCGATCTGCGCGCCGACCGCGGCGGCCGGGCCGAAGCCCATGGTGGAGGCACCGCCTGGGGTGATGAAGCGGCCCGGCTCGGGCAGCTCGTAGCACTGGGCGACGCCGTTCTTGTTCCAGCCGACGTCGGTTACCAGGACCGCGTCGGCCGGCAGAGCTTGGCGCAGGTCGGTCAGGATCCGCTCGGGGCGCAGCGGGAACTGGTCGCTGCGGCCTCGTTCGCGGCTGGCGGTAAACAGGCTGGTCCGCGCCGCGCGGATCTGTTCGCGCAGATCCGGGCGGTGTACCGGTTCCGGCCGCAGGTCGGGCACGGCGCCGGCGATCGCCTCGACCGCCTGGTTGACGTCCGCGACCGCGCCGATCTCCACCGGGTAGTTACGGCCGATCTCGGCCGGGTCCAGGTCGATCTGGATCAGCCGGGTGGGCGGGAACCGCCAGGTGTGCCGGCGGTCCCAGGAGCTGGCGTCGGTCTCGGCGAACCGGGTGGCCAGCGCAAGCACGACATCGGCCTCGCGGGTGTATTCGTTGGTCAGCTCCAGGCCCCAGAAGCCGGGCATGCCCAACAGCAGCGGGTGCGAGTCGGGCAGCGTGCCCTTGGCCATCAGCGAATGGGCCACCGGGATGTCCAGGTGCTCGACCAGCGCGCGGAGCGCGGCGACGCCGCTGTCGCGGCGTAGGCCACCGCCGACGTAGACCAGCGGGCGGCGCGCTCCCGCGAGGGCCTCGGCGATCCGCCGCGCCACGCTCTTGGCCAACGCCGGTGCGGGGGCATCGGCGACCAGTGGGTACGTCGCGGCTGGCGCGGGTCGGGAGAAGTGGTCCATCGGCACGTTGAGCAGCACGGCGCCGGGGCGTCCGGAGGTGGCGGTCCAGAAGGCGCGCTCGGTGAAGCGGGCCAGGTCGCGCACGTGGTGCACGTTCCAGGCGCGTTTGACGAACGGGCGGAAGATGGCCGCCTGGTCGGCGTCGGCGTGCAGGTTCACCTCCTGGTGCGGGTGCCGGCCGTAGAAGTACGACGGGATGTCGCCGGAGATGACCACCATCGGCACCGAGTCGAGCGCGGCGGTCAGCACGCCGGTGACCGCGTTGGTCAGGCCAGGCCCCACGTGGGTCAGCAGGACGCCGGGTTTGCCGGTGGTGCGGGCGTAGCCGTCGGCGGCGTGCGCGGCGGCCTGCTCGTGCCGGCTGATGACGAACTTGATCCGGCTGCGACCAAGCGCGTCCAGCAGCGCGATGTTGGTGTGTCCACAGAGGCCGAACACGTACTCCACGCCGTACGACTCCAGCTGTGCGACCATCGCCTGGGCGCCGGTCCGGGCCGGTTCGGTGACCGCCGGTCGGGGGAGTTGGTCGAGCGTCATTCCTGTCCTTCCTGACCCGTCCAGAGGGAGATGCCGCGCAGCATCAGCGTCTTGACGACGGTGTAGTCCTCGATCATGAATCGGGGCGATTCCCGGCCGAACCCGGAGTCCTTGACCCCGCCGAACGGCACGTGGTCCAACCGGAAGTTGGAGGAGCCGTTCACGACCAGACCACCCACCTGCAGGTCGCGCCAGGCCGTGACGATGCGGTGGATGTCCGATGTGAACAGTCCGGCCTGTAGCCCGTACCGGCTCTCGTTGCAAGTGGCCAGGACCGCGTCGAAGTCGTCGTACGGCAGCACGCTTACCAGCGCGCCGAAGACCTCCTCGCGGACCACGGCGGCGTCGGCGGGTGGGGCGGCCACGACCGTCGGCACGACCGTGGCGCCGTCTCGCTGGCCACCCGTCGTGACGGTAGCGCCGGCGGCGACCGCCTCGGCGGTCCACCGCACGACCCGCTCGGCGGCCGCGTCGTCCACCATGGACCCGACGTCGGTGGCGGCGTCGAGCGGGTCACCAAGCCGCAACGCGCGTACCGCGTCGGTGAGCGCGGCTACGAACCGCTCGTAGCGGGATCGGTGCACGTACACCCGCTGCACCGAGATGCAGCTCTGGCCCGAGTTGCTGTAACCGGTACGGGCGCACACTTTCGCGGCGTGGTCGATGTCGGCGTCCTCGCACACGATGGTGGCCGCGTTGCCGCCCAGCTCCAGCACCAGCCGCTTGGCGCCGGCGGCTCGGGCCACCGCGGCGCCGGTGTCGGCGCCGCCGGTGAAGCTGATCACCGCTACCTCCGGTGCCGCGCACAGCCGCGCACCCATCTCGGCGTCGCCGTGCAGCAGCTGCACCGCCTCCGGCGGCATTCCCGCCTCCAGCAGCAGTGAAACGAGGGCGGCGGAGGCCGCTGGGGCCTGCGGCGGCGGCTTGACGATCGTGGTATTTCCGGCCGCGAACGAGGCGGCGAGCTTGTGCGCCAGCAGGTTGGCCGGTGCGTTGAACGGCGTGATCGCGAGCGCGACGCCCGCCGGCGCCCGGTAGGTGAAGGCCGTGTTGCCCACGCCGCGGGCCCAGCCGGCGACCGGCAGCACCTCGCCGTTGATCTGGCGGGCCTCGGCGGCCGAGACGGCGAAGGTGTCGGCGACCCGGTCCATCTCGCCGAGGCCGTCCTTGAGTGGCTTGCCCAGCTCCAACGCGAGCAGGCGGGCGACCTCGGAACGCCGCTCGCCGGCCAGCGCCGCCGCCCGCTCCAGCACCGCGGCCCGGGCTGCTGGGGCGAGCCGGGCGACGGTGCCGGCAGCACGGCGCGCGTACTCCCGTGCGACATCGATATCCGCATGGTCCGCCTGACGGGCCCGGCTGACCACGGCACGCACCCAGGGGCCGGTGCGCTCGGACTGCTCCCCCGCCGTGATCCACTCCCCGGCGACCAGGCAGCCGACCTCGCGGACCGGGTCCTGCAATCGGGGCCGAGCTGGACTGTCGAGCATGATCAATCCTCTCCAGTGATCCGCTGGACGGTACTTCTGGACCGTTGTGCGGACTAGGTGTAACGTACGGGCGGCGAGGCCCGCTGGCAATAGCCGGTTCCGAAACCGTTACGCGGACGTGAACCCGTCCGGGGAGGCACGAGAACATGGAGTCCGTGACCAAACACCAAGCACCCACACCGCGGTCGGACGCCGCCGATGTGTCCGAAGCCGGCGGCGTGCGCAGCGTGCAGCGGGCCATGGACATCCTGTCGCTGCTGACCGACGCCCGGCCGGTGGTGAGCATCCGCGAGATCGTCGACGAGACCGGCCTGGCCAAGACCACGGTCATCCGGCTGGTGCAGACGCTCGAGCAGGTCGGCCTGCTGTGGGCCACCGCCAAGGGCTACACCGCCGGTCCCGGCCTGTGGCGCTGGGCGCACCTGGCTCGCCGGGCCTGGGAGCTGCCGCCGGAGACACAGCAGCTGATGCGCGAGCTGGCCGCCCGCCAGCGGGAGACGGTCAACCTCTACGTCGCCCGCGACATCTACCGGGTGTGCGTGGCCCAGCAGGAGAGCCCGCAGCCGCTGCGGCACGTGGTGCAGGTCGGCGACGAGTTGCCGATGTGGGCCGGTGCCTCCTCCAAGGTGCTGCTGCGCGACGCCTCCCCCGCGCTGCTCACCCGGGTGGCGCTCAGTTCCCCGTACGGGGAGTCGCATGTGGACACCCTGCGCGAGTGGGTCGACGGCGTGCTGAAGACCGGCTACGCCACCAGCGCCGGTGAGCGCGAGCCGGGCCTGTCCGCGGTCGCGGTGCCGGTCACCGGCCGTTCCGTGGCTGTGGTCGCGGCGCTGTCGCTCAGCGGCCCGACGATCCGGTTCACCGACGACCGGATCGCCGATTTCATCGACGACCTCAAACGCGTTGCGGCGCGCATGTCCGAGCGTGGGTTCGACCATCCCCTCGCGAGTCCGGCCTGACCGGCCGGTCCGGATGCCTGTCCGCGGCGCCCACGAAGGAGTACGCGAATGCCTGACCGACCGCTCAGCGGTGTCCGGGTCCTCGACCTGACCAACGTTCTGGCCGGGCCCTACTGCAGCTACCAGCTGATGCTGCTCGGCGCCGAGGTGGTCAAGGTCGAGATCCCGGGCCACGGCGACCTCGCGCGACGCCTCGGCCCGGATCCGGAGCTGAACGAGGCAGGCATCGGTGCCTCGTTCCTGGCCCAGAACGCCGGCAAGAAGTCGGTGGAGCTGGATCTCAAGGACGCCGCCGACCGGGCCCGGTTTCAGCACATGCTGGGCGAGGCGGACGTGCTGCTGGAGAACTTCCGGGCCGGCACGCTGGCCCGGATGGGCTACGGCTGGGATCGGCTGCGCGAGCTCAACCCGCGGCTGGTCTACTGCGCGATCTCGGGCTTCGGTCAAAGCGGGCCGATGAGCCAGGCCCCGGCGTACGACCAGATCATCCAGGGCCTGTCCGGGATGATGAGCATCACCGGCACCTCCGACACCGCCCCGCTGCGGGTCGGGTTTCCGGTCTGTGACTCGGTCGGCGGGCTGGTCGCCGCGCTCTCGATCGCGGCGGCGCTGGCCGGCCGGGCCCGCACCGGGCAAGGCGTCTTCCTCGACGTGTCCATGTTGGAGGCGTCCCTGTCCGCGATGGGCTGGGCCGTCTCCAACTATCTGGTCAGCGGCGTACCGCCGGAGCCGATGGGCGACCAGAACGCCACCGCCGCGCCGTCCGGCACGTTCGACGCCGCCGACGGGCCGTTGAACATCGCCGCCAACAAGCAGGAACAGTTCGAGACCCTGTGCCGGCTGGTCGGTCGGGAGGACCTGATCGGCGACGTCCGGTTTGCCGCCCGCGACGCTCGCAAACGCCACCGCGCCGCGCTGAACGCCGAACTCAACGCGGCACTGCGCAAGCGGCCAGCAGCCGAGTGGGAGACCGCACTGTCGCGCGCCGGCGTCCCAGCGGCGCGGATCCTGACCGTCCCGGAAGCCGTCGAGCTGGACCAGCTGGCGCATCGGGGCTTCTTCACCGACCTGCCGTTTCCGGACGGATCGCCCCGGACACTGCGGGTCAGCGGCAACGGCGTGCTCGTCGACGGGCGGCCGCTGCGCCCGACCAACCCACCACCGCTGCTGGGCCAGCACAACAGCGACCTGCGTCATCCCGCTACCTCCGGAGAAGCCGCATGACCACGGTGCAGGACGTATCCGACTGGTGGGCCACTGGTGTGTCGCGCGTCGAGCCGGGGGTGATCGAGCTGCGTGGCCGCCCGGTCCAGGAGCTCATCGGCACCACCAGCTTCGCTTCGACGATCTGGCTGATGCTGCGCGGTGATCTGCCCACCGCCACCCAGGAACGGCTGCTGGAGGCGGCGCTGGTGGCGTCGGTGGACCACGGTCCGCACGCGCCGTCGATCGCGGCCGCGCGGATCGCCGCGACCTGCGGTGTGGGCCTGAACAACGCGGTGGCGACCGGGGTCAACCTGCTCGGTGACACGCACGGCGGTGCCGGCCAGCAGTGCCTGGAGCTGCTCGCGGACGTGCTGGCCCGCCAAGCCCGCGGCGACAGCCTGGAGACGGCCGCCACGGCCGCCATCGCGGCCTGGCGGGACCGTTCCCGGTACCTGCCCGGCTTCGGTCATCGCTTCCACACCGTCGATCCCCGCCGCGAGCCGCTGCTGTCCCTTGTGGACGAGGCGGTGTCGGAGGGCGCGGTGAAAGGGGACATCCTGCGGGCGGGCCGGGCGGTCGAGGCCGTCCTCAACGAGGGTCGGGCCCGCCCGATCCCGATGAACGTGGACGGTGCCACCGCGATCATCTACGGCGAGCTGGGTTTTCCCGCACCACTGGCGCGTGGGCTCTTCGTACTCGGCCGCAGCGTGGGGATCCTCGCGCACGCCTGGGAGGAAAGCCAGCAGGGCCGGCGAAACAAAGGGCCCATGCCGCCCGGCATCGCACCGACGTTCCTGGGATCCCCGGCTACAGGGTGAGGGTGAGGCCGTCCTCGGCAACGTCCTCGCCTCCTCCGACCGCCAGCGGGTTGGTGTTGTTCAGGTGGGTGTACAGCAGCCGCCGCACCCCGGGCCGGGTCAGCGTCCGGCGCGACACGCTCACCGGCAGGTGTCCCATGGCGGTGGCCGAACGGCCCCCGCCGGTGGCCCGGACCATCTCGTCCTCGTCCAGGAAGGTGCCGTCCAGCAGCGCGCAGTCGGCACCCTCCACAAGAGACGGGTCGAACGCCGGCAGGCAGGGTGCGTAGACGAGCACACCACCGGTACGGGGATCGGTGATCCGGTACGCCACCACCCAGTCGCCGCCGTCGGCGTCGGCCGCGTACCGCGGTCGCTTGGCGCCAACCACCGTGGCGCACACCCGCAGGCCGCCGTTCAAGTGGATGTCTTCGCCAGGAGCCAGTGCCTGCCACGACACGTCGGTGTAGGCCGCCAGCGCCCGGCGCAACCCGAGCGGACCGTCCAGCGCGGCGAGCACGGTGGCGCTGGCGTAGACCGACAGGGCCTCAGCCTCGCGCAGGGTGAGCAGGCCCAGCGCATGGTCCAGCTCGGCGGTGCTCAGCAGGACACCCCGGATCGGGGTGTCGCGTCGCCCCGGGCCCGGCGCCAACTCCGGCGCGGAGAGGATCTGGGCTCGCAGGTCGGGCGAGGCGTTCAGCAGGTACCACGACCGCTGGTCGCCGCTGATCGCCACGCAATCCTGGCTGCGCGCCACGCCCGCGCGCCGGGCCGCCGCACAGCCGTCGCAGGCGCAGTTCCACTGTGGAACGCCGCCGCCCGCGGCGGTGCCGAGCAGCCGGACTTTCATCGCGGCCGCCGCGGTATGGCCGGTGGCCGGGCGGCGGCCGCGGCCGTGACGGCGCCCGCCATCAGCCCGTGGTGCGCAGACAGGCCGCAGGCCGGGTCGGTGGCCGCCGGGTCGCCGGTGAGCTGGTACGCCTGGCAACGGCAGCCGCCGAAATCGACGTGCCGCAGGTCGCAGGCGCGACATGGGTCCGGCATCCAGGCCGTGCCACGAAACCGGTTGAAGGCCGGCGACTCGTACCAGATTTCGGCGAGCGAGGCCGCCCGGGCGTTGACCACACCCAGGTCCGGCAGCTGGCCGGCGGCCAGGCAGGGCAGCACGTCCCCGTTCGGGGCCACGACGAGCTGGCGGCTGCCCCAGCCGTACATGCAGGGTTTGGGCCGGTCGGCGTGGTAGTCGGCAGCGACGTAGACGATCTCTATCTGGTGGCCGTGCCGGGCTTGGACGGTCTGGGCGGCCGCTCGCGCCCGCTCGACCTGAGCGGCGCTGGGCATCAACGCGGCCCGGTTGCGCCAGCCCCAGCCGTAGTACTGGGTGTGCGCCAGTTCCAGGCGGTCGGCTCCCCAGGCCACACCGAGCTCGGCGATGGCCTCCAGCCGGTCGATGTTGCCCGCGTGCAGGACGGCGTTGACGGTGAACGCCAGACCGCTGGCCCGCACCAGGGCCGCGGACGCCCGCTTGCGGTCGTGGGCGCGGATCCCGGCGAACGCGTCGGCCGGGCCGGCGTCGGCGTCCTGGATGGACAGTTGCAGGTGGTCCAGGCCCGCCGCGACGAGTGCGTCGAGCCTGGCCGCGTCGAGTGGGACGCCGCTGGTGACAAGGTTCGTGTACATGCCGAGGACGTGCGCGTGCCCGACCAGCTCGGCCAGGTCAGGACGGAGCAGCGGCTCGCCGCCGGAGAAGTGCGCCTGCAGCACACCTAGCCCGCGTGCCTCGTCGAGCACCCGCCGCCAGTCCATCGTGGACAGCTCATCCCGGTATGCGGAAAGCTCCACCGGGTTCGAGCAGTAGGCGCAGCGCAGCGGGCAGCGGTAGGTGAGCTCGGCCAGCAGCCCGGTCGGCACCGGCAGCCGCGGCACTATGGCTGCCGGCGCCGGCGGCTCCGGTCCGGACACCGGCACACCGGTGCCGTCCACGGTGAGCACCCGCCGGCCCACCAGGTCGGCGACGAGCGTGCGCACGTCCTCGACGCGGACGCCGTCGAACTCTCCGGCCAGGTCGCCGGCGATTTCCGCGACGGTACCGCCGGTGCAGCGGGTGACCACGGCACCGGCGGTCTCGTTGAGCAGCAGCACGCCTTCCGGGTACTGCAGCGCCCGCTGGCCGCGCACCCGGTCGTACGTCAGCCGCACGCCTCGACGCAGCGTGGGCCGGGCCGCGGCGGTGACGGTCATGGCCGCGCGTTCGCGTAGTCGATGGCGTCCAGCATCGCCCGCAGCACGTCGCACTTGAACGCCAGCGCCGCGACGGCCGCGTCCTGCTCCTCGCGGCTGACACAGTGGGTCAGCACCAGGTCCAGCGTGTATCCGCTCTCCGCGCGCACCGTGGGGACGCGGCGTTCGAAGTAGGCGTACCCGTCCGGCTTGATCCAGTCGTAGTGGCGTCGCCACGCGACCACCCGGCCGGCCATCAGGTCGGGAGCGAACAGCTCGGTGAGCGCGGCGGCGGCACCCTGCTTCCACGGCCGGGTCCGGCAGAAGGCGACGTAGGCGTCGACCGCGAACCGGACACCGGGCAGCACGTGCCGTTCGTCGAGCACCTGCCGCCGGTCGAGCCCGACGGCCTCGGCGAGGACGAGCCAGTCTTCCAGCCCACCCTCACCGCCGGCGTTGCCATCCTGCCGTTCAGGTCCGTCCTGCCAGAGGATCCGCTCGACCCACCGGCGGCGTACCTCGGGCAGTGGGCAGTTGGCCACGATGGCCGCGTTCTTCTGGGACATGTGCCGCTGGTAGTACCAGCGGTTGGCCACCCACGCGCGCACCTCGTCCGGCGTGCACGCACCAGCGTGCAGCCGGACGTGGAACGGGTGCCGGTCCCAGTAACGCACCGACAGGCCACGCAGTCGCGCCTCGAACGCCTCCCGGCTCAGCGACCGCGGGTCGCCAGCCACGGCCCGGTGTCCCCGGAGTACGCGGTCACCTCGGGTCGGGTCTCCAGGCACTCGATCCGTGGCCGGGTCCAGGCCCGCCGTGTCTTGGTCTGCTGTTTGGTGGCCGCCATGGCCATCACCTCCAACTAATAGACGACGATCTTTCCGGTGCTCTGTGGGTAGATGGCGTCGTTGAAGAAGAACTCCCCACGCTTGTTGAACGTGTGCTGGTGCGACTGCCCGGGCAGCAGCGTCCCGGTGTCGAACTCGTCCTCCCAGAACGACACCGCCGCATGGGCCGAGGCGTTGCCGGCCGGGTTGACGAAGGTGACCGTCGTGCCGAGCGGCACGCGCAGGTGCTGGGGCGCCATCGCGTTCTGCGCGATGAGGTTTTCGACGGCGCCGGGCGCCTGCGCCGCGGCGTCCCAGACCCGGCCGAGCGTCACGGTCGTGGTGCCGGTGACCGCGACCGCGCGGATCTGGTTGCGCTTGGACGGCGGTGTCGGCGCCACGGCCGGCGGCACGGTGCCGCCGAGCCTGAACGCCCAGAGGTGGTCGCCCTTGGGGATGTCCGGATACGGCAGGCCGTTGCCGCCGGCGAACACGGCCAGGTACTGCTCACCGTCCACTTCGTACGCGACCGGGCTGGTGTGCACACCGGCGCCGGTCTGGAAGCTCCACAACACGGTCCCGTCCCGGTCGTCCATCGCGTGCAGGACGCCGTCCGGACCGCCCTGGAACATCACCCCACCGCCGGTGGTGAGGATGCCGTTGCCGTGCGCCAGCGACCACGGCCCCTCCCGCCGCCAGACCACCGTGTTCGTGCGCGGGTCGACCGCCGCGATGCCGCCGGAGAAGTACTCCCCCAGCGGGCGGGAGGTGTTGACCCGCCCGTCGCGGGCGTTGGAGAAGCCGGAGTTGATCAGGCCGTAGCCGACGTAGATCCAGCCGGTGTGCGGGTTGAACGACAGATGTGACCAGTCCGCGCCGCCGCCCGCGCCGGGGAAGATGACCACCGGCCGGTCCCAGTGCGGGGTGAACAGCCCGCCGGCCTCGTAGAACGGCACCGGGCGGGTGGAGTTGGCATAGTCCGGA
Organism: Phytohabitans maris; assembly: GCF_031085175.1. Lineage (GTDB taxonomy): Bacteria > Actinomycetota > Actinomycetes > Mycobacteriales > Micromonosporaceae > Phytohabitans > Phytohabitans maris. Next base: position 232,093 of record NZ_JAVHUY010000007.1, read on the forward strand.
TAGGGCGAGACGAACGGCTCCCCGCCCGGGATGGGCTGGGTCAGCGACGTCTTCTGCCGTGGCTCCTGCGGCACCGGGCGCTCCTCGACGCCGTGCACCGGCCGCCCGGTGGCCCGGTCGAGGATGTAGTAGTAGCAGGTCTTGCTGCCGTACACGACAACCTTGCGGGTCCGTCCGCCGATCCGCAGGTCGACCAGGACCGGGGCCATGACGTTGTCCATGTCCCAGATGTCGTGGTGCACCGACTGGAAGTGCCAGCGCCGCCGCCCGGTCTTGGCGTCGATCGCCACGATCGAGTTGGCGAACAGGTTGTCACCGGCCCGGCTCGACCCGTCGGTGCGCGGGTACGGGCCGCTGAACGTCCAGTACACCAGGCCGAGGTCCGGGTCGATCGCCGGATGGATCCACGGCACCGCCCCGCCGGTCTGCCACGACTCGCCCTCCCAGGTGTCGTGGCCGAACTCGCCCGGACCGGGCGCGCCCCAGAACCGCCAGGCGATCTCGCCGGTGCGCGCGTGCAGCGCGTACGCCCGGCCGCGGGCGCCGCCGGTGCTGCCCTGCATGCCGACGTAGATCAGCCCGTCCCAGTAGACGACCGCCCCGGCCAGCGTGCCGGTCAGGCCACCGCATTGGCCATTTTGCGGGTCGCAGCCGCTGTCGTTGCCGCCCTCGTCGGTGGTCAACAGCTGCTTCTGCCACACCACCTGACCGGTGGCCTGGTCCAGGGCGTACACGATGTTGGCGCCGGAGGTGGAGAAGACCAGCCCTTCGCCGAGCGCGACGCCGCGCATGTTCGTGGTGCGCCCGCCCAGGTTGGTCTTCCACTTCACCGTGCCGGTGCGCCCGTCCACGGCGAAGACATTCTGCTGGGTGGTCTGCACGTACAGCACGCCGTCCTGGACCACGACCGTGCTCTGCTGGTGCCGGCTCGTGTCGCCGCCCTCGAGGTTGACGTGCCAGGCGCCGCCGAGCCGGTGCACGTTACGCCGGGTGATGGCCTTGAGCGGCGAGTGGTTCTGGTTGCCCAGGTCGCCGCAGACCTTGGGAAAGTCGCGGCCGATCCGGCCGAATCCGGCCGGCTGGCGCGGCACCCCCATCGCCGCCGCTGGGCTCTGACCCATGACCGCCGCCGAGGTCGCACCCGCCGAGGTCGCCAGAAACGCGCGTCGCTGCATACCCATCCCGCCTCGTGGTCCGCTAGACGGACTAGATGATCCGCTTGACGGACGAACCATAAGCCTGATCATGGCGTCGCCACAAGACTCGGGATGGAAACAAATCCTTCACCTCGACGTACCAGAGGCTTGCTGGGCGGGCACACCGCCGATATATTCGGCAAACCTCTAGACGGTACATGCGGTCCACATAGCGGACCACGATTCACCTCGCCGTTCCCCGCGAGAACCCATCGACCGTTCCAGGAGTCCCCATGGCCAAACGGCGTCCCACCCTGCTCGGCGCAGCCCTCGGCGCCGCGCTCACCGCGACCGTCCTGCTGCTCAGCACCGCCGTTCCCACCTCGGCGCACAACGGCGGCAGACCCGAGGACCGCGGTGCGCGAAACCTCGGCTACAGCGACTACGGCGTCTGCCGCGGCACCAACCCCGACTGCTACCACGACTGGGACAACTTCGACCCCACCAACGGGTACCGCGTGCTGGTCTACAGCCGCACCGTCGGTCCCCGGCACGCCCACCTCGGACCCGCCCTCGGCCCCGGCCTCAACCCCCCACTCACCGAGGCCAACGCCGCCGTCAACGGCCTGCGCAAGCTCGGTGCCGACAACAACTTCGCGGTCGACTGGACCGAGGACGTCACCCAGCTCTCCTCGGCCGGCTCGCTGCAGCGCTACAACGCGGTCATCTTCATGAGCACCACCCGCGACACCCTCGACGACAACGCACAGACCGCGCTGATGCAATACATCCGCTCCGGCGGCGGCTTCGTCGGCATCCACAACGCCTTCGGCACGGAGTACCACTGGAAGTGGTACGAAGGGCTGCTCGGCGGGGCCAACTTCTACGACCACGGCCCGAACCAGCCCGGCGTCGTGCAGATCGAGAGCCGCCGGGACGCCTCCACCGCCGGCCTGCCCCGTCGATGGGCGTTCACCGACGAGTGGTACAACCTCATCCCGTTCCCGTCCCAGGTACGGGTACTGGCCACAGTGGACGAAGACACCATGCTGCGCGGCACCACCGGAAACCTCGGCCACCCCGGCCACGGCGACAACCACCCGGTCTCCTGGTGCCAGTACTACGACGGCGGCCGCTCCTGGGTCACCACCCTCGGCCACTCCGTCGACGCCTGGACCGACACGCCCACCGAGGGCGACACCTACTTCCTGGCCCACGTCCTCGGCGGCATCGAATCCGCCATGGGCCGCAAGCCCTTCTGCCGCTAGGCCCTGGTTCAAAAGGATTGTCGAGGCGAGCCGAGGTCCAGGGAGGCTACGAGCCAGCCGACTCGCCGGCACGTCCGTACGGGCTTCGTGCTCGCGCGGCGCCGGCGACTCGGCAAGCTCGCCGGCAAGTCGGGCGCAAGGTCGCATACCGGTGTTGTATGCGGCCTTACGCCCGGCGCCGCCGGTCGTCGTCTGGACCCGGCGCAGCCCGGCGAGGATTTTCGAAACAGGGCCTAGCAGCCTGCGGCCGCGGTCCGGTCCACGGACGGGACCGCGGCCACCGCGCTCAGCGGCGGCCGGCGTCCGCACGCTGGTCACGGTCTCGCGTCCACACGGGTCAGGGACTCGAAGTGACGGAGCATCCGCTCCGGATCCGGCGCGACCCCCGCGAACAGACGGAACGCCTCGGCCGCCTGAAACACCACCATGCCGCCGCCGCCGAGCGTGCGGCAGCCCAGCCGGCGCGCGTGGGCGAGCAACTCTGTCTCCAACGGACGGTAGACGACGTCCGCGACCCACAGCTCGGGGTGCAGCAACTCCAGCGGCAACGGAATCCCCGGGTGGCCGACCATCCCCACCGGGGTCGCGTTGACCAACCCGTCCGCCGCCCTCAGGCTCTCCTCGAGCAGGTCCGGCCCGCCACCGCCGACCCGGTCCACGCCGAACCTGCCGGCGAGCAACTCCACCAGCCGGGCCGCCCGGCCGGCGTCGGCGTCCACCACCGTGAGGCGATCCGCGCCGAGCCAGAGCACCGCGTGCGCCACGGCGGATCCCGCTCCACCGGCACCCAGCAGCACCACCCGCTCCACCGACGCACCCGGCAGCCCGCGCTCGAAGCTTCGCGTGAAGCCGGACCAGTCGGTGTTGTACCCGACCGCCGTACCGTCCGACCACACCACCGTGTTCACCGCGCCGATCGCCGCCGCGTCCGGCGACAGCCGATCCAGATGACCCACCGCCACCTGCTTGCACGGATGGGTGATGTTGAGTCCACGAAACCCCATCCGCCGGGCCTGCCACAGCAACTCGCCGGTCGCCTCAACCGGCAGCCCGAGCGCACCGATGTCGATCAACTGGTACAGGTAGCGCAGACCCAGGTTGTCCGCCTCACGCTCGTGCAGCGGCGGACTCAGCGATGAATCGATACCGGCCCCGACCAGACCAACGAGGAACCGCCCCTCCGGCCAGGCTCGATCCACGCGAACCTCCTAATGTACGAACTAGTACGTTAGTTATCGCGTGCGGCACAATCAAACGTCAAGACCTCACCAACAAGTTGGAGCGAACGCGATGACGGCACCCGCCCTCCCCGACCGCCAGCGGGACGCCGACCGCACCCGCGCGGAGATCCTGGAGGTCGCCACCCGCGAGTTCGCCGACCGCGGCTACAACGGCGCCCGGGTCGACGACATCGCCGCCCGGACCCGGACCACCAAGCGGATGATCTACTACTACTTCGGCGGCAAGGAACAGCTGTACATCGCCGTGCTGCAGCGCGCCTACGCGCAGATCCGCCAAGCCGAGCAGACCATCGACGTGGACCACCTCGACCCCGCCACCGCCATCCGCCGGCTAGCCGAGATCACCTTCGACCACCACGAAGCCCACCCCGACTTCATCCGCCTGGTCAGCACCGAAAACATCCACCGCGCCGAACACCTCAGCCAGGCCCACGACCTGGTCACCCTGAACACCCCAGCGATCCAGCTGATCCAGGGCATCCTCGAACGCGGACACACCACCGGCGTCTTCCACCGCGACGCCGACGCCATCGACATACACATGATGATCAGCGCCTACTGCTTCTTCCGGGTCGCCAACCGCCACACCTTCGGCACCATCTTCGGCCGCGACCTCATGGACCACAGCACCCGCGACCACTACCGCACCATGCTCGGCGACATGATCGTCCGCTACCTCACCACCACGAATCACTGACGACCCGCGAGCCTGGGCACCCAGTCCTCACGGTGCGCGGCCAGCCGGGTCTCGCGCTTTTCAACGCATCCACACGAGGACACAAGTGGGGCACCCTACTGGCCCCTGGCCCGCGGTGTTTCTGAACTGCCATGTTGGGTGGAGCCGAGGGGACTCGAACCCCTGACCCCCACACTGCCAGTACGGTCTACAGACGATGGTCACTGCCTGCGGCGCTCTGACCTCGGGTTGCCTGGTCGCAAGTGCCCGTGGTTCCCCGCGATCTCCTGTCGCCGCCCGGTCCATCTGGCGCGGATCTGGCGCGCTTGCCGGGGGATGCCGGAGGCCGCGTGATGCTGCTCCGGCAGGCTACTGGGTCCGACCCTACCGCTGGCCCGTCGACAAGAACACCGTCAAGGAGAACTTGACACGGAAGGAGCTGGAAGGCTTCCCGTCGCGCGGGGCTCTGCCCCAATCGGGCCGCCCGCCGGGCGGCAAGCACGCTCCACCGCTTGCCGCCCGGCGGGCGGTCTGATTGCCTCTGGCGCGCGGCGGGGAGGCTTCCCGGAGCGCCCGCCGGAGGCACGGGTTTGAAGCCGGCCGCAGGCCGCCCCCGGCAGGGCCGCCGGAGGCATTGCCTGTGAGTCGACTGCCCGCGCCGTCCGTCGCGAGCTCGGGGATTCCGTCACGCTCATCGACGGGCTTACGTCACGCCGCCCGCGGCTGATCGTCACGCGGGCCGGGGCACGTCCAGGGCGGTTTCGTCACGCGGTGAGGCGACCACGCCGGCGGCGTTTCGTCACGTGCCGCCGGCGCCTTCCGTTACGGCCGTCCGCCGTCCCGCCGTAGTCGCGTCTTTGTCTCGCAAGCCCAGTTTCGGCCGTCCCCGGTCGAGGCTGGGCTTTTCGTCGTGTCCGGCCGCAAGGTTCGCGGCGCTGCCGGGGTCGCGCGCCGTCGCCGAAGGCAGAGGCGCGCGATTCCTCGGCTCGCGCGTGCGGGCCGCTCGCGGCCCGCCTTGAAGACGTATGGAAAGTTCTCACACGCTCCTACGGATAGCCGGTTGCCTGGTGCACAGGTATTGTCACAGGCATGGCTACAGCGAATGTCACGGTCTCGCTCGATCCGGCGGTTGTCGACATGGCGCGGGAGCAGGCGCGGTCTGCCGGTATCAGCATGTCGGCGTGGGTGGCGCGGACGATCCGGTCCGCGACGATCGCGGAGGCGGCTCGCCGGTACGAGCAGTTCGACCGCGACGCGGCGGACGTGGACGCGATGGCCGCGTGGGATGAGGCGCACGGACGTGGCCGGCGCCTGGCTGGCGCCGAGTGGTAAGGCAGGGCGAGGTCTACGACTACGAAGTGGCCGGCCGCCGGTACCGGGTCCTGGTGGTCAGTGCGGATGCGCACAACGAGGTCCGTATGCCGTGGGTAGTCCCGATCCGCCATGGCGTGATGGACGCTCCGCCGTACCTGGTGGCACTGGTCGACGCGGACCCCTTGGGCGGATCGGCCGACGTTGACCGCTTGGACCGCGCACCGATAGGTGGCGAGCCGATTGGCATGGTTACCGGCGCGACGATGCAACGCGTACGCGAAGCGCTGTATACACTCTTCGCCTCTTAGACGGTCGTGCCTCGCTCAGGCGCGCCAGGGCGAGCGTCGCGCCAACAATTCTGGGAATGTGGTTTGTAGGACACAAAACTCGTTGCCCCACGGGTCGCGGAGTACCCAGAAGTCGAAACCTCGTTCAGTCTGGTGATCCCAGCGAGCAGCGCCTAATGCCTCAAGTCGTTTGACCTCGGCTTCGACATCGTCAGTCTCGATGTCAAGGTGCATGCGTTCCTTGGCTGCCTTAGGGTCGTCGGTCCGCTGAAGAAGTATCCTAATGTCGGAGTCAGGTAGCCGTAACCGGCGGTAGACCTGCCGACTCGGCTCACCGATCGGCTCCTCAGCAGCATCGAGAGCACTTTTCCAGAATGCTACGGCCTGGTCAAGGTCATCGCAGTCGATGACGAAGTGGCAAAGCCGGCTACGATGATTTGTCACTTAGTTCTCCGTGGCCGTGGTGCCGGTCACCGGGCGGGTTTCCTCAAGAATCCACTGACGATAGGCGGGGTTAGCGGCAGTAATCGGCAGCGCGACGACACACGGCACTTCGTACGGGTGCAGTTCGTTCGTACGATTAATGATCGTGGCCACCAGGGCGGTTCGGGTGTGCAGGGCAGCATGCGCTTCGGTGCGATCCTCGATGGAGCCTTGCCATCGGTAGATGGACCGAATCTCGGCAAGGTTGTGACCAGAGGCGCAGAGTCGTTCATTTACTAGGGTGTGCACGAAGTCAGCGAGCCACGATGAGTTCGGCGCCGTGATGATTACCTGGCAGATATCGTCGGTCATGTCGGTTCGCCTCGTTCTTTCAATCCTGCGATTAGCTCAGTTGCTTCGTCTCCACTGTGAGCCATGGCTGCCCACCCGGTGATGATCTTTCCGTCGTAACTAAGACCGACCCAGCGTCCCGACATCTTCTGCCCGTGCGGGTGTAGGACGAAGTACATGGTCCCCTTCGAGCGCGTACCACCATCGAGGGCGGCGTACCAGCCCATCAGGATTTCGTTATCCCATAGCCGGAGTTCGCCCCGCCAGTGATAGCCGCCTTCTTCTACCGTGATTCCCCTGGTAATGGTCTCGACACTAATCAGCTCGCCCTGTTGACGGAATTGGACCTCTTGGAGGGTGATGACCTCCTTACGGTCCTTGAACGTCTGCCAACTTGCCCACCACTCGCCCGTGAGATCGACCTGGTGGCTAGGGATTCCGGCGAGTTCTCCCACAGAGATCTTCAAAGCGTCGGCTATCGCAACCGCTACCGACAGGACGGGTTGTTGTTCGCCGGCCTCGTATCGCCGGATTTGACGCTTGTCGACTCCGACAGCGCCCGCGAGGTCAGCCTGCGACATACCCAGCTCGGTGCGTCGCCGCCGCAGGACTTCGGCCATCTCCACGTGCTACATCCTTCCCGGACTTACTGGTCCCTGTCAGTAGGACTGCCTGGTCCGCAAGGGGACTGATGAGACCTTGACAGTGGGACCAACTCGTCCCATAGTAGTGAGAGGACGGATCAGTCCCATCAGTGGGACCTAAAGATCCGCACGGCGGGCGGCCCACGGTGGGCACGCTCGCGAAAAGAAGGCCCCGACGGGGTGGAGCCCGTCGAGGCCGTGCATCGATCCGCCCTAGCGAAGGGAGTCAGTCAATGCTGTCCCAAGGTACCTCTTCGAAGTCCCGTGTCCGTGTCGGAGCGGGTGATGGCCCGGTCGCGTCGCGCTGTGCCTGGTGCGGCCGTCCGGCCTGCCAGTGGTGTTCGGCTCGCGCTGTCTGCGCGAACGTGCCGGCGTGCCGCTGCGCGAACTGCGTGCAGGCTGACACCGGGTACGTGACGGTGTCCGCCGATGGTCGGCTGGCGGTGGCGGCATGACCGAGCTGCGTCGGCTTCGGCTGTCTCGTGGGTGGGACCCGGTCCAGTTGATCGGCCGGATGAAGATCCTGGCCGCTGGCGACGGTACCGTCCTGCCTCCGGTGTATCTGCTGGTGCGGCTGCTTTTCCTGTGGGAGAACCACCGCGCGCCGATGCCCTCCTACTACGTGGGTCTTCTCGACCGCGTGTATGGCGGCCAGCTCATGACGCTGCCTACCCCTGCCCCGGTTCGCCGGGACAGCGGCCGGCGGGGTCTGACTGGGGCGGTGGCGGCATGACCGTCGCTGTTGTGCCGATCGCTGACCTGTCGGCCCGCGTGGGTGCCGACTCGCGTTTCGCGTCCGCGTTCGCTGTCCTTCGGGACGTGGCGACCTCGGACCAGGCGCCCAACGAGACGACCGCACGCCTGGCGTCGGTCCTGCTCGATGTCCTGTCGGTCCTGGTGACCGACCCGGCTACTACCCCGGCCACCGGCTACGACTGGCGCACGTTGCGGCAGCGTCGCGGCTGGACGCAGGCACAGATGTTCCGCCACCTGACCCGGGTCGCTGAGGACCTGGGCGAGCGGCTGCCCTCGTGGGCGTCGTTCAAGCGGAACCTGTCCCGCTGGGAGAACGGCACGGTCCGGCCGTCGCCGTACTATCAGCGGCTGCTCCTACCGCTGTTCGGCTTGGCCGACAGCACGACCGGCGGTGCGGCATGACCGTTACCGCCGACACCGCGACCGTCACCCGGCATGGGTGGGCGGCGCGGGATGACCGCCCGGAGCACTTCCCGGGTGTGGCGCACGTGTGGAAGCGTCGCCGGCTGTCCGCCGGGTTGAAGCAGGCCACCGTGATCCGCCGGATGACCGAGCTGGCTACCCGTCAGGGTGTCAGCATCGCCGCGCCGACCTCCCTGAAGACGATGTTGTCCAAGTGGGAGAACGGCGCCAAGATGAGCCCTCTCTACGAGGAGCTGCTGTGCCTGGTCTACGGCGTCCGCCGTGCCGAGCACGTGAACCATCGTCCTGCCCGCTACCGCAACTCCGCCATCTATGACCGTCTGCTCCCCACCCGTACGGGTGTGGGGGCTGTCCGGCTGACCCAGCCTGGGCTGCGGTGACCTGATGGCCTATCGAGCTGCCGTCGCCGGCCAGACCAGCCCTACGCACACCATCGTCTCGTACCGCCCGGCCACGCCGCCGGCGGCCGCCGACCTGGCGGCGCCGTGCCGGCCGTACGCCGGGCCGCCCGCGGTGAGGTGTCTGGCCCGTCCCGCCACCGACTTTCCTGTCATCGAGCCGGACCTGGCACAGCACACCACCACCGACGTGCCGCCCGCCGCTACGCGCTCGGCGCGTCGCTCTGCCCGCGTCGGAGAGCTGCCCGCATCGCGTGTGCCGACCGGTACCGGGCCGCTGGCGCCCGCGCTCGGCGTCGGTCTTGACCAGGCTGCGCGAGGCTTCGCCTCGGTGTACGTCGTCGGCCGCTCGATCGTCCCTGCCCACTACGCCGGTACTCGAAGCCTCCTGAGTTGGTTTCGATGACCGTCTCGACGCTCAGCGCTGTACCCGAAGCTATCGCTTCGGGTACGGCCCCGTACGCCGAGCCGGACCTTGCCCTGCGTCTGGAGTGGCTGTCCCGCTCCACCGACGTACGCCGCCAGGCGGTCGCTCGGGCGGCCCGTCCCGACTTCGAAGCCTGGTTGTCGCACGTCCAACCTGCCTCCGCATGCATGCGGCCGATCCGGCTTGCCGGCACCAGCCTCACCCTTGAAGCGGGTACCGGGCGCGTATTGGCCACTGTGGACACTGCCGGCCTGCCGGATGGGGTGATTTACAAGGCTTGTGGCAACCGTCGAGCGTCGGCGTGTCCGGCCTGCGCCGACCGTTACCGGCGTGACGCGTACCAGGTGATCCGGGCCGGCCTGGTCGGCGGCAAGGGTGTGCCGGAACATGTGGCCAGCCATCCGGCCCTGTTCGTCACCCTGACCGCACCCTCATTCGGACCGGTACACACCCGCTACGTCAAGCGGCACACCTGCGAGAGTCGGCGTCGCTGCGACTGCCGCGCCGAACCCTGCCATCCCCGCCGCGACGCGACCGTCTGCCCACACGGGATACCCCTGGTGTGTTACGCCCGGCACGAAGACGGTGACCGGCGGCCGGGTACCCCGCTGTGTGTCGACTGCTACGACCACGACGCCCAGGTGGTCTGGAACATCGAGGTCGGCGAGCTGTGGCGCCGGACCACCGAACACCTCCGTAAGCGGCTTCGCCGACTGGCCAAACAGCACGGCATCAACCCGGATCGGGTCAGGCTGTCGCTGGGCAAGGCCGCCGAGATGCAACGCCGCGCCGTGGTCCACTTGCACGCCATCATCCGCCTCGACGGCGCCGACCCGGACGACGCCACGGCCATCCTGCGGCCTCCTGCGCGGATCGACGCCCCGGACCTGGTCGACCTGGTCGAGCACGCCGCGTCCGCGGTCGCGTTCACCACCAAGCCGCACCCGGCTCACCCTGCCGGTTGGCGTATCGGCTGGGGCGTCCAGGTGGACGCCCGTGTTATCACCGTTGCGGCGGACGGTGAGGTCACTGATGGCATGGTCGCCGCCTACCTGGCCAAGTACGCCACCAAATCCACCGAGGTCACCGGGCACGTCTCGGCCCGCCTCACCGACCAAACCGTCGATGACTTCGCCGACCCGGACGGCACCCACACCGAACGACTGATCGACGCCTGCTGGCGGCTCGGCGGTACACGCTGGCCGCTGCAAGGGCCGGTCTGTCCTCGCGCGTGCCGGCACCGTAGCTGCGCTCTGATCGCCGGTGCACCGGCCTGGCGGCCCACCCTTAGCGGCCCGGTCTGTCCCCGCCAGTGCCTGCACCGCAGTTGCGCCGAAATCCGGGTCGCCACCAGCGACCCGGCTAAGCCGTGGCGGCGGCTGCGCCGCTGGGCGCACATGCTCGGCTTCGGCGGCCACTTCCTCACCAAGTCCCGCACCTACAGCGTGACCTTCACGGCCCTGCGCCACCAACGGATCGTCTACCGCCGCACCGAAAACGGCGCACTCCACGGCATCGAACCCATTGAAAACCTCCTGCCGCAGATGCCGACCGGCACGCGACCGGAAACCGACCTACGCGACACCGAGCCAACCACCCTGGTCGTCAACTTCCTCGAATTCGTCGGCGCCGGATGGCACACCACCGCAGACGCCCTACTCGCCAACACATCCGCCGCGATGGCCCGTGAACACCAGCGGATCGCGCGCGAGTACCTGGCCATCACGGCAGCGTGACGCGCGATTTGCCGTCAAGCCCACCTTGACACCGTTCCTTGAGAACTACATAGCGACTACACCGGGATGCCGGTGTCCGTTCCGACGTCTCTGCGGCCCAACGTCTGTCCACATCGCAGTGTCTATATAGGAAGGACCCAATACCGTGCCCCACCGTCCCCGTCCGCTGATCGCGGTTCGCCTCATTGGCCCAACCGACGTCGTTACCGCTCAGCGGGCTCAACTGATTGATCACTTCGCTCGAACCTTCGGCGATCGCGCGGTTTGCCGGACGAGTACCCGTCCGGCCAGCTACGCCAATGAGATCCGTCTGTACATCACTGTCAGTGAAAAGGAGGTGCGTGATGGTTGAGCGTTATCTGTCAGTGCCCGAGGTTGCTGAGCGGCTGGGCACCAAGGAACGGTTCGCCCGGCGGCTGATCGAGGAACGCCGGATCGAGTTCAAGCGCTTCGGCCGGCATGTCCGGGTCGCGGAGAGTGTGCTCCTGGCCTACATCGACTCGTGCACCGTGTCGACGGTCCGGCGTGCACCGACCCGCCAGCCTCGTCGGCTGCGTCGGGTGGCCTGATGGGCGGCAACAGCAAGGGCCGTAAGCGGCGGTTCGGCAGCGTCCGGCAGATGCGGTCCGGTCGCTGGCAAGCTCGGTACACCGGGCTCGATGGGCTTACCCGGACCGCGCCGGACACGTTCGACGCGAAGCGGGCCGCTGAGCAGTGGCTGGTGGAGGTCGAGGCGGAGATGCTGCGCGGCGACTGGGTAGACCCGGACGCCGGCAAGGTGCTACTGACGGACTACGCCGACCGCTGGGTGCGCGAGCGTGATCTGAAGCCGCGCACCCGGGAGGAGTACGCCCGCCTCCTGCGGCTGCACGTGCGCCCGTACCTCGATGGGCTGTCACTGGCCGAGGTCACCCCGCAGCGCGTCCGGACGTGGCGCTCAGCCCTGCTGGCGGCCGGCATCGGCCGGTCGACCGTCGCCAAGACGTACCGGGTGCTGCATGCGATCTTCGCCACGGGCGTTGACGATGATCTGATCCGGCGCAATCCCTGCCGGATCAAGGGCGCCGGACAGGACGACGCCGACGAGCGGCCGATGGCCACCCTCGATCAGGTCTTCGCGATCGCGGAGGCGATCCAACGCCGGTACCGGCTCCTGGTGTTGCTGGCCACGTTTGCGCAACTGCGCTTCGGCGAGCTGGTGGCACTGCGTCGGCGAGGCATCGACCTGGCCAAGATGGAGCTGCGCGTCCGCCAGGCGACGGCCGAGCTAGAGGACGGCACGCAGCTTGACGACGATCCGAAGTCGCAGGCAGGCAAACGGCCGATCGCACTACCTCACGGCTTGCGCGCGGACATCGAGATCCACCTGAGCCGCTACGCGCAGCCCGGGCCGGACGGGCGGCTGTTCGTCGGCCCGCAGGGCGGCGTTCCCCGGCGGCGCAACTTCAACCGGGTCTGGCACAAGGCGCTCCGCGACGCTGGCATCCCAGCGGACATGGATCTTCACCTGCACGACCTGCGGCACACCGGAAGCACCTGGTCGGCGCAGAGCGGCGCGACCCTGCGCGAGGTGATGAAGCGGATCGGCCACTCCAGTACCCGGGCCGCGATGATCTATCAGCACGCCACCCGGGACCGGGACCGCGCGATCGCGACGGCGCTCGACGCGCTGATCGAGGAATCCCGACAGAAGATCGAAAACGCGTCTGGCACAGATCTGGCACGTGAGGCCGAGAGTGCCTGATGGTCGTCTATCCGCCGGTTCGTCGGATCATGCCGCTGAGCTGGGTCAACGGTGTTGGGTGGAGCCGAGGGGACTCGAACCCCTGACCCCCACACTGCCAGTGTGGTGCGCTACCAGCTGCGCCACGGCCCCAACGTCCCCGGTCTCCCGGGCACCCGCGCAATAGTACACACCCCTTCCCCGCCGGTCATCTCGCAGGTGCCGACACGCTCGGGAGTACCCGTCCGGGGCCTCAGTTGAGGGCCACGTCCGGGGGGAAGTGGGCGACCGCGGCCAGGATGCCGCCCTGGCGGCGCAGGACCATCGGCCACAGGTCGTCCGGGCGCTCAACGAACGCGTCGCCGGGCAGGGCGTCGAACACGAACCACGAGCCCGAGGAGATCTCCTCCTCCAGCTGCCCCGCCGACCAGCCCGAGTACCCGGCGAACACCCGGATGCCGGCGAGGCTGCTCTGCAGCGACTCGGGGTCGACGGAGAGGTCGACGGTGCCGATCGAGCCGGATACCCGATGGAAGCCGCGGGCCCGGCGCACGCCGGGGTGCGTGCGGGCCAGGCAGATCGCGGACTCGGGCTGCACCGGGCCACCCTCGAAGAGGACGGCCGGGTCCTTCGCCATCGTGCCCCAGTTGCCCAGCACCTCGGAGACGGGCACCTCGGTGGCCCGGTTGAGTACCACGCCCAGGGCACCGCCTGGCTCGTGCGCGACCAGCAGCACCACGGTGCGGTCGAAGTTCGGATCCTTCAGGGCCGGGGTCGCGACCAGTAGCTGCCCGGTCATCGACTCCATCGACCGCCCCCCGATCCGCTGCCCCTCTCCGTGCACGGAATGCCCCGCTACTCGTGGAGGCCAGGGATACAGGACTCGTATGCCATGGAAGGCACCATAGCTTGCGCGTCTGCTCCTGGTTAAGGTCTCATTCGTGAGCCCACGCGCTGAGTTTGCCGTGATCGGCGGTTCTGGCCTGTACGCACTCCTGGATGGCGCGACGGAGCTCACCGTCGACACGCCGTACGGTCCACCGTCCGACCCCCTCACCATCGCCGAAGTGGGTGACCGGACCGTCGCGTTCCTGCCGCGGCACGGGCGCGACCACCGTTACCCGCCGCACCGCATCCCTTACCGGGCCAACCTGTGGGCGTTGCGCTCGATCGGTGTACGCCAGATCCTCGCGCCGTGCGCCGTGGGTGGGCTGCGGCCGGAGCTGGGGCCGGGCGCGTTCGTCATCCCTGACCAGCTGATCGACCGCACCAGCGGGCGCGCGCAGACCTACTACGACGAGGGTGCGGTGCACGTCTCGTTCGCCGATCCGTACTGCCCGGTGGGGCGCGAGACGGTGCGCGCCGCGGCCGGGCGGCACGGCATCGCCGCGGAGCCGACCGGCACGATGGTGGTGGTCGAGGGGCCGCGCTTTTCGACGCGGGCGGAGTCGCGGTGGTTCACCGCGATCGGCGGCACGGTGGTCAACATGACCGGTCACCCGGAGGCGGTGCTCGCCCGGGAGCTGGCCCTCTGCTACACGGCGATCGCTCTCGTCACCGACCTCGACGCGGGCGTGGAGGGCGACCACGGGGTCACCCAGGAGGAGGTCTTCCGGGTCTTCGGGGAAAACACCGCCCGCCTCCGCGGCCTGCTCCTCGACGCCGTCACCGCGCTACCGGCCGACCGCGCCTGTCCGTGCGGGGAGGCGCTGGACGGCATCAAGCTACCGTTCGCGCTGCCCTAGCCGGGACCGTCGCACGTGGACGGTGGTGGGTCAGGTCTCGCCGCCGATGTCCGTCTCGTACGCCTCGTAGACCAGGTCGGCCCCGCGCTGGCGGTGGCGGGACAGCTCGCGGAGCAGGTCGCTGGACCACGCCCGCAGCTCCTCCACCGACGGCCCGGGCTGGTCGACCCGCCCCTGCAACGCCGACATCGCGGTGGCCACGGCGGCGTGCTCGCGCACCAGCACGTGGACGCAGCGGGCGAGCCGGGGCGCGTGGTCGAGCAACTCCGCGTACAACCCCTCGGGGCCTTCGGTCACCACGATGTGCTCGGCGAACGCGCCACGCAGCCCGTGCAGCCGCGTGCTGACCCTCGGCCGCCACCCGGGGTCACCCGCGGGCGCGGCGAGGGCCCGCTCGAAAGACTGGATGCTGTGCAGCAGCGTGGCGCGGTGGCGCCGGGCGACGGCGAGCGAGGCCGCGCTGTCTGCCGCTGTCGGGTGAGACGCTTCCGCCACCATGACGCACCTCCCGCCACGAGCTATTAGCCGATGGTCGCCCTGAGTTCACTCTCTGTCCAGACCTGCGGTGCGGCTCATACAACCCATGAAAAACATGGGCATCAAGGACAACAGCGAGGCATAAGAGAAGCGGCGCCACCGTGTATGGTGGCGCCGCTCACATGACTGGTGGAGGTGCCGGGAATCGAACCCGGGTCCTTCGGCGTCTTGTCAGGGCTTCTCCGAGCGCAGCTCGCTGTGCCTCTACTCGGCCCCTCCGATCACGCGAGCGAGTCGGTGTGACGGGCCCAGTCGCTGATTGATCTCACCGCACGAGCCCCGCGACCGGGCTCGGTTGGCCAGCCTTCTAGCTGATGCCGGCTACTGGACCGAAGGCGATTCCAGACCGACAGACTCGCTTACTCGTCTCAGGCGACGAGTGCGTAGTCAGCGCGCTTTTCGTTGGCGCTTATTGGTTTCCGACGACCGATTCACGAGACGACGTCGGCTTCCTCGGCTCGCTTCCCCTGCCGCAACGTTCGAAGTCGAAACCAGTCACCCCCTCGAGGATCTCCAGACCGTAAGCGTAACGCCTGCGGCAACCGGATACATTCCGCCCGCGCCAGTGGCTACGAGCAGGGCTTTCCGTCCACCTCGCAGGCCGTGGGGCCGGGGTCGCCCAGCGTCGAGTTGCCGATCTCGAACTGGAACGTCAGCGACGCCGCGGCGGCCAGCGGCGCGCCGGTAAAGGTCACCTTGCTGCCCTCCTGGCGGAAGTTCGCACCGCTGACATCCGTCACCCGCGCCACACTACTACGCAAGGTGACGACAACGGCCCACTCCGTAGCCGCCCCTTTACCGGTGTTTCGGACGGTTACCTCTCCCTCGAACCCGGGTCGGAGAAGGCCCTGCTCAGTGGTCTCGTACGCGGCGGCGAGCACCGGCTGCGGCGCGGGCGCCGTCGTGCCCTCCCTGGTCGGGGCCGTGGTCGGGGTCCGGGACGGGGTAGGGGTGGTGGACGGGCTCGCGGACGGGGTGGGTGACGCCGCGCCGGTGCCGAGCCCGGCGACGCCACCCGGCGCGGAGATACCCGGCGGAGAGGGCGCCGCACCGGTCTGCGGGGGCGCGGCCGGTGCCTCCTCGTTGCCGCCGGAGAGCGCCGCCACGACCACGATGGCCACCAGCACGAGCCCGGCGGTGGAGAGCGCCACCACCCAGCGGGCACGGGGCTTGCGGTGGTCGGCGGGAGCCACGAACGGGATCACCTCGGTGACCGGTCCGGCCGGGCTGCCCGGCGGCGGCGCGTTGAGGTCGACCTCCTGGAACGCCAGCCAGTCGAGGATCGCCGGCAGCCGCTCGTGCAGCACCGCGTCGTACGCGGCGCGCACCTCCTCGCGCTCCTCGTCCTCCCACTCGCCGTAGACGCAGGACTGGCGGAGGGTCAGCGTGGCGCCGTCCGGGGTGGGACTCAGCTCCCAGACCAGCCGGGTGCTGAGCTCGTCGTTGCCCCAGAGCATCGCCAGCCGTCGCTGCCCCTCGATGCCGGTCACCTCGGCCTCGCCGACCGGCGCGAACCCGGGCAGCTCAAGCCACTGGGAAAGCAGCTTTTCCTCGGTCAGCGCCCGCCAGATCCGCTCGGCCGGGTGCTCGAGATCGATATCCATCCGGATTTCGCTCACCCGGAGACCTTACAGACAGCCGCAACTCGACGCCGACCCCGCTGCCTGGCAGTACGCCCCGCAGCGGCGTCACAACCCGGCGCAGTCCTCGCCGCCGACCTCACAGGTGAGTGGCTGGCCCGGCCCGAGCACATTGAGGACCACGTCGAACACCACCCGCGTCGATCCGCCGCCGGGCACCGGCGAGCCGCTGAAGGTCCACCCCGCGCCGGTCAGTCTCGGCTGCGGGCCCTCCACGCCGTTGACGACCGCCAGCAGCGGCACAGTGATCGTGAGGGTCCAGTCGCCGGACGTGGTGCCACCGGAGTTTTCCACCACCACCGCACCCCGGTAGACGAGCGCACCACTCGACACCGGCGAGTAACGAGCGGCCAGCACCGCCGGCGCCGGGGCGGCGGTCGTGGAGCGCTCCACCCGGGGAGGCGTGCTCGGCGCCACCGTGGTGGGCCGGGTGCTCGTCACGCTCGGGGTCGGCGACGGCGAGGCGCTCGGCGGCCGCTGGGTGGCGTCGATGGCCGTGGCGGTGGAGGCCGCGCTGGCCGACGTGTACACCGTGGACTGCCCGCTCGTCCCGCTCGCGCGGGCCTCGGCGGGCTCGCTGGTCTCCGAGGGCAGGTTGGCGATCAACGCGGACGCCAGCCCGATCACCAGCGCGGCGGCCACGATCGCGAGGATCTGGCGGCGGCGGTCCGGCTTGGGTGCGACCGGCGCGGCCAGTCGCGGAGGTCGCGGCACGAGGGCGTCGGCCTTTCCGGCGAGCCCATCGAGTACGGCCGGGAGCCGCTCGCCGAACAGCCGGTCGTACGTGGCGACGAGCGCCTGCCGCCGGGCACTCCCCCGCACGCCGAGGAAGC
This sequence comes from Phytohabitans maris, assembly GCF_031085175.1. Classification (GTDB taxonomy): domain Bacteria; phylum Actinomycetota; class Actinomycetes; order Mycobacteriales; family Micromonosporaceae; genus Phytohabitans; species Phytohabitans maris. The sequence goes on from NZ_JAVHUY010000007.1 coordinate 249,651, forward strand.
CGGACTGGCTCACCATCAGCAGGCAGCCCTCCGGCTTGGGCCGCAGCTCCCAGGCCACCCGGGCATGCAGCTGCTCGCCCTTCCACCGCATCACCAGCCGCCGCTCGGCGGAGACCTCCAGCACCTGCCCGGCGATCGGGCCGTCGAAGCCCGGCAGCGCGTCGGGGAGCAGCTGGAACTGGCTGCCCTGGATGGGCTCGAGGTCGCCCGGCATGAACCAGCGGGTGAGCTGCCGGCGCTCGGTGAGCGCCCGCCACACCAGCGCGGGTGGATGGCCGAAGTCGAAGTCGAGCCGAATTTCGGTCACCGGGGAACTCTAAAGGGTAGGGGTGCGACTACTCCATGCCCTTCACCCGGCGACCCATCGCCCGGTTGATTTCCCGGTCGGCGTCGCGCTTGGCGAGATCCTGGCGCTTGTCGTACGCCTTCTTACCCTTGGCGAGTCCGATCTCGACCTTGGCCCAGCCGTCGGAGAAATACACCGAAAGGGGCACGAGCGTCAGCCCGCTCTCCCGCAGCTTGCCGATCAGCCGGTCGATCTCGATGCGCTTGAGCAGCAGCTTTCGGGTGCGGCGGGGCTCGTGGTTGGTCCAGGTGCCCTGGCTGTACTCCGGGATGTGCATGCCGTAGAGGTAAAGCTCGCCACCCTTTTCCTGGGCGAACGCGTCCACGAGGGACGCCCGCCCGGCGCGCAGTGACTTGACCTCGGTGCCGGTGAGCGCCATGCCCGCCTCATAGGTGTCGAGGATGGCGTAGTCGTGCCGCGCCTTTCGATTCGACGCGACGACCTTACGACCCTTTTCCCTCGGCACCGCGCAATGGTACAGGCTTCGCCCCGGGCGGAGCTCAGCAAAGGCAGCCCGGCAGCCATTTGAGCGGCTGCACGGGAGTGCCGGAGAGGCGCACCTCGAAGTGCAGGTGGTAGCCGGTCGACGCGCCGGTCGTGCCGACCCGGCCGATCACCTGCCCGCGCCGCACCTGCTGCCCGGGGGAGACCAGGATCCGCGACTGGTGGGCGTAGCAGGTGCTCAGCCCGCGCCCCTGGTACCGGCCGTGGCTGATGCACGTGTAGTTGCCGTACCCGCCGTTCCACCCGGCGCGGATGACCCGCCCGTCGGCGGCGGCGTAGATCGGCTGCCCGCCGCCGGCCGCGATGTCGACGCCGGCGTGCAGCTGCCACACCTTGTAGTACGGGTCGTAGCGCATGCCGAAGTCGCTCGACTTCCACCCCTGTACCGGCATCAGGAAGCGGGCGCCGGGGCGCACCGTCGGGGTCTGGCCGCCCGGGCGGGAGACCTTCTGCCGGTCCTCCCACTCGCGCAGCTCCCGCTCGACGCGCTCGGCCTCGGCCTTGGCCTCCTCGTACTTGGCGAGGCTCGCGTCGCGCTCCTGCTCGGCGACCGCGAGCGCCTCCTCCCGCTGGCCGGCGAGCGCGGTCACCTCGGCCACCGCCGCGTCGGCCGCCGCCTGGGCGGCGCGGGCCTCGGCGAGCGCCTGCTCGGCCGCGAGTCGGGCCGCCTCCGCCCGGCGCTGGGCCAGGCTGGCGTCGTTTTCCGCCTGCTTGGCGGTCCGGCGCGCCGCGACGAACCCGTCCAGCGCCTCCTTCTCGGTGCTCATCACCCGCTCGACGTAGCCGAACCGCTCGGCCACGTCGACCGGGGTGCGCGCGCTGATCAGCAGGTTGAAGCTGACCAGGTCGCTCCCCTTGTACACCGACTCGGCGAACGTGCCCACCCGCTCCCGCGCCGCGTCGACCTTGCGGGCGCTCGCCTCGTGCCGGGCGCTGGCGGCGGCGAGCTCCTTCTCCGCCGCCTCGGCCTCGCGCCGCGCGGTGTTGGCGGCGACCTCCGCGGCCGCCACCTCGCCGCGGGCCGCCGCCGCCCGGTCGCGGGCCGCCGGCAGCTCGGCGTTCGCCGCGGCCAGGCTCTTGGCCGCCTCCTGCGCCCGCTCCGTGGCACCCTCCAGGATCGAGGCCGCGGTCGCCACGGCGGCATCGACGCGCTTCTTGTCGTCGCGCGGGTCACCCTGCGCCGGACCCGCCGGCAGCACCAGGAGTACGACTAACGGGGCAAGCCAGGCACGATGGGGTCTCACGGATAACTCCCCTCATACGTGGTCTTTACCGTACTCCTGTAACAAGCCCCCCAAAGGCGGAAAAGCGAATCGCCGCTCCCCCAGGGCACGGGGAGCGGCGATTACCGACAGTAGTAACAGCTAGACGCGCAGGTAGAAGCGGAGCGTGACCCATGCCGTGACCGCGCTGACCAGACCGCCCACGCCGGCCATCACCGGGAACATCAGCAGCACGTCGCTCCAGCCGAGCGGCGTCAGTAGCTCGGTCAGGTCACGCAGCGACCCGTCGAGGAAGAACACCTTGCCGAACACGAGCAGGCCGATCGCCAGGATCGAGCCGATCAGGCCGGCCGCCACCGCCTCCAGCACGAAGGGCGCCTGTATGAACCAGTTCGAGGCGCCGACCAGCTTCATGACGGCGACTTCTCGTCGTTTGCTGTACGCGGCGACTTGGATCGTATTGCCGACCAGGAGCAGTGCCGCGATCGCCATGATCGTCGCGGCGCCGAGAGCTCCACTCTGCACCGCGCCGAGGATATTGAAGATCTTGTCGAGCAATCGTTGCTGGTCGACGATCGTCTCGACGCCCTCGGTGTTCTTGTACCTGTCGTTGATCTGCTGGAACTGCTCGGGATTTTTCAGGCGTACCCGGAAGGACTCGGGCAGCTGACCCGGCTTGACGGCGTTGACCAGGTCCGGCGCGTCCGCGTACATGGTCTTGAACTTCTCGTGCGCCTGTTCCTTGGACTCGTAGATGACCTCGGCCACCAGCGGGTCGGACTTGAGCGCGCTGTCCAGATCACTGCGCTGCTGATCGGTGACGTCGTTGTTGAGGAAGATCGCCACTTCGATCTGGTCGTAGTAGAAGTCCTTCATGCTGTTGACCTGGAGGTAGAGCAGACCACTGGCGCCCAGCATGAAGAGCGACACGGCCATCGTGATGATCATGGCGATCGTCATTGTCACGTTGCGCCACAGCCCGACCATGACCTCGGACAGGACGTACTTCGCGCGCTGCATCGGGGTTTCCTTCGCTGGGGTAGGTCGGTGGACTAGCCGTAGACGCCGCGCGCCTGGTCGCGGACGATCCGGCCACTCTCGATCTCAACGACCCGGCGCCGCATCTGGTTGACGATGTTGGAGTCGTGGGTGACCATCACGACCGTCGTACCGGTCCGGTTGATCCGGTCGAGCAGGCGCATGATCTCGATCGACGTGTCAGGGTCCAGGTTTCCGGTGGGCTCGTCGGCCAGCAGGATCAGCGGCCGGTTGACGAAGGCCCGGGCCACCGCCACGCGCTGCTGCTCACCGCCGGAGAGCTCGTGCGGGTAGCGGTGCTCCTTGCCGCCGAGGCCGACGAGCTCCAGCACCTCGGGCACGACGCGGCGGGCGACCGCCTTGGTCTTCCCGATCACCTCGAGCGCGAACGCGACGTTCTCGTACGCCGTACGGTTGGGCAGCAGGCGGAAGTCCTGGAAGACGCAGCCGATCGAGCGCCGGAAGTGGGGGATCTTCCAGGAGCGCATCGACGTGACATCCCGCCCGTTGACGACGACCCGCCCGCGGTTGGGCGTGATCTCGTGCAACAGAAGCTTGATGATCGTGGACTTGCCAGAGCCTGAGGGACCGATGAAGAAGACGAACTCGCCCTTCTCGATCCCGCACGACACCTCGTCCAGGGATGGCCGGGACGCCTTGGGGTACGTCTTCGTGACGTGCTCGAGCTGAATCACGGGTCAGGAGTCTACGCGGTGTAACCGGATAGCCAAGTCCACCCTGCACCGGTTCGCGCGCATTGCCGTAAAAACCGCGGCGCGTTGAACCCCGGAGTTGGGCCCTTACGCCGACCCTGCGTCGCGCTCGCGCTGCTTGCGCCAGCGGATACCGGCCTCGATGAACTCGTCGAGGTCACCGTCGAAGACGGCGGCCGGATTGCCGGTCTCCTCCTCGGTCCGCAGATCCTTCACCATCTGATACGGGTGCAGGACATACGACCGCATCTGGTCGCCCCAGGAGCCGGCCGCGTCGGCCTTCAGCCCCTCCATCTTGGCCTGCTCTTCCTGCCGCTTGCGCTCCAGCAGGCGGGCCTGGAGGACCCGCAGGGCGGACGCCTTGTTTTGCAGCTGGGACTTTTCGTTTTGACAGGTGACCACGATCCCGGTGGGGATGTGCGTGATCCGCACCGCCGAGTCGGTCGTGTTAACGCTCTGTCCACCTGGACCGGACGAACGGTAGACGTCGAACCGCAGCTCGTTTTCCGGGATGTCGATGTGGTCGGTCTGCTCGACGACCGGAAGCACCTCGACGCCGGCGAAGCTGGTCTGCCGCCGCCCCTGGTTGTCGAAGGGGCTGATCCGCACCAGACGGTGGGTGCCCGCCTCGACACTCAGCGTGCCGTACGCATACGGCGCCTTGACCGCGAAAGTGGCCGACTTGAGGCCCGCCTCCTCCGCGTACGACGTGTCGTAGACCTCGGTGGGGTAGCCGTGCCGCTCCGCCCAGCGCAGGTACATCCGGAGCAGCATCTCGGCGAAGTCGGCCGCGTCGACGCCACCGGCGCCGGCCCGGATGGCCACGAGGGCCTCACGGGCGTCGTACTCACCGGAGAGGAGGGTGCGCACCTCCATCTCCTCGATCGCCTTGTGCAAGCTGGCCACCTCCGTGCCGACCTCGGCGAGGGCGCCGGGGTCGTCTTCGGCTTCGGCCAGCTCCAGCAGCACGTGGGCGTCGTCGAGCCGGCGGCGCAACCCCTCCAGCTTTCCGATCTCCCCGTTGACGTACGACAGCTTCGAGGTGACCTGCTGCGCCCGGGCCTGGTCGTCCCAGAGGTCCGGGGCGGACGCCTGCTGCTCAAGGTCCGCCTTGTCCCGATGCAGCCGGTCGAGGTCGAGCACGGCCTCGATGTTGCGCAGGGTGGCGTCGAGGGTCTTGAGCTGATCGGCGAAGTCGGCAGCGGTCACAACAACCAAGGATAGGCCGTCAGGCTCCCGGTGCGGTCTTCAGCCACGACAGTGCGGCCCGGTGGTACGCGACCGCGAACTCGAGCGCCGCCGAGCCGTAGTTGTCGCCCCCCTTCTTGACCTCCTTGGCCTGCTCCCGCGCGGCGGCGAGGGCGTCGGTGTGGTACTGGGTGGCGCCGGTGTAGAGCTCCTTGAGCTGAGCGGCGCTGTGCTGCTCGCCGAACGCCACGCGGAGGGCGATCGGGTTGCGCACGGCGTCGCGGCCCGGCGACTCGGCCAGCCACCGGGTGAAGGCGCGCTTGCCGGAGGCGGTGATCGCGTAGGGCTGGCTCGACCGCGGTCCGGGCTTGCCGAGGCGGACGTAACCGGCGTCGGCCAGAGCCGGCAGCTCGCGGTAAACCTGGCTGCGCGTCATCGACCAGAACGGACCGAGCCGCCGCTCGGCCGCGGCCATCAACTGGCCGCCGGTCATCGGTCCTTCGTGGAGCAGCCCCAGGAGGGCCGCCGCGGTGGGGTTGATTGCAGTTTCTGCCATGCCCTCCACGCTGCCACTTTGTCGCCGCCGCGTCCAGGATTTCGCGTGATCCGCGGGGCGATATCCTCCACTGTGCACTGTCCGTGCCCGACAGTCCGGTGAGGACGCGTAGCTAGATGATCACGACAAGTGATCAACCAACCGGACGCTGGGTCGGCAGCACGTCACCGATGTCTGGCCAGTCTTCCATCTTTGGCGGTAGGTCCATGATGGATGGGACCACTGTGGAAGGAGTCGTTGCCGGTACCGGTGTGACGGCAGCGACTGGCGGTGTGGTCGTAGCGACGGTGCCGGCGGGCGCCGGGCCGCCGGACGAGCCACCACCGGCGAGCAGAAGCGTGCCCGCGACGGCGGCCGCCGCGATGGCCGCCGCGCCGGTGGCCGCCAGGACGACCGGTATCCGGCGCCGGCGTGCGGCCGGAGCGGGCGGCGGCGCGACCATCACGGGTACCGGCATCGGCACCGGCTCGGTGTTGGCGCCCGGCCACGGGCTCTCGGTGCCGTACGCCGCGCCGAGCTCGATCGCGGAACCCATGCCCGCAACCGGAATCGACACCATCCGCCCCACGTACACCGATGCGGGCGAGACCGGGGCGGCGCGCAGCGGTACCCACGTCACCTTCGCCACCGCGGCCGCCGCACCGGCGGGGCGGGGCCACCACGTGATCTGGTCGGCCGCGAGGGCCGGCATGGCGGGCGCGCCGTCGAGCGCCGGCTCCACACCTCGCAGCCGCGCGGCGACGAGCCGGGCGTCCGGCCGGCGGGCGGGGTCGGGCGACAGGCACTCCTCGATGACCGGCCACACGATCGGCGGCAGGCCCGGTGGCGGCACGGCGGCGCACATCCCGTGGCGGCGCAACACCTGCAGCGGACCCCCGCCCCGGAACGGACTCCGGCCGCAGAGGAGTTCAAAAAGGACGATGCCGAGCGCGTAGACGTCCGCCGTGGCCGAGGGAGCGGCCCCGCCGACCACCTCCGGCGCGGCGTACTCCGGTGTGGCGTGGATGGAGGTCGGCGGCGCGGCGGCGATCCGGCGCGCCACGCCGAAGTCGACGACCCGCACCGGGCCGCCGTCCGCCGGCACCACGAGGTTGCCCGGCTTGACGTCGGCGTGGACGATGCCCTGCTCGTGCAGGTACGCGAGCGCGTCGGCCACCTGCGCCACGATGTTCGCCGCGATGGCCGGTGGGACCGGGCCGTCCCGGCGCACCCGCCGGCGCAGGTCCTCCCCCTCGATCAGGTCCATGACGATCGCGAGCCTGCCGCCGCTCTCGACGAACCGGTGCGGGCGCACCACGGACGGGTGCTGGACGGCGGCGAGCAGCCCGAACTCCTCCCGGAAACCCCGGACCAGCTCGGGCTGCTCAGCCGCTTCGGGACGGAGCAGCTTCACGGCCACCAGCCCCCCGGTGACCGTGTCAACGGCCCGCCACACGGCGCCGATCGCGCCCTGTGCGATCTCCCCCTCCAGCCGGTAGCGGCCGTCCAGTACCCCGTCCATGGACGAAACGCTATGGCCGGCGGCCGGGAGGTTGGGGCGGCGCGACACGGGTTTGGCACGAACCAGGGACTGGCCAGTCGCCGCCGGCTGCGAGAGGGTGGACTTCCGTGACGTCACCTCTGGTGCGATGGCTCGCCAGCCTCTCCACCGGCGAGCTCGCCGCCGTCCTGGCCCGCCGTCCGGAAGCGCTGGACCGGCCGCAGGTGTCCAGCTTGTCCGGTCTCGCCGGCCGGCTCCAGGACCCCGACGCGGTGATGATGACGGCCGGCGCGCTGCCGCTGCCGGCGCTGCAGCTGGTCGAGGTGCTCCAGGCCTTCGGCGGGCCGCTCGTCGGGCTCGACCAGCTCGCCACCGCGCTCGGGCGCAAGCCGGACGACGCCGAGCTGGCCGCCACCCTCGCCGTGCTCGCCCAGCGGGCCCTCGTCTGGCCGGACGGCGACGAGCTGCGGATGGCCGGTCCGCTGTGGAACGCGTTCGAGCACCCGCTCCACCTCGGCCTGCCGGCGCGCCGCCTCCTCGAGGGCGCCCCGGTCACCACGCTGCACGAGATCGCCGCGGCGCTGGAGCTGCCCCGCGGGCGTACCCGGACGGTCGCCCTGACCGCCGTCTGCGCCGCGCTGGCCGACGGCGAGCGGGTCCGTTCCCTGGTCGCGGCCGCCCCGGTCGCGGCCCGCGACCTGCTCGCGAAGGTCGCGTGGGACGGCCCGCTGGTGGTCCTGGGGATCTACGACCGCCCCGGCGACGGGCCGCTCGGCTGGGCGCTGCGGCACGGCCTGCTGGTGTCCGACGGCTGGCAGCACGCCCAGATGCCGGGCGAGGTCGGGATGGCGTTGCGCGGGCCGGACTGGCGCGCGCCGTTCGACCCGCTGCCGCCCGCGCCCGAGCTGGTCGAGGTGGCCGCCGAGGCGGTGGAGCGCGAGGCCGCCGCGGCCGCGACCACCGCGGTCGAGCAGGCCTCCGCGCTGCTCGGCGCGGTCGCCGCGGCGCCCGTCGGGCTGATCAAGGCCGGCGGCGTCGGCTCCCGGGAGCTGCGCCGGCTGGCCAAGTCGGTCGGCTGCGGCGAGCCGGAGGTACGGCTGTGGCTGGAGCTCGCGTACGCGGCCGGCTTGGTCGGCGTCTCCGAGATGCGGGTGCTGCCCACGGAGTCGTACGACGAGTGGTGCGCCGCCGAGCCCGCCGGCCGGCTGCTGCCGCTGCTCCGGGCCTGGCCGCACCTGCCGGCCGCGCCGCTCGCCGCCGACGGGACGCCCGCGCTGACCCGGGACGCGGTCGGGATGGCCGCGTACGATCTGCGCCCGGCCCTGCTCCAGGCCGCCGCCGAGCTGCCCAGCGGGCAGGGTGCGGCGGGCGGCCTCGCGGAGGCGCTCGGGTGGCGGCTGCCGATGCTGGCGGACGACCCCGCTCTGGTCGACGGGCTGTGGCGGGAGGCACACCTCGTCGGTGCGCTGGCGCACGGCGCGCTGACGCCCCTGGGCCGCGCGCTGCTCGACGGCGCCGCCCTGGAGGAGGCGATCTCGGCCCTGCTGCCGTCGGCGGTCGCCGCGGCGGTCTTCCAGAACGACCTCACCGCCGTCGTACCGGGCACGCCCACCGCGGCGCTGGCCGGGCTGCTGGACGCGGCCGCCGACCGCGAGTCCGGCGGTGGCGCCGTCACCTGGCGCTTCTCGCCCGCCTCGGTGCGGGCCGCGCTCGACGCCGGGCACACCCCGGACGGGCTGCTCGCCGACCTCCGCGGCGCGGCGGTCGGTGGGTCGCTGCCGCAGGTGCTGGAGTACCTGGTCGGCGACGTCGGCCGGCGCCACGGCCAGGTGCGGGTGCGGGCGGTCGGGTGCGTGGTGCGCGCCGACGACCCGGCACTGCTCGCCGAGATAGCCGGTGTGCGGTCGCTGCGCCCGCTCGGGCTCGCCGTGCTGGCGCCGACCGTGCTCGCCAGCGTGCTGCCGATGGCCCAGACGCTCAGCGCGCTGCGCGCCGCCGGGTACGCGCCGTCGGGCGAGGACGCCGACGGAGTGACCACTGTGGAACGCGCGCCGCGCCACCGGGTACCGGCACCGCGCCGCCCGGAGCGCAACCGCACTCCCCGGACCCCCGCCGACCTCTCCGCGATCGCGGCGAAGCTGCTCTCGTCCTATGTGGACGAAGGTGAGGTGCCGGCGGTGCGACCCACGCCGATGAGCGTCGCCCGCGACGTACGCGACCACGCGCCGCACCTCAGCACCGCGCAGCGGCTGCTGCTCATCGGCGCGGTCAGCCAGGGCACGCCGATCGAGATCTCGTACACGGACGGGGAGGGCGAGTCGACCCGCCGCGTCGTCGAGCCGGCGGAGCTGGACGGGCCGAAGCTCTCCGCCTGGTGCCGCCTCCGCGACGACGAACGCGTCTTCCTACTCTCCCGCATCGAGTCCGTCTCCCCCGTCCCGTGATCGAAGCTCCCCCCATGTCGTTCTAGCGACGTGACGGGAGCTTCGATCACGGCTCAGCCCATGTGCGGGTAGGTGTGGTCGGTCGGGGGGACGAACGTCTCCTTGATGGTCCGCGGCGACGTCCAGCGGATCAGGTTGTGCCAGGAGCCGGCCTTGTCGTTGGTGCCGCTGGCCCGCGCGCCGCCGAACGGCTGCTGCCCGACCACCGCGCCGGTCGGCTTGTCGTTGATGTAGAAGTTGCCGGCCGCGTACCGCAGGGCGCTGGAGGCCCAGTCGACGGCGCGCCGGTCGGTGGCGAAGACCGCGCCGGTCAGCGCGTACGGCGCGGCGCTCTCGGCCTGCTTGACCACGTCTTCGAAGCGGGCGTCGTCGTAGACGTGCACGCCGAGGATCGGCCCGAAGTACTCGGTGGTGAAGACCTCGTGCTCGGGGTCGGTGCACTCGACGACCGTCGGCCGCACGAACCACCCCTCGCTGTCGTCCGCCGTTCCGCCGGCGATGACGGTGCAGGAGGCGGAGTTCTTCACCAGGTCGAGCGCGGCGGCGTGCTTGGCGAACGCCCGCGCGTCGATGACCGCCCCACCGAAGTTGGCGAAGTCGGTGACGTCGCCGTACGTCAGCGAGTCGGCGGTGGCGGCGAGCCGGTCGCGGACGCCACCCTCCCAGAGCGACCGCGGCACGTACGCGCGTGAGGCCGCCGAGCACTTCTGACCCTGGTACTCGAAGGCGCCTCGCACGAGCGCGGTGACGAGCGCGTCCGGTTCGGCGCTGGCGTGGGCGATGACGAAGTCCTTGCCACCTGTCTCGCCGACCAGGCGCGGGTACGACCGGTACCCGCTGAGGTTTTGCCCCACGGTCCGCCACAGCGTCTGGAACGTCTTGGTGGAGCCGGTGAAGTGGATGCCGGCCAGGTCGGGGTCGGCGAGCGCCACCTCGGAGACCGCGATGCCGTCACCGGTCACCAGGTTGACGACGCCGGGCGGGAGGCCGGCCGCTTCAAGGAGCCGCATCGTGAAGTGCGCGGCGAACTGCTGCGTCGGCGAGGGCTTCCACACGACGGTGTTGCCCATCAGCGCGGGGGCGGTGGGCAGGTTGCCGGCGATCGCGGTGAAGTTGAACGGGGTCACCGCGTACACGAAGCCTTCCAGCGGCCGGTGGTCGAACCTGTTCCACATGCCGGGCGAGGAGAGCGGCTGCTCGCCGAGGATCCTCTGTCCGAAGTGGACATTGAAGCGGAGGAAGTCGATGAGCTCGCAGGCGGCGTCGATCTCCGCCTGGTACACGGACTTGGACTGGCCGAGGATGGTCGCGCCGTTGAGCGTGTCGCGCCACGGGCCGGCGAGGAGGTCGGCGGCGCGCAGGAAGATCGCGGACCGGTCGGCGTACGACAGGGCGCGCCACATCGGCGCCGCTTTCTTCGCGGCCGTCACCGCCGACGCGGCATCCGCGTTGGTTGCGTTGTGGGTGATTCCCAGCACATGCCGGCGCCGGTGCGGCTGCACCACCTCGATCGCCGCCCCGCCCGCCATGCGCTGCTCACCGTCGATGGTCATCGTCAGCTCCGCCCGCTCGCCGGCAAGCTCGGCGATGCGGCGCTGGAGGCTCTCGCGCTCCGGGCTGCCGGGGGCGTAGGCGCGGACCGGTTCGTTGCGCGGTTCGGGCACGGCGAAGGCGGCGTCCATGGCGGGCTCCTGTCAGGATCTCTGCGTCGTTCCATCCTTACATGCCGCACCGCTCCCAGCGGCCGCCACCGGCCGTCGCGGGCGGTCCCGGCGTGCCGCGCCGCACCCAGCGACGCGGCACTGATCGCCACAGGCGGCCCCGGCGTGCCGCGCCGCGCCCGGCCCGTCGTCACTGGGCGCCGGGGGCGGTCCCGACGGCCGTCACCGGTCGCCGCAGGCCGTCCCGGCGTGCCGCGTACGCTAATAAGCTGCCCGGGTGAAGGGGAGACCATGAGCGAGCGAATCATCGGGCACAGTCCGCTTGGAGCCTCGTGCCCGCCCGCAGCGAAGCGAGGACGGGCATGAGCGACAAGTCCAGCGTCACCGAGGCCGTACCGGCCGAGCGGGCCGAGACCCCCACGCCCGACGGCCCACCCGCATTCGGCGCCAGCGTCCTCGCGATCATCGCGCTGGCCTGGCTCGCGGCGATGATGTGGTCGTCACACGCCGAGATCACCTCCGGCGAGGGAACGCTCGCCATCACCTCGGCGGCCATGGCGCTGCCCACCGTGATCTCCGCCGGCCTGGTCGCCGGCGCGGCCGCCAGCCTCGCGGTCGGCCACCTGCTGCGCCGGCTGGGCACGCTGCCGCGCTTCGGCGCCTCGGTCGGCGCCGGCCTGGTCGTGGGCGTCGTCGCGGCGATCGTCGTGATCGCCAGCTACGGCGGTGGTGAGGCCAGCACGGTGCTCGCCGGCACCGTGGCCGCCGCGGTCACGGCCGGTGGCGCGCTCGCCGCCGTGCGGGCCCCGGCGGTGGTCGGCGCGATCGTGACGGCCGGACTGGTCGTCTTCGCGGTCGAGCAGGTGCTGGACAACTTCCAGCCCAACCTCATGTCGCTGTACGGCAGCAAGGACGACCCCTCCTCCCGGCTCAGCGCCTCCGGCTGGTCCGCGCTCACGATCGCCGTCTGCACCGGTCTCGCCGCCGGGCTGGTGGCCTTCTTCTACCTGCGCCGGGCGGCCCGTCGGGCAGGCGAGGACACGGTGGCGCCGAAGTGGCCGGCGTACGCGATCGCCGGCGCCGGCCCGGGCCTGCTGCTGGTGGCGGCGGAGTTCATCATCCGCACGCTGGGCGCGGACGTGCTCGCCCTGGCCGGCTCGGTCAGCGAGGCCGACGCCACCGCCCAGCAGATGATGGACAGCTCCCGGGTCAACAACGCGCTGGTGGTGCTCTTCGTGGGCGCGATCGTGGCCATCGTCGCCTTCGGCCGCACGATCCCGAAGCGCACGTAGGCCGCTTGGTGATCAAAGCTCCCTTCACGTCGTTCTAGCGACTTGAGGGGAGCTTTGATCACTGGCGTGGAGGGCCGGCTAGGCGATGGTCTCCAGCTCGCTCACGTCGTACCACTCCAGCTCGTGGTCCTCGGCGCTGTCCACCGTGAACTGGGCGTCCGGGTCGCCGGCCAGCGCCTCCTCGACCACGTCGGCGGCCGCCGCGATGTCGTCGACCGCGCCCTCACCGTCGATGTGGATGGCGGCGACCGAGGCCAGCGGGACAGCACCGGCCAGCCGTACCTCGCTGGAACCGAGCTCGCGGTCCTCCCGGCCCACCGCGGCGGCGGGCAGGTCGGCCGAGACCACGACGCGCCGGCGAGGCGCTCCGGGGTCGTGGCGGAGCAGGCGGAGAGCGCCCTGGGCGGCCCGGGTGAAGGCGACGTACTCGAGCTCCTCCTCGTCGCCCTCGGCGTACCACTCGCGGAGCGCGGGCGTCACGGCGTGCGCCTCCGACCCGCTGATCTCACCTCGCTCGCGCAGCGCCGAGAGCATGGCGAGCGTCGCCGGGACGTACACCCGGATGAGCTGATCTGGCACGCGCGGACCCCCCGGCCTCGACCCCCTTGTCGCTAGAGTCCTACACCCTCTAGTTGATCAATGATGAACCGGGGCGGTCAGCGGGTCGACGGGCCGCGTGACCAGGCCATCCGCGGTCTCCACGGCAAAGCCCTCGCGGACCCAGTACTCGATGCCGCCGATCATCTCCCGCACCGCGTACCCGCGGCGGGCCAGCTCCAGTGCCGCCTTCGTGGCGCCGTCACAGCCGGGCCCCCAGCAGTACGTCACGACCGGCCGCGCCCGGTCGAGGAGGCGGTCGCCGCGTACCGGGATCATCGCGCGGGGCAGGTGGACGGCACCGGGGATGTGCCCCTGCCGCCACGCGGCGAGGTCGCGGGTGTCGACGAGCGTGAAGCCGGGGTCGCCGCCGGCCAGCGCCGCCCGGACGTCGGCGACATCCGTCTGGAACGCCAGCCGGGCTTCGAACCACGCGATGGCTTGCTGGTTGGTCATGACCTTGACGGTACGGACTTGATCTCGGCGACCACACCGCCGTTGCCCGGTGCTGACCTTCTTTCGCCGTCGCCTCGCCGGTACTCTCGACAGATGGCCGTGGAATCACCGGTGCTCGACGCCACCGACTGGCGGATCCTCGACGCGCTGCAGGACGACGGGCGGATGAGCTTCGCCGACCTCGCACGTGCGGTGGCGATGTCGCCGAGCGCGGTGGCCGAGCGGGTGCGGCGGCTGGAGGAGTCGGGCGTGATCACCGGCTACCGGGCCGCCGTCTCGCCGGAGCGGGTCGGCCTTTCGATCCTGGCGTTCGTGCGCCTGCGCTACCCGACCGGCAACTACCGGCCGTTTCACGCCCTGCTCAACTCCACGCCCGAGATCGTCGAGGCCCACCACGTGACCGGCGAAGACTGCTTCGTCATCAAGGTCGTGGCCCGCTCGATGCGCCATCTCGAAGAGGTGGCGGGCCGGATCAGCGGCTTGGGTGCCGTCACGACCAGTGTGGTCTATTCGAGCCCACTCGCGAGCCGGCCGGTGGATTCGCAGGCTGTCGATGGCAAACTGAAGAAGTGACCTCCCGCTTCCTGCTGCTCTCGGACGTAGCGGCCGAGCTCAACGTCACGGACTCGCAGGTCTACCACATGGTCCGGAGCGGCGAGCTTCCCGCGATCAAGATTGGCGGGCGGGGTCAGTGGCGGGTGGAGCGGGCCAAGCTGGAGGAGTACATCCAGCGCAAGTACGCCGAGACCGCCGAGTGGGTGCAGAAAAACCCCCTGGTGGAGTAGGCCGGTCGAGTTATCCACAGGCCGTGGCGGGGCGTTGACGGCCGGTTGGTCGGTGCCGGAAACTTGTTGCCTAACGGAGGCAAACGAAGGCAAACGCAAGATCACTGACCCTGATCGGGGTGTCGCATGATCGCACAGGTTCGCCCTGCCATCCGGCTCCGGCCCGCACCCGCACTCGACCCGCCGTTCGACGACGAGACCGCGCCGCAGCTGTGGGACCAGCTCCCCCTCCAGCTCGACGGCGCCACCCGCCACCGCCGGCACGCGCCGATCCCGGTGCCACGCGTCCGCTCCGGCGCCCCGACCCTCATGTCGCCGGAGAGCGACGGCGACGCGACGGCGCAGCCCACTCTGGCCGACGCGTCCGAGGAGGCCAAGCGCGCCGCCCGCCGCTTCCTCGACGTCTGCCTGGAGATCTTCAACGGCTACCGCCCGATCGCCCACATCCGCGGCCTCACCGGCTACAACGCCTCCCCGATCGTCGACCAGATGGCGGCCTGCCTCGACCGCGCCAACGGCCTGCGCCGCGCCCACGACCCGGGCCGCGTTCTGCCCCGCGAGCGCAGGTCGGTGTTCCTACGCCACCTGCGCGTCTGCGAGCCGAGGGCCGGCGTCGCGGAGGGTGCGGCGGCGCTGGCGCTGTTCGGGCGCACGTGGGCGCTGGCGTTCCGGCTGGAGCGCAAGCGCGGCCGCTGGCACTGCGCCGCGGTCCGCCTGGTCTGACGCCGCACACACCCACAGCGCCACCCAGCACGAGCACCGAGCTGCGGCCGCCGGTCCCCGCTTCGCGGGTGCCGGGTTCCCTACGCCGCCTGCGCCGGCCAGGGCGGCGCCGTGGCCGATCGGTAGGGCGAGGGCTGGCGCCCGCTTGGTCTCGCGCCGCGTCGGGCTCGGCACTGGCTGCGGCGCGCACCGCCCCCAGGGCGCTCATCTGCGGAACGCACGCGGTGGGCGCCCCGGGGCTCCAGCCGGCCCGCCCGTCAGCGCCGATGGAGACGATCCATCCCAAGGGTGCACGCAGGGTCCGGACCCCGCTGCGGCGCGGCCCAAACCCCGGCTCCAGCTAGCTTGATCTTTAACCTTGACGGTCGGGTGTGGACCCCGGTCGATCATGTGGACAGCCCTTGGTTGATCATTCTTCTTGTCGAGGGAAGAACGTCAACATCCAAGGGCTGTCTGTGGTCAGTGTGCATGATCGACGTCCGGGTGACGCGGTCGGGGACCTGTCGTGGTTTCGGCAGGAGTTGCTGGGCTGTATGTCGCGGCGTGCGGATGCGTTGTTCGAGTTGTGTGACGCGGTGCTGTGCGCCGATGGGCCGGTCCGCTCGTTGGTGGGGTTGTCGTTGGTGGCCGAGCACCGCCGTGGGCACGGCGCGATGTACGACGCTGTGGCCAACGGTCGGATAGAGATCGGCCGGCTTCGTCGGGCGTTGGCCGGCGTGCCGGTGCCGCGTGCGGCCGACGGCCGGATCGTGTTGGCGGCCGATGTCACCAGTTGGCTGCGTCCGGAAGCACACACGTCGCCGGAGCGGATGCTGTGTCATACC
>NZ_JAVHUY010000070.1 GCF_031085175.1 Phytohabitans maris
GCGGGTGATGTAGTCCTCGACGTGCTGGTCGATGGTGGCTAGGGCGTGGCGGAGGGTGGGTGGGGCTTGAGGCTGGTCGGCGGCGGTGAGTGGTCGTAGGAGTCGGTTGTGGAGTTTGGTGTAGAAGATCGCTAGGCGTTGCCCGTCGGGGGTCAGGGTGTAGGTGTGGGTGTGTTCGATCCGGTGGATTAGGCCGTTGGCGCGTAGCCGGCGCAGGTCGTAGGTCATCTGGCTGGTGCTGTAGCTGGTGCCGAGCAGCCGGGCGGTCAAGGCGCGAAGGCTGTTGTTGGTGATGCCGGTGACGGCGAACAGGTTCAGGCATAGGGCGCCGGTCAGGGCCATGACCCGAGGGTCGCCGAAGCGAAGCGCTGGGGCCCTCCTGCCGTCCTCGGTGAGGGTGGGCTGGGCGACCCGCTCGATGGCTGGGCTCGCCAGGACACAGCCCTGACCGACCCGGATAGTGTCCAACAGTCGGCGGTTGACGTCACGGGCCTTGACGACGAGTTCGTCGAGGTGTTCCAGGCGGCGCAGCACGCGCAGGTCGTAGGTGTCGTTGATGACGGTTTCGATACGCAGCGCGCGGCGGTCTTTGAGGTAGTACTTGATCCGCGAGTGGCGGTAGAAGGCATTGACGACGACGCCGTCGTTGTCCCGGTCGATCGCGGTGCGGAACACGCCGTGGGTGGTGGAGCGGACCTGCCGGTTGAAGATGATCTCCATGTTGTCGGGGCGGCCGATGTCCAGGTTGTCCGCGGCGAGGGCTTCGAAGAAGGCCCGAGCGTGGTGGGGTGCGCTGAACACGATGGTCTTGGCGACCTCGACCTGGCGCATGGAGATGTCCCACCAGTAGCCGGCCTGCCGGTCGGTGCCGGTGAACGGCAACGGCAGCCGGGCCCACCAGCGTTCGGCGAACACCGTAATGGTGCCGGGGCCGAGCCGGTCACAGATGTCCTGCAGCGCGGCGGGCTCGTCACAGGAGGCGAACCCGTTGGACAGTTCGGTGAAGCCGACACCCGCTGCGGTGGCTTGGCGTTTGGCCCACTCGTGCCCGTTGATCCAAATCTTGCCCGGGTAGGGAAAGTAGGCGCAGATCTTGATGAACGCCGGGCCGACCTGCTCGTCCCATAGGTAGAAGTAGTAGCAGGTGACCCGGCGTTCGACCCGTTGGTAGGAGAACCACACCGCGCCGGTCCCGGTTTCGGACTTGGTGCCGGTGAAGACTCGTTGGTATTCCTGCGCGACGCCGATCGCGGCGACCTGAGACCGGCCGGTGGCGGCGGCCTTGCGGATCAGCGGCATCATCTGATCGATCTTGCGTTCCGGCCACGGGCTGTCGGCCAGCACACCCGGTCTGCTGTTGTCCTTCTTCCCAGCAAAGCTGATGACCGGGATGTCGTTGGCCCGCGCGAACGACATCACGGCCCGGCGGAACGTCTGTCCCCGGCGTTCCAGCAACGCCGGTGATGGCACCGGCTTGCCCTCATGCTGGGTCAGGAAGCTGACCACCTGGCCGCCCACCATCAGGTTCGGCACGGACAAGGTGAGATAGACCCGGTCCAGGCAGTCGATCTCCAGCAGCTTGCGCCCGTCGAGTACGTCGTTGACCGTCACCGCGTTCGTTCTGGACACACGCGCTGCCATGACCGTGCACCTCCCGCAACCACATCCGTGGATGCGAGGATGCGACCACCGCGAGCGGCCCCACCAGGCCAATCACCCGTCTGGGCGGTCCGAGGCGAAGCCTCCCTCGTGCGGTGGCCACCAACGTTCACCAGGTGACCGGCGGCCTTCGGCCGCTGGTCACCCGGGCCCGGCGAAGCCGGCAAAGGTAAGTGGCCACCGCACTGATGTGGCGTTGCGGGCGGTATTACCATCCGACCACGCGATCTTGGGTATCGATCTGGCCCAGTCGCGGCAGGCAGCCGCCCTGACCGATCACGACTCGCGGTCCTGGCGCGGTGGCGGCTACGGTGCTCGCCGTGGCAGCTCGATGACCTGCTGGAACGAGCGCTGCGGGCGGCAGGCTCGGCGGGCTTCACGGGGATCACGGTGGCCTGCGAGCCGACCGGTCACCGCTGGATGATCGTCCAGCAGCTGGCAGCCGGCCGGCGGATCCCGCTGGTCTGCGTGCGGCCGCTGGTGGTGTCCCGGGCCCGCGAGGCGGAGGACTACACCCGCGGCAAGAACGACGACAAGGACGCGGTCCTCATCGCCCGGCAGGCCGCCCAGTTGCACTGCTGCCTACCGGAGCGAGCTGGTGCGGAATGGGCGCGGCTGGGTCACCTCAGCGTCCGCCGCGCCCAACTAATCACCGACTCCAGCGTCTGCATGCAGCAGTTGCGAGACCTCCTCGAGGTCGCCTGGCCTGTGGTCCTGGACGCAGCCGGTGAGCCGCTGAAGTCCGCGACGCGGCAAGGTGGATAAGGCTTCTGGCCGGCTACCAGGGTTAGGTGTCGTCGCGGATTTCCTTGCTCACGCAGTTGATGAGCGTGGTGTCGCCCGATCCTTCGCCGAGGCACACCCTCATGATGTAGTTCTTGCTCTTGGCTAGGTCGTAGGACCAGGTCCTGATTTTGCCGTTCCCGCCGACGTAGTTCCAGGACAGGAGCGTCCCGCCGGCGCTACGGATCTCGCCGCGGACGCCGTACCCGTCGGCAGAGATGTCCTTGACCAGGAATTGGTCGCTGCTCACAGCGTCCGTGTACGCCATAAGGCCGTCAGAGTACCTGGTGTAGATGGTCTCGCTGGCGGCCTGGGCCGCCCCCGCGAGACCGAAGACGGCCAGGGCGGTGGCCCCGGCGACCGCGGCTCCAAGGATGGTTTTCTTGCTCATGGGTCTCGTCCTTTCGAGCATTGTGAGGCTTCACGCCCGATGGTACGGATGAGATCCACGATCTTCCTTGCGACAACATTGACAGTTAATTGAATCGCCTGGTCAGGCGGCGCTCACATCGCGCGCCAATGGCTGGGCCGTATCGGCAAGACGGACAATGGCATCGTCATGGTCACCACCGTCTGGGCCGACGAACGGATCTACTATCCGCTGCACGCCCGCCCTTACACGCCGGCCGCTCACTTCGGCAAAGGGCGCAACGATCCCGCGTTCCGCAGCCAAGCTGCAGGTCGCCGCCGAACTGGTGACCCAGGCGCAACAGACCGGTGTGGTGTTCCACGCCGTGGTGGCCGACTGCTTCTACGGCGACTACGACGATCTGCGCGGCCAACTTCGTCAGGCCGGCTTTGGTTTCGTGATGGCGCTCAAACCCCACCGCGGCACCTGGCAGTACGGCACCCAGGCGCACACTCCGAAAGACGCGGCCAAAGCGGTGCCCTACAACGGCCCGGACGATCCCGGCCGGTGGCACCCGGTGCAGCGACGGTTCCGTGACGGACACACCGAAACCTGGTGGGCCACCGACGCCCAACTGGGCTGGTGGAGCCCCGACGGCCACACCCGACTCGTGATCGCCACCAAACGCCCCGCGACCCTGCCGAACAAGGCCACCCGGTACCTGGCCAGCAACCTGCCCCGCCCCGGCGGCCCGCACGACACTTCCGACCGCCTCCACGAAAGCGCCGACCTGACCGAAGTCGTCCGGCTATACGGCGTCCGGCACTGGATCGAACAAAGCTACAAACAGGTCAAAGACGAACTGGGCTGGGCCGCCTTCACTGGGAACCGGTCGATCTTCGCCAACGCGTACCCGGTGCTGCGGTTGACGTCGAGGATCTGGGCCGCGGTCGCCACGTCCGTGGTCAGGCCAAGGCTTCGGGCCTCATCAAGAGTCCACCCGGTACGCGGGGCAGGCGGTGAGACCGGGGCGGGCATTGTGGCTGTCATGGCATTGGCTTCTTCCCTCCACAGTGGTTGGTGGTCCGGGTCGGGCACCGCTACGTCGTGCCCACCGCCGCGATGATCCGACTGCTCGAAGCCGAATAGCTCCGGCAGAACCAACCCGGCCCGGCGCTGGACGGGTCGCATCCGTTGCTGCCGCCCGGCGTTCGTTCCAGCGACTAATCCCACCGCGTCGGTCCACGTCCACGGTCCGGCCGCGCGAAGGGAGTAACTGATGTTCAGCGGGACGATCATCAAGAGGTGTTCCTGCCGGGAGGAGACCGGTACCCGACTGGGTAGCTGGTGTCCCCAGCAACGCCGGCCCGACGGCGGCCGCGCCGCCGGCCATGGTCGGTGGAGCTACCAACTCGAACTCCCGGTACCTCCCGGCACGCCTCACCAACAGCTGCGCCGTCTAGGTTTCCCCGGCCGACAGACAGCCGCCGCCCACCTTCACCGAGCCGAGACCCTGCTGGTGTTGTATCCCTGCAGGCATGCCGTGTCACCGGATTGGATCTGCGCGCGTAGCTCACCGTCGGCGAACTGGCCGACGATGTCGCCCCGGCCGTCTCCGGTGAAGTCGCCCAACCGGGCCACCGAGGCCTGCGGGTTGTCCGGTCGTGCCGGCTCCCACAGTTCGTCGACGATGATGCCGGCGTCGTGTACTTCGTGGCCGTACGCGCTTGGGTCGGCGGAGTTCTGCACGGCCTGGCAGATCGCACCGATGTCGCCGCTCATCCACCGGTTGTCGGGAAATCTGCGCAGCATCGCGTTCAGGAACGCGTTGGTCGCGTAGACCGGGTCGGTGAGTTCGTCGGGTGATCCCCAGCCGGTGGACGGCCGTTGCTGAAACAGACCAAGACTGTCGTGGTCGACCGCCTCGGTGTAGTTGTGCAGCGTGCTTTCGGTGATGGCCGTCGTTACGGCGATGACTGTGGCCCGTTTGGCCAGCCCGCGGCCGCGGGCGGTCGCGGTGATGACGCGGGCGCACGAGATGTTGTAGGCGTTGACGGCGTGGCCGAGTCGCTCACCGTTCATGTCCGGCCGGACCTTGTCGGCGATGGCGTCGTCGGCGCTGGTCGGACCTCTCGGCACGCACGGCGCGGTCGCGATCATCGCGGACATTTCGGCGGGCACGGGAGACCCGGTGAGCGTGTCGGCGGGATCGATCGGCGTGGCGGCGCGTGCTGGTGCGGCAACGGCGAGGCTGGCGGCCGCTGCCAGTATCAGGAAGACCGGTCCGCGCAGGGGTTTGATTCTCATGTGGATACTCCTGGGGGTCAGAGGATGCGCCGGATGTTGCTGGTGGTCCAACCGGTGCCGATCCGCACCCCACTGCCCGGCGCCAGCAACTCGTCCTGGGCCAGGTCCCCGGTGGACCGCCACGCACACAACTCACCATCAGCGAACTGGCCGGCGATGTCGCTGCGGGCATCGCCGGTGAACTCGCCCAGCCGGGCCACCGAGGCCTGCGGATCCGGCGCGGGCTCGTCGACGACGTTGTCGTAGCGGATCGGCGTGTAGAGCCCGGCGTACGCCTCGGACCAGACGCGCTGGATCGTGTCTTGGCTGCCGGTCTGCTCCATCACGACGGGCTCGGTGCGCGCGGAGTTGTCCCACTGGACGAAGAGCGCCACGTGATTCTCGCTGGTGTCGCCGGTGTGTCGCAGGAGCGCGTCGCCGGGCTTCAGACTCGATCGGGAGATCTGGAATGCCCGGTCCATCAGGTTGCCGGTCCAGAACGCGCTTCCCGAGCCGCCCAGGCCCCACGCCATGGCGACGAATCCGGAGCAGTCCGTGCGGTAGTCGCCGTACGAGTTGCGGTAGCACCGCTGCTGCCTGCACGGGATGCCGACGCTGACCCAACTCGGAGCGCGGGTGAGCACCTGCGCGCGGGTCAGCTCCTTGTCGGAGCCGTTGTTCGCGCAGGGAACGGTTGTGGTGTCCACAGCGAGGGCCCGCGGCGTCTGGCGCGGCGCCAGACCGGGGTACGCGGCCAGCGGCGGGTCCGCCGGTGTCACCGTCCCCGCCGTCGCCGCGGCAGCAGCCGCCGGTGGGGCCACGAGCGGGCCGACGAGCAGGGCCAACGGCACGGCTAGCACTGCGGCCAGTCTTCGCAGCATTCTGATTCCTCCGTGCGTTTGGGTGGGCCCGGCCGATTCCTCAGCGAGCCTGAGGTCGCCGGTGTTCGGGACGCGCAGACCCTGTCAGGGCGCGCTTGAAGCCGTATTGCAGCGAGGTGGAAGCCGCTGCTGCGGGCTGGTGGCGGCCGGGGACGGCAGGCGCTATAGCGTGGTGGGCCATGCCGGAGCGGCCGACCGCGGAGGGTGGGTGGCGAGACTGATGCGGTTTCGGGTGTTGGGGCCTATGGAGGCGGACAACGAACGGGGCGTGGTGTCACTCGGCCCGGCACGGCAACGCACAGTGCTGGCCGTGTTGCTGACCGCGCCGGCCGCGGTGGTCTCGGTCGACGAACTCGTCGACCGGGTCTGGGGGCCTGCGCTACCACAGCGGGCTCACCCGATCCTGCACACCTACCTCTCGCGGCTTCGTGGCGTATTCGCCGCCGCTGGCGGGCCGGCGCTGACCCGACGCTCGCGCGGTTATCAACTGGAGGTGGATCCGTCCGCGGTCGATGCGCACCAGTTCCGCGCCCTGGTGGTGGAAGCGAGGCAGGCAGTCGACGACGAACATGCTGAGACCTTGTGGCACGAGGCGCTCGGGCTGTGGCGGGGCGCCCCTTTCGCGGACCTCGACAACGACTGGTTGCGGGCAGTCGCGCAGCAGTGGGAGGCGCAGCGGTTCGCGGCCGCGCTCGACCGTAATGACGTGTCGCTGCGCCGAGGCGGACACGCGTCGCTGCTGCATGAACTGGTGGCCGCGACAAGCACGTATCCGATGGACGAACGGTTGGCCGGGCAGTTGATGCTCGCGTTGTACCGGTGCGGGCGGCAGACCGACGCCCTGGCGCACTACCGGCTGCTGCACCGACGGCTGGTCGAGGAGTTCGGCAGCGACCCGAGCCCGCGGCTACGCGAACTGCACGAACGCGTGCTGCGACAGGATCCCCAGCTTGCCGCCCCGCAGCCGGTCACAGTGACCAGCTCGCCATCAGCCGGCGCCGCCGGGCCGGCCGGTGCCACACCCGCGCAACTGCCGGCGGACATACCTGTCTTCGCCGGGCGCACCACCGCGCTGCGTCAGCTCGACACACTCCTCGACACCTCCGGCGATCCACCATCCACTGTGGTGATAACCGCGATCGGCGGCAGCGCGGGGATCGGAAAGACCACCCTGGCGCTGCACTGGGCACACCGGCAGCGCCACCGGTTCCCGGACGGACAGCTGTACGTGAACCTGCGCGGGTTCAACCCGGCCGGCCAAGCGATGAGCCCACCGCAGGCACTACGAACGTTGCTGGAGCTGCTTCAGGTGCCACCGCAGCGCATCCCCACCAGTGTCGAGGCCCAGAGCGGGCTGTACCGCGGCCGACTGGCCGGGCGCCGCATGTTGGTACTGCTGGACAACGCCCGCGACGCCGACCAGGTGCGCCCCCTGCTGCCCGGCACCCCCACCACCATGGTGCTGGTGACCAGCCGCAACCAGCTGGCCGGTCTGGTCGCCACCGAAGGAGCCCAGCCGATCCGACTCGACGTCCTCGACGACGCCGACGCCCGAGCACTGCTGACCGGACGGCTGGGCGCCGGGCGGGTCGCGGCCGAACCGGTCGCGGTTACACAGATCATCAGTGCCTGCGCCGGGCTGCCACTCGCGCTGGCGATCGTGGCAGCCCGCGCCGCCACCCTGCCCGAGTTCCGGCTGGCGGTGTTCGCCGACGAGCTCACCGACTCGCACGGCCGGTTGGACGCCTTGACCGGCCCAGACGCGGCTACGGATGTGCGGGCGGTGTTCTCCTGGTCCTACCAGGCGTTGAGCCCCGCGGCAGCACGGCTCTTTCGCCTGCTCGGGCTGCACGCAGGGCCCGACATCAGCCGTCCCGCCGCGGCCAGTCTCGCCGGCCTGCCGATGCCCCAGACCCGCCGGCTGCTGGCCGAACTGGCCGGCGCACACCTACTCACCGAGCACCGGCCCGGCCGGTATGCCTTCCACGACCTGCTCCGTGCCTACGCCGCCGAACTGTCCCAGACCCTGGACGCCGAACCTGAGCGGCGCGCGGCGCGGCACCGCATACTCGACCACTACGTGCACACCGCTGTCCCGACCGCCTGCGTGCTTAGCTCATACCTCAAACCGATCCACCTCGACCCGCCACAACCCGGCGTCGCACCCGAGACACTGAATGCCTTCGACGACGCGCAACGCTGGTTCCTAGACGAGCAGCCAGCGCTGCTCGCGGCGGTCGCAGCCGCCGCCGCCAACGGTGACGACATCCACGCCTGGCAACTGGTCTGGGCGCTGCGAGACTTCCTGCACCGCCGCGGCGACTGGCACGCACACCTCGAAACCCTGCACGCGGCACTGGCCGCAGCCCAACGCCTTGCCGATCCGGATCGCCAGGCCAGCGCCCATCGAAACCTCGGCGTCGCCTACCGCAGTCTCGGCCGCGCCGCGGACTCCGTCGCCCATTTCCAGCAGGCCCTCGACCTCTACACCACCCTGGGCGACAAGCGCGGTCAGGCGGTGGTCCATGCCGGGCTCAGCATCACCTGCGAAAACGAAGGCCGCTACCGGGAAGGCCTGGACCACACCGAACGCGCCATCGAGCTCTACACCGATCTGGGCGACCCGGTAGGACGCGCCGTGTGCCTCAGCAACAAGGGCCATTTCCAGGGCCTACTCGGCGACCCCGAACAGACCCTCGTCTCATGCCGGCAGGCACTCGGCCCGCTCGAAGAGCACGACCACCGCGACGGCCAGGCTCACGCCTGGGACACCATCGGCGACGCGCACCGCCAACTCGGTCAACACCAGCAAGCCATCTCCAGCTACCAACGCGCCGTCGACCTGTTCCGCGCCATCAACAGCCGCCACCCCCACGCCGATACCCTCAACAGACTCGCCGAAACCTACCTCACGACCGGCGACACCGACGCCGCCCGCAACGCCTGGCGGGAGGCACTCACACTCCTGGACGAGATCGGCCACCCTGACGCCGACGACATCCGCAAACGGCTCGAATCGTGAGCAGAAGCCAACCCGTCGACGATGCCCGGCCACCGACGGCGGCCGGGTTCAGCCAGCTACGGCGCAGGACGAAGTTGCCGGCGTGCCGAGTTGTACCGGCCCTCGTTCACCGTGGGGCCTGCACAGATGCCGAGTAGCTGGAACTCATCACCCCTGCCCAACGCCTTGATCGGCTTCACGCCCGGAGACCGCAGCCCTGGTCTGGCGCGGATGACGGCGATGGTTGCCAGGATGGTGAAGGCCTTCACCGGGCCGGTCTCCGTGATGACCCACCGCCGGAGGACGGCGAGCAAGCCGGTAAACGTCAGTAGTCCCAGAAGTCGGCGAGCCGGCGCAGCCGCTACGCCAGCCGCCTTCGCCGGCGTAGAGTTCGCTGCCCGCATCGTGAACGGTCAGGTTGACCATACTCGTCGCCCAGATCAGTACGGCTGATCTTGATGCGCCAGACTGCCGCCAGTATTTGTCCTGTTGTCTATCCTGCTCGATCCGCCGTTTCGGTCGCCGATCGATTTGTCCCACGATGATCATCTCGGCCGGTTTCGGTCGGGAGCGGTGTATCGAGACGGCGAGGACCGCGACCAGCGATCGAGCGTCACCGACCTCCGATCACGACCGACGACCTCTGGCGACGCCACTCGCGGCCCAAACGCCGGTTACAACGCTTCTCGCGTCCATTGCTCACTGTGGTAGCCGCCTCTAACGTCATGCCATGGCCCTGTCGGCTCATGGTGGAAAGCCGCTGAGCACTGACCTTTTGGAGGCGGTGTCTGACCTCCGACGGCGGATCGATGCGTTTGAGCGCTTCGGCGATCCCGGTCCCTTGCACGCCGACATCGCCACTGCGAAGGCGGCCGAGATCGTGGCCGTTGCCCGTGGGGACGCGGTCGCCGTGCGGGACCTGGACACCGAGCTGTGCCGCCGACTGGGCGCGGCCGAACTCCCCAGCCTTCCGGGAACCGCATGGGTGTTCTCGCAGCTCGGCGAGCTGGCCAAGGCACGCTACTGACAGACCCGGGACCTCGGCGATATCGATCACGCCGTCGCCCTGGGCCGGCAGGCGGTCGGGATCAGTGGCAGGGACGACTCGTTCCGCGCCGGCGCCGAATGCAACCTCGGCACCGCGTACCTGCTACGCGTCACGGAGCGGATCAACATCGCGGCGGACCCGGACGCCCAGGATCTGATCGACGCGCTCGAACACTGCCGGGAAGCGCTGAGCATCGGGCGCCCCGGCGGACCCGGGTCCCTGATCCACGCATCGGCCTACGCGAGCGCGGTCGGCCTGTACGCCGACTTCGCCGACGACCCCGGGCTGCTGGCCGAGGCGGAGGAAACGCTGCAGGCGGCCCTCGCTTACAAGGCGAAGGGGTCCGACGCGGCGGCGGCGTGGTACCACCGCGGCGAGATCGCGTCCCGGCGGTACCGGCTCGGAGCGGGTGTGATCCACCGCCGCGACGCGCTGGACTGGTACGCCCGGGCCCAAGCCGTGGCACCGGCCGACGACCCGGTACGCGCGGCCGCAGCGGCGGCGCGAGCCGCGCTGCTCAAGGCCGGCACCTGATGTTTGAACTTACTTCTCAAAGCCACCCGCGACCGCGGGCTCGTCATCATCTCCGCCAGCGCCAGCGCCAGCGCGCTGCAGTAGTTCCAAACGCGCTATCTGCGGCACGAGAGTGACTCTCTGGACAGCCTGCGATCATGCGAGCGTGCCGTATTTGTCGCCATCGAACGCCTGGGCTGGCCTCCACGTCGGTGGTGGCATGCCTTAACGGTGCTCTTCGGCGAAGTGCAGACGCGGCTGCGCTACGACATCGAACCGGAGACCGCTACCGCCACGTGCCACCTGCAGGTACGCGACAACCACAACGCCCTGTGCGGGTATCCATGGGAGCACCTGACCCTGGTGCCCGTACAGCCTCCATGGGATGAACTCCCGCAATGGATGCGTTGCGACGAGTGCGAGGACACGTCGCACAGGGCAGCGATGAGCCGCCCCGTCCGCGGCAGATCAGCCCGCCTTCGGCAACATCGCCATCGGCTCCGGCGCTCTACGCACCTACGCCCTCAGCCTGCACGCCGCCGTCGCCGAACTAGGCGTCTACGTCGCCCACGTCCCGCTGAGCGTCTGGATCGGCAGCGGCGGCCCCGAAACCCAACCCGACACCATCGCCGAGCACCACTGGAACATCCACATCACACGCCAGGGAGCCGAGCACCCATACGTTGCCCTATGACGGCGGCCACCGGCTTGAAAGGCAAACAGGATTCAGGTGCAGGCCGACCTCCCCGGCGGGATACATCCCGGAACTGTTCCCCTCGTCGGCATCCCCCCGATAGCGGCTGACCTGTTTATCGGGTAGGTCAGCCGCGCCACGGGTCACAGGTTGGTCATGCGTTCCAGGTGTTCGGGGTATCGCGCACCCTGAATGTCGATCTTCGCGGCGGTGTCGCCGATCTCGCGGAGGTCGTCGGCGGTCAGTTCGACGTCGGCGGCGCCGATGTTCTCTTCGAGGCGGTGGAGTTTGCGGGTGCCGGGGATCGGCACGATCCACGGTTGTTGTGCGAGCAGCCAGGCCAGGGCGATCTGTGCCGGGGTCGCGTTCTTGCGAGCGGCGACCGTGGTGAGCAGGTCGATCAGGGCCTGGTTGACTCGCCGCGCATCGGCGTCGAAGCGCGGGATGCTGGTGCGGATGTCGTTGTCGGCGAACGTGGTGTCGGCGTTGATCGTGCCGGTCAGGAACCCTTTGCCGAGTGGGCTGAACGGTACGAAGCCGATGCCGAGTTCTTCGAGGGTGGGCAGGATGTCGGCTTCGGGGCGGCGCCACCATAGCGAGTACTCGCTCTGTACCGCCGTGACGGGCTGGACGGCGTGGGCGCGTCGGATGGTGTCGGCGGCGGCCTCCGACAGGCCGAAGTATTTGACCTTGCCTGCCTCGATGAGTTCCTTGACCGCGCCGGCGACGTCCTCGATGGGTACGTCGGGGTTGACGCGGTGCTGGTAGAACAGGTCGATGGCGTCGACGCGCAGGCGTTTGAGGCTGGCGTCGGCGACCTGTTTGATGCGCTCGGGGCGGCTGGACAGGCCGGTCTGGCGGCCGTCGGCGTTGAAGGCGAACCCGAACTTTGTAGCGATGACGACCTGGCCGCGGAACGGTTGCAGGGCTTCGCCGACGAGTTCCTCGTTGACGAACGGTCCGTAGACCTCGGCGGTGTCGAAGAAGGTGACGCCGCGTTCGACGGCGGCCCGGATCAGGGCGATGTTGTCGGGCCGGTCGGGTGCGGGGCCGTAGCTCTGGCTCATGCCCATGGCGCCGAAGCCGATGGCGGAGACCTGTAGTCCCTGTGTTCCGAGCGTGCGGGTGTGCATGCGTAACTCTCTTCTTGCCGGTGTCGTGAGTCGGTTCGTCGCGCCGGTCAGGTCTGGTCGGCCGGTTGTCCGACGGCTTGGTCGGTGGCCGCCCAACTGGCGAGAAGCCTCAGTCCGTCGTACGACGGGGTACTGGGTTCGGCGCTGTAAGCGGTGAGAGTGAGGCCGGGGTCGGCGGGCAGCGGCATGGCCTCGAAGTGCAGGACGAGTTCGCCGACGGCCGGGTGGCGGAACCGTTTGGTGCCGGTCTGGTGCAGCCTCACGTTGTGGGCGGCCCAGCGGGTGCGGAAGTCGTCACTACGGGTCGACAGCTCGCCGACGAGGTCGGTGAGGTCTTTGTTGTAGGGGTCGCGTCCTGCCTCGGTTCGCAGCAGGTTGACGGTGACGTTGGCCGAGTCGTCCCAGTCGGGATAGAAGCCGAGTGCTCTGGGGTCGAGGAAGCGGAAGCGGGCGAGGTTGACCGGCCGGGCCGGGGCGTCGAATGCGGGGGCGTAGAGCGCCTGGCCGAGCGGGTTGATGGCGAGGATGTCCAGGCGGCCGTTGCGGACGAACGCCGGTGCGTCGGTCATCGCGTCGAGTAGTTGCTGGATGCCGGGGCGGATCTGCTGGACGGGCCGCTTGCGCGGCCGGGAGCCGGTGTTGGCGGCGCGGGCGAGGTCGAACAGGTGCTCGCGTTCGGCGTCGTCGAGCTGTAGCGCGCGGGCAATGGCTTCCAGGACGCTGTCGGAGACGCCGGTGAGGTTGCCGCGTTCGAGGCGGGTGTAGTAGTCGGGGCTGACTCCGGCGAGCAGGGCGACTTCGGCGCGGCGCAGGCCGGGTACACGCCGGGTGCCGCCGTAGTTCGGCAGGCCCGCCTGCGCGGGGGTGATCTTAGCTCGGCGGGTGGCCAGAAACTCGCGTACGTCGTCCCTGCTGTCCATGGCCTTCACGCTACGTCCGGTTCCGGACGGCTGAGGGGGTCTGTCATTACCTGCTTCGCTGCGCCCTCCCGCAATGCCGCTGGCCGGGGTTTCCTGGCAGACATGCAAGGTACTAAGCCTCGAACGGATCACCGGCGGGACGACGACATGATGAGATCACCGGGCACCTCGGAGGTCCAGCAGGCCGCAGACACCAGGCAGACACCGGTGGGGTTGGCAGGCCGCACGCTGGCGGTGGCGTCGGCGGGCACGCTGCTGGTGCTGCTGGCGTTCACGGTGCCGCTGGCCACGCTGTCGGCTACAGCGGCGGACCTGTCCGCCGGGCCGGGTGCACAGCGTGGATCTTGTCGTCGATGAGCACCGGCTGCGCGGCGGCCCTGCTGGGCAGCGGCGCGGTCGGCGACGACGTTGCGGTTGGTCCCTTCATGGCGGTGGCTGCTCAGGCGGTGTCCGGGTGGCGGCTGGCGTATTGGTTGACGGCGCTTGGAGCTCTCTTGTTGGCGTTCGGAGGTGGCCGCTGGCTGGCCGAGTCGCGGTCGGCCTCGCCACGGCGGATCGACGCGGCGGGTATGGCGCTGCTCGGGCTCGGGTTGACCGTGCTGTTGGCCGGTTTGATCGAAGGCCGTACGGGCTGGACGCGACCGATCACCGTCGGCCTGCTGGTGGGCGGTATTGCGCTGATCGTCGGGTTCGTCGTCGTGGAGCGGCGGTCGGCGAGTCCGATGCTCGACCTAGGGCTGCTGCGCCGCCCGGACTTTGTCGCGGCGACGGTTGCGGCGCTCGCGGCGGGTGCTGGCGTGCTGGCGTTGATGTCGTTCACACCGACGCTGGTCGAACGGGGCTTGGGCGGTAGCGCGCTGGCTGGGGTGGCGGCGATGTTCGCTTGGTCGGGTCTGTCGGCGGTGACGGCCCTGGCCGCCCGGTGGCTGCCCGCCCGGATCACCGCACGGGCGCAGCTCATCGGCGGGCTGGTCGGCTGCGCGATCGGTCAGGTGGCCGTGCTGGGCCTGCACCCGGGCAGTTCGATCGTGCGGCTCCTGCCGGGCCTGCTGATCGCCGGGGGCGCTAACGGTGTCCTCAACGCCGCGCTCGGGCGGCAGGCCGTGGCCAGTGTGCCGGCCGATCGAGCGGCGATGGGCAGCGGAGCCAACAACACCGCCCGCTACGTCGGCTCGGCCGTCGGCCTGGCCGTCGTCACGGTGATCGTCACCCACGCCGCCTCCGCACACGGTTTGGCCGGGCTGTTGTCGGGCTGGAACACGGCCGCCGCCATTACCGCCGCTTTCACACTGCTGGGTCTGGCCGTGGTGATCTTCGCCCGGCCACAACGACGAGGGAGCAAATGATGTCTGAGGATCGGCAGCCTTCGGGCGCACAGAATATGTTCGGCGACTTCGCACCCGCCCTGGTGCACTACACCGACGAGGTGCTGTTCGGGCAGGTGTGGGAACGCCCCGAGCTCGCCGCCCGCGACCGCAGCCTCATCACGGTGGCCGCGCTGCTGACGGCCGGCAACACCGAGCAGCTGACTTTTCACCTCGACTACGCCAGACGCAACGGCGTGACTGAGACCGAACTGATCGAGGCCATTACCCATTTGGCGTTCTACGCCGGTTGGCCCAAGGCCATGTCCGCGATGGCCGTCGCCAAGCAGGTCTTCGCCACCGACTGACCACCGGCCGCCGACACCGGCGTGCCGCGAGCACCGTTTCAACACCAGTGGAAGGATCGTCCATCATGCGAGGCGCAATCCTGTACGCCCCCGGCGACGTCCGGGTCGAAACCCGCGACGACCCGAAGATCGAAAAGCCCGCCGACGCCGTCATACGTGTCGTCGCGGCCTGCGTGTGCGGCTCGGACCTGTGGCCCTACCGCGGTATCGAAGCCGTCGCAGGGCCGACCCCGATGGGACATGAGTACGTCGGCATCGTCGAAGAGGTCGGCGCAGATGTATCTCAGATCCAGCCGGGCCAGTTCGTCGTCGGCTCGTTCTTCGCCTCCGACAACACCTGCGACATCTGCAAGGCCGGGTACCAGTCCTCCTGCGTGCACCGCGAGTACGCCGGCGCCGGCGGCGCCCAGGCCGACCTCCTGCGAGTCCCGCTCGCAGACGGCACCCTGGTCGCCACCGCCGAGCGTCCCGACGAGGACCTGATTCCCAGTCTGCTGGCCGCCTCCGACGTGCTGGGCACCGGCTGGTTCGGCGCAGTCGCCGCCGACGTCCAGCCAGGTAAGACCGTCGCCGTCGTCGGTGACGGAGCCGTCGGCCTGCTCGCCGTCCTGGCCGCCAAACAGCTGGGCGCGGAGCGGATCATCGCAATGAGCCGCCACGCCGACCGGCAACAGCTCGCCCTCGACTACGGAGCCACGGACATCGTGACCGAACGCGGCGACGACGGGGTGACCCGTATCAAGGACCTCACCGGCGGCCTGGGCGCCCACAGCGTGATAGAGGCGGTCGGTACGCAGGAATCGATGATGCAGGCCATCCGCTCCACCCGTCCGGGCGGGCACGTCGGGTACGTCGGCGTCGCCCACGGCATCCAATTGCCCGGTGAGGAACTGTTCTACTCCCACGTGCACCTGCACGGCGGACCCGCGCCGGTACGCCGGTTCCTGCCCGAACTCGTCGACCTGATCACCAACCGCACGATCGACCCGGGCAAGGTCTTCGACCTGACTCTGCCCCTCGGCCAGGCCGCCGACGGCTACCGGGCGATGGACGAACGCCGCGCCATCAAGGCGCTGCTGCGTCCCTGAACCGCCCACGCACCTGGAAGGAGCACATGAACATGGAACTCAAACCCGTAGCCGACACCGTAAAGACGCCAGCGCAGAACTTCACGGGCGATGTCTACCTGACACCCATCTACAGCGGCACCACGCCATCGCGGATGACCGTCGCGCTTGTCCGGTTCACCCCAGGCGCACACACCAACTGGCACTCCCACGCCGTTGGCCAGACCCTGCACATCACCGAAGGCGTCGGCCTGGTCGGCACCCGCGACGGCAACGTGATCCGGGTACGCGCGGGAGAAACCGTGACCTGCCCGCCCGACGAGGAGCATTGGCACGGCGCCGCCGCCAACACCTTCATGAGCCACCTGGCCATGCTCGAAGCCAAACCCGATGGCAGCGACCCCACCACCTGGCTCGAACCTCTCACCGACGAGGACTACCAGAAGGCAAATAGGGCTTAACAAAGTCAGCGGAGGGGAGCAGGTTGGTGCGCACCTTGACCTACCTCGGACCGCCGAAACGAGCCCCCAATTGCCGACGGAATCAAGGGATTGAGCAGCGGAAACTCAGCCGAGGTGCAGGCTGATCTCTATGGCAGGATTCGAACCTGCGCACCAAGGATGAGGCGTTCCACGAGATGGGTCCCATTCCACCGCCGCCTTCTGTCGTGGGGCCGCCGCAGCGCCAGTCACTCGCCTCGCTGGCCAAAGCGGGGACGGGTAGGCAGCTGACATCAGGCCTGTATCGGCCGCAGCCCGTCGATGTCCTCGTCCACATCCTCCGCCCTATTCGGCGCGGCTGGCCCCATTGCAGGCGACCTGTAGGTTCGATCGCCATGTTTAGCCCGTTGGCCAGCATGCCCCGCAGTGACACGGCGTGGCCGCAAGCGGTCGCGCTGGTTCCGGGTCTGCTCGTCGCGGAGCGTCGGGTGCGCCGTGGTTACGCTCCACTGCCCCTGAGTGGCTCGACGTGGCCTAATGCGGCCCCTTGGACGAGCGTCTCCTGGACGTCTGGTTCGTACCGTGTCGTCTGGCTTTGCTTGTGATCGAGTGGCATAGCTCGGTCTGATCTTGTGGGCATGGATTGGCGCTTCTGTGTCTGTTGTTCGATCGCTTCCGTCTGATATCGGTATGCGTCATCGGGGCTGCTCGAATCTTTGAGGAACTCTGGTGGTAGGTGTTGACATCAATCCTTGGCGTGCCGCAGTGTGTCGATCACTTTGCTCTCTGTGGTGCGGGGGAGGCGTCGTTCGTGGCTGGCCGTTCGACAGATTTTGGTACCGCGGTCCGGTCCCGTAGCGGCGCTGGTCCGTTACGTGTTGCTAGGCAGCGTCTTTTCGGCGTCACGTCGTGGCGGGCAGCGTTGTCGAGCGGTTCGTGGCGGCGTCGTGCTGTTCCGGTCATTGTCGCTTTGCTGGTGGCAACGTTGTTGGTGACTGTGGACAGTCCGGCCGGTGCTGATCCGGTGACACCGGGTGGGTCGTCGGCTACGCAGCAGGCGGATCCGTTGGCGGCGTTCGATGAGCGGTCGGCGGCATTGCTGGCGTACCGCAAGCGGCGGCCGGTGATCGTGACTAGTTTGACGTCGGAGACGTCGCAGACGGTGGCGCGTCCTGATGGCACGTTCGAGACCACGAGGCATATGGCGCCGGTGCGGATGCGCAACGATTCGGGCTCGTGGGTTGATGTGGACCTGACGTTGCAGCGGCGGCCGGATGGGACTGTGGCGCCCAGGGCGCATCCGCGCCGGCTGTCGTTGGCGGGGGCCGGCGCGGCGGGTGAGGACGCCTTGGTGGGCCTGGGCGAAGGGAGTGAGCGCACGACCCTGGGCTGGTCGGGGGCGCTGCCGGAGCCGGTGTTGGATGGTCGTAAGGCCACCTATGTCGATGTGAAGCCGGGTGTGGACCTGGTGGTGGAGGCGCGGCCGACGGGCTTTGAGTACTTCCTGGTCGTGAAGCATCGCCAGGCGGCGGCGCAGGTGGCATCGGTGGCGATGCCGTGGGATACGGGGGAGTTGGCTGTGGCGCCGCGCCCAGCGGGTGGTCTGGAGCTTCGGTCTGAATCGGGTGTGGTGGTGGATGTGCCACCTGCGGAGATGTGGGATGCGCAGCGGTCGCCGTCGGGGGAGCCGGTGCGTCGGGCGCCGGTGGCGCTGTCCACGACCGGCGCCGGTGAAAGCACGGAACTGGTGGTGACACCGGATGCGGCGTTTCTGGCTGACCCGGGGGTGGTGTATCCGGTTACGATCGACCCGTCGATTAACCTCGAGCCGGCATTTGACGCGTACGTGCAGGACACGATTGTCAATACTGACAAGTCCGGTGACACGCAGTTGCGGCTGGGGTACAGCGACGACCCGAACGAGGGCTGCGCATCTGGTTGCACGGCGCGTTCGTTCCTGGCCTTCGGTGGCCTGGGTGGTTACGCGGGTGCGTCGGTGATTTCGGCGGAGCTGTTCTTGTGGAACTTCCATTCGTGGTCGTGTACCAGCGCCGAGTGGCAGACCTGGCGTACCACGTCGGTGAGCAGCAGTACGCGGTGGGGCAGCCAGCCGTCGTGGGCCGCCCTTGCGGGTTCGTCGACGGGTACGAAGGGCTATAACTCCGGCTGCGGCGACGGCTGGGTGTCCGCGTCGGTGAAGGACGTCTTCCAGTACGTATTCAACAACAGTGGCAGCACCGCGACGGTGGGGATACGGGCTACGAGCGAGACGAACCACAACGGGTGGAAGAAGTTCGACTCCTCTGAGGGTGCCCACTCGCCGTACGTGCAGTTGGTGTACAACCGCAAGCCGCGGGTGCCGACTGGCTTGGCCGTCAACTCCTGCTACTCGGCGTGCGCATCGCCGGCGGTGGTGCGGTCGGGTGCGCCGCAGCTGGCCGCAGTGGTGTCCGATCCGGACGGTGGAACGTTGCGGGCCGAGTACGAGGTGTGGGACAACGCGAAGACGACGCGGAAGGCGGCGTCCGGGACGGCGGTGACGGGGGTGGCCTCGGGCACCTCCCGGCCGTGGCGGGTGACACCGACGCTGCCGGACGGCACATATCACTGGCGGGTACGCGCCTGTGACAGCTACCCGCCGTGTGGTGACTTTTCCGGCTGGTTCACCTTCACGGTCAACACGCAGGACCCGTCGCTGCCGACGGTGTCGGGGACCCCGTACACGGAGAAGCAGACGGGAACCTGGAACGGCGGGCCTGGGCAGGCGGGGTCGTTCACCTTCGGTCCGAACGGCGCTGCCGACGTGCAGGAGTACGTCTACAGCCTCAACGGCGCCAATGCGGTAACTGTGCCGTCGGGCACGCCGCAGGCGGAGAAGTTGACGGTGAACCAGCAGCAGGTGGCGACCGATGAGACGGGGTTTACGGCGGGCGCCAACGCTACCATCTGGCGCAGCCCCAACCTCGGACACGGCGGTAACGGCGCCCTGAAGGTGAGCGTCACAGCGACGGCGGCCAACAGCTACGGCCCGCAAGGTGACACCTATGCCACGGTGGGCGGTGACAACGGCGGCCTGCGGCTGGGCATGCAGGCGGGCAAGCGGTATCTGATCACCGGTTGGATCTGGGTGCCCGCAGCGACCGGACTCAACCCCGGTGGCACCTACGGGACGAGTCGTGGGCAGCGGATCGTCGCGTTCTACAACTCCGGCTCCGCCCACATCGAGGTGCCCTCGGGCAAGGCGACCGCGACGGATGCCTGGAACTTCGT
Source organism: Phytohabitans maris (assembly GCF_031085175.1). Taxonomy (GTDB): domain Bacteria; phylum Actinomycetota; class Actinomycetes; order Mycobacteriales; family Micromonosporaceae; genus Phytohabitans; species Phytohabitans maris. Next base: position 19,717 of record NZ_JAVHUY010000070.1, read on the forward strand.
TTCGCTCGCGGTGACCATCCCCAGCAATGCGACGGAGGCCTTCGTACGCCTCTACAACGGTTCACCGACCGGCCCGGACAAGCCGGTGTACTGGGACCACCTGTCGCTGCGCGAGCTGACCGGCACCACGACGGTCACGTCGATCACGCCGTCCAAGGACGGGCTGAACGTGCTGTCTGTGCAATCCCGCAACACGGCCGGGTTCACCTCGGACCCCCGGGTGTACCAGTTCCTGGTTAGCCCGAGCACCGCGACGTGGCACTGGCCGCTGGACGAAGGCACCGGCACGAGCGCCGCATCGGTGCCGGACACCCGGCCGGTGACATTCACTGAGGTCGGGGTTTCGTGGACCGGAGGACGGGTGGGCGCCGGGGCAGTCACGATCGGCAGCGGGGGCAGGCTCACCACGGCGGGCTCACCGGTGCTTGACACCACCGATCCTGCTGGCTACACGGTCGCGGCGTGGGTTCGGGCGACCGACCTGGCCAGCACACGGACGGCGGTGTCGCAGGACGGAATCTACACGTCAATGTTCCGGCTCGGCTTCCGCAACGACCGCGACCTCGACGGTGACGCGGTCCCAGACCCGGCGTGGTGCTTCTCTCTTACCCGCGCCGACTCGTCCACCGCGGTGGTGGACGCCGCCTGCACCACCGACTACGTCGCACCCGACGACTGGGTGAGCCTGGTCGGCGTCTACGACCCGATCAACGGCAAGATCAAGCTGTATGTGAACGGGACGCCGGCGGTTGACGGCTCCTACGCCGAGGCCGCCTACACCGGGGCCTGGTCGGCGACCGCGTCGTTTGCGATGGGCCGGGCGTGGCCGCCGGCCGAGTTCTGGTCCGGCGACATCGACCACGTGTACGCGGCCCAGCAGGTGTGGGACGACAACGAGATCCAACAGTTCGCTCTCCAATAGCAGGGTTTCCGTCCCGGCGTAGCAAGGATTGTGCGGTTCGCGAGGTGGGGAGGCGCTGTGGGCGCTGTGCGTAGCTCACGTCCGTTTACGGGAACGGCGATGACCGTGGCCGGTCGGGTCGCGCGTCGTGTGGCCGGAGTGGTCGCCGTCGTCGTGGCCGCCACGGTGGCGCTCGACGCGATCGCAGTGGCTGCACCGTCGTCGTGGCGGCCGCCGAAGCCGAAGGACGTCACCGGTGTCGCGGTAGCACCGGTCAACGCCAAACAGCGTCCAACGTGGACAGCCGGCGGCCGCGAGGTCAAGGCGCCCCCGCCGGTGGCCTGGCCAGCGCCGGGCAAGGCAACGGTTGACCTGGCCGCCGCGGCGACCTCGGCGCGAGACCTTACCCGTACGCCGGTGACCCGGGCCGGGTCCCTGCCGATCTGGGTCTCTGCCACCCCAACCGCCGCCGGCCGCGTCAACCTACGCACCGTGCCCTCCTCGACGGTCGACCGGGTCACAGTCGAGGTCCTCGACCGCGGCGCGGCCGCGAAGGCAGGTGTGTCTGGGCTGGCCCTGAAGGTCGGCCGCGCCGACGGCGTGCGCGCGACCGGCGCGGTGACCGTGCGGGTTGACTATTCGTCGTTCGCCGGAGCGTACGGCGGCGACTGGGCCTCTCGGCTTCGAATGGTGTCGCTGCTGGACGGCAAGCCGGTTCCTAGCCGAAACGACCCGACGGCCAACACGGTGTCCGCGGTGGTGCCGGTCACCGCGACCGGCGCCACGCTGCTGGCCGTCACGGCGGGCGCGTCGGGCGATAACGGCGACTACAGCGCGACCAGCTTGACCCCCGCCTCGACCTGGCAGGTGGCGCAGCAGACCGGGTCGTTCGCGTGGTCGTACCCGGTGCGGATGGTCCCGGCGGTCGGCGGTCCGGAGCCGACCGTTGCCTTGTCCTACTCCTCCGGCGCTTTGGACGGGCGGACGGGCGGCACCAACACGCAGGGCTCCTGGATCGGTGACGGCTGGGACCTGTGGCCCGGCTACATCGAGCGGCAGTACCAGGCATGCGGCGAGGACAAAGACGCGGTCGGCGGCGTCGACCCGAACAACAAGACGTTGAATACCGGTGACCTGTGCTGGCACAAGCCGGAGGGCAACGCCACCATCTCGCTCAACGGTCGAGGGACCGAGCTGGTCAAGTCGACGGGCAACACCTGGAAGGGTGTCTCCGACGACGGTTCGAAGATCGAGCTGCTGAAGAACACGTCGTTCAGCAACAGCGACGACGACGGCGAGTACTGGAAAGTCACCACAGTTGACGGCACCCAGTACTTCTTCGGCCGTAACACCGGCCCCGGCGGCGCCTCCGGCACAACCGCGACCAAGTCGGTGTGGACGGCGCCGGTCTACGGCAACCACCCGAACGAGCCCGGCTACACCGCTGGGGACTATGTGGCCTCCCGCAGGACGCAGGGGTGGCGGTGGAACCTGGACTACGTAGTGGACCCGCACGGCAACACCATGACCTACTTCTACGAGCGGGAGACCGGGGCCTACGCCCGCGACGGTGACCTTGACAAGCGGACCACCTACGACCGGGGTGGCTACCTGACCCGGATCGAGTACGGCAACCGCACCGACGCCGCCTCCACGGTCCAAGCCGCTGCGCGGGTGCTCTTCGATGTCGCGGACCGGTGCGATGCCAACTGCTGGTCGGGCTCCGACCCGTTGGCAACGTCGTGGTTGGACACGCCGTGGGACCAGTACTGCAAGGCGGCACCGTGCACGGATCAGCTGGCCCCCACGTTCTGGACGCAGAAGCGGCTGTCGCGCATCCGCACCCACGTGTACTCCGGCAGCGGCACCACATACAACGACGTCGAGTGGATCACGCTGCGACACACCTACCTGCAGTCGGGCGGCAATGAGGGCAAGCCGATGTGGCTGGCCGGCATCACCCGCACTGGCAAGGTCACCACCGCTGGCGGCGTCGAGGTCTCCCAGCCGGAGATCGTGTTCGATCCCGGCGCCGAGGCTCTCGCCAACCGGGTCGACGGCCCCGCCGACGGCCGCTCCAACCTGTTCCGATACCGGATCAACACCATCACCACCGAGACCGGCGCCCAGATCGCCATCAGCTACTCCACCCCGGAGTGCACCCGGACCGCGCTACCGCAGCCGCACGCCAACACCAAACGCTGCTACCCGCAGTGGTACGGTCCGGATGGTGAAGACCCGACGCTGGACTGGTTCCACAAGTACGTCGTGAAACGCGTCGACGTGTACGACAACACCGGCGGGTTCGAACACGAGCAGACCAACTACGACTACCTGGACACCCCGGCCTGGCACTACGACGACTCCGAACTGATCAAGCCGAAGAAACGCACCTGGAGCCAGTTCCGCGGATACGGCCAGGTCCGGGTCCGCAAAGGCCTGGAGTCCGGGGTCCAGTCCGTCGCCGAGTACCTGTACCTGCGCGGCATGGACGGCGACAGGCAGCCCAACGACGGCACCCGCGACATCTGGATCACCGACTCGCAAGGCGTCGCCCTCGAAGACCACGAAGCCTACGCCGGCATGCTCCGCGAGCAGAAAACGCTTAACGGGGTGGGTGGGGCGGTGGTGACCGGCACCATCAACACACCGGTCAAGCAGGGCCCCACCGCCACGTCCGGGCCGCTGAAGGCGTGGATGACGAACGTCGGCACCGTCCGCACCCGCACCCCGCTGTGGAACGGCAGCACCCGGTGGACCAAGACGGTCACCGCCTTCAACGCCGACAACCTGCCCTTCCAGGTTGACGATCTCGGCGACGAAGGCACCCCCGACGACGACATCTGCACCCGCACCCAGTACGCCCGCAATGCCGCGGCCTGGATCCTGGACAAGGTCAAAAAGGTGGAGAAGGTCGGCGTCAACTGCGACACCACCCCCACCCTGCCCGCCGACATGCTGTCCAGCCAGCGGATCACCTACGACCTGGAAACCAACGACTGGAACACCTACCTGCCCGTCAAGGCCGACGTCGCCAAAGTCGAGGAGATCGACTCCTGGAGCGGCGGCACCCCGGTGTGGATCACCGCCGCCCGGTCCAAGTACGACGCCAACGGCCGCGTCACCGAGGCCTACGACGGCCTGTCCCGCAAGGCCAGCACCGCGTACACCCCGGCCGCCGCCGGGCCGGTCACCTCCACCACCGCCACCAACCCGGCCGGGCACACCGCCACCACCACCTACGCCACCGCCTGGCACCTCCCACTGACCATCTCCGACAACCCGAACAGTGCCGTCGGCGAACTCACCTACGACGGCCTCGGCCGCCGCACGAAGGCCTGGTACCCCGGCCGCTCCAAAGCCACCAACCCCACCACACCAAACCTCGAATACATCTACCTGGTCCGCAACGACGCCCCCACCGCGATCACCACCAAAACCCTGACCGCGTTCGGCACCAGCACCTACAAGACACAGATCACCCTGTACGACGGGCTACTGCGACCACGGCAGACTCAAACCCAGGCACCCGGTGGCGGACGGACCCTTACCGACACCGTCTACGACTCCCGCGGCCTAGTCGAATGGACCTCCAATCCCTACTACGACACCACCAACGCGCCACCGGACACCACCCTCGTCGCCGGACCCGGCACACCCGCCGTCCCCGCACTGACCGAGAACCTGTACGACGGCGCCGGCCGCATCACCGCCGCCATCTTCAAAATCAACGGCACCGAACAGTGGCGCACCCACACCTGGTACGGCGGCGACCGCAGCGCCGTCACACCCCCCGAGGGCGGAACCAAAACCGAAACTCTCCTCGACGGCCGCGACCGCACCCGACAGGTACGCCAGTACCACTCCCACACCGCGACAACCTTCGACGCAACCACCTACACGTACACCGACCGCGGCGAACTGGCCACCGTCGCCGACCCCGCCGGCAACACCTGGCGCTACACCTATGACCAGCGCGGCCGCAAAATCAAGGACGAGGATCCCGACAGGGGCGAAACCACCTACACGTACGACGCGGCCGGGCAGCTCACCACCGTCACCGACAGCCGTGGCATCACCCTCGCCTACACCTACGACGACCTCGGCCGCAAAACCACCGTCCGCGACGGCGGCGTCACCGGAGACAAACGCGCTGAATGGGTGTACGACACCCTCCCGCACGGCGTTGGCCGGCTGACCAAATCCATCCGGTACGAGCCCGCCGGCTCCACCAACGCCTACACCAACGAGATCGCCGAGTACGACACGGCCGGCCGGCCGACCAGCACCGAGGTCACCATCCCGGCCAGCCAGGGCAGCCTCTGTGCCGCCGGCGGCACCACCCCGTGCACCTACACGTATGCCACCACATACCGCAACGACGGCCAAGTCGGCAGCACCACGCTGCCCGCGGCCGGCGGCCTACCGTCGGAAGAGCTGTTCACCACATACAACGAGGTCAGCGCACCCGACGGGCTACTGTCCGCCGCGCAAATCTACGCCGACGCCACCTACAACAAACTCGGCCAGCTCACCCAACGCCTGCTGGGCGAAGACGGCAGCCACACCTGGCTGACCTACACCATCGACCAGAACACCGGCCGGCTCACCAACGCCAACGCCATTCCCGAGCTCAAACCCGAAGTCTTCAACGCCACCTACACCTACGACGACGCCGGCAACGTCATCACCATCGCCGACCAACCGGCCGGCGGCGCCACCGACACCCAGTGCTACACCTACGACTACCTACGCCGCCTCACCGAAGCATGGACCCCCGCCGACGGAACCTGCCACATCCCAGAATTCATGAGCCAGATCGGCGGGCCCGCCTCCTACTGGCGCTCCTACGAATACACCGGCCCGCCCGGCCTGGCCGGCAGCCGCACCAAGGAAATCTGGCACACCGCTGTCGGCAACGGCACCCACACCTACACCTATCCAGCTCAAGGCGGCGCCGCCGGCACCCACCCTCACGCCGTGCAAACCGTCACCAACGACTACCCACGGGGATATCCGACACCCGACAGCACCGACAGCTACAGCTACGACAACACCGGCAACACCACCTCCCGCCCCGCTACCCCCGCCAACCAAACCCTCACCTGGGACAACGAAGGCCACCTCGCCACCGTCGCCGACAACGGCAAAAACACCAGCTACACCTACGACGCCGACGGCAACCGCCTCATCCGCCGCGACCCCACCGGCGCCACCCTCTACCTGCCCGACGGCACCGAAGTCCGCGCCCCCACCACCGGCGCCGCCTCAGCCACCCGCTACTACACCCACCTCGGCGCCACCATCGCCGTCCGCACCCTCACCGGCCTGACCTGGCTCGCCGGCGACCACCACAACACCACCGAAGCAGCCCTCAACGACACCGACCTCAGCCTCGCCCGCCGCCGCACCCTGCCTTTCGGCGACACCCGCGGCACCACCACCGGCACCTGGCCATCCGCAATGGACAAAGGCTTCGTCGGCGGCACCATCGACAACACCGGCCTAACCCACCTCGGCGCCCGCGAATACGACCCCAAAATCGGCCGGTTCATCTCCGTCGACCCACTTCTCGACCTCGCAGACCCACAACAGTGGAACGGCTACAGCTACGCCAACAACACCCCCGTCACCCACAGCGACCCCTCAGGCCTCTGCATCACCGACTCTCCAGGCTGCTTCTCCGAAATCGGGATCCCGCCAATACCGCAGGAAGACCCCGCACAAACTGGAGGCGGCAACGGCGGCTCCGGCAACGGCGGAGGTGACGGAGGCAAGAAAGGCTTCTGGGGACAAATCGGTAGCGGCCTCAAGAAAGGCTTCACCAACCAGATCATCGACCCGTTCGTCGGCGCTTACCACACGATCACCTCCAACTACGCGACCGCCTACCATGACATCAACGGCGTCCTCACCGGTGAGATGTCCGCCCTCGACGCCGCCGTCGACATCGGATCCATCTACGTCACCAACTACAAGAACACGCTCGTCGGAACCGTCACCGCACCCGTCGAAGCCATCGGCAACCTGATCCAAACCCCCGGCCACATCATCAAAGGCGACTACGAAAAAGCCGCCGAAAGCTGGTCCGAAGGCGCCATCGGCGCAGCGCTCATCGCAGCCGGCGGACGGGGCGGATTCAAGCCAAAGGCACCGAAAGGCGCACCCAAGAATGTGCCCGACTGCACACACAGCTTCGACCCGGCGACACCCGTCCTTCTCAGCGACGGGACGAAACCCATAGCGGAGGTCACCCCAGGTGACGTTGTCCTTGCGGAGGACCCCGAGACGGGGCATGTCGAACCACGCGAGGTGAAAAGAGCACACACCAATCTCGACACGGACCTCACCGACCTAATCGTTGTAACCGAGGATGGGCGGACCGCAACTCTCAAGACTACCCAGCACCACCCGTTCTGGAGCGAAGACCGTAACGGCTGGGTCGACGCCGAGGACCTTCGGCCAGGCGAGCAGCTGCGAACCAACGATGGGTCGTCGGTCATAGTCGGGTCGGTCCACTCGTATGACGGTGCCAGCGTCATGCACGACCTGACGGTCGAGACGGTTCACACCTACTACGTGCTCGCTGGGCAAACGCCGGTTCTCGTCCATAACTGCGATCCAGTGGAAAACCGAAAGCCCGGAGAGCTTTCGATGGACCTCTTTGATGCTGAGCTTCAAGGGGTCAAGCCAGCATTCTCCGGTTCGGATGCGTTCACCAAGGCTATGGGTACCGACGGGAACTACCTATGGGCCGTGGATAACACCGGCCGGCTTGGGATTGCTCCCGCCGGGCCAGGCATCAAACACACGACCATTACAGGGGGTCGGCCAGCCTACGCGGGACAATTTACAGTGCACGGAGGCCGAGTGACGAGGTTCGACAACTGGACAGGCCACTACACACCGTGCAAAGCGTGTTCTAGAACATCCCTTCAACGCGGTTCCGACGCCTTCCTCGGTGCCGGCGTTAGAATTCCACTCAGCGCCTGGGTCGACTATGGAGGCATCTGATGGCGGCAACACACCTGAGCGACTACGCGGTACTGCGCAGCCTTCCTGCGAAGGACCGGTGGGCGTGGATAGCGGAGACGTACCCCGGCCGACCGGAAATTCAATGGTGGCTATCGATCGCCGACTCGGCGGAGACGGAGATCCGCGCTCTGTTGAGACGAGGCGAATCCGCCGAGGAAGCTCTCAAATTCGTCGGGGCTATGCTCGAGCTTGGCGCGGAAGTCGGGTCGATTGACCCGCCGCGGGTAAGCTATTGGCTCCTAAGACTTGCCTCGTCGGCAATTGAATTTAAGGTCCCGGCGGACGAACTACCCGACACGATGTCTCCAGAACAAGCAGCGAGGCGTGCGCTTTTTGCGATGCCTCTTATGCCTGACGAGGCCGTGGGTGTAAGTCGTAAAATAGATCACGAGCTCGTACAAGGTATAGATCGGCCGGCAGACTCGGAAACGAGGGCGATTGGCGACATAGGTTTGCTGGTCCCGTCGCTAGATTGGGTTTACGAGTCGATTACCGACCCAGACGTCAGGAGACAGATCAATACTTGGCGCGAAGCTTACGATCAAATGGCATCCCCAAGTGGATAACTTGAGCTGCCGATGAGGCTGTTATGTGGTTGGGGACTGTCCCTATAGTTTTGTCAAGCCGCGAGGCGGGGTTCGTTCGCCGTTTTGGGCTGGTATGGGCTTTTGGTGCGAAGCATGGCGTGGAGGACGTCGATGCGGCGGCGGGCAGACAGATGAGGGCGGCGTTGTGTTTCTTGCCTTCGTTGGTTGGGTCGGCCCCAGGCGCGGTGCCGGCCTTTCGGCCGGTCCGTTTCCTCGAGCCACCTGCCGAACCCGGCGTGCCCATCGCTGAGCACCGGGCTCTCCACAAACCCCGATGGATGAGGGTTGTTGCTCAGCTTGCTGAGGTCCACGGCGTCGGGATCTTCGCGCCTCGGTAGCGGTAGCGGGTGGTCCGCACCTTTGCGGGATCGAAGAGCGCCATCTCGCCGTCAGTCGGCCACCAGCCGCCGGCGCAGGAGCGTCGGCGGATTTCCGCCCAGGTGATCTTTCGGTGTTTGTGCCGGATCCATCCCATCACCCGTTCCCAGGCGTACTTGGACAGGTATTGGAAGGTGGAGCTGGACACCCCTGGCCGGAAGTAGACGGGCCAGCCCCCGCAGCACCGGGTTGAGCCGGTGCAGCATGGCTTCCAGCGGGTGGTTGATGTTCTGTCGGCACATCGTCTTGACCTTGGCCATGATGTTTACCTGCCGGCCTCGTATGTGGGCATCCTGCTCGCACAAAACCGCACCCGGCTCGGCTACGACACCGTCGACCGGTACCTGAGCAACAAACATTCATCGAGTTCGTCGCACACGGACTGGTTGGCACCGTCGGCATCACCGTGGAACAGCTCCAAGAGATCGTCAACAGCCTCGCCGACGCCGGCGACAGCGTCGTGATCGCCGAAGACCACAGCGACGAGAGCACCGCCGAGCGACAAAGACGCCTCCGATCCCGCAGCGCCCGCTGACCACAGAACCCGGCCCAGCCCGATCCGTACGCGAAGCTCCCATCACCGCCGGCCGGGCCGCGCGACCCGCGGGCCACCGCAGTTGATGCCTGGCGCAATCTTGCCGATGCTGATCCTGTCCCGGATGGGTGATCCATGGGTGATCGATGGTTCCGGCACGGCACGACATCGTATGGTGGGAACCGGCAAGGCTCGGACTATCTATTGGGGGCTAAGTGGCACATTCTGGGACTGATTGATACAACGAAATACCGGATGACACGGCCTGATTTTGTCGGCGATCGAGTAATTCGGTTCTGGCGATGATCTTGTGGTTGTTCGTCGTGTCGAGCCATCGTCCTGTGTGGACTGTGATAGCTGACCGCGGTGCGATCTTGAGGTCCTTCTCCCACAGTTGAGCGGTGTCGTCGTGGAGTACATCGAGCGGACCGCGGCAGGCGTAGTGATATCAGCTCGAGCGGCTGCCGACGGGGGTGCGTGTCCGGACTGCGGCACCAGATCCGAACGGGTGCACGGCCGCTACCGACGTGGCCTTCGGGATACGCCGCTGGGTGGGACGCCAGTGGTCATTCAGCTGCGGGTACGCCGGTTCGTCTGCACCGAGTCCGACTGCGCGCGGGCCACGTTCACCGAGCAGATCCCTGGGTTGACCACGCCACATGCCCGCTACACCCCGCCGCTGCGGGCAGCGTTGACCTCAATCGCGGTGGCCCTGGCCGGCCGGGCCGGCGCCCGCCTCGCCGCGACGCTCGGGATGAGCGTCGCGCGGGACACCCTGTTGGGCCTGCTGCGCCGGACGGCTGTTCCGGACGTCAATGAGGTCACCGTCCTCGGCGTCGACGACTTCGCGCTGCGGCGCGGCCACGTCTACGGCACCGTCCTGCTGGACATGCACACCCGCCGCCCGATCGACGTGCTACCGGGCCGGGAAGCCGAACCGCTCGCGCAATGGCTGCGCGAACATCCCGGTGTGCAGATCATCTGCCGGGACCGGGCCGGCGCCTACGCCGAGGGCGGCCGCGACGGCGCACCGAACGCCCAGCAGGTCGCGGACCGCTGGCACATCTGGCACAACCTCGGCGAAGCCGTCGACAAGACCGTGACCGCGCACCACGCCTGCGTGCGCGCCGCGATGACCGCCGAGGCAGCGTCCGCGGACACCGAAGCCGCGATCACGGAACCCGCTGCGAATCCCGAGCCGGCACCAGCCCCGCAGCAGACCGAGACCGACGAGACGGACGGCATGCGCGACGTGTGCGGCCGGGAACGGTCACTGGTCACCCGGACCCGGGAACGCTACACCGCCGTCCAGCAGCTCCTCTCCGATGGCGCCTCGCTGAGCGCGATCAGCCGGGACCTGCAGTTGGACCGCTCGACCGTGCGCCGGTTCGCCCGCGCCGGCAGCGTCGACGAACTACTGGTCAAGGCGGTCAACCGAGCCAGCCTGCTGGACGGCTACGCCGAGCACCTGACCGCCCGGTTCACCGCCGGGGTCACCGACGCCGGCGTCCTACACGCCGAACTAGCCGCGATGGGGTTCGCCGGCAGCGTGCAGACCGTCCGCCGCTACCTACACCCGTTACGGGACAACCCATCCGTCCCACACCGACGACCACGACCACCGGCACGGCCAGCGGTCCCGAAGCCGCGTCACATCAGTCGATGGATCATGACAGACCCGGCCCGGCTTCGCCCGGACGACCAGGACCAACTCGCTGCCGTATTGGCCTGTTGTTCAGAACTGGCCGCCACCGCAGGCCACGTACGCGACTTCGCCGACCTGATGCGCAAACGCCGCGGTGACCGGCTCGCCGACTGGATGCACGCTGTCGAGGCCGACGATCTGCCCGCCCTGCACTCGCTGATCACCGGCCTACGCCGCGACCTCGACGCCGTCACCGCCGGCCTCACCCTGCCGTGGAGCTCCGGCCCAGTCGAAGGCAACGTCAACCGCATCAAGACGATCAAACGACAAATGTACGGCCGCGCCAGCCTCGACCTACTCCGCCAACGGATTCTCCTTGCCGCGTAACGCAACCCACCACAAGATCATCGCCAGAACCGAATTACGTGATCGAAACCCCGTCAAACGGGGGAGTTACAAGATCGCCGACACCTGATTTGGCCTCTTAATCCGCGGGTTCGGGGTTCGAGTCCCTGGCGGCGCACCACCCTTGAACAGGCCATATAGCCGTTGGGCTATGCGTCTTTGATGTTTGTGGGGCCTCCGTGGGGCGCGCGTGGGCGCCCCCGCCGCCGGCTGGTGCTCTTGCCGGATCGCTTACGGCGCCAGGCTTTCGGCGGCCTGGTCGGTTGGTGTCTTGCGGTTTTCGGCGGCCCGGTCCGGGTGGGGTTTCCTGCCCCGTTGGCCGGGGATGCGGGCGGCGGCGTGCCCGAGCAGGTCCTGCACCGTCTTGAGGTCGGCACCGGTGGCGTGGGTGAGGCTGGCGGCGCCGTGCCGCAGATCGTGCAGCCGCACCGGTGGCGGGCCGGAGTCGGCGACCAGCCGACGGAAGCGGCGGGTGAGGTAGTCGGGGTGCAGTGGGGCACCGTCGCCGGTGGTGAACACGTAGCCGGAGTCCCGCCAGCGTTGCCCAGCGGCGGCGTGTTCGACGCGCTGGTCGGTCCACACCTGAGCGTGCGGGCGACGCGGTGAGGGCAGCTCGACATGCCGTGCCGGATTGTCCCGAAGCAGCCCTTCGCGGATCGCCGCGTTGAGCGCCGAGCGCAGGGTGGCGCGGATACGATGCATTGTCGGAGTGGCCGCTACCGCAGCGATCATGTCTGCGGCGTGCCGGCCGGTCAGCTCGGCCAACCGGATCCGCCCAAGGTGGGGGATGAGGTGCCGCTCCACGTGCTCGGTGTACGAGCGCAGCGTGGTGGGCCGGATGCCGGTGCGGGGTAGTCAGCCAGGACCGCAACCAGCGGGCCAACGTCCACGCATCAGCTGTGGGCTGCTCGTCACCGCGGCCAAGGACGGCGTCGCGGGTCGCGACCGCGTCACGGCGGGTCGCGTAGCCGCCCCGGCGGACCCGCGCCCGCCGGCCGGGTAGCTCGGCCACCGCGCAGTCGAAGTGCCAGGTCCCGTGTTGTGCTCGGCCAGCCGCGGACAGGTCGTGTCGACCGGCCGGCCGGTGCGCAGATCCCGACATCCGCACCGCTTGAACACGCCACCACCGCTCACCGCAACCGCCAGCCCTTCTCCGTACTTTCGTCCTCTCACCATTGGCGCCGGTGATACAGCGACGGGAGCACCCGGACGGGCGACGCAGGAGCAGCCACGCCTCGGCGCGGCAGGAGGCGCAGTAAGCAGCCAGTGGTTCACTCAATTGCCGAAGAGAACGCGCGTTGCTTGGGGAAGGTGGAGGAGGAGTAGCCAAGCTGTCGCCTAGCTATCGCTGGGCTTTCATGGTTCGGCCATCAGATCGCTTTGCCGCCAATCAAGTCTACGATGGCCGCGAACCCATCATGGCGATCGTCGAACAAAGTTCGAGGAAGCGCTGCGCGTCTTCCCCGGGCTTGTCCAACATCAGGACGAGAAACAAGTCGGCGCTGAAGGCGAGAACGGTCAAACCGGTAATCGCTAGGAAGACCAGCTTGAACAACGGCGTCAGCTTCGTTACGTCGATTAGCGTCACGGAGTTTGGCTGCACTCGGTGTGCATATGAGATGACAAGTCGACGAAATCTGTAATCTCTGCCCGCAAGGTCGCCCAGGACCGCCGCAATCTCGGCGCGTTCTCGTTCGGATTGTTCTGGCGGCAGCGCGTGCAGATCGTCGACCAACAGCTGGAAGTACCGCAAACCCCCAAGTCGGATTTATGTTGCCCAGCGTGCGGATGACCAATGCGGGGTTGATCTTCGCGTCGGGGCACTGGGCACCTGGTTCGGCCAACCGGCCTGAGCGCTGTTTTAACGGTCGTCTCAGGTTCGCTCGATACGAAGCAGGCATCAGATAGGCGATGTAATCCGTATGTAGGAGGCTAGTGATGGCAGTCAACGCAGCGCCGTCCGGGGAAGCGCCGGCCGGTCGGTTGGCGGGCCGGTGGGTGCCGTGGTTGGTGATCGGGTTGTGGGTGGTGCTGGCGGCGGTCATGGTGCCGCTGAGCGGAAAGTTGAGCTCGGTCACCACCGACAGCGCCGTGGACACCCTGCCGGCCAGTGCCGAGTCCACCAAGGTGGCGGTGCTGGAGGACAGTCTCCCCGGCGGTGAGGACAACACGTTCGTCTTCGTGTACCACCGCGCCGGCGGCATGACCGACGCCGACCGCGCGACGGTCGAGCGCCACTACAACGCCCTTGCCAAGCGGTACCCGCCGAAGGTTACGACCGCGCCCGGCGGCGACGGCGAAGGCGAGGGCCCACCGACGAGCCCCTCCACCGACGGCAAGGCGATGATGTTCACCCTTGAGGTGAGCACGACCTACGGCGGACCGGAGGCCATCGTCGGCCCGTTGCGTGAGGCCGCGAAGGACCGCCCCGCCGGCCTGGAACTCGAGGTGACCGGCCCGGCCGCGGTCGACGGCGACCTGGACGCCGTCTTCGACGGCATCGACGTGCAGGTCTTCCTCACCACCGTCGTAGTCGTCACGCTCCTGCTGATCCTCACCTACCGCAGCCCGGTGTTGTGGCTCATCCCGCTGGTGGCCGTGGGCGCGGCCGCACTGACCGCGATGGCGACCGTCTACCTGCTCGTCAAGGGCTTCGGCATCGTGGTCAACGACCAGAACTCGGCGCTGCTGACGATCCTGGTATTCGGCGTCGGCACGGACTACGCGCTGTTGCTCATCGCCCGGTACCGGGAGACACTGCACCACCACGAGAACGTCCGGGTCGCGATGGTCCACGCGCTACGCGGCGCGGCGCCGGCCATCGTCGCGTCCGCGGCCACCGTGATCGCCGGCCTGCTCTGCCTGCTCGTCGCGGACCTGAACAGCACCAGCGGGTTGGGCCCGATCGGCGCGGCGGGCATCCTGTGCGCGCTGATCGCCATGCTGACGCTGTTCCCGGCGGTGCTCGTGGTGCTCGGCAGGCGGATCTTCTGGCCGGCCATCCCGCGGTTCAGCACTGCCGTGGCGGAGAAGCCGGGGCTGTGGGGACGGCTCGGCACCGCCATCAGCCGCCGCCGGTGGGCGGCGACGCTCGGCTCGCTCGGAATCCTCGGCGTGCTCGCCATCGGGCTGGCGGGCAACACCGGCGCCCTGCGGGAGCAGGACCAGTTCCTGTCCGCGCCGGAGTCGGTCACCGGCTTCACCGTTCTCCACCAGCACTTCCCGGAGCTGGGCGGCCAGCCGATGACGATCTTCACGCGGCCGGCGTACCAGGAGCGGGTGCTCGACATCGTCAAGCGCACTCCCGGCGTGGCAGAGGCTATCCCGGGCCAGACCAGCGGAGGCTGGGCCGACATCTCCGTGTTTCCGACCGACGCGCCGGACACCGTCGCAGAGTACGACACGATCAAGCGGGTGCGCACCGCCGTGCACGCGGTGAACGGGGCGGAGGCGATCGTCGGCGGGCCGAGCGCTGAGAACCTCGACACCGAGGTGACCACCAGCCGCGACGAGAAGCTGGTGATCCCACTGGTGCTCACCGTTGTCCTGATCGTTCTCGGGCTGCTGCTGCGCGCGATCGTGGCCCCGCTGGTCCTGATGGCGACCGTGATCGTCTCATTCGCCGCGGCCTTCGGCGGCAGCGTGTTCGTCTTCGACACGATCCTCGGGTTCAAGGGCGTCGACTATTCGGTGCCGCTGCTGGCATTCCTGTTCCTGGTGGCGCTCGGCGTCGACTACAACATCTTCCTGGCCAGCCGGGCCCGGGAGGAGACCGTGCGTCTCGGCACCAGAGACGGCATGCTCAAAGCCCTCTCCGCCACCGGTGGCGTCATCACCTCGGCAGGCCTGGTCCTGGCGGCCACGTTCGCGGTCCTCGCCTCGCTTCCGCTGGTGATGCTGATCGAGGTCGGGTTCCTGGTCGCCTTCGGCGTGCTGCTCGACGCCCTGCTGGTGCGGTCGGTCCTGGTGCCCGCCCTCACCCTGCTGATCGGCCGGCGGATCTGGTGGCCGAGCCGGCTGTCCCGACCGGTGGAGCCGCCGGCCGGTCAACGGCCGCTCACCGACGACGAGGAGCCCGCGCTGCAACGGTGAGCGCGGCGGCACGGTCGAGATCCGGGACGGGTACCCAGGCCCGTCCCGGATCTTTGTCAGGGGCCCGACGGTCGCCGCCCTTTGGTCCTGCGCCACGCGCCGGGACTGGGGTCGGCGCATCGCGGTGTCCTGCCCCGACGGTGAGCGCCGCGGGCCATGCCCGAGGGCCGCCGTCCCTTGTCCTGCGCCGCGCCGCCGGGGCGGTTCAGCGCACCGCGGTGTCCTCCCCGGCGGCTCGGCCCGCGATCGGGGCGGGCGGGGCCGCGGCCGGAAGGTCGACCCGCAGCAGCGCGCCACCGCGTGCGGAGCGGGCGACGGTGGCCCGGCCGCCGTGGGCGTCGACGACCCGCTGCACGATCGACAGCCCCAGACCGGATCCCGGCAACGCCCGGGCGCTGTCGGCACGGTAGAACCGGTCGAACACCCGCGGTACGTCGGCGGCGTCGATGCCCGGCCCGGCGTCGTCGACCTCGAGCACCGCCGACGCGCCCTCGGCGAGGAGCCGGACCTGGACCGGCTGGTCCGCGGGAGACCACTTGCCGGCGTTGTCGATGAGGTTGAGCACCGCCCGCTGGAGCGCAGCGGGACGCCCGCTCACCCACACGGAGGTTACGTCGAGCGCGATCTCGACGTCGGGCACACGGGAACGCGCCCGGGTCGCGGCGGCCACCACCACGTCGGCCAGGTCGAGCACTTCGGTGCTCTCGTCGGTGACGTCACCGCGCGCCAGGTCGGTCAGCTCGGCGGCAAGGGTGCTCAACTCGGCCACCTGGGCGCCGAGATCGTTGAGCAGCCGGGTCCGGCTCTCCGCCGGCAGTGCGCCGTCCAGGGTGCCGCGCCGATCGAGCCGGACCAGCAGCTCGACGTTGAGGCGCAGGCTGGTCAGCGGGGTCTTGAGCTCGTGGGCGGCGTCCTCGGCGAGCAGCCGCTGGGCCCGCCGGGAGTCCCGGAGCGCGGCGAGCATGTCGTTGATCGACTGGATCAGCCGCCGGATCTCCCCACCGCCCTCATCCGGGATGTCGGCGTCGAGATCCTGGGTGTGCGCGACACGGACCGCGGCGGCGGTCAGCCGGTCGATCGGTGCCAGCCCGGTCCGCGCCACGGTCCGCCCGACAAGGGCGCCCCCGACCACGCACAGCAGCCCGATCAGCAGCATGCCCAACCCGAGCCGGGTGATCGGGCTGTCGTCGGCGATGCGGGCGGCCACCTGGACCGCGCCGTCCCCCGCCCGCAGCGTGTAGATGAGGTAGCCGTCGCCGTCGCTGTCGTTCGACTCCATCAGGTCGGCCGACGCGCCCTGCGCCACGCGCCCGGCGTCCTCGCTGACCGGGGGCAGCGCGGGTTGGCCGGCCGGTGTCCGGGTCGAGCCGTCGGGCAGGATGACCCGCACCAGCCGACCGGATCCGGGATACGGCGGTAGCTGGACCTGCGCCAGACCGGCGCGCTCCGCGTCCGTCGCCAGGACGCGGGAGTCGGCGCGCAGCTGATCCTCGGCGGCGTCCTGCAGCTCCGAGTCCAGCAGCTCGATGGCCACCTGCAAGGCCACGAACACGCTGACCGCGATGGCTGTCGCCGCGATCACCGTCAGCCTGGTCCGCAGGGACCGCCGCCGCCACCATCGGGTCAGCCGGCGCGGTTCCCGGCCTGCGGGCCTGCTCACGGAGGAGTCTCCCGCAACGTGTACCCCAAGCCGCGCAGCGTGTAGATCAATCGCGGCTCACCCTCGGCCTCCATCTTGCGGCGCAGGTAGCTCACGTACACCTGGAGGTTGTTGGCGGTGGCGCTCATGTCAAAGCCCCAGATCGCCTCGAACAGCGCGTCGCGGGTCAAAACCCGCGTCGCGTTGCGCACGAGGACCTGCAGCAGGGAGAACTCGGTCCGGGTCAGGTGCAGCGGCCGCCCGCCCCGCCACGCCTCGAACCTGTCGGGATCGAGCCGGACGTCGGCGAACGACAGGATCTGCGACTCCCCGTCGGCCGGCGTGCGCCGGCGCAGCAGAGCCCGCACCCGGGCCAGCAACTCCTCGGTGGCGAACGGCTTGGGCAGATAGTCGTCGGCGCCCGCGTCCAGCCCCGCGACCCGGTCGGAGACCTGGTCACGGGCGGTCAGCATGAGCACCGGCAGATCCCGACCCGCCGCCCGCAACCGCCGGCAGGTCTCCAACCCGCCGAGGCGGGGCATCATCACGTCGAGGATCAGCAGATCCAGCGTGTCACCGCCGGCCCTACCGACCCCGTCGAGCACGGCGAGACCGTTGGCGACGGTGCTGGTGTCGTAACCCTCGACCTGGAGCACTCGCTCCAGCGACTCACGGATGGCCGCGTCATCATCCGCGATCATGATCCGCACGCCGGCCCGCCCCCTTCCAGTCGATGCTTTTGCCGCTCATAGTCCCCGATCAACCTGAGACCAGGATTAGCGCGTCGCTGGGGACCGCGCTCTTAGCTTGTTCTTTAACCTTTGCGCTGGTTGTGCGCGGTGATGGTCAGGTCGCGTTTGACGGTTTTGCCGACGTCGTGGCGGGGTGTGGGGCGTCGGTTTCGTGAGCCGGGCGGGCGTCCGGGTCCGGGTTTGCCGGGTTTCGGTGCGCTGGCTGGCAGGGCGGTGTTCGGGCGGATGTTCCGAAACCCGCGGCGGACGCGGGCTGGGGTGAGTCGGCCCGGCAGCGCGGGTCGTTCCCAGGGGCGGCGTAGGTCCGCTGCGAGGGGTCGGGCCAGCCGCAGTTGGGTGTGCGCGACGATGATCAGCCAGGTCCAGCGGTCCGCGGCTTGTGGGGTGCGTAGTTTCGGGCGGGTCCAGCCGAGGGTTTGTTTGAACAGGCGGAAGGTGTGTTCCAGGTCGAATCGGCGTAGGAAGGACTGCCACCAGCGGTCGATGTCGGCGGCGGTGGCACCGGTGGCGGAGCACCACAGCCACAGTGGTTTGGGGTCGCGGTCGCCGGGCAGATGCTCGACCTGGAGGCGGATCAGGGTGCCTTCGATGACGGGTAGGTCGCCGTGGTGGTCGATCCAGCAGGTGCGGCGGGTCAGGCGTGGGTGCAGCCGGTCCCAGCCGGCCGCGGTTGCGGTGCCGTACCGGCTGGTGGCAGTGGTCGTCTGGTGTTGCGGTGTCGGCCAGGTGGCCGGGGTGTCCAGCCGGAACTCGGGCCCGTGCTTGGGTGGCCTACCCGTGGTGCCCGCCGGCCGGGCCGGTTTGGGCAGGCGCAGCACCCGGTCGGCGCGGAGCCGGCCGAGCAACTGGACGGGCAGGTCGGTCAGCACATGGGCGAGCCGGGCGGTGTCGTAGCCGGTATCGGCGACGATCAGAATCTCGGGGTCACCCTGGCGCCAGTGCCCCGCCTCGATGAGCCGGTTCACCACGTCGCGGAGTTGGTCGGCGGTGACTGCGGTGGCGTCATCGGCCGGGCCGAGCCGTTGCGCGTCCAGGATCGCGGTCCATGAGGTGCGGCCGGACTCCAGCGCGGCCACGAACGAGTACGGCCAGCCAGGGATCATCTGCGCCTGGCCCTTGGCCCGGCCGTAGACGTGGCAGAACAGCCGATCCGGCGAGGTCACCGCTTCCGGCCGTAGCCAGTTACTGACATCGACCGCCAACACGATCCGGGCATCGGCGGTGCGTGGCAGCGGCAGACCGGCCAGCGTCACACGCAGCCGGGCGATGTCGATATCGCCCCAGTTCAGGCCGTCGTACAGGGCACCGTGACCGCGGCGATGCTCGGCGGTCAGTGACAACTCGGCCAGGCTGGTCACCGGCCCGTCAGCGCACAGCACTGCGTCGGTCAACTCGAACAACGCGTCCGTCCTCGCCGTCAAGCACCGGTAGTAGTCGCGGCGGAACGCCGCCAAACGTGCCGCCGGCGCCAACGCTGCGGGCAGCGGCGTTGCGGGCGTGTCGGGCAACACCAGACCACCGAGGTAGTCCACAATCGTGGCCACGGCCACCATCCGTTCTTCGTGTCCTGCCAGGGAACCGAAGGATCATCGGACGGTGGCCGTTCCACGTCGAGCATCGACACGCCGACGTCTACAAAGGACAGCAGTCACCACCGACGG
>NZ_JAVHUY010000071.1 GCF_031085175.1 Phytohabitans maris
TTTTGTGGCTGAGGTGTTGGTCGTTGTCGAGCATTCCGGCGGCGAGGTCAAGAAGGTCACCTTGGAGATGCTCACCCTCGCCCGCGAGCTGGGCACACCGTCCGCGGTTGTTTTCGGTGGGCCGGGTGTGGCTGGGCTATTGGTGGACAAGCTGAGCCAGTACGGCGCTGGCACGGTGTACGCCGGTGAGGACGCCCTGTTCGAGGAGTATCTGGTCGCGCCGAAGGCGGCCGTGTTGGCCGATCTGGTGCGGTCGACCTCGCCGGTGGCGGTGCTGCTCGGCTCGACCCAGGAGGGTAAGGAGATCGCCGGCCGGTTGGCGGTCAAGCTCGACAACGGGCTACTGACCGACGTGACCGGGCTGGACGGCGACGGCACCGCGACACAGGTGATCTTCGCCGGGTCGGTGATCGTGAAGTCCCGGGTCACCCGCGGGCTGCCGCTGGTCACCGTCCGCCCCAACTCACTCACCCCCACCCCCACCCCGGCCCCGGCCCCGGCCGGCGCGCAGGTGACGCCGTTGCAGGTCAGCGTGGACGACACAGCCAGGCTGGCCCGGGTGGTCGAACGCAAGGTCGAACCCAAAGGCGCCCGGCCGGAACTGACCGAGGCGTCGGTGGTCGTCTCCGGCGGCCGCGGCGTCGGCAGCGGCGACAACTTCAAACTCGTCGAGGAACTGGCCGACCTGCTCGGCGGCGCGGTCGGCGCATCCCGGGCCGCGGTCGACTCCGGCTTCTACCCCCACCAATACCAGGTCGGGCAGACCGGCAAAACCGTCTCCCCCCAGCTGTACGTGGCCCTGGGCATCTCCGGCGCCATCCAACACCGGGCCGGCATGCAAACCTCCAAAACCATCATCGCGGTCAACAAAGACGCCGAAGCACCCATCTTCGAACTCGCCGACTACGGCATCATCGGCGACCTGTTCAAAGTCGTACCCCAAGCCGCCGAAGAAATCCGCAAACGCACGTAGGGCGTGAGCGAGGAGTGCCCCCGGGAGGCGTTCAGGTACGAGCCGGCGGGGCCCGGATGGCCAGGCCCTATGCTGGGCCGATGCGCGAGAAGGTGATCCGGCTGTTCGTGGCCGTGGCGATCGCGGAGGCGATGTCCTGGGCCGGCCTGCTGATCGGGATGGCGTTCAAGTACGGTCCGCCCGGCAACGAGCTGGGCGTGCGGGTCTTCGGGCCCATCCACGGCGCGCTGTTCGTGGCGTACTGCGTGCTCGCCCTGGTCACCGCCCGGATACAGCGGTGGCGCCTGCTGCCCACCGGCGTGGCGCTGGCCTGCGGGATACCGCCGCTGGCCACCCTGGCGTTCAAGCGGTGGGCCGGCCGGCGCGGCATGCTCGCCGCCGCCGCGCCGGACCGCGTGCCGACCCCGGTGGGCTGACGCCCCTGAGGCGAGGGCCGCCGCCCAGGCGGCGGCGGTGACCGCGACCCCTTGCGCCAGCAGGCTGGCCGCGGCCTGATCCCCACTCGGGCTCGGGCCCGGTCGATCGCGAGATCGACCGGGCCCCTTCACGACCTGTTACGTGCCGGGTGCCTCAGTTCCGGACGGTGAGGACGACGCGCTGGTAGGAGGTCAGCGCCGGCGTGCCGTTGTCGGTTACCTGGAGGATGAGGTGGATCGTCTGGCCGGGTGCGGCATCGGCTGGTACGCGGATCTTCACGACGTTCTGGTGCTGTCCGCGTGTGACCTGGTTGACGGCGACGGTTCCCGGGTAGGTGTCGGCGTCGGTGTACTGCCACCAGTTGGTGGTGAGCTGGTCGTGGTCGGGGTCGGTCGTCAGGCCGGTGAGCAGGATCGTCTGGCCGCGTTTGACGGTACGGTCCAGTTGGCCGGCGACCTTGGCCGTCGGCGCGTGGTTGGCCTTGGCGTGCCGTGAGGTCACGGTCCACCGCATCCTGGCGGCGAAGTCCTGCTGGGCCGCGCCGAACCAGCGGCTGGCGGCGTAACTGCTGGACGAGGCGCCGTTCGGATCGATGTCGTTCGCGTTGCGCCCGCCCCAGCCGCCGTAGCTGGCGTCGACGTATCCGCGCAGGCCGTTGTCGATGAGGTTCATGAAGATCGAGGTGTCGCCCTCGGAGATCCAGGAGCCCTTTTCTTGCGGGGGTGTCCAGACCACGTACCCCATCGCCTTGAGCTGTTCGGTGGTGAGGCCGGAGAAGCCGAAGTGGTCGAAGATGTCGCCGGGGACCATCTGCTTTCCGTCGCCCCAGACCCGGTAGAAGGCGCCGAACGGTCCGACGTCGGAGACGTTCGCCTTGGTCCACTGCGCGGACAGGTACGCGGCGTCCTGGGCAAGCACGGCGTTGCGGGCGCCGTAGCCCCAGATGCTGGTGGACATCTGGCGGAACTCGATGTCGGGCCAGTTCTGGCCGATGTAGCTGGCGTAGGTGCCGTCCTGGTCGCCGAACGACTGGATGATGGCCTTCTGCGACACCTTCTGGTAGATCCGCGGCCACGCCGGCGTGTTCTGGTACTGGTCCTTGATGGACTTCAACGCCCGGGCGATCGTGCTCTGGCCGGCGCCGGTGAGCAGGTAGACCGGACCGGGCCGGTTGTCGAGCAGGCTCGTCCTGACCAGGTTGGAGCCGGGGGTGTCCTTGGAGATGTCACCGTCGAACTCGATGTTGCCGGTGTAGATCTTCGACCGCAGCTCCCGGGGTGATGGGTAGCCGGCGGCGTGCTGGCGCAGGTTGGGGTAGACCTGCGCGTAGATGTCGACCGCCTCGTCGATGAACCGCTCGCCCGGCTTCCAGCGCCACGACGTGCACGGGCACAGGTTGAGTCCGAACCGGGTGTACTCGCGGCCGGGTACGAACCACAACGTGCCCTTGCCGTCGCCGGCCCAGTGCACACCGCTGCTGGAGTAGACCAGGCCCTCGGTGTTGAACTCGTTGCTGTACAGCAGGTAGCGCACCAGCGTGTTCTGGTCGTCGAGCTCCGGGTCGTGCATGAGGATGACGCGTGGCTTGTCACCGCCGGTCCAGCCGCCGGAGTGGCCGTCCGCCCCGCCGGCGGAGGCGGACGCGCCGCTCGTCGCGACCATGACTCCCGCGAGCGATACCGCTGCCATGGCACGCAAGACGCGCCGTGGCGCGCGACGTCTTGCGGTCGAGTCCCGAATTATTCGCATAAACCCTCCTCAGAGTCCCGCGGGTGCCCCGGGACGCTCGGCGATTTCTGGTGCCGCGCACGCTTGCTGAATATGTATTCAGCCTTGACTCGATATCAAGCCTTAATCAGCCTGACACAAAAGTCAAGAGCTGTTGCCACTGGTAGCCGCTATCCCAGAATCAGTCGATGGGATGAAAGCGAAGGATACGAGTTATCCCCCTATACCTCCGGACTAGCGTGACTCAGCGTGCAAACACGGCGACTGATCGCGATGCTCGGCGGTGTCGCTCTGGCGCTGCCCACGGCTACAGCCACGGCGGGTGCCCCGGCCACGCCGCGGCTCAGACCGTGCCCGACCATCGCGGTCCCGGCGGGGGCCCGGTCCGCGCGGCCTTCGCCACCCGCGCTCGACCAGCGGCAGCGGGAGGTCGGCGGGCCGGAGCTGGCGTCCGCGGGGTTGGCGATCCCCGCCGGCGCGCCGGTGCCGGCCAAGCTGACCGCGACCTCGTGGCTGGTGGCCGACCTGGGCAGCGGCGCGGTGCTCGGTGCCTGCGGAGCGCACGAGTACGCCACCCCGGCCAGCGTGCAGAAGCTGCTCCTGGCGGCGACGTTCATGCCCAGACTCGACCCGGCGCGAGTGGTCGAGGTGACCCGTGCCGACATGAATTTCGAGCCCGGCAGCTCGGCGGTCGGGCTGGTCGAGGGTGGCCGGTACCCGATCAAGACGCTGTGGCTGGGCCTGCTGCTCAGGTCCGGCAACGACGCGGCGAACGTGCTGGCACGCGTCGGCGGCGGCACGTCCGACTACCGGGCCGGAGTCGAGGCGATGAACGCCGAGGCAGCCCGGCTGGGCGCGCGCCAGACGCACGCCGTCACCCCCTCCGGCCTCGACGGTCCCGGGCAGTTCACCAGCGCGTACGACCTGGCGCTGATCGCCCGGGCCTGCTACGCCCGCGCCGACTTCCGGCGCTACACGGCGACCGACACGGCGTGGATCCCGGCCCAACGCAACGGCGCGCGTGGTTTTCAGTTCGACAACGACAACGGACTCCTGCACAGGTATCCCGGAATGCTCGGCGGCAAGACCGGTTTCACCGACCTGGCCGGGCAGACCTACGTGGGGGCGGCCGAACGCCGTGGCCGCCGGCTCGTGGTCACCCTGCTCGGCGCGCAGGCCCAGCCGATAGGCAGTTACGGGGAGGTGACCACCCTGCTGGACTGGGGATTCGCGCTGCCCGCCGACGTCTCGGTCGGCCAACTGATCGAGCCCGAACCCTCGGACACGCCGTCGACCGCCGGGCTCTCCCCGCAGGCGGCGCCCGCCGCGGGCGGGGCGCAGACCGCGACATCGTCCTCGGCCAGGAGAATCGGGCTGGCCGCGGGCGCCGCCGCACTGCTCGTCGCGCTCGCCGCGTTCGGCTGGGCACGGGCACGCGTCCGTCCGGCGGCCGGCGAACGCCGACGACGCCGGTTCGCCCGCCGCGACCGAGATCCGGACGGCGACCGGAGCTGAACGCGGAGACTCAGCGGGTGATCCGGCGGCGTGAGCTGTCACGGACCACAAGCTCGGGCGGCAGGGCTATGCGCTGTGGTTGCCGCCCGCTGGCGCTGTTTACGATCTCATCGAGGATCTTGACGGCGGAAGCGGCGATCTCGGCGATCGGCTGCCGCACCGTCGTGATGGAGAGTCTGGGGTGCGACGAGAACGGTATGTCGTCGAAGCCGGTCAGGAGCACGTCGTCGGGCACGCGGATGCCGACGGCGTCGAATCCCTCCAGGATCCCGAACGCGACTATGTCGGCCCCGCAGCTGACCGCGTCCGGCAGCGGCCCGCTGGCGATCAGGCTGGCCGCGCGCCGGCCCCACTCGGCACTGAAGCTGCCCAGCAGGCGATCGTCCGCCGGCATGTCGATCCCCAGACCCGCGGCCACACGGCAGGCCACCTTGTGGCGCTCGCGCGAAGAGGAGTCGGTGGGCACGGCCCCGACGTACACCGCGCGGCGGACCCCCTGCGCCGCGAGATGCTCGACGACCAGCCGCATCCCCACCTCCTCGGCCAGGCCCACCCAGTCCGAGTCGACACCGTCCGCGTACTGGTCCAGCTGCACCACGGGCACCTGTTCCGCGGCTTCCCGCAGGATCGCGCCGCTCCTTTCGACGTGGACCGGAGTGATGATGAGAACTTCCACCCGGGCGGCGATGAACGACCGGACACGTTCGGCCTCGATCTTTGGATCGTTGTGCGAGCTGCTGAGGTGCAACGACATCCCAAGCTCCTGGATCCGCCGCTCCAGCCCGTCGACCAGCAGGGTGAAGAACGGGTTGCCCAGGTCCGGCACGACAATCCCGACGGTCGAGGTGCGATCCCGCCGCAGCGCCCGAGCCGCGGTGTTCACCCGGTAGCCGAGCTCGGCCGCGGCCGCGTTGACCCGGCTCCGCAACTCAGGGCTCACCGGGCCACGACCGCTGAGCACCCGCGAAACGGTGGCGGTCGACACGCCCGCCACCCGGGCGACATCCGCGACCGTGGACCGTCCCGGCCTTGCCTCCGAACCTGCCATCCTCGTCCTCACCCGTACCGTCCCCGCCACTTCCCTGTCGCCGCACCGCCCGGGGCCGCGCCACGACCGTCACACGCTATGGACCGGCGCTGTCCTCAAACTCCGCCAGGTCCTCAAGCCGATCGATGGACCAGCCGGCCACGCGATCACGCCAAGCGGCGGAGAGCTTCGCCCCCTCACCGGTCGCGTCGTCCTCGGCGAACGCGGCGAAGTCGGTCACCTCGATGATCTCGCAGCCGTCCCACCTCTCACCGCCCTCGGGCTCGGCCCCGACCACCGCGAAGTCGAGAAAGGACACCACCGAAGGGTACCCACGCAACACCGGACGCAGATAGGAGAGCGACCAGGCGCGGTACTCCCCGATCGTGTCGCCCTCGGACAGCCGAAACCGGGTCACGATGAACCGCCGGCTCATCGCGCCCCCTCCGGGGCCGAAGCGGAAGCCGGGGCCGAAGCGGAAGCTGGGGCTGTGGCTGGGGCGATCGTGCCGCGGAACCGGTCGCCGGGCAGGCTCTCGATGTGCCGGACGATGTCCTTTGTGGGCAGTACGTCGGCGTACTTGGCGTTCATGTCGAACAGCGCCATCGCGTGCGAGGCCTGGAAGCGGTCGAAGCAGGCCTCCTCGGCGACGATCGTGTTGATGCCGTACGAGAAGGCGTCGACCACGGTCGCCCGGACGCAGCCGCAGGTGGTCGTCCCGCAGACGATCAGGCAGTCGGCGTTCAGGTCGCGCAGGTACGTCTTCAGCGGCGTGTCGAAGAAGACGCTCGGCGCCCGCTTGTGCAGCACGATGTCGCGCTCCTGCGGGGCGACCTCCCGTACGATCTGCTGTGGACCGAAGCCGGGCACCTTCGGCGGCTCACCCTGGCGGACGGTGCGCCACAGCCCTTCACCGAAGCCGTCCGGCCGTGGCTCGTACCCCGTCGAGTAGAGGATCGGCAGGTTGCGGGCGCGTGCGGCGACCAGGAGCCGCTGGATGTACGGGATCGCCGCCCAGCCGTAGCTGCCGCACGAGTTGTACCAGGTCTTGACCGACTCGGTGATCGGCTCGTCGACATGGCCGGTGAAGGCGTAGCTGACGTCGATGACCAGGAGCGCGGGGCGCGAGCCCATTTCGAGGTTCATGCCGTGACCGCTGACCGCGAGCACGGCCTTGTCGGTCTCGGTGAGGAAGTCGTCCCAGACGGGCATGTGAGTGGCCTCCAACGGAGAGGGAGTCGGTGACGGGTGCGCGGGCTCAGCCGATCCGGCCGGCCGCCCAGGACGCGATGCCCTGCCACATCGGCGCGTACCCGTCCCAGTCGACGAACGGTTGGGGTGCCCAGTGCGGGCCGCAGTCGGAGGTGAAGGCCACCGCCCGGCCGCGCCCGTAGGTCCAGGTGGCCAGCAGCGGGTCGCCGTCGACGGTGGCGATCACCTCAGCCTCGGGGCGGGGCGAGACGACGTTGTAGCCGAGCAGGTCGGGCCAGTCGCCGGGCACGTCGGCCACGAGCGGGTGGTCCTTCAGGCAGAGCAGCGGCGTCACGCCGGCCGGGCGTTCGGCGCGGTCGTCCCGGTCGAGCATGGTGACCGGCAGTGCCCGCTCGACCGGGGTGTTGGCGAACCGCGCCTTGGCGTCGATGCCCTGGAAGCTCAGGTAGCCGCCGACCATGACCAGGCCGCCGCCGGCGACGACCCAGTCGTGGAGGGTCTGGAGGCGGTCCGGCAGCGCCTTGCCGAGCCGGAAGGTCTCCGGGTGGATGAGCAGGGTGTTCGCGCCGATGTCGCTGAGGATGACGCAGTCGTACCGGCCCAGCTCGTCCACTGTGGACGGAAAGTCGACGGCGGCCACGTGCGAGGGCTGGTACGTCACCGTCCAGCCGCCCGCCTCCAGGGCCGCGCGCAGCCACCCTCCGCCTTCGGCGTACTCCGTCGTGGTGAAGCTGTCGAAGCCCTTCTGGTGGATACTGTGGACCGTCCAGGATTCGCCGACGAAGAGCGCACGCTTGTCTGTCATGTCCTACCTCTGCTAGTTGGTGCCGAGCATCTTGTCGACGAGCTGCTTGGCGTCGGTGCCCTTGTCGAGGGTTCCGTAGGTCTTCATGAGCTCGACCCAGGGGACGAAGTCGTCGGCGTCGTACTCCTGGTAGGTGAACGAGGGCAGTTGCAGCTTGAGCCGGTCGACGAGGGCGGCGTCCAGGCCGGTGCGCTTCTTGAGCAGTTCGGCGGCGCCGTCCTGGTTGGCGCCGATCCACTTGCCGCCCTCGTCCAACGCCTGGCGCATCGACCCGAGCGCGTCCTGGTGCGCGGCCGCCCACTCCTTGCCGGCCATCATGAACGTGGTCAGCGCGGTGTCGCCGAGGATCTGGTACGGCCACACCCCGAGGTCCTGGGCTCCGGCGTCGAGGGCGATCTGGGCGTGCGGCGGCGAGACCGCGATGACGTCGACGGTGCCGGCGCGCAGCTGGTCGGGCATGTCCGCGAAGGCCACCTGCACGAACTGCACGCTCTTGAGGTCGACGCCGGCCTTGTCGATGACCGCTTTGGTGAGCATCGTGTTGGCGCCGGCCAGCGTCGCCGTGCCGACCCGGGCGCCGGCCAGGTCCTTGACGGACTTGATTTTGGAGCCGGCCCCGGACAGCAGGAACAGCTGCTGGTTGTTGGGCTGGTTGCGCTCCCCGCCGGCCACGACGGTGATCGGGATGCCGCGCGCGGCCGCGTTGATGCCGATCGGCTGCACGGTCCAGCCGACGTCGAACTGCTTGCCGATCGCGGACGGGATCTGCGTGGCGTCGGCGATCGGGGTCACCTCGACGTCGAGCCCGTGCCGGGTGAAGTAGCCCTGCTCCTGGGCGGCGTAGATCGCCAGCAGCGTCACGGTCGGGTTGGTGGTGGCGAGGCGGATCTTGGTACGGCCGCCCGCGCCGGTCTCCGCGGTGTCCGCGTCGTCCCCGCCGCACGCGCCGATGCCGAGCGTCAGGGCGGCCGCAACGGTCGCGGCCAGTAAAGACCTTCTTCGGGTACTCATGGTGTCGTCTCCTTGTATTTGTCGGTTCTCGGGGGTGGGGCGAGGCGGTCTCACGCCGGCACCTGCTCGGTCCGGCCGGACCGCGACCGGGCGCCGCCGAAGGCGGTGGCCGCCTTCTCCAGCCGGCCGGCGGCGACGTCGACCAGCAGCGCCATGATCGCGACCACGCAGATGAACCCGTAGACCGTCGAGGGTTGGTAGCTCTGCTGGGCGAGGAAGATCGCCGATCCGGTACCGGTGATCCCGGTCAGCATCTCGACCAGGAGGGTGACCACGAACGTGATCGGGCCGGCCACCCGCAGTGCGAGGAACACGGCCGGGAAGAGCGAGGGCAGCAGGATCTTGCGGACGACCTGGAGCCCGGACAGGTGCAGGGTGGTGCCGACGTCGCGCAGCAGGGGCGGGATGTCGGCCGCGGCGGAGCGGGTCGAGAGGATCATCGGCCACATCGAGGAGAAGACGATGGCGACCACGGCCATCTGGTTGGTGTAGCCGAGCATCAGCACGAAGATCGGTACGGTGACCGCCGCCGGCATGACCCGCAGGAACTCGAAGGTGGGGTTCAGCGAGCGGTCGAGGACGGGTACCTCGGCCATCGCGAACCCGATGAGCGCCCCGATCACGGTGGCGATCGCGAGCGAGAGCACGAACCGTCCGGACGTCGCGGCGACCGCCTCGACCAGCCGGTCGTTGTCCCACTCCGCCACCATCGCGGTCCACCAGGTCGACGGGCGCGGGAAGTAGACCGAGTCGTCGGTGCCGAACAGCTGCCAGAGGGCGAGCAGGGCCACCAGGGGTACCAGGCCGCGGGCCCGGCGCAGGACGGGGCGCATCACGCCACCCCCAACCGGTCGTCGACCTTGCGGGCCGACGACCCCCGGCCGGCCCAGCGGCTCAGCGCGTTGAAGACCGCGTTGGCGGCGACGGCGGTCACGCCGATCACGACGATGTAGCAGAAGGTCAGCTCGGGCTGCATGGCGTTGCGGGCGTTGTTGAGGCTGTTGCCCAGCCCCGCCGGGTTGCCGATCATCTCGGTGACGATGGCGACCACGAACGCCGAGCTGAGCGAGAGCCGCAGCCCGACCAGGATCGGCCCGATCGCCGATGGCAGCACCACCTGGCCCAGCTCCCGAAACCAGCGCAGGTGGAGGGTGCGCGCCACGTCCCGCAGCAGGGGCTCGACCGTCCGGATGCCGCCGGCGACGCTGACCAGTACGGGCCACACCGCGACGTAGGTGACGAGCACCAGCTCCATCGAGGAGGAGAGCCCGAAGATGAGCGCGGTGATCGGGAGCAGGGCGATCGCCGGGATGAGCCGTACCACGGTGACGCTGGTCATCGCCCACTGGTCGGCGAGGCGGGACAGCCCGAAGAGGCTGCCGACGACGATGCCGATCCCCGCCCCGATGCCCCAGCCGGAGAGGCTGTAGGTCAGCGTGTGCAGGAACTGCTCGTGGAAGTCGGCGGACGCCAGCAGCTCGGGCATCCGGCCGGCGATGGCCAGCGGGCCCGGCAGGAACAGGAAGTCCACGACCTTGGTGCTGACCAGCAGCTGCCAGACCACCAGGATGCCGGCCGCGGTCACCAGCCCGGCGGCGTTGAACCCCGGCAGCCACGCGCTCCGGCCGGTCCGCGCGGTGCTCATGGCCGCCGCCGCGGGTCCGAGCTGTGCATGACGGTGTAGATCTCCTGGCGCAGCTCCAGGTAGCGCGGGTCGGCCTTGGTCGCGACCTGGTCCCGTTCCCGGGGCAGGTCGACCGCCAGGTCCCGGGCGACGCCCGCTGGCGAGCCGGCGAGGACGATGATCCGGTCGCTGAGGTAGATCGCCTCGTCCAGGTCGTGGGTCACGAACACGACCGTCATGCCGGTCTGCCGCTGGATCCTCAGCAGCGCGTCCTGCAGCGTGGCCTTGGTGATCGCGTCGAGCGCGCCGAACGGCTCGTCCATCAGCAGCGCGAGCGGGTCCATGACCAGCGCCCGGGCGATCTGCACCCGCTGCTGCATGCCGCCGGAGAGCTGCCGCGGGTGGTAGTGGAGGTTGTCGGCGAGCCCGACCATCGTGAGCGCGGCCAGCGCCCGCTCGCGCTGCTCCCGCCGGGGCATCTTGCCCTCGAGCCCGAGCCGCACGTTGCTCTCCACGGTGCGCCAGGGCAGCAGGGAGGCGGCGTAGTTCTGGAAAACCATGACGACGCGGTCCGGGGCGCCGGACAGCGGCTGCCCCGCGAACCGCACGTCGGATCCCTTGCCGGCCGCGTGCAGGCCACCGAGCACGCGCAGCAGCGTCGTCTTGCCGACGCCCGAGCCGCCGAGGATCGAGACGAACTCGCCCGGCGCGACGTCGAAGTCGATCCCTTCGAAGATCGGCGCGCCGCCGTGGCCACCCGTGTAGCTCGCGTTGACGTTCCGGCAGGCGAAGCCGGCGTTCGAGGACGCCGTACCGGTCCGCGCGTCGGCGACACGGTCGAGTGCTTGGGTACGCATGATCGGCTCCCTTCGTGATCTGGGCGAACCAGCGGGTCGGTCGGTCACGAGCGGTCAGCCGGCGACCGGGAAGCTGTCGGCGATGTGCATCTCCCGCTCCCACCACGGGGCGGTCTGGATGGCCCGCAGCACCGGTTCGCGGGCGAACAGCAGCGGCTTGGGCCACTTCCAGGTCAGGCTGTCCAGCCGGCAGGACCACTTCTGGGTGACGTCCGCGTAGTGCCGGTAGTCGCGTTCCCAACGGGCCAGCGCCGCCGGTACGCCGCCGGGCTCCTCGTCGAGCACGCGGGCCAGCGCGTACGCGTTCGACAGCGCCAGCCCCGCGCCCTGCCCGAGCAGCGGCGGCAGGCCGTGGGCGGCGTCGCCGAGGATCGCCGCCACCCCGGAGGACCACCGCTTCGCCTCCACGACCATGTAGTTGTGCTGCAACGGCTCGCTCGGCGTGGCCGCGATCGCCTGGAACAGCCCGGCCAGGGCCGGGAAACTCGCGCTCCAGCTCGCCACGTCGATCGGGTACGCGACGCCGGGAGCGTCGTCCTCCGGGGCGATCAGGAAGATGTACGTGGAGTCCGGCGTGGTGGGCGTGACCCCGACCCGGCGATCGCCGGACCAGTGCATCGTCGTCCTGGGCAGCGGCTCGAACTCGCGGCCCGGGATGATATAGCGGGTGGCGACGCTGGAGAGCCTGCGGTACGTCTTGGTCAGGCCGAGGCTGTCGCGCACCACCGAGTGGTAGCCGTCGGCGCCGACGACGAGATCGGCCTTGAACGTCTCGCCGTCCTCGGTCCGGACCGTACCCTCCGGGCCGGCGTGGACGACCGTGGAGCCGGTACGGATCGTGACGCCGGACCGCCGGGCCGCGCTCTCCAGCACGCGGATCAGCGACTCCCGCTTGAGCGCCCACATCCGCTGCTCGCCGACGTTGCGGTCCTCGTGGCGGGTGCGTCCCCACCGGTCGCACCGCCGCTCGATCTCCAGCCGCAGCCCGGTCTCGGCCACCGCGTCGAACAGGCCCAGCCGCTCCAGCACGGTCAGCGGGTTGTTGCGCAGGTACAGGCCGGCCCCCACCTCGCGGATCTGGGTGCCGCGCTCGTGCACCTGGACGTCCCAGCCGCGCTGGGCGAGCGCGTTGGCCAGCCCGAGCCCGCCGATGCCGCCTCCGACGATCTCTGCGTGACGTTTCATGCCGACTCTCTCGCTTCGTTCGTTGGCCCTCGGTTCGCGGACACTCGTTTTCGGCCCGGTCCGGCGGGGTCACGGCCCGGTCCGGCGGTCATGGCCCGGTCTGGCGGAAGAACGGGCGGGCGCCGCTCGCCCCGGCGACCGCGACGAGGATCTCGTCACCGCGCGGCGCGTCCGGGACCACCACGGAGGCGGTGACGTTGTGCCCGCGGTGCGAGGGGTCGTTCTTGTGGATCATCGGAACGGTGAGCACCCCGGCGACCGCGCCGCGCTTGCAGGTCGAGCTCATGTACGTCTCGCCGCCAGCGAGGTCGCGCAGCACGTTGCCGAACCGGAGCGTCTGGATGAGGGCGGCGGAGTGCTCCACGGCCGCCCCGTCACCGCCGAGCGCCGCCTTCCCGTACGCCTCGATCCGCTCGGCCCCGCCCAGCTCCTCCAGCAGCCGGGGCACGATGACCTCGGCCACCGCCGGCGCGCACTCGCGCACCAGCGGATCCAGGTCCTCGACGTACCCCAGGCCGAACCACGGGTTCTTGACCACCGCCGCGACCACACACGTGCGCCAAGGCTCCGGCTCGATGCTCCGGCCACCCTCCCGGTAGATCAGCTCGCGCGCGACATGGACCTTGCGTACCGACAGACTCATGCCCGTTCTCCCGTGGTGTCGTCCTTGCCCGCGGCGGCCTCGGCCGCCATGGCCTCGCGGTCCTTCGCGCGGTTGCCGAGCCGGGCGAACGGCCTCGGTCCCGAGGCACCGCCCAGCGCCACCACGATCTCGTCGTCCCGCGGCGCGTCGACGAGCACGATGTCGAACGACATGTAGTAGTCGCGCAGCGAGTCGTCGTCGCGGTGCGTGCCGGGCAGCGTGACGCAGGTGCCCGCGGTCGCCCGGCTGTTGGTGGAGTAGAGCAGGCTCTTGGAGCCGGTCACCGAACGCACGGCGTTGCCGAACGACGGGGTGTGGATGATGGCCGACGTGTGCTCGATCTCGCCGCCCAGCCCGACCATCGCGGCCCGGCCGTACGCCTGGAGCCGGTCCGGCCCGCCGAGCCCCGCGACGACCTGCTCGGCGAGCAGGCGGCCGAGCGAGTCGGCGAGCGGCAGCGCCTCCGGCGACAGGTTCTCGACGAACCCGCGGCCGTACCAGGGGTTCGCGATCACGGCGGCCGCGACCACCGTCCGCCAACCGCCGTCGATCGCGCGGTCCTCGTCGTGTACGAGGTCTTCGGTGACGACCGAGACCTTCCGAAGTTCTGGGATCATGTGCCTCTCCTGCTAGCTGGGATCGGGGAGCATGAGGCCGGCGAAGGCCGGTCCGATGTGGCTCGGCTTGCCACCGACGAGCGTCAGCTCGGAGCGAATGTGCGGGATCTGGTCGTCCGAGACCTCGAAGAAGTCGGCGTCCAGCACGGCGAGGTCGGCGAGCTTGCCCGGTTCGAGCGTCCCGCAGGCCCGCTCGTCACCGCCGAACCAGGCGCTGCCGGCGGTGTACGCCCGTAGCGCCTCCTCGCGGGTCAGCAGGTGCGCCTTGTCCCGGCTGGGACCCCGGCCACGGTTGATGCCGGTCACCAGCCAGTGCAGCGCGTACCAGGGGTTCGCCGACGCCGCCACCATCGCGTCCGTACCGGCGCCGACCGTCAACCCCAGATCGAGCATCGTGCGCAGCGGCGGCGCCTGGCGGACCGCCTCCTCGCCGATCACCCGGGCCAGGTCGCCGGCGCCGACCGTCATCCAGTGCTGGACGGTGACCCCGACACCGAGGGCCTTCATCCGCCGCAGGGTCTCGGGCCGGGCGAAGTCGGCGTGCGAGATCGCGAGCCGGGCGCGGGCCCGGAGCGCCGGGTCGAGCCCCTCCCAGACCTCCAGGAGCTGGCTGACCGTCGGATCGCCGACGCCGTGGATGTTCAGCGCCCAGCCGCGCTCGACGGCCCGCTCGGTCATGGTGGCGAACCGGGCGCGCTCCTGCGGGGTGAGCACGACCTGCTCCAGCCCGTCGGCGTCGTACCACTTGGCGCTGGCGATCTCGCCGATCCCGACCACCCGGAGCAGGTCGTCGCCGAACCCGGGACGGACGTGGGTCAGGTAGTCCTCGAACTCCCGCTCCTCGTCCTCCGGGCCCCCGAAGACGTGCATGAACAGCCGGACCCGCAGGTTGAGCTCGCCCCGCCGGTGCAGCTGGTACAGCGGCCGGTAGGCGTCGACGCTCATCCGGGACCGGCCGCCCATGTCCACGACGCCGGTCAGCCCGTACGCGGCGAGCTCGTCCACCAGGACCCGGGTGGAGGCGGTGGCCCGTTCCACGTCGAGGTCGAGCGCCCGGCTCAGGCAGTGGTTGAACGCGGGTACCCCGGTCACGACACCGGTCGGCTCGCCCGCCGCGTCGACCTCGTACACCCCGCCGGCCGGGGCGGCGCCGGTGCCGGTGACCCCGCACGCCGCCATCGCCCGGCTGTTCAGGAACGCCCGGGTGTACGACTCCTGCACGTACACCGGGTTGTCCGGCGCCGCCTCGTCAAGCTCGGCCCTCGTCGGCGCGCGCCCCTCCTCGAACTGCCCGGCGTGCCAACCGCCGATCACCACGATCCAGGCACCGGGCGCCCTGGACCGCGCCGCCCGCGTGACCAGTGCCAGGGCCCCGGCGAGCGTGTCGGCGTCGTCCCAGCGGACCTCGTCGGTCCAGCTCCGGCCGGCCCGGACGAAGTGGATGTGCGAGTCGATCAGCCCGGGAACCACCCGCCGCCCGTCGAGGTCGACCACCGCGGTCGCCTCCCCCACCAGGGGTTGAAGCTGCGCGAGCGATCCGACGCCGAGGACGCGTCCGGAACGCACGGCGGTCGCCTGCTGCGCCGGCTGTCCGGGTACGCCCGTCGTGATCCGGCCGTTGACCAGCAGAAAGTCGGCCGAGGGGGGACGGGCTTCAGGTGTGTGCGCCGGCACCAGGTTCACCTCCAGCGGGGGTGGACGACCCGGACGGGCCGTTCGTTGGACCGAGACGTTTCCACCGGCTCGTGACCGCCGTCAAGGTCGAGATGTAATCCTTTACATAGCCGTTACGTCAAGAAGTTCCTTGTCATCGACGTCTTTGAAGCCATAGCCTCGCTTCTTGTAAAACGATTACAGTCGAATCCGGGGCCTCGCGGACCCCGCCGACGCGGAAGGACGACCGATGAGCCCCGACCCGCGGCAGCACATCGACGAGACGGTCAGCGGGCGCGGCTATCTCGAGGCAATCGAGATCGCCCTGCCCGAGGCCGGCATGGAGCCGAAATGAGCAGTCCACGCGCCGGTCACGTCGTCGTCGTGGGCAGCGTCAACCTCGACATCTCGGTCAAGGTGCACCGCCTCCCACACCCGGGCGAGACCGTCCTGGCCACCTCGGTGCACCGCACCGGCGGAGGCAAAGGCGCCAACCAGGCCGTCGCCGCGGCACGAGCCGGCGGCACCGCCACCAGCCTCATCGGACGCGTCGGCAACGACGAAGAGGGACGCATCATGCGCAGCCTCCTGCGACACGACCGCCTCGACCTACGGCTCACGACGCTGACCGACGCGACCTCCGGCCTCGCCCTCGTCACCGTCGACGACCACGCCGAAAACTCGATCGTCGTCGCCCCCGGCGCCAACGCCTCACCCGTCCCGCTATCCCACGAGGACGCGCAGGTCGTCGCGCAGGCCGACGTGCTGCTCTGCCAACTCGAAACACCGCCCCAACTCGCCCTCGACGCCGCCGGACACCGCCGCCCAGGAGTACCGCTCCTGCTCAACGCCGCCCCCGCGATGCCACTACCCGAAGCACTCTGGAACAGCATCGACATGCTCATCGTCAACCAGCACGAAGCCACCGAGCTGACCCAGGACACCACCGGCACCCTGGACCACCGCATCGCCCAACTGCTCCAGCGGACCCCGACCGTCCTCGTCACACTCGGAAAGCAAGGAAGCCTGCTCGCCACCCGCGATCAACCATGGCTGCACCTGCCCGCACCAGCGGTGAACGCCGTCGACACCACCGCCGCCGGCGACACCTTCTGCGGCGTACTCGCCGCGGAACTCGCCAACGGCGTAACCACCCCGAACGCGGTCGCCACCGCCAACGCGGCAGCGGCACTGGCGGTGACCCGACCAGGAGCCCAATCGTCGATCCCCGACTACCCGGAGGTCACCGCGGCCGCCCTCGGCCTGCTCTCCGGCTGGACCGGCGAGGACGGCGTCAGGGTGTACGACGACGAGCCGGGCGACTCAGCCGAACCGGCCGTTGACGTAGTCTGAGGTACGCGGGTCCTGCGGGTCGTTGAACATCGCGTCTGTCGGGCCGTGCTCGACGATGTATCCGGGGGTGCCCTGCTCGGCGAGGAAGAACGCGCACCGGTTGGAGACGCGGGCGGCCTGCTGCATGTTGTGGGTGACGATGACGATCGTCACCTCCGCGACGAGTTCGGCGATGGTCTCCTCGATGACCCGGGTCGAGGTCGGGTCGAGCGCGGAGCACGGCTCGTCCATCAGCAGCACACGCGGGCGGATGGCGAGCGAGCGGGCGATGCACAGCCGCTGCTGCTGGCCGCCGGAGAGCGCCCCGCCCGGCTGGCGGAGCCGGTCACGGACCTCACGCCACAGCCCGGCCTTGGTCAGGCACTCCTCCACCAGGTTGTCCTTGTCGCCGCGCCGCATGCTGGTGCCGGTGAGCTTCAGCCCGGCGACCACGTTGTCGTAGATGGACATGGCCGGAAACGGGTTCGGCTTCTGGAAGACCATGCCGATCTGCCGGCGCGCTTGGGTGATCCGCCGGGAGGAGTCGTAGATGTCCTGGCCGTCCAGCAGGACCTCGCCGGCGAGGCTGGCGCTCGGGATGAGCTCGTGCATCCGGTTGAGGATGCGCAGGAAGGTGGACTTGCCGCACCCGGACGGTCCGATGAGCGCCGTGACCTCACCCGCGCGCATCGACAGCGACACCCGGTCGAGCACCTGGTGGTCGCCGAACCAGGCGGTGATCTGGCGCGCCTCCAGCCCGGCCAGTGGCATGCGCCGTCTGCCGGCCGGCGGCGGCTCGGCAAGCCCGCGGGACAGCTCGAGGGTGTCGTCGCGCCGCGCCGGCGCGGGGGCGACGACGGTATCGGCGGTCGCGGGACCGTGGCCCGGTCCGGCTTGCACGGTCACGGTGTCTTCATGCTCACTCACGGCGCAAACGTCCTTCTCTTCGACACTTTCCTCACATCAGGTTGGGCAGCAGCCGGGCGATCTGGTCGGCGGTGCCCACGCAGAAGAAGACCAGCACCGGAACGGACACGGTCCACACCTGCCAGCGCCCCCAGTGCAGCC
This sequence comes from Phytohabitans maris, assembly GCF_031085175.1. Classification (GTDB taxonomy): domain Bacteria; phylum Actinomycetota; class Actinomycetes; order Mycobacteriales; family Micromonosporaceae; genus Phytohabitans; species Phytohabitans maris. The sequence goes on from NZ_JAVHUY010000071.1 coordinate 17,668, forward strand.
GGGCCACGGCGAGCAGCACGGCGGCCGCCACCAGCGCCTGGCCCCACAGGACGAGCTGCATCCACGCGAACTGGTCGGTGCCGAGCGCCAGCTCCGCCGTCGACAGGTCGCGCCTCGTGAGCGGCATCGGCGGCGTGGGCAGCGCTGGGGAGGTCAGGTCGGCGTCGACGCGGAGCACTCCGGAGGGCAGCAGCGGTGACCCGTCGGCCGTCGTCAACGTCAGCCGGCCGCCGCCCGCGGCGACGGGGGGCGGAAACGGGTCGCCACCACGGCGCACGCCAAGGACCCGGAACGTCGATACGCCCTGACCGGTGGTGACGGTGAAGGTGTCGCCCGGGTTCAATGTGGACAGTTGGCCGAACGGCCCGCCGTACGTCGTGGCCCGGCCCATGATCACTGAGACGCCGGACTGGCCCGGCATCGGCGTGTTACGCAGGTGGCCCGGTCCATTTTGGAGGATCGAGCCGGTGGTGCCCTCGAAGACCACCTCGCGCAGGTCGATCCGCGGGATCGAGAGCACGGCGACGGCGGTGCCTTGTGCGAGCAGCTTGCTCGGGTCGTCCGGCCGGGTGGGACCCACCGGCGCCGTCGCCTGCGCCAGCTCCTTGCGGAAGTTCGCGTAGGAGGTGTACTGCGCTCTCGCGTGGTGCAGCGAGGAGAACGCTCCGATGTACGTGGCGAAGATGAGCACCACGAACGAGAGGAGGAGCAGCATGGTCGACGCGACGCGCAGCGCCGACGGCGCCGGCTCGGTGCGGGCCGGCTCGCCCGAGGGACGGCCGTCCGGCGCGGCGGCGGGCATCGCCACACCGCCGGACCCGAGCTCCGTCGGGCGGTCGCTCGTGTCGCTGACGACGACGGCCGTCATCCGCGTTCCTCCCCGGGTGCGGCCAGCGCCCGCCGCAGTGTGCGGCGCCGCCCCATGGCCGTCAACAGGCCACCGATCACGATCAGCCCCACTCCAGCGCCGGCGAACCCGATCAGGCTGGCGCCGGTCCGCGGCAGGGAGCCACCCCCGCCACCGTCGGAGGGCCCGATCGGCACGTTCGCGACGATCGTGACCGTGAACGCGAAGCTCGCGGTGCGCTTTGACGTCCCGCCCTCGAACGTGAGGGTCCTGCGGCCCGCGCCGAGATCGGCCGGGAGCGAGATGTCCCGGCGAGCGGTGCCGTCCTGACCGGCGTCGACCGTGCCGAGGTCACGCCCGGCGCCGAGAGACATGGCGACCCGCTCACCAGCCGCGAACCCGGTCCCGGTGCAGGAGAGCTCGTCGCCCGGGTGCAACGTCGGGTTGTCGCCCAGCGAGCCGCCACCGGCGCCGGCGCACGCCAGGCTGGCCTGTCCCGGCGGCATCGTGTGCTCGGGAACGGTGACCCTGACCGACTGCCCGTCGCCGGGCTCGGCGAGCGCGCTCGGCGCCGCGCCGAGCGCGGCCAGGCCAACGGTCAGGACGGCGAACAGGGCTCCCCTCGCCAGTCGCCGGCCGAAGCGGATCGCGTTTCGGTTCGACATGCTCGGGCTCCTCAATCCGGGTCGGGTGCGGCCGGCGGCGCGGCTTCGCCGGCACGGTCGGCGTCGGTCTCGTCATGGCCAGCCGGGCGGCTGCCGTTGCCGCCGGCCGCGATGGGAGCGAGCTGCGCGGGCGCGGCGTCGGCGGCGGGCTCGAAGAGGGCAGCGAGTGCTCCGCCGCCGGCAAGCGCGTCGTCGGCCTGCCCGGCGGCCTGCCGGCGGCCCCGCGCCTCCGCCGCCGCGAGCTTCGCGTTGAAGCGTCGGCGGCTCCAGCCCAGCCACCACCACAGGCCGGCGCAGACCGCGACGAGGATCAGCAACAGCACGATCTGCGGCCACGGTGTCGCCCACAGACCCACCGTCTGCGCGGTCGGCGCGAGCGGACCGGACATCTGCGGCGCGCCCGGCACCTGCGCCGGCGTGACCGTCACGTGGGCCTTCAGCGGCCCGGCGGGCAGGACACCGGCCATGCGCGCGGTGAGGCGTACGGAGTCGCCGGGCAGCAACTCCTCCAGGGTGGCGGGCTGGGTCACGGCCTCGGTGCCGAACACGCTCGTGACGGAAACGCTCTGGGCGCCGGACAGCCGGACGTTGCCGGTGTTGCGCACCGTGTACGCGATGACGGCGCCGCCACCACCGAACGGATTGGCGGTCCCGTCGTAGCTGGTGGACACCGCCTCCACGCCGAGCGCCGCGGTCAACGTGCCGGCCACGCGCAGGTAGGTGGCGACGGCGAAGCGGTTCTCCCGGTCGACCTGGCCGCCCGCGGCCTTCTCCGTGATCGAGGCGATCACGCCGCCCACGTGGTCGCCGGGGGTGGCGTTGGCCGGCACCGTGATGGTGAACCGCTCGACCACCCGCGTCCGTGGCGGCACCCGCAGGCTGGCGTGGGGTAGGCGGGTCCAGGCGCCGACGTCGGTCGGCTTCACGTCGGCGGTCGCCATCCCGATCGTGCCTTCGGGCAGGGTGATCCCGTCGGCGGCGTAAACCCGGAACGTGACCGGCGCGGTGCCGAGGTTGGTGATGCTGACGTAGTCGCGCACCACCGCGCCGGGGCGGACGCCCTCGTACGAGAAGCGGGTGCGCCCGTCCGGGCCGCTGGCGTTGGCCGGCGCCACGGACCACCGCGTCACCGCTCCCCCGCCCGGCGGTGTCGACTGTGGACCCTGGCCGGCCGGCGGCGACGGGCTCGGCGCCGGGGCGGCGACCGGCGTGGGCGGCTGGGCCACTGCCGCCACCGGAGCCGCGCTGGCCAGGAACACCGCGACGACCGGCACCAGGTGCCAGCCGCGGTAGGCCCGCCGACGGTTGATCATCGAAGGTTCCCCTCATATGCCGATGCCGGCCAGCTGGGTGGCCGGATCGGGATTACGCCTGTCAGGCGGCTGAGCGGATGAGGCGGGCCGCGGGACGACCTGCCCCATCCCCCCGGTCGCTACTTGCTTACCAATGTGACGGTGAGGGTGGCCGAGTAGTCACCCGCCGGCGTCTCCTCGGGCACCTGAAGCTCCAGGGTCCCGCCGAGAGCGCAGTCACCGCCGCCCTTACCGGCATCCACAGTGGCCAGCGTGGCCTCCTGCTTCAGGCCCGGACTGCCCGGCGTGACGGGCGAACCCGCGACAACCTCGTCGCACGCGTCGGCCACCTCCGGCGTCCAACCCAGGTTCTCCCCGCCGATCTTGTCGGTCCCGGTACCGGTGAAGTCCGAGGTCGATCCGGTGACGTACCAGCCGGCGAGCGAAGGGCGGTCGTCGGTCACGGTGATCGTGGCCAGTTGGCCCCGGAACGCCAGATCTCCGGCGCTCACCTGCTCCAGGTCCACCGCGTCGCCGGCGACGGACATGGTGAGCTCCCCGCTGCCGCCCCCCTGCGGGACGGTGACGTTGAGCGACTGGTTGCCCGACCCGCCGCCGGTGCCACCGGAGATCCTGACGGCCACCGCCTGCGAGGTGGACGGGGTGAACGCCGCAGGGTCGGTGGGCGTGAACTTCGCGGTCAACGAGTGCAGGCCGACCGGCAAGGTGTCCACCGTCAGCGTGGCCGTCCCGCCCGACACGTCATCGGTGCCCAACGACGCGGAGCCGTTCAGGAACTCCACACTTCCGGTGGCGCCTTCGCCGGACACCGTCGCGGTCAGGGTTACGGCCTGCCCCGGCTGGGCGGTGGTCGGCTGGGCGTTCAGCGTGGTCGTGGTGGTGACCGCGCCGGGGTCGCCGCCGTCGACGACCGCCCAGGTGCCGGCCGCCAGGTCGACGTGGATCCACGTGGTGGCCGCCGCCACGAACTGGGCGGCGCCGGTGTTGAAGCAGAGCAACGCGACCTGGTAGTCCCCGGACGGCAGCCCTTGCTCGCTGAAGATCCGCGCGAGTCCCCCGGCACCGAGGACGTCCAACCCGCCGCTCGGCGGCGTGTCCGACAGCCCGAAGATGTTCTCCGACAGCCGGACCAGCAGCGTGGGCGGGGTTCCCTCCCGCACGATCTGAACGTTCGCGGCGAACCGGTTGGCGGTCGGGCAGGCGATCGTGCTGGTGAACGTTCCCATCGTCTCGGCGCTTGTCGAGCCACTCGTGGGGTTGAGGGTCAGGCCACCTGGACCGTCGCCGACATCGGCCTGCGCGGCCGGTGCGTACAGGACCGCGCCGGCCACAGCCGCGCAGAGACCGGCGAGTGCCGCGGCGCGGCGTCTGTGCCGGCCCCGGTCAGCGGTGGTGCCCCCACCAGGCGCTGCCGCACTCTCGCGACGCCTGGGAGCTGTAGCGTTCATTGACGATAGTTCCCCACTTCCTGTTTCGTGGCCCACGCCTCATGCCTGGGCCGGCTGATTCCACTCCCCAGGACGGCTAGGCGGATCGGTGCCGGTGACGGTGGTGCCGGAGGTGCCGGAGGTGCCGGCACCACCGCTACGCCCAACCGCTAGATGAGCGCCTTCCAGGTGCCGGCCTCGACGTCGATCTTGATCAGGTTCACGTCGGCCTTGACGGACTCGAATGCGGCGTTGAAGCAGAGCACGTCGACCTCGTAGTAACCGGTGGTGAGGTTGCCGGCGAGGACGGTGAAGATGAGGGCCGTGTCCAGCGTGCCGCTCGGTCTCGCGGCGGTCGGCACGAAGTTGCCGCTCAGGCGCAGGGACGTGCCGTCCGGAGCGGCCAGGGCGACCATGCCGGCGGTGCGGTGGTCGGCGGGGCACGCCTTGGTCGCCGAGTAGCTGGCCATCGGGTTGTCGTTGACCGACCCCTTCGTCGGCGACAGGCGGAGCAGCCCGGGCCAGTTGCCACCGTGGGCCTGGGCCGGCGCCGGCGCGGCGATCACGGCAACGGCCGCGGCCGCGGTGGCGCCGAAGACCGCCAGGCTACGACGTACATTCCGCAGTTTCATCACGTACCTTCTTTCCTCGCGGGTATGACGCACTCGGTATACATCCACGTTTGCCTATGCTTTGCACTTTGTGCCAAAGTGCCTGGCCGGCGAGGAGAACTGCCGGCCAGGCACCCGGGTAAATCAGTTACGGGCGTTTCCTGAGGATCTGGAGTTGAACTAGAGGGTGGCGAATGCGCGCAGGTTCGGGTCGACCACGCCGCAGCGCGAGCCGATGGTGCCGAACCCGTACTCGGTGATCCGGCCGGTGAAGGAGCAGACCCCGACCAGCGGGTTGCTGCCGACGAAGATGGTGTTGAGGGTGTTGCTGGTGCCCGCGTCGACGGCCGCGCGCGAGATCACGTTGTAGACCTCGCGGACGAGGCTCGGGTGGAACTGCGTGTTGAGCCGCAGACCGGTCGAGTCGAACGGCGACAGCGTGCCGATGTTCTGCAGGCGGGCGCCGTCACGGCGGTCGATGGCCGGGTGGCTCTGCTGCGAGAGCCACTGGGCGATGGAGTACGGCATGAGCGCGTTGTGGTCCAGCCGGACCGCCGTGCCGTCGTGCTCCTGCACCGACTGCGCGGCACCACCGGCGGTCGGCGTGAACGTGTCCCTCACCCAGGCCGGCGGAGTCGTCGCGTTGATGCCCATCGCGCCGGCGAAGAAGTTCCGCGTCCCGGAACCGGGCTGCGGGATCAGCAGGTGGATCTCGGTACCGGTCAGACCGTCGTCGGTCCGCGGGTCGTAGGTGACGCCGTTGCTGGCGACCGCCGGCGTACCGGCGCTGTACATCGCCTGCAGCTCAGCCAGGTCGAAAGTGCCCCCGATGACGGTGGCGTCCGCCCCCGACGCCGGACCCACCGCGACCGTCACGCCGTCCAGCGCGAACGGGATGTACTGCAGCAGACCCTGCGGGCTCGCGTTGCCGCCCGGACCGCTGGAGGAACGGGCGAAGTCGAAGCAGCCCGAACCCGCGGCCCACGTCGCGCCGGGGTAGGTGGCCGTCGACGTCGCCGACAGCGAACGGCGCAGGGCGGCCACACCCTCGCTGGAGCCGTTCGGCCGCGAGATGTCGGTGCAGGCCGCGGTGGTCTTGGTGTCGATCAGGTCGTGGGCCGCGCCGGTCGTCGGGTTGAGCGCGTTCCACGAGCTGTACCCGGCGTCGTTGGCGATCGCGTTCATCACGTCCTGGGTGGTGTCCGAGCCGCCACCGTCGACGTTGATGCTCGTGCTGGGACCCGCCGGGTCCGCGGCAGCCGGGCCGGCCACGCCGACCATGACGCCGGCGGCCAGCGCGCATGCGCCCGCGGCACCGATGAAGCTCTTCAGCTTCATGTGTTCACCCCTTTCAGGGCTGAGAACCGTGCTCGACCTGTTTGATCGAGCCACGACAATCCTTGCGATCGACAATGGTGGCCAGTACCCCGTTTTGGAGTCAGGTTGGCAATTCCAAGGAAACGCCAATATTAAGAGGAAGTAACAGGAGCGGATGGCTTGTCAATTAGCGCGCCGGGTGCGGCGAAGTAGGCGATTTAGTGCTGGGGGCAGATGTCGCAGGAGTACGCCGCCGAGGCTGCCGCCGGCACCGGCGACAAGCGCGGCGACCAGCACCCAACGGATGATTCCAAGGGCGTCGTCGGGGGTCGAACCGGCGGCGAGGCCGGCGGGGGGCTGGCTCACCGTCCCCCCGGACGGCACCGCGCTCGGGCTGGCGGGCACCGGTGAGGCACCACCGTTGGGCACACCGGCCCCGCCGTTCGCATCGGAGTCGCCGCCGCCGGTCTGCCCGCCGGATGGGCTCGGCGACGGGCTGGGCCCCGCAGCGGCGATCTCCCGAAGCGTCTGCGCGGTGGCACGTGTCTTCGCGCGCAGGTCGGCGGGGAGTGGCAGGTAGCCGGGCGGGAGCTGGCCCACCTCGACGCCGGAGGTCTGCCCGGCGCCGGCGGCGTAGTCCAGCAACGCGGCGGTGTCGCGCAGCGCGGCTGGGTCCTGGTTCGTGCGGACGGCGGCGTAGACGATCTGGGTGAGCGGGTACCCGCCCGCGCCGGGGGCCGCGGGGTCGACGCGCAGTAGCCCGGCACTGTCCGCTTTCGCGGCCGCCACCGCGGCGGTAAGGCTGGCCGCCGACGGGGCGACGCAGCCGGCGCCGTCGGAGGAGCACAGGTTGGCGGTGGGCAGCCCGTAGCGGGCGCTGACCGAGGCCGCGGTGATCGCCCAGCTGAAGCGCTGGCCGAGAGCCCTCGGCGCCGGCTTCGCCCACCATCCGGCGTTTCCTTCAGGGGACAAGCCGTTCGGATCCCAGCCGGCGGTGCCGTGCGTGTTGCCGCGCTGCACGTGGACGGCGGCGTCCTCGAGGTTGAGGGCGTACGGCACGTAGTCCACCGAGGTGAAGCAGGCGTCCGCCGGAGGGGCGGGGTTTCCGCTGGTGATGTGGGTGCAGGTGGGGTCGGCGCGCGGGTAGCTGCTGCCCGGGGGCGGGTCACCGAGCTTGAGCGCCTGGTAGTTCGGGTTGACCACCATGCCCCCCGCATCGGCCGTTCCACCCAGCCAGGACCGGGTGCCCGGCTCGGACTGGATCCAGCCCCAGACCGCCTGGTTGACCGCGGACTGGTCGGCGGTCGTCATCGGCGCCAGCGTGATGACGGCGTTCGAGAGCGTGGCGACCTCCGGGTTGAGCGCCTTCCACCGCGGGTCGTCGACGATCGTCAGCCGGACCGCCTTCATCCACTCCGGCTGGACGAAGTCGTTTCCGCTGGAGGCACCGCCCGGGAGGTCACCGCGGTACGACTGGGTCAGCGCCTTCGCCACCAGCTCCGGACCGACGCCGATCCGCTGCACCTGCTGGGTTTCGGAGCCCTTCCGCACGTCGATGCGGAAGGCGAAGGTGATGCCCGTGACCGCCACCGGGGCGTAGACCAGCGGCGGGCCCTGATCGGCGAAGGCGATCGGCTTGGTGGTGAAGGCGAGCCCGGCCGAGCCGGGCAGGTTGCTGGCCAGCTGGACGGCGTTCGTGGCGTCCGCGGTGTGCGTGAAGCTGTAGACCGCGCCGCCGTTCTGACACAGCGCCGGCTGCCAGGAGGTCATCATGTTCGCGACCAGCTCGGTGCCGATCACCGGCCGCTGCACGGTGTCCTGCGGGCAGATGTTGCTGGTGGGCAGGAAGTCCAGGTGCACCTGCAGGCGCTGCGCCCAGTTGCTCGCGCTGAGCGGCGACTCGCTGACACCCTGACGGTTTTGGCTGGAGGCGTCGGGCGACAGCTGGCCACGTGGCACGATGACCAGCCAGCAGCCCCGCGGAGCCCCGCCGCCTTCGGTGTCGCGGTCGCCGCAGCCCAGCCCGGTGGCCTCCCGCCCGGTCTGCACCTCGAAGGAGACTTGCCCGGTGCCGTCCGTGGACGTGGCCGCCACGGGGACCTCGTTGGTCGACTGGGACTGGAAGTACGTGCCCAAGGTCGGCTTGGTCGGGTCGCCGCCCTCGCTGATGTCGTCGAGGTAGATCTTCTCGCCGGTGTCGACCGGGATGAACGGAACGTAGTACTGGCTTGCGTCACTGGGGTTGTCGTGGTCGGGCCCGGTTGGTTCGGCCGGATCGCAGCCGTTGCCGAACCCGGGGCATTTGGTGCCCCTGCGCTCGTCCTGCAGCTTGTTGCCCCCGGGGCCTTCGGGCAGGCTGCTGACGCCGAAGCCGCCCCACTGGCAGCCCTCGGGATCAGGGCCGGTGGGTGCGTCACCGTAGCACTGCATGATCTGCAGGTAGTTTCCGGAGAGGAAGCTGACGTCCGTCGGGGCGCCTCCGGTCCACGCGACCTGCACCCCCTGGTGTGTGAGGCCCTCGGTCTGGCTCACGGTGACCGTGAGGTCCTTGTACCTGGCCCGCAGATCCTCGTAGAAGGCGTCGGCTCCGCTCTTCTGCCGCGGCGTGGCGATCGTCTGGTTGTCCGACCTCGTGATGCCGTCGGACCACTTGACGGTGACCGCCGAGTCGGTGCCGCCAAACCCGCTGATCGGATCGATGGCGGCCTCCGCCTGCCGGTCCGGGCCGAGTGGGTCCACAACGGCCAGCGCCGTCGCCGCCACCAGGGCGGCCACGCCGGCGGCCACCCGGCGGCGGATGCTGCCGCGGCGGGTCATGCCGGCCCTCCGGGCATCGTGAAGTCGTCGGAGCGGCGCTGCCGGCGCCGGGCGCCGGCCTGGGCGATCAGCGGCGGGCCCAGGCCGAGGGCGAGCAGCAGCACACCGGCCAGCACCATGAGTACGATGCGGAACCCGCCGCCGAGGCCGGCCTCGGCGGAGACCGGCTGGCCGAAGACGTTGGGGTCACCGGTGTTGCCGCCGGCCTGGCCGCAATCCTGGGTATCCGGATCGCAGGCGCCTTGTTGCGCGATGGGGTTGCTGCCCGGGTCCGGGGTGCCGCTCGGGTTGGTGCTGGGCCCGCCGGTGTTGCCGCCGCCCGGGCCACCGCCGCCCGGACCGCCGGTCCCGTTGTTGACCGGGGTTTCCTGGTTCTTGGCGCCGGCGGTGCCCGTCGCGCACTGCGTCGGGCCCTTCTTGTCGCAGTCCGGCGGCTTCGGGTCGGTCTTCGCCAAGGTGTTGGTGCCGTCGGTGGAGAAGGTCGGGTTGTTGCACGACCGGATGACGATGTTGCCGACCTTCGCGCCAGGGATCTTGCGAAGCTGGTCGAAGCCGGCCTGCACCAGGTTGATCGGCAGCGCGGAGTAGCCGAGCGCGTTGACCTGGGTCTGCCCCTGGCAGAGCGCGTACTTGCCGAAGTCGGCGAGCGTCTCGCCCTTGGCGGTGGTCATCGGCGCATTCAGCGAGACCGGCAGGATCATGTACGAGTAGCCGGACAGCGGGTAGGTACGCGGATCGGTGTTGGTGTACACCTGGGACAGATCCTGGGTCAGGTACACGTTCGGGTCGTTCTTGTTCTGGTTGATCCTGGCCTTGAGCAGCGAGACGGCGACGTGGCCCGCGGTCGGCTCCGTGTAGTAGCCGCCGTTGTTGAGCATCTTCACCACGGGAAAGCCGGCCTGGATGGCGTACGAGTACTGGACGTAGCCGATGGCGCCGTTGGCCTGCGGTTGGGCCACGTAGCCGGCGACGCCGAGGTCACCGGCCTGGGCCACCATGCCCCGGCCGGGCACGATCGGGTACACCGAGGTCTGGGTGCACGGGTTGCGGCGCGCCGCGGCGCAGTAGGCGTTCCATATGGAGCGCTGCGTGCCGACCATCCACTGGGTGAGCTGCGCGGTCGACCCGGACCCCTCCGACCGCACCACGGGGACGATCCGGATCGCGGGCAGTCGCGACCGCAGCCCGGGGTTGTCTTCCTTGATCGCCGCGTCGTTCCACATCGTGATGCCGCCGGTGAAGATCCGGGCGATGGTGGTTCCCGACAGCCGTAGGTTCGTCACCCGCTGGTTACCGATCTTGAGGTTGTACATGAACGTGGTGCCGCCGGCGGTGACGGGCATGTAGGCGAACGGGTGCGCCTGTGTGGGCGGCAGGTCCAGGTTGTTGCCGTCCTTGATCCCGTACGGGATGTCGGAGGCGGCCCAGTCGACGGTGCCGGACCGGAACTGGTTGCGGCCGTCCGACGAACCGGTGCCGGCGTAGTTCACGGTCATGCCGAACTGGGCGACGTTGCGCCGCCAGGAGTCGACGGCGTTTTGCGACCAGGTCGACCCCGCGCCGTTGATCGTCACGTACGCGAGCGCCGCCGGCGGCCGTACGAGTACACCGGCGCCGGTGGCAAGCACCAGCGTGCACGCCACCGCGAGCCAGCGGCGCGGGCGGCCGGGACGGGACGTGGTGGTCATGAGGTCTCTCCCTGCGCTGTGCTCGACGAGAAGGGGGCCGGGTCGGCTGCGGTGCGCGCGGTGAATCGCCTGAGGTCGCGGCGGGACGCGGCGGCGCGGCGGCGGCGCTGGCCGGCGGTGAGCTCGCCCGGCCCGCGGCCGCCGATGACGCGGGCGACGGCAAACAGCAGCAGCACCAGCAACATCAGCGTGACGGCGGTGCCGAAGCCGCGGACGACCATGTTCTCCTGCGAGTTCTGCACCAGCGTGTAGGCCAGCAGGGGGAGGCTCATCATCGGCCCGTTGACCGGGTCGGTGTTTACCTGAGCGGTGGCGCCGGCGGTGATCAACACCGGGCTTGTCTCGCCGATCCCTCGGGCCGCGCCGAGGATCACCGCCGTCGCCAGCCCGGACCGTGCGGTCGGCAGCACCACGTGCCAGACCGTGCGCCACTGTCCGGAGCCCAGCGCGTACGACGCCTCGGTCAGGTTGCCCGGGACCAGCCGCAGCACCACGTCGGTCGCCCGGATGATGATCGGCAGCATGGTGACCGAAAGAGCCAGGGCCGCGGCGAGGCCGGACTTGTCCAGCCCGAAGATCAGAATCACCGTGGCGAAGATGAACAGGCCGGCCAGCAGGTCCGGCAGCGCGGTCATCGCCTCGACCACGGTGCGCACGAACCGGGAGAACCGGCCGGGGATCTCGTGCAGGAACACCCCGCCGAGCAGGCCCAGCGGCACCGAGACGGCCAGCGCGATGCCGAGCTCGATCAGGGTACCGACGATGGCGTGCTTGACGCCGCCCACGGTCAGCGGGTCGAGCGGGCCGGCGTTGCGCATGTCCTGGGTGAAGAAGTTGAGGTGCAGCAGCGCCCGAAAGCCGCGCCAGCCGGTGTAGACGAAGATGTAGGCCAACACGCCGAACAGCACGACGGCGATGGAGTGCACGACCACCGACGAGACGCGGTCCCACATGGCCGGCCGGTCTTCGTCGAACGAGACCAGCAACGCGTAGGTGGCGACGAAGAGCAGCCAGCTCGCCACCACGAAGCCGAGCCATCCGGTGAACGGTCCCAGCTGGCTCCACAGTAGACCTGTCGTGGTCAGCGACGCGGCCAGCCCGCCGATCAGCGCGAAGACGTCGGTCTTGCGAAACCCGCCGAGCCGGCGGCGCACCTGCCCGCCGTACGGGCGGCCGCGGTCCGGGATCGTGGTGCGCGGCGCGGCGACCGTCGTAGCGCGCGGGTATGCCTCGGTCTTGAGCAGTGTCATCGCCTCAGACCTCGCTCACCGCGCCAGACCGCGAACGGGCCACGATGGACGCCGCGATGAAGTTGACGACGAGGGTCACCGCGAAAAGCGCCAGTCCGGCCGCGAACAGCGCGCTCAGCGCGAACGGGCTCGACTCGCCGTAGTGCGTGGCGATCAGGCTGGAGACGCTGGAGGTGCCGTTTTCCAGGATGCGCGGCTGGATCACGAACACGGGCGAAATGATCATCACCACTGCGATCGTCTCGCCCAGCGCCCGGCCGAGACCGAGCATGGTGCCGCCGATGATCGCGCCCTTGCCGAACGGCAGCACGACGGCGCCGATCATGCCCCACCGCGTCGCGCCCAGCGCGTACGCGCCCTCCCGCTCACCGGCCGGCGCCTGGCTGAACGCCTCGCGCATCACCGAACAGGCGATCGGCGCCACCATCAGCGCCACCACGAGGCCGGCGATGAACGTGCTCGACGTGTAGACGGTCTCCGTCGCCAGCGGGTCGTGCCGGGTGACGCCGTTGACCTTGAAGATCGGGATCCAGCCGAACCAGTCGGAGATCCACCGGGACAGGCTCAGCACCTTCCACTGGAGGAAGAACGCCCCCCACAACCCGAAGACGACGCTTGGCACGGCGGCCATCAGGTCGACCATCGCGATCAGCGTGCGCCGCAGCCAGAACGGCGCGAACTCGGAGATGTAGAGCGCGACGCCCACGGACAGCACCGTGGCCACGACGATCGCGACGATCGCGATGAGGACGGTGCCCAGGATGACGGCCGCGATGCCGAACTCGCCGCTGTCCGGGTTCCACTCCTGGGTGGTGAGGAAGCTGGGCCCGGCCTTCCGCAACGCCTGCAAGGCCCGGTAGGTGAGGAACAGGCCGACCAGCGTCATGATCACTAGCACGAGGGCGCCGCCACCGCGGGCGACGGCGCGAAACACCCGGTCGGCCAAGCCGAGGTTTGCCTTCAGGCGCCGCCGCCGTTGCGTCTCCTGCCCCTCCGGGTGGGCCAGGGCGACACCGGTCACGGCTGCCCCTCGCGGCTGTACCGCGACGGCGCCGGACCCCGCCGGTCACGCAGCCCGCGGACCACATCGGTGACCTCGGCCTCCACCACGGCGTCCAGGAACCGCTTCGCCGCGTACCGGGCGTTCTGCTCCTGCTCGTAGCGATTGCCCGCCGCGACCGGCGCGCCGTCGAGGTCTCCCCGCCAGCTGAACTGCCCGGTCATCGGGTCGGCGACCGTGCTGAGCACCAGCCGGGCGGAAGAGCCCTGGACCTCCCGCACGGCTTGGCGGCACAGCCCAGGGTCGGCGAACCGGAACACGCTACGGGCCAGCTCGCGATTGTTCGCGGTCATCAGCCGCCACGCGTACCAGCCGGGTTGCGCGGGCGAACGCGGGCCGCGGCGCCGCACCGCGGCCACAGGCAGCGGCTCGGCGGCCTCCACCTCCACCGAGTTGACCCACGCCGGTGCGGGCGAGGCGAGCGGCCACCCCAACCAATCCGGGGCCGCGGATGGCGGCAGCAGATGCACAAAGAACCGGACAGGTGCCGCCATCGCGCAACTCCAGTAAGTCAGAAAGTGGCGATGCCACGGATCGCGCATTCGCTCCCCACCTACTGCTCGATGCCTCGCCCGCGGTGTCTCCGATCACGACGAGGAGAGGGCGTCCCTATGCTGACACCCCCTTCACATAGGGACGACCGTAGTCGAGCAGTAAGCGGGAGCCCACGCAACGGAGCTAAAGCACAGGTGAACATCCGACCATCAAGGGATCCGAGCACGGCAAGCCTGACGTCTAAGGAAGTTCGGCTAATTCACGCACTGCACCTGTTTAGGTCGTTACAGACTTTAGGTCGTTATAGACCTTGACCATCGACATCAGGACGGGATCCCGGCACCGAGCGCCGCCGCCACGGTCAGCCCGACGGCGCCGCCCAGTGCCGCCCCGAGCACCACCAGGATGGCCAGCTCGCGCGCGACCAAGCCGGCCACCTGAATGCCGAGCAAGCCCTGCACCCGCAGGTCGGCCAGTTCCGCCCGGCGCTCGCGTACCGCCAGCCAGCCGGCGTCGCCCACCACGAGGGCCGCCGTGAGCACGATCAGAGCGGTGGCCGCGGTGTCGACCCATCGGTCCTGTAGGGACACGGGCACACCGAACAGTTCGCTGACGACCGCGCCGCGCCACACGAACGTGCGGAGAAGATCCAACGTCAGCGCACCGGAGCCGACCGCGACCGCGGCCAGGCAGATGGCGCTTCGGGATGGGGTCCTCAACAGCTGGACGATCGACGCCCGCAGCGGGCCGCGGGCATGCAGCCGCCGCACCCGTGGGGGGCGTTCCGGCCGGCCGGAGTGCGCGGCCACGCTGGCTCGCCAGGCCGGCACCACCGCCGCCGCCAGGCCAACGGCCAGGGCCACCGGCACCGCCAGCAAGGGGGGCAGCGAGCTGACCGGACCTCGCGCGGCAGTGGTGACCGGCCAGACGAGAAGGGCGCTGACGAGGCCCGCGGCGAGCGCGAGCAGGCCCGCCTCCGCCAGCAGGTGGCGAAAGATCTCGCCCGGCAGCAGGCCCAGGCGCGCCTGCTGTCTCAGCTCCGGAGCCAGGGCACGGGTGGAGGCGAGTGTCGCGTTGGCGACCGCCAACCCGCACACCAGCAGGAGTACGACGAGCAGCGCCTGACTCTGGCTCTCCCGCGTGCGCACGCTCACCGCGGCCGCGGACTCCCGAAACCAGGTCTCGGCGACCGTCAGCTGGGGGCGGCCGTTATGGCCCGCCGGGACGGTGACCGCGACGCGGGCGGGTGTCGCGCCAAGAGTGACGCTGACCCGCAGGCCCGTCAAGCCGCTGATCTCGTCGGCGATCGCGCGAACCCGCTCCCTGCTGAGCGCGTCGGTGCCGGTGACGCCGGCGACGCGTACCCGAACCGCACTGACCGGGCCGGCCTGGTTCACGTTCCGGAAGGCCGACGTATCGGTGAACGCGCCGACGCGGTCCAGCGGGATGAGCATCGTGGGCGCCACGGACGGATAGCCCGCCGGGTTCGCGTTGGGAAGCAGGTCGCGCCCACCGAGCGCTTGTCGTGTCGCGGCGTCCGCGGCGGCCAGCGGCGGGACCGCGAACGCGCCGACCCCGCGCCTCCCGACCGACACCCGGGCCGGATCGAACGTGCCCACAGTGGACAGCCGAGGCAACGGCGAACCCGCGCCACCAGGGTCCGCCGACGTGGCGTGCCTGACGAGCTGCCGAGCGGCGCTGTCCGAGGCGTCGACCGGAGGTACCTTCCGCGCGCTGCCGGGCACCTGCCAGGTCGCGGGTGGCGGCGAGGGCTGCGGGGTGACCGAGACCTGGCCGTCGGCGTGGCCGACGTAGTCCACCGGCGTCGTCGTCCAGAACGCGTCGACGACGTCCGTACGGCCCGGGCTCAGCGCGTCGCTGACCAGCTGGCGGTATGCGTCCGCGGAGGTGACGGTACGGGTCGCCACCACGGTCTCGCGCGCCCCGGACAGCAGGCGGTCGACCTGCGCGGCGCTCGCCCCCGCCGCCATGGCGGCCGCCACCCGATCCGGAAGCCGGGCGACGGCGACGGTGTCGTGGTCGTTGTAGGCGAGGGTGTCGGCGCGGATGGCCGGAATCGTGGCGTCACCGCCGCTGGATCCGTACTCGGGCAGGTACTGTCCCGCGCTGACCGCCTTGTCGAGGCCGTTGAGGGCCGCTTCCGCGGTGGGGTCCACGGCGGCGACCAGAGTCGGGAAGGTCCAGGTGTCCTCGACCGAGGGCTGTGCGGCGCGTGCCGACCCGACACGGCTGGACCAGCAGGTCCCGACCCGGCGGGTCTGGACGGCGAACGGATCGCCACCGGGCTCGGCGTCCTGGTGGACGACCCGCGGCGGGCAGTCCTTGTCGGCCGTGACGTAGGTGTAGGCGGCATGCGGTTGGACGATCCTGCTCAGGCCCTGATCGGTCGTGTGCGTGATGGTCGCGCTGTACGCGGCCGGCGCCCGCGGGCGCGTCCCGGGTATCGGTATCGCGACATGCACGGTCTGCAGGATGTAACCCACCATCGCGATCGGCGCGGCCACCTCCACGCCGGGTATCCGCTGGATCCGTCGCGCCTGTTCGAGAGTGATGCCGCCGTAGACGTCCTGCCACTGGCGCGGGCGCAGCAGGCTGTCGCCGCCGACCCGTCCGGTGCCGCTGGCGGCTCCCGGCGGCAGGACCAGGATGTCGTAGGTGGTGGGCGCGGATGGTGCGGTGGCGCCGACGATCTCCACGCGTCGGGTGTTCGCGCCGCCGAGGATCGTGAAGGCGGTCGTCGCAACCGTCATCGCCGACACCACGGCCAGCGTCCGCCACCGCTCGGAACGCAACCGACGCCATACCAGCCAGAGCGCCGCCAGGCGGAAGCCCCGCTTTCTGGCCGGTCGTCGACGCCCGGCGCTCATCGACGCCGACCTCCTCCCCCGGGACCCACGGCGTACCGCAAATACCGTCCCGCGCGGACACGTCATCGGCAAGCGTCGAACGATGTGTTAGCGGCTCGGTCACTTGACCGTCACCGGGAGACTCGGCGGAAGAAACCGAGCGGAACGCACACGGCCCGGCAGGAGATCCACTGAGGACTGACGAAGCCACGACGGATGTCGCGACCGGGCCTCAGAGCACGGGTGCCGGCCGTTCGATCCAGCGGCGGGCACGCTCTCGCGCGGCCTCGCCGGTGTCGGCGCGGATATCGTCGACGATCGCTCCGTCGCGGAGGCGCACCACGCGCGGGCAGCGAGCGGCCACCGCGTCTTCGCTGGTGGCCAGCAACAACGTCGTACCGTACCTGCCGGTCAGCCGCTTGAGCAGATCCAGGATCTCGGTCGCCGCCCGCCCGTCCAGGCCGGCGGTTGGTTCGTCGGCGATCACCAGTCGCGGACGGTTGGCCAGCGCACGCGCCAGCACGACCCGCTGCCGCTGCCCGCCGGACAGGTGAGGAACCTCCACCCTCGCCTGCTCGGCCAGGCCGACCGCGTCGAGAAGCTGCATCGCCCGCTCGTACGGATCGAAGCTCAACCGCTGGTACAGCAAGGGAAACACGACGTTGTCGACGGCGGTGAGCGCACCCATCAGCCGGGAGTCGTGGGAAAGGACCCCGATACGCCGGCGAAACCGGGTGGCCTGCCGGCGGGAGAGGGACTCGATGCGAACGCCGTCGACGACGACGCTGCCCGTGTCCGGCCGGTCCTGCGCGGAGGCGAGCCGCAACAGCGAGGTCTTGCCGCAGCCGGCCGGCCCGGCGATGGCCACCGCCGCGCCGGACGGAACGGCCAGGTTGACGTCCGTCACCGCGGCGACGGTGCCCGCGAAACGGCCTCGGCCAGTCGGCCACCGCCGAGTGACGCGACGAAACCGCACCGTTGCCCCCGAATCGGCGGCGGCCGCCGGCTCGAGCTCGCTTCGAAGCGGTTCGCCATGGTCAAGGCTTGGTATCCCCCGCAGCTGGACCATGCCCCCAATGATGCCGCACCGGCATAGAGCGCGCTCGACGCCGGGGACGGGCCCGACCGACGGGATCCGACGGAGCGGAGTATCGCCTGGTCATAGGTAGGATGGCCGCATGCCGTACGCGCACGCGTTGCTGGCGCTCCTCGCCGAGCGCGACTGCTACGCGTGGAGCCTGCGTGGCGGAGTCGAGGCCGCCCTGGGCAACGACTGGAGCGGCGCCTCGCGCAGTCACGTGTACGCGATCATCAAGCAGCTGCTCAGAAACGGGCTGATCAGCGCCGCCCCGCACCCCAGCGCCGACCACCGCCCCGACATCACCACGCACTCGATCACCGAGGCGGGCCGGGCCGAGCTGTCCCGGTGGATGGACGAGCCGACGATCCGCGCGGCGGGCTACCGCGACGACTTTCAGCTCAAGGTCATGGCGGCGGCTCTGCGCGGCGAAGCCGAGATACGCCGGATATGCGACATCCAGCGCCGGGCGCGGCTGGACGAACTGCAGGTGTTGCACGCGCTGCGGGAAGAGGAGTCGGTCAACGGCGGCCTCGGCACCTGGACCGTGGAGGTCGCGATCAACTATCTCGACGCCGACCTGCTCGCGGTCGACTCGGCCGAGTCCCGGGCGGAGCAGATCGCCGAAGAGATACCCAAGCTGCTGGCGCCGTTCCTCTCCGGTGGCGGCTCCTCACCCGGCACCGCCACCCACACCGCCGTGGGACGCTGACCATCCACGCACGTGGCGAGGGGGCCGACTACCTGCACCGCCTCGCCGAAGCCGAAGCCAGAGCCGAGGACGGGGGCGGCGCCACGATCGTCTGGGCGGTCACCTCCGCCAACCACGACAACACCAAACGCAACCCGGTCCCGTACCACCGTCGAGGGGCGGCGATCGAGCGGTTCAGCGTGCTGACCGGGCTACGGTCGCTGGTCGTACCCGTCTTCGACACCGCACCCACCGACGCGTTCGCCGAGGTCACCCTCAAGACCATCACCGTCGCCACCGACCTGACGCTCACCCCGGAAAACACTCTGGTCGCCTGCTCCACACCCGAGGTCGCCAAGCTGTACGAGCGGCTCGGCTTCCCGATCGCCCAGGTCGAGGCCGACCCGGAGCTACGCACCACGCCCGAGCGGCCGTGGGACGTCCTGCTCCGCCTGGCCGCCGGCGACGACAGCTGGCGCAAGCTGGCCCACCCCGCCACGATCGACGTCTTCGACCGCTACCGGCTGGCCCACACGGTCCGGTCGGTGGTCAACGACCCGGTCGATCGACCTGTCCGGAAACCCCTCCTACGTGTAGAGGGTGAACTCGGGGTGGGCGCCGGTCAGGTAGTGGGCGCCGACCTCGCGGCGTTTGTACGCGACCGGGTCGTGCAGGGTGTGCGTGCGCACGTTGCGCCAGAACCGGTCGAAGCCGTACCGGTTGGCGGTGGACCGGGCGCCGGTCACCTCGTAGATGCCGGCGGTCACGTCCAGCGCGGCGTCGGTGGCGACCACCTTGAGCCGGGCCACGGTGACCGCGAGCTCGCCGCGCTCGTCCCAGGTCAGGTCCGCGCCGCGGGCTTCGGCCTCGGTGAGCCGGGCGGCGACCCGTTCGGCCTGCGCGCCGACCGCGTCCAGGCGGGCCGCGTACGAGCCGTAGGTGGCCAGGACGTACGGCTCGTCGGTGGCGGACGCCGCGCCGCCCAGGACCCAGGGCCGGGACGTGGTGCGGGTGTACTCGGCGGCCGTGGCCAGCGCGCCCTCCGCGATGCCGAGGTAGAAGTGGCCGAACACCGCCTGGATCGCCGGGGTGATCAGCGAGGAGCGCGGGGTGACCTTCACCGGGGCGAGCGAGCCGATCACCCAGTCGCCGCCGACGGGCGTTCCGGTGAACGTGACGCTGCCGCTGGCGGAGAGGCGCTGGCCGAGGTTGTCCCAGTCGCCGCCGAAGTCGATCCCCTCCGCGTCCCGCGGCACGGCCACGAGCAGCGGCTCGCCGGTAGTGGTGACCGTGCCGCTGGCCACGGTCAGGTCGCCCACGCTGGCGCCGGTGGAGAAGCTCTTGGTGCCGTCGAGCCGGTAGCCGGTGCCGTCCGGGGTGAGCGTCAGCTCCGGCTCGATCGGGTTGACCGCGTCGCCCCACAGCCACTGCCACTGCGCGGACGGCCGGCCGAGCCGCTCAGCCACCTCGGGCGTACCGGCCAGCCACAGGTTGCTCTGGTTGACGTAGTGGTAGCCGAGCAGCTGGGCGATCGAACCGTCCACTGTGGCCAGCTCGCGGACGGCGGCGAGGGCGGTGGCCCAGGTCTGCCCCGCGCCGCCGAGCCCGGCCGGCACGAGCAGGGCGGGCAGCTCGTACCGGCGCAGGATCTCCGCCTCGGTGAACGGCTCCTTGTTGGCCCGGTCCCGCTCCAGCGCGTCGACCGCCAGCTCCTTGGCCGCGTCGCGGGCCCGGCCGATCCATTCCGAACTCATGCTCTCCCCCTTCTGGACCTAGGGCCTGATCAAATTCCTTGCCGGGCTGCGCCGGGCCCAGACGCCGCCATGCGGCGCCGGGCGTAAGGCCGCATACAACACCGGTATGCGACCTTGCGCCCGCCACCACCTGACGCCGCCTGGACTCCGGCTCGCACCGACAAACTCTTTGATACAGGCCCTAGTAGTGCTTTGTTAGGTCGGCGTGTCGTGGGGTCGTCGGGGTGGTGCGGGTAGTTTCATGCTTCGGTGACTCCGGATGAGCTTTCGGTTGTGCGGCAACGCCTGGAGGCGTTCGCGGCGGACGTGTTCACGCCCTTGGCCCGGTCTGACCAGCGGGTCAAGGGCGAGACGTATCTGCGGGGGCTGTTGCTGGACGGGCGGCGTAAGTCGATGCAGCCGATGGCGGCCCGGCTCGGCGTGGATCATCAGGGGCTGCAGCAGTTCGTGACCACGTCGACGTGGGACACCATGGCGGTGCGGGCGCGGCTGGCCGAGCGGGCGGTAGAGTTGATCGACCCGGTCGCGTGGGTGTTCGATGACACCGGGTTCCCGAAGGACGGCACCGGCTCGCCCGGGGTGGCCCGGCAGTACTCCGGCACCCTGGGCAAGGTCGCCAACTGCCAGATCGGGGTCAGCGTCCACGCGGTCACCGATACGGCGTCGTGCCCGCTGGACTGGCGGCTGTTCCTGCCGGAGTCCTGGGACGCCGCCAAGGCCGGACCGGCCGCGGTCAAGGCGGCCAAGGCCAAGCAGCGTAAGACGTTGACGAATGCACCGCGGGCCACCGCGTCTGTCGAACCGGCCGAGGTCGATGTTGATGCGGTCGCCGCTGCCGCGACCGAGACCGCGCGGCGGCGGCGCCGCAAGGCCGCGATTCCGGAGGATGAGGGCCACCGTCCGAAGTGGATACTGGCAATCGAGATGATCGACGGGCTCGCTGCACACGGATTGCGACCACCCCTGGTCACCGCCGACTCCGGCTACGGCGACAGCGGCCCGTTCCGGGCCGCGCTCGACGAACGCGGCATCCTCTACAGCGTCCAGGTCAAAGGCGAAACCCTCGCCCACCGGTCCGACGCGGAACCCGCGCCACCCACGTGGTCCGGGCACGGCCGCCCACCGACCCGCCCGGACTACCCCGACGACGCGGCCAGCATTGCCCGGCACGTGCTCGACGCCGGCCGCGATGCCGCGACCACGGTCACCTGGCGCGAAGGCAGCAAAGGCATCCTCAGCTCACAGTTCGTGTTCCTACGGGTCCGTCCGGCTGGGCACCGCATCCCCCGCAACCCCGACGGCAGCCTGCCCGAGCGGTGGCTGATCGCGGAATGGCCCGACGACGAGGCCGAACCGGTCACCTACTGGCTATCCAGCCAACCCGCCGACACCGACCCCGTCGACCTGATCCGCACCGCGAAGATCCGCTGGCGGATCGAACACGACTACCGCGAACTGAAAACCGGCCTCGGCCTGGACCACTTCGAAGGCCGCTCCTTCACCGGCTGGCACCGCCACGTCACCCTGGTCACCGCCGCGCACCTGTTCATCACCCTGCTGCGACACGACCCAAAAGCGGCTGCGCCGGCCTGACCCTCTACAAGGTCATCCGCGAGCTGCAATACCTCCTCGCGACCTGGACCGGCGCCTGCCCCACATGCCACCAAACCGTGAAACCCTTACACCACAACCAATCTCGAGTTACCTAACAAAG
>NZ_JAVHUY010000072.1 GCF_031085175.1 Phytohabitans maris
CATCCCGGTACGCCAGGTCAGTTCCGCCTGCGCCGCCTGCGTTTCGTGTTCGCGGCGGACGACCGCTTCGGCGTATTCGGGTATGCGCAGCAGGTCGGGTATCAACACCGCGTCGTAGCAGCGGATCTCTTCCGCCATCGATTCCAGCCACAAGGCGTCCAGCATCGACACATCCAGTTCGGGGGCGTTGAAATCGCCTTCCCAGGCTGGCAGCCGGAACACGTCCCGTGCCAACCGCAACAGAAAATCGCGTTCGCCCGACTCGTACACGCTGTACAGATCGGCCAACGCCAGAACCTGCGTGTAATGCGCCCGCCATTGCCCGTGCTCCAACAACCGGGCCGCACTAAAATCCACACCCACACACGCCGACACATGCCGCAACGTCAAACCCCGACCCACCCGCAAAACCCGCAACCGCTCACCCAACAACCGCGCCCGCAACGACGGCACAGACGGTTCGTTCATGCTCGGCACCGTCACCTCCCACTCCGGTCGTCGCATATCTGCCGGGCCTCGACCTGGACCAAGCCCCGGGTTCTGCGCTCTCGTTTTGGTTGGGCAGGATCGTCGATGCCCGTCGGAAGCGGCACGTTTGCCGGCGATCCCGCCCGGCACTCATCGCCGCAGCCTGTTGGCGGGTACGGCGGTGAGGTCATGGCGTCCATTCACCCCGGCGTGGTGCACCGGCCGCTAGGCCGTTGGGGCGGACACGCACGCTGTCCGCATCGGGCCGCCATGGCTGCCTGGTCCCGCTTGCCGACGTTCGCGCTGTGATCAGATGGCAGGGTGGGGCATGATCGGGGCGAGGAGGCGGTGTGACACCAATGCTGACCGCTGAGCAGGTGGCCGAGGCCGGCACTTCGTTTGACTGGCTCACCGCGACCGATGGGGTCTTGTACTGGGTGGAATCATCGCCGCAGCTGGGGCGCGCCATCGTGATGAGCTGGCAGCTCGTGCACGGCTCCGCTGCCGTCCGGCGCAGCGACGTCGACGCTGCAAGCGTCGGCAGTAGCCTGCACGCCTACGGCGGTAGGCCCTACGCCGTCGTGCCATCGGGTATCGCCGTGGTGGACGCCTCGAACGGGCAGATCACGGGTGACGCGGTGCGGACCAACACCAAGCACGTCCATGGCGACCTGGACGGATCTGCGGCGGAGTTGCTCGGCGTGCGGGAGGACGACCGCGGGGACGAGTTGGTGAGCATCGGCCTTGCGACGACGGCCTCACGGACTCTGCGGTCGACGGACGGGTTCCTCGCCTCGCCGCGAGCGAAAGCGGATCGACTCGCCTGGGTGCAGTGGGACCGGGATGTGATGCCGTGGGACTCCTGCGAGGTATGGGTCGCTGACTGGCGGCCAGGTGGGCGGCTCGGTGAGCCCGTGCGGGTCGCGGGTGGAACGGGTGAGTCGGCGTTCCAGCCGACGTGGGGACAGGACGGCTCGTTGTACTTCATGTCCGATCGTTCGGGCTGGTGGAACCTGTACCGCTGGCACGACGGCAACGTCGAGCCGGTGGCACCGATGGAGGCGGAGTGTGCGGCAGCGCCATGGGAGTCCGGGTATGCCAACTACGTCTTGCTGCCTGGCGGTCGGATCGGTATGACCGTCCAGCGTGGCCCGCGCCATGGTTTGGTGGTCGTGGAGCCTGGAGGTGAAGTGCGGCCGATCGACGTGCCGTACACCTTCATCAAGCCGTTTCTCGCGGCGGTGGGCGACCGGATCGCGTTGATCTGCGCCTCACCGACCCGCTCGCAGGAGATCGCGCTGGTCGCGACGGACGGCTCCAATGAGGTGGAAGTGATCCGGCGGGCGGCCAGTAAGCAGAGGCCGGTGGCAGTGCCGGAGGTGATTCGCATCGGCTCCGGCGGCGAGGTGACGGTGCTGTTCTATCCGCCAGCGGGCGGGAGCGGTCCAGCGCCGTTGATCGTCAGGGCGCATTCGGGTCCGACGTACGGCATGGACTATCGGCTGGACTGGGAGGTGCAGTTCTTCACCGCGCGAGGGTTCGGTGTCGCCGATGTCGACTACCACGGAAGTACCGGCTACGGACGAGAGTTCCGCACGGCGTTGGACGGTAGGTGGGGAACGGTTGACGTGGAGGACTGCCGCAATACCGCGCTGCACTTGCTCGCGACCGGCCGTGCCAGAGCGGATGCCGTGTTCATCTGCGGTGCCAGCGCCGGCGGCTACACCGCACTACGTGCGGTGCGCGAGGACGGACCGTTCGCGCTCGCCGTGGCCCGCTCGGCGATCGTCGACCCGAACCGGTGGACCACGACCGCTCCCCGGTTCCAACGACCACACGCGACTATCCTGACCCACGACGACGCCAAGATCGTGCCGCAGCAGATCCGGCGGCCGGTGCTGCTCATCCACGGTGACCGCGACGAGATCGCACCGATCGAGGACGCGGTCGAACTGGCCAGCGCGCTGGCCAGCGGGCGGCTGCTGAGGTTGGACGGCGTCGGGCACTACCTGTCCGGTGCTGCCCTCGCCGCAGCCTTGGACGCGGAACTCGGCGCGTATATGAAGGTGCTCAGCGACTGTGCGGAGTGACGAGCGTCGGCAGTCTGGTGTGGACGTACTCGGCTAGGTCTCGCACCTCGGGCAGGTCGGCGTGGGGCTGCAGTTCGGCCATCATGAGGCCAATCCGGTGGGCGCTGCGGAACGATGCGAGGCCGGCGGCGTGGTCGACGGCTCGGCGGCCGACCGCGCAGGCGTGTTCGATCTGGCGGGCGCGGGCCAGCGAAGCGGCGTGCAGCGCAGTGTCGATGGCGAGCCGGCGCGCTCGGCTGGGTTCGAGGAGCGTGACGGCTTGGGTCGCTTCCCGTTGGGCGAGTTCGTGCAGGCCGAGGTCGAAGAAGCAGTGTGCTTTCTCGTCGGCCAGGTCGGCTTCGCCGAAGTACCGGATCCAGGCCGGTTCGTCCTCGGGCTTGCCGCGGGCCAGGTCAGCCTCGACCTGGAGTAGCGCGGCGGCGCAGGCGGCTTCGTCGCCACGCCTGGCATGCGCGCGGGCGAGTACCGCGCGGAAGGTTGCCCGTACGACCGGTGTGATTTGGTGCTCGGTTCCGCGCAGTGCGGCGGCGGCCAAACGGGCGGCCTGATCGGGGTCGCCGCAGTGCAGCGCGAGGTGGGCGAGGCTGACCGCGATCAGGTAACCACCGTAGAGGCGGTCGCCGACGCCGGTCACGATCTCCAGCGCGCGCAGGTAGTGGCGTTGGGCCCGGCCGTCAGCACCGAGGTCGACGGCCTCGTAGCCGGCGAGTTCCAGAAAGCCGGCCGCGACCGCCGGTGCTCGGGCGATCAGCGTGTCGAGGTCGCTGTCGAGGACCGCGGCCAGGTCTGGGTAGGTGTGTCCGGCGCCGTGGACGTGGTCGACGCCGCGCAGTTGACCGAGCTTCTCGGCGGCGGCGCTGGCGATCTCGTCGTCGCCACGGTACCGGCGGGCATCGTGTGTGGAGGCGAGCAGCCAGTCCAGCACCGGTCGATCGGTCGCCTCGGACCGGAATACGGACGATCCCGCAGCGTCTCGGGACAGGCGAAGACGGCGTTCGCGTTCGAGCATTGGCCATAGCCGGCGCAGCGCTCCGCCTGCGGAAAGCGCGTCGTCACAGCGGTTGACCAACTCTTCGGCGGGCATCCGTTCGGCGGCTTCGATTTTGCGGATCAGATCCTTGTGGACGAAGATCAGCTTGCCGAGGTCGGCCTGGGACATGCCGAGGGTCTGGCGCAGCCGGCGTACCTCCGCGCCGAAAAAGTGCAGCACGGATCGTGTCGGCTCCAGTTCTTTCGGGATCTGTCCCATTGTCACCGCTGTCCGAGGTTGCTGCATTGTGGCCTGTGAATGCTGATTGTCAATCAAATCCCGGACGGCCGGCAACGCCCCAAACCACCATGCGGACACGCGGACTGTCCGCATCCGGCCCCTGCCCGGAAGCAGGGTCTGTTGGGTGTCCTCGATGTATGCGAATCGGCTACAGCATGTGGGGCTTCCTCGGCGACGGGATCGCCGACACCCCGGACGGCGCGCGTGCCTACCGCCGCCCGTTCATCGACGGGTTGGTCTCGACAGGGCATGAAGTCGTGCTCCTCCAGATCAACCGCGACCTTTATGAGGCGGGTGAGGACCTGCGTGACCGGTACCGCTGGCACATGGGCTTTCCGGACCTCGATGCGCTGATCTTCGAGTGGCGGTGGCCTTTGCTCGGCCGCAACACCACCCGCTGCGGCAGCGTCGGGCACACCTGCGACCTGCACAGGCAGACTGACCTGTTCGGCCGCTACACGTCAGCCGGCACACCAACGTTGGTGTGGGACCTTGACCGGCAGTTGGCGGCCGACGATCGGTGTCGGCGCCTGCCGAACGTGGTGGTGGGCGAGTTTGCCCTCCAACTCACCCCGGGAGCGGAGGGCCTTTACTGTCCCGTACCCGACGATCTGCTGGACGCGGCGAACCCGAAACGACTCGCGGCGGCCGACCGGCCGACACCGTTGGTATATGTCGGTAACCAGTACGACCGCGACGAGGCGTTCGACCGCTACTTCGCCCCGGCCGCCGCGACGGTCCCACACAGGGTTGCCGGGAAGTGGTCCCGTACAGGGGCGTGGCCCGACGTCACCTTCACCGGCCGCTGCGGCTTCGCCGAGGTCGAGCAGATCCACCGCGCCGCGTTGGCGACAGTGTTGTTGCTGCCGGAGCGGTACGCGGCGGTCGGGCACATGACGTCTCGCTGGTTCGAGGCACTGCTGGCCGGCTGCCTGCCACTGGTGCCGACCGAGATCCACGGCGTGGAGGCCTACGCGCCACCGCAGCTGCGGGTCAACGACGGCCACGAGGTGATCGAGAAACTGGCCTGGCTACGGTCCATCGCCGGCACCACTGAACACGCCGACCTCATCGCCGCATGCCTGGGCTACGTGGAGCCGTTTCGCTGCTCAGCCCAGGTCGCGACCGCCGTTAAGCTCTTGGAGGCGCTGTCGTGATCACCGGACCGACCTTTGCCACCTTCACCGACGCCTACCTGGCGGTGCTCGGCGACATCTACCACCGGCCCAGCTACTCCACATCCACGCGCGGTAAGACAGCGATCGAGGCGATCAACGTCAGCTTCACCATCGCCAATCCGGTCGCCCGGACGCCGTACCTGGCCGCCCGCCGGGCGAACGTCGTGTTCAACCACGCCGAAGCGCTGTGGTACCTGTCCGGCCGCGACGATCTCGACATGATCGCTCACTACGCCTCCCGGCTGCGTGGCCTCTCCACGGACGGGAAGGCGTTGACCGGCACCGCGTACGGGCCACGGCTGTTCGGGCCGTCTGATCTGGACGGGCTCAGCCAGTTTGACCGGGTGCTCAACCTGCTGCGAACCGACCGGGACACCAAGCGCGCCGCGATGCTCGTCATGCGGCCGGACGAGCTGGCCGACCCCGGCAACCCGGACGTGGCCTGCACCCTTGCCCTGCAGTTCATGCTTCGCAGTGGCCGGCTGCACGTCACCGCGTACATGCGTGGCAACGACGCCATGATCGGTCTGCTCGGCGACACCTTCGCGTTTACCTTCATCCAGGAGCTCGCCGCCCGCCTCCTCGGCGTCGAAGTCGGCGCCTACGCCCACCACGTCGGGTCGATGCACATCAACGCACTTAACATTCCGGCGGTCGAAGGCATCCTGGCCGAGCAGACCGTGCACGTCTTCCCGCATGCCGCGATGCCAGCCGGAACCAGCTGGGCGGACCTGGACGCTGTCCTGGACTGGGAGCAGCGACTCCGCTCCAACCAGGACACCTTCTCGCCCGATCGCGTAGACCTCGACGCGTACTGGCGGGAGGTCATCGGTCTGTTTGAGGTGCACCGGCAGATTACCCACTATCCCGACCGGCCGGTCACCACCGACGCCCTTGCCCTGCTCCGTCCCAGCCACCGGTGGCTGATCGAGCAGCGCTGGCCAGCCAGGATGCCGGCGGCGGTGTCGCCATGACCACCACGGTGGATGTGGATTGGACCCGCTGGACCGTCGTGCTGCTCAAACCCGACTGCGTCGCCCGCGGCCTAGTCGAACCGGTGCTCACCTGGGTCAGCACCGAAGTCAGCCTCGTCGATCAGCGCCTCGTAACACCGACCGAGGAGCAGATCTTCGCCCACTACGCCGACCTGCTCACCACCCGCCGTCACCACTTCACCTGGGTCGATGTCGCCGCCGACCTTCGCCGTACCTACGTCGGCCAGCCGGTCGGCATCGCCCTGGGCCACGGTCCCAACGCCGCACCCCGGCTGCGCGATCTGCTCGGCCACTTCGATCCCAGCCATGCCGGGCTACTGACCATCCGTGGCCGCTTCGGCCAGGACTCCCTGCGTAAAGCCCAGGCCGAGGGGCGGCTGATCGCGAACGTCATCCACGCCTCCGACAACCCCGCCGGCGCCAAACGCGAGTTCGGCATCTGGTACGGCGCAACCCTCCGGCATCTGCTCGTCCCCGAAGGAGATTCCCATGGCCGCTGAAGCGCTCGATGTCCGTAGCGGACCCCGAGCCCTGCCGCTCCTGAGCGACCAGGCCAGGGCCCAGCTCGACCCGTACATGGCGTTGATCGTCGGCTACCGCAAGTCCGGACTCAGCCTGAACCACATCATCGGTTGCCCGCTCGACTGCGGTTACTGCGTGCGCCACTTCTGGGGCAACTTCGACGTCAAGATCCCTCACCTGCTCTGCAACACCCACGAGGCGATCGAGCAGTTGGTCAACCACCACGCGTTCCAGCCGCACATCACGCCGATCCAGCTGTTCAACAAGGCCACCGACCCATTCCTGCCCGGCGTCAAGCCGCACCTGTTCCAGGTCCTGCACGCCCTCGACCAACGCGGGTACACCAACCACGTTCTGATCATCACCAGGTTCAAGGTCACCGCCGCGGACATGGCCGAGCTGGAGACACTGCGACACCCGCGGGTCACACTGCTGTTCACGTACTCCGGCATCACCGATCCACGCGTCGAGCCGATCGCCAGGAGCGAGATCACCGTCAACTCGATCCGTACCGCGGCGGCGCGAAAGAAACGGACCGGCGTGGTGCTCTACTGGCGGCCGATCGTGCCGGGATGGAACGACGCCCCCGACACCATGGCTGCCGTGCTCGACGTCGGCCGGGATGTCGACGCGATCGTGTTCACCGGCTACTACCACAAGCCCGAGAACGCCGGCTACCTGCGCGAACGCGGCATTGACGTACCCTACGCGGAGGACTACGCGCGCCGGAAGGTGATGCCCGCCGAGCTGGACGCTCGGGTCGTCGCGGCGTGGCGCGCGTCCGGCGTCCCCACGCCGCTGTTCCGCAAGACCTCCTGCGGGGTTGCCTTCGCCCACGACGCGCCGGACTACAACGGACACTGGGGCGTCCGCGAACTCTGCGACATCTGCCCGGCCGCCCAGCAGCGGCGCTGCATGGATGACTACCGCGAGCCCACCCCGGCTGATATGGACGCCGTACTCGCCCAACTCGGCTACACCACCGACTACGTCATCGACGACGGGCACGTCTGGACCCACGGGCTCGGTGAGCAACGCCGGTACGCGATCCAGCACACATTGCGGCACCAGATCTGGGAGCTCGACCAGCCGCACTACCTCCACGCTCACGGCCGCTCCCTGCACGGCCACATCCCCGACGCCAACCAGGTCGCTGCCCTCGCCGACGTCCGCGCCACGTTCGAGGACGCAGCGCGGTACGAAGACGACTGAGTACAGACGTGGCAAGTGGCAGACTCGGGCCGGAGGTGAACAGGTGGAGCTAGTCGCGATCGACCTGGAAGGCAGCGGTGCACAAGACCGCGCCAACGAGGCCATCCTTGAGATCGCCCTCGTCCCCATCGTGGACGGCCGGCCCGATATGGGCGCCGCCTACTGCACCCTCATCAACCCCGGACGGTCGATCCCGCGGCGGCCGTGGATCTCGCCCGGCCTCACCGATTCGGTACTGCGCGACGCCCCAACGCTCGCCGAGGTCGAGCCTGAGCTAGCGCCGCGGATAAACGGCAAGCACCTCGTCGGCCACAACGTCGGAGTCGACTGGCGACTACTTCGCCGCCACTGCCCCAGTGTTACGCCCGCCGGCCTGATCGACACGCTGCGCCTTGCACGACAACTGGATCACGGAATTGGACGGAGCCTCACTTCGGTGATCGATCACTTCGCTCTCGCGAGCGATGTTGATCAGCTCGCTCCCGATAGTGCCCCTCACCGTGCACTCTGGGACACAGTGGCAGTCGCACTGCTGCTGCCCGTCTTGTCACGTGCTATTCATGACCCCGGCGTCCGCCCTGGAGACCTGGTCGAAGCGGCACACACCCCCGCGATTGATCCTCACAGCACGCCGCAATCGCAACCCAGCCTCTTCGACTGAAACCACGATGCGAGCTTGGGCGTGCCGGAACGTCAACATAGAGGAGCCACGGATACGGGCGACCCCGATGCCGGTCGCTGAGGCCGGGCTCCTGCGCACGGCGTGGCTCGCGTTTGCCCCCGGCCCGGCACGTCCGCTTGCCGCGCAGCCTCGCCCTGTTGACGCAGCTCACCCGCGACCTTCGCCGCCGTAAACGCAACCAGACGATGGGGTGCGTCACCGGCTGGCGGCTCGTCGCCCCGCCGGTCGACGCGGCTCGCAGGTCTGGCCGCCAGACCGCTGGCGGGTCTCGGCGCTGCCGTGAGCGGCCTTTCAGGGACGCCGGCAGGGCCGAGCCGCTCGCGGGGATCCTGTCGGCTCAAACCCCCTTGGCGGCCCTACGCGCGGCTGCGACCAAGGGCGGGTGTCGATGGTTACGGGTTGGTCTTGCGCTTGCGGCGTGGTGTCGGGGCCGGGGGATCGGGCGCCTCGGCCGCCGGTGGTTCGACGCTGGTGTCGGCTTCGTACTTGGCGATCGCGGTGGCGAGGTCGCGGTTGGCGGCCTTGAGCGCGGCGAGTTCGGCGGTGGCGGCGTTCATCGCGGGGACGTCTTTGGCCATCATGGCGTCGACGATCCGGCCGGCGATCTCGTTTTGGTGGAGCAGGAACTGGGCGACGCGGCGGTTGAGGTCGGGGTCGTCGAGGATGAGCAACCTCGCGCCTGAGATGGGCGCGCCGCGGGCCTCGGCGTCGAGGCGTTCGGCGGCCAGGGGGTGCACGAAGGTGCCTTTGCCGACGACGGCGTAGGTCAGGCCGCGTTGCTGGAGCTCGCGTAGCGCCCGTTGGGCGGTCATGGAGGCCACGCCGTAGCTTTCGGCCATCTTGCGGGCAGTGGGCAGCACTTCGCCACCCTGGAGTCGGCGGGTGCGGATCTGGTCGACGATGTCGTCGACGACCCGGACGAACAAGGTGCGCTTGTCGTCAACGTCGTGAGCCACATACCCATCCTAGCCATCTTGTCCTGGTTAGGTTTCACAAGTTACCCAAGATTCTTCTGCCGCGCCTCTTGACTTGATCACAAGTGTCACGTGAAACTTAGGAAACCTAGGCAGGAAGATACGAGGAGGGTCGCAGTAAGTCAAGCAAGCACGATCGGTGCCGTCACTCATCGTGGTCACGCTCGCACGGCTTCGGTGGAGTGTCCCCGTTGGGATCGCAGCACCGAGCCTGTCGCCCGGTACGCCCCTGGTCGTACTCGTCAGTTGACAACTCCACAGTGGACTTGAATGAGCTTGAACGAGAGGTCCAACCTTGCCAGCCAGTCAGGGCTTGATCTGGCCAGATTCTCTGCCTGCGGCCGTCGATCTCACGGGATCGGTCGCTTTCGGATAAGGAGGAGCCCGGTCTCGCCCGAACACCCGATACCCGCGATGCCAAGGCCCGCTGCGGCGTGCCCGGCCCGCGTCGTTGCTTCAAGCGTCTGCGCCGGCCGGGCGGCGCGGCATTTGCCAGTTCTATCGAGGAGGACACCAACCATGATGATCTTCGAATTGGACACTCTCGTGCGGGCCGGGCAGGATACCTCTGCTGTCTGTCAGCCCGCCCCATCCGGCGGCGATCGGTGTCTGTCACGGTCTGTCACACTGCGCGCCGCTGCCGTCCGTCCGAGCCGGTGCAGGGCTGAGGCGGCAGTCCGACCCGGTGCGCCCGGGTCCGGGGCCGCCGTGCCTCACCCGACTGCCGTGTGGGGCGCCGTTGACGGCGCCTGAGGCTGTGTCGGCTTCGGCTCGTGTGGACCGTGCCACACGGGTGGAAGGCGTCGTGCAGATCGTCATCATGCTGGCGATCGGCGTGGCGGCCGGCGCGGCGAGCTTTACCCACGTGCACAACGTGGCCGCGGCGCATGGCCAGGGCGGCTGGCTGGCTTGGGCCGATGCGATCGTGTTGGAGCTGATGTCGATCGCCAGTGGGCTGGAGCTGCGCCGGCGTAAGCGGGTCGGCAAGCCGGTGTGGTTTCCCGCCGCGGTGCTCGTGGTGGCGGTGGTGCTGTCGCTGGCCGCGCAGGTCGTCGAGGCCGAGCGGTCGGTGATCGGCTGGATCGCCGCCGCGCTGCCGGCGGCGGGGTTCCTGGCCATGGTGAAGATCGCGCTCGGCCGGACCGCGGCCACCGGGCCGGCAGCACCTGACGCCGACGCCAGTTGGCGGGCGGGACGGCCGTCCGGGACGGCCGGGGACGGTCCTGGACGGGCCACGGACGACCGATCCCAGCCGTCCACCGCCGCTGCTGCCAAAGACACCACCGCCTCGGCGGAGGCGGACGCCGGCGAGGAGGAGGAATACGTGCGTGCGCTGGTCCCCGCCGCGCTGGCGGCCAGCGCCGAGTTGGCCGGGCAGGGCCGGCCGTTGTCCCGGGAGGCCCTGGCGGACACCCTGCGCCGCCGCGGCCACGCCATGTCGAACGCGCGGGCCTCGGCGCTGGTGAAGCTGGTCAAGCAGCACGCCCGCGTCGCCGAACGCACAGCGACGCCACCGTCCACAGCAGACGAGCAGGACGGCGGCGAACTCGGTGACGTCGAGGCGGGCGAGCCGGCCAGACCCGGCGGGCTGGGCAGCCGTGGTCCGCCGTAGCGGCCACGCCCCACCCCGGGGCGGACGGCACCACTGCCCGCCACCACTTGACGATCCGGCACGGCGACCCTGGATGCCAGGGCACAGCATCTGTCCACAAAGGAGAACCAGCTATCATGTCTATAAACGCATCGCTTCCCGCCGAGGCGCGGGAGTGTAACTCGCGCACCCAACTGGAATCGATGGTTGGGTGGCTGGTTGGATCTGTCAGCGTCTGTCAGCCCAACACCGCCGCCCAACAGCACCGCACACAGATCTATGCTCCAGTGACGGGTCCGGCCGCCGCCAGGCGGTGTCTGTCCGACAGCGGTGCGAGTCTGTCCACGGTGTCCAGCCGTCGGCATGGCCCATCTGGTGTGACCGACGTCCGCACCCGGGCGCTGTCAGCCCGACCGCGTCCGCCATGTTCCGATCTCAGGGCCGGTCCCGGTCGGGCCGGCCGGTTGGGTGCAGGTCCAGGTGGCCGTGTCGGTGCCGGTCTTGACACCGGCACCGAAACCGACACCCACGCGCACCCAACATTGCAGGTCAGCGGCCCTATCCGGTGGGGCCGGGCCGCTCCGACAGACCCCTGTCTGGGGGTCTCCGGTGGGGGTGGTGACGCTTATGGCGGTACGTGACGACCATCGGCTGCTCGCCGCGCAGGCGGCCCTGACCGGGCGGGACCTGCGCCTGCTCGGCTGGCTGTACGACCACGGCGTGCTCACCACCGAGCAGATCGCCGCCGCGCTGTTCAGTTCGCTGGATATCTGTCAACGGCGGCTTCTCAAACTCGTCCGCCTCGGTGTGCTGGCTCGGTTCCGGCCGCAACGCTGGGAAGGCGGCTCATACCCGTACCACTACGTACTGGACCAACTTGGCGTCGACGTCGTTGCCGCGCAACGCGGCGACGAATTGCCCCGTCGAGACCAGGCCCGCAAGCGGCGCCACCACCTGACCTCGCGGGCGAACCTGCCTCACTTGCTGGGCACCAACCAGTTCTTCATCGACCTGGCCGCCCACCAACGCACCCACCCCGGCAGCGCGCTGCTGCGGTGGTGGCCAGCGGTGGCCTTCCACGCCAAGGGAGCCTTCTACCGTAACGGCGACAACCCGAACATCATGCTGATCAAAGCGGTCCCGCGTCCGGACGGACACGGGATCTGGGCCGAGGACGGCCGGCAGGTGCCATTCCTGCTGGAACTGGATCTCGGCACCGAACCGCTCGGCGTCCTGGCCGACAAGGTCCGCGGCTACGACCTACTCGCCTCCATGACGAACTGGCGCTGGCCGGTGCTGTTCTGGCTGCCGTCCACCCGCCGGGAACTCAACCTGCACCACACGCTCGCCGACCTCGGCGAGCTCCGCGCCGTCGTCGCCACCGCCGCCGCCGACCACACCGCCCGCACCGGGCAGACGCCGGCCCAGCGGGTGTGGTGGCTGCACCGCCACGACGGCGAACGGCTGCCACTCGCCCAGCTGCCCTACCACGACGCCGACGACGACCTCGAGGAGGAACCGTGACCGCCGTCCGGACACCCGCCTGGCCAGGGTGCCGGGCGCCGGGCCGAGGAAACCAAACGACCACGCCGGCACCGTCGCACCGGCCGGCCCAGCCCAGATGGAAGGAGGTGAATACCCAATGAACACACCAACCCAGCAGACGGCCACCGGATCGCCCGAGGCGACCTGGTTCGCCAGCGAGTGGCTGCGTTCGACGACCGTGCGGGCGGTCAGGACCGCCCCGATCATCGCGATGCTCCAGGAACTGCTGCGCGTGCTGCGCGACGAGCAGATCCCGGACGACGAGGCATACACGAGCCTGCGCCGAGCCGTACGGTTGCTCGCCGTTCTGGACGCCGAGACCGGCACCCGCAAGACCCGCGAGCGGGTCGAGTACCCCGGCGATCGCATCTATGTCCCGACGCCGGAGGACGTCGCCCGCTCGGCCGACTCGAACCGGTTCGCAATCCATTGGCTACGCGGCTCGCCGCACGCCGCAATCCGCACCACGCCGATCATCAAGGTCATCGAGGAACTGCTGGACACCCTGCTCGACCAGTTCACACCGGCACAGGACGTCCAGACCAGCCTGCACCGGGCGGTACGCCTGCTCACCGTCTTCACCACCGACGGCCAGCGCAACCGCCCACACCCCACCAAGTGACCACACCGTGCGCGCCGACCAGCGCGTACACCAGCACCAAGGATGGCGAGCAGCCGAACCCGCGTCGGTAGCTGACCTTTCCCACCCAGCACCGGCCACGGTGAGTCCCGCCTCGGACCCAGCGACACCCGGTATCCGAGGCGGGCTCACCACCGCCGGCCCAACATCAACGCAGCAAATACGCGCTCACAGCAGAAACGACACAGGAAAGGAGTCACATCGTGGACCAGAACCTATTCGCAATGTCCTCAAACATTCAACTCATGACAGGCAGAAAATGGCAGCACGGCCAATCAATGAACCCGCGAATTCACGGTACGATGATGATACCGGTGGGGGTGAACTGCAAAACATCCCCACAGTTGCACCCGACACCCGACCCGCCGTAAAACGTAGGAGGCGGGCGGTACCTGACGCGGAGTTGACACTTGAGGTCAGCTACGTGTCCGGGCCAGAGGCGAAAAGCCTGGCCCGCACCCAATACGAAGCGATTTGGGAGGTGTTGGAATGGCTGCACACCAACCAGCCACCCCACCAGCAGGCGGCCTGACCGCCGCCGGGACCGTCGGTCCCGGCGGCGCCGGCCCCGCCTCACCCTGGACAGCGATCTCCAAACTGTCCGGCCTCGACACCGTCGCCGTCGCCGGTCTGCTCCGCGTCTCCCAGGAACAACTGCAGGACGTACGCGGGTCACTGATCCGGCAAGTCGACAACATCACCCGAGCCCTGCCCGCCGGCTGGCACGTCGCCGCCTGGTTCATCGACATCGAATCCGGCCGACTCGAATTCGACGAACGCGGCCACGGCACCGGCCACCTGAACATCGTCCTCCCGGTCGAGCGGGACGGCGGCCTACCCGAACTATTAGAAGAAGCCAAACAGCGGACTTGTCGCTTCAGTGCGGTCGTCGCCGAAAACGCCGAACGACTCGCCCGCTACACCTACTACGGCACCAAAGTCGAACACGAACTCGGCAAACACGGCATCGAATTGTTCGCCGCCGACGAAGGCATCCAACTCGACGGCAAAAAAGCCGCCAAAGTACTCATGCGGCGGATGAAACAAGCCATCGGCGAATTCCACGCCATCAACGTCATGGAACAAGCCTGGGAAGGAACGAAAGTGCACACCCAGGAGGGCTACAACATCGGCCGCGTCCCCTACGGCTACACCGCCATCAAAGAACCCCACCCCGCCCCCGCCCGCCGATCACGTGGACTCACCCGAACCCGCCTCGCGGTCGACCCGGTCCGCGGACCCGTCATCACCCAAATCTTCCACTGGCGGGTCATCGACAGGTACACCTACCGGCAGATCGCCAAACAACTCAACGCCGACCCCAACCTGTACCCGCCACCCGACCCCCGCTACCACGGCAAACCGGTCGGCGTCGGACAGTGGACGATCACCAACGTGCGGGTCATGCTGCAAAACCCGAAGTACACCGGGCACATGGTGTGGAACCGCACCACCAGCCGCGTCGGCGTCACCGTCCGCCGCAAGAAGACCCACCGACCCAACCCCGTCGAGCAGTGGGTCTGGTCGCAGCAGCCCACCCACCCGCCACTGATCACCCTCAACATGTACCGGCAGGCGCAGAAGATGAGCAGCGACCACCAAGGCTCCCGCACCACCGGGAGCGCCAACTCCCACCCCGCCACCCAGCACACCTACCTCTACCGCGGGCTGCTGCGCTGCGGCTACTGCGGATGGCGGATGCACGGCACCCACGCCAACGGCCTCATCTACTACAAATGCCGCGGACCCCGTAACAGCGCCGGCAAACCCCGCAACCCCGAACACCCGGCCACCCTCTGCATCCGCGAAGACGCCCTCACCCCGGCCATCGCGAACCTCATCGCCACCCGCATCTTCGGACCGGAACGGCAAACCCACCTCCACCACCAGCACGTCGACCTACCCCGCGAACGGGCCGAACAACACGCCCGCGCGATAGACACAGCCCGCCGCACCGTCGAGAACCTCACCAACCGGCAACACAACCTGATGACCGAACTCGAACAAACCCCCGCCGAGGACCACCCCTACCGGGCCGGGATCCGTGCCCGGTACCGCGAACTCGACCAACAACGCACCCAAGCCGAAGCCAACCTCGCCGAACTCGTCGCCACCCAGCCCGTCATCGACGAGGGCACGCCTGAACTCCTCGCCGCGATGCCCTACGCGAGCGCCAACCTCGCCGCCGTCCCCGCCGCAATCCAGCGCAGGCTATTCGACGCGCTCAAGCTCACCGTCCGCATCGACAGCCCACGACGGGCACACGTCCACATCACCCTCACCACCGACACACCCCACACCGCCGCCGAGGTCGTCGCCGACATCGAACCCGACGCCGCCCACAACCCCGACACGACACCACCACCGCCCTCGGGCGGAACCATGCCCAACGATCATGAAATCACGGCAACCAAACATGGGAATGCGTTGCCGTCCCGGATACCGCCCTAACTCTCCAAGATCTGCACGACGGCGGATCGGACACCAGGGCGGCGTCGCGAAGCGACGACCGCCGCGGCCCGGACCGGGTCCGGCAAACCCCGCGCGGGCCTGGCAGCGGAGGGCGGGAAGTCGGCGAGCGCCAGCGAGCCGCCGCCCGGAGCGGTGCCCGCGGGAAAGGCCCTTCAGATCCGGACGTCGGCGGGTCCGGAGGTCAGCGGGAGCCCGGCGCGTTGCCACTCCTCGACGCCGCCGATCATGTCGGTGGTGCGCCAGAGGCCAAGGGTCCGCAGGCTTTCCGCGGCCAGGCTGGAGCTGTAGCCCTGGCGGCAGATGACCACGATCTCCACGTCGTGGTCGGCGGCCTCGGGGATGCGGTCGGCGCTGAGCGGGTCCAGGCGCCACTCCAGGACCGTCCGGTCGATCACCAGCGCACCGGGGATCTCGCCCTGTTCCCGCCGCTGGCGTTCGGTGCGCGTGTCGACGATCAGCGCGCCCCGCCGGCCGGCCGCGAGTGTCTCCTTTGGAGTCATCCGGCGTACGCCGGCGCGGGTCTTGGCGAGAAGGTGCTCTATCCCGCGGCCCGGTAGCGTTTCCACCGCTCCAGTCTGCGGATGCGCCCCTTTCCCCGCAGCGAATCAGCCCAAATGCGGCGAACTCGGTCCTCGCTGGTCGCGGCGTTCCCGCTGCGGGGTGACCGTGTACTTTGGGTCGGTCGCCGAGGCGACGCCGGCCTCGTAGATGGCGAAGCGGGTCGCGACCGAGGCGGCCAGCAGCGCTACGCCGGACAGCGCCGCGACGATCCGGCTGCGCCGGCCGAGCACCGCGCCGGCCATGCCGGCGGCGCCGAGCACGCGGCCGGCGCGCAGCAGGCGGCCGGCCCGCCCGTTCCGGTATGGCTCGCTGAGCAGGTCCAGCCGGCGTTCGAGGGTGCGCGTGCCGGCCAGCTCCAGGGCCATCCCGGCGAGGGCGAGCCGGCGGGCCGGCTCCGCCTCGGCCAGCGGCGCCGCGATCAGCGCGACGCCGGCTGCGCTGGCCAGTGCGCTGCCGCCGAAGAGGCGCGGCAGGTGGGGGTACGCCTCGTGCCAGGAGGGTACGGCGGTGTCGGCGAGCAGCACGCCCGTGTAGGTCGCGAGGGCGGGTGCCAGGCCGGCGGCGGCGAGCCCGGCGACCCGGCCGGCCGGTGGCAACAGCGTGCCGAGCGTTCCCAGCGGGCCGCGACGGGGCAGCCGGGACGCGAACTCGCCGGCCGCCGCCACCCCGGACGCCGTGCCGAACGCCGTGATGACCCAGGTGCCCACCGACAGCGGCGAGGTCGGCTTGGCCACCCGCAGAAGGTGATGGAAGCGGTCCGGCCGGCCGAGATCGCTGACCAGCAGGCAGATGCTCGCGCCGACGGCGCCGGCCGCGGTGACCCGGCCGGTGCGGCGCAGCACCGGGCGCCCGGTCAGGTCCGCGCCGGCCGCCAGGAGCGCCGCGCCGGCGGCGAGGCCACCGGTGAACAGGTACGTCGGGATCGCCCGCCCCCACACGGGTGCCTTGATGACCGGGCGGCCGTAGTACGACGCGGACCCGGAGGGCGCCGGCTCGCTCATGACCGCCGTCCGGGGGACGAGCACCCGGCGAACGCGGCGGCCACGGCGGCGACGACGGTGAGCGCGGCCAGCCCCGCCCGCCGCCACATCCGGGGCAGGTCGCGGGTGGTGACGACCGGGTCCGGCGGCAGGCCGTACACCTCGGGCTCGTCGAGGAGCAGGAAGAACGCGCCGTCGCCGCCGACGCCGTCGCCCGGGTCGTGGCCGTAGAGCCGCGCCTCCGGTACACCGTCGGAGTGCAGCCGTTCGATCCGGCGCTCGGCCCGCTCGCGCAGCTCGTCCAGGGGTCCGAACTGGATCGACTCGGTCGGGCAGGCCTGGGCGCAGGCGGGCGTCTTCCCCACGCCGACGCGGTCGTAGCAGAGCGTGCACTTCCACGCCCGGCCGTCGCCCTCGCGCTGGTCGACCACGCCGTACGGGCAGGCCGGGATGCAGTACCCGCAGCCGTTGCAGATGTCCTCCTGGATCACGACGGTGCCGAACTCGGTGCGGAACAGCGCCCCGGTCGGGCAGACGTCGAGGCAGGCGGCGTGCGTGCAGTGCTTGCAGACGTCCGACATCATCAGCCAGCGGAAGTCGGGCCGCCGCTGTTCGACGAAGGCGACGTGGCGCCAGGAGTTGGCGGTGAGCGCACCGGTGTTGTCGAACGACGTGCCGAGCAGGTCGAGCCCGGTCGCCGGCACCTCGTTCCACTCCTTGCAGGCCACCTCGCACGCCTTGCAGCCGATGCAGACGCTGGTGTCGGTGAAGAACCCCATCCGGGGCGGCGGATCGGGATAGCCGGCGTCCGGGGCCGGATCGAGCGGACCGGAGAGGCTCGTCGTACCGTCCAATGCTTCAGTCCTTCCGGTCCGTGCCGGTCGTCATACCGGCCCGCCGCTGGTACTCGGCGACGTAGTCGCGCAGTGCCGGACCGGTGGGCCGCCGACCGGGCCGGATGTCGCAGGTGCCGACCTTGTTCTCCTGGATCAGGACGTTCGGGTCGAGGACGATCCCGAACAGGTCGTTGGCCGAGTCGCCCCGGGTCAGCCCCTGACCGCCCCAGTGGTACGGCAGCCAGATCTGGTGCAGCGGCCGGCCGTCGACCCGGAGCGGCCTGATCCGTTCGGTGACCATCACCCGCGCCTCGATCGCCGAGCGCAGCGTGACCAGGTGGGCCCAGCCGAGGTGGTGCAGCCCGCGTTCGGCCGCGAGCTCCGGCGAGACCTCGACGAACATCTCCGGCTGCAGCTCGGCCAGGTACCGCACCGTGCGGCTCATCCCGCCGGCGGTGTGGTGCTCGGTGAGCCGGCCGATGACGAAGACGTACGGGAACACGTCGCTGTGCGGGTCGGGCGGGCTGGGGTTGAGCCGGTTGTCCGGGCGCCGGTACGCCCGGCGGGCCGGGTTGGCCTGCTGGCCGTAGAGCGGGTTGCGGACCGGCGACTCGGCCGGCTCGTAGTGCGTCGGCAGCGGCCCGTCGACCAGCCCGGTCGGCACGTACAGCCAGGCCTTCCCGTCGGCCTGCATGATGAACGCGTCGTCCCCGGCGAGCGCCGCCGGTCCGGTCGCGCCGTCCGGCGCCTGGTACGTCGGGTGCTTGGTCGGCTCGAAGTCGGGCACGTCCGGCCCGGTCCACGCGCCGCGCTGCTCGTCCCACCGGACGTACGCCTTGCGCTCGCTCCACGGCCGGCCCTGGGGATCGGCCGAGGCCCGGTTGTAGAGGATGCGGCGGTTCAACGGCCACGCCCAGCCCCACTCCGGGGCCACCCAGCTCTGCTCGCTGCCCGGCTTGCGGCGCGCGGCCTGGTTGACGCCGCCGGCGTAGACGCCGGTGTAGATCCAGCAGCCGACCGCGGTCGATCCGTCGTCGCGGGCCTCGGTGTACGACGACAGCGGCTGGCCGGTGTCCACGTGGTACCCGTTGATCTCCTTGAGGACGGCCTCGGCGCTCGGCTCGTCCTGGGCACCGCGCACCGGGTAGTCCCAGGTCAGGTCGAGCACCGCGCGGTCGCGCGCCCGGTCGGAGCCGGCCAGCTTCTGCCGCACGAGCCGCCCGAGGTGGTAGAAGAACCACAGTTCGGAGCGGGAGTCGCCGGGCGGTTCGACGGCCTTCTCCCGCCACTGGAGCAGCCGCTGGGTCTGGGTGAAGGTGCCTTCCTTCTCCACGTGCGAGGCGGCCGGGAGGAAGAACACCTCGGTGCGGCACCGGTCCGGCGTCATCTCGCCGGTGGCCACCTCGGGGCCGTCCTTCCAGAAGGTGGCGCTTTCGGTCAGGAAGAAGTCGCGGACCACCAGCCAGTCCAGGTTGGCCATGCCGAGCCGCTGGGCCCGGCCGTGCGCCGACCCGACCGCCGGATTCTGGCCGAGCAGGAAGTACCCCTTCACCTTGCCGTCGATCATGTTCAGGGTGGTCTGGTAGGTGCCGTGGTCGCCGGTCATCCGGGGCAGGTAGTCGTAGCGGTAGTCGTTGTCGGCGGTGGCCGCCGCGCCCCAGTACGCCTTGAGCAGGCTGGTCGCGTAGCCGCGCGCGTTGGACCA
Organism: Phytohabitans maris; assembly: GCF_031085175.1. Classification (GTDB taxonomy): domain Bacteria; phylum Actinomycetota; class Actinomycetes; order Mycobacteriales; family Micromonosporaceae; genus Phytohabitans; species Phytohabitans maris. The sequence continues at coordinate 19,722 of NZ_JAVHUY010000072.1, forward strand.
GAAGCCCTTCTGGTCGGGGTGGCGCATGCCGTCGACCCACTCGTCGAACGTGGGGTGCTGCGCGTGGTGCGGCATCGGCAGGTAGCCGGGCAGCAGGTTGAAGAGCGTCGGCACGTCGGTGGAGCCCTGGATGCTCGCGTGGCCACGCAGGGCCAGGATGCCGCCGCCGGGCCGGCCGATGTTGCCCAGCAGCAGCTGGATGATGGCGGCGGTCCGGATGTACTGCACGCCGACGGTGTGCTGCGTCCAGCCGACGGAGTAGGCGAGCGCCGTGGTCCGCTCCCGCCCGGAGTTGCGGGTCCACGCCTCGCACACCTCCTGGAACGCCGCCCGCGGGACCCCGCAGACCCGTTCGACCATCTCCGGCGTGTACCGGGCGAAGTGGCGCTTCAGGATCTGGTAGACGCAGCGCGGGTGCTGGAGCGTCTCGTCGCGGTGTACTCCGGCGGAGATCGGCGCCCCGTGCGACTCGTGCCGCAGCGGACCGGCGGTCGCCCGCTGGGAGTCGGTGTCCGCCCCGCCGGCGCTGATCTCCGGCTGACCCGCGTACTGCCAGGTCGTCGGGGCGTAGGCGTGCCGGTCCGGCTCGTAGCCGGAGAAGAGCCCGTCGACGTCCTCGGCGTCCACGAAGTCGTCGTTGACGATCGTGGCCGCGTTCGTGTACGCCACCACGTACTCGCGGAAGTCGAGCCCGCCCGCGAGGATGTAGTTGACGATCCCGCCGAGGAACGCGATGTCGGTGCCGGACCGGATCGGCACGTAGCTGCTCGCCATCGCGCTCGTCCGGGTAAAGCGCGGGTCGACGTGGATGACGGTGGCGCCGCGGTTCTTCGCCTCCATGACCCACTGAAACCCGACCGGGTGGCATTCGGCCATGTTCGAGCCCTGGATGACGATGCAGTCGGCGTTCGCCAGGTCCTGCTGGAACGTCGTGGCCCCGCCGCGACCGAAGCTGGTCCCCAGACCGGGGACGGTGGCGGAGTGTCAAATCCGGGCCTGGTTTTCGATCTGCAGCGCGCCCAACGCCGTGAAGAGCTTCTTGATCAGGTAGTTCTCTTCGTTGTCGAGCGTGGCGCCACCGAGGCTGGCGACGCCGAGCGTGCGGTGCAGCGGGCGCCCCTGCGCGTCGACGTCCTCCCAGGTCGCGTCGCGGGCGGCGACGACCCGGTCGGCGATCATGTCCATCGCGGTGGCGAGGTCGAGCTCCTCCCACTCGGTGCCGTACGGCCGGCGGTACCGGACCTTCTGCTGCCGCAGCTCGCTGGTGACGAGGTTTTTGCTCGCCGCGCCCTTCGGGCAGAGCCGGCCGCGGGAGATCGGGCTGTCCGGGTCGCCCTCGATCTGGCTGACCTGCCCGTCCTTCACGTAGACGCGCTGGCCGCAGCCGACCGCGCAGTACGGGCAGACCGATCGGGCCACCGAGTCCGCCGTCTCGGTCCGGGCTGTGAGCCGGCTCGACCCCGCCGACTTCGCCGCGGCGCCGCGCCCGAGCGGGTCGGTGCCGGTGAGCTGCCGGTAGACCGGCCAGCTCGCGATCCAGGTGCGGACGCCCACGAGTTACGACCGTACGCCGCCCCGCCCGCGCTTCGCGGCGCTTTGCCCCCGGCGCGGGTCCCCGCCCGTGATCGAAGCTCCCCTTCACGTCGCTAGAACGACTTGAGGGGAGCTTCGATCACGGATCGGCGGTCGTCGGGAAGGCGCCGGGTCAGCCCGCGCCGGTCGAGCAGTTCGAGCAGGGGTACGGCGACCCGGCGGGTGGTGCCCAACGCCTGGCGGGCCTGGCTCAGCGTGAACGGCTGCGGGATCGTGGCGAGCACGGCCACCGCCCGCCGCTCGGCGCCGGCCGGCAGCACGACGCCGTCGGTCACCCGCAGCAGGGTACCGGCGCGCTCGGCGGCGGCCAGTTCACGCCGGCCGAGCCCGAGCGCGGCGAGCCGGGCGGCCTCGGGCGCCCGGAACGGCGCCACGGTCAGCTCGCGGGTGAGCGCGGCCACCGCCGCCGCGACCGGCGCCGGCAGCCGGGGCGCGGCCGTCACGTCGACCACCCGCCCGTCCCGGATCGCCAGCGGGGGCGCCACCAGGACCGACACGACCGCCCGATCGGGTACGCCCAGCAGGGCGCGGAGCGACTCGACGGTCGGGCCGGCCTCGATCGGTGCGCCCTGGCGGTGCTCGGCGACCGCCTCGCCGAGCCGGACCCGGAGCCGCTCGGCCAGCTTCGGGTCGACCAGCCAGTCGCCGGCCACGACGGCCACGGCCGGTACGGGGACGCCGGTCGCGCGCAACGTCGCGGCCCGGACGACGCCGTGGCGCCGGAGAACCGCCGCGGGGTCGGGTGGCCCCTGCGCGGCCTCGGCGAGCTCGCGTGCCCGGGCGGCGGCCGCGCCCCGGCGTACCAGGGGCGTCGGCTCGGTGTCGAGCACGGTGACCCGGCCGACCACCTGGTGCCGGCCGGGGTCGCGGAGCAGCGCCACGTCGCCGGCGGCGACCGGCACCGGCCGGGCGAGGGTCAACCGGGCCATCGCGCCGCCGAGCGGCCGTACCCGCACCGGCACCGCCGCCGATCCGAGGTGCAGCACCAGTGCGGATCCCACGCCGGCCAGGTCGCCGTCGACCCGGGCGTCGATCAGCGCGCTGGCCGCCCACCCGGACGGGGTGAGCAGCGCGTCGCCGCGCCGGACCGCGGCCGGGTCGATGCCGCGGAGGTTCACCGCGACGCGGGCCACCGCGGGCACCGGATCCGCGGGGCGGCCGAGCGACTGGAGTCCGCGGATCCGCACGGGGCGCTCGCCCCGGCCGGCCGCGTACAGGGTGAGCGTGTCGCCGGTGCGCAGCGTGCCCGCGCCGAGGGTGCCGGTGACGACCGTGCCGCTGCCGCGGATGGCGAACGACCGGTCCACCCAGAGCCGTACCGGCGCCTCGGTGTCCGGGGCGGGCAGCCCGGCGACCAGGTCGTCCAGCGCGGCGCGCAGCTCGGCGAGCCCCTGGCCGGTCGGCGCGCTCACCGGTACCGCCGCCGCCCTGGCCAGCGCGGTCCGCGCCAGCCGGTCCCGCACGGCCCGCAGCACCGGCCGCGGGTCGGCCAGGTCGGCGCGGGTGACGGCGAGCACCGCGTGCCGGACGCCGAGGGCGTCGAGCGCGGCGACGTGTTCGGCGGTCTGCGGCATCCAGCCCTCGTCGGCGGCGACCACGACCAGGGCGGCCGGGACCGGGCCGACACCGGCCAGCATGTTCGGCACGAACCGTTCGTGACCGGGAACGTCCACAAAGGCCAGTCGCTCGCCGCTGGGCAGGGCGGTCCAGGCGAACCCGAGGTCGATCGTCATCCCCCGCCTGCGCTCCTGCGCCCACCGGTCCGGCTCCATCCCGGTGAGGGCCCGGACCAGTGTCGACTTGCCGTGGTCGACGTGTCCGGCGGTGGCGATCACGTGCATCAGGCGGATATCCCGTGCATCAGGCGGATCCGGCCTCCGCCGCCGCGACGACCGCGGTGTAGAGGGCATCGTCGTCCGCCGGCCGTACGCAGCGCAAGTCGAGCAGGAGCGCGCCCCGCTCGACGTGGCCGACGACGGCCGGGGTGCCGGTGCGCAGGCCGGCCGCGAGCTCTGCGGAGAGCCGGACCGCGGCGGACGGCAGCACCACGCCCGGGGCTCCCCCGCCACCGACCACGCTGGCGCTGTCGCGGGCGGCGGCCGCCACCCCGGCCGCGCGCAGCCGGACGGCGAGCCGCTCGGCGCGCTCGCGCAGCCCGGTGACGCCGGCGCGCAGCGCGAGCGCGGTCGGCGACGGCGGGCCGGTCAGGGTCGCCTCCAGGGCGGCCAGGGTCAGCTTGTCCACCCGCAGCGCGCGGGCCAGCGGGTGGCGGCGCAGCGCCTCGACCACGCCGGCCCGGCCGAGCAGCAGTCCGGCCTGCGGTCCGCCGAGCAGCTTGTCGCCGCTGGCCGTGACGAGGGTGGCGCCGGCGGCGAGGGTGGTGGCCGCGTCGGGCTCGTCCGGCAGCAGCGGCTCGGGGGCGAGCAGGCCGGAGCCGATGTCCGCCACGAGCGGTACGTCGAGGCGGGCCAGCGCGGCGACGGGTACCGCCGACGTGAACCCCTGGACCACGAAGTTGGACGGGTGCACCTTGAGCACGAAGCCCGTCTCCGGCCCGAGGGCCTCGGCGTAGTCGCGCAGGGTGGTCCGGTTGGTGGTGCCGACCTCGCGCAGCCGGGCGCCGGTGGACCGGATCAGGTCCGGCAGCCGGAAGCCGTCGCCGATCTCGACCAGCTCGCCGCGGCTGACCACGATCTCGCGGCCGGTGGCGAGCACGGTCGCGGCGAGCAGCAGCGCGGCGGCCCCGTTGTTGACCACGTGCACCGCCTCGGCGGCGGGTACGGCGCCGGCCAGCGCGGCGAGCGCGCCCCGCCCGCGCCGGGACCGGCGGCCGGTCGCCAGGTCGAGCTCCACATCGGTATGACCGGCGGCGGCGCGCACCGCGTCGAGCGCGGCGTCGGACAGCGCGGCCCGGCCGAGGTTGGTGTGCAGCACCACCCCGGTCGCGTTGATCACCGGCCGGATCGACCCGGCGCGCTCGGGAAGGGCGGCGACGGCGGCGTCCGGCACCCGCTCGGGTGCCAGCTCGCCCCGCCGGGCCCGCTCCTGGGCGGCGGCGACCGCCGCCTTCACGGTGGCGCGGCCGAGCCGCTGGGTGGCGTCGACGAGTCGGGCGTCGGTGAGGACCACATCGGTACGCGGCACCCGGCGGCGCACGTCCACGTCAGACACGCAGCGTACTCTAGCCGCTACTCGCGCTCGGCGGAGGCGGACGGGAATCGAACCCGCCTGACCGAGGTCCTCGGTCACTACGGTTTTGAAGACCGCGGGGAGCACCAGCTACCCGAACGCCTCCCAAAGGCAGGGACGAGCCCTTACCCTTTGCGATGTGACGGTCGCAGCCGGCATCCGACTGACCCAGTATGCGCACGGCGGCGGTTGTGCGTGCAAGATTCCCGCTTCCGAGCTGGAGGCCGTGGTCGCGGAGCTGACCGCCGGCGGGCCGCTCGGCGCCGGTGCCAGCGGCACGGTGCTGGTCGGCCTCGACGACGGCGACGACGCCGCGGTGGTGCTCACCGAGGCGGGCGCGCTCGTCGCCACCACCGACTTCTTCACCCCGGTCGTCGACGACCCGTACGACTGGGGCCGGATCGCGGCCGCCAACGCGCTCTCCGACGTGTACGCGATGGGCGGCCGTCCGGTGGTCGCGCTCAACCTGCTGGGCTGGCCCCGCGACGTGCTCCCCTTCGAGCTGGCGCGGGAGGTGCTGCGCGGCGGCCTCGACGTCGCCACCGCGGCCGGCTGCCACGTGGCCGGCGGGCACAGCGTCGACGACCCCGAGCCCAAGTACGGCATGGCGGTCACCGGCCTGGCCGACCCCGATCGGCTGCTGCGCAACGACGCCGGACGGCCCGGCCTCCCGCTGACGCTCACCAAACCGCTCGGCATCGGCGTGCTGAACAGCCGGCACAAGCGCACCGGGGAGGCGTTCCCGCAAGCCGTCGAGGCGATGACGGCGCTGAACGCCGGTGCCTCCCGCGCCGCGCTCGACGCCGGGGCGGTCTGCGCGACCGACGTCACCGGCTTCGGGCTGCTCGGCCACCTCCACAAGCTGGCGCGGGCGAGCGGCGTCACCGCCGAGATCGAGGCGGCCGCCGTGCCCTATCTGGACGGTGCCCGCGAGGCGCTGGCGGCCGGGTACGTCAGCGGGGGCACCCGGCGCAACCTCGACTGGGTACGCCCGCACGCCGACCTCGACGCGATCGGCGAAGACGAGGCGCTGCTGCTCGCCGACGCGCAGACCTCCGGCGGGCTGCTGGTCGCCGGCGAGCTGCCCGGCCACCCGGTGATCGGGCGGCTGCTGCCGGCCCGGCCCGGCCACACCATCGTCGTGCGGTAGCCGCGCGATCTCCGGCCCGGCGATCACAGTCCACAAGGGACGGACAGCCCGCGTTCGACCGCATCTTCGGCGCGCCCTTCTTCGAGCACTACGCCCGCGACCCGGACGCCACCGCCGTCTTCCACGACGGCATGGCCGCCATGTCCGACGTGGAAAACCGCCCGGTCGCCGCCGCCTGCACCGTGCCGGCGGGCGCGACGGTGGTCGACGTCGGCGGCGGACACGGCCGGCTGCTGCGCGAGGTGCTGCGCGCCAAGCCCACTATGACCGCACGCCGGATCGCGGCCGGCCGCGACGCCGGGCCTATGGCGTGAGCGGCTTGTGCATCATCACGGACGGGTAGCCGAACCGGCGGGCGATCGGGCCGACCGGATGGGCGCGCTCGGCGTACCCGAGCGACCGGTAGAAGGTCCGGGCGGTCGTGTTGGCGCTGATGACCTGCAGGACCCCGCGGGTCTTGCCGCGCCGGCGGCCTTCGTTCTCGAGGTGGTCCATGAGCAGCCGGCCGAGGCCGCGGCCGCGCCGCGTCTGGGCCACGACCACCGAGTGGAGCAGCACCTCGTCGCCGGCCGGCGGGCTGGCGATGGTCAGCACGCCGCGCACCGCGCCGGCGATGGTCAGCGCGGCGCGCACCGGATCCATGTGCAACGGCGCGCTCAGGATCGCGGAGGCCGGTGTCGCCGGGCGTGGTTCCTCGGTCGTCGCGATGCCGCCGGCCGCGACGACCGCACCGCCCTCCTCCAGCACGAAGCGGCGCCCAAGCGGCGCCGAGGCCAGCAGCCCGCGGGTGAGCGCCGGCCAAAGCCCGGGTCCCGGCGGCCGTCAGAAGGAGCCGATGGCCGCGATGACGCGCGGGCGCAGCTCGGCGGCGCGGATGACGGCGTCCACGGAGCCGACCTCGACGGCGCGCTGGATGTTGTGCACGCCGTCGAACTCCGCGGCGACCTCGCCGAGCTTCTCCGCGCGTACCGACGAACGCAGCTCGTCGAGCTCGGCGGTCAGCGCGGCGCGCTCGGTGCCCGCGGCGGCCGCGATGCGGGCCTCCAGCTCCCGGATCCGCGGGTCGGCCGCCGTACGGGCGTTGACGTCGCCGGCGAAGACCGCCGCCGCGGCCGGGGCGCCGCCGAGCACCGAGGCGAACGAGCCTTCCAGCGCGAGCACCGTCATGTTCGGGTTCAGCGCCTTCGAGAACACGACGAAGGCGCCGCCGTGGTACCGGGAGATGACGCAGAAGACGATGGGCCCGCGGAAGTTCACGATCGCCCGGCCGATCTCGGCGCCGTACTCCAGCTGGAGCTTGCGCATCGACTCCGGCGAGCCGTCGAAGCCGGAGAGGTTGGCCAGCACGACCAGCGGCCGGTTGCCGCTCGCCGCGTTGATCGCGCGGGCGGCCTTCTTCGACGAGCGGGGGAAGAGCGTGCCCGCCGTGTACGCGTCGGGCCCGTCGGTGGGCGGGAAGCCGCGCCGCGGTACCGACCGCGACTCGATGCCGAGCAGGCACACCGGGATGCCGCCGAGGTGCACGTCCTGCACCACCGTCGTCTCCGCGTCGGCCATGCCCGCCCAGCGTTCCAGCACGGGGTGGTCCTGGTCGGAGAGCGCCCGCATCACGGACCGGATGTCGAAGGGCTTCTTGCGGTCGGGGTTCGCCTCGGCGGAGAAGATCTCGCCGACCGTGCTGAAGGTGCTGCCCGGCAGGTCGTGCGGGAAGCCGGAGATGTCGCGGTCGACCGGGTCGGTGGTGGTGGCCCGCCGGGGTGCCCGCTCGCCGGGCGCGACGTACGTGTGGTCGTAGTGCGCCATCAGCACGTCGCGCGCGGCGGTCAGGTCGGGCGCCCAGTACTGCGCCTGGCCGTTCGGCCCCATCACCCGGTCGTAGCCGCCGATGCCGAAGTTGTCTTCGGCGGAGACGCCGCCGGAGAAGTCGAGTGCCTGCTTGCCGGTGAGAACCATCGCCGAGTCCGGCGTCATCACCAGGATGCCCTTGGTGTGCATGAGCATCGTCGCCTCGGCGTTCCAGTACGGCTGCGCCCCGACGTTGATGCCGGCGACGACGATGTTGATCTCACCACCGTCCTGAGTGAACTCCACGATCCGCTTGAGCGCTCCGGCCACCCAGTCCATGTTTTCCGTGCCCGAGCTCATCGAGATCCGGGCGCCGGAGGAGAGCGCCCACCACTCCAGCGGCACCCGCATCTGCTCGGCAAGGTCCAGCGCGGCGATCACCCGGCGGCACTCCGGCTCCGAGAGCGCGCCGAGGGACTTGGTCGGGTCGCCGAGCAGGACGACCCGGCTGACGCCCTGCGGGTGCCGCGGAGTCGGCGTGGTGACCACTCCGGCGACGATCGCGGCGCTGTTGCGCCCCTTCGGCCGGTCGACCGGGACCAGCGCGTGGTCGCCGTCGAGGTCGTGCTCGACGAAGGTGCCGAGCCGGCCGGTCAGCTCGTACGGGTAGACCGTGTTGCGGCTGCTGGCCCGGAGCACCTTCAGCCGGTAGTCGTCGAGCGGCTCGACCGGCTCGACCGGCGGCTCGCCGATGGTCATCTGTTCGGCGCCGCCGGTGGCGTCGAAGGAGATCCGTAGGGCGATCTTGGTCAGCGCGCCGGTCCGGCGGTCGCGCTGCCGCGCGATGAACAGGATCTCCTCCAGCCCGGCGCCGGCGGTCGTCGGGCGTACGCGGCCGGCGATCATCTCCATCTCGGCGCGGGTCAGCTCGCTCGGCGGCCAGACGTAGATCACGATCCGGTTGGTGTTGAAGCGCGCCTTCGACGGCCGCCGGGACTGGGCGCGGCGGATCGAGTCGAGGCAGGCCGCGACGGCGTCCTCGGTCGTCGGCAGCGCGACCAGCCGGCCGTCCTGCTCGCGCAGCTCGGTCAGGTCACGCACCTGCGCGAACGCGACGAGGCGCTCGTCCGACGGGTTCTGCCGCGCCACGCACCGGAAGAGGTAGACCTCTTCGTCCGACGACGGCAGCCGGGTCAGGTCGAACTTGTGCAGCCGTTCCAGCTGCATCCGCTGCGCGATGTGCGGGTGCAGGCCGCGGATCAGGCGCTCCTCGCTCGTCCCGGTGCTCGACGGGCGGAACGTGAAGTGGTGGTGCATCACCGCTCCGCCCCGGCCGGCCACGGTGGTGGTGAGCCGGCGGACCGGGTGCGGCAGCGGGTGCGCGTTGATGACCTCGAGCAGCGCGGCGGCCATCGCGTCGAAGTCCGCCGGCTGGTTTTCCCAGGCGAGGTAGATGTCGGCGTCGATGGCGGTCTCGCCGCTCGCCAGCCCGGCGAGGCCGTGCAGCGCGCCGCCCAGCGCGTCGAAGCTCACCGCCGCGGAGACCACGCTCGAGTCGGCGCGCTCGGCGACCACGAACGTGCAGCCGGCGACCTCGTGGGTGCGGACGCTGGTCAGCGCCTTGTTGCCGTAGTACCGCCGGGTCAGCACCTCCAGCATCACCGTGTTGTCGAGGTGGTCGCGGACCAGCCGCTGGCCGAGCAGCCGGACCAGCGGCTCGGTGCTGCGGACCATCTCCGCGACGCGCTCGGCGCGGTCCGGCGTGTCCGGGTGCGCGTCCAGGTGGCGCAGGTGCCGGCGGACCTCGGCGTAGACGCGGGCGCGGTTGCGGCGCAGCAGCGGCTGGGCGAACCAGGCGAACACCACACCCCGGGCGAGGTCGGCGACCGCCGGGAAGCGGACCTGCGTCGCGGCCACCAGCCGTTCCAGCGCGAGACCGGCCGGCTCGCGCAGCGTGTCGTCCGGCGGCGGCTCCCGCAGCCAGGCGCGCAGCAGCGCCGCGACGACCGTGGCGTCCGCGGACGCGCGCTGCTGGGCCAGGAAGATCCGGAACACGGCGGCTTCGAGCTCGGGGGAACGCTCCGGCTCGGTGACGCCGTAGTGCCCGAGCGCCTTGGCGAGCTTGGCCTGGAAGGCGGCCGGCAGCCCGGCCCGCTCGACGTCGAGGCTCTGCAGGTAGGTGTGGAAGTACTCGCGGGCGCTGTGCACGTGGGCGCCGCTCTCCTCGCCGGTGGGCCGGTTGCGGCTCAGCTCGGCGAGGTCGGCGAAGACGTCGACGAGGTCGAGCTCGGCGGCGAGTGGCCGCTCGCCGTCTTCGGCCACCGCCCGCCGCGCGAGGAGGTAGTCGTCGAGCACGCGGCTGTCGTCGTGCGGGTCGACGTCGAAGCCGAGCAGCAGGCCGCGCAGGTCTTCCAGGCCGCGCTTGGCGCGCTGCCGCGCCGGCACCCGCTCGGGTACGGCGGGCAGGTCCAGCTCGACGGAGGCGAGGGCGGGGCCGTCCGCGGCCGGGTCGCCGTCGCCGGCGAGCGGCTCCAGCCGCAGCAGCGGCGCGCCGGCCTCGACCTGGCTGCCCACCGAGACGGCGCACTCCTTCAGCCGCGCCTTGAATGGTGCCCGCAGCACCGTCTCCATCTTCATCGCTTCCAGGATCAGCACCGGCGCGCCCGCCTCGACCTCCGCGCCGACCTCCAGCGGCGTGGCGACGACCAGGGCGGGCATGGGGGAACGGACGACGCCGCCCTCGTCGCGGCCGACCCGGTGCGTCACGCCGTCCACCTCGACCAGGTAGGTCGCCCCGGAGGCGCCGGTGAGCAGGCGGTACCGGGTGCCGTTGACGGCGATCTGGCCGGTGTGCCGGTCGAAGCGGTCGAGCTCGATATCGGCGGTGCGCACGGCACCGCCCGCTTCGATGCCGACCCGGAACCGGTGCGCGCCGACCCGCGCCACGCGCGTGCGGTACCCGACCCCGCGCAGCTTGAGGTCGAGCGGCCGGCCGCCGGCGTGCTGCACCTGCGGGCGCCCGCCGGCCGCTGTCGAGAGCAGCCGTTGCCGCTCGACGCGCTCCTCCTCCTCGTACGCCTCGATGGCGGCGGCCGCGAGCGCGACCGCGGAGTGCCGGTGCGCGACGAGCCGGCCCTCGCCCCGGACGCGGTCGATCCAGCCGGTGTCGGCGCTGGCGTCGATCACCTCGGGCTGGTCGAGCAGGTCGAGCACGAAGCTCTTGTTCGTCGCGCCACCCTCGATGATCACCGTTGTGTTGGCCATCGCCCGGCGCAGCCGGCCGAGCGCCTCGTCGCGGTCCCGGCCGTACGCGATGATCTTCGCGATCATGGAGTCGAAGTCGGCGGGGATCGTGTCGCCCTCGCTGACGCCGGTGTCCACCCGGATGCCCGGCCCGCTCGGCAGGTCCAGCCGCGCGATCCGCCCCGGCGACGGCGCGAAGTCGCGGTCGGGGTCCTCGGCGTTCAGCCGGGCCTCGACGGCGTGCCCGCGCTCCACCGGCGGTTCGCCCTCGAGCCGTCCCCCGGCGGCGACCCGCAGCTGCGCCTTGACCAGGTCGAACCCGGTGGCCAGCTCGGTGATCGGGTGCTCGACCTGCAGGCGGGTGTTGACCTCCAGGAACGCGAACAGCCGGTCGCCCGGGTGGTAGAGGAACTCGACGGTCGCCGCGCCGCGGTAGCCGACCGCCACGGCCAGCCGTTCGGCCGCGGCCTTGAGCTCGGCGACCTGCGCCGGGCTGAGCACCGGCGACGCCGACTCCTCGATGACCTTCTGGTTGCGGCGCTGCACGGAGCAGTCGCGGACGCCGAGCGCCCAGGCGGTGCCCTGCCCGTCGGCGATCAGCTGGACCTCGACGTGCCGGGCGCCGGTGACCAGGCGCTCCAGGAACACGACGCCGCTGCCGAACGCCCGCGCCGCCTCCTGGCTGGTCCGTTCGTACGCGTCGACGAGCCCGGCCTCGTCGTTGACCACCCGGATGCCGCGCCCGCCACCGCCCGCGGTCGCTTTCAGCATCAGCGGGTATCCGATCTCGGTCGCCGCGGCCCGGGCCGCGTCGAGCGTCTCGACGGCGCCCCGGCTCCACGGCGCGACCGGCACGCCGACCTGCTCGGCGAGGAGCTTCGCGCCGATCTTGTCGCCGAGCTGCCGCATCGCCTCCGGGCCGGGCCCGACGAAGGTGACCCCGATCTTCTCGCACAGCTCGGCGAACGCCGGGTCTTCGGCGACGAAACCCCAGCCGACCCACGCCGCGTCGGCGCCGGTCTCGGTCAGGGCCCGCTCCAGCACCGAGAGATTGAGGTACGGGCGGGTGGACGCCGGACCGAGGTCGTAGGCGATGTCGGCCTCGCGCACGAACGTGGCGGTGCGGTCGACGTCGGTGTGCAGCGCGACGGTCTCGATCCGGGCGCCGGTCTCCGCGGCCAGCTCCCGGACTGCGTGGATGAGCCGCATGGCGGCGTCACCGCGGTTGACGATGGCGACACGGTTGAACACCCGACCGACCCCTCCGGTAGCACCATGATCTGCCCGCCGCGGGACGACGACCCCCCGGCAGTGCTCACCCTTCCGGCTGCCGGCCGCCGGCGCCATGGTGCTATCGCCGAACCATCCGCCCCTCATTTTGTAGGAAACTAACAAAGGTTTTTGTTCGTCACGCGCCGACCAGGGCGGACACGCGCTCGACATCCGCCGGGCGATTGACGGCGTTCACGCCCATCTATAAAGTTTCTTAACAGAGTCGTCAGAGTTCGGCGTGGAGGTGACCATGAGTGTCCAGCGTCGCCATGGCGTACGGCACACCCGGCGGATCGCCGCGGTCGCCGTCCTCGCCCTGGCCGGTTCCCTCGGGGTCGCTCACGCGGTGACCACGGCCGACCCCGCCGGCGCGGGAGTCGACGCCGCCGCGCAAATCGTGCCCCTCGGCCGCACCACACTGGGTGGCGCCGACCCCAGCGTCATCCGGGTCGGCAGCCTCTACGTCGCGGCCAAGTCCGTGGACGGCGGCATCGCCGTGCGGACGGCGACCACCCTCGAAGGCATCGCCACGGCGCCCAAACACCAGGTGTGGCGGGACACCGGCGGCCTCGGTGAGGTGTGGGCACCCGAGATCGTGCATCAGGACGGCCGTTACCAGATCTACTTCGCCGCGGGCACCGGCGCCGCCCACCGGATGTACCACATCAGCTCGGCCACCGCCGACTCCGGCTACTCCGCCGCGACGAAGGTGGCCCTGCCCGCCGACAAGTGGGCCATCGACGGTGCGCCGTTCACCTTCAACGGTCAGCGCTGGTTTGTGTGGTCCGGCTGGGCCGGCGACACCAACGTCGAGCAAAACCTCTACATCGCCCGGATGACCAGCCCGACCACGACCACCGGCGGCCGTTACGTCATCTCCCAGCCACGGGAGCCGTGGGAGCGGGTCGTCGGCAACCCGTTCATCAACGAGGCCCCTCAACCGGTCCGCGACCCGAACGGGCAACTGCACATCGTCTACTCCGCGAACGGCAGTTGGAGCAGCAAGTACTGCCTCGCCGACCTGCGGCTGCGCTCCGGCGGCGACCCGACGTACGTGTGGGACTGGTACAAGAGCAACGGTTGCCTGTTCGGCTCGTACGCCGAGTACATGATGTCCGGCTGGGACCCGACACTGTTCGTGGACGGCCCCGGCCACGAAACATTCGTGCTGGAGCGCGGAGACATCGCCACCAGCCCGCCGTCCGGCAACCGGTTCCCGACCATGTACCACGCTGTCGCCAAGGGCACGCCGTACTCGTGGTCCAACCGGTACTGGTACACCGGCACGGCCGTCTGGTGGAGCAACACCACCTACCGGCGAGCGAACGTGCCCGGTGCCAACACCAACGTCGGGTACAGCCTCAAGTTCTTCGAGTGACCCGTCCCCACTCACACCGCGCGGGCGAGGAGCGCGAGCCCTGCCCTCGGAGGGCTTGCCCCGCGGAGCCGGCAGCGGAGGCCGGGGAAGTGGGCCGGGGCAATCGTGCCTGAAAGACCATCACTCTCTTGGGCTGGTGGTCGCGGAGGCAGCGGGGACATTTGTTGGGGTTCGCCGGAAATACCGGTCGGCGGCGGCCAAGCTGTACTGGTGACGAGCGGGCACGCGCATCCCGGCCTGGACGGCGAGCCGATCTACCTGGACTGCAACGCCACCACGCCGATCGACCCGGCCGTGGTCTCGGCGATGCGGCCCTACCTGGACGTCCGCTTCGGCAACCCGTCCAGCACCCACCACTACGGCGCCGCTCCCGCCGCGGCCCTGGACACCGCGCGCGAGCAGGTCGCGGCGCTGCTCGGGGCGGAACCGGCGGCGATCCTGTTTACCGGCTCCGGGTCCGAGGCGGCCAACCTCGCCGTCCGCGGGGCCGTTCTCGCCGCTCCGAGGCGCCGCCACCACCACATGATCACCCAGGCCACCGAGCACCCCGCCGTACTCGCCACCTGCCGCGCCCTGCACCGCCTGCACGGCGTCGACGTCACCGTCCTGCCCGTCGACGCCCACGGCCTGGTCGACCCGGCCGACCTGCGGGCGGCGATCACACCGCGGACCGCCCTCGTCTCGGTCATGATGGCCAACAACGAGACCGGCACCATCCAGCCGATCGCCGACCTCGCCGCCATCGCCCACGCCCATGGCGCGCTGCTGCACACCGACGCCGCCCAGGCTGCCGGCAAGGTCCCCGTCGACATCGGCGCGCTCGGCGCCGACCTGGTCACGGTGGCCGGGCACAAGATGTACGCGCCGAAGGGCATCGCCGCCCTCTACCTGCGCCCCGGCCTGACCCTGGAGCCGGTCGTCTACGGCGCCGGCCAGGAACGCGGCCTGCGCGCGGGCACCGAGAACGTCGCTTACGCCGTCGGGCTCGGCACCGCCGCCGACCTCAGCCGCGGCGGCCTGGACCGCGAACGGTACCGCCTGGCGGGGCTGCGGGACCGGCTCCATCAGGCCCTCGACGCCGCGCTGCCCGGCCTGGTCCACCTCAACGGGCACCCCGATCAGCGGCTGCCCAACACGCTCAACGTCAGCGTCTCGGGCGTATCCGGAGCGGATCTGCTCGCCGCCGTCCCGCAGGTGGCCGCCTCCACCGGATCCGCCTGTCACAGCGGCACCACCGCGCCCTCACCGGTCCTGACCGCGATGCGCCTCGACCGCGACCGTGCGCTCGGGGCGGTACGCATGTCGCTGGGGCGGTGGACCACCCGCAGCGACGTCGACCGGGCCGCCGACCTGCTCGCCACGGCCGCCCGCCGGCTGCACCGCGGCGCCGCGCACGCGGTCGGCTGAGGCGCCGGGGTACGCCTCCGGCTGAGGCGCCGGGTACGCGTCCGGCCCAGGACGCCAACGCGATGTCCTGGGCCGGCTGCCGGTCCTGCCGATCAGGTGAAGATCACGTCACTGCACCACATGTAGGCCTGGTCGAGGTGCGAGGCCTGCCAGATGACGAACACGATGTGGTGTCCGGTGTACCCGGAGGTCGAGACGTTGAACGAGATGTTCTGCGCCGGTGCGTACCGCCCGGTCTGCGTGATGAAGTCGAGGTTTCCCCAACCGAGGCGCTGGGTGGCCGGGTTGAACCCGTTCTTGCTCACGTAGACCCGGAAGTAGTCGGCACCGTGGCTGGCCTGGTCGTACAGCTGGAGCGTGAAGTTGCGGCCGATGTTGGTCGTCTTCCAGGCTCCGGGCTGGTTCAGGCTGTCGTTCCTGGACAGGCCGTTGCTGCACAGCTGCCCGTCGGGGGTACGAGCCTGGAACTGTCCACCGAGACCGTCCCGCAGCGCGCTCATCCAGTTCCACATGGTGTCGGGGTTGGCCTGGAACGCCTGCCAGCACATGGGGTCCTGTTGCTGCATGGCCGGGTTCGTGTGGTTGTTTCCCCAGGTCTGCCAACACTGGTAGGCGCGGGTCGGCGGGCTGACGATGGTGCCGTGGGCCTGGGCCGCGCCGGTCCAGGGCAGCGTGCCGACCAGCACGGCGAGCAGCAGGACAAGCGCTCGAAGGGGCTGGCGGACGACTGACCGGGACCGCCCGCCGGATTGATGGGGCTCGTTTGAACGCACTGTCCAATCCTCCTTCTGACGTCGAAGATCATCAATGGGAGCGCTTCCGGCAAGTGTCGCAGCTACGGATGGAAATATCAATAATCATCTGATTTGGTCGTCGGCATCGCCGCCGCCCGGGGGCGGATGTGTGGGTGCGGGCAGCTCTGGAGCTGCCCCGTCTGTGCGTGCGACCGCACAGCTTCCACACACACCCGCCGCGCGCTTCGGCGCGAGCCTCGCTTGGGGTGGGCTTGGGCCGCGGAGCCGGCAGCGGAGGCCGGGGATTTCGGCGAGCCCGGCGAGCCGCCGGCCGCAGCGGTGCCCGCGGGAAAGCACCCCAAGAAAACGCTCCGCTGCGCTCCACGTTTCCCCGGGGACCCCGCGCATGCGGTCTGCAACTGGCGCGGGCCGGGGCAAATCGTGTCCGGGAAAACGCCGGGAGGCGCCCCTCCCGACCCCGAGGCTCTATAGAGCGGGGCCGGTTGGTCCCGGCGCACGGGACGGGTCCACAGTAGAGGGAGCGGTCCCAGGCCGATCCGCCCGCCCGTACGGGACCTCGGGCCCTGCACGTACCGCCGGCCCGGCGCCTAGACGAGTAGTTCCGATGTCGGTCAGTGGTCGTAGGCGATCAGTGACCGGGTGATCGGTGCGCCGGTCTTGTTGTTGTGCCAGATCGCGGCGGCCATGGCCAGTAGGCGTTGGGCGATGCGGACGGCGACTCCGGTGAAGGTCCGTCCGCCGTGTTGTTCGAGGTCGAGTTGACCTTTGAGGGTGTCGTTGACCGACTCGATCAGCTGCCGGACCTTCTTGAGCAGCGCCTCGCCGTAGCGGGCTTTGTCCCGCTTGCGAGAGGGCCGCAGCAACTGGATACCCTGCTCGGCCAGGTCCCGCTCGAGTGTCTTGGACGCGAAGCCCTTGTCGCTGATCATCAGGATGCCGGTGTGCTCGGCGACCACGCCGGCTTCGACCTCGAGCATCGCGGCGAGGACCTCCCGTTCGCCGATCTTCGGGTTGGCCAGGGCCCACATGATCGGCATCCCGGTCGGGGTGCACACCAGATACAGGCGCAGGCCCCAGAAGAACCGTGAGTGGGAGGCGCAGTAGCCGTATCCGGCCCACCCGGCCAGGTCCGAGCGTTTCACCGTCGGGCGGGACATGCCGCACGGGATCGGGGTGGAGTCGACGATCCAGTGGTTGTCGAACCAGAAGTCGCTGTCACGGGCCAGGTCCCGGATGGTCTTCTTGATCAGCGGCAGGGCGGCACGGAGCCGCTTGTTGTAGCCGGGGCGTTGTGGCAGGTAGGGGAACCAGGCGCGTAGATGGATCCGGGCGTAGCGGATCCAGTGCGCCTCCGACCGGGCGCCGAGCAGGACCTGGGCCACGGCCAGGCAGACCAGCTCGGAGTCGGTCAGCAGCGGCGGCCGGCCCAACCATCGCGGCGTCCGGATCGTGTCATCGATCTTCACGTAAAGTGCGGTCAAGAGGGTGTCGAGGTCTTGCGTCACAACATGATCATCGACACCCTCCCTCATGCCCTCGCATCGACCCCCGACATCGGAACTACTCGTCTAG
>NZ_JAVHUY010000073.1 GCF_031085175.1 Phytohabitans maris
GAGGCCGAGAGCATCTTCATCATGCGTGAGGTGGTCGCTGAGTTGGAGCGGCCGGTGTTGTTGTTTTCGGGTGGTAAAGACTCGATCGTGATGCTGCGGTTGGCGGAGAAGGCGTTCGCGCCGGCGCGGGTTCCGTTTCCGGTGATGCATGTGGATACCGGTCACAATTTTCCGGAGGTGATCGCGTTCCGGGATGCGCGGGTGGCTGGGTTGGGCTTGCAGTTGGTGGTGGCCAGCGTCCCGGAGGCCCTGGAGGCGGGGTTGGTGCGGGAGTCGGGGGATGGTTCGCGTAACCGGATCCAGACGCCGGTGTTGCTGGCGGCGGTGGAAAAGTACCGGTTTGATGCGTTGTTTGGTGGGGCGCGGCGGGACGAGGAGAAGGCTCGGGCCAAGGAGCGGGTGTTCTCGTTCCGGGATGATTTCGGGCAGTGGGATCCGAAGAACCAGCGGCCGGAGTTGTGGTCGTTGTACAACGGTCGGCACCATCCGGGTGAGTCGATCCGGGTGTTCCCGTTGTCGAACTGGACCGAGTTGGACGTGTGGCACTACATCGCCGCCGAGGGGTTGGCGTTGCCGGAGATCTACTACGCGCATGAGCGTGAGGTGGTGGATCGGGCCGGGATGTTGTACGCGGTCAACGAGTTCTTGGCGGCCCGCCCCGGCGAGATCGTGTTCACCGAGACGGTCCGGTACCGCACGGTCGGTGACGCCTCCTGCACGGCGGCGGTCCGTTCGCGGGCGGACACGGTGGCCGCGGTGATCGAGGAGGTCGCCGCCACGCGGATCACCGAACGCGGCGCGACCCGCGGCGACGACCGGGTCAGCGAGGCGGCGATGGAAGACCGTAAGCGGGAAGGCTACTTCTGATGAGCGTGCCCGTGCTGGAGACCCGCACGATGGACCTGCTGCGGTTCGCGACCGCCGGTAGCGTCGATGACGGCAAGTCGACGTTGATCGGTCGGCTGCTGTACGACACCAAGTCGCTGTTCACCGACCAGTTGGAGGCGGTCGAGGCGGTCAGCGCCGCCCGCGGGGACGAGTACACCAACCTGGCCCTGCTCACCGACGGGCTCCGCGCCGAACGCGAACAGGGCATCACCATCGACGTGGCCTACCGCTACTTCGCCACCCCGCGGCGCAAGTTCATCATCGCCGACACCCCCGGCCACATCCAGTACACCCGCAACATGGTCACCGGCGCCTCCACCGCCGACCTGGCCCTGATCCTGGTCGACGCCCGTAAAGGCCTGGTCGAACAATCCCGCCGGCACGCGTTCCTGTGCTCGCTGCTACGCGTGCCCCACCTCGTGCTGTGCGTCAACAAAATGGACCTGGTCGACTGGTCCCAACAGGTCTACGAACGCATCGCCGACGAGTTCACCTCCTTCGCCGCCAAACTCGAAGCCCCCGACCTGACCGTCATCCCCATCTCCGCCCTACACGGCGACAACATCGTCACCCGCTCCGAGCACAGCCCCTGGTACGAAGGCCCCTCCCTGCTACACCACCTCGAACACGTCCACATCGCCTCCGACCGCAACCTGGTCGACGTCCGCTTCCCCGTCCAATACGTCATCCGCCCCCAATCCACCACCATCACCGACTACCGCGGCTACGCCGGCCAGGTCGCCTCCGGCGTCCTCAAACCCGGCGACGAGATCATGGTCCTACCCTCCGGCTTCACCAGCCGCATCACCAGCATCGACACCGCCGACGGCCCCGTCACCGAGGCCTACCCACCCATGTCCGTCACCATCCGCCTCCAAGACGAAATCGACATCTCCCGCGGCGACCTCATCTGCCGCCCCCACAACGCCCCCACCACCACCCAAGACATCGACGCCATGATCTGCTGGATGGACGAAACCCGCCCCCTCACCGTCGGCGGCAAATACACCGTCAAACACACCACCCGCACCGCCCGCGCCATCATCCGCAGCCTCCAGTACCGCCTCGACGTCAACACCCTCCACCGCGACGAAACCGCCACCCAACTCGGCCTCAACGAAATCGGCCGCATCCGCCTACGCACCACCATCCCCCTACTCGCCGACCCATACCGCCGCAACCGCACCACCGGCGGCCTCATCCTCATCGACGAAACCACCAACCGCACCGCCGCCGCCGCCATGATCACCGAAACCACCTAACCCCCACACCACAACCCCGCAGCCGCACCCCATCCGACAGCCCTACCAGCGGCGATCAGCCGAACGGCCCCCTCCGACAGCGACCGCCGGTCGTCAATCCAGAAAGCTCTCAACCTGCACGCACAAACAGGGCAACTCCAGAGCCGCTTCAGACAACCACCCGGCCGGCCCGGCGACCCGTCACTCGGGCCGGCGACAGCGAGCCGGAACCAGCGGCCCCGAAGGCCTCCTGTGGGCGCACAAACGGGGCAGCTCCAGAGCCGCTTCAGACAACCACCCGGCCGGGCCGCGCTCGAAGACCGGCCACGGTCGTGTCGGGCCGCCGCGGGGAGGGTGGCGGCGGCGAGCGTGGGCTCGGCGGGTGGCGTCCGCGGTGGGTGGTGTGGAGGGGTTGGCTTGTGAAACGCGGAGGGTGAGGCCGCGGGAGCAACGGTCTGGACCACGGCGGGCGTCGCGGTAGCTCGGATCTTTGTCTTGGAAATGGGGTCGGCTAGGGTGCGTCGGCGTAGAAGGTGCTGGCCATGCCGCCGTCGACGGCGATGGTCTGGCCGGTGACGTAGGAGGCGGCGTCGCTGGCGAGAAAGACCACGGCGCCGGCGACCTCCTCGGGGCGGCCCCAGCGGCCCAGGGCGGTGCGGCGCCGGAGCCACGCCGTCCACTGTGGATCGTCGGCGAGCACGGCGTTGGTCTCGGTGGCGAACGTGCCGGGCGCGACCGTGTTTACGGTGATCGCGTGCCGGCCCAGCTCGACGGCGAGTGCCCTCGACATGCCGTCGAGGCCGGCCTTGGCCGTGCTGTACGCGGCGTCGCCGGAGCGGCCGAGCTGGCCGAGCACCGAGGAGACGTTGACGATCCGCCCGCCGGCCCGGCGGGCGATCAGGTCGCGCGCGACGAGGCGGCTGAGGCGGAATGCCGCGACCACGTCGACCTGCAGCAACCGGGTCAGGTCGTCGGGTGTCAGCTCGTCGAGGCCGCGGCGGTCGCGCTGGCCCACGTTGTTGACCAGGACGTCGATCCCCGAGCCCGCGCCGCTCACCGAGGCCAGTGCCTGCCCGGCGGCCTCCGCCTCGGTCACGTCGAAGACGAGCGGGGCGGCCGACCAGCCCTGGCCGCGCAGGTCGGCCACGGCGGCCGCCGACGCGGCCGCGCCGCGGCCGTTGACCAGGACGTGGGCTCCGGCCTGGGCCAGGCCGCGCGCGATCTCCAGCCCGAGCCCGCGCGCCGCACCGGTGACAAGGGCGGTCCGGCCGGTCAGCGAGAACGACCCGCTCGCGGCGACCGTGGGCATGCTCGGCATCGGACTTCCCGCCTCGCTACTGAACCGACTGTTTCAGTATGCTGAGCGCCGTGCCATCCCGCAACACCCCACCGCCGGCCGCCCCCACCGACGCGGGCTCGCCCCGGCGGGCCGAGCTGCTGGCGTCGGCGTACGCGTACGCCATCGAGCACGGGCTGGCCGACCTTTCGCTACGGCCGCTGGCCGCCGCCACCGGGACGAGCCCGCGGGTGCTGCTGTACCTGTTCGGGTCCAAGGACGGCCTCGTGCGCGAGATCCTCGCCCGCGGCCGCCAAGAGCAGCTCGCCTTCGTCCACCGGCTCGCCGCCGAACCCGTCGAGCCGAGCGCGGACCGGTACCCGCACGTGGTGGACCGGCTCTGGCAATGGGCGAGCGCACCGCGGCGGCGGGGGCTGATCCGGCTCTTCTTCGAGGCGTACACCCGCTCGGTCGCACCCGAGCCGGGCCCCTGGCGGGGCTACGCCGAACAGTCCATTCAGGACATCGTCGACGTCCTCGTCGCCGCGCAGCCGGACGTGCCGCCGGAACGGGCCGTCGCGCGGGCCACCCAGACCCTCGCCCTGCTGCGCGGCCTCCTGCTCCACCTCCTCGCCCGGGGTGACCGGCAGCAGCTCGGCCGGCTCCTACGCGACGCCGTCCGCGCCGGGCTCTGACCGCGGCGGCCCGGTCTTCGGCGCCCTCGCCGAACGGTGGGTCCGGGCGAGGTGGTCCTGCAGCCGGGCGTGGCGGAACTGGTAGACGGAGCCGACGACGCGCAGCACGTTGCGCTGGTGGGCGTCCTCGAGGAAGTGCATGCCGCGGGCCGGTCCGTCGCCGCGGGCACGGAGCTGGAGGAAGAGCAGCGTGCCGCGCCACGTGCTGGAGACGGTGAGCGCCGCGGCGACCGTGGTGGCGATACCGACCGCGACGCCAGTGACGACGCCGACGGGGATCGCGACGCGCGGCGGGTCGTGCCGGGCCATCGCCATCGCGTCGGTGACGCCGGCCGCGACGCCCACCGCGAGGCCGAAGACCAGGCCGGCGGTGACGCTGCGCCGCCGGTCCTGGCGCCAGGCGGAGATCGGGTCGAGCGGCGCGGCCACGTCCAGGGAGGCGGCGGAGAAGCCGTCGACGAGGCCGAACGCGAGCAGGAACGTCACGCCGATGACCAGGCCGATGACGAGCCCGGCCGGCGCGCCGTAGCCGAGCCCGACCGGCACGCCGGTGGCCAGCCCGATCGGGATACCGGTGGCGAGGCCGGCGGGCAGCCCCTGGGTGAAGCCGGCGCGCAGGGTGCCGGCCGCCCCGGCCTGCGGGGGCAGGGCCGAGCCGCTGCGCTGCAGGCCGGTCTGCGAGGCGAGCCCGGTGGCGGTGCCGGCGGCCGCCGCGGCGGCGAGCGCGATGACCAGGCCCGGCGCGCCGACCGTGGGACCGAGGGTCAGCGACGCGGCGAGCCAGACCGCGATGCCGGAGACCAGCGCCATCGCCGGGTTGAACCGGGCGCCGGCCGGGCCGGTGAGGCCGCCGACCGGCGACTCCCGGCGCTCCACCGCCAGCCCGATCGCGAACCCGATCACCAGGCCCACGATCGCGGCCGGCCCGGCGTCGATGGTGTCGCGGTCGCCGAAGTCCTCGGTGAGCCCGCCGATCACGGCCGCCGTCGCCGCGGCGGTGAGCGCGCCGAGCAGGGTGGTGGCGGCGACCCGTACGGCGGCGGACGCCCAGCGGTGCATCCGCCACCAGGCCAGCTCCCGCGTGCCCTCCCGGTCCATCGCGGTGGCCAGGAAACCCAGCCAGCGGCGGGCGTGCGCCAGGTCGTACCGGCCGGGTGGCTGGCCGGGGCGCTCCCGGTACGCGGCGGGCAGCACCCGGTCGAGCAGGTGGTCCTCGACCTCGGCCGGGCTCGCGAACCGGTCGGGGGCGAGCAGCTCGTCGAGCTCGTCCGGGTCCGGGAACGTGTCCCGGGCCAGGCTCACCGTCAGCGGCGAGGCGAGCGCCTGGGCCAGCGGGCTGCCCGGCGCCGCGCGCAGCCGGTCGACGAGCCGCCGCCACTGCGGTGAGGGCTCGGCGACGTGCAGCCGGGCGAGGTAGTCGGCGGCGACCCGCGGCGGTACCGGGCGAAGTGCGAGCGCCGCCGCGCCGCGCAGGCTGGCGCGGCGGACCGCCTCCGCGTACTCCTCGGTGCGGCTGAACAGCACCACCCGGGAGGTGGCCCGCTCGCTGAGCACCTCCAGCGCGACCGGCCGGAACGCCGCCGCCAGCTCGTCGAAGCCGTCGAGGAACAGCGCCACCCGCCGCTCCCGGACCAGCCGCCGGGCCACGTCCGGGCCGTACTTGGGGGCGCGCAGGAACCGGAAGTCGCTGGCCAGCCGCTCGGCGACCCAGTCTTCCAGGCTCTGCCGCCGCGGGTCCCAGGTCTGCGCGGTCAGCAGTACCGGCACGGGCACCTGGGCGCGCTCGCCAGCGGCCACGCCACGGCGATGCTCCAGCGCCTCCAGCACGGTCAGGATCGCCGCCCCGGACTTGCCGGCACCCGGCCCGCCGAGGACCACCATCCGGCCGGAGCTGAGCCCCGCGTACACCGCGAACAGCTCGGGCAGGCCGCCGGAGCGCACGGTGGCGGCGGTCGCCGCCGCGGTCCCGGGCAGCGGCGGGAACCGTCCGTGCGCCAGCCCGCCGGCCTGACCGACCGCGTCGTCGACCCGCCCGCTCAGCGGCCGCGACCACGCCCACCGGACCGGGATCGGGCCGCGCAGCCGCCGGTCGGCCAGGGCCGGCTCCCACTGCCGCGACACCGCCTCGGCCAGGTCGTCGGCGGCCTCCGCCAGCGCCGCGGACGGGTCCAGCCCGCGCCAGTGCCGGCGCCGCCACAGCGACGTCGCGGCCGCGGTGACCAGCCCGGTCAACAACGTGGACGCCACCGAGACGACGGCGGCGACCACCTGCGGGTCGCCGCCGGCCACCATCACCACGACAACGGCGGCGGCGCCCAGGACGAGCGCCAGGAATGCGAGCCCGGCCAGCGGCCACGGTCGCAGGCGTTCCGAGCCCGGCATGGCACGAAGTCTCGCAGCCCACCGCCTCGGTGCACCAGTCCACGATGGAGCGCGGGTCCGGGCTTCGACTCGCCGCGACCGTCAGCGACCCACGGGTGCTGCCGTCGCCGGCGAGGCGCATCGCGCGGTGCGGCTACCCTGACCCAAGCCGCTGGAGGGCGACCACGAGACGGAGGAGCCGCCGATGCCGCTGCCGCGTTGGCTTGCCCAGATCAACAAGCGCGTCTTCAACCCGAGAGAGATCCGCCGAGGGGTTCGGCCCGTGTTGATCCACGTGGGGAGATCATCGGGCAGGATCTACCGGACGCCGTTGGACGCCCATCCTCTCCCCGATGGCTATCTGTTCATCCCGATGTACGGGCCGCGCGCTGACTGGGTCCGCAACGTGCTCCGCGCGGGGACGGCACGGCTGTCGATCGGCGGCGAGGAGATGCGGCTGGTATCCCCGCGGATGGTGCGCAAGAAGGACGTCTGGTCGCTGCTGCCCGAGGGCACCAGCGGCCCGAAGGGGGTCGCGGAAGAGGCCGAACTGCTGCGCATGGACCTACGTCCAGAGGGCTGACCCCACCGAGCAGCCGGCGATGACCCGCGCGGTGAGCGCAGCACCACGGAACGGAAGGCCCGGGGCGGCGTGGCCGGCCAGCCGGTACAGCAGGTCACGCTCCGCGTCGGCCAGGCGCAGCGCCCGGGCCAGCGACTCGACCACCTGCGCCGAGGGCGCGGTCGCCCGCCCCTGCTCGAGCCGGGTCAGGTAGTCGGCGGAGGTCTTCGACGCCAACGCCGTCTCGGTCGTCCGGGTCACGGAGGCGGCGCTGCCGCTGCTGAAGAAGTCCGCCAACCCGGTCGTCGTCAACGTCTCCAGCGCACTCTGCCCCACGGGTACCTTCCAGGAGGACGGCGGCGAGCTGGGCTGGTAGCGAGCGGGCTACGCCCGGCTGGTCATCCTCCGGCCGCTGACGGCTCAGACGTGCTGGACCACCTCGAACTCCAGCAGCGTGGCACCGGACGCGACCGGCTTGCCCCGGGCACCCCCGTGCGCCTCCCGGGCCGGGCCGCTGGACCACGCCTGGAACGCCTCTTCGCTCTCCCACTTGGTGTAGACGAAGTACCGGCTCTCGCCCGCGACCGGACGCAGCAGCTCGAACCCGAGGAACCCGGGCTGATGCTCCACCGCGTGCAGCCGGGCGGCGAACCGCCGTTCCAGCTCCGGGCCAGCGCCCTCGGGGACCTCGATCGCGTTGATCTTCACAACCGCCATGCACCTCACCGTAGCCGCACCCGGTCCGGCCCCCGCCGGCAAGTCGCTACTCGAACGGGGCCGGGTCACCGGCTCCCCGGCGCAGGATCACCGGCTCCGGCTGGGACAGGTCGACCACGGTCGTCGGTTCGGTACCGCACTCGCCCGCGTCCACGATCGCGTCGAGGTCGTGGTCGAGCCGCTGCCGGATGTCGCCCGCCCGGGTCATCGGCTCCTCCTGCCCAGGCAGGAGCAGCGTGCTGGACATGAGCGGCTCGCCAAGCTCAGCCACCAGCGCCTGGGCGGCGACGTGCCCCGGAATGCGGACGCCGACGGTCCGCTTCTTCGGGTGCATCAGCCGCCGCGGCACCTCCGACGTGGCCGGCAGGATGAACGTGTAGCTGCCCGGCGTGCACGCCTTGACCAGGCGAAACACCGAGTTGCTGATCCGCACGAACTGGCCGAGCTGAGCGAAGTCGTGGCAGACCAGCGTGAAGTGGTGCCGCTCGTCCAGGTGGCGGATCCGCCGGATGCGATCCAGCCCGTCGCGGTTGCCGATCTGGCATCCGAGCGCGAAGCACGAGTCCGTGGGGTACGCGATCAGCCCGCCGCCCCGCACGAGGTCGACGATCTGCCGGATCGTCCGGGTCTGCGGGTTGTCCGGATGCACCTCGAAGTACCGCGCCACGCCCCCAGCCTAGAGACACCGGTTCTATCGGGCTCACCCTCTCGCGCGCCCACAAGAAGACCTTGGAGAGTCAGGGTTCGTATGGGGGCCCGCAAGACATCCTCACATTCGCTGGTCCCCGCGACGCTGGTCATCGAGGGTGCCGTTGACTTGCCCAAACCAGCGTACGGGGGCACGCCACGGTGACCGGCGATGACCGGTGCCCCCTTGCGCGGGTGCACGGCATCGCGGCGGCCGGCGTCCGTTGCTGAAGGGCTTATCGGGTCTTCGCAGTACACCGCCTTCTAGGAGGCGGCGGCGCCATCACGCGCCGCCGCTACCCGGCATTACAGTGCACTCGATCTTGCCGATGCCGTTGTCGTGATCAGTGGTGAGCCGATTGGTGCTGTTGAGCACCGATGCCACGAGGCGTCGAGGCATCGGAGTCGTCAGAGGCCAAGTGGACGTCGTCGGCCTCAGCGGGCCTGCTCCAAGCGGTGGTGGGAGGTAGTGATCGAGTGGTCCAACCGGGCGGCCGGTTGACTGGATCAGTTGGGCTTGAGGCCTACTCAGCGATGCTGGTCGTCGTTTCGGATCCGGTCGGCTGCGTAGGTGTCGTGCCAGTAATCTCGACCTTGCTGGCCGCCGCGATGGCGGCGTGGCTCCGCTGTTGAAGCTCTTCGCGTTCGGCGTCTGGGATAGTCATCGACTCGGCGAGCACGGCGGCAAGCGTGTCCACCTGGGTGTTGTCGATGTCGACCTGGAAGTGCCATCGGATGTTCTCGTCGCGGGTGATGAGGTCGATCGCCGTGCGTGAGCTTTTGTCCTGGCTGGTCGCTGCTCGGACGTATCGCACCTGGTCGATCGGGATTTCCTGCCGGATCTCGCCCTGCTCGAGGAATGTGTTGGTCTTGGCAGTGATGACGCGGCGATCGGTGACGGCGACAAGTGTCTTCGCGGGTGCCTTGTCCCTCGCTGCTGCCAGCTTCCCCATCGCTCCGTTCAGGATCGAGGAGAGGGGATCGGAAGCATCGGGCTGATCGGGAAAGCCGAGGACGCGGAGGGTCTCGCCGTCATCGAGGAACCACCGCAGAATACGCAGGTACGGGTTGAGATCCAGCGTTTCGGGTGCGCAGACGGCGTCCGGCACCTCCAGCGGAGGGGCCGGCGGGCGGAGGGCATCGGCGAGCGGCTGGATCGCCTCCAGCAGACCGGCGGAGGTTTGGCGGACCGCGGCCGAGTCCTTTCGCTTGCCCGACAGCGGCAGTGTGCCGCGTCCGGGGAGCTCAACGATGATGCGTAGTTCCCGGGTCAGCGCCTCGACGAGGCCGGTCGCCTCGGGGAGAGCGGAGTCGAGCGCCGCGCGGGTGTCGCGCGCGATGACCTCGACGAGGCGTGCCTCGTCGGCGTCTTCGGCTCCAGCGGCTCTAGCCCGCGCGGCGTGCAGCGCCTGATATCCGGTCCATGCCTTAAGTGACGACAGCAGGGCGTGTGCGTCGAAGAGGATCGCCTCGGCGTTCGTCTCGAGATAGGCACGGCGGCCCTGTGTGTTGTGACGGATCTGTCGGATGTGATCGCTGACATTCAGCCGGTACAGGTCACACTGCTTACGCAGAGCCGGTTCCGTGCCCGCGACGCTGTTCCACAAGGAGGTGGGAACCGATTCGATCTCTCGCGCCTGGCCGACCGCGCGATCGATGCTGGCGACGAGCGCCGTCAGTTCGGCCCACTGCTCGTGGCGGATGGTCGTGAGTACCTGGTTTGTCAGGGCGATGTTGGTACGGGCGAGGCTGGCAACCTCACTGAGCTGCATCTGCAGGGCGATCATGGCTAGTGCTGGCCCGAGCGTGGCCGCGAGCTGCGCCGCGCCCACCGCAGTCACCGGGATGAGCCGTGCCTGACCGACGATCCTGCCGTTGGCGAAAATCGCGCCGAGGTTCGCGCCGTCCTTGACCGCGAGCGTTCCGCCGGCCTTCAGTAGGGCCTGTGTCGTGCTGCTGAGCCGGTAGAGTCCCTGTGCGCTGGCGAATGCGTTCCCGAGGTTACCGGCCACGGTCGCGGTGTTGCCGATTGAGGCGAGAAATGTGGAGATCTGCGTGCGGTCGGTGGCCGGCACGAGCCCGAAATCAATCAAATCGAGCTTGAGTACCGCGGGGACCTCGCCGAAGACGACAGCAACTCCCGGGAGCACCTCCGCCAGGACCGTCGATGCCGTCGTCGAATCGACGTCCGAGTCGGGTGCCGGTTTGTCCACAACGGGCGACTCGACGGTTTTGCGCTGACCGTTCTCCTCAGGCACCGCGCTCTCCATCGAGTCCGAAGGGTCTTGCATGCGATCTCCTCCCTGCGGGCGCGCAACGGCCGGACGTCGTTGGCGCTCGATGCCGGAGAGTGTACGGCTCGACGCCCTAAGTTCAGACGCCGCCGAGAGTAGAACACGTTCTCGCGAAGAATCGTGCCACGCACTTGCCCTCACCCCCGTACCACATGAGGTGTGCGCATCCGCCGTGAAGCGCTTCCTCGGTAGCAACAGGAGTCGTGCAGCAGGCCGTCTCGACGTGCACGAAGCAGGGTCTCGTCCGGCCGACGGCCGCACCTATTTGCGCCATCTGTTCGCCAACCAAATGTGACCAATTGTGCTGCTCGTCGTTACCCGGCCCGCCTTGATTCAGCGGCGTGGTTCGCATGGGGGAAGGGTTGGACCGGGTGCGCAGGCACCGGCGTTGAACCATGGGACGGCTACGAACCGGGCGGAAGGATGCCGCGGGCGGGAGGTTGCCGGCGTGGCTAGCGGTTGCCACCAGTGAGGCGTTGACGCAAACGTCAGCGGCGTGTCGGACGCAGTCGACCCCACGCATTTGTCTAGCCGCAGTCGATGGACTAAGCAACGCACGACGCCGGCGGTCCCGGACCATCGACGGCTGCCCGTTCCGGCTCATCGCGGTCCCAGACGCGAGTAGGACGACGACTCTCCGGCAAAGGCCTTCGCCGGCACTGGCCAACGCGCCTCGATACGGGCTAGCTCCGCGAGGAGCTGCGGCTTCGTGGGAGCCTCCCATACCGGGAGCTGCCGGAAGCTCGCCGCGTCCAGGTTGCCCCCTCCCGCGCCGAGGCCCCTCGCGCGTCGGCCAGCTCAATCACGCGGGCGAGGTGCGGACGTAACTCTGGCTACCTGATTTGGGCGTGTTCCGCGTCGACCGAGCGTACGCGGAATGACACCGATGATCGGACAGCAAGTGGTGCCGGACCGTGATGGCCCGCCCTCCGGCCGGGCGATTGTCACTCCCATCGGTGGCTCGTCAGAATGGGCGCGGTCTTCTCATGTTAGGCGAGCCGTTGGCCTTTTCTCTCTCGGAGATTCCGACTGATCGAGTGGTGTGGATTGAATGCTTCCAGCCGAACGACTTGGACCTCGCGGTAGCGGAGGCGCCGCTCGACGCTCCGGCGGTCATTGTCCAACGAACGGCACGGTCCCGGAGTCAGAGCGCGATGGTCGGCTCCATCCTGGACGAAATGGAGGCGGTCGCCGGGCAACTCTTTCCTGCTTGGCTTCCTGAAGCTGAAGGCATCGCGGGCTCGGCTGGTGCCGCCTTGACCGCCGTCCGTGCGCTCGCTTTCGCCCATGCCGCGCGCACCGCTCAGTACGGTCCCTTTCTCGCCGACTTGGCGGCAGGTGCCTTGGCAGGACGGGGGCCACGTACGCGGCGGCATCAACCCGAGGTTCGCGCGCTTGGGCTGGCGCGGGTGCTCGCAGCCAGCTTCGGGCGGCCGGCCTGCGCGTTGCTTTTGCAACCGCCCGGCGGTCTCGATGAGCACGAAGTGCTGTGTCTGGTACGGGCAGCGCAGTGGTTGGTCGATCATGGCCGGTTGGCGGTGTGGATCTGCGGTGGGGCGCTGCCGGACCTCGATGGGTTGTCGGAAGTCGCGGTGGCGTCACAAGTGCGGCAGGCCTCGGTTGCAGTACCTGGTTCGGAAGGCCCAGGCGTCCGACCCACGGAGCCGACCGGAGGGCGCCCGCGTGAGGGTAGTTCAGCTGGCAAGCGACGGGGTCTCGGTGTCGTCGGCAAGCCTCATCCGACGAGCCGCGCCGAAGTGGTGCTTGAGGCCGTGCTTGCTGATCGGCCCTGGGCGACCGGTCGGGCCTGGAACCACACCGTCCGGCCGGGGCCGCTGGTCAATCCTGTCCGAGTCGACCTGCTGTGGAAACGGGAGCGGTGCATTGTGGAAATCGACGGAGATGACCATCGCGCAGCAGGAAAGTACGCCGATGATCGCCGCCGCGACGTGATGCTCCAACTCAACGGGTACGCCGTACTTCGCTTCACTAACACGCAGGTCCTCGATGACATCGAGAACGTACTCGCACTTCTTCAACAGTTTCTCGCCAATCGCAGGCGGGCCGGGAAAGGAAACTAACGTGCCGGACGAAGACTTGACGAGGGTCGAGACGGCTGCGCTCTTCATCCTCATGGCCGAGGCAGGGCCGGTTCCCAATGCGAGGTTGACCAACCACCACCGCTGCGGGTTGAAGAAGCCGTCTCGGGAGAAGCTGGAGCGGTTGAAGCTGATCGAGGTCGAGCGCCCCTCCGGTCGGCTCATGCTGATGCTGGGTGACGAGGGCTGGGTGCGCTGCCGCAGCCAGCTTGAAGGTGGCTCGCCGCCGCCCGGTGCGGGTGCTGTTGGCGGGGCGCTCTACGCGGTACTCCAGCTGTGGGGTCGTTTCCTGGCGGCGCAGCGGTCCAGTCTCCAGGAGTTCGTTTCCGCTTCGAACGCCCCCGCCCCGACCGTCGCGCCAGCCCGGAAACCGGCGGCGGTCGAACAGGACGTCGAGGAGCGTGTGCGCGCGGCGTACCGGACGATCGCCCATCGCGCCGGCGACCTGGTGAGCCTCGCCGACCTGCGTGATCTGGTCAGCGACCTCGCCCCGGCCGAGGTCGACGCGGCGTTGCGCCGGCTCAACCGCCGGCGGGGCGTAGCCCTCGTGCCCGAAGCCAACCAGAAGACGCTCGACGCGCGTACACGGGCCGCTGCGGTGGTGATCGGCGACCAGCCCAAGCACTCGATCTCGGTGGAGGCGTCGTGACCGAGGCGATGCTGAAGGCACTCGCGCACCTCCAGTTCAACTACACGCCGACCAGGAACGACGTCTGGCACTCCCCGCGATTCCACGTCGACGGCCTCCACACGGACGTGCTCGCGACCGTCCTCGACGGCTTGGCTACGGCCGAGCGGAGCCCGGATGCCAGCCCCATCGGCGTCGCGGTGCGGGGTCAACGCGGTGCGGGTAAGACCCATCTGCTCAGCCGGGTGCGGGAGCTGACCCAGCTGAGGGGAGGCTACTTCTTCCTGGTCAATCTGCTCGACGCCAACACGTTCTGGCGCAGCGTCACGGCGTCTATCGTGGATGGCTTGCACCAGCCGGTCGATGGCGAGGGTACGACGCAGCTGCACGCGTTTTTGGAACGCCTAACCAACGCGCTCGACCTTCCGGTTGTGACCAGGATGGCGGTCACGGGTCGGGCACCGATGACACCGGATCGGGCGGATGCGTTCGTGGCCGCTCTGGGCGGCATGAGTCGCCAGATCGGGATCGGGTGTCGGGACGCCGCCCGCGCATTGGCCCTACTCGCCAGCCCTGACCAGCGCGTGCAGGACATCGGGATGTCATATCTGCTCGCGGCGGACGAGGCGGAAACCGGTGAACGGGCCGCGTGGGGTATCCGGCCGACGCGGCGGCTGCCCCAGGAGCTCGTCTCCGACGTGTCCCGGCTCCTCGCGTTCACTGGCCCTTCGATTATCGCAGTGGATCAGGTCGACGGCCTCATCGCACAAGTGGCGAACCGGAGTCACGTCTCCGCAACGCCCACCGAGAACGACACGGACAGCTGGCACGCGGCGGTCCTGCTCGACCAGGTGGCGGGCGGTCTGATGGAGCTGCGCGAGCTGACCTGGCGTACGGTGACCGTTCTCGCGTTGTTGCCGGTGTCCTGGTCGTTGATCAAGACCAACGCGGTCGACACCGTACAGGACAGGTTCCGCGAGACAGCCACGCTTGAGTCGATCCCGGACGCCAGCGTCGGCAGGGCCCTGATCGAACGCCGACTCGCCGCGCACTACGAGGAGGTGGGGTTCGCGCCGCCGTACCCGACCTGGCCGGTGCGACCCGAAGCGTTCGCCGACGCCCCCGACTTCACGCCGCGACAGCTGCTCATCAACGTCGAACGGCACATCCGCTCGTGCGTGCTCAGCGGTGAGGTCACCGAGATGACCACGCTCACAGCCGCCGCCGAGACATTGGTGCCAGCGCCAATGTCGGCCGACCGGTCGTCGCTACGACCGCTTGACGAGCGGTACGCGGCGCTGCGGGAACAGGCGCAGATAGACGGGTTGCTCGACCCGGCGAGCGAAGACACGGAGATACCGTCCCTGCTGGCCGCCGCGCTGGACGCGTGGATCAGGGAGGGCGCCGACACCGACTTCGATCAAGACACGATTCCGGTCCGCAAGCCGGTGCTGCACGCACGCCTGCGGCGGACGCTGGACGAGCGGACCGGGGATGAGGCCCACTGGGCGTTCCGAGCCATCGCGGCACAGCATTACAACGCCGAGCTTGCCCGACTTCGCAACGCATGCGACGCCGCCGGCCTGGCGCACGGTGTCGCCCAGCGGCGGCTCTTCATCCTGCGGAATGAGGAATGGTCGGAGAGTCCCGGGCGGCGCAAAGCGGTAGAGGCGTTCGTCGCGGCTGGCGGGCGTACGCTGCCGCTCGGCGAGGACGACCTGCGCAGCCTGGTCGCGCTGCGGACGTTGCTTGCCGAGGAGCCGGACGGCCTACAGGCCTGGCTGGTCGAGCGACGCCCAGCTTCGAGCACTGCCTTGCTGGCGACCGCGCTCGCCGACGCTGGACGCGAGATACCCGCCGGGGGCGTGCCGCACGGAATGGGAGAGTCATCAGTGCCGCCTGCCGCCGGCGACGCTGATGCCTTCGCCGCCGAGGTGGTTCCGGCAGAGGCAAGTCCGGCGGACGCGAAGGCGCCTGTCACCCAGATCAAGGAGTTCGGTGAGCCGTCGGGCGCCCCTGCGGAGCCTGTGGCCGCGGCTACGCCCGCCGGGGTGTATCTCCGGTTGGGCGACGACTTTGACCAGGGCGACCCCATCCACGTGGAGCTGTCCGCACTGCGCAAGCACACCGCCATCTTCGCTGGCTCGGGATCGGGCAAGACCGTCCTGATCCGGCGGCTGGTCGAGGAATGCGCGTTGCTGGGCGTGTCCGCTATCGTGCTCGACCCCAACAATGACCTCGCCCGCCTCGGCGACGCCTGGCCGGACGAGCCGCACACGTGGGGCGACGCCGACGAGCAGGCGGCAGCCGACTACCTCGAGTCGACGGACGTCGTGGTCTGGACTCCGGGGCGGGAGGGCGGACGGCCGCTGACCTTCCAGCCCCTTCCCGACTTCAGCGGCGTATGCGACGACCCCGACGAGTTCACGCAGGCCGTCGACAGTGCGGTCGACGCGCTGGCGCCGCGCGCACAGGTGTCCGCCAATACGGCCAAGGCGCTGCGCGGCCAGGCGGTGCTCCGTCAGGCATTGCGGCACTACGGCCGTCAGGGTGGGCCGGCTACCCTCAGCGGCCTGATCGATCTGCTGCGGGACCTCCCGGACGGGGTGAGCGAGCTGACCGGCGCGGTGGCGATCGCTGCTGACCTGGCGGAGAATCTGGAGGCCGCCCGGATCAACGACCCTCTCTTCGGCGGCACCGGCGAGTCGGCGGACCCCGGCACGCTGCTGACACCGGCTCCGGGCAAGCGCGCCCGGGTGTCGGTCATCAGCTTCGTCGGGCTTCCGGGCGACGAGAAGCGGCAGGGTTTCGTCAACCAGCTCCAGATGGCCCTCTTCTCCTGGATCAAGCGCAACCCGGCGCGCGATCGGCCACTGGGCGGACTGCTTGTTATGGACGAGGCGCAGACGCTCGCACCGTCCGGCCCGGTCACAGCGTGCACCCGCAGCACGCTGATGCTGGCCTCCCAGGCTCGCAAGTACGGCCTCGGCCTCATTTTCGCCACCCAGGCACCCAAGGGATTGCACAGTCAGATACCTGGCAACGCGGCGACGCAGTTCTTCGGGCTCCTCAACGCGCCAGTGCACATCGAGGCAGCCCGCGAGATGGCCCGTTTCAAGGGCGGCGACCTGCCAGAAATCTCGCGCCTGAGCAGTGGGCAGTTCTACGTCGCTGTCGAGGGGCAACCGTTCCGCAAGGCGCGGACGCCACTGTGCCTCAGCCACCACCCCGCAAGTCCGCTGTCTCCAGAGGACGTCATCGCTCGCGCCCGGCGGCTAGCGTCCCCTTCGGACGATGCGGCGACACCTGTATGACGGCGGGTGGGAAGAGACACATGTCTAAGCACATTGTTGGTTGTTTCCAGAAGGGAGCCTGAATGCGTTCGTTGGATCTTGCCACCTTGCTCGCCGCCGGGGCGCCGGGTGGGTCGAGTTGTCTCACGTCGACGACGTCGCTGGAGCCGGCTGGTGGGCGGCACGCTTCGGTCGCGCCGGCCAAGTTTGCCGAGCGCGGTAAGAAGGGCGGCTCGTACGCGTACGAGCAGCGTTACCTCGGTGAGGAGAGTCGCTACGCGGTCGTGATCGACTCGAAGCAGTCGCAGCTCAACCGTGCCGAGCAGGCGCTGGCGCAGGCCATCGAGGACGGACACCCGCTGCTGTCGCGTGTGCCGCATGTGCGGGTCAGCTACGAGCGGGACGGTGCACTTGAGCACTACTACGATCTCACGCTGCCGCACCGGGTGTTCGACGGGCACATCCGCGCTGGCACGATCGACGGGCAACCGACCACGCAGACCGAGACGTACCGCTCTGTCCGGGACGCGACTCCGGCCAACGCCCGGGCATTGCTTGAGACGAGCCCGGTGACGCTTGTCTTCGGTGGGTGGGATTCGAGCCGGCGCAGCCGGCAGGGGCGCTGGCGGAGCGCGTTGGTTGGGGAGATCGTGGGCTTCGTCGCGGCCAGTCGCGACGAGCATGGTGTGCTGACCAAGCCCGAGCCTGGCGTGCGTGGTGGGGCACGAGTCGACCCGGTCGGCATGCAGATCAACCTGGGCAAGAAGGTGATGACCGAGACGGCAGAACGGCAGCGGGAGGAACTCAGTCCGGCCACCTATGACGGCATCGTCAAGACGGCTGCCGGAATCAAACCCGGTGACGCGAAGTCGGCGTCCGTGCTCGGCCTCGGCGGGATCCCGCCGACGTTGGACCAGTTGGCGGGCGTCGCCTGCGACACCATCATCCGTACGCACGTGCTCTCCTTCGCCACGCTCCGGCAGATGCGGTTCGGGGCCGGTGTGGAGGGTGACGCGGCGTGCCGGGCGTTGTTGGCCGCATTGGCGCTCGATGCGCTTGCCCGGTCCGATGCTGAGCTCTACCTGCGGGCCAACTGCGATCTCGTCGAGGCGGAGGCGCCGAAGGTTCGGCTCGACCAGCGGGGCGGCGCGTTCCTGGAGGTCGAGCCGCTCAGCATCGACGCGGCTGACCTGCTGCTGAGCGAGGCGCTTGCGCATGCCGAGAAGGTTGCCGACGTCAAGTGGTCCGGGCTGGCGATGCGGGTCACCGGCAACCCGGACATCGTCTCCGGTGCGGTAGACGCGGACGAGAACTGATGGGGTTCGCCATTGTCGCCGAGCCACTGCTTGGCGTCTACAAGGGACATGTGGGCAGCGGGCAACTCGACCCGCTGCCGTCGCCGGCCAGGCTGCACGCCGCCTTGCTCTGCGCGGCGGCGCAGGGTGTCCGGGCGGTCGCCGACGGAGACGGGCTACAGCCCTGCGACGCCGACCGTGAAGCGTTGCGCTGGCTGGAGGCGAACCCACCGGACGGCATCGCCACGCCGGAGACCCTGCGCAACGGGGGCGCCGCGACGGCATACCGGAAAGAGGGCTTGGTCGTCAAGGAAGGCCGCAGCCCGTTGTCGGAGAAGCTGATCGGCAAGCCGGCGGTGAGCGGCGTCGCGGTGGCCGGGCGGTTCGCGTGGACGTGGGACCAGGCTCCGCCCGAGCCGGTCGCCGCCGCGCTGGCCGAGCTCTGCCCTGAGGTGCCATATCTGGGGACCAGTGAGTCGCCGGTGCGGCTCGTGGTGGCCGAGGCCGAGCCGACCCACCGGCTCGACCGCGAGGCCGACCTGTTCACCGGGAAAGGCCTGGATCTCGCGGTGGCCACCACCGGTCGGGCGGACGCCCTTGTGGCAGCGCATCGAGAGGCGTTGGTGGCGCCGCCGTTGAAGGCCGACGCGCACAGGTCAAGCGAGAAGACCGTACCGCCACCGCTGGTGACAGCCGGTCTCGACCTCGGCCGGTACGCACGTCCGGAGCCGCCGCCCCCGCCGACGCCGTGGGCATCGGTGCTGCTCCTGCGGGTCGACCAGCCCATCCCGCCGGAGCGGCGGGTGCGGTGTGCGGTTGCCGTGCACCGCACGCTTATCGCGCTCGTTGGCGACGGCGCACCCGCGATCCTGACCGGCGTCTACGAACCCGGGGTGCCACGCCCGGCCAACCGGTGCGCGATCCAGTTCCTCGGCCCCGACGCGCCACACATCGGTGGCACCGCGCTCGCGTTGCTGCTGCCGCGGGAGGCGAGCGATGTCGACCTCACTCTGATCAGAATGGCGGTGCAGCGGCTGCGGCGCGTCCGAGTCGCCGCCGGTCCGTTCAACGTCGAGCAGCCGGTGGAGATCCCGGCCGACAGGTTCTGGCCGGAGCCGTCCGCCGGCACCGAACGGTGGTGGGACACGGTGCCGGTCGCCGTGCCCGACAGCAGGCCGCCGCGTGGTGGTCGCTGGTCCCTCGCCGACGCTGCGGCGCTGTCGGTGGCGCTGGTCTGGCGGCACGAGTTCACCGCATCCGGTCGCGGCGACGCGCGCTACCGGGCGCTGGCCGAGGCGGCCGCCGGGCGTGGCGTCCGGGTCGAGTCGGCGGTACGGGTGATGGACGGCGATGCCGGCCGCTACGTGCACAAGGTGCACCCGGACACGGTGATCCAGCCGTACCGGGCGGTGCTGGGCCTCGGTGACCTGGCCGGGCCCCGCACGATCGCCGCCATCGGGCAGAGCCGGCACCTCGGTGGAGGGCTGCTCGTGCCGAGAGACCTGCCGTCCGAGATCGCGCGAAGGCTGGCCCGATGAGCCTCGACCGCGCCGACTTCGACGCCTTCTTCACCGCTGTCTATGGTGGACATCGGCCGTTCCGATGGCAGGATAGACTGCTCGACCACATCCTCCACACCGGACACTGGCCCGACCAGCTCGTCGCCCCTACCGGAGCCGGCAAGACGAGCGTCATCGACGTGCACGTGTTCGCGGTGGCCCTGATGGCCGCCGGCCACCCGGTCCGGGTGCCGCGCCGGCTGGCGCTCGTCGTCGACCGCCGTGCTCTCGTCGATGACCAGTACGAGCACGCGAGGTTCGTCGCGAACCAGCTGGCGGATGGCCGCGGAGGCGCGACCGTCCTCGCCCGGATGGCCGATGCACTGGACTCGCTGCGTGTACGGCGGAAAGGGCCGGCCGACCCCCCACTGTGGACGGCACTGCTGCGCGGTGGCGCGCAACCGTCCCGGGAATGGCTGGACGACCCGGTCAGCTGCGCCGTGCTCTGTGCCACGCCCGACATGTGGGGCTCACGGCTGCTGTTGTCGGGATACGGATCGCGGCGGCAGGCGTGGCCCCGCGAGGCCGGTCTGCTCGCGTACGACACCGTCGCCGTCGTCGACGAGGCGCACCTGTCGCAGCAGCTGGTGACCACCGCCCGCCGGGTCGCTGAGCTGGCCGACGTCGTGGAGGAGCCGCTCGGCGCGCCGGTCCTGCAGGTCGTGGAGACCACCGCCACGCCCCGCACCGACGCTGGTGTGGCAGTGGGCGTCGAACCGGGCGACGTGGAGGTGGACGAGCCGCTGCGGCAACGGCTGACCGCGCCCAAGCCGGTCACGCTGCTGCCACTCGCGTCCTGGCCGATCCCACCCAGCGGATCGGCCCGGAAGGCGGGCGTCACGGCGCTGGCGGACGAGGCGGTGCGGCTGCGCCAGGAGTACGGCTCGACGGTCGGGTGTTTCGTTAATACCGTCGCGGTCGCGGCCGCCGTGGACGAGGAGCTGCGAACGCGGGGCATGGCGACCGCGCTGGTCTGCGGGCGGCTGCGGCCCTACGACGTTGCCCGCCTGCGGCCGCCGAAGTCGACGCTGCTCAGCATCGGCGGCGACCCGGCGGTCGACGTCCTCGTCAGTACCCAGACATTGGAAGTCGGGGTTGATCTCGACCTGGCGGCCGCGGTGACAGAGCTGGCGCCCGGTGGGGCCATCGCCCAGCGGGCCGGCCGGGTCAACCGGCTCGGACTGCGCACGACGACGGCCATCTCCGTCGTGGTGCCGGCTGCCGAGCTGCCCGCCAACGAGCGGCTCGGGCAGCCGTACCGGCGTGATGACCTGGTGGCGGCCCACACCTGGCTGGCGCAGCGGCAGTCCGATCCGGCTGGCCTCGCGCCGTGGGCACTGCGCGACCCCCGGCCGCCGGTGCCGGCGTTGCGCCGGGACCTGCTCCAGCGCCTGGAACTGGCCCAGGCGTGGCACCTCGCCCGGACCAGCGACGACCTTGCCGCGCCCCAGGACGACCTCGACCTGTGGCTCTCCGATGACCTCGACGAGCCCGACCACGAGTTCGGCATCGTCGTCCGGCGCGACCTACCAGACGACGAGGCCGACGCGGTGAGCCTGATCGAGGCACTTCCGCCACGGGAGTACGAGGTGTTTCCGGTCTCGATCAGGAAGGCGGCGACGATCCGGGCCCGTCTGAAACCGGGCTCGGTGCTGGTCCGCCCCGGCGACGACCAGCCGCGCCCGCTCACCGACGACGACCGGCTCCGGCCCGGCGACCAGATCGTCATTGACAGCACCACCGAGCTGTTCACCTCCAGGGTCGTCGACCCGGACGGCAAGGAACGGGTCGACGACGTGCTCGATGCGCTCGACGAACCGAAGCCGGGCGAGGTCGTGCTCCGGATCGAGCGAGGCATCGCCGCTCACCGCCGTCTCCTCGATGCCGTGGCCGCCGCTGCCGACCACCCGGATGAGCTCGACCCGCGGGAGGTCGCCCGGCTGCTTCGCGTACACCGTGAGGAGCTGGCGCCGCGCCCGATGGTGGTGGTGGCGGCCGACCTGCTCGACCGATCTGAGGACGAGCCGGCCGGTGCCGAGATGAGGTTGTACTGGCAGGAGCGCGACGACGGCGAGCCAGAGCTCGGTCGGCTGATCGTGGTCGACCTCCGTAAGGCGACCGCCGACGCGGAGCTGCGGGAGACGTGGACGCCGCGCCGCAGGCCGGTCCCTCTTCGCCGGCATTCCGAAGCGGTGGCGGAACGGGCCGAGGCCGTCGCCACCCGGCTCGGCCTCGACACCGGACTGGTGGAGACACTGCGCCTCGCGGGGCTTCACCATGACGACGGGAAGGCGGACGACCGATTCCAGCGTTCGCTGCGCCACGGCCCTGTCCTCGAGGAACCGTTGGCCAAGAGCGGCCTGCGGGACCTGCGGACGATCCGGCGGCTGCGCACGGCCTCCGGCCTACCGACCGGTTGGCGGCACGAACAGCTCTCGGTGGTCCGCGCCTGGCCAGAACTGTCCACACTGGATGACAAACGCCGAGACCTGGTGGCTCGGCTGATCGGTACCAGCCACGGCCATGGCCGGCATGACTTCCCGCACACGAGTGAGCAATTGGTCGGCGGCGCCGACGAAGTCGCCGTCACGCTGTTCGACGAGGGTTCGTGGGACGAGCTGATCGAACGTACACACAACTGTTGGGGCGTGTGGGGCTGTGCCTACCTGGAGGCGCTGCTCCGCGCGGCCGACGGGCAGGTCTCCGCGGAGGGGTCATGACCGACTTTGTCCTGGCGGCCGCCGAACCGACGACGATGCTGTCGCACATGGCGCTGTACGGGCTCGCGGCGATCGTCGAGGACGGCGGCATGGAAGGCGTCCAGCTGGCGTGGACCGGTGGCATGGCGCCCCGACCGGTGCTCAGCGCACCTCAGGCCACACCCGAGACGATCGGCGAAGCCGTACGCAGGCACGCGGCCCGGCACGACAGCCCGGAAAGCTGGCCGAGCCGGCAGGTCAGCGATGATGAGCAGCGGGCGCTGATGAGCCCGCGAATCAGCACCATCACCAGTCGCGAGAGCTGGCGTTCGCTTCAGGAACGCCGGCACCAGGTGCTCCACCAGCTCACGCGGGAACGGGCGCTGCTCGACCTCCGGCTTGTCGCCGCGCTGGGAGAGCCGAGCTACTGGCGTTTCAACCGGCAGGGCCAGCGGCTCCAGGACGACGGTGCCAGCCGGCTGGAGATGCAGCCCCGAAACCAGGGGGCCGAGTTCGTGGGCAACCGGATCCGCCCACTCGCTGCGGCGGTCGCCGCCCGGACCGCCGCGGCGGTCAGCGACGGACTGCTCGGCCGGGGTGTGCGCGACGAGATCGGCAAGGACGCGCAAGCCAGCCGTACGCCCACGGGCTTCGCCGCGCCGGGGCCGACCGACAACGCACTGGCCTGGTGCGCGCTGTGGGGCATCTCGCAGTTCCCCGTCGCGCAACGCACACAGAGCTTCGCCTCCACCACAGGCCACATTGGACGAGGAACCGCCGGCTACTTCTACGTCCCGGTCTGGGACGGAGCCTGGCGGACAGCTCGTCTGCGTACCATCCTCGCGAGTGGACAGCTCCGCCGGTTCGCCGAGACCGGCCTCTCCCCGGACGACATCCGGCGCGCTCCGGACGACGACGGGCGAGGCGGAGAGCCAGCCGGTCAATGGCTGGCCAGCCGCGGGGTCACCGCGGTCGTACGCTTCCCGGTGAAGCGGTTCGGCAGCGACAGCGCACCCGAACGCCGTGCCATGCTCGGCGAGTTCGCCAAGACCGGCCGCCGCTGATGCACGACACCGCCGGCGAAGGGCAGCGCGACCTAGTTCCCATCAGCCTGGTGGCGCACCACGCGTTCTGCCCTCGCCGGGCCTGGCTGGAAGCAGTGGGGGAAAGCACCGACACACACCAGATGGCGGTCGGTACTGAGGCCCATACGCCGGCCGACGACCCCACCGGGTCGCGGTCCGGGCGCTACCGCGCGGTCGACGTGATCAGCCACGACCTCGGCGTCGTCGGCCGCTGCGACACCGTCGAACTCGATGAGAACGCCGCCATGACGGTCATCGAGCACAAGGCCACACCGGTCCGTCGCCGGCCGGAAGTCACCGAACCGATGCGTGTGCAAGTAGCGCTGCTGGCCGGCGCACTGGCCGACATGGGCTACCCGGTGAACGGGCAGGCGATCTACTTCACCAACCATCACACCCGGGTCGACGTAGATCTCTCCGCCGAAGACATGGCGCTCGCACGGGAAACGGTCGCCGCCACCGTGCGTACTCTCGCCGCTGAGGCGGCACCGCCTCCGCTCGAAGACGATCGGCGCTGCTCCCGCTGCTCGCACATCACCGTGTGCCTTCCCGACGAACGCCCGCTGGCGCCGGTGACCCGCCGGATTGTCGTAGCCGACCCGGACACGCAGGTGCTGCACCTGACCACTCCGGGCTCGCGGGCGTACGTCACCCGCGGGCGGATCGAAGTCAGCAAGAGTGGCGAGAAGCTGGGCACGTTCCCCATCGAACGCGTGCAGGGCGTCGTGGTGCACGGCAACGTCGACCTCTCCAGCGGCCTCATCCGCGAGCTGCTGTGGCGCAGCCTGTCCGTCGTCTGGTGCACCAGCTCGGGTCGGGTCACCGGATGGGCCAGAGCGGCACAGGGACCCAACGGTGGCCCGCGGCTGCTCCAACACGTCGCATCCCACAAAGGGCGCATCGATCTGGCTCGACAATTCGTGTCCGCGAAGATCGCTAACCAGGCGACGCTGCTGCGCCGGCACGGTGACGCCCCGACCACGGTGGCCCGGCTACGCGAGCTACAGCGGGAAGCGCTTGAAGCACCGTCACTGACCCACCTCTTCGGTATCGAAGGCGATGCCGCGGCGCGCTACTTCGAGTGCTTCCTCAC
Organism: Phytohabitans maris; assembly: GCF_031085175.1. Classification (GTDB taxonomy): domain Bacteria; phylum Actinomycetota; class Actinomycetes; order Mycobacteriales; family Micromonosporaceae; genus Phytohabitans; species Phytohabitans maris. Next base: position 24,473 of record NZ_JAVHUY010000073.1, read on the forward strand.
CATGTTCCGGACGAAAGTCGTAGCCGCGGAAGAGCTGAGCTTCTCCGTGCGGACACGACGGCCCGCCCGGGACCCCCTCAACGCGGCCTTGAACCTCTGCTACGGCCTGCTGACCGCTGACGCCCTGCGCGCCGTCGTTGCCTGCGGCCTCGACCCGCACGCCGGCTTCCTGCACAGCAGCGGACGCAACAAGCCGGCACTTGCGCTCGACCTCGTCGAGGAGTTCCGCGCCCCGGTGGCCGACTCGGTCGTCATCAACGCATTCAACAACGGCGAGATACGCGCCCGAGACTTCTCAACCGTGCTCGGGACCACCCGAATCGGAGAGCGCGGACGCAAGGCGCTGATAGCCGGCTACGAGCGCCGAGTCACCGGCACCTTCCGTCACCCCATCTTCGGGTACGACGTAACGTGGCGACGCGCAATGGAAATCCAGGCGCGACTCGTCTTGGGAGTGGTCGACGGGACACAGCCCCGATACCAGGGCATCAAAATCCGATGAGCCGAGACGACGTACGCCGCTACCTCATCGCGTACGACATCTCCGACGACGTCCGGAGAACAAACGTCGCCAAGAAGCTCGAATCCTACGGCGACCGCGTACAGTACAGCGTGTTCATCGTGGACACTCGGCCCGCCAAGCTCCTGCGGCTCCGGACCCAGCTCATCCACCTGATAGACCAGAGCACGGATTCCATCCTGTTCTGCAACCTCGGTACTCTGCGCGACAATCAACGCCAATCACTCGATGTGATCGGCCGCAGCCGTACCATCACCGACCACGGGCCAGCGATCCTCTAGACCATCGGCGAAGCCTCCGTCATCACGTACGCCAGCGTGCACCCTTCGCGTGGACGTTTGCCCAGCCAGCCAGCCTTACAGAACACCGCGATCGCAGCCCTGGCAACGCCCGCTGATTGCCGCCGGAATAGACCCTTCGCAGCCGAACGGCTTCCACCCTGCTCAAGGCGGCTAGGATTTTGACCCTGCCGCAGCTCCCAGCGGAGCTGCCCTTCATCGAGGCGCCCTGCCGACATCGCTACGGACCTGGAACATCCGGCCGCAGCTCCCAGCGGAGCTGCCCTTCATCGAGGCCGGGGTGCCAGCGGCGAGACCGAGCAGGTGGGCCGCCGCAGCTCCCAGCGGAGCTGCCCTTCATCGAGGCCTGACCGTGCAGTTGCGGACGACGCCGGCCGGGTGCGGCGGGCCGCAGCTCCCAGCGGAGCTGCCCTTCATCGAGGCAAGGGCCGCCAGAACTCGCCCGCCCCGAAGCTGCCGGCGCGCGCCGCAGCTCCCAGCGGAGCTGCCCTTCATCGAGGCCACCCGGAACGGCCCACCCGGACAGCCCTGGGTGGGCGCCGCAGCTCCCAGCGGAGCTGCCCTTCATCGAGGCCCGGGCGCTTCGCCCTGCTCGTCAGCCATGCCGCCGAGCCGCAGCTCCCAGCGGAGCTGCCCTTCATCGAGGCGCCAACCTCACCGAAGCCTGGCGGGTCGAGGTCGAACGCCGGCCGCAGCTCCCAGCGGAGCTGCCCTTCATCGAGGCTGCCTCTCCGTGTAGGCGGGCAGCGACACCATCTCGCCGCAGCTCCCAGCGGAGCTGCCCTTCATCGAGGCCCGAGGTGCCCGCTCCCCCACCGCCGCCGGCCGCGGCCGCAGCTCCCAGCGGAGCTGCCCTTCATCGAGGCAGCGCCTCCAGCAGTGGCCGGGGGTCCGGCCCGTGCGCTCGCCGCAGCTCCCAGCGGAGCTGCCCTTCATCGAGGCAGGTACGCCACCCGCGTTCCGCCGACACCGCGCCAAAGCCGCAGCTCCCAGCGGAGCTGCCCTTCATCGAGGCTCAAGCGCGTTGTGCAGGATCGCGCGCTTCCGGGCGATGGCCGCAGCTCCCAGCGGAGCTGCCCTTCATCGAGGCTTCGCCGCGATCCACCGCGACGCCACGCACCGCGCCCACGCCGCAGCTCCCAGCGGAGCTGCCCTTCATCGAGGCGGGTGCCGGCCGGGGGTCACGGTGAGCAGGCGCATAGGCCGCAGCTCCCAGCGGAGCTGCCCTTCATCGAGGCTCAATGAACAACCCAAGAAACCGAAAAGGCCAAAGGCCGCAGCTCCCAGCGGAGCTGCCCTTCATCGAGGCGCGTCCCGGATGATCCGCAGGGTCCGGCCGAGCACCGGGCCGCAGCTCCCAGCGGAGCTGCCCTTCATCGAGGCGACTTCGACCCGCTCTTCGACGGCGTCCGCGATACCGGCCGCAGCTCCCAGCGGAGCTGCCCTTCATCGAGGCGGCGGCGGCGGCTCTGGCGCGACGAACGGGGCCAGCCAGCCGCAGCTCCCAGCGGAGCTGCCCTTCATCGAGGCTCGATCTGCCGGTTGGCCATCCGGCTGTACGGGTTGACGGCCGCAGCTCCCAGCGGAGCTGCCCTTCATCGAGGCACGATTCCGAGCGAGGTGGCAGGCACGGTCATCGCCGCCGCAGCTCCCAGCGGAGCTGCCCTTCATCGAGGCCTGGGGTCGGGGGATTGCCAACCCTCGGCCAGGTGATGCGGCCGCAGCTCCCAGCGGAGCTGCCCTTCATCGAGGCCGCGAGGGCCTGTTGTGGGGCTCAGCGGTCAGCCAGCACGCCGCAGCTCCCAGCGGAGCTGCCCTTCATCGAGGCATGATCGGCCTCAAGGCAGACCGGCTCCGCGGCGAGTTCATGCCGCAGCTCCCAGCGGAGCTGCCCTTCATCGAGGCAGGAGTGAAGAAGTCCTGTGGTCTCGGATCATCCGCGCCGCAGCTCCCAGCGGAGCTGCCCTTCATCGAGGCCGGTGCCACTTGACTTCCTCGAAGGTGGGACTGTCGGGCCGCAGCTCCCAGCGGAGCTGCCCTTCATCGAGGCATGACCTCGCGGACACCGGTCACGTCGGTGTTCGCGGGCCGCAGCTCCCAGCGGAGCTGCCCTTCATCGAGGCGCGCTGCACCCGGTCGACGAGGCCACCGCGCGGCGGGCCGCAGCTCCCAGCGGAGCTGCCCTTCATCGAGGCAGGCGCTTGCCGTGCGCCGCGCAGACACCGACGTGGAAGCAAGCCGCAGCTCCCAGCGGAGCTGCCCTTCATCGAGGCAGCGGAACCCGCGGCGCCGGCGACGGTTCGGGGAGGCCGCAGCTCCCAGCGGAGCTGCCCTTCATCGAGGCTGGTCACCCGCCACCTTCAACTCGTACAACGACGAGCCGCAGCTCCCAGCGGAGCTGCCCTTCATCGAGGCCGGGAGTGTTCCAAGAGCGGTTGGATGGTATCCACAGCCGCAGCTCCCAGCGGAGCTGCCCTTCATCGAGGCGGGTTCGCCACGGCCGCCGGATCGTTGCTCACCGCGCCGCAGCTCCCAGCGGAGCTGCCCTTCATCGAGGCCGGCTCCGCGCCTCCGCGCGCTCCGCTTGCCTGCGCTAGCCGCAGCTCCCAGCGGAGCTGCCCTTCATCGAGGCCCCGGCGGCCGCGAGGTCGCCGTCCGCCGCCCCAAGCCGCAGCTCCCAGCGGAGCTGCCCTTCATCGAGGCGGGGTGGGCGGGTTGTGCCGGTCGTCGCCGGCGTACCCCGCCGCAGCTCCCAGCGGAGCTGCCCTTCATCGAGGCCTCAGCGCGGGTACGCGGCATCGGCTCGCGGTGGTATAGGCCGCAGCTCCCAGCGGAGCTGCCCTTCATCGAGGCGGTCCCGGCCGATCGGGACAAGCGGCACGCGCTCCAGGGCCGCAGCTCCCAGCGGAGCTGCCCTTCATCGAGGCTGGGCGAGGTCCGGGGTCTGCACCCACTGCGACTGGCCGCAGCTCCCAGCGGAGCTGCCCTTCATCGAGGCGTGGACTCGGAGTACCGCTACCAGCGGGTCGACAAGCCGCAGCTCCCAGCGGAGCTGCCCTTCATCGAGGCTGGACGATGCGGCCGAGGGTCGGCTTCATGCGGGCTCTCCGGCCGCAGCTCCCAGCGGAGCTGCCCTTCATCGAGGCAAGAGCACACCCTCCCCCGGGTGCGTGAACCATGCCGCAGCTCCCAGCGGAGCTGCCCTTCATCGAGGCCGAACCGCCGCGAGCAGGACCGATGGGAGCGCGTCGCCGCAGCTCCCAGCGGAGCTGCCCTTCATCGAGGCCGGGCCGTCCGGCTCGGTAGCTCGTGTGTGGTCACCGGGCCGCAGCTCCCAGCGGAGCTGCCCTTCATCGAGGCGAAGTGCCGAGCACCGGCTTCCTCAACGACATCTACGCCGCAGCTCCCAGCGGAGCTGCCCTTCATCGAGGCCCGGGCGGACCGGGCCCTGGCCGAAGCCGTCACCGAGCCGCAGCTCCCAGCGGAGCTGCCCTTCATCGAGGCGCGATGTACGACTCGAACGACATCGGTGATCAGGCCGCCGCAGCTCCCAGCGGAGCTGCCCTTCATCGAGGCCGTGCTGGCCGTCCCGCGCCACGTCGAGGACGCAGCCGCAGCTCCCAGCGGAGCTGCCCTTCATCGAGGCCCGGTCAGGCAGATCGACAGCACTCGCAACGCCCACGGCCGCAGCTCCCAGCGGAGCTGCCCTTCATCGAGGCGTCCGCGACGACGAGGGCCTGGAGCGCTACCTGACCGGCCGCAGCTCCCAGCGGAGCTGCCCTTCATCGAGGCTAGATGCCCGGCCGTGGTGCGACGAACGGGCTGGGCCGCAGCTCCCAGCGGAGCTGCCCTTCATCGAGGCACGCTGGCGTCATCCATCGCCATGACAGGCTCTCCGCCGCAGCTCCCAGCGGAGCTGCCCTTCATCGAGGCAGCTGGTCGCGCATTGCCTCAGCCCACGGCCGCAGCAGCGGCCGCAGCTCCCAGCGGAGCTGCCCTTCATCGAGGCGCGTTGGACACGTACACCCGGGATGCAGCGTGAGCAAGCCGCAGCTCCCAGCGGAGCTGCCCTTCATCGAGGCGGGTCACCAGCTCGCAGTGTCACGACGGTCGTCAGGCCGCAGCTCCCAGCGGAGCTGCCCTTCATCGAGGCGCATGAGCGCCGAGGAGCTGAAGGCCGCGCGGCAGGTGCCGCAGCTCCCAGCGGAGCTGCCCTTCATCGAGGCCTGGTGCTGTGCTTCTTCGCCAGCGGCGAGATGGGCTGCCGCAGCTCCCAGCGGAGCTGCCCTTCATCGAGGCCCCGACGAGACTGTGGTCCGGGTGGCCGGCACCGGCTCCGGCCGCAGCTCCCAGCGGAGCTGCCCTTCATCGAGGCATGAGGAACGCCCCGGCGTCCACCTCGGCGCCGCCACCCTGGCCGCAGCTCCCAGCGGAGCTGCCCTTCATCGAGGCCGTCTCACCCCATATGGGGAAGAGGCGCTGTGCGCCAGCCGCAGCTCCCAGCGGAGCTGCCCTTCATCGAGGCAACCCAGAACTTGTAGACCTCGGCAACTGGTATGCGCACGGCCGCAGCTCCCAGCGGAGCTGCCCTTCATCGAGGCCTTGTTGCAGATAGCCGCTCGCCCGGCGTGACGTGCCGCAGCTCCCAGCGGAGCTGCCCTTCATCGAGGCTGTTAGTGCCGTTCCTAGTGCTGCGCTGGGATCGGCCGCAGCTCCCAGCGGAGCTGCCCTTCATCGAGGCGAGATCCACCTGTTCGACATGGACATGGAGCTCGGCCGCAGCTCCCAGCGGAGCTGCCCTTCATCGAGGCAGCTCGGCGAGCGCGGGCTGCAATGGCTGAAGGTGGCGGCCGCAGCTCCCAGCGGAGCTGCCCTTCATCGAGGCATGCGCTCGCTCAACGGGAAGGCGCTCATGCCCATGCCGCAGCTCCCAGCGGAGCTGCCCTTCATCGAGGCAGGCCCGGCAGGCGAGAGGGCTACGCACCGACGCTCACCAGCCGCAGCTCCCAGCGGAGCTGCCCTTCATCGAGGCTACCTCGCCACCGCCTCCAGCGCGTCATCGATCGGAAGCCGCAGCTCCCAGCGGAGCTGCCCTTCATCGAGGCCTGATCACCGCCAAGGGCAAGGTTCGGCACCACGGAGCCGCAGCTCCCAGCGGAGCTGCCCTTCATCGAGGCCTCAACGACGGCCCGCTGGTCGAAGCGGCCTACGTCGGCCGCAGCTCCCAGCGGAGCTGCCCTTCATCGAGGCTGCGCGGTCAGCAGCCGCGGCGAACACGGCCGGATCACCGGCCGCAGCTCCCAGCGGAGCTGCCCTTCATCGAGGCCATCACGTGGCCTCCCGGTGCTGGCGTCAATGAGGGCCGCAGCTCCCAGCGGAGCTGCCCTTCATCGAGGCACCAAGGAGCACGGCCAGGAGAAGCTGCTCAAGGTCACGGCCGCAGCTCCCAGCGGAGCTGCCCTTCATCGAGGCGGCACCGGCGAGCGCTGCCGGTGGCTCAGGTAGTCACGCGCCGCAGCTCCCAGCGGAGCTGCCCTTCATCGAGGCATCGCGGCGAAGGCGGCAGCGAACACGCCCGGGCCGCAGCTCCCAGCGGAGCTGCCCTTCATCGAGGCACGCTCGTCGGGCCGCCGAACACCAACCCGCCGCCCGGCAAGCCGCAGCTCCCAGCGGAGCTGCCCTTCATCGAGGCGGGCCGCTGACGAACGAACAGTACAAGCGTCTCACCGACGCCGCAGCTCCCAGCGGAGCTGCCCTTCATCGAGGCCCGTGCTCGGCCAGCTCGGCGGCGCGGCAGGCCGGCAGCCGCAGCTCCCAGCGGAGCTGCCCTTCATCGAGGCGTGATGAACCCGGCCGACTGGGAAACGATCGACCTGCTCGCCGCAGCTCCCAGCGGAGCTGCCCTTCATCGAGGCGTCCATCATGCGTGCGGACACCGACCTGCACGTACTTGCCGCAGCTCCCAGCGGAGCTGCCCTTCATCGAGGCTGAATCCGAACCAGGCGCTTGCGGGCCAGCGCAACAAGAGCCGCAGCTCCCAGCGGAGCTGCCCTTCATCGAGGCAACGGCGGACCGGCTTGGCACATCGAGTTCGCGGATGTGGCCGCAGCTCCCAGCGGAGCTGCCCTTCATCGAGGCTGGGGTGAGCCGCTGTACCCATCGGTCATCGAAAGCCGCAGCTCCCAGCGGAGCTGCCCTTCATCGAGGCGGCTACTGGGTGCGGCACCCCGAAGCCGGTGCCATCGTCAGCCGCAGCTCCCAGCGGAGCTGCCCTTCATCGAGGCAAGAACCACGTCAGCAAGGCACATCACGGTGAAGAGCAGGCCGCAGCTCCCAGCGGAGCTGCCCTTCATCGAGGCGGGATCGAGTTCACAGTCGGGCTCGGTGCCATCGATCCGCGCCGCAGCTCCCAGCGGAGCTGCCCTTCATCGAGGCTTGGGATCAACTCATTAGCATCTATCAGGAGGGGTCAGAGCCGCAGCTCCCAGCGGAGCTGCCCTTCATCGAGGCGTAGTGCAGCTGTCCGTCGCTGCCTGGTAGCCGATGCCGCAGCTCCCAGCGGAGCTGCCCTTCATCGAGGCATGCTGCAAAGTGTCAAGCCCTATCCCCAGGCTGGGCCGCAGCTCCCAGCGGAGCTGCCCTTCATCGAGGCGGGACGGCGAGGCTGCGCCCGTTGCTCTGTTGTCGCCGCAGCTCCCAGCGGAGCTGCCCTTCATCGAGGCTTCCCGGGCCCGAAGCTCGGCGACCCGTACGCGGACGGCCGCAGCTCCCAGCGGAGCTGCCCTTCATCGAGGCACGACCTCGGCGGACCGGACGGCGCGGAACCCGACGCCGCCGCAGCTCCCAACGGAGCTGCCCTTCATCGAGGCCGGATCGACTCGACCACCTGTGCGGTGACCTCACCCCGAGCCGCAGCTCCCAGCGGAGCTGCCCTTCATCGAGGCCTCGAACAGGCTGTCGAGGGTCGGCTCAATTCCGACCTCGCCGCAGCTCCCAGCGGAGCTGCCCTTCATCGAGGCAGCGACACCTGGGTCGGGAAGCCGCCCTTGGGATCGCGGCCGCAGCTCCCAGCGGAGCTGCCCTTCATCGAGGCTGGGGCGACCCCGGCGACGCCGTGATCGAGCTGCCCGAGGCCGCAGCTCCCAGCGGAGCTGCCCTTCATCGAGGCGGCGTCACGCCCACCAACGACGGGACGCTGACCATCAGCCGCAGCTCCCAGCGGAGCTGCCCTTCATCGAGGCCGGATCGTGACGCCGGCGGGTGCGGAGCGTCGCGCTGGAGCCGCAGCTCCCAGCGGAGCTGCCCTTCATCGAGGCCAGCGGTTCATCGACCAGGGCGTTGCGTCGTTCAGCCGCAGCTCCCAGCGGAGCTGCCCTTCATCGAGGCTACTTGTCGGGTGGGCGCCGCCCGGAAGCGGCGAGGCCGCAGCTCCCAGCGGAGCTGCCCTTCATCGAGGCTCCGTCTCGTCGGTGGCGTCCAGGACCTCGGGGAGCCGCAGCTCCCAGCGGAGCTGCCCTTCATCGAGGCGAGGTCGAGAACGGCGCTGAGAAGATCTGCGTGGAGGCCGCAGCTCCCAGCGGAGCTGCCCTTCATCGAGGCAGCGCTGCCCGCGCCCTGTCTACCTTGGCCTGGCCGCAGCTCCCAGCGGAGCTGCCCTTCATCGAGGCCTAAGAAGAGCCCGCCGCCGAGGTGCGCAAGGGGCCGCAGCTCCCAGCGGAGCTGCCCTTCATCGAGGCAGCCCGACAGCGTCGGTGTACATCTGCACCGTCCGACTGGCCGCAGCTCCCAGCGGAGCTGCCCTTCATCGAGGCGCGTACGAGAGGTGGCCGACCTTCACCCCGGCGACGTCGCCGCAGCTCCCAGCGGAGCTGCCCTTCATCGAGGCTACATGTGGTAAGAGCATGGCATCGCGATCCATAAAAGGCCGCAGCTCCCAGCGGAGCTGCCCTTCATCGAGGCTGGACCGCCCACTCCACCCGCAGCTGGCCGCCGACCAGGCCGCAGCTCCCAGCGGAGCTGCCCTTCATCGAGGCGGCAAGGCTGTCTCCGAGTGTGACAAGTGGACGCGCCGCAGCTCCCAGCGGAGCTGCCCTTCATCGAGGCGTGGTGCCTCCCGTTCCGGCCGCCGGCTGGTTTCCCGTGGCCGCAGCTCCCAGCGGAGCTGCCCTTCATCGAGGCACCCGCTGGAAAGCGTGCGCGCTGGTCGAGCAGGGCGACGCCGCAGCTCCCAGCGGAGCTGCCCTTCATCGAGGCGAGGTGCCGTCGACGGGCTTCCTGAACGACATCTACGCCGCAGCTCCCAGCGGAGCTGCCCTTCATCGAGGCCGGCCCGACGGTCGCGGCCCCGAACCGGCCCGCGGCGCCGCAGCCCCAGCGGAGCCACCCATCATCGAGGCGGAGGCGTCCTGTCGGAAGACTGTTTGGAACGGCCAGCGCGAATATCTGTTGCATGCATAACCCCGAATTTCCGACGGGAGTACGAGCCCGAGGGTTATGTCGCTGACGGTCCGCCATACGTGCCCGACGTCAAGCGCGAGGCGCCTGCCTAGTTGTGCGGCCAGTGGATGGTGAGGACGCCGTGTGTTTTGTCCAGGGTTGGGGTGCCGGCGGGGATTTGGGTGTGGTTGCTGTCGGTGGGCCAGTAGCTGAGGGTGGGTGTGGTGTGTCGGCCGTGGTGGTCCCATGCTTGGACCTGTTCGATCATCGCTTGGGCGGCGAGGTAGCTGTCGGTGCCGTAGGCGCGGGCGCCAAGCTCGAGTCCGGCTCCGTCGGACGTGGTGTGGACCACGAGGTGGGTGAACGCTGATCCGCATACGGCGGCGTGGGGGTACCAGGTGCCGTGTTCGGCGGCCAGTTCGGTTCCGGTGTCGGCGGATAGCTGGCAGTAGCCGGGCAGGTGCCAGGCGAACCATAGTTGTAGGTCGGCGAGCAGGTTCGGGTCTGGCACCGTTACGCCGGCCCAGAGCTGGGAGCGGGCTGTGGCGAGGACGCCATCGAGCAGGCCGATGTCGCCTGGTGGGGCGCAGTCAAACCGGAGAGTGATGTTGTTGCCGTTCGGGTCGGGCAGGAAGAGCAGCTGTTCGATGTGCTGTCCGGCGCCTCGCATCGGCAGGAGGTGGCTGGCTGGTTCGGTGGTGGTGCTGGTGAGGTGGTCGCCGGTTCGGCGGAATCCGATGGTGCGGGTGAGGCCGTTCATGACCAGTGGGAGCACGAGCACACCGTCTGGTGTGAGTTGGTTCAGCCAGGTGGGGGCGATGTCTGGTGTGCTGGCGGTGACGATGGTCGCGTCGAACGGCCCCTGGCCGGGCACACCGTGCCATGCGTCGGCCTGTTGGACGGTGACCCGGTCGGTGTAGCCGGTCACCCGTAGCAGGGCTTCGGCTAGTTCGGTGACCTCGGGGTCGATGTCCACGCTGACCACCCGGCCGTGGGGGCCGATGATTTCGGCGATGAGTGCCGCGTTCAGGCCGCCCGAGCCGATTTCCAGGACGGTCATGCCGGGCTGTAGTTGGGCCTGTTCCAGCATCCGTGCCTGGGTGCGGGCCGCGGACACGGACGAGATCGGCACGCCGCGTTGGTCGTGTTTGGTTTCCACGGTGTGGTCCGCCGCGTAGGCGGTCTCCAGCGGCACCTCGACGGGGAGAAGGTCCTCGCGGGCCACCACCCGGAACGCCGCCTCGACGGCCGGGCTGGTAATCGTCCCGTCGGCGCGCAGCCGGTCTGCGAGGGCAGCGCGCAGCTGCTTCGCGCGGTCGGTATCCGAGGCGCTGGCGGAAGTGGTGGGTCGGCTGGTGGTCGATTCGTTCGGCAAGACTGTTACCGCCAATCGTGACTTGTCGGAGCGTGATTCAGGTCAAGGTGGGGGTGCCTGCCGCCCGCCCGCAGGGCTGACAGGTCGCTGGGTGGGCGGCAGGCTGGGTGGTTATCGGTTGTGGCTGTCCGTGTCGCGGCTGGCGCTGTGGTGGGTTCCGGTGGCGTGGGTGAGGCCGGCCAGGAAGGCGCGGTAGTCGCCGAACAGTAGTTCGGCGAGGTCTTCGCACTGGCTGGGGTCGATGGTGATGGCGTGTTTGTCGGCGTAGGCGGCGATCCGCTGCGCCCCGACCGTGATAGCGGTGCGGGACGCCTCAGGGTCGAACGGAATGATCTGCATCAAGGGCTCCAATTTCTCGGGTGTTTGTTCACACGGTGGGGCTGCTGGCGTGCGGGTTTATGTTTCTTCGGCGGTGGTGGCGATCAGGGCGGCTGACTCGGCTGGGCTTAGCGAGACTTCGCGGAGTTTGTCGAACGCGTTTTTGTAGCGTTGGGCGGCGTCGGCTTCGATCATCAGATGGCCGTCGAGGTGGTGGACCAGGGCGACGGGTGGGTAGGGGCGTTGCATGGTGCAGAGGGTGAACGCGCCGTGCAGGCCGGGGTGCCAGCCGATCCGGGTGGGCAGTATCCGTACGTTGATGTGGGGTCGTTCGAGTAGCCGGGCCAAATGTTGCAGCTGGGCTTGTAGGACCAGTCGGCCACCGACGGGGCGGTGTAGGACGGGTTCTTCGAGCAGGATTTCCAGTCGGGTCTCCGGTTTGCGGTCTACTTCCAGGGCCTGTTGCCGTTCGACCAGTTGGCGGACGAGTTTGTCGACCAGTGGCTGCTGTGGCACGGTGTGGGCGATGATCGCGGTGGCGTAGTCGCGGGCCTGGACCACTTGGGGGATGGTGAGGTTGGCGTAGATGCACAGTTCTTCGGCCCGCTGCTGCACCCACCAGTCATCAACCACCGTCCCACCACCACCCCCGCCGGCGTCGCGGGCGTTGTCGGGCTGGGTGGCGGCTGGTACCCATTGGTTGATCCGCCACGCCTGGTGTGCCATGTCCACGAGCGCGGTCCGCGTGGCGTCGTCGTAGACGCCGTAGACGTCCAGTAGGGCGATGACGTGGTCGCGGCGAAACGGCCACTCGGCCCGCTCGTAGCGGGCGAGGGTGGAGAACTCCACTCCCAGGTAGGCGGCGATGTACTTCAAGGTCAGCCCGCGCTCTTCGCGCAGCTGCCGCATCCGGCTGCCCAGATACTGGGCCCGAACCGTTTGCAGGAACTGTTTGCGATCGGTCGGCATCCTGCGACCCCTTCCCTTTTCTGCTCATCGAAACGCTCATATATCCGTGACTTCAGATATCCGCGGCCAGGTCGGTGATCAGCTGGGCCGAGTCGGCGGCCGGTAACGCCGCCTCCTGTAGCCGGTTGAATGCGTCGGCATACCAGTGGCCGGCTTGGCCCTCGTGCACGGCCACACC
>NZ_JAVHUY010000074.1 GCF_031085175.1 Phytohabitans maris
CTAGTAGTGCTTTGTTAGGTCGGCGTGTCGTGGGGTCGTCGGGGTGGTGCGGGTAGTTTCATGCTTCGGTGACTCCGGATGAGCTTTCGGTTGTGCGGCAACGCCTGGAGGCGTTCGCGGCGGACGTGTTCACGCCCTTGGCCCGGTCTGACCAGCGGGTCAAGGGCGAGACGTATCTGCGGGGGCTGTTGCTGGACGGGCGGCGTAAGTCGATGCAGCCGATGGCGGCCCGGCTCGGCGTGGATCATCAGGGGCTGCAGCAGTTCGTGACCACGTCGACGTGGGACACCATGGCGGTGCGGGCGCGGCTGGCCGAGCGGGCGGTAGAGTTGATCGACCCGGTCGCGTGGGTGTTCGATGACACCGGGTTCCCGAAGGACGGCACCGGCTCGCCCGGGGTGGCCCGGCAGTACTCCGGCACCCTGGGCAAGGTCGCCAACTGCCAGATCGGGGTCAGCGTCCACGCGGTCACCGATACGGCGTCGTGCCCGCTGGACTGGCGGCTGTTCCTGCCGGAGTCCTGGGACGCCGCCAAGGCCGGACCGGCCGCGGTCAAGGCGGCCAAGGCCAAGCAGCGTAAGACGTTGACGAATGCACCGCGGGCCACCGCGTCTGTCGAACCGGCCGAGGTCGATGTTGATGCGGTCGCCGCTGCCGCGACCGAGACCGCGCGGCGGCGGCGCCGCAAGGCCGCGATTCCGGAGGATGAGGGCCACCGTCCGAAGTGGATACTGGCAATCGAGATGATCGACGGGCTCGCTGCACACGGATTGCGACCACCCCTGGTCACCGCCGACTCCGGCTACGGCGACAGCGGCCCGTTCCGGGCCGCGCTCGACGAACGCGGCATCCTCTACAGCGTCCAGGTCAAAGGCGAAACCCTCGCCCACCGGTCCGACGCGGAACCCGCGCCACCCACGTGGTCCGGGCACGGCCGCCCACCGACCCGCCCGGACTACCCCGACGACGCGGCCAGCATTGCCCGGCACGTGCTCGACGCCGGCCGCGATGCCGCGACCACGGTCACCTGGCGCGAAGGCAGCAAAGGCATCCTCAGCTCACAGTTCGTGTTCCTACGGGTCCGTCCGGCTGGGCACCGCATCCCCCGCAACCCCGACGGCAGCCTGCCCGAGCGGTGGCTGATCGCGGAATGGCCCGACGACGAGGCCGAACCGGTCACCTACTGGCTATCCAGCCAACCCGCCGACACCGACCCCGTCGACCTGATCCGCACCGCGAAGATCCGCTGGCGGATCGAACACGACTACCGCGAACTGAAAACCGGCCTCGGCCTGGACCACTTCGAAGGCCGCTCCTTCACCGGCTGGCACCGCCACGTCACCCTGGTCACCGCCGCGCACCTGTTCATCACCCTGCTGCGACACGACCCAAAAGCGGCTGCGCCGGCCTGACCCTCTACAAGGTCATCCGCGAGCTGCAATACCTCCTCGCGACCTGGACCGGCGCCTGCCCCACATGCCACCAAACCGTGAAACCCTTACACCACAACCAATCTCGAGTTACCTAACAAAGCACTACTAGCCGGTCGTAGCGACCGCAAGCGCATCCCTGGCCCCTTGGTGCCGGCGCCTGCTCGATGCGGTGAACGGACCGCGGCTGTCGTTGAGCTCGCTCCGATCGGCGAGGGCACGTATGGTGTCCCGTCGTGGAGAGCCGGATGCCGCCATGGGCAGAGGCGTTGAACGGGCTGGCCCGGCGGGTACTCGGACCGGCGGCGGGCGTACGGTTCGAGCCGCTGCCGGCGGCCGGGCGGAGCTACGAGTACACGGCTGCCGCGGGCACGCTGACGGTCGGCGCGACTGACGGAGTCAGCGCCGCCGTGGGTCTGCACGACTACCTGAGCACGGTCTGCGGCCGCTCGGTCGGCTGGGACACACTCCTCCCACTGGACCTGCCGTCACTCCCGCCCGTCCAGCGGCGCCGCGGCTTGGCACGGGTGCGGCACGGGTACTACCTGAACTTCTGCACGTTCAGCTACACCATGCCGTACTGGGGCTGGGCCGAGTGGGAGCGCGAGATCGACTGGATGGCCCTCCACGGGATCACGATGCCGCTCGCCGCCACCGGCCACGAGGCGGCGCTGCTGCTCGCGTACACCCGGCTCGGCCTGGACGCCGGAACGGTCCGCGGTTTCCTGGGTGGGCCGGGCTACCTGCCCTTCCAGTACATGGGCTGCCTCGACGGCTTCGCCGGCCCGTTGCCACCGTCCTGGGTGGAGGGTCACCGCGTCCTGGGCGCCCGCGTCCTCGAACGGGAGCGCGCGTTCGGGATGACACCAGTGCTCCCGGCCTTCACCGGCCACGTCCCGCGCCAGCTCGCCGGGGCGGGCGCCACCAGTCGCGGCTGGGCCGGCTTCGAGACGTGGGTGCTCGACCCGACCGACCCGATGTACCCGAGGATCGGCGGCGAGATCACCCGGGCGCAGCTCGAGCTCTTCGGTACCGACCACCTCTACGCCGGCGACCCGTTCATCGAGATGAAGCCGGTCGACGCCGACGCGTCGTACCCCGCCGCGGTGGCGAGTGCGACGCTCGCCGGGCTGCGCTCCGCCGACCCGGACGCGGTCTGGGTGATGCAGGCCTGGCCGTTCTCCTACCACGGCGAGTTCTGGACCGAGGAGCGGGTTGCCACGTTCCTCGGTGCCATCCCCGCGGAGCGCATGGTGCTGGTCGACCTCTGGGCCGAGTACGACCCGCAGTGGCGGCGCCTCGCCGGCTTCTCCGGCAAGCCGTGGCTCTGGTGCGCGCTGCTCAACTTCGGCGGGCGCACCGACCCGGTGGGTGACCCACGCGCGCTGCCGGAGCAGATCGACGAGGCGCTCGCCGCGCCCGACCCACCGGTCGGTCTCGGCCTCGCCATGGAGGCCATCCACAACAACCCGGCGTACTTCGAACTCGTCACCGACCAGATCTGGCACCCGGTCGGCGACGTCGGCGCGTGGACCGACGCCTTCGCCGAGCGTCGCTACGGGCCCGGCGCGTGGACAGACGATCTGCGGGTCGCCTGGCGCGGGCTGCTCGGCTCCGTCTACGACGCCCGCGGCCTGGAGATCTCCCCCGGGTTCCGCGGCGTCATGACCGCTCGGCCGTCGTACGCCCCGCTCCAGGACGGCGCGACGCGGCTGCGGGCCGACGTCGAGGGCCTGCTCTGGTACCCCGCACCCGTGCTCGCCGACGCCTGGCACCGCCTGGTCGAGGCGGCCGAGCGGTACCCCGAGCTGGTCCCGGGGCCGCTGGGGCACGATCTCGTCGAGGTCGGCATCGCGTACATGGCGAGGGTCGCCGACCGCTTCTGCCTCGCCGCCGTAACCGAATCTGCGTGCCTCGGGGCGGCGAGCGGCCCGCACCTCGACCGGTTCCTGCGTGTCTTCGACGACCTGGAACGGATGCTGGCGTGCCGGGACGAGTACACGTTCCAGCGGTGGGAGGCCGGGGCGCTGTCCTGGGCTACCGGCACAGCCGACCGCGAGGTGCTGCGCGACAACGCCCGCCGCGTCGTCACCGTGTGGAGCCAGACGGCCGGCACCGACCTCGACGACTACGCGGGCCGCCACTGGGCCGGGCTGGTCGGCGGCTACTACCGCGACCGCTGGCGGCTCTGGGCCGACGGCCTCGACCGGGCCCTGGCCGATCCCGGCGAGGAGGCGGCGCTGGCCGAGCGGCTGCGCGAGCGCGCCGAGACGTTTCTGCGCGAGGGCCCGCTGCCGCCGGCGGCCGACCTCGCCGGTCTCGCCGCCGAGTCACGCCGGCTGCTCACCGCGTACGGCGACGCCCTCCCCGGGTGAGCCGCAGGACCGGCGCACCACGAGCTCGGCGCGGAGCAGCGTCGCGCAGGGCTCGGTGGTCGGGTCGTCCAGCCGCTCGTTCATCACTCGGACGGCGGCTCGGGCGATCGCACGGCAGGGCTGGCGCATCGTGGTCAACCGCACCGGCAGCAGCGTCGAGTAGCGCACGTCGTCGAAGCCGGCGACGGCCACGTCGGCCGGCACCCGCACCTCCAGCCGGGCCAGCGTCTGCAGTAGCAGGGCAGCGGTGAAGTCGTTGGCGCAGATGATGGCGTCGGGCCGGTCGCCGGCGAGCAGGGCGCCGATCGCCGCGTCGTCGGCGGGGTCGGCCGAGACGAGGATCGTCGACGGCGGGGTGAGGCCGTGGCGCCGTGCGGCGGCCGCGCACCCAGCCGCACGCAGGTCCGTCGTGGACGGATGGTTGGGGCGGGCCAGCAGGAGCAGCCGCTGGTGGCCGAGTGCGAGCAGGTGCTCGCCGAGGTGCAGCCCGGCGAGGAAGTTGTCGATGCCGACCAGGTCGAGCTCGCTGCGGGCCGGGAAGTCGCGCACGTCGCGGTCGAGGAGCACGACCTGCACGCCGGCCGAACGCAACGCCTCGACGACCCGGAGGTTGTGCCGCTCGCGGTCGGGCTCCGACTCCAGCGGCGCGAAGAAGACCCCGTCGACGCCCTGCTCCAGGTAGTAGCGGCAGAGCCGGTCGAGCTCGGCGACGCCCTCCAGCGGCGGAGAGTCGTCACCCCAGAGGACGGTCGAGCCCTCCGACTGGCAGCGGCGGGTGATCTCGGTGCAGATCGGGTCGAGCACCTCGGTGGCCCCCAAGCCCTGGGCGAGCAGGCCGAAGCTACGGCCGCGCTGGCCGGTGGCCGCGTCGCGGGCGAACGTGCCCGACCCGACCCTCCGCTGCACCAGGCCGGCCGTCTCCAGCTCGCGCAGCGCCCGGCCAGCCGTGGGGCGAGAGACGCCGTAGCGCCGGGCCAGCTGGTGCTCGCTCGGCATCCGGTCTCCCGGCCGGACCGCGCCGGAGGCGATCTGCTCGCGTAGCGCGGCGACGATCTCCAGGTATCTGACGGCTCGCTCGGTCACCCAGTTGTTATATCAGCTTTCTTACCGGCGTACCGCACGCACAGCTAGCCCTCGGAACAAGAACGGCGCTAGATTGCCGTGCACGACCCGCCACGCGGAGGCAAAGCTGTAATGACAACTTTGGCCGATCGGCTCCCCGACCTGATCGCCCGGTTCGCCGGGCTGAAGGTCGCGGTCGCGGGCGACTTCTGCCTTGACGCGTACTGGTCGCTCGACGGCGAACACGCGGACACGTCCGTCGAGACCGGGTTGCGCGTCCGGCGGGTCGCGGCGGCGCGGTACGGGCTCGGCGGCGCCGGAAACGTGGTGGCCAACCTGCGCGGCCTCGGCGTGGGCACGGTACGCGCCATCGGCGTGCACGGCGCCGACCCGTTCGGGGCCGCGCTCCGGGCCATGCTCGCCGACTGCGGCGCCGACCTGGCCGGGCTCCGCGACCTCGGCCCCGGCTGGCTCACCCACGTCTACGCAAAGCCGCACGTCGCGGGCCAGGAGCAGTCGCGGTTGGACTTCGGCAGTCGCGGCGCGCTGCCAGAACCGGCGGCCGACGCGCTCGTCGCCGACCTGCGCGCGGCCGCGCGGTGGGCGGACGTCGTCGTGATCAACCAGCAGACCAGCGGGTGCTTCGCCGACAAGGAGATCATCACCCGGATCAACACGGTCATCGCCGAGTCCCCGGCCTGCCTGTTCGTCGTCGACGCGCGGCAGGCCGCCGACCAGTACCAAGGGGCGATCCTGAAGGTCAACGCCCGGGAGGCGGCGGCGATGCTGGGCCGGCCGGACGACCCGCCCCACTCCGACGACGACGCCGGCGCGTGCGCCCGGGCGCTGGCCCGCCGCACGGGCCGCCCGGTCGTGGTCACCCGCGGCGACCGCGGCCTCGTCGCGGCGGACGGCGACGCGCTGCACCACGCGCACGGCGTCGAGGTGACCCGGCAGACCGACCCGGTCGGGGCGGGCGACACGGTCACCGCCACCCTCACCGCACTGGTCGGCGCCGGCGCCGACCTCGCACTGGCCGCCTCCGCCGCCAACCTCGCCGCGGCCTCCACGGTCACCAAGGTCGGCACCACCGGCACGGTCACCGCGGCCGACCTGGTCCGGCTCGCCGACGACCCCGACTACCGGTACGGCGCCGACCTCGCGGACAACCCCGCCCGCGCGCGGTACGCCGACGGCACCGAGATCGAGGTGATCGTCCCGCTGCCGCCGGACCCGCGCCCGCGGCACGTCATCTTCGACCACGACGGCACCCTCTCCACGCTGCGGCAAGGGTGGGAGGGCGTCATGGCGCCGATGATGGTCCGGGCCATCCTCGGGTCCCACCACGACACCGCCGGCGCCGCCGTAACCCAGCAGGTGCGCGCGGCCGTCGACGACTTCGTCGAGCGGTCGACCGGCGTACAGACGCTCGTGCAGATGGTGGGTCTCGTCGACCTGGTACGCCGCTTCGGCTTCGTACCGCCGGAGGAGATCCTCGACGAGCACGGCTACAAGGCCGTCTACAACGAGCAACTGCTGCTCGGCGTACGCCGGCGCCTCGCGAAGCTGGCGGCGGGCCAGCTCGCGCCGGAGGACTTCCACGTCAAGAACGCGCTGCCGCTGCTGCGCCGCCTCCGCGACGCCGGCGTGACGCTCTACCTCACCAGCGGCACCGACCTCGCCGACGTCGTCGCGGAGGCGACCGCCCTCGGGTTCGCCGAGTACTTCCAGGACCGCGTCTACGGCGCGGTCGGCGACATCACGGTGGAGGCCAAGAAGCTCGTGCTCGACCGCGTGGTACGCGAGCACGGGCTGGAGACCCACGGATTCGCGACGTTCGGCGACGGACCCGTGGAGATGCGCGAGACCCGCAAGCGCGGCGGCATCGCGGTCGGCGTGTGCAGCGACGAGATCCGCCGGTACGGGTACAACCCGGCCAAGCGGGCGCGTCTCGTACGCGGCGGAGCCAGCATCCTCGTCCCCGACTACAGCGACCTCGACGCCATCCTCACCGTCCTGGGGCTCCGATGACCGTCACCGAACCACCGCCGATCAGCACCGTCGGCCAGATCCTGCGGGCGCGGAAGCGACTGCACCGCTGCGGACAGCGCCTCGTGTTCACCAACGGGTGCTTCGACATTCTCCACAGTGGACACGTCAGCTACCTCACGTTCGCCCGCGCCCAGGGCGACGCGCTCGTGGTGGCGATCAACAGCGACGCCTCGGTACGGGCCAACAAGGGCCAGCGGCGCCCGATCAACCCGGCCGAGGAGCGGGCCGGAGTGCTACTGGGCCTGCGGGCCGTCGACCACGTGATGGTGTTCGAGGAGGAGGAACCGATCGCGGTGCTGGAGCAGATCCGCCCCGACGTCCTGGTGAAGGGCGCCGACTGGGCCCACTACGTGAGCGGCCGCAAAGTCGTCGAGTCGTACGGCGGCGAAGTCGTCCTCGCCGACCTCGTGCCCGGCCGCTCGACGTCAGGCACGATCGAGCGGGTGCTGCGCGCGTACGGCCCCACCGCCACCGCGGGTGCCAACGGTGGCCGCACGGAGCCCCGTTCATGATCGTCGTCACCGGCGCCGCCGGCTTCATCGGGCGCAACGTCGCCGCGGCGCTCAACGCGCGCGGGCGCACCGACCTGATCCTCGCCGACCGTCTCGGCACCGACCAGAAGTGGCGCAACCTACGCGGCCTGGAGTTCGAGGACCTGCTCACCCCCGAGGAACTGCCGAACCGGCTGGAGTCCACACCGGACGGATCGGTCGAGGCGGTGTTGCACCTGGGCGCGTGCAGCGCCACCACCGAGACCGACGCCGACTTCCTGCTCGCCAACAACTACCGCTACACCCGCCGCCTGGCGGAGTGGGCGGTGGCGCGTTCCGCGCGGTTCGTCTACGCCTCCAGCGCCGCGACGTACGGGGACGGCGCCCTCGGCTACCTCGACCACGACGCGGTCACGCCCACGCTGCGGCCGCTGAACATGTACGGCTACTCCAAGCACATGTTCGACCTGTGGGCACTGCGCACGGGACTGCTGGGGAAGATCGTGGGGCTGAAGTACTTCAACGTGTACGGCCCGCACGAGGACCACAAGGGCGACATGCGATCGGTCGTCAACAAGGCGTACGGGCAGATCCTCGACGTCGGCCACCTGAGCCTGTTCCGGTCGCACCGGTCCGACTTCGCCGACGGCGAGCAGCGACGCGACTTCATCCACGTGGACGACGCGGTGGCGGTGACGCTGCACTTCCTCGACCACCGCGACGTGAGCGGCCTCTTCAACTGCGGCACCGGCACCGCCCGCACCTGGCTGGACCTCGGCCGGGCGGTCTTCGCGGCGATGGGGCGGGAGCCGGACATCCGCTTCGTCGACATGCCCGATGCGCTGCGGGCCAACTACCAGTACCTGACCCAGGCCGACCCGGCCAAGCTCCGCGCGGCCGGATACAAGGCCGACTTCCTCACCCTGGAGGAGGGCGTCGACCGGTACGTCCGCGGCCACCTCCGCACGCTCTACGCGGAGGCGTCATGAACGAGGTACTCCACGAGCACCTGGACGACCACCTCACCGCGGTGGCCGCCGTGCGCGACCTCGTACCCGAGGTGGTCGCGCTGGGCGAGGAGATCTGCCGGCGGCTGGAGCGGGGCGGCACCGTCTACACCTTCGGCAATGGCGGCTCGGCGGCCGACGCCCAGCACTTCGCCGCCGAACTCGTCGGGCGCTACCTGCGTGACCGGCGCCCACTGCCGGCCATCGCCCTGTCGACCGACCCGTCCGTAACCACCTGCATCGGCAACGACTACTCCTACGCCAGCGTCTTCAGCCGGCAGGTCACCGCGCTGGTACGGTCGGCCGACGTCGTGATCGGGTTCAGCACAAGCGGCACCTCACCGTCCGTTGTGGAAGGTCTGGCGGCCGCGCGCCGCAACGGTGCCCTCACCGTGCTCTTCACCGGCGAGAAGGCGGCCGGGTCACCGGTCGCCGACCGGGTGCTGCCGGTCGCGTCCCGCGCCACCGCCAGGATCCAGGAGGGGCACGTACTGCTGCTGCACATGCTGAGCGAGCTCATCGACCGGTGGGCGGCCGGCGGTGGATGAGTGGTGGCGGCGGGCGGTCGTGTACCAGGTGTACCCGCGCAGCTTCAGCGACGCGTCGGGCGACGGCGTCGGCGACCTCGCCGGCCTCCGCGCCCGGCTGGGATACCTGCGCGACCTCGGCGTCGACGCGGTGTGGCTGAGCCCTTGGTACGTCTCACCGTTCGCCGACGGTGGTTACGACGTGGCAGACTACCGCGACATCGACCCGTGCGTCGGCACGCTGGCCGAGGCGGAGGCGTTCTTCGCCGAGGCGCACGCGCTCGGGCTCAAGGTCCTGCTGGACATCGTCCCCAACCACTGCTCCGAGCGGCATCCCTGGTTTCAGGCGGCGTTGCGGGCCGGACCCGGTGCGCCGAAGCGGAAGTCGTTCCACTTCCGGCCCGGCCGCGGCGCGCATGGCGAGCTGCCACCCAACGACTGGCGCTCGCACTTCGGCGGCCCCGCCTGGACCCGGGTCACCGAGCCGGACGGGCGCCCCGGCGAGTGGTACCTGCACCTGTTCGCGCCCGAGCAGCCCGACTGGAACTGGGCGCACGAAACGGTTCGGGCCGAGTTCGACAGCATCCTGCGGTTCTGGTTCGACCGCGGCGTCGACGGGTTTCGCATCGACGTCGCCGACTCCCTCGACAAACCGGCCGCTCTCCCGGACCAGCACGGCGCCCCGATCGGGCAGGAGCCGTTCCGCGACAACGAAGGCAACCACGAGATCTACCGACGATGGCGGCGCATCGCCGACTCGTACCCCGAGCCGCGCGTGTTCGTCGGTGAGCTGTGGCTGGCGGGCGTGCCGGAGCGCCTCGCCCGCTACCTGCGTCCCGACGAGCTGCACACGGCGTTCGACTTCGACCTGCTCGGTGCGGCCTGGGACGCGGACGAGTTCCGGGCCGTCATCGACCGCTCGCTGCGGGCGCACGCCGCCGTGGGCGCACCCCCGACGTGGGTACTGTCCAATCACGACGTTCACCGCCCGGTGACCCGGTACGGCCGCGCCGACACCCGCCTCGACCGGCTGCTGCTCGGCAGCCCCACGGACCTGGCCCTGGGTACGTCACGCGCCCGTGCCGCGCTGCTGCTGACCGCGTTCCTGCCCGGGGTGCTCTACCTGTACCAGGGCGAGGAACTGGGGTTGCCGGAGGTCGAGGACATCCCCGACGACCTGATCGAGGACCCGATGTTCCACCGCACCGCGGGTGTCGACCGCGGCCGCGACGGCTGCCGCGTACCCCTGCCGTGGTCCGGCGACGAGCCACCGTTCGGCTTCAGCCCACCCGGCGCGCACGCGGCGCCCTGGCTGCCCCAGCCGGTCGCTTGGAAGGCCCTGACGGTGCGGGCCCAGTCCGCCGACGCCGGCTCGCCACTGTCGCTGTACCGCCGCACCCTGCACCTGCGCCGCGCCGTGCTCCGCGCCGCCGACCCGCGGATGGAGTGGTTGTCGTCGCGGCCCGGTGTGCTGGCTGCCCGTCGCTCCCGGTCCGGCCCCGACGGCGCGGGCGGTGTCGTGCTCGTGCTCAACATGTCGGCCGGGTCGGTGCCGCTGCCAGACGGCCGGATCCTGCTCGCCTCGGCCGAACTGCCCGCGGCCGGCACCCTACCCCCAGACACCGCCGCCTGGCTGGACGCGTAGGCCCCGGCGGGCCGACGCGGTGGGTCACCTCGCGTACACCGGCCCGGCACGGGCCTTGTTGTCGACAGACTCTCGAGCTGCCCCGGGTATGCGCCCGCTCCACCGGAGCGCCCGAGCGTCCCGGCCGCCTGGGCGCATAAGCGGGGCAGCTCGAGAGCCCACCGCAACTAACCCCCGGCCCGCGGAGAGCCGCACCGAACCCGCCAGGACGGCGGCCGGACCGACAGCAGCGCCATTTCGGCGTACCGGAGCGTGACGCTCAGCCGCGCACCGGCGACGGCCAGGTCGAGCCGTGTCTCGCCGCGGGTGTCGGCGCGGAAGCCCTCCTCCAGGTCGGCGGCGAGGACCCGGACCAGGCCGTCGGCCCGCTGCCAGGCCGTCACGGTGACCGGCCGGTCGGGGTGGACGAGGTCGGGCACGGGCGCGGCGCTCCCCCGCAACAGCGAAAGGAGCACGCGCGCGGTGAGCACGAACGCGTACGGGCTGCCCATCGCCTCGGCCAGTGGCACCCGGTAGTCGCGCACGACGCCGTCGACGACGCTGTGCTGGAAGTCTGGCGGGTCCCACAGCACGACGCCGCCGTCGACGACGAGGCACGGCGAGCCCTCGACGGCGTACACGACCCGTCCCGGTCCACTGTAGACGTTCTTGGTGTAAGGGTGGTGGATGGCGAACTCGTCCGGCACCCCGGCCCGCTCCCACGGCGTCGCGTCGGCGAGGGCCGCGCCGCGGTGCACTTCCCCGACCTCACCGTCCGAACTGGAGAGACCGTAGCGGGGGTCGAGGCCGCCGGCCGGGCTGCCGACCAGGGCGACCGGCGTCCCCGTGGTGGCGAGCGCGGCGACCGGGTCCGCGCCACGCGCCGGAGTCTGCACCACGAAGAGGTCGCCGTCCACAGCGGACAGCCACTCGGTGCGGGTCGCCGACGAGATGGGTACCGACCATTTGAGCAGCGCTCCGGCCTGCTCGTCGAGCCACTCCTTGATGGTCCGCGCCGGCGCGTGCTCGGCCTGCCACCGCATCGCGGGGCGGTGGTACACAAGGGTCGGTCCGAAGACGCGAGTCGTCTCACGCGCGTCGGCGGTAGCCGCGGTGATGGTCTCGGCGAGGAACGCCACGTCGTCGCGGGAGAGCAGTCGCCGCCCCTGGTTGGCCCAGGAGACGTACGCGCCGTCCCGCGCCACGAGCCCGCCGGGCGTCTTCACGAACGCGTGCTGGTACGCCCAGATGCCCCAGGCGAGGCGCTGGCGGGCGGTGTGGATGACGTTCCACGACTCCCACGCATCGAACGTCTCCACCAGTGGGTAGTGCCGCGTGCGTGTGCCGGCGAGCATCGCCGCGTGCAACAGCACGTTTCCGAGCTGGTAGGTCCAGCCGGCGGGTGGCCTGTTCCAGAACGTCTCGGCGCGCTGGCCGACTTCGTTCCAGGCACCTGCCCAGGTCTGGTCGATCCAGGCGTCCAGGTGTCCCTCGCGGGCGACGGACTCGAGGTCCACGCAGTTCACCCGCCAGCCCCCGACCGCGCTGGCGCCGTTCGAGTACCCGATGACGAGCGCGTCGGGATTGGCGAGCTTCGTCTGGCGTACCAGGTCGGCGGTGGCGGCGCTCCACCGCGCGACCCGGTCCGGGTCAGGGTGCGCGGTCTCGCCGAAGATGCCGACCCGCTCGTACACGCCCGCGCCCATCATGCTGTCGCGCAGCACGATCGCGTCGAGCCCGACCGCGCGGGACAGGCTGCCCCACTGGCGCCCGAAGTACTCGGCGACCCGCGTGCCGGCGGCCACGCCGTCGGGGTAGGCGCCGTATCCGGTGGGGTCGGCGGAGAGCGTCGCGGTCACGTCGAAGAGCCGGATCGGCCACGGGCCGTCGACGAAGACGGCCGGGTGGCGCCGCGCCCAGCCGGAGTCGCTGGAGGCGTAGACGGACTCCCAGCCGATCACGAACGTGCCGACCTTCAGCTCCGGCACGCCGTGTGCCGCCGCGGACTCCCGCAGGTGCCGCAGCAGCGCGGCCAGCTCCCGGTATGTCCACGGCGGATAGTCGACCCGCTCGCGCTGTCCGGAACGGGCGAACCGCTCACGCCAGGCGGCCATCCGCTCCGCCACGGTACCGGTGAGGGGCGCGCGGTCGGTGACCATCGGCTCGAGGGTGAGCTGGCGCGGCAGCGGTATCGGCGCGTCAAGGCTTCCCCGCCAGTCCAGCACGTGGTCGGCGAGCCAGCCCAGGTTGACGATGACACCCCGCCAGCCGTCCACGCCGGCGAAGAGGGGCGCCATCCGCTCCCAGAACTCGTCCGCCGCGCGTCGCGGTCCACTGTGGTCGAACCAGAACAGGTCGATCTCGACGAAGCGGTCCACTGTGGTCGGCTACTTGCCGGCGCCGGTGAGCGTGACGCCACGGATGATCTGGCGCTGGGCGATGACGAAGACGACGAGCACCGGCACGATGGCGATGCTGGCGGCCGCCATCAGCAACGGCAGGTTGGTGCTGTACTCGCCCTTGAACTGCGCGATGAGCACCGGCACCGTGTAGTTTTCCGGGCTGCGCAGGAAGACCAGCGGCGCCAGGAAGTTGTTCCACGAGCTGACGAACGTGAACGTGCCGAGCGCCGCCAGCGGGGCGCGCAGCAGCGGCATGATGATCGACCAGAAGATGCGCCAGCGGCTGGCCCCGTCGATGAGCGCGGCGTCCTCCAGCTCCAGGGGTATGCCGCGGACGAACTGGCGGAGCATGAAGACGCCGAACGCGCTGAACAACCCCTCCGGCAGGATGATCGCCCAGTGCGTGTCGTACAGGCCGATGTTCGCCATGAGCAGGAAGACCGGGATGATCGTCAGCTGCCCGGGCACCATCATCGTGGCGAGGAAGAGCAGAAAGAGCAGGTTCTTACCGCGAAATCGCAACCGGGCGAACGCGTACGCTGCCATCGCGCAAGTGACCAGTTGCAGCGCCACGATCATCACGGCGATGAAGACGCTGTTGCCGTACGCGCGCAGGAACGGGGCGGCCCGCCACACCTCGGCGTAGTTGCCCCACCGGGCGGGGTCGGGCAGCCACTTCGGCGGGAACACGAATACCTGCGGCTGGTCCTTGAGCGAGCTGAGGATCATCCACACGAACGGGACGACCATCAGCAGGGCACCCGCGGTCAGCAGGACGTGCAGGGAGACCGAGCGGGTGCGCTCGGCCGGGGAGGTCCGGCGACGGGACATAGCTACTCCTCGTAGTGGACCCACCGCCGCTGCAGCACCAGTTGGCCCGCGGTCAGGATGAGCAGAAGGACGAACAGCACCACCGCGTACGCGGCGCTGGTGCCGAAGTCGAACCGGGCGAAGGCGAGGTCGTAGATCTGGAACACAATGGTCCTGGTGGAGTCGCCCAGGTAGCTGTTCTGCGGCGTCATCATGTACACGGTGTCGAAGATCTGGAACGCGCCGATCAGCGACATGATCGTGAGGAAGAACAGCGTGGGCGTCAGCAGCGGGAGCGTGATGTGCCAGAACTTGCGCAGCGTCCCGGCGCCGTCGACCTCCGCCGCCTCCAGGTAGGCCGTCGGGATGCCCTGCAGGCCGGCGAGGAACACGACCATGAAGAAGCCGACACCCTGCCAGATCGTCACCATGGCGATCGCGGGCACCAGATAGCTCGGCTCGGCCAGCCAGTCCGGCGCGTTGATGCCGAACCACTCCCGCAGGGTGCTGTTGAGCGGGCCGAACGTGCCGTTGAGCAGCCAGATCCAGATCACCGAAACCGCAACCTGGCTGGTCACCACCGGCATGAAGTAGACGATCCGGTACAGCGTGCGGAGCTTGCGCTGGTGCAGGGCGACCGCCACGACGAGCCCGGTGACGAGCTGGCCGGGGACGATCATCACGGCGAGCCACACCGTGTTGCGTATCGACTGCCAGAAGGCGTGGTCTCCGCGCAGCTCGCGGAAGTTGTCCAGGCCGACGAACGTGATGTCACCGATGCCGTTCCACTCGGTGAAGCTCAGATAGAGCGCGAACAGCATGGGGCCGAGCACGAAGACCAGCAGCCCGACCATCTGCGGGCCGAGGAAGACGGCGGCCCAGCCGCCGTCGCGGGTCCGGCGACGGCGGCGCGGCGGGCGCTTGGGCGGGCCTGCCTTACTCGTGTCGGACGGGGTTAGCGTGGCCACCATCGGCGTCTCCTTGCCTGTCGGTCCGTCGCGCCCGCGGGCCGAATGCGATCATGCGCGGACCTGTGGGTGCATGATCGCATTCGGCCGGGCCGGCCGAGGTCTGCGCCGCGGATCAGACCGAGCCCCGCTTGACGGCGTCGTTCACCTTCTGACCCATCTCGGCCATGATTCCGGGCAGGTCACCGCCCTCTGTGAAGTACTTGTCCAGCGGCTTGAAGATCAGGCTGGACAGGCCCGGCACCCGGGCCTCCTCGGTGGTGGAGGTGTACCCGATGTCCCGCAGGTCGATGAACGTCTGCGCGTGCGCCGGGTAGTTGGCGCCGAGCACCGCCTGGTCCGCGCCGTTGATGCTGGGGATGGCGGCGCCGCCCTCGCCCTGGAGGATGAACTCCTGACCCTCCCGCGAGACGTACTCGGTGAGGATCCGGAAGGCGGCCTCGACGTTCTTCGCGCTCTTGTTGACGACCATCCAGGACGCCAGCACGATGGTCGGCGCCGGCTTGCCGTCCGCCGACGGGAGGCCGACGACGTCGGTCTTGAGCGTCTTGGCCTGGCGGTAGACGGGTACGACCCAGCGGCCGGTCACCGTGAACGCGAGCTGGTCGCCGGCGAACATCGCGTCGGCGCCCTGGCCCTGCGGCAGCGCCGAGGCGTACCAGGCCTTCTCGGCGGCGAGCTGGTCGCGGAGCCACTTGATGGCGCCGACCGTCTTCTGGTCCTCGTGCGCCACGAACCTGCCGCCGTCGAAGATCTTCCCGCCAGCCGCGGTGATCCAGGGGTACAGCTCACCGTTCCAGTTGCTGAACACGAAGGCGCGCTTCTTGCCGGCGTGCACCTTGTCGACGAGGGTCTGGAAGTACTCCAGCGACCAGGTGCCGGCGGCGTACCGGTCGGCCGGCGACTCGGTCACCCCGACCGACTCGAGCACGCCCTGGTTGAACCACATCAGCATGGGATTGCAGGCGGCTGGTACTCCGAAGATCTTGCCCTCGGCGTCGGTGCCCGGCGCGAAGAGGCTGCGGTTGAAGGCATCCGTCTTCGACTTGCTCAGCGGCCCGTCGAGCAGCGGGCCGAGCTCGGCCAGCTGCTTGCTCGCGACGAGCTGGCCGAGCAGCGTGTCGCCGGCGAGGAAGACGTCCGGCGCGTTGCCGGCGGTGATCTCCGCGGTGATCTTCTTGGCGTAGCCGTCGGTGGGCAGGCCGATGAAGCGGGCCCGCACCGCCTTCTGGTCGGCGTTGAGCTTGTCGTTGAACTCCTCGTGCCGCTTGAGCAGGGCGGTGTCGCCCCAGAGGCTCCAGGTCGCCTCCACGGTCTCCGCGTCGCCAAGGGGGTTGTTGTCGTTCGAGCAGGCGGCCAGCACGGCGGCGGCCGCTCCCGACAGGCCGACGGCGGCGGTACCGCGAAGAAGGGAGCGCCTCGACAGGGCCGCGCTCGCTATGCGGGAGATGCTCTCGCGCTGCTGCGTCATATGTGCCTCCGATACAGGAGCAGTTGTTGTCCACTGATGGGGAGCGGCTGCCTTCGGCTCGTGAGGCTCTCCGCCGACCAACCACTGGTCTTACCGGTTCGACAGGGTGACCGCATTATTGGCGCGCCGAACCGGGCACGTCAACCCCGTGAGTCATGGATGTGACGGCGAGGTTACTGCCGCTCTCCGGTCCCAACGCTCGGCGGCGCGGGAGGCATCGACGGCCGGCGTTCCCGGGGCCGGGGCGACCTACCGCCGACCAGGCGCCGATTGTATGTTCGAGGCATGACTGGTCCGACCAAATCCGCCGCCCCCCGGGCGACCCGCCAGCAGCTCGTCGAGCAGCTCAACCGCGAACTGCTCAACCAGAGCACCATGGCACCCGGCTCCAAGCTCCCCTCGGAGCGGCAGCTCGCCGAGCGATTTGGTATCTCCCGCCCGGTCGTTCGCGAGGTGCTCCGCCAGATGCAGGAGCG
Organism: Phytohabitans maris; assembly: GCF_031085175.1. Classification (GTDB taxonomy): domain Bacteria; phylum Actinomycetota; class Actinomycetes; order Mycobacteriales; family Micromonosporaceae; genus Phytohabitans; species Phytohabitans maris. The sequence continues at coordinate 16,696 of NZ_JAVHUY010000074.1, forward strand.
CGGGTTGGTCGACATCGAGCCTGGGCGCGGCGCGTTCGTCCGCGCGGTGGGCGCACTCGACGCGGCGCGGGTCGCCGACGGGCTCTACCGCCGAGGCCAGGCGACGGCCCGCCACCTCGTCGACGCGCGCGACGTACTGGAGAGCCGGGCCGCGGCCCTCGCCGCCGAGGAGGCGCTCGACCACGACATCGCCGCTATGGAGCGGGCGCTGGTCTGGTTCGACAACGCCAGCGGCGTGCTCGAGCGCGCCCAAGCCGATCTCGCCTTCCACAGCCTGGTGGCACGGGCGTCGCACAACCCGATCATCGAGCTGATGTTCGGCTCGATCACGCGCTTCGTCTTCGAGCTGATGCTACGCAGCCTCGACGACCCCGCGGTGGCCCGCAAGGGCATCCCGCACCACCGGCAGATCCTGGCCGCCGTCAAGGCGCGGGACACCGCCACCGCCGAACGGATCATGTCGGAGCACATCCTGCTCGCCAAGAAGACGTACGGCGGCGACCTCGACGAGCCGCTCGACACGCTCGCCCGGCGGCGGATGGGCGAGCTGTTCGACAGCGGCGCGCTCGACGACCTCATCGCCACCGCCCTGCACCGCTTCGACGAGCCCGAGGGCGCCCGGCTGCTGACGCCTTAGGTGGCAGCCGGCCGCCAGCCGATCTCGACTTTCGGACGGCGATCACTTACGCTCACGGTCGAACCGGTATGACCAGCACTCACTTTGTGGAGCGCATATGAGCCTTCGCTACGCCGAGATCGCGCGCGGCATCATCGAGCGCATCGAGCAGACCCAGGAGGCGAACATCCGGGCAGCGGCCGACCTGTTCGCGGACCGGATCGCCGCGGGCGGCCTGGTGCACCTGTTCGGCGCCGGGCACTCCCGCATGGGCGTCGAGGAGATCGCGCCGCGGATCGGCACGATCGCCGGTTTCCACCCGATCGTGGAGCTCTCGCTGAGCTACTACACCAACGTGGTGGGCACAATGGGCCTGGCCCAGTCACTGTTCCTGGAGCGGATGGACGGCTTCGGCGAGTGCCTGCTCAACAACTACGTCTTCGACGCCGAGCGGGACGCGGCGCTCGTCATCTCTTCGACGGGCATCAACAACGTACCGGTCGAGGTCGCGCTCGGGCTCAAGGCCCGGGGCCTGACGGTCGTCGGGATCACCAGCGTCAGCCACTCGATGTCGGTGGCGTCGCGGCACCCGTCCGGGCAGCGCCTCTGCCAGGTCGCGGACATCGTCATCGACAACTGCACGCCCATCGGTGACGCCGCCATCCTCGTCGACGGCGCGGACCACCCGGTCGCCGCGACCTCGACGCTGGCCACCGTGACCATCGTGCACAACATCAACTACCTGCTCGCCGAAGGGCTCGTCGCCCGCGGCGTCAAGCCCCTCGTGCTCGGTACGCCGCACGGCACCGACCAGGAGGGCGCGGTGGCCGGCCTCAACGCCTACTACGCGGAGTACCGCCGGCGCACCGCGCGCACCGGCGCCTGATCCCGGCGCACCACCGTGAAGATCACCAGACTCGAGACGTTCCTGGTCCCGCCGCGCCTGCTCTTCCTCCGCGTGGAGACCGACGACGGCGTGGTCGGCTGGGGCGAGCCGATCGTGGAGGGTCGGGCGCACACCGTACGCGCCGCGATCGAGGAACTCGCCGACTATCTGGTGGGTCAGGACCCGCTGCGGATCGAGGACCATTGGCAGGTACTCACCCGCGGCGGGTTCTACCGCGGTGGCGCCATCCTCGCCAGCGCCGTCGCCGGCATCGACCAGGCGCTGTGGGACATCGCCGGCAAGGTACGCGGCGCGCCGGTGCACGAGGTGCTCGGCGGCCCGCTGCGCGACCGGGTACGGGTCTACGCGGGCGTACGCGGCGACCGCCCCGAGGCGATGGCCGAGCAGGCCCGGCAGGCCGCCGCCAACGGGTACACCGCGGTCAAGCTCGGCTCCGTCCAGCTGCCGCCGCTCGGTCCACCCTCCGATGTGGACGCCATCGTGGCCCGGATGGCCGCGGTACGCGAGGCGGTCGGCGACGGCTGCGACGTAGCGATCGACCTGCACGGCCGGCCAACCGTGCCGCTGGCCCGCCTGCTCGTGCGGGAACTGGAGCCGTTCCGGCCGCTGTTCGTGGAGGAGCCGCTCCGACCGGAGCTGAGCGACCAGATCGGCCGGATCGTCGAGGTGACGCCGGTGCCGATCGCCACCGGCGAGCGCCTCTACCACCGCACCGAGTTCCGGCCGGTTCTGGAGGGCGGCGTGGCAGTGGTACAGCCGGACGTCTCGCACGCCGGAGGGATCACCGAGACCCGGCGGATCGCCGCGGTGGCCGAGATGTACGACGCGCTCGTCGCCCCGCACAGCCCGCTCGGCCCCATCGCGCTCGCCGCCTGCCTCCAGGTCGCGTGCAGCGTGCCGAACTTCCTCGTGCAGGAGCAAACGCTCGGCGTACACGATCTGTCCTGGATGGACTGGCTGGTCGACCGGGACGTGTTCCGGTTCGCCGGCGGCTACCTCGACCGGCTGACCGGCCCTGGACTGGGCATCGACGTTGACGAGGCGGTGGTGCGGGAACTGGACCGCGAGGGCCACCGCTTCCGCAGCACCGTCTGGCGGCACGCCGACGGATCCTTCGCGGAGTGGTGAACATGGCTTCTGACCCGACGTACACCGTCGACGTCCTGGTGGTCGGCGGCGGCTCGGCCGGCGCCACAGCCGCGATCGCCGCGGCCCGCGCCGGCGCGTCGGTGCTGCTGGTGGAGCGCAACCCGTTCCTCGGCGGTACGAGCACGGCGGTACTCGACACGTTCTACGGCTTCTACACACCCGGAGAGCGGCCGCGGAAGGTCGTCGCCGGGCTGCCGGAAGACGTGGTCGCGGGGCTGCGCGCGCTCGGGCCGGTGGTGGAGCGCCCCAACTCGTTCGGCGCGGGCACCGGCGTGACATACCACCCCGAGCACCTGAAGGTGGTCTGGGAAGACCTGGCCGCCGGCGCCGGCGCCCGGGTACTCCTGCACGCCCTGATGCATGAGGCCACAGTGGACGGCGACCGGGTGACCGGGGTGGCGCTCGCCACGAAGGCGGGCCCGCGGCGGGTCCGCGCCCAGGTGTTCCTCGACTGCTCCGGCGACGCCGACCTGTGCCACTTCGCCGGCCTGGGGTACGAGGCGGCGGGCGCCGACGCGCAGACGCTCACCACAACGTTCAAGATGTGCAATGTGGACATGGAGCGGCGCCGGACCATCACCAAGGCCGACCTGTCCGCGCTGATGACCGACGCGGCGAAGTCGGGCGGGTACGACCTGCCGCGGCGCGAGGGGAGCGACCACATCACGCCGGTCGACCACATGACGGCGACCGTGATGACCCGGCTCCCCTCGACCGAGCTCCGCGGCGGGCTCCGGGTCGACGCCACCGACCCGGAGCTGCTCTCCCGGGCCGAGATGGCCGGTCGCCGGCAGGCCCTGGAGTACGTGCGCTTCCTGCGTGACCGGGTGCCCGGGTACGAGCGGGCCCAACTGGCCAGCCTCAGCTCACAGATCGGCGTGCGGGAGACCCGCCGTGTGTACGGCGACTACCGCCTCAGCGCCGACGACGTGCTGTCGGCACGGCAGTTCGACGACCAGGTGGCGCTCTCCGGCGCACCCATCGAGGACCATCACGCCGGGGCGGGGACGGTGTGGCGGTACCTGCCCGAGGGAACGGCGGTCGGCGTGCCGCTGCGCACCCTGCTGGTCCGGGACGCGGCGAACGTCCTCGTCGCCGGGCGCTGCTTCTCCGCCACGCACGACGCTCACGCCGCCGTCCGCTCGATGGCGCAGTGCATGGCGATGGGGCAGGCGGCCGGCACGGTGGCCGCGCTCGCGGCGAACGCCGGCCGGGACCCGCGCGACCTGCCGATCGCCGACGTACGCGACCGGCTCCGCAAGGACGGCGCCATCTTCTGACGGCGCCGGCCGGGCCGCGGTCACCCTGAGCCGCGGGTCAGACGTCGGCCGGGGTGCTGCGGCGGACCCGCATCAGCGCCTCCGCCTCCGGGCGCAGTGTCACGCCGAGGCCCGGTGCGTCGCCCACGCTCACCATGCCGCCGGCCACCTCGGGCACACCGACTACGAGGTCGGCGTACCAGGTGCGCAGGAACGCCCGCACGGTCTCCTGGATCAGCGCGTTGGGTTGGCTCATCGACAGATGGCAGCAGGCGGCGAACGTGACCGGCCCGGTGCAGTCGTGCGGCGCGATCGCCACGCTGAAGGCGTCGGCGAGCGAGGCTATCTTGCGTGCCTCGGTGAGCCCGCCGGTCCACTGGACGTCGCAGGTGACCACGTCGATGGCGTGCCGCTCCAGCAGGGGCAGGAAACCGCGCCGGCCCACACAGGTCTCCCCCACCGCGATCGGAACGTCCACGTCGGACCGGAGGCCGGCGAGCGCGTCGACGGCGTCCGGCCGGATCGGGTCCTCGACCCAGTAGACGCCGTACGGCGTGACCGCATCGCAGATCTTCGTGGCCGCCCGCCGGCTGAACAGGCCGTGCAGCTCGACCATGATGTCCATCTCCGGTACGGCGTCGCGGATCGCGGCGATCACCGCCACGCCCCGCGCCAGGTCGTCGCGGCTGATGTCGGCGCCGCCGGCGCGCTCGGCCGCCTGGTCGAACGGCCAGACCTTCATCGCCGGGATGCCTTCGCCGTACAGCTCGCGCGCCAGCTCGGCGGGGCGGGTGAGGAACGCGTTGAGGTCGTCGTAGTGTCCCCGGACGTCCAGGCCCCAGTTGCTGCTCTGCTGCAGCGAGGACGCGCTCACGTAACCGCTGCCGGCGCAGGTGTTGTAGATGCCGATCTGCTGTCGTACCGGACCGCCGAGCAGCCGGGCCACCGGCAGACCGGCCCGATGCCCGAGCAGGTCCCACAGGGCCAGGTCGACCGCGCCGCGGGCCCTGGTGTCCACGCCGCCGCCCTGGAAACCGACGTACGGCGCGAGCGACGCGGCGGCCGCCTCCGGCGTGAGGTCGTCGACCGCGAAGAGCGCGGGAGCCAGCGAGGCATGCAGGTACGCCTCCACCGCGTCGGCGTCGTAGAACGACTCCCCGAGGCCGACCAGCCCGTCGTCGGTGTGCACCCGGACGAACACCACGTTGGGCTGGATGTCCTGGCGTAGGGTCTCGATGGCGAGGACCTTCATCAACGGCTCCCTGGTGGGGGTGGATCGAGGGGGGCGGCGTAACTGGACTTACCAGTCCGACCGGTAGGCCTCGCATGTTAGCATGACCGGCACCTCTGGTATGACCGGTCAGCACCCGCTCCTGGGAGGGCCCACACCATGACCCCGCGGATCATCGACCACCGGTACGCGCCCCCCAGCGTGTGGACCGCGATCTGCCACCCCGACGACCCCCACAAGTCGCTCGTCCGCGAGGACGGCGCGCTGATGTACCGGTTCCACGCCGCCGACGGCCGGCCGCAGTGGTGGTTCGGCCGGGTGGTCGAGTTCGGTCTCGCCACCGCGCACCGAGTGGAGCGGGTCGAGCAGCGAACCGTCGACGCGCGCACACCGCATGTGCTGACCACGCTGCACTACCCCACCGCGACGCTGAGCCTGTGCATCTTCGCCCACGGCGGGCCGGGCACGCCGCGGTACGACGTCGTGCTGTGGGAGTTGACCGTCTCCCCCGATGTCGACAGCCTCCTCACCGGCCTGCACATCGACGTCCACGAGGCTGGCATCGCCGAGCGTGACCTGGCCCCTTGGCAGCCGGTGAGCGCGTTTCCCGAGGGCGACACCGGCACCGCGGCGCTGCTGGTGAGCGTGCCGGACCAGCTGGAGTTCGTGGCGTCGCGGGGCTTCCTGCCCGCGCGCGGGATGCGCACCGAGCTCGCCGCCGTACCCGGCGGGAAGCGCCGGCGCGGGGCGATCGTGCTACCGATCGACGGCGCGCCGCTCGACGGTATCGACCTGGAGTGGTGCGAGCGCGCCCGCGCCGAGGAGACCGCGTACTGGGCCGAGGTCTCGGCGGGCTGGCTCCCCATCAGCGTGCCGGACGAGTCGGTCCAGGACATGCTCGACTCCTGCGTCCGCAACATCCTGCAGGCGCGCGAAGAGGTCGACGGACAGCTCGTGTTCCAGGTCGGCAGCGCGGTCTACCGTGGACTGTGGATGGTGGACGGACACTTCCTGCTGGAGGTCGCGCAGTACCTGCACCTGGCCGACGACGCCCGTCGCGGGCTGCAGACCATCCTCGCCTCGGCCAAGCCCAACGGCTATCTCGGCGTCATGGACTACATCGACCTCATCAAGGAGACCGGCGTCGGCATCGCCGCGGTGGTACGGCAGTGGGAGCTGACCGGCGACGACGGCATGCTACGCGACGCCTGGCCGGTGGTCCGGCGGGGCCTGGCGTACATCGAGTCGCTGCGCGAGCAGGCACGCGCCCTGCCGCCCGAGCACAAGGCGTACGCCCTCATGCCTCCGGCGTTCCCGGACGGCGGCTCGAGCGGCGCCCGCCCCGAGCTCACCACCGCACTCTGGACGCTGCACGGCATCCGCGCCGTGCTGACCGCCGCCCGGCACATCGCCCCCGAGGACGTGCCCGCCATCGCGGCACAGTACGACAGCCTCCTCGCCGACCTGCGCCGGGTGGCCGAGCGCGACATGGGCCGGCTGCCCGACGGCACGCCGTACCTGCCGATCGTGCTGCCCGGCGGATCGGCGCACACCCACAACCTCGACGGCGAAGCACCGATCCAACAGCGGATCGTGCCGCAGACCTCGACCTGGGCGCTGGCCCACGCGATCTGGCCCGGCGAGATCTTCACCCCCGACGACGAGATCGTCCGGAACTACCTCGCTCTGCTCGACCGGATCGACGACACCGAGGGCATACCGGAGGGGGCGGGCTTCCTGCCGTACCGTTCACTGTGGACGTACTACGCCTCGTTCGCCGCACACGCCTGGCTGTACGCGGGCCGGCCGGACAAGGCCGTCGACTACCTGTACGACTTCGCCAACCACGCCAGCGCGACCCGGGTGTGGCGGGAGGAGCAGTCGTTCGCCGACCACGGTGAGGGGCAGGTCTTCGGCGAGATGCCGCACAACTGGGCGTCCGCGGAGTTCGTCCGGCTCGTGCGCCACCTGCTCGTCTTCGAGGTCGGCGAGACGCTGCTCCTGCTGCCCGGCGCGCCGCCGGAGTGGCTCGCCGCGGGCGAGATCCGGGTCGACCGCACGCCCACCCGGTTCGGCCCGGTCAGCCTCCTCGTCACCGCCGGCGACCGGACGATCGCGGTGGAGCTGCCGGACGGCCGGGGTCGCCTCGCCGAGTGCCTGCTGCACGTACCGGAAGGGACGTGGACGGTCACGGTCGACGGCACCAAGTACGGCGACACGGTGACCGGACCGGTCACGGTGTCGTTGCCGCGAGGAGACGCCGATGGGGCTTGACGTCGCGGGGCTGCGGGTCCTCATCTCCGGCGGTGCCGGCGCGATCGGCCGGGTCGTGGTGTCCACGCTGGCCCGCCACGGGGCGACGGTCGTGGTCAACGACGTGATACCCGACGCGGCGGCACGCGAACTGCTGCCCGAAGGCACCGGCTACACGCCCGGTGACTGTGCCGACGACGCGGCGGCCGAAGCGCTCCTCGACGCGGCCGAAGCGCTCGCCGGTGGGCCGCTGGACGCGGTCTGCTGCCACGCCGGAATCGCCGACTCGCACCCGGTGACGTCGTTTCCCATCGACTCGTACGACCGCATCATGTCGACGAACGTGCGAGCGGCGTACCTGTTGGCCCGCGCGGCCGGGCGGCGCTGGCGCGAGAGCGGACGGCGCGGACACCTGGTCTTCACCACCTCGTGGGTGCAGGACGTGCCGTGGCCGGAGATCGCGCCGTACAGCGCCAGCAAAGCCGCGCTGCGTTCGCTCATGCGCTCGTTCGCGCGGGAGCTGGCGCCGTACGGTATCCGGGCCAACGCGGTCGCGCCCGGCATCGTTGGCGTCGGCATGGCCCGCCACCAATGGGACACCGATCCCGGGTACCGGGCCAGGGCGGAGCGGGCGATCCCGCTCGGCGAGTTGCAGACGCCGGAGTCGGTCGCGGACGCGTTCCTGTTCCTGCTCAGCCCGATGGCCGCGTACATGACCGGCACCGTGCTCCTCGTCGACGGCGGCGCGAGCCTGTACCCGATGGACGGCGGCGCGGTGGCCGACCCGGACGCGGCGCCGTGACGGTCCTGGTGACCGGCGCGGCCGGTAAGGTCGGACGACTGCTGCTGCCGTCGCTGCGCGAGCGGTACGAGGTGCGGGGCGTCGACCGGCCCGACGGCGACCTCACTGACCCGTCCGTGGCGCTCGCGCTCTGCCGTGACGTGTCCGCGGTCGTACACCTGGCCGGCAACCCGTACCCCGGCGCGCGGTGGCCGGACCTGCGCGACAGCGCCGACATGGTCGCCAACGTGCTCGCCGCCGCCGTGGCCAACGACGTGCCCCAGGTGGTGCTGGCGAGCTCGGGGCACGCCATGGGCGGCTACGTCGACATTGGACGGCTGCCGGTGCGGCCCCAGTGGCCGGCGTACGCCTGCTGCGGGTACGGCGCGCAGAAGGTGCTGGCCGAGTCACTCGGCCGGGTCTACCACGACCAGTACGGCCTGAGCGTGGTCTGCCTGCGCCTCGGCGGCGTACGCGAGGAGCCGCTCGCCACCACCTGGCTGCCCAACTGGCTCAGCCCCGGCGACCTGGGGCGCGTCGTGACCGCAGCGCTGACCGCCGATGTCGGCTACGCCGCCTGCGCCGCGGTCTCCGCCAACACCGGCGGCTGGTGGGATCTCACCAACGAGATCGGGTACGAGCCGGTCGACGACTCGGCGCCCTGGACCGACCGCGTACGGGACGACACGCCGCCGCCGGGTGGGCCGGCGCGGCCGCGGTGGGGCCTGCTGCACCGCAGTTAGTGGGAGGTGAGGGCGTGCGCGCCTGGGTCGCTGGATCGAGCGGTGGTATCGGCGCCGCCTGCGTGGCCGGGCTGACCGGCGCCGGGTGGGAGGTGGTCGGCACCGATCTGCCCACTGTGGACATCACCCGCCCTGGCGTGGCCGAGGCGGCCGCCCCGGACGGCCCGCTGCGGGGGGCGGTGCACGCGATCGGCATGAGCGGTCGCCGGTTGGGCGACGGCCCGCTCTCCGCGTGCACGGACGAGGCGTGGGAGACCCTGCTGCGGGTCAATCTCAGCTCGGCGTTCTGGTTTCTGCGCGCTGCCCTCGCCCGCTGCGAACCCGGCGCATCGATCGTCCTCGTCGGCTCGGTCCTCGCCAGCTCGCTGGATCCGAGCTTCCTCACGGTCGCCTACCGGGTGTCGAAGGCGGCGCTGGTACCCCTGGTGGAGGCCGCCGCGTACGAGGCCGCGCCACGCCGGATCCGCGTCAACCTCGTCGCACCGGCGCTCGTCGACACCCCGATGGCCGCCCGTGCCAGCACCGACCCGCAGATCCGCGGCCGGCTCGACGCGCTCATGCCGCTCTCCGGCGCGCCCAGCGGCGCCTCGACGGTCGCCGACGCGGTCTGCTGGCTGCTCGGCACCGGATCGGCGCACACCACCGGGACCGTGGTACGCGTCGACGCCGGCTGGTCGCTGCGCTGACGGTCCGCCCTACCGCCGGAGAGCGCGGTCGGTGGCGTAGAAGGCGGAGAGGCGGGCGCGGCGCTCCCGGTGGGCGCCGGCGGCGGCCGGATCGGGGTCGCGGCGGTCTCGGACGCGGCGGTGGGCGCGGGCGAGCGCGGCGATCTCCTCCTCGGTCTCGGCCAGGGCGAGGATGGCGTCGCCGAGCGCGGCGCCCTCCTCGTCCACCGACTCCACCGCCACGCCAGCGGCGTCGGCGACGGCCTGCATCCAGAACGCCGACCGGGACGGCTTGCCGGTGGCCGACAGGACGGTCGCCGGGTTGCCCGCCTCGGCGACTACGGCGAGGTTGTCGGCGATCGCTGCGGCGGTGCCGTCCACAATGGCCCGGGTCAGCTCGGCCCGGCCGGTCGCCAGCGACAGGCCGGCGAAGACGGCGCGCGCGTGCGGGTCGTTCACCGGGTGCAGCTCCCCCGCCAGGTACGGCAGGAACAGCGCCTCGCCGGGGCGGGTCCGGGCCGCCTCGTCGAGCAGCTCGCCGACCGGACGGCCGGTGACCGACGACCACCAGACCAGCGCTCCCCCGCCGCCGGTCATCGAGCCGGACATGATGTCAACCTTGTCGCAGACGTGTGGGTAGCTGAGCAGGCGGCTGTCGTTCGACGCGCCGCGAGGCGTACCGACGCCGACGACGGCCGCGGTGCCGAGGCTGAGGAAAGCGTCGCCGGGCGAGGTGACGCCGGCCGCGAGCGCGGCGCTCGGGGCGTCCTCCCCGCCCGCGACGACGACGGTACCGGGCGGCAGGCCCAGATCCGCCCGGGCCGCGCCGACCGCGGTTGTCGCGGCGACAATCTCGGGGAGGAGTCCACAGTCGACGCCGGCGGCCCGGCACACGGGTGCGGACCAGTCGCGTGCCGGCCGGTCGAAGAGGTCGGAGATGCCGGCGTCGCTGGCGGACTGCACCCGCCGGCCGGTGAGCCAGGTCAGCAGCGAGCCGGCCGCCGAGGTGACGGTCGCCGTACCGGCCAGCGAGTCCGGCTCGTGCTGGCGGATCCAGGCGAGCTTGCTGGCCACGTTCCACGCCCCGATCGCGTTTCCGCTCGCGGCGAGGATCTCCGCGTGTAGCCGGGGGTCGAGCGTGACCGAGGCGGCGCGGCTGTCGAGGTGGATCAGCGCCGGGCGCACCGGCTGGCCGGACGCGTCGAGCAGGACGAGCGCCGCACCCTGTGCCGACACCGCGATCGCCGTGACCCCCGAGCGGTCGAGCTGGGACAGGGCGTCGGCCGCCGCGGACCACCAGGCGCGCGGGTCCTGCTCGGCCCAGCCCGGTGCCGGGGTGTCCACATCGTAAGGCGCGCCGGCCCGGGCGAGCACGCCCCGCTCCGGGTCGAAGAGGACGGCGGTGACCGAGCTGGTGCCGACGTCGAGGCCGATCGCGAGCCCGTCACGCATGGCCGTACGCCCGGCGCGGGTTTTCCACCATGATGGCCTCGACCTCGGACGGGCCGAGCCCGTGCGCGGCGAGCTTGGGCACCACGGTCCGGAAGAGGTGGGCCAGGCCGGGGCCGCCGCCGTAGTTCTCCCAGTACTGCCGGCGGGCGAGGTCCTGTCCCAGCACGACCCGGTCGCCGTGGCCGCGCTCGACGACGCCGCGGGTCAGCTCCACCGCCACCTCGTCGGGGCGGCGGTCGAGGCGTCCCAGCCAGTCCAGGCAGACGGTGGCGCCGCGGGCGCAGGCCTCGGCGAGCTGGTCGGCGTCGCAGTGCCGGTCCATGTGGGAAAGGATCACGCGCTCCGGGGCGACGCCGTGCCGTTCCAGCACGTCGAGCTGGTGCAGCGCGGCCGGGAAGCTGTCGGTGTGGGTGATGACGGGCAGGCCGGTCTCCGCCGCCGCGAGGCCGACCGCGACGAGGAGCTTCGCCTCGACCGGGGTGGGTACGTCGCCGGTGGTGGCCACCTTGACGACGCCCGGCCGGGTGCGCGAACGGCCGATCCCGTCGGTCCACTCGGCGACGACGATCTCGGCGATACGGTCGGTGTCGTACCGGCGTACCCAGTGGTCGGCGGGATAGTAGCGGGCGCGGTGGAAGCCGGTGCTGGCGATGACGACGGTCCCGGTCCGGCGCGCGACGGCGGTCAACCCGTCGACGTCGCGCCCCACGCCGATCGGCATGCAGTCGACGACCACCCGGCCGCCGGCCTCGCGCATGGCGGTGGTCTCGCGGACCGCGGCCTCCACGTCGTCGAGGAGGAAGTCCGGCTCCAGCTCGACCGGGAGTCCACGTTGGATGAACAGGTGGCCGTGGCAGTCGGTGGGCCCCCAGTCGGCGGGGTCGACCGGCCCGAGCACCGACGTGACCGTGCCCGGGCTCACCATCGGGTCCCCTCGGGCCAGCGGAGCTGGAAGCCGTCGGCGGTCAGCCGCTCCTGGAACGCCTCGGGCCGCGCCTGCACCTGGTGCGGGGTAGCGCCGGTGGCGAGGCAGTGGGCGGCCAGTGCGCCGGCCGCCTCGCCGCAGGCCCACTCCACGGGGTGCATCCGGTAGCAGCCGTTGGTGACGTGGGTGGTGCCGATGTTCTTCGCCGCCGCGAGGAGGTTTGTCACCCGCACCGGGAGCAGGGCGCCGAGCGGTATCTCGAACGGCTGCGGCAGGCCGCCGGAGACGATGCCGCCCCGGGTGGTGGTGTGACGGTCGATCCAGTAGTAGTGCCCCACGCCGACCGAGTCGGGGTAGCGCCGGGCGTCCCGGTCGCCGAGGATCGCGATGGAGACGTCCTGCTCGACGATGGTGGTCACGGCCCGGATCCGGCGCGACTCCCGCACGTACGGGATCTTCGCCAGCCCGTCGGCGGTGCCGGTGACGTCTGGGCAGAGGCGCAGGCCGGGCCAGCCGGTGCCGCCGTCGGGGCGGGGTGCCTCGGTCTGCAGCCAGTACAGCAGTGAGAGGCTGAGCTGCCGGGCCTGCTCCTGGTGGAACGCGGCGTCCGGGGTGCCGAAGATCGGGCCGCCGGTGTAGTCGTTCATCGGCCAGTTGACGACCGTGATGTCGCTGTCGTACGTGCCGGGTTGGAGCTGCCGGCGGCACCGCACCCGGCGGTACGTCCAGAGCTCCAGCGAGTGCGGCAGGTTGCGGTGGTCCGCGTCGATCGCCCGCGGGTCGTCGTCGGGGTTGACCACTAGCTGGTACGGGCGCGGCGGGATGTCCGCCTCGGCCGGGCCGAGGTAGTCGAGGATCGGGCGCCCCTGCCAGGCTGGCGGCCGCCAGGCGCGGAAGTGGTCGTACGCCGTGGGCCGGTCGATGGTGTGGTCCTCACCCTCGCGGTGTTCGATGGCGAAGCACCAGGTGGCGCTCTGCATGTCGAGCGGGTCGGCCGTGTCGGCGGCGCTCGGCTCGCCGGTCTCCGCCCGGGACTCCTTGCCGCTGACATGCTCGATGCCGCCGAGGTCGAGCAGGTCGCCGAACTCGGTGGCGTCGAGCACGTACCGGGCGTGCACGGTCACCTCGCCACCGTCTCGTGTGGACAGGAGCGTCACCGCGTCTATCCGGTCGCCGGTCGTGTGTACGGCCACCGGCGTGTGCTCGGTCAGCAGCCGCAGCCGCCCGTCGGCCCGGTACGGCGCGAGCAGCTCGTCGATGACGGCGAGCGCCGCCCGCGGCTCGGCGCAGAGCGGGCTGGCCCAGCCGGCACCGGGGTTGAGCCGCGGGTCGTCGCGGGCCGCGTCGGTGAGCGGAAGGTTCTTCCGGTACCAGTCCCGGATCGCCTCCCGGAAACGGCGGTAGGCGCGCGACGCGCCGGTGTGCTCGATCCGGCGGTGGTCGTCGGGCGGACACAGCGCGGCGGTGAGCTGGCCGCCGAGCCAGTCGGTCGGCTCGGTCAGCACGGCGCTCGCCCCGTTGCGCAGCGCCGCGAGGGCCGCCGCGACTCCGCCCATGCCACCGCCGACGACGAGCACCTGGGTCTGGGTCTCCTGCACTTGCACCGCTTCCCTACTTCTGTCCCCTGTGGACATTGCGTGTGGGCCGGGCGGCCGCGCCGCCGCGAGGCGACACGGCCAACCCGGCCGGTTGGTGGTTTGCTGTCAGTCGAACACGCGGACGTAGTCGACGTACATGTCGGCCTTGTTGTCCTGGTAGCTGAGGTCGATCGGGAAGCCGCTGCCCATGGCGAGGTCGACCATGAAGAACATGTCGCCGTGCGCCGGTGCGGGCGTGGGCATCCGCCACACCTCGACGTTGTCCAGGTAGTAGATGACGTCGGTCGAGGTGACCTTGACGCCGTAGAGGTGCCACGCGTTGCCGCTGTCGCCGAACCCGTACGACGTGAGCACGTGGCTCTGGTGGAAGTCCGGGTTGCAGCGCCAGCAGTGCACAGCCCGGCTCGACCGCTTCATGTTGGTCGACTGGGCGTGCAGCTCCACGGCGTCCAGCTCGGCGCTGGGCACCAGTCCTTCGGTGACCCTGTTCTTGCCGATGACCCAGAACGCGGGCCACGGGCCGTAGCCGCCCGGCGCCTTTATCCGGGCCTCGAAATAGCCGTACGTAGTGGCGAAGCCGGTGCCGTCGGTACGCAGCGACGAGAGCATGCCGCCGACGTACGTCCGACCCCAGCCCTTCGGGTCGGGGAAGCCCGGCGCGGCCTTGTGTCCGCGGATCCGCAGGTACTCGTTTTCCAGGATCGCGAAGGGGTTCTCCGACGAGCTCTGCTCCGCGAAGATGGCGTCACCGAACTCGGCACCGGTCGGGTCGTACGGCCCGGTCGAGGCGTAGGTGGCGCCGGCGCCCGTGCGCGAGGTCGACAGCGGGCCGCTGAAGTCCTCCAGGTACGCGACGCTCATGCCGGCCGCCTGCGGCGGCGCCGCCGGAACACCCTCGTTCCAGGACACGCCGACGTCGTTGTAGAGCGACCAGTAGACGTGGTCTTCCTTCGTGTAGTTGGGGTTGCCGGCCGGTGAGTCCCAGGCGCTGACCTGGAGGTTGGTCGGGCCGTGCGGGTATTGGGAGGCGGGGAAGGTGCACTGGGTGAGGCCGGTCACCGGGTCGGGCGGCAGGATGGCGAACCAGCTGTCGTAGCCGTTCGGCGACGAGTTGTTCGCGTCCGGCTGGTGCCAGGCGCGGCAGGCGAGGTTCTGCATGCCGGGGGCGTAGATGGTGATCACGGTGTTGCCGGTGACCGTGGACCCGTACGCCGGGGAGACGACGCAGATCCGGTACTGGGTGCACGTGCCCGGCGGGGGCGAGGTGGGCGGGGGTGTGGTGGGCGTGGCCGTGGTGGGCGACGGGCTCGGGCCGCTGCCGCCGTAGACCTCGAACTCGGCGAGGCCGACGTTGGCGGTGGTGGACTTGACACTGTCCACCGTGAGCTGCACCCAGGTGACCGTCTTGGCCGCGAACGAGACCGTCGTCCCGCTGGAGGCGTTGTTGACCAGGGCGCCGACCGGCAGCGACGACCCGTCGCTGAAGGTGAGCGTGCCGGAGGTCACCTGGTCGGCGGTGTTGGGGCGGTCGAAGAGGACGACACTGGTGACGCTCTGCGCGGACGACCAGGTGAGCCGCGCCCACGCGCCGACCTTCTGGCCGTTGCTGGCCCATTCCTTGCTGGCGTCGGCCGGGTAGCCGGCAACGACGCCGTCCTTGATGGCGTTGACCGAGTAGCCGGAGTAGGTGCTGCTGGCCGTAGCGGTGGCGGATGCGGCGATGTTCGTGTCCGCCCACGCGGGCAGCACGGTCACGGAGACCGCCGCGACCACGGCGACCGTGCCCGCGGCGGTGGCGACCAGCGCCGCCCGGATGGGTCTGAGTACCTTCACAAGCTTCCTCCGAGGTCATGTGGGTACTGGAATCAGGTGCTCCGGACACTCCTTCCAGCGAGAGGTGGAGCATCTGGTATGACCAGTCTGACTGGACGGCCAACAGTATCGTCCGTGTTACGCGCCGGAGTCAATGGCGAGACGAAACCGGCGACGACACCGCGCAAGGGCAGGCAAAAGCGACACGCCGAGATCGTGAGATGTGCCGTGCGATCAGCGGCCGAGGCCGCGAACCGTCAGGAGGCGCGGAGGCGGCGCCATGCGGCGAGGAGGCCCACCGCGTGGACCCCGTTGGTGATCTCTCCGCGATCCATCATGGACATGACCTCGTCGAGCGGTATGCGGTGCAGCGTCATCGTCGCCTCTTCGAAGACCCGCTCGTACGCGAACTCCGGGCCGACCGGCGACAGATCGCGGGCGAGGAAGATCCGGATCTTCTCGTCGGCGATCCCCGGCGTGGTATAGATCGTGATGAGCAGCTCCCAGCGCGCGGCGGTCAGACCAGCCTCCTCCGCGAGCTCCCGGGCGGCGGCCGCCGACGGATCCTCGCCCGGGACGTCGAGCAGCCCCGCCGGCACCTCCCACAGCACCTCCCGCACAGGGTGGCGGTACTGCCGCAGCATCACGACCCGCTCCTCGTCGTCGATGGCGACGACGCAGACCGCCCCCATGTGGCGCAGGTAGTCGCGCACGGCGCTGGTGCCGTCCGGCATCCTCACGGTGTCGGTCACCACGCTGAAGAGCGCGCCCTGGAAGTGCTCCCTCGTCCCGGTCACCCGGTACGGCGCCTGCGTGTCGCTGCTCAACGGAGACCCGCCGCTACGCGTGCGCTCGATCCCATGTTCGACCTTCCCGCGATCGTGGCGGATGACGCCCGTGACGAGACGGGATGATCTCCTGGTCCCCCTCGGTTCGTCAAGGACCCCGGTCACCCAAACGACTGCGGCACACCCCGCACAACAAGATCGAGTGACTGGTCCGCCGGGGCGGTTCGCGGCATCCTCACCATGCCCGTGTGCGCCTGCCGGGAAGGGAGGCCGGGGTGCGAACCCCGGGCCACCCGACCCTGGGCCACACCCCGACCGGCACCCGAGCTCGGGTGTCCTGCGACCCGACCCAGCCACTGGCCACCCATGAGCCAGCGATCAGCACTGGCACACCCGCGGCGATCGCCGCCTGCGCACAACGCAGCCGCCGCACCCCCACCAAGATCACATTCTGGGGCCGTCACCGCGAGGCCATCGAACGGTGCCGCCTAAGCTTGTTCTTTAACCTTTGCGCTGGTTGTGCGCGGTGATGGTCAGGTCGCGTTTGACGGTTTTGCCGACGTCGTGGCGGGGTGTGGGGCGTCGGTTTCGTGAGCCGGGCGGGCGTCCGGGTCCGGGTTTGCCGGGTTTCGGTGCGCTGGCTGGCAGGGCGGTGTTCGGGCGGATGTTCCGAAACCCGCGGCGGACGCGGGCTGGGGTGAGTCGGCCCGGCAGCGCGGGTCGTTCCCAGGGGCGGCGTAGGTCCGCTGCGAGGGGTCGGGCCAGCCGCAGTTGGGTGTGCGCGACGATGATCAGCCAGGTCCAGCGGTCCGCGGCTTGTGGGGTGCGTAGTTTCGGGCGGGTCCAGCCGAGGGTTTGTTTGAACAGGCGGAAGGTGTGTTCCAGGTCGAATCGGCGTAGGAAGGACTGCCACCAGCGGTCGATGTCGGCGGCGGTGGCACCGGTGGCGGAGCACCACAGCCACAGTGGTTTGGGGTCGCGGTCGCCGGGCAGATGCTCGACCTGGAGGCGGATCAGGGTGCCTTCGATGACGGGTAGGTCGCCGTGGTGGTCGATCCAGCAGGTGCGGCGGGTCAGGCGTGGGTGCAGCCGGTCCCAGCCGGCCGCGGTTGCGGTGCCGTACCGGCTGGTGGCAGTGGTCGTCTGGTGTTGCGGTGTCGGCCAGGTGGCCGGGGTGTCCAGCCGGAACTCGGGCCCGTGCTTGGGTGGCCTACCCGTGGTGCCCGCCGGCCGGGCCGGTTTGGGCAGGCGCAGCACCCGGTCGGCGCGGAGCCGGCCGAGCAACTGGACGGGCAGGTCGGTCAGCACATGGGCGAGCCGGGCGGTGTCGTAGCCGGTATCGGCGACGATCAGAATCTCGGGGTCACCCTGGCGCCAGTGCCCCGCCTCGATGAGCCGGTTCACCACGTCGCGGAGTTGGTCGGCGGTGACTGCGGTGGCGTCATCGGCCGGGCCGAGCCGTTGCGCGTCCAGGATCGCGGTCCATGAGGTGCGGCCGGACTCCAGCGCGGCCACGAACGAGTACGGCCAGCCAGGGATCATCTGCGCCTGGCCCTTGGCCCGGCCGTAGACGTGGCAGAACAGCCGATCCGGCGAGGTCACCGCTTCCGGCCGTAGCCAGTTACTGACATCGACCGCCAACACGATCCGGGCATCGGCGGTGCGTGGCAGCGGCAGACCGGCCAGCGTCACACGCAGCCGGGCGATGTCGATATCGCCCCAGTTCAGGCCGTCGTACAGGGCACCGTGACCGCGGCGATGCTCGGCGGTCAGTGACAACTCGGCCAGGCTGGTCACCGGCCCGTCAGCGCACAGCACTGCGTCGGTCAACTCGAACAACGCGTCCGTCCTCGCCGTCAAGCACCGGTAGTAGTCGCGGCGGAACGCCGCCAAACGTGCCGCCGGCGCCAACGCTGCGGGCAGCGGCGTTGCGGGCGTGTCGGGCAACACCAGACCACCGAGGTAGTCCACAATCGTGGCCACGGCCACCATCCGTTCTTCGTGTCCTGCCAGGGAACCGAAGGATCATCGGACGGTGGCCGTTCCACGTCGAGCATCGACACGCCGACGTCTACAAAGGACAGCAGTCACCACCGACGG
>NZ_JAVHUY010000075.1 GCF_031085175.1 Phytohabitans maris
TCACTCGAAGACGTCCAGCGGCAGCGCCGCGGACACCAGAACGTTCGGAATGTTGACGACCGACGAAATATGCAGATCCGCCGCCACACTCACCAGCACGTACGCCTGCTCCCGACTCAGCCCCCGATACGCCACCAGATGATCGACCAACTCACCAAGCGCATTCGCCGCCGCGAGCCCGACGTCCATGAACCGGTTCTCCCCACCCGCCGTCACCGGCACCCCCGTCGTAGCCACATACTCCCGCGTCGACCGCTCCCGGAACCGATACATCGGCGCACCCGGCAACCCCGGCAACTCCCCCCGCTTACGCAACCCGATCCGCAACACCGCCCGAGCAGCCATCTCGATCGCCACCCCGCAACTCTCCCCATCACCCTGCGCGAAATGCGGATCACCAACAGACAGCAACGCACCCGGAACCTCGACCGGCAACTGCACACTCGACCCACCAGTCAGCCGGCGGATATCCATGTTCCCGCCGTTCTCCCGCGGCGGCACCGTCCGAACAGCCACCGCCGACAACACCGGATCCGACGGCACCGCACCCCGCGACTCCGGCAACATCACGAAAGCACCCGTCGCCGCCAACGCCGCCTCCCGCCGCGCGAACCCCGCCATCCGCTCCACCGAGGGCGCCACCCCGATCACACCCAGAAACGGATCACCAGCAACCGCGATGCCCGGCAACTGCGCCGACCGCGCCACACCACCGGCCAACTCCCACTTCGCCAAAAAATGCCCGGTAAACCGATCCGCCAGCAGCCCGAGGCCGGGAAACAGCAAAGTGAACCCGAAATCACTGGCCCGCACCTCCAAGATCTCCACATCCAACAAATCACCCGGCTCGGCACCCTCGACATAAATCGGACCCGTCAACGGATGCCCCCGCGTCACATCCAACGCGACCACATCCTCAACCCCACTATGCGGCCAAATCTGGAAATCCAAACCGTCCCGCATATCCACATCCACGACGTCACCGGGCACGACCCGCAACGTCGGCTCAATCCCCGGATGCCACCGGTTATGACCCCGCCGATGATCCTCGAAAAGCGAACGAGACAGATCCAGCTCGATCCGATGAGTACTCATCCATGCCCCAAACGGTCACCCTCGGCCTCACGCCGGCGGGAGAAGTGCGACAGGGCGACCGAGATGACCAGCGCCCCGCCGAAGAAGAGGTTCTGCACGAACGCCTGCGCACCCAGCAGCTGCAGGCCGGTGATGCCGGTGACCAGGAAGTAGACCGCGATCAGCGTGCCGATGGCGTTGAACCGGCGCGGCTCGATGGTGGTCGCGCCGAGGAACACCGCGGCGAAGGTGGGCAGCAGGAAAGCCTGCGAGCCGGTCGGGTCGGCCGCGCCGGTGGTGCCGACGTACGCCACACCGGCCACGCCGGCGCCGAGCGCGGAGATGACCAGCCCGACCCAGCGCAGCCGGCCGACGCGCAGCCCGGAGAGGCGGGACAGGCTGCGGTTGCGGCCGACGAAGAGCATCTGCCGGCCGAAGACGGTGTACCGCAGCACGAACCAGACGATCGCGCAGAGCCCGAGCCCGTAGTAGAAGGCGAGCGGGACGCCGAGCAGCCGGAGCCCGACGACCACGTGCACCAGGTCGGGTGAGATGCCGACGATGGTGTTCGAGTCGCTCATCCAGTACACGACGCCGAGGAAGACCGTGCCGGTGCCCAGCGTGGAGATGAACGGGTCCACCCCGAAGATCACCACCAGCGCGCCGTTGAGCAGGCCGGCCGCGGCGCTGACCGCCAGCGCGGCGAGGACGGCCAGCCAGATCGGCCATCCACTCTGGACGTTGAACACGGCGACCGCCATCGACGAAACGCCCATCACGCCGGCGATGGAGAGGTCGTAGTCGCCGGCGGTCATCGGGATCAGCAGGCTCAACGCGAGCAGTACCAGCACCGACTGGCTGCCCAGGATGGACTGCCAGTTGGCCGCGCTGAGGAACGTCGCCGGCCGCAACACTCCGAACAGGACGATCAGGACCAGCCAGAAGGCGATCAGGCCGTACCGTTCGGCGAGGCCGCCCCAGCTGTGCGGTCGCCGTACGGCGGCCGGCGCGGTGTCCGCGGCGATGGCCTCAGCCATGGTTCGCCTCCAGGGTCTCGCGGGCGATGTTCGCTTTGCTGACGCGGTCGCCGGTCAGCTCGGCGACGATCCGGCCGGCCCGGATGATCAGGACCCGGTGGCAGATCTGCGCCAGCTGCTCCTGGTCGGCCGAGGCGCAGACCACCGCCGCCCCGTCGGCCGCGCCCCGGCGGACGATGCCGTAGATCTGTTCCCGGGCCCCGACGTCGACGCCCTGGGTGGGCTCGTGCAGCACCAGCACCTTCGGCCGGGTCTGCAGCCACTTGGCCAGCATCACCTTCTGCTGGTTGCCGCCGCTGAGCGTGCCGTACCGGGCGGTGAGCCGGCGCGGCCGTACGTCGTACTCGTCGAGCAGGGTGGCGGAGTCCGCGCGCAGCCGGCCCCAGCGCAGCCCGAGCCGCGACCGGTACCGGTGCAGGACGCGGAGGCTGATGTTGTCCTGTACCGACATGGACAGCGCCGCGCCGTCCCGGGCCCGGTCGCCGGGAACCAGCGCGATGCCAGCCTCCACCGCGTCGAACGGCGCGAACCGGGCCACCGGGTACCGCCGGCCGGCGACGGTGAGGTGGCCGCTGGCCTTCCGCCCGGCGCCGCCGAGCAGGTACGGCAGCTCGTCGAAGCCGGAGCCGAGAAGCCCGGTGACGCCGAGGATCTCGCCGGGCGCGACGGTGAACGAGACGCCGTCGACGGTGGTTCCGGCCAGGTCGGTGACGGTCACCACCGGTTCGCGCCGGGTGGTGGCCGCCGCGGGACGGTGGTCGGTGCCGGCGAGGTGCTTGCCGATCATCAGCCGTACCAGGTCGGCGCGGGTCGTGCCCGCACTGTCCACAGTGCCCTGGAGGTGCCCGTCACGCAGTACCGAGATCCGGTCGCAGACGTCCAGGCACTCCTCCAGGTCGTGCGAGACGAACAGCACGCCGTTGCCGGCCGCGGTGAGCCGCCGGATCAGGTCGAACAGCGTGCCCCGGTCCCGGTGCGGCAGGAACACGGTGGGCTCGTCGAGGACGAGCACGCCCCGCTCCCCGCGGGTCCGCTCGACCGCCCGGACGATCGCGAGCATCGCCCGCTCCACCTGGTTGAGCGCGGCGACCGGTGCGCGCGGGTCCAGGTCCAGGCCGTACCCGGCGAGCGTGGCCCGCACCTGCCGGGCCTCGGCGCGCAGGTCGATCCACCAGCCGGAGCCGCCGCCGAGCCGGTCGACGGTGAAGTTCTCCGCGACGGTCAGCGACGCCTCCAGGGCCAGGTCCTGGTGGACGAAGCTGAGGCCGCCCGCGACCTGGACGTCGGCGCCCGGGTCGGGCTCGTGGAACCCGGCCAGGATCTTGATCAGCGTGGACTTGCCGGATCCGTTCTCGCCGACCAGGCCGTGCACCTCACCGGCGCGCAGGTCGAGGTCGACTGTGGACAGTACCGTGGTGCCGGCGAACGTCTTCGACACATCGCGCAGCCGCAGCAAGGGGAGATCCATCCGGCCGGCCTAGCTCGCCAGGCCCCACAGCTTGCGGTAACCGTCGACGTAGCCGGTGTAGCCGGCCTCGTTCTGCGGCGGGGTGCCGAGCTCGCCGATGTTGTCGCCGGTGAAGACCCGCAGCGGCGAGGAGGCGTTGGTCAGCGGCGGCTGCCCGACCAGGATGCGCAGCGCCTGGTCCATCGTGACGTAGCCGATCCAGGCGATCGACTCGCCGACCTCCATCTCCACCACGTTCTTGTTCTGCAGCATCTCCAGTACGAACGGGGTGTTGTTGAAGGTGGCGATCCCCACCGAGCCCTTCTTGCCGGCCGCGGTGATCGCCGAGGCCACGTACTGCGAGGAGCTGTCGAACAGCGGGATCACGTAGTCGATGCCCGGGTCCTTCAGCAGCGCCGCCTGCACCTCGCTCTGCATCTTCGAGGCCCAGTCCGCCGCCGGTACGTTGATCTCGGTGGCCGTGCACTTCGGACAGTGCTTGGCGAACTCGTCCGCGATCGCCTCCGCCATCGGCTTGGACGGCGGCGACTCGTTGGTGGTGATGACGAGCGCGTGCGCCGCCGCGTCGCGCTGGAGGATCGCCCAGTCGGCCATCAGCCGGGCCGCGTCGGTGAACGGCGCGTACGCCACCGCGGCGACGTTCGCCGGGATCGGCATCGTCGGGTCGTACTGGTGCGGCACGACCACCGGGATGCCGGCCGCGGCGGCCTGGGCCAGCTGCGGGGCGAGCAGCTGCGGCGGCGCGGCGAGGACGATGACGTCGGCCTTCTGCGCGATGGCCTGCTCGATGCCCTGTACCCACTGGCTGGTCTGCCCGGTGGAGGGCCAGACCGTGAGATTGACCCCGACCGATCCGGCGATCTGCTCGAACGCCTTCTGCACGGCCAGGGTGAACGGGATGGTGCTGGTGTTCGGCACGAAGAAGACGGACTTGCCGGCCGCGGCCTTGGCGTCGATCGCCGGGCCCTGCGCCTGGAACGGGGGTTGCTTGAGGTACTTCTCGATCTGACCCCGCGCGTACGACACCTCGGCGGACGAGGAGCCGCTCCCGCTGCTCGACGTGTCGCCGGCGGTGTCCGCGGTCGAGCAGCCGGCGACCAGGGCCGCGGCCGCCGCGGCGGCGGTCAGGCCCGCGCCCAACCGCCATCTCTGTGCTGGCCAAACATCCATGTCAGCCTCCAAGGCGATCTGTTCAGCAATGTCGCCAGGGGGAGCAACCTGGATACCGGAGAGTCTTGCCCTCGGGTGATCACGTGTCAAGAGTTAAAATAGCGGTTCACTGTGTGAAACGAGTGCCGCCGAGCAGGTCCTCCAGGATCGCGGTGCCGACCGGCAGGTGCTCCAGCCACAGCCGCTCGTCCGGCGCGTGGATGTTGCCCTCGGGCAGGTCCAGCCCGGTCATCACGGTCGGGATGCCGAGCTCGCCGAGGACGCTGAGCAGCGGCAGCGTGCCGCCCGCCCGGATGGTGAGGGGCGCGGCGCCGAGCGCGTCGGTGAACGCGGCCCGGGCGGCGGCGAGGATCGCGCCCTCGGCCGGCAGCAGGCTCGGCGGGCTGCTGCCGACCCGCTCGATCTCGAGCTCGGCTCCGGCCGGCACCGCCGCCCGCAGCAGCCGGCACACCTCGCCGGCGATCGGCTCCAGCCGCTGGCCGGGTGCCAGCCGGATGGAGAGGCTCGCCCTGGCCGTACACGGGATCTGCATGTGGTGCAGCAGCGGCTCGCCGGCGGCGACGCCGTTCACGTCGAGGCTCGGCTCCGCCCACAGCCGGGTGTAGAGGTCCTCCGCCACGTACCCGTCCGCCGGGTGCGCGCCTTCCCCGCCGAGCAGGTCGGCGGCGGTCGGCAGCAGCGACAGCCGCTCGGCGGTCTCCCGGGGCAGCGGCACGGCACCGACCCGCAGCGGGTCCGGGAGCCGGCCGTCGGGGCCGGGCAGCACCGCGTCCAGCACCCGCACGAGCACGTGGACGGCGTTCATCGCGGCCCCGCCGAACTGGCCGGAGTGCAGGTCCCGGCGCCCGGTGCGCAGGTGCAGGCGGAAGAAGGCCATCCCGCGCGCGGCCTCGTAGAAGGCCGGCCGGCCCTTCGCGATCATCGGACCGTCGAAGATCAGGCAGCCGTCCGGGCGGTCGGCCATCTCCCGCAGGGTCTTCAACGCCAGTACGCCGCCGCTCTCCTCGGCGCCGTCCAGCAGCAGCCGGACGTTGACGCCGAGCCGCCCGGCCGCGACCAGCGAGCGGAGCGCGGCCAGGTACATCAGCAGGTGGCCCTTGTCGTCGACGGTGCCCCGCCCGTACAGCCAGCCGTCCCGGATCCGCGGCGCGAACGCGGGACTGGTCCACAGCTCGGCCGGGCCGGGCGGCTGCACGTCGAAGTGCCCGTAGATCAGGATGGTCGGCGCGGTCTGCGTGAACCGCTGGGCCGGTACGTCGGCGAGCAGCACCGACTCGCGGCCCTCGCGCAGCACCCGGGTCGCCGCACCCACGGCCTCCAGCCGGGTCCGCAGCCAGTCCACCGCGCGGACCATGTCCGCCGCGTGCGCCGGATCCGCCCCGACGCTCGGGATCTCGACCAGCTCGACCAGCTCGGGCAGCCAGCGGTCGAGGTTCATCGCCCGCTCCCCCGGCGCAGCCCGGAGATGCGCTGCGCGCAGCCCCTGACCTGGGCGCTGAACCGGCGCCGGGACGTCTCGTCGGCCGGGTCGTCGCCGGAGAGCGCCCAGGTCAGCAGCACCGCGGCGTCGGCGCTCCCGTCGGCCCGCAGGACCGGGGCGGCGACCGTGGCGGTACGCGGCGAGCCGGCGGCCACCGAGTAGCAGTACCCCTGCTCCCGGATCACCGCCATGTCGTCCAGCTCGTCCGGCTTCTCGTCGTCGCCGGCCGCCCCGGCGGCGAAGGCGAGGATCACCAGGCCCGGTGCGTCGTCGCCGAGCGGGCGCGAGGCCCCGACGCCCTGGGTGAACTTGATCGGCTGCAGGCTGGGCAGCTCCAGGTTGATCACGTACCGGTCGCCGCTACGGGCGCAGAGCGCGACCGTCTGCAGCGTCTTGTCCCGCAGGTCCTCCAGATGCCGCAGCGCGATCTGGGTCATCGAGTCGTTGGACCAGAGCCGGCCGGCCAGCTCCAGCACGCTCCAGCCCATGGAGTACCGCCGGGTGTCCGGATCCTGCTCGACATACCGGCGCTCCAGCAGGTCGCGGGCGATCCGCATGGTGGTCGCCTTGTCCATGTTGGTCCGGCTGGCCAGCTCGCTGAGCGTCAACGGGCGGGTGGCGTCGCGGAGCGCTTCCAGGACGTCCAGGGCACGGTTTACGGAGCGGGTCACTGGACAAGGGATACCAGGATTTCACCAGATGACACAAGGTGCCAGGCCTTAAACCTCATCGGGTACCGCCGGTCAGCGGCCCGGCGTGAGGGTGACGGACTCGCCCGGGCGCATCGTGACGCGGCGCCGCCAGGTGCCGGAGCGCACCTCGGTGCTGGTGCCGCCGACACTGCGGACGACGGCGCGGGTCGCCTTCCCGTCGCGCCAGGTGAGGTCGACCTCGAAGCCGCCGCGGGCGCCGACGCCGGTCACCGAACCCTTCGCGGCCCACGCGCCGGGCAGCGCCGGGAGCAGCTCGATGACCCCGGGCCGGGAGTAGAGCAGCATCTCCAGGGCGGCGGTCGCGCCACCGAGGTTCGCGTCGATCTGGAAGATGGTGTAGCTGCCCTGGCTGTACATGTCGAAGAAGTTGGCCGAGGTGCCGTTGCCGTTGTTCATCGAGGGGCGCAGCACGGTCAGGTAGAGCTGGTAGGCGCGCTCGGCGTCCTTGAGCCGGGCCCAGCACAGCGACCGCCAGGCGCAGGCCCAGCCGTAGCTGTCCATGCCGCGGGCGACGAGCAGGTTGCGGACCCCGTCCAGCAGCGCCGCCGGGCTGGTGTCGGCGGCGATCCGGTCGCCGGGGTAGAACCCGATCAGCGGCGACAGGTGCCGGTGCGTGGTCTCCCCCAGGTTGTCCGGGGTCATCCACTCCTCCAGCCAGCCGGTCTTCGGGCTGACCCGGGGCAGGTAGAGCCGGGACCGCAGCTCCTGGAGCGCGGCCGCGAACTCGGCGTCCCGGCCGAGCCGTACGCTCGCGATCTGGATCTGCTGGAACAGGTCCCAGGCGAGCTCCTGCGCGTACGTGATGCCCTTCGCGTCCGGCCCGTGCTCCGGCGACCAGGCGGTGTCGTCGACCAGCACCTCTCGGGAGGTGCCGTCCGGGTCGGTGACGGTGGTGCTGATCAGCCGGGCCTGCCAGAACTCGGCCGCCCCCTTGAGCACCGGGTAGATCTTCTCCAGGTACGCCCGGTCCTGGCTGTACTCGTAGTGCCGCCAGAGAGAGTTGCAGAGCCAGGCGTTGCCGGAGGGGTGCCACACCCAGCCGCTGCCGCCGTAGATGTTGGTGGAGAAGGCGATCGCCCAGCCGGCGATCCTGCCGCTGCTGTTGCGGAACCGGTTGCTCGGGTCGTTGAACAGCCGCCGGGTCACGTCCGTCCAGACCGGCAGCTGCGACACGCAGTAGTCGGCCAGCGCGTCCGCGCACTCGCCGAGGCCGGCCGGGTCGGCGAGCCAGTAGTTCATCTGCACGTTGATGTCGGTGTGGTAGTCGGCGTACCAGTCCGGGGTGTTGTTGTGGATCCAGAGCCCCTGCAGGTTCATCGGCAGCCCGTCGCGCGAGCCGGTGATCGTCAGGTAGCGGCCGAACTGCAGGTAGGCCGCTTCGAGCTCGGGGTCCGGAGTGGTCGGATCGGTGTACCGCACGGCGAGCCGCGACCACGAGTCGAGGGAGCGCTGCACCGGCGACGACGCGCCGAGGTCGATGCTCATCCGGTCGTAGAGCCGCCGGTAGTCGGCGACGTGCGTGGCGAGCAGCCGGGCACCGGGGACCCGGGCGGCCGCGACGGCCTTCGCCCGGGCCAGCGCGAGCGGGTCGGTCGCCGGGTCCCGGAAGTCCTTCGCCGCGTCCGGCGTGTAGTCGGTGCCGGCGCAGACCACGACGACCACCTCCCGGCAGCCCGTGAACGTGACCTTGCCGCCGTCGGCGCGGACCCGGCCGCCGATCCCGACGACGGTGAGCGCGGCCGCGTACCGCAGCCCGTTGGCCAGCGTGCCGGTGAAGCTGGCCTGCTCGCCGCTGGCCGCGGTGCTCTCCCCGTGGGTGCCGGCGAGGGTGACCGTGCCGGTGTGGCTGCCGCCGCCGGACTGGGTGAGCCGCAGGACCAGCACGTCGTCCGGGTGGCTGACGTACAGCTCGCGCCGGTAGCGCGCGGTGCCGATCCGGTAGCTCGCGGCGGCGACCCCGTTGCTGAGGTCGAGGCGCCGCCGGTAGTCGGCGTACGCCCCCGGGCCGTGGCCGGCCAGCGCGACCCGCACCTGGGCGAGCACCCCGAAGCTGCCGAACCCGGTCGAGTCGTACGGCAGCTGGCCGTCGCCGGTCAGCGTGTCGTTGCGGCCGCCGGTCCAGAATGAGCCGTCGGTGAGGTAGATCGCGTCGTCGGCCGGATCGGCCGTGGCCAAGGCGCCGAGCCGGCCGTTCCCCACCGGCAGGCCCTCGCGGATGACCTGGTCCTCGCGGGCCGGGGTGCGGTACCAGAGCGTGGTGGCCTCGGTTTCCGGGACCAGCGCGGGGTCGGCCGGCCGGGCCGGGGCGGCGTGCGCGGCGAACGGCCGGGCGCCGGCCAGCGCGAGGCCGGCCCCGGCGGCGCCGGTGAAGCGGAGGAAGTCACGGCGGGACGATTCGAGCACGATCATGTCCTTCCGGCACAAGGATCGGATCTTTACGGTCTTCCGCACGAGCGAATCGGGTGTTCCGGCCGTAGTAGATCTCCAGAGCACCGATGTTTCCGCAATATAGTGACTTGTTTCGGGGATATCAATGGCCCCGGTGCCGGACCAGAACGCGCCGCGCGGCCCTAGGGCCTATGCCGCGTCAGTACGTGGCCCGGCCGCCGCTGATGTCGTACACCGCGCCGGTGGAGAAGCTGACCCGGTCCGAGGCGAGCCAGGAGACCAGCTCGGCGACCTCCTCCGGCCGGCCGAGGCGTCCCATCGGGATCAGGCTCGTGATGTGGGCGAGGGCGGCGGGGTCGGTGTTCGCGTTCATCGGTGTCTCGACGACCGCGGGGGCGATGACGTTGGCCAGGACGCCACTGGTCGCCAGCTCCTTGCCCAGCGACTTGGTCAGGGCGATGACCGCGGCCTTGGACGCCGAGTACGGCGACATGTTGGGGTTGCCGTCCTTCCCCGCCATGCTGGCGATGTTGACGATCCGGCCCCAGCCCCGCTCCCGCATGCCCGGCACGAACGCCTTGCAGGTGTGGAACGTGCCGCCCACGTTGACCGCGAAGGTGTGCTGCCACCCGTCGAGCGGCACCTTCCACAGCGGCATGTTCGGCCCGACGACGCCGGCGGAGTTGACGAGGATGTCGACCGGCCCGATCCGCCCGGCCGCGTCCCGGACGGCCGCCGCGTCGGAGACGTCGACGCGCACGTCGGCGCCGGCCGCGAGGTCGAGTGTGACGACCTTGACTCCGTCTTCGGCCAGTCGGGCGGCGGCCGCCGCACCGAGCCCGCTCATGCCACCGGTGACGACAGCGGTCCGGGTACCGGTCACAGGCACTCCTCATCCATCGACCAGAGATTCCGATTATCGGAACGGTCATCGCGTAAAAGGAAAGATGGCCGAACCATAACCGCTCGACTCTCGCCGCGAAAGGCGTCTGACGTCACACTTTCACTTGATCGGAACGAAGATCTAGTATCCGGAACGTGGAGGGGCTGACCGTGGAGGTCGACGGCTCGGACGTCCGGCTGGTGGGGGCCGACCGGGTCCTCGCGGTGCTCGCGGAGCTCGCCCACCACCCGGCCGGGATCGGCTTGGAGGAGATCGCCCGGGCGATGGACAGCCCCAAGCCGACGATCCACCGCGCGCTCGCCGCCCTGCGCCGGGCCGGGTTCGCGGCGCGCGACGGGTACGGGCGGTACATCCTCGGCGACGAGTTCCTGCGGCTGGCGTTCCTGCACCACGAGGCGCGCCCGGACCACGTGCGGGTGCTGCCGATCCTCGAGGCGCTGTGCGCGCGGTACGGCGAGACGGTGCACTACGCCACCCTCGACGGCCGCTCCGTGGTCTACCGGTCCAAAGTGGATCCGCCCGCCGGGCAGGTCCGCCTGACCTCGGTCGTCGGCGGGCGCAACCCGGCGCACTGCACGGCCGTGGGCAAGGTGCTGCTGGCCGCCGCCCTCCCCACCGAGCAGGCGGTACGGGACTGGGCCGGCGACCGTCCACTGGAGACACCGACCGGCCGGTCCCTCGGCACGGTCGAGGATCTGCACCGCGATCTGGTGCGCATCCGCGAGCGCGGCTACGCCGTCGACGACCAGGAGAACGAGCCGGGCGTCAACTGCGTCGCCGTCCTGGCCCACCTGACCTCCCCCACCGTCGCCAGCGGTGCGGTCAGCGTCAGCGGGCTGGCGTACCGCACCCCCCTGGAGAGTCTCGTCGACGACCTGCCCGCCATCCGCGCCATCGTGGCCGGGGAGCCGGCCGGGTCCCGTCCCTGAAACCGGAGAGTTCCCGTGTACCTGATGCGAGTTGGCGCCGCCGGCGCCGAGAAGCCGGCCGTCCGCGTCGACGAGACGTCCTATGTGGACGTCTCCGACCTGGCCGGCGATTTCGACGAGAAGTTCTTCGGCTCCGGTGGACTGGCACGGCTCGCCGGGCCGGTCGCCGAGCGGATCGCCGCCGGCGAGGTCCGGCCGTTCGCCGGGCAGCGGATCGGCGCCCCGATCGCCCGTCCGCACCAGATCCTCTGCATCGGCCTCAACTTCAGCGACCACGCCGCCGAGACCGGCCAGAGCGTACCGGCCGAGCCGATCCTGTTTACCAAGTCGCCCAACACGCTCGTCGGTCCGTACGACGACGTGCGCATCCCGCGCGGCGCCACCAAGACGGACTGGGAGGTCGAGCTCGGCATCGTCATCGGCACCCGTACGTCCTATCTGGACAGCCCTGCCGACGCGGCCGCGGTCATCGCCGGGTACGTGCTGGTCAACGACGTCAGCGAGCGGGCCTTCCAGATGGAGCGCGGCGGGCAGTGGAGCAAGGGCAAGTCCGCCGAGACGTTCAACCCGGCCGGCCCGTGGCTGGCCACCCCGGACGAGATCCCCGACGTGCGCGACCTGGGCATGTGGCTGGACGTCAACGGGGTGCGGCGGCAGACCGGCTCCACCAAGACCATGGTCTTCGACCCGTACGCGATCGTGCACCACCTGAGCCAGTTCATGGTCCTGGAGCCGGGCGACCTGATCAACACCGGCACCCCGCCCGGCGTCGGCATGGGGCACCGGCCGCCGATCTGGCTCAAGCCGGGCGACGTGATGGAGCTGGGCATCGACCGCCTCGGCGTCGCCCGGCAGCAGGTCGTCGGCCCCCGGTAGGAGGCTCAGGACCCGGCCGGGCGGAGCGTGGCCCTCCGGAGCAGGTTGCCGGCGGCGTCGTGCCATTCGAGGCTCGCGCGGTCGTCCGCCGTACGGCGCAGGGAGAGCGGGCCGTCGGCGAGGCAGCCGACCCCCGCGGTACGGCCGGCGGCGGTGCGCAGGGCGCCGTCCGCCGGCTCGGCGAGGACGAGCCGGTACGTGCACGCGGCCGCCCGCGCCGTGCCGACCGCCGTGCCCGCCGGCACCGGGCACCCCGGCTCGCAGGTGACGGTGACGGTGAACGTCTCGTCCTGCCACGTGCCGGTCAGATCGTCGCCGGCCGGGCCGCCCGCACCGCGTACTCCGATGAAGATGGCGGCCAGGACGGCGGCGAGCAGGCCCGCGGCCAGGAGCCCGGCGGTGGTCCGGGCCCGGCCCGCCGGCGGCGCCGACCGGAGTGGCCGCCGCGCGGTCGTCCTGGTGGCCGCGGACCGGGACCGCAGCGCGAACGGCGCCGACACCTCGGTCTCGAAGCCGGTCTCGTCGGCGAGGAAGCGGCGGTACGTGTCGAGCGCCTGCCCGAGCGCCGTGGCGAGGTCGGCTTCGTCGACCTCGGCGAGCGGGTCGAGGTGGACGAAGCCGTAGCTGACGTCGAGGGGGCGGCCATGCTCGTCCAGGACGTTCGGGCTGCCGACGTCCTCCGGCCTGATCCGGTGGGTACGGGTGACCGGCGTGGCGCGGCCGGCGGGGGTGTCGGCCGGGCGGTTCTCCTCGACCAGGCCGGCGAGCCCGTGCTCGGCGAGCACGGCGGGGACCAGCCGGGCCCGGAAGCCCTGCCGGCGTCCCCGCGCCACCAGGAAGGCCCAGCCGCCGCTCATCGGGACAGCACCGATGCCGGCAGGTCGTGCTCGAGCCGGTGCAGCATCCGCTGGAAGTCGTCGAGGACGACCGTGCGGGCTTCGAGCAGCGTGTACGCCTGGCGGTGCGCCTCGGCCCGGAACGCGGCGAGCTCGGCGTCCTTGCGCTGGCTGGGCCGGGCGATCCAGTCGAGCATCATGGCCACGACCTCGCCGCTGTACGGGCGGCTCATGACGCTGTCGAGCGTGGCGCGCAGGGCGACACCGGCGGGCCGGAGCAGGAAGGCGCCCATCTCGCTGACGATCTCGTCGGGGGTGTGCCGGCGGCGGGCCCGGTACTCGCTCTCGATGGCGCCGACGACCTGGCTGTCCATGCTCTGCCGCACGCGGGTGAACAGGTCCGGAACGATCGCGGCGACGGGGATGTCCACATTGTACGGTGCGAAGGTGCCGTCGGGGCGTTTGGTGACCACGCCGGTCGACTCGTCGAGCCGGGCGAAGCCGGAGCCGACCGCGCTGACCGGGATCAGCCGGACCGTGGTGCGCGAGCGGACGAGGTCGCTGATGTGGTCGACGGTCATCAGCGCGTCGACCACCGCCTCCAGCCGGGTCCGGTCGTCGGCCCCGGCCGGTTCGCCGAAGTCGTGCACCAGGTCCCACTTGGAGATGACCAGGTAGATGGCGCACCGGGCGCGCGCCATCAGCTGCACCATCACCGCGATCTTCGCGATCAGGTAGGCCCGGCCCTGCGCCTGGCCGCGCAGGAACTGCAGCACCCGCCGGCCGTCCAGCACCCCGATCAGGGCGTCGGCCGCGGTCACCTCGCCGACCAGGTTGTCCAGGGCGGTGTCGCCGGCGCCGAGCAGCTCGAAGATCTCCCCGGCGTAGTCCAGGTACTCGATCGTGAACGCCGTGGTCGGCTTCTCCTCCACCTGCGTGACGCAGTCGAACCGGTACGTGCGGGTGCCGTCCCGGCGGGTGGCGCTCGGCCAGGGCTCGGTCGGGTCGACCACGGTGGACAGCAGGCTGCCCAGCCAGACCCGGGTGGACGGGTCGGTGTCCAGGTAGTACGGGCGGCCGGGGCGGGCCCGGAACTGGTAGAAGAGGCTGGCCAGCAGGACCGTCTTGCCGGAGCCGCTGTTGCCCAGGGCCACCACCTTGAACGTCGGCGTCGGCAGCTCAGGGAACGCGCGCACCTGCCGGCCGCGGCGCATGCGCCGGCCGACGAGCGTGACCGTGAGGCCGGCCAGCGCCAGCAGCGACAGGATGAGCAGGAAGGCCATGCGTACGATGCTCGGCAGTGGACGGCCGGCGTACATCAGGGCGGTCCCTGATGTACCCGGCGGCCGGATGTGACCAGGCTGGTGTCATCGGACGAGGTGCGCGAGGCGGCGAGACGACCACCGTAGTGGTCGTGGACGACCATGCCGGTTTCCGGGCGATGGTCGGGACACTCCTGGCCGCCGGCGGCTTCCAGATGCTCGGCGAGGCGGCCACCGGCGCCGAGGCGCTGGTCGTGATCTCCGCGCTCGTGCCGGACGTGGTGCTGCTCGACGTACAGCTTCCGGACACCGACGGGTTCGCGGTGCTCCGGTCCGTCCGGGCGGCGGGTCTCGCGACCCGGGTGGTGCTCTGCTCGGTACGCGCGGCGGCGGACTACGGCGCGCGGCTCGATGGCTGCGGGGCCGCCGGGTTCCTCACCAAGTCGGCGTTGACCCCGCAAGCGCTCAGGGGCCTGCTGCTGGCCGGTTAGGCGCGGCGGGTCGCAGGTAGGCGAGGACCGCGCGCACCCGCCGGTGGCTCTCCGGCTCGGGCGGCAGATCCAGGCGCAGGAAGATGCTGCGGACATGCGACTCCACCGTCTTCGGAGTCAGGAAGAGCCGGTCGCCGATCGCCTGGTTGGAGCGCCCCTCCGCCATCAGCGCCAGCACCTCCCGCTCGCGGGCGGTGAGCCGCTGCAACGGGTCGTCGCGCCGGCGGCCGGCCAGCATCAGCGAGACCACCTCGGGGTCGACCGCGCAGCCGCCGGAGGCGACCCGCCGGACCGCGTCGACGAAGTCGGCCGCGCCGCCGACCCGCTCCTTCAGCAGGTATCCGACGCCGCGCGCGCTGTCGCCGAGCAGGGTCGCCAGGTACCGCGACTCGAGGTACTGGGAGAGCACCAGCACGCCCACCTCGGGATAGGCGGCGCGGATCTCGATCGCCGCCTCCAGCCCTTCGAGGCGATGCGTCGGCGGCATCCGTACGTCGACCACGGCCACGTCGGGCCGCGCCGAGGCAACCGCGTCGCGCAGTGCCCGCCGGTCCCCCACCTCCGCGACCACGTCGAACCCGTACTGCCGCAGCAGGACGCCGATCGCCGTGCGGACCAGCGCCGCGTCGTCGGCGAGTACGACCCTGGTCGTCACATCGGCTCCTTCACGCTCGCGCCGGCAGGACCGCGCAGACGGTCGTACCCCGTCCGGACTCGCTCCGCACGACCAGGTCGCCGTCGAGCGCCCGTACCCGGTCGGCCAGCCCGAGCAGTCCGGAGCCGGAGGCGACGGCCGCGCCACCGGTACCGTCGTCGTCCACCGCCACCCGGATCCCGCCCGGGTCGGGGAGGACGGTGACGCGGATCCGGTCGGCCTGGGCGTGCTTGACCGCGTTGGTCACCGCCTCGGCCACGACGAAGTAGGCGGTGGCCTCGACCGCCGGGGGCAGCCGGGGGATCTCGGCCGCCACCAGCTCGACCGGCGCCGGCACCCGCTCGACCAGCGACTGGAGGGCGGCGACCAGGCCATCCTCGCTCAGGATCGCCGGGTGTATGCCGCGGGCCAGCGACCGCAGGTCGGACAGGGCGGTGTCGAGCCCTTCGCCGCACGCCCGCAGCAGCACGCGTACCCCGTCGCCGGCCTCCGGGCCGAGCTGGCTCTCCACCGCGCGGATGCCGATCGCGGCCGCCACCACGTGCTGCTGCACGCCGTCGTGCAGGTCGCGCTCCATGCGGCGGCGCTCCTCGGTGATCGCGGTGACGATCCGCGCCCGGGACGCCCGCACCTCGCCCAGCTGCGCCCGCACCTCCGCGGTCAGCCGCTGGTTGTCCAGCGTCAGGCCGGCCGCCGCGGTCACCGCCCGCAGCACGTGCCCGTCCTCGCGGAGCGCCTCGTCGTGGATCAGCGCCGCGACCCGCTCCCCCGCGCGGTCCACATAGGTCACCGCCCGGCCACTGCCCGGTGCGGGCCGGGCGAGCGGCGCACCGGCCGCGTCGACCAGCTCGCCCGCGTCGGGCCGCCAGTATCCGATCTGGAGGGTGCGGTCGCCGAGGGCGGTGGCGAGGCGGTCGCGAAGCTGCGCCGGGGAGAGCGGCCGCTGCAGGTCGATGAGGAGCTCGGCGACCGCGGTCCGGCCCAGCCGGACCCGCAGGACCCCGGCGAGAAAGACCAGAGGCAGGACGCAAAAGGCCACCTGGTACACGGTGAGGGCGCCGAGCCGCACCGGATCGAACTGGTTGAACGCGTTGCCGGCCGCGGACGCGAGACCGCCGACGAGGAACGTGAGCAGCACCGGGCCGAGCAGCCGGCGCTGCGGTGGCGTAGCCCGCACCCACCGCCGGACGAGCACGACCACCACGGCGCCGGCCACCACCGCGCCGATGGCGGCCACCGACGTGCTCACCGCGGACAGCATCGCCGGCGAGTCGACGTGCAGCAGGTTGCGCTGGTACGCCGGGCCGATGCCGGACACGTCCTGGAAGAGCGCGCCGAACGGGGTCAGGCCGAACACCGCCACGTAGGCGGTGCCCACGAGCCAGCGCAGCGGCCGGGAGCCGAGCCGGCCGGCCGGGAACGCGAGCACGAGGTGGGCGAGGAAGCCGCTGGAGGCGGTGCTGAGCATGAGGCCGAGCGTGTGGGTCAGCGGGAACGGGACGAAGCGCACGTCCTCGGCGAACCAGCCGAGGCCGACAAGCACCATCAGCAGCCCGACCCGGTTGTCCGGCCGGCGGTGGTGGGCCACCGCGCCCGCGCCGAGGAAGAGCAGGCCACTCACGCCGGTGAAGACGCTCTCCCCGACCGAATGCTCGGCGTCGGCCGCCTTGCACGGGAGCACCACGGCCGCGAGCAGCACGCCGGCGGCGACAAGCGGGTGCACCACGCCTCGCCCGGCCCTCACCCTCCCATGCTGCCCGATCGGCCCCGGGGATCGGCACGTTGAGTAAAGAAGAAGACCGTGGACGGGTTAGGTGCCTGCCCCACGGGAGCCGTGCGACACCGACCCCGACGGCGGCGGCGAACAGACCACCTCGGCACCATCGTCGCACCGACCACGCTCTTCACCGCCCTGTTCTACTACTTCGGCTGGATGTTCTCCTACTGGTTCTTCGACTACTTCGGCGTCAACTCCACCCTGCTCGGGCTGACCAGCAGCGACTACCTCATCCGCAGCGTGGACGGCCTCTTCGTCCCGATGACCGTGCTGGCCTGCGCCGGACTGGTCGCGCTCTGGGGCCGCTCAAGTACGCCGTCGGACTCCAGCGCTCGCTGCTCCCGTCCGCGCGCCCAGCCGGCGCCGGCACGACGGCGACGGCGTGGATCGGCGTCGCCGAATGGGCCGCCGTGTTCGTGCTCGTCGGGGCGAGCCTCTTCTGGGCCGCCACCGACTACTCCAGCGCGGTCGGCCGGACCCGGGCCCGCCAGTTCGCCCAGGAACTGCCCACCTACCCGGCCGTCGTGCTGTACAGCGAACGGAGCCTGAGCCTGCACCACGCCGGCGTACGCGAAGCACCTCATCAGATCGTGGTATTTCGGTGCCCCCAGAGAGGCACTGAAATACCACGATCACTATTTTCAGACGGGATTGCCCCGGTCCGCGCCACCTGCGGACCGCATGCGCGGGGTCCCCGGGGAAACGTGGAGCGCAGCGGAGCGTTTTCTTGGGGTGCTTTCCCGCGGGCACCGCTACGGCCGGCGGCGAGTTGGCGCTCGCCGACTTCCCCGGCCTCCGCTGCCGGCTCCGCGGGGCAAGCCCCTCCAGCGGTTGGCGCCACTCAGGCCGCGCCCTCCGTGCCGAGCGCCTCGGCGACCTCGTCCTGCGCGTACTCGCCCTCGGGGAGCCCTTCGAGCCGGGTGCCCAGGTCGGCCGGCAGGTCCGCCGCGATCGCGCGGCGGACGATCTCGTCGCGGGTCACCCGCTCCTGGCCCGCGAACACGGTGTCCAGCAACCGGGCGAGGCGGCGCTGGCCGGCTTCGTCGCTCATGGGCAGCGGGCTACCCCGGCTGATCCGGACGAAACCCGGCACCGCTGCGGCTCGACGGCGGCTACGCCCGGGACGGGTCCATGCCGGTGTACCCCTTCGGTGACTCCGGCTCCGGCTCACCTTCGGGGCCGCCGGACATCTGGTCGGCGAAGGTCGGCGAGGAGTGCTCCTCCGCGAAGTCCGAGTCCTCGTCGTACGGCTCCTCCTGCCCCGGCCCCGGCCCGTACGGTGAGCGCTGCTCGGCGGGGCGGGTGTCCTTGGCCGGTGCCTGCCCGCGCGGAGCCGGCTGCCGCGCGGCCTTCTCCTTGGCGCTTCCGGCGACGAGCGGGTCGTGCCCGCTGCGCCGCATCTCCGGCTGCTGTACGTCGCTCATCGCCGCTCCTCACCCCGTTCCCGCTCGCCTTTCGGGCCCAGTCCGCGCTCGCCGCGCAGAAAGCCCCGCTGGCCGCGTTCCTTCTGCAGGATCTCGTTGGCTGCCTGGTCGGCCCGCTTGTCGGGGATCCCCTCGTCGTCGAGCCGGTCGCGGAGCCGGGCGCGCTGTATGTCGTACTTGTTGCTGCCCGGCCGTGGCTTGGGCATGATCTGTCCTCCGTTGTCGGTCTCTTCCGGTTGGACTACCCGCCCCCGGGCCGCCTACACGGCATCCGGCGATGTCCGGTGGTTTCGCGGCGGCTGCCGGGGTATTCGTAGGCGTTTGTGGTTCCTGACGAGTCGGGAGGCAGCGATGGCACGAGTCGGGAGGCAGTGATGGCGGGTCTTGTCCTGCGTAGTCCCGCGTTCAACGACCACGACCTGATGCCGGAGCGGCTGTCCCGGCAGGGCGGCAACATCTCGCCGCCGTTGCAGTGGTCCGGCGTGCCGGCCGGCGCGGCCGAGCTCGTGCTGCTCTGCGAGGACCCGGACGCCGGGCGGGAGCCGTTCCTGCACTGGCTGGTCACCCAGGTCGATCCGCGGGCCGGCGAGGTGGCCGAGGGGCAGGTGCCGGCGCGCGGCCACGAGTGGGCGAACGGGTTCGGCGCGACCGGCTGGGACGGCCCGCAGCCGCCGCTCGGCGACGATCCACACCGGTACTTCTTCCACCTGTACGCCCTCTCCCGGCCGCTGGCCCTGCCCGACCGCCCGAGCGTCGCCGACGTGCGGCGGGCCGCGCGGAAGGACGAGCTGGCCAGCGGCACCCTGGTCGGGACGTTCGCCCGCTGACCTCAGGGCCGCCGGCGCCGATCGCGTCGACGGGCGGCCAGCGCACCGAGGAGCGCACCGAGCCAGAGGGCGGCGAGCCAGATCGCGAGGCCGGTGGCGTAGTCGCGGTCCTGCAGGCCGGGGTTGGGCGGGGCGGGACGCGGCCGCCACACCAGCGGGACGGCGATCAGCAGCAGGATCGCGCTCACCGTGAGGGCGCGCACCAGCCAGGTGCGGTAGGTGGGGTGCCGGACCAGCCGCCGCGCGGCGAGGCCGGTGAGCAGCACGAGCGGGGCGACGACCAGGTCGTGCAGGAGCGGCCCGGCGACGAGCCAGGTCCAGGCGGTGGGCAGCCGCGGCCAGAGCAGCCAGGCGCCGTAGCCGGCGAGGCCGGCACCGGTCGCCGCGAGCAGCGTACGGGCGGTCCTCACGGCTGGACCTCCAGCCGGGTGACCCATTTCGTCTGCAGTACGCCGGGCCGGCTGGGCGCGATGACGCGGCAGGGGTAGCCGTGGTCGGGGCTGAGGGTCTGACCGTTGACCCGCAGGGCCAGCAGGGTCAGCGGGTCGGCGACGTGGGCCGGGGGCAGCAGGCTGGTCGCGTAGAGCCCGGCACGCTCCAATGAGGACACCCGGACCGGCCGGTCGGTGCGGGCGCCGGCCGCCACGAGCAGGTCGCGGACCGGCACGCCGGTCCACTCCGCCGTGGCGCTCCAGCCTTCCACGCAGGCGATCGGGAGCCGCGCCGTACGCTGGTCGAGCGCGGCCAGCTCGGCGAGGGTGAACGCGGCGCTCCCGCCCGGCCAGGCGACGGTGAGCCGCCAGCCCTCCGGCACCTGGACGCCGGCCGCGGCGGCGGTGCGGTTGACCGGCAGCCCCTGCGGCCCGCCGGGCGAACGCCAGGCCAGCACGGAGATCCGGCGCAGCAC
Organism: Phytohabitans maris; assembly: GCF_031085175.1. Taxonomy (GTDB): domain Bacteria; phylum Actinomycetota; class Actinomycetes; order Mycobacteriales; family Micromonosporaceae; genus Phytohabitans; species Phytohabitans maris. Next base: position 20,219 of record NZ_JAVHUY010000075.1, read on the forward strand.
GGGTACGGTGACGCCGGCGGTGGCGAGCACGGCCGCGCCGGTCGCCAGCCACGTGGTCCGCAGGAAGGCGCGCCGTTCGGCGTCGGCGCGTTCGCCCCAGCCGGCGCGGATCCGGGGCAGCTTCACTGCGATGTGGACGACGAGGGCGCCGGCGGCGACCCAGCCGGCGGCGTAGTGGGTCTCGACGAAGAAGAACCGCCAGGGGTACGACTGGGCGACGTTGAACAGCCCGCTGGCGAGCTCGAAGAACGCGGCACAGACCAGTACCAGGATCGACAGCCGTTCGAGCGCGTCGGCCAGCAGCCGCGTCGGCCGCTCGAACAGTCGCGGGTACACGGCCCAGAGCTTCGCCAGCAGCAGCGGGATCGCCGCGATGCCGGAGAGGACGTGCACGCCCTGCGTGACGCGGTACAGGCTGACCGGCCGGGTGGGCCAGACGAACCAGCCCGGCGGGTGCTGGGCGGCGTGGCTGGCCAGCCCGGTGAGGAAGCAGAGCCCGAACGCGATGCCCAGCCACAGGCCGATCCGGGCGGAGACGGCCGGCGCGTGCACCGGCGAGCGGAAGAGCTTCACGGCCGCGCCAGCTCGGCGAACCAGCGGCCGTCGTGTTCGCTGACCGCTCGTAAGGTGAGTCCGGCGCGGGCCGCGACGGGTCCGACCGCCTCGACGCCGACCCGGGCCCAGGCGAACGCGGGCCCGGGCAGGAGCCGGGCGCTGCCGCGCCACAGGCCGGCACCCGGGGCGTCCACCTCGACGAGCACCGTGCCGCCCGGCCGCAGCACCTGCGCGCAGCGGCGCAGCAGCGCGACCGGGTCGCCGCCGATGCCGATGTTGCCGTCGAGGAGCAGGGCGTGGGCCCAGCGGCCTTCGCCGGGCAGCGGGGCGAACACGCTGCGGCGCAGGGCGGCGGCGCCCCGGCGGCGGGCCAGGCGTACGGCCGCGGGGCAGGTGTCGATGCCGAGGGCGACGAGGCCGCGGCTGGCGAGCTCGGCGGCGGCCCGGCCGGGTCCGCAGCCGACGTCGAGCGCCGGGCCGGCGCAGCGGTCGAGCAGCGTACGGAGGGAGGGCTCGGCCGGCCCGTGCCAGCGACCGAGCGGGAGGCGGACCCGCTCGCCGCGCTCGTCGACGAGCCAGGTGGCCGGCCGTGCCGCGTACGCGGTGGCGAAGGCGGTCATCGCGGCACCGCCGCCGCGCAGCCTGCGACCGCCGCCGCGAACCGGCCGTCCGGCGCGAGCCCGGCGACCGCCTCCGCGTCGCGCCAGGTGTCCACATCGGTCAGTGCCGGCGCCTCGGCCACGCGCAGGCCGCGTTCCACCAGCGCGGCGCGGGTCAGCCGCCCGGTGTCCGGTGTGGACATCGGGACGCCGGTGAGCGCGGGCGCGTACGACGGCGTACGCAGCCCCAGCAGCCACCACCCGCCGTCGGTGGCGGGGCCGAGGACCGCGTCCACATCGGAGAGTTGTTCGGCCGCGGCGGCCAGCAGGTCCGGGGTGACCTGGGGGGTGTCCATGCCGATCTGCAGCACCGGCCCGCCACCGGCGATCGCGGCGGCGCCGGCGTGCGCGAGCGCGAGCCGCTCGGCCAGGCCCTCGCCGCGCTGCGGGATCAGCCGCCACCCGGCCAGGGCGGCCCGGATCTCGCCCGACCGTTCGGCGGCGCGCAGCCGGCCGGCGTACGCGAGCACGGGTGTGGCGCCGGGCGTGGCCCGGACCGCGGCGAGCGTGTCGAGCAGCGCCGCCGCCGCGACCGCGGCCGCCTGCCGGGGCGTGGCCGGCGGGCAGAGCCGGGTCTTGGCCAGCCCCGGCACCGGCGCCTTCGCCACCACGAGCAGGACGGTCATCGCAGCACCCCGGCCATGTCGCGGGCGGCGCGCAGGGTGCCGCGTACCGAACCGGACACTTTGGAGCGTGTGCCGGCCGCCCGCGCGTGGTAGGGGACGTCCACCTCGGCGATCCGCCACCCCGCCGCGCCGGCCCGCAGCAGGAGCTCGAGCGGGTACCCGAAGGCCCGGTCGGCGATCCCCAGGCCGAGCAGGTCGGCCCGCCGCCCGGCCCGGATCGGCGCGATGTCCCGCACCGGTACCCCCCGGCGGCGCAGCAGTGCGGCGAGCAGCGCGTTGCCGGCGCGGGCGTGCCACGGCCACACGCCGCGCCCGGCCGGCACCCGGCGCCCGACCGCCAGGTCGGCGTCGCCGTCCCGCACCAGCGCCGCCAGCCGCGGCAGCGTACGCGGGTCGAGCGAGCCGTCCGCGTCGACGACGCAGACGATGTCCGCGGTGGCGGCCGCGAGGCCGGTGTGCACCGCGGCGCCGTAACCGCGCCGCGGCTCGTGCAGCACGAACGCGCCGAGCCCGGCGGCGACCCGCGGGGACCCGTCGGTCGACCCGTTGTCGACGACGATGGGGCGAAACCCGGGCGGCATCGCGGCGAGCACGCCGGGCAGCGCCGCCGCCTCGTCGAGGCAGGGCAGAACCACGTCCACTGGACCGTCCATGCCCGCACTGTAGGTCGCTAGTGGACGGTCCGGCCCTTACGGAATCCTTACCGGCGCCGCACTTCTTACGAACCGCTGACGGCTCTGGCCGGCGCCGCGCGCGGGACGGCGGTACCGGCTAGCGTGGGCCGCCACCATGAGCAGAAACAGTCGTGCGGACATCGTCGTCGTCGCGGTCGAGGCCGGGTTGCTGGCCGCCGCGATCGGGGTGGGCGCGGTGCTGAACGCGCGCGGCGTCCGGTTGTGGGCGGACGCGGCGCCCCTGTTCGCGGTATGGCGGCCGCATGCCGGTTGGGGCACCCCGCTGGCGGTCGCGCTCGCCGCTCTCGTGGTCTGGCGCGGCCCGGCGTTGGCCCGGCGCGCGCCCTGGCCGTGGCTGCTGGCGGCCGGCTACGCCGGTACGGTCGGCTGGATCCTGTCGCTGGCGATGGTCGACGGCTGGTCCGGCGGGCTGGCGCAGCGGCTCACACCCCAGGCGGAGTACCTCACCGAGGTCCCCCGGATCACCGACGTGGCGACCATGCTCGCCGGCTTCACCGACCGGATCGTGGATTTCCAGGCCGGTTCCTGGTCGACCCACACGGCCGGGCATCCCCCGGGCGCGCTGCTGGCCTTCGTCTGGCTCGACCGTGCCGGGCTCGGCGGTGGCGGGGCCGCCGCGCTGGCCTGCGTGCTGGTCGGGGCCACGGCGACGGTGAGCGTTCCGGCGGCGCTGCGGTGGCTGGGCGACGAGGGCGCCGCGCGGGCGGTCGTGCCGTTCCTCGTGCTGTTTCCCGGCGCCGTGTGGGTCGGCGCCTCGGCGGACGGCCTGTTCGCCGGCGTCGTCGCGGGCGGGCTGGCCCTTCTGGCCGCGCCCCGCTGGTGGTGCTGGCCGCTCGCCGGGCTGGCGCTGGGGTTCGCGCTCTACCTGTCGTACGGGTTCGTGCTCGTCGGGCCGCTCGCGCTGGCCGTCGTCGCGCTCCGCCGCCGGCACCGGGTCGCCGCCCTCACCACCGCCGGCGCCGCCGTGCTGGGCGTCGCGGTCGCGTTCACCGCCGCGGGATTCCGGTGGTGGGACGGGTACCGGCTGGTCGTCGAGCGCTACTACCAGGGCTGGGCGGCCGACCGCCCGTACGGGTACTGGGTCTGGGCGAACCTGGCCGCGCTGCTGCTGTGCGCCGGACCGGTACTGGGCCCCGCGCTCCGCCGTACCCTAGCGGAGGGTCGTGGGGCGGTGCGCTGGCTGCCGGTCGCGGCCGGCGCGGCGGTCCTCGCCGCGGACCTGTCCGGCCTGAGCAAGGCCGAGGTGGAGCGGATCTGGCTGCCGTTCGCGCTCTGGCTACTGGTGGCGACGGCCGCGCTGCCCGCCGCGCGGCGCCGCGCCTGGCTGCTCGCCCAGGCCGCCGTCGCGCTGGCCGTCAACCACCTGGTGTGGACCTGGTGGTGACCGGCCGCTCGCGGTCGGGGCGGCCCCGGACCCGGGCGGGCTCGCGCAGCGGCGCGGTGGCGAAGGCCGCCACGCCCTCCGTGAAGCCCGTCCCGGCGCGGAAGCCCAGCAGGCGCGCGGCCAGTTCCGGGGAGGCCACCACGTGCCGGACGTCGGCCGCCCGGGCCCCGCCGACCACCAGCGGCGCCGGGCCGCCCATCGCCTCGGCCAGCACGCGGGCCAGATCGCCGACCGTGTGCGGCTCGCCGGAGCAGACGTTGACCGCCGCGAACCCGGCCTCCGGCGCCGGCGCGTCCAGGGCCAGCAGGTTGGCCCGGGCCACGTCCGAGACGTGCACGAAGTCGCGGCGCTGCCGGCCGTCCTCCAGTACCCGGGGCGCGTGCCCGCGGGCCAGCGCCGACCGGAAGATCGACGCGACGCCGGCGTACGGCGTGTCCCGGGGCATCCGCGGGCCGTACACGTTGTGGTAGCGCAGCGCCCACACCGCGCCGCCGGTCTGCGCCGCCCACGCCGCCGCGTAGTGCTCCTGGGCGACCTTGCTGGCCGCGTAGAGGCTGCGCGGGCGGAGCGGCGCGTCCTCCGGCACCAGGCCGGGCTGGAGCGTCGCGCCGCAGCGCGGGCACGCCGGGTCGAACCGGCCGGCCGCGATGTCCGCCGGCTGGCGGGGCGCGGGCGGCACGATGCCGTGCGCCGGGCACGTGTACCGGCCTTCGCCGTAGACCACCATCGAGCTGGCGAGCACGAGCCGCGGTACCCGCGCGGCGTGCATGGCGGCCAGCAGCACCGCCGTGGCGTGGTCGTTGTGGCTGGCGTACCCGGGGGCGTCGGACGGGTCGAGGCCGTGCCCCACCATCGCCGCCTGGTGGCAGACCGCGTCGACGCCGCGCAGCAGCCGGGCGAGCAGGTCGCCGTCCCGGGCGTCACCGCGTACCAGCCGGTGCCGCGCGCACCAGGGCGGCGGCTCGTCGCCGTGCGCCTGCGGCAGCAGCGCGTCCAGCAGCAGCACCTCGTGACCGGCCCCGGCCAGGACGTCGGCGGCATGGGAGCCGACGAACCCGGCGCCGCCGGTGATCAGCACACGCACACCGCCACGGTAAGGGCGCGGCGAGCCGGAGCGGCCGTGCCGTAAGGCTTTCGAAATACCTTTCCGGACCCCGCCGGCTAGCCTGAGGACGATGGGACAACGGGTGCTCGTGGTCGACGACGACCCGACGATCAGCGACGTGGTCTGCCGCTACCTGCGGCGGGCCGGCTTCGACGTCAGCATGGCCGGCGACGGCGTGGCCGCCCTGGCCACCGTCGCCCGCGAGGCGCCCGACCTGGTGGTGCTCGACCTGATGCTGCCGGGGATCGACGGGCTCGAAGTGTGCCGGCGGCTGCGCACCCGCCCGGACGGCGTGCCGATCGTCATGCTCACCGCGCTCGGCGAGGAGGCCGACCGGGTGCTCGGGCTGCGGCTCGGCGCCGACGACTACGTCACCAAGCCGTTCTCGCCGCGCGAGCTGGTGCTCCGCGTGCAGTCGGTGCTGCGCCGGGCCGGTGCGGACTCCGCCCCCTCCGGCGCCCCGCTCGTCGACGGCGACCTGGCGGTCGACGAGGCCCGGCGGGTCGCGCGCCTGCGGGACGCCGAGCTCACCTTGACGGTACGGGAGTTCGACCTGCTCGCCTTCCTGATGCGCCACCCCGGCCAGGCCTTCCGCCGGGACGATCTGCTGGAACGGGTGTGGGGCTGGAACTTCGGCGACCAGTCCACTGTGACCGTCCACGTACGACGGTTGCGGGAGAAGGTCGAGGACGACCCGGCCGCCCCGCGCCGGATCGTCACCGTGTGGGGCGTCGGCTACCGGTACGAGCCGGCCGGATGACGTGCGCGACCTGCTGCTGATATTCGGTGCGGCGCTGGCCGGCGCGCTCGCGGTCGGCGGGCTCGGCGCGGCCGCGCTCCGGCTGCTGAGCGGCCGCACCATCATGGCCCACATCTGGGTGCTGATCGCGGTGACCGTCGGCAGCGTGACGGCCGGCGTCGTGGTCATCGCCCAGGCCATGTTCCTGTCCCCGCACGACCTGCAGGTGGTGCTGATCACCGTGGCCGCCGGCGCGGTGGTCAGCGTCGCGGTCAGCTGGCTGTTCGGGCGCCGGCTCGCCGCCGCCGCGATGTGGGCCGCGCAGGCCCGCGAGCGGGAACGGCGACTGGAGAAGGGCCGCCGCGACCTGGTCGCCTGGGTCTCGCACGACCTGCGCACCCCGCTCGCCGGGCTGCGGGCGATGGCGGAGGCCCTCGAAGACAAGGTGGTGCACGACCCGGCCACGGTCGCCGACTACCACCGGCGGATCCGGGTGGAGACCGACCGCATGACCCAGCTCGTCGACGACCTGTTCGAGCTGTCCCGGATCAACGCCGGCGCCCTGCGGCTGTCGCCGTCCACGGTGCCGCTCGGCGACGTGGTCTCGGACGCGGTCGCCGCCACCACGCCGATCGCCGACACCCGCCGGATCCGGTTGGTGACGGCCGAGTCGCGCTGGCCGGCCGTGCTGGCCAGCGAGCCGGAGCTGACCCGCGTGGTGGCCAACCTCCTGCTCAACGCCGTGCGGTACACCCCGGAGGACGGCACGGTGTGGGTCAGCGGCGGCAACGACCGCGACGGTGCCTGGCTCGCGGTCGCCGACACGTGCGGCGGCATCCCCGAGGCCGACCTGCCCCGGGTGTTCGACGTGGCGTTCCGGGGCGAGCGGGCCCGCACCCCGCGCCCCGTCGACGGGCCGGTCGGCGGGCTCGGGCTGGCGATCGTCCGCGGCCTGGTCGAGGCGCACGGCGGCCGGGTCGACGTGCACAACATCCCGAACGGCTGCCGCTTCGTCGTGCACCTGCCCGCCCCGGGCTCACGGTGATCGAAGCTCCCTTCAGGTCGTTCTAGCGACTTGAAGGGAGCTTCGATCACCGGCGGGACGCGCCGGACGCGCTAGCTGGCGACCAGCGTGGCGTAGTCGGCGGCGGTGGCCGGAGCCTCGGAGAGGGAACCGTCGGCGCGGGGTACGCCGACCGGCTGGCCGCCGCGGGTGAACGACACCGCGGTCAGGCCGGGCATGGCGGTCAGCGTGCAGACGATCTGGGCGAAGGCGAGGATCTGGTCGGTACGGCCGGTCTCGTCCAGGGCGGCGGTCAGGTCGACCGTGGCGTGGCCGCCGGCCAGCCGGACGCCGACGACGATGTCGTTGCCGAGCAGGGCGCTGGTGAGGCCGTCGCGCTTTTCGGCGTCGGTGGGGCCGGCGAGCAGGTCGTCGAGGAGCTCGTCGAGGGTGGGCTGCGCGTGGACGTTGCGGGTGACTGCGACGAGCTCGCTGCCGCGCACCAGGTACAGGCGTTCCGGTACGGCGCCGGCGCCCGGGTCGGCGTGCGGGGGTGTCTCGGTCGCCCAGGCGTGCGACACCCCGTTGGGCGGGTCGACCGCCCGCGGTACGTCCTCGGCCTGGACGCCGCAGCCGGCGACGGCGACCGCGAGCAGCGGCGCCAGCGCGGCGGCGCGGCGAGACCGGGGCGCCCGGCTCACGGTTCGGTCCTGGGCACCTCGACCCGGAAGCGGGCGCCGCCGCCGGGCCGGTCGGCCACCGTCACCCGCCCGCCGTGGGCGTTGGCGTGCCGGGCCACGAGGGCGAGGCCGAGACCGGTGCCGTCGCTGTCGCCGCGCGCGCTGGCGGCCCGGCCGCGCACGAACCGGTCGAAGATCGCCGTCCGGTCCTCCGGCCGGACGCCCGGGCCCTCGTCGTCCACTTCCAGGACGAAGGCGTCCGGTGTCTGGCCGAGGCGTACGGCGGTCGCACCGCCGCCGTGCCGGTCCGCGTTGTCGAGGAGGTTGCCCAGGATCTGGGTGAAGCGGCGCCGGTCGACCGGCCACGTCCCCGCGCCGTCGACCCGCACCAGGTCGGCCGGGAGCCCGCGGGCCTGGCACTCCTCGCGCGCCAGCTCGGCGACGTCGACCGGTGCGCGCTGTGCCGGCTGGTCGTCGCGGGCCAGCTCCAGCAGGTCGGTGACGAGCCGCTGGAACCGGGCCACCTCGTCGGAGAGGAGGGTGACCGCGGTCGCCGCCCGGTCGTCCAGCCGGGTCCGGTGCCGGTCCAGCACGCTCGTCGCGGCGGAGAGCGTCTGCAACGGCGAGCGCAGCTCGTGGCTGACGTCGGCGGCGAACCGGCGGTCCCGTTCCAGCCGGGTCGAGAGCTGGTCCACCATCTCGTTGAACGACGTCGTCAGCCGTTCCAGATCCGGCTCGGTCGCCGGGTCGAGGCGGGCGCTGAGGTCACCGGCGGTGATCTCGCGCGCGGCGGCGGTGACGGTGTCGAGCGGGCGCAGCACCCGGCGGGTCAGGTACCAGCCGAAGCCGGCCCCGGCCGCGGTGGTGCTCGCCGCGACCAGGGTGAGCACCAGGGCGAGGGTGCTCAGCGTCTGGTCGAGCTCGCGCATCGAGTCGATGACGTAGAAGCCGGACGACGAGGGCAGCGGAACGCCGACGACCACGGCGGGGCCGCTGTCGGTGTCGACCCGCTGCATGCCGAGCCTGCCCTGCTCGACGAGGCCTCGCAGGCCGGGCGGGATGGCGTCGGTCAGGCCGGCGTCCGCGGCCCGGGCGTACCACCGGCCGTCGCGGTGCAGCAGCGCGCGGCGGGTGCTGCCGGTGTTGAGGGTGCGAAGTATGCCGGGGATGTCGGGTCGTTCGGTGGCCAGGCCGGCGTGCACCACGCCCGCGTCCAGGTAGGCCGAGCGCAGGGCGCTGCGCTCCCGGCCGGCCATCAGCGCCTGGCTGGTGAAGCCGTAGGAGAGCGCGGCCATCGACGCGGACAGCGCGAAGGCGCCGGCGGCGAACGCGGCGGCGACCCGGGTGCGCAGGCCAGGACGCCTCATCGCTGCAGCTTGTAGCCCATGCCGCGGACCGTCACCAGGTGCCGCGGCGCGGCCGGGTCGTCCTCGATCTTCTGCCGCAGCCGCCCGATGTGCACGTCGACCAGGCGCTCGTCCCCGTACGCGTACTCCCAGACCCGCTCCAGCAGCTGGGCCCGGGACAGTACCCGACCGGGGTGCTCGGCCAGCTCGCACAGCAGCCGGAACTCGGTGCGGGTCACCGCCACCGGCTCGCCGCGCACGGCGACCTCGCCCGCTTCGGGGCGGATCTCCAGGTCGCCGAAGACCAGCGCGGTCACGGCGGCGACGCTGCTGGCCCGGGCCCGGCGGCGCAGTGCCCGCAGCCGCGCGGAGAGCTCCTTCACCGCCACCGGCTTGACCAGGTAGTCGTCGGCGCCGGCCTCCAGCGCGGCCACGATGTCGTGCGTGTCGTCGCGGGCGCTGACCACCACGATCGGCACGTCGTCGCGGGCACGCAGCTGCCGGATGCACTCGTAGCCGTCGACGCCGGGCAGCATCAGGTCGACCAGGACCGTGTCGGCCGGCGAGCGCCGCTGCTCCCGCAGCCCCTCCTCGGCCGTCGCCGTGCCCCGGACCGTGTACCCCTCGTCTTCCAGGCCGAGCGTCAACGACAGCCGGATCCGGTCGTCGTCTTCGATCAGCAGCACCTGCTCCATCACCAAATCATGCCCAGCCGCCCGCCCGCGGGCCGCCCGGGGCCGGTGGCACGAGCGGTTTGTCATGGGACTGTCATGAAACCGCGGAGGTACCGCCATGGGCCGGTCAGAGGCTGGACGGGCCGAGATCACCACGCCCACCCCCGGCGGTAGCCGCCGACACTTCCCATAGCGTTTTCGAGAACCGCTCCGGAAATGGCCGGCAGCGGTATATTGGCATTGCCACAAAAGACCGGACGCGCCAGCATCGTCCATTAGGGCAACGCTTCCGGATCAACGAATAAATGCAATTCTTGCTTAAGAAAAACACCATTTGACTTCCTTGCTGGACGGCTTTAGCGTCGGTGACGAATCAGTTCACTCGTTCTGACAGAGGTGATTCGCCGTGCCCGCCCCACGCCTTGCGGCCGTCCTCGCCGGCCTGGCACTCGCGCTGGCCGTGCCGGCGACCGCGGCCAGCGCGCAGCCCGCGGCGCCCGCACAGCTCGGCGCCACCGACCTCGCGCTGCTCAACGGGGTGCGGCTGGCCGGGCTGTGGGAGATGCCGGCCGGGCAGATGGCCGCCGAGCGGGGTGACGCACAACGGGTCCGCGAGGTCGGCGCGCAGATCGCCGCCGAGCACGCCGAGCTCGACCAGATCGTCGTCGACGCGGCCAACAAGCTCGGCGTGCAGCTGCCCACCAAGCCCAATGCGGACCAGCAGAAATGGCTCGACGAGATGCGCGGCGCCGCCTCCGACCGCGAATTCGACCGCATCTTCGTCCACCGCCTGCGGGCCGCACACGGCAAGATCTTCCCGGTCATCGGCGCGGTCCGCTCCGGCACCCGAAACGACACCGTCCGCCAGCTCGCCCAAGAGGCGAACAGGTTCGTGCTCAACCACCTCACCCTCCTGGAGAGCACCGGCCTGGTCCGCTACGCCGAGATGCCACCGGCCGCCCTCCCGGCCGACCAGCCAAAGGTCGACTCCCTCCAGGAGACCGCCCTCGCCCGCGCCGCCGCCGGCAGCGGCTTCAACGCCTCCGTCATCTGGGTGGTCGTCCTGGTCGCCCTCCTGCTCGGCATCGGCGGCACCTGGCGCCTCTTCAAGCCCCGCTGACCGCCGGCCCCCAGCCGTCGATCTAGAACGTTTAGGGCTGAAATAGCGCCCTAAACGTTCTAGATCCGTCGAAGGCGCGCGCACACGCCTCGGCTCCGGCGGGCAGCGCGCAAACCCGCGCGGAGCCGGCAGCGGAGGGCGGGGAAGTCGGCGAGCGCCAGCGAGCCGCCGGCCGGAGCGGTGCCCGCGGGAGCATACGGTCCGCGACTGGCACGGACCGGGGCGAATATGCCTGTGGAAACGTCACGCCCGACGGCGCCGCGGCTTTCCTAGCCGCTGGCCGGCCCGTCTCCGTCGGATGGGCGGAGGGCGTTGCACACGTCGACGATGCCGGGCGTCTGCCAGGCCAGGCCGCCGGCGACGGCCATCAGCTCGGCGGTGTCGACGCGGCCGGTGAGGATGGCGACGCCGTTCTGCACCTCGACGCAGATGCTCTGCGGGCGGGTCCGCCCGTCCCGGACCAGCCGCTCCACCACGCGGTCGGCGAGCACCTTGTCGTTGTCGCGGCGCGGCGCGGGGCGGCGGGACGGCCGGCCGGCGGGCTCGTCCTCCGGAAGCGGCCAGGGCGCCATCATGGCGCGCTCCCGACCGGCGCCGCCGGCAGCCGGGAAGCCGGCCGCTCCTCCGGCACGACGTGCGACATCTGCTCCACCCGGACAGCCTGGAGGCGCGATGTGGAGGTGCCCGCGCGGAATCATGACGGTCTGGTGACAACCGCGGGTCAGGCCCTAGTAGTGCTTTGTTAGGTCGGCGTGTCGTGGGGTCGTCGGGGTGGTGCGGGTAGTTTCATGCTTCGGTGACTCCGGATGAGCTTTCGGTTGTGCGGCAACGCCTGGAGGCGTTCGCGGCGGACGTGTTCACGCCCTTGGCCCGGTCTGACCAGCGGGTCAAGGGCGAGACGTATCTGCGGGGGCTGTTGCTGGACGGGCGGCGTAAGTCGATGCAGCCGATGGCGGCCCGGCTCGGCGTGGATCATCAGGGGCTGCAGCAGTTCGTGACCACGTCGACGTGGGACACCATGGCGGTGCGGGCGCGGCTGGCCGAGCGGGCGGTAGAGTTGATCGACCCGGTCGCGTGGGTGTTCGATGACACCGGGTTCCCGAAGGACGGCACCGGCTCGCCCGGGGTGGCCCGGCAGTACTCCGGCACCCTGGGCAAGGTCGCCAACTGCCAGATCGGGGTCAGCGTCCACGCGGTCACCGATACGGCGTCGTGCCCGCTGGACTGGCGGCTGTTCCTGCCGGAGTCCTGGGACGCCGCCAAGGCCGGACCGGCCGCGGTCAAGGCGGCCAAGGCCAAGCAGCGTAAGACGTTGACGAATGCACCGCGGGCCACCGCGTCTGTCGAACCGGCCGAGGTCGATGTTGATGCGGTCGCCGCTGCCGCGACCGAGACCGCGCGGCGGCGGCGCCGCAAGGCCGCGATTCCGGAGGATGAGGGCCACCGTCCGAAGTGGATACTGGCAATCGAGATGATCGACGGGCTCGCTGCACACGGATTGCGACCACCCCTGGTCACCGCCGACTCCGGCTACGGCGACAGCGGCCCGTTCCGGGCCGCGCTCGACGAACGCGGCATCCTCTACAGCGTCCAGGTCAAAGGCGAAACCCTCGCCCACCGGTCCGACGCGGAACCCGCGCCACCCACGTGGTCCGGGCACGGCCGCCCACCGACCCGCCCGGACTACCCCGACGACGCGGCCAGCATTGCCCGGCACGTGCTCGACGCCGGCCGCGATGCCGCGACCACGGTCACCTGGCGCGAAGGCAGCAAAGGCATCCTCAGCTCACAGTTCGTGTTCCTACGGGTCCGTCCGGCTGGGCACCGCATCCCCCGCAACCCCGACGGCAGCCTGCCCGAGCGGTGGCTGATCGCGGAATGGCCCGACGACGAGGCCGAACCGGTCACCTACTGGCTATCCAGCCAACCCGCCGACACCGACCCCGTCGACCTGATCCGCACCGCGAAGATCCGCTGGCGGATCGAACACGACTACCGCGAACTGAAAACCGGCCTCGGCCTGGACCACTTCGAAGGCCGCTCCTTCACCGGCTGGCACCGCCACGTCACCCTGGTCACCGCCGCGCACCTGTTCATCACCCTGCTGCGACACGACCCAAAAGCGGCTGCGCCGGCCTGACCCTCTACAAGGTCATCCGCGAGCTGCAATACCTCCTCGCGACCTGGACCGGCGCCTGCCCCACATGCCACCAAACCGTGAAACCCTTACACCACAACCAATCTCGAGTTACCTAACAAAG
>NZ_JAVHUY010000076.1 GCF_031085175.1 Phytohabitans maris
CTAGACGAGTAGTTCCGATGTCGGTCAGTGGTCGTAGGCGATCAGTGACCGGGTGATCGGTGCGCCGGTCTTGTTGTTGTGCCAGATCGCGGCGGCCATGGCCAGTAGGCGTTGGGCGATGCGGACGGCGACTCCGGTGAAGGTCCGTCCGCCGTGTTGTTCGAGGTCGAGTTGACCTTTGAGGGTGTCGTTGACCGACTCGATCAGCTGCCGGACCTTCTTGAGCAGCGCCTCGCCGTAGCGGGCTTTGTCCCGCTTGCGAGAGGGCCGCAGCAACTGGATACCCTGCTCGGCCAGGTCCCGCTCGAGTGTCTTGGACGCGAAGCCCTTGTCGCTGATCATCAGGATGCCGGTGTGCTCGGCGACCACGCCGGCTTCGACCTCGAGCATCGCGGCGAGGACCTCCCGTTCGCCGATCTTCGGGTTGGCCAGGGCCCACATGATCGGCATCCCGGTCGGGGTGCACACCAGATACAGGCGCAGGCCCCAGAAGAACCGTGAGTGGGAGGCGCAGTAGCCGTATCCGGCCCACCCGGCCAGGTCCGAGCGTTTCACCGTCGGGCGGGACATGCCGCACGGGATCGGGGTGGAGTCGACGATCCAGTGGTTGTCGAACCAGAAGTCGCTGTCACGGGCCAGGTCCCGGATGGTCTTCTTGATCAGCGGCAGGGCGGCACGGAGCCGCTTGTTGTAGCCGGGGCGTTGTGGCAGGTAGGGGAACCAGGCGCGTAGATGGATCCGGGCGTAGCGGATCCAGTGCGCCTCCGACCGGGCGCCGAGCAGGACCTGGGCCACGGCCAGGCAGACCAGCTCGGAGTCGGTCAGCAGCGGCGGCCGGCCCAACCATCGCGGCGTCCGGATCGTGTCATCGATCTTCACGTAAAGTGCGGTCAAGAGGGTGTCGAGGTCTTGCGTCACAACATGATCATCGACACCCTCCCTCATGCCCTCGCATCGACCCCCGACATCGGAACTACTCGTCTAGGCCCTGTTTCGAAAAACCTTGCCGGGCTGCGCCGGGCCCAGACGAGGGCCGGCGGCCGCGGGGTGTGAGGGTCGGTCGGGTCCGGGCAACACTGAGGACCGTCGATGTTGTCGAAGTGGGTCCAAGCATGTTGGAATGGCACACATCGCCGCAGCGCGGGGGCAACCGCGCTGGAAACGGCCAGCACGGGAGCATCGCAGCGCCGGGCCATCCCCACGACGGATACCTATTTCCCGGGCCGGCTTTCCGCGCCGTCCGATGCGGTCCGCCAGCCCACCGAACCGGCGACGAGGTGAGAGCAGATCATGATTTCCCGGGAGAGTTTCGCGGGCTGGTACCGCAACCGCTTCGTGTGGATCGCAGTGGTCCTGGCGGTCTCGGCCAGCGTGGCCGTCTGGGTCAACGCGGCCGACTCGCGGGCGGAGCCGGCCGACCTGCGGGGTCAGATCCTGGCCCGGATGCGCACCACGCTCGAACAGGCGGACCCGGGACAGCACAACCACGCCGGGCACGACGTCCAGCAGGCGGCCACCGGGCAGCCCGCCGTGGTCTGCGGCGTCCGCGTCTACGGCTACGAGCCGGCCGGGGTCACCACGCTCGCCGAGGTGCGGACGGTCTACGGCTTCCACTTCTGCGGGGTCGTCGAGCACAACAGTCCCTGGGACGTGGCCGTCAAGCTGGCCGGCCCCCTGATCATGGACATGTCCAGCGAACCCGCGGGCATCCAGGTGGTCGAGGCCACCGCCGGCGTCAGGTTCGTCGACCGGCTGCGGGAGATGTTTCCGGACAAGTACGCGGAGATGGCGCTCAAGGAGGCGCTGCCCGACTCGGAGATGGCCGACGTGCGCCGCCGCTACGACGCCGCGGCCGGGCTCTGATCACGCTGGGCGGGCGCCCGCACGGTTGACGGTCTCGATGCCGGCGAGGATGACGTCGACGCCGACGAGAAACTGCTGGCGGTCGTTGTGCTCGCGCAGATGGGTCCTGGCTTTGTACACGGATGGGTATTTGACGGGGTCGAGCCGCGACCACCGGGCGGCGACGGTGGCGAGGAAAGCCGATCGGTCCATCTTGCTGGCGGCGAGGGCACGGGCGTTGGCGGCGTTTTGCCCGGCGACGCCGAGGATGTAGCTCACGAGCACGCTGGCGGAGTCGGACAGCGCTCGGTCAGGCACGCCGAGTGCCTGCAACTGCTCGCTGACCCGCTCGTAGATGTCCAACAGTGCCGGCCGCCAAGGCTCTCGGTTGAGCTGGGCACCGACCCAGGGGTGGGCGACGATCGCGTCGAACAGGCCGAGCGCGAGGGCACGCGGCGCTTGCCGCGGCTCGGCGTCGGCGACCAGGTCGGCCAGCAGGCGAGCGACGACGTCGTCGGTGGCCGCCGCGAGCAGGTCGCCGCGGTCCGCGACGTGGTGGTATATCGCCCCGTACCCGGTGGTCAGGCGCACGGTGAGCGCCCGGAGGGTCAGGGCGTCTTCGCCCTCGGCGTCGAGTATTTCGATGGCCGCCTTGACGATCACGTCCCGGGAGAGCGCCTCCGTGCGTCGGGGAGCCCGTCGGGGCTTGGTCGCCATGAGCCCCATTCTGCCACGAATGGATCGTCGCTCCAAACCTGTGCTAGCTTCATTGGAGCGGCAATCCAAAAGGTTCGGAGGAGCACAATGGCTACACCGGTCACCGTCGTCGGAGCTGGTCTCGGCGGTCTCGTCCTGGCCCGCGTCCTGCACGTTCATGGCGTTCCGGTCACGGTCTACGAAGCGGAGGCCTCGGCGACCGCGCGCACCCAGGGTGGCCTGCTTGACATCCACCCCTGGAACGGTCAGCCGGCACTCGAGGCGGCCGGCTTGATCGAGGAGTTTCGCAGCCTCGTCCTGCCCGGCCGCGAGTCCTACCGGGTGCTGGATCGGGCGGGGACCGTCTTGCTCGACCGACCCGACGACGGCACGGGCGAGCGTCCGGAGGTGCCGCGCGGCGCGCTGCGGCAGATGCTGCTGGACTCGCTTCCGGACGGCATCGTGCGATGGGGACGCAAGGTCAGCGGCGCGCAGGCGCTCGGCGAGGGCCGCCATGAGCTGCGCTTCACCGGCGGCGCGACCGTCGTTACCAGCTTGCTGGTCGGGGCCGACGGGGCGTGGTCGCGGATCCGCCCACTGCTCTCCGCGGCCACACCGGAGTACGTGGGCGTCACCTCCGTCGAGTACTTCCTGTTTGACGGGGACACCCGCCATCGCGCCACCGCGGAGGCGGTCGGCGCCGGGTCGCTGTTCGCGCTCGCGCCGGGCAAGGGCCTCCTCGTGTACCGGGAAGCCGGCGGCACCCTGCACACGTACGCACAGCTCAAGGCAGCACCGGACTGGCTCGCCGGCGCCGATGGAGCCGCTGTGTCGGCGCAGGTCGTTGCCGAGTTCGACGGGTGGGCGCCGGAGCTGACCGCGCTGATCGCTGACAGCGACACCGCGCCGGTCGTGCGCCCGCTCTACACACTGCCGGTCGGGCACCGCTGGGATCGAGTGCCCGGGGTGACCCTGATCGGCGACGCCGCCCACCTCGCTCCCCCGAACGGTGAAGGTGCCAACCTGGCCATGCAGGACGGAGCCGAGCTCGGCCAGGCCATCGCCGCGCATCCCGACGACGTCGAGGCCGCACTCGCCGAGTACGAGCAGG
This sequence comes from Phytohabitans maris, assembly GCF_031085175.1. Taxonomy (GTDB): domain Bacteria; phylum Actinomycetota; class Actinomycetes; order Mycobacteriales; family Micromonosporaceae; genus Phytohabitans; species Phytohabitans maris. Next base: position 3,650 of record NZ_JAVHUY010000076.1, read on the forward strand.
CCATGTTTCCGCGCGCCGGCGCCGAAGCAGGAGGCGAGGACATCTTCGACCTCATGCTCGGCGGCGACGCGCCGCACAGCTGGGTCGCGATGATGAACGAGGCCGAGCCGGCATCATGACCGCGCGCATGGCGTCGACTACGGCCTTGTTACAGCTGGGATGCCGTGCGGACGAGGCTGGCGACGGCTTGGGAGCGGCTCTGCGAGGGCCAGGCGAGGACGGTGGTCACGTGCGGCGCGTCGGTCAGGGGTATGGCAGCGTGTGCGCTCCACAGCCATGCTCGGGAGGAGGCGCAGATGACCGCCACGGTGTGCCCGAGCGCGATCAGCTGGGCCAGTTGCGACTGGTCGTGGATCTCGGGGCCGGGGCCGGGTTCGTAGGTGCCGTCCTGGCGGGGCCAGCGGGCGACCGGCAGATCCGGTACGTCGCTGATGTCAGCCATGGTCAGCGACGTACGAGCGGCGAGCGGATGCACCGCGGGCAGCACGGCGACCTGCTGTTCGGTATGCAGGTCTTCGGTGTCGAAGCCGGCGAGGGCGTCGAAGGGCCGCTGCATCAGTGCCACGTCGGCGCGGCCGTCACGCAGCATCCGCGCCTGGTCTCCCATCCCGCACAGCAGCACTTCTATCTCGGCCGCGCCGGGTTCGGCGGCGTGGGCGTCGAGAAGCTTCCGCAGTAGTTCGTGGTTCGCGCCGGCCTTCGTCGCCAGGGTCAGGCGGTTGGTGGAGGAGGCGGCACGGCGGGTACGGCGGGTGGCCGCGGCGGCCGCGTCGAGGATGCCGCGGGCCTCGCCGAGCAGCACGTGCCCCGCACCGGTGAGCATGACGCCGCTGCGGTTGCGTTCGAGCAGGGTGACACCGAGGCGCCGTTCGAGCTGCCGGATCGCCCGGGACAGGGGCGGTTGAGCCATGCCGAGGCGCTTCGCGGCCCGGCTGAAGTGCAGTTCCTCCGCGACGGTGACGAAGTACCTGAGCTCGCGGGTCTCCAGCGTGTCCACCGCACGACGGTACTGCGCGGTGATACCCGGCGGGTATGACAGCGCACCCGATCGGTGTTGGGACCGCGCTCGCCGGCGGGCCAGCATCAAGGCCATGAGCGACACGAAGACCGCGCTGGTGACCGGCGCGAACAAGGGCCTCGGATACGAGATAGCGGCAGGGCTGGGCGCGATGGGCTACCGCGTGGCGGTGGGGGCGCGCGACGAGGGCCGGGGCGAGGCGGCCGTGAAGACGCTGCACGCCGCTGGGGTGGACGCGTTCGCGGTCCCACTCGACGTCACCAGTTACCGGAGCGTCGCCGAGGCCACGGAACTGATCGGACGCCTGGACGTTCTCGTCAACAACGCCGGCATCTCCGGAGAGACCGGACCGGGATGGGTGCAGGACCCGACCGCGCTCGACCTCGACGTCGTCCGCGCGGTCGTGGACACCAACGTCTTCGGCGTGATCCGGGTGACCAACGCGATGCTGCCGTTGTTGCGGCGCTCGCCGTCGCCGCGCATCGTCAACATCTCCAGCAGCGTCGGTTCGATGACCTGGCAGTCCGACCCGAAAATCGACGTCGGCCCGATCATGGCGGCCTACTCGCCGACGAAGTCGTACCTCAACGCCGTCACCGTCCACTACGCACGCCAGTTCGCCGGCACGAACATCCTCGTCAACGCCGCCTGCCCGGGCCTGGTCGCCACCGACTTCACCGGTTTCCAGGGGCGTCCCGCCCGGCAGGCGGCGACCATAGCGATCCGTCTCGCCACGCTGCCCGACGGCGGCCCGACCGGGTCCTTCTTCAACGACGACGGCGTCATCCCCTGGTGACACCGGCGGCCAGCGACGGTGCCGGCCTGGCGGGTGACATCATCTCGGCGGTTGCGCTCGGCGGCTGGTCCAGCCATCTGTGGCTTTGTTGGCTGTGTAGGCGAGCTGATCGAAGGAGCGATTCCGGGCGGCGGCTGGCAAGAATCGCCATGCTGTCGTCTTGCGTTGAAGGTTGCCGCGGCTCGGTCCTGTGGCCTTGGCAACCGTGCACGGGGCCGCTCCGCTGGGAGTTGTCGTGATCGTTGTGGATGGTGGCCTGGCGCGATCGGTCAGTGTGGCCGCGTCCGGCACTTTGTGTGTGGTGGCGTCACATGCGGATGTCGGGAGGAGGTACAGGCTGGGCGAGTCGGCCGTCCGATGGGCGGTGTGGTGATGGTTCAGGAGCCGGAGGAGAAGGTTCGATTGACCGACGCGGGCGAGGGCACGTTCGAGGCTGAACTTGTCGAGGTGGAGGCGGCGAGAGGTATCGCGAAGGCGGTCAGCGTTCGGCATTCGATCGCTCGCAGGTACGTCATGCGAGTCCGCCGCCGGAATCCGGGTGCGACGCCCGCCGATGTGATCCGGCTGCTTGAGCGCCAGTACGTCACGGCCATCAGCACTGCGGGTGCGGTCATCGCCGCCGGCGCGATCGTGGCTGATGTCGGGATCGCATTGATTCCCGTCGCTGGAGCCGCCGCAGCCGGTGCCAAGAGCGCGGGCCAGCAGGCAGCGAAGAAGGCGGGTAAGGAGGCTGCGAAGGCCGCCGGTAAGCAAGCCGCGAAGGCGGCTGCCAGGAACGCAGCGCGCGGAGCCGCGACGGCCGGAGCTCGACGGGTCGCGGCGCTGCTGCCGGCAGGCGCCGAGCAGCTCCAGTTCGAGATCACGGCGATCTTCGGGCTCGCCATCGCCGACATCCACGACATGGACCTCGACAAAGAGCAGGCTCACGCCTTGGTCTACGGACTGTCGAACGGGCGTGTCAGCCAGCAGCAGATCGCGGCGATGGCAACCGACCTGGCAAGCGTGTCGACGGGTGGTGCCGTTGGCGTTGGACGTGTGATTGCTGCCGGTCGCAGCGACTGGTCGCACTGGGCGAACACACTAGCGGCCATGCTTCCCGGGGGCGCGGCGCAGAGCCTGGTTGGCACCATCCAGACAGGCCAGTTGGACACCGTGCGCCTCAACCTGAGTGGGAAGCAGCAGGCAGCGATCGAGTACGGAGTCGGAGCCCTGGCAGGAGGGGTCACGCGCTTCCTGTTCGGCCGGGAGGTGGTCGACGCCGCCCGGGTCGCGTTCGCTGATGCTCCAGACGAGTTCCCCGCACACTTGGCCATTCCAGTGAAAGCGAAGCCCGAGGACGACGACGTCGAGGCTGAACCGAACCGAGCGCTCGCGGCCTTGGAAGACGCCGCGAAAGCGACGGGAAGCTGGATCTCCGACGCCGCCAACGTAGCCGGCGCCGGATACCGCACGCTGGCATGATCACAGGCTGTCCAGAGAGCTACTCTCATGCCGCGATCTGGTCGTCACCGGAGGTAAGAGTGGACACCGCTCGCCGGTGTCTGGTCGTGCCGGTGTGCGGGTGGCCGACCCGCCCGCGCGTCGGACGTGGTGGCGGTCGCTGGCCCAGCCGCTCGACGGGCCACCGAATTCATGATAATCATAGGAAAGGTCAATGCCCGGGAGTTGATGTGATGACCGCCGACCAGGGGACGAACGCCGGCTGTCCGGTCGTGCGCACCGACTACCGGATCGACCGGCCGGTGCACGAGCACTACGCGCTGCTCAACCGGGACCGGGAGGCGGCGCCCATCCTCCGGGCGGAGTTCACGCCGGTGCCGTTCTGGATGGTCACCCGCTACGCCGACGTGCTGGAGGCGCTGCAGGAGCCGGACACGTTCGGCAACGAGGTCGTCAACGCGATGGACCCGCGGCGCGGCTTCGACCTGTTGCCGCAGCTGCTCGACCCGCCCGAGCACACCAAGCTTCGCAAGCAGCTCAACCGCTTCTTCTCGCCGGCGGCGGTCCGCCGCCTGGAGCCGCTGGTGGTCAGCCACTGCGCGGCGATGCTCGACGAGCTCGCCCCACGCGGCGGGTGTGACATGGTCTCCGACTTCGCGATCCGCTTCCCGACCGACATGTTCCTCGCCACCCTCGGGCTGCCGGTCGAGGACGGCAAGCAGTTCGTCACCTGGGTCGAGGCCGTCTTCGCCGGCTTCTTCGGCAGCAACCTCCAGGAGGCGCACCGCGCCTGGGGCAAGATGACCGACTACTTCGACGCGGCGCTGGACGACCGGCTGCGGGCGCCACGCGACCGCGAGTCTGACTTCCTCACCCACCTGGTGCTCATGACGATCGACGGCGAACCGTTGCGCCGCAAGGACATGCTGTCGGTCTGCCTCACGCTGATGGCCGCGGGGCTGGACACCACCCGCAGCGCGCTGAGCTACATCTTCCACCACCTCGCCACCCATCCGGCCGACCGGCAGCTGATCGTCGACGACCCGGCCCGCGTCCCGCGCGCGGTCGAGGAGCTGCTCCGGCTGTACCCGCTGGTGTTTCAGGATGGCCGCAAGGTTCGCCGGGACGTCGACTTCCACGGCTGCCCGATGGACGCCGGCGACGTGGTCTGGCTCGGCCTCGCGTCCGCCAACCGGGACCCCCGCAAGTTCGACGATCCCGACGCCTTCCACCTCGACCGGCCGAACGCGGCCCACCACCTCAGCTTCGGCGCGGGCGTCCACCGCTGCCTGGGTATGCACCTGGCCCGGCACGAGCTCGCGATCGCGCTCACCGAGTGGCACCGCCGGATCCCCCACTACGAGATCGCGACGACTGATCCGATCATGGAACGCGGGGGCCAGCTCACCCTCCGCTCCCTGCCGCTGCGGTGGGATGTCGGATGACCCGAATGGACCGGATGTGACGGACACCGTCGCCGGGACGCTGGCCGGGTACGCCGAGCGGCTGCCGGACACGCCATTCCTGAAGATCGGCGAGGGGCCGTGGGTCACGTACGGCGAGCTGGAGGCGGCCACCGACCGGGTCGCGGCCGGGCTGCGGGGGCTCGGCGTCGGGGCCGGCGACCGGGTGGCGGTGGTCTGCCTCAACCGCCTGGAGGCGATCGAGCTGCTCTTCGCCTGCGCCAAGATCGGCGCGATCCTGGTCCCGCTCAACTACCACCTGCGCGGCGAGTTCCTGCGGTACCAGCTGACCGACTGTGGCGCCACCACGCTGGTCGTGGACGGCCCGGGAGCGGCCATGGCGGACGGGATCCTCGCCAAGAGCGCGGTGCGGACGGTGGTGACGCTCGACGAACCTCGGCCGGGCGGTACGCCGTACGCCGCGCTGGCGGGCTGTGCCGACCCATTCGACCGGCGCGCGGCGAGCGCCTCCGACCTCGTCTCCATCATCTACAGCTCGGGCACCACCGGCCTGCCCAAGGGCTGCATGCTGAGCAACGGCTACTACGTCAACGCCGGCCGTGCGGTCGGCCCGGCCGGCTTCGTGGTGCCCGGCGACCGGGTGCTCACCGCGTTTCCCCACTTCCACGTCAGCCTCCAGCTCAACACGCTCATGTCGGCGCTGGTCAACGACGCCTCGATCGTCATCGAGCCGGAGTTCCACGCCTCCACGTTCATGGCGCGGGCGGCCGCCGAGGAGGCGACGATGCTCTGGGGCCTCGGCACGATGGCGACCGCGATCCTGGCCCGGCCGGCGTCCCCCACCGACCGCGACCACAAGCTGCGGCTCTGCGTCTTCGCGCCGCTGAGCGCCGAACGGCAGGTCGAGTTCGCCGAACGCTTCGGGTGCCTGGTCAACGCGGAGGCGTACGGGCAGACCGAGGCGGTGCCGATCACGATCTCCCAGGCCGACCGCCCGACCCGGGTCCCGTTCGCCGAGGGCACCGAGAGCATCCTGTACGAGGTGCGGGTGGTCGACGCCGAGGATCGCGAGGTGCCGCCCGGCCAGGTCGGCGAGATCGTGGTACGGCCGCGCCGCCCCAACGCGATGTACTCCGGCTACTGGGGCAGGCCGGAGGCGACGGTCGCAGCGATGCGCAACCTCTGGCACCACACCGGCGACCTCGGCACGATGGACCCGGCCGGCCAGCTCGTCTTCGTCGACCGGGCCAAGGACGCGATCCGCCGGCGCGGCGAAAACGTCTCCTGCTACCAGCTGGAGTGGGTGGTCGGCCAGCATCCCGCGGTGGCCGAGGCTGCGGTGACCGCGGTGCCGTCGCCGCTGGGCGAAGACGACATCAAGCTCTCCGTCGTGCTGCGGACGGCCTCCGCGCCGACGCCGGAGCAGTGGTTCGAGTTCTTCAAGGCGAAGCTGCCGTACTTCGCCCTCCCCCGGTACCTCGACGTACGCGCGTCGATGCCGCGCACCGCCACGGGACGGGTCCGCAAGGACGCAATCCTCGCCGAGGGCGTACACGAGGATCTGTGGGATCTCGAGGCGATGGGCCTCGTGGTGGCCCGGCACGAGCGGCGCGGCTGAGGGGGTTTTCGGGATGGGCTATCGCACGATCGCGGTCACGGTCGACGGGCCGGTCGCCACCGTCACGCTCAACCGGCCGGAGAAGCGCAACGCGATCAGCGCCGAGCTCCGCGACGAGCTGGAGGCGGCGTTCGCCGCGCTCAAGCCGGGCGACGACGTGCGCGTGATCCGCCTGCGCGGCGCGGGCGCCGGCTTCTGCTCCGGGTACGACCTGACCAGCACCGCCTCCGTGTACTCCGGCGTGGCCGACGCCGCGCCACCCCGCGCCGGTGGCGACCGCCCGGCGCCAGCCGGCCTCGGCGAGTCGGCGGCGGTACGGGACCGGGAGCGGCTGCGGGAGAGCATCGAGCGGTGGCTGTTCCTGTGGCAGTACCGCAAACCCGTGGTGGCCCAGGTGCACGGGATCTGCCTCGCCGGCGGGCTCGACCTGCTCGGCGTCTGCGACCTGGCGTACGCGGCGGACGACGCGCTCTTCGGCCATCCCGCCGCGCGCGGGCTCGGCATCCCGCCGACGCTGGGCATGCTGCCGATGCGGATCGGTGCCGCGCGTACCAAGGAGCTGCTCTTCACCGGCGACCCGATCGACGCGCACGAGGCGTACCGGATCGGGTTGGTGAACAAGGTCCTTCCCCCCGACGAGCTGGACGCGCGGACGATGGCGCTGTGCCGGCGGATCGCGCACACCCCGCTGGACGCGCTGACCCTGCACAAGCACGTGGTCAACCGCTGGTCCGAGGTGATGGGGCTGCGCGAGGCGGCGCTCGCCGGCGCCGAGTTCGACGCGCTGTTTCACCTGACCGCGGCGAGCGCCGAGTTCGGCCGGATCGTCAAGGCCGAGGGCGTGCGCGCGGCGCTGGCCTGGCGGGACGCCGACTTCGACGCCGACCCACCGCGCTGACCGGCACGACCGGTCAGGCGCCGCCGGCGAGGGCGGGGATCACCTCGCTGGCGAAGACGGCCATCGCCTCGCGCTGCACCACCGGGTCCAGGCCCGGCCAGTAGAGCCGGGCGACGAAGTGGAACGGCAGGTCGCCGGCGGCTCGGGCGTACGCGGCGACCGCCGCGGCGACCGCGGCCGGGGTGCCGACCAGCGCGCCGGCGCGCAGGGTCGCCTCGACCCGCGGCGTCAAGGGCGGCGGCGCGCCGGTGCCGGTGCGCTGTCCATAGGGGACACTCACCATGTCGGCGTACTTCCACTCCAGGTAGTGCAGGTGCGGCGCGATCCGGTCCCAGGCGCCCGGCCCGGGCCAGGCGAACACCGGGCAGTGCACGGCGACGGACATCCCGGACGGGTCGCGCCCCTGGCTCGCCATCTCCTCGCGCAGCACCCGTACCTGCGCGGCGAACTCGTCCGGCGTCACCCGGGCGGCCAGCAACCCCTGTGCCATCCGGGCGGCGCGCCGGATGCCCGGCCGCTTGCGGGCGCCGAGCCAGATCGGCGGGCCATCCGGCGGGTACGGCCTTGGCGTGACCCGGACCGGATCGCCCTCGCCGGCGGTGACCGGCTCCCCCGACCAGGCCCGGCGAAGGGCGGTGATGGTCGCCTCCAGCGCTGCCGTGCTCCCCTTTCGGGGCACGCCGAGCCCGGCGAACTCCTCCTCGCGGTACCCGGCGCCGAGCCCGAGCACCAGGCGGCCACGGGAGATCAGGTCGACGGTGGCCGCGTCCTCGGCCAGGCGGAGCGGATGGTAGAGCGGGGCGAGGACCACACCGGTGCCGATCCGGATGCGGGACGTGCGGGCCGCGATCGCCGCGCAGACCGGCAGCAGGCTGGGCATGTACCCGTCGTCGACGAAGTGGTGCTCGGTGACCCAGACCGCGTCGTAGCCGAGCCGCTCGGCGTCGGCGCAGAGGTCGAGCAGGGCGGCGTACAGGTCGGCGTCGGTGCGCGGGTCCCGCGGGTCACGCTGGGCGCTGATCATGCCGAACCCGAAGGTGACGCTCACCGGCCGCCGTCCATCTCGTCGGCGGGCATCGGCCGGGCACCGGGCCAGCGGACCGGGAACTCGTCGGTGAGCGCCTGGGGCAGCTCCGCCCAGGGCAGCGCGTAGTGGTAGCGGACGCGCCGCCGGGCAAACCGCCACCGGCCGCCGTCCCGCGCGTAACTGTCCACATAGCGCATGGCGCAGACCACCGGCGTCCCGCCCATGTCCAGCTCGGCGTGGGTCGGTACCACCCCGGTGGCGTGGTCGTCGTCGACGAAGGTGAGCAGCGGGGTGTGTGGCGTGTGCACCGAGCGGCCGACGCCGGTGCGGGCCCGGCGCAGGTTGCGGACGACCTCCGCGCGCCCGACCGCGCCGGCGAAGTCGATCCCGGCGGTGAACAGCTCGGCCAGGTCGTCCCAGCGCCCGCCGTCGAGGAGCACGCAGTAGCGGGCGACGAGGTCGTGCAGCGCAAGCAGATCCTCCACCCGCTGGATCCGCGCCGAGAGCGTGTCGGCCACGTTGCACCGCCCCTTCAGGTCGTCCGACCGTCCGAGCCACGCTAACATAACCTTGTTTATCATGAGCATGGTTAGTTGTCCGATCGGATCGAGGAGCGCCATGACGGACCCCAGCAGGCCCAGCACCTTCCTCGTGGAGCGCGAGGGCCACGCCCTCGTCGTCACGCTGAACCGGCCGGAGCGGCTCAACGCCCTCAGCCGTACGCTCCAGGACGACCTGCGCGCCTTCTGGCCGAGCGTGGCCGACGACCCGGAGGTCCGGGCCGTCATCCTCACCGGCGCCGGCCGGGCGTTCAGCGCGGGGGCCGACACCGACGACCTGAGCACCGGCAACCGCCCGGTGCTCGGCCTGGACACGCTGCGGTTCTGCCCGGGCCGGGTGGTCGACGTGCCGGTGATCGCCGCGGTCAACGGCATGTGCGTCGGCGGCGCGCTCAACTTCGTGGCCGACGCGGACCTCGTGGTCGCCTCCGAGGACGCCTGGTTTACCGACCCGCACGTGACCCAGGGGCAGGTCAGCGGCCCCGAGCCGCTCATGCTCAGCGCCAAGGGGCCGTACCGGCCGGTGCTCATGCTGGCCCTGTGCGGCAACCGGTACCGGATGCCGGCGGCCACGGCGCTCCAGGCCGGCATCGTCAACGAGGTCGTTCCCGCGGCCGAGCTGCTGCCCCGGGCGAAGGAGATCGCGGCGATGATCGCCGCCCAGTCCCCGACCGCCGTGCGCAAGTCGCTCGCGCTCATGCGCCGGCGGGTCCGCGAGCCGCTCACCCCCCACCTGGAACGGGCCTGGGAGGCGGTCGCCGGCCAGTGGCCGCACCCCGACTCCCTCGAAGGGCCGCGCGCGTTCCTGGAGAAGCGGCCGCCAAACTGGGCCGATCCCCGGGACGCGCTGGCGTCCTGACCGAGGCGGTCAGGGCAGCGGCGACCCGCGCAGCGCCCGCGGCACCGGGCTCGGGATCGCCGCCAGCAGCTGCTTCGTGTACGCGTCCCGCGGGTTGCCGAAGATCTCCTCGACCGTGCCCTGCTCGACGATGCGCCCCTGGTACATCACCGCGATCCGGTCGGCGATCGCCTCGACCAGCGACAGGTCGTGCGAGATGAACAGGTACGTCAGCCCGAGCTGCTCCTGCAGGTCCTTCATCAGGTTGAGCACCTGCGCCCGGATCGACACGTCGAGCGCGGCCACCGGCTCGTCGCAGACGATCAGGCTCGGGTTGAGGGTCAGCGCGCGGGCGATCGCGATCCGCTGGAGCTGGCCGCCGGAGAGCTCCCCCGGGTAGCGGTCGAACAGGTGCCGGCCCAGACCCACCCGCTCCAGCAGCTCGGCCGCCTTCGCCAGCCGCTCGTCCCGGCCGGTGCGGAAGTGGATGTAGAGCGGCTCGGCCACCGAGTCGTGCACGGTGACGCGGGGGTCCAGGGAGCCGTACGCGTCCTGGAAGACCATCTGCATCCGCCGGCGGTACGGGCGGAAGTCGCGGCGGGACAGCGAGCCCACGTCGGTACCGTCGAACACGATCGAGCCCCGGTCCGGCTCGATCAGGCGCAGCACCAGCCGGCCGGTGGTCGACTTGCCGGCGCCCGACTCCCCCACGACCGCGAACGTCTCGCCGGCCTCGACCGAGAAGCTGACGTCGTCGACGGCCACCAGCCGGTCCACCGCGCGGCCGAAGAACGACCGCTTCGTCACGTACCTCTTGCCGAGCCCTCTGACCTCGAGCAGGCTCATGCCCGTCCTCGCTTCGCTGCGGGCGGGCATGAGGCCCCCACGCGCGCTGAACTTGATGATTCGCTCGCTCCGCTCATGCGGTCACCACCCCGGAGAGTTCGAGTTCCTCGGCCCGTACGCAACGCGCCTCCCGCGTGCCGGAAGACCCGTCGCCGACCTGGCGCAGCGGCGGGTGCTCGGCGTCGCACCGCCCCGGCTCCGCGTACGGGCAGCGCGCGGCGAACCGGCAGCCACTCGGCAGCGCCATCGGCGGCGGCACGGTGCCCGGGATCGAGACCAGCCGCCGCCCACGGCCACGGGGGATCGCATCGAGCAGGCCCTGGGTGTACGGATGCCGGGGCCGGCGGAACAGGTCGAGCATGGTGCCCCGCTCGACGACCTCGCCGGCGTACATCACCACCACCCGGTCGCACATCTCGGCGATCACCCCGAGGTCGTGGGTGATGAACAGGATCGCGATGTCCTGCTCGGCGCGGAGTTCGAGCAGGAGGTCGAGGATGCGCCGCTGCACCGTCACGTCGAGTGCGGTGGTCGGCTCGTCGGCGATCAGCAGCCGCGGGTCGCAGCAGAGCGCCATCGCGATCATCACCCGCTGGCACATGCCGCCGCTGAACTGGTGCGGGTACTCCTGGGCGCGCGCCGAGGGGTTGGCGATCCCGACCCGGTCCAGCATCTCGACCGCCCGGTCCCAGGCCGCTTTGCGACTGACCTGGCGATGCCGGCGTACCGTCTCGGCGATCTGCTCGCCGACGGTCAGACCCGGGTTGAGGCTCCGGATCGCCTGCTGGAAGACCATGCTGACCCGCGCGCCGCGCAGCTGCCGCAGCTCCTTCTCCGGCAGGCCGACCAGCTCGGTGCCGTCCAGCCGTGCCGACCCCTCGACCCGGCCGCCCTGCGCGGCGACGAGCCCGGAGATGGCGAGCGAGGAGACCGTCTTGCCGGAGCCCGACTCGCCGACCAGGCCGACCACCTCGCCGGCGCCGACGTCGAACGTGACGCCGGAGGCGACCGTGAGGCGCTCGCCCCGCGGGGCGGGGAAGCTGACCGAGAGCCCGCGCACGTCGAGCAGTGGCCCATCAGTCGCCATCAGACTCCCTCCGCGACCACGGTCGTCCGCTGCCCCAGCGCACCGCGCAGGCCGTCGCCGGCGAGGGTGAACGCGAGCACGGTCAGCGTGATCATCAACCCGGGCACGTAGACGAGGTGCGGCGCGTCGGCCGCGTACGAGTAGGCGCCGGAGAGCATCGAACCCCAGCTCGCCTGCGGCGGCCGCACGCCGAGCCCGAGGAAGCTCAGGCTCGCCTCGGCGGTGACGGCGGTACCGAGCAGCACCGACGCCTGAATGACGAGCGGCGACATGATGTTCGGGACGATGTGCCGCAGCACCGTGTGGGTCCCGGTGGCGCCGAGCGCCTCGGACGCCTCGATGAACGTCTCCTTGCGCAGCTCCAGCGTGACCGCCCGGGCCACCCGGAAGTAGCGCGGGGCGAACACGACGCCGACGGCGAACATCGCGTTGGTCAGGCCCGGCCCCAGCACCGCGACCAGGGTCAGCGCGAGGATCAGCGCCGGAACGCTCATCAGCCCGTCGAAGAAGCGGCTGAGCAGGCCGTCGACCCACCGTCCGGTGAAGCCGGCGACCATGCCGAACGGCGCGCCGATGCCGGCCGCGACGATCAGCGCCTCGGCGGCGGCGACCATCGAGACGCGCGCGCCGTACATGACCCGGGACAGCACGTCGCGCCCGAACTCGTCGGTGCCGAGCCAGTGCGCTCCGCTGGGCGCGCGCAGCCGCGCCATCAGGTCCTGCGCGTTCGGGTCGTACGGCGCGAGCAGCGGGGCGAGCAGTGCCACCAGCACGAGCAGCAGGAGGAAGAGCAGCGAGCCGACGGCCAGCCGGTGGCGGGCGAACCGCCGTACCAGCTCGCCGCGACGCCGGGCCGGGACGGCGGCGGGCTCGGCCCCGGGGATGGTCGCGGTCACGATCGCACCTTCGGGTTGAGGTAGCCGTACGAGATGTCGACGAGCAGATTGATCACGACGACGGCGAGGGTGGTGAGCACGACGAGTCCTAACAGGACGGTGACGTCGCGGGCCTGGACGCTGGAGACCGCGGTGGAGCCGAGCCCGGGGATGACGAAGACGACCTCGACGGTGACGGTGCCGCCGATCAGCTGCGCGGTCCGGTACCCGAGCACGGTCGTGACCGGGATGGCGGCGTTCCGGAGCGTGTGTTTGAAGAGGATCTTCGGCTTGGAGAGCCCCTTGGCCATGGCGGTGAGCACGTAGTCGCGGCGCAGCTCGGCGGTGAGCGTGTCCTTGAGCTGGAGCGCCAGCTCGGCGGCGGGGAGCGCGGCGAGCGCGAGCGCCGGCAGGAACAGGTGGCTCAGCCACTGCGACGGCGACTCGGTGAGCGAGACGTACCCGACGGCCGGAAAGAGCCGGACGTTGACCGCGAAGAAGAGCACCAGCAGCAGTGAGACCCAGAACGGCGGCAGCGCCACGGCGACCGCGGAGAGCCCGGTGAGCGCCCGGTCGAGCAGGCCGCCGGCGCGGGCCGCGGCGACGATGCCGGCGGCCAGGCCGAGAAGCGTGGCGATGACGAGCGTGACGAGCACCAGCGACAGCGTGATCGTGACGTGCGAGCCGAGGATCTCGCCGACGCTCTGCCCGGTGCGCAGCGACTGGCCGAGGTCGCCGTGCAGGGCGGACCAGAGCCAGTCCCAGTACCGCACGAGGAGCGGGTCGTCGAGGCCGAGCGAGGCGCGTACCTCGGCGATCTGCTCCGGCGTGGCGTTCTCGCCGGCGAGCACGGCCGCCGGGTCGCCGGGGATCAGCGCGACCATCGCGAACACGACGAACGAGACCACGAGCAGGATCGGAATCGCGGTGAGGACGCGCCGGAGCGCCAGTTGAGCCACGGTCCTGAGCTCCCGTTACGCGTACGAAGAGGCGGGTTGACCAATCTCTGCTCATGATTACGCTAGTAATGAGTGGTGTCAACCACACCCCACGCCGCGAACACGGAGGTCGGCACCCTCATGAAACTCCACGACGCACTCGCACGCGCCCTCGCCGACAACGGCGTCGACACGCTCTTCGGCCTGACCGGCGACGCCAACCTCTTCCTCGTCGACCACTTCATCCGGGAGTGCGGGGGTACGTACGTCTCCGCCGCGCACGAGGCCGGCGCCGTGCTGATGGCCCACGGGTACGCCAGCGTCACCGGACGGATCGGGGTGGCCACGGTGACGCACGGGCCAGCCTTCACCAACACCGTCACCGCGCTGATCGAGGGCGTGCGCAGCCGTACGCCGCTGGTCCTGATCGCCGGCGACACGCCGGTCGTCGACACCGAGCACATCCAAGCCGTCGACCAGCGCGCCGTCGTCCTCGGCACCGGGGTCGGCTTCGAGCAGGTACGCGCGATCGAGACGGCCGTGACCGACCTCGGCACCGCCCTGCGCCGGGCGGACGTCGAGCGCCGGCCGATCGTGCTCAACGTTCCCGTCGACTTCGTCTGGCAGGAGAGCGGGTACGAGCGCGTGGACGTGCTTCCCGTACCCGCGCAGGCTCCCGGCCCCGACCCCGCCGCGCTCGACAGCGCCATCGGCGTCATCGCCTCGGCCCGCCGCCCGCTCGTGCTCGCCGGGCGCGGCGCCACGTCGCCCCGGGCCCGCGCGGCCCTGCTGCGCCTCGCGGACCGCCTGGGCGCGCCGCTGGCCACCACCCTCAAGGGCAAGGACCTCTTCCGGGGCGAGGCGTTCGACCTCGGCATCTTCGGCACGCTCTCCACCGCGCCGGCGGTGGAGGCGATCCTCGACGCCGACTGCGTGATCGCGTTCGGGGCCAGCCTCAACAAGTGGACCACCGCGGTCGGCGCGTACCTCGACGGCAAGGCGGTCGTACAGTGCGACCTCGACCGCGGCGCGATCGGCCGGTACGGCCCGGTGGCGGCCGGCATCGTCGGCGACGCGGGCGCGGTCGCCGAGACGATCGCGGCCTGGCTGGACGAGGCGGAGGTCCCGGCGACCGCCTTCCGCTCGCCGGCGCTCGCCGCGAAGCTGGCCGGGTACGACCCGGGCGACTACACCGACCAGAGCAGCGGCGAGACGGTTGACGAGCGCACGGTCCTGCGCCGGCTGGAAGAGGCGGTGCCGGCCGACCGGACGCTGGTCACCGACGGCGGGCAGTTCATCTTCAACGCGCTGAAGATCCTGCACGTGCCGGAGCCGGAGGCATTCGTCCTCGGCGTCAACTTCGGCTCGATCGGGCTCGGCATGGGCAACGCGATCGGCGCGGCCGTCGGCGCCCCGCACCGCCCCGCGCTGATGCTCTGCGGCGACGGCGGCTTCATGCTCGGCGGGCTGGTCGAGTTCAACAGCGCCGTCCGGGCCGGCGTGGACCTGATCGCCGTGGTCTTCAACAACCGCTGCTACGGGCCGGAGTACGTGCACTTCGTCAACCACGGCCGCGACCCGTCGCTGTCGATGTTCGACTGGCCCGACTTCGCCGGCGTCGCCGAGTCGCTCGGCGGCCGTGGCTTCACCGTACGCAACCTGGCCGACCTCGACCGGCTGCCGAAGCTGATCGCCGACCGGGACCGCCCGCTGCTGATCGACGTACACCTCGATCCCGCGCTCACCCCAACCGAGCGGGAGCAACACCGCCGCTGATCCGCAGGTCACGGTTGGGTTTCGCCACGGAAAGGTTGTTGACGTTGCCGACATACGAGCCTAATCATGAGCATGATTAGTACAGTCACTCTGACAGACGGGTGAAGTCCATGCGTGGATTGCATCGACGGACCTTCGCGGTGGTCGGTGCCGCGCTGCTGGCGTTCGCCGCCGCGTGCGCGGGTGACCCCGACTCCGCCGACCCCTCGGCCGCCGAGGACCCCAACGGCAACATCAACATCGCGTTCTCGGGTGGCGCCGCCACCTTCGACCCGCACAAGGCGCCCACGCCCGCGGAGTTCGCCTACTTCACGGCGGTGTACGACCGGCTGCTGCGGCTCAGCACCGACGGCACCAAGCTCGAGCCCCAGCTCGCCGAGGCGTGGTCGTTCGCCCCCGACGGGAGCTACCTGGAGCTCAAGCTGCGTACCGGGGTGAAGTTCCACGACGGCACCCCCTTCGACGCCGAGGTCGTGAAGCTCAACGTCGAGCGGGCGAAGACCGTGCAGGGCACCCGGGTCGCCCCGCAGCTCGCCTCCGTCGACGGCGTCACCGTCGTCGACCCGGCGACGGTCCGCCTCCAACTCGTGGCCGGCCGCGGCGCCGACCTGCCGACCGCGCTCGCCGGTTACCCCGGGTTCATGGTCAGCCCCAAGATCCTGGGTGGCTCGGCCGACTTCGGGCTCGACCCGGTCACGCTCGACGGCGGCTCGGGTCCGTACCGGGTGAGCGCCTTCAAGCCCGGCGAGTCGGTGAGCTTCGAGCGGGTGGACGGTTACTGGGGCGGCATCCCCGAGCGGGCGAAGACCATGACGGTCACGTTCGTGGCGTCGACCGCGGCCCGGGTCAACGGGTTGCGGGCCGGGCAGTTCGACCTGGCCCAGATCACCGGCGTCGACGTGCCCACCACGCAGAAGCTGATCGACCAGGGCGTGATGAAGGGGTACACCCGCACGGTGCGGATCTCGTACTGGCTCTTCCTCAACGCGGCCATGCCCCCGCTGGACAACCAGCAGGTCCGGCAGGCGATCAACTACGCGGTCGACCGCGAGAGCATCGGCAACGGCCTGTACGGCGGCGCCTGCGTACCGAACTACCAGCCGTACGAGAACGGGTTCTGGGCCAGCAGCCGCAAGCTCGACAACAAGTACACGTTCGACGAGCAGAAGGCGAAGGACCTCGTCGCCTCCTCCGGCGTGACCAACAAGACCGTCACGATCGAGTTCGGCGCCCAGAGCGCGTACGAGCCGGCGGCCACCGCGATCCAGACCGCGCTGACGAAGATCGGGCTGGACGCCAAGCTCGGCCCGGTGCCGCAGGCGGAGGCGTTCACCCGCTTCAACGCCGGTACGTCGCAGGCGGTCGTGACCGGCATGATCCCGGGCGCCGACCCGAGCGTGCTGGTCGCCAACTACCTGCTCGGCGGCGCCAACCTCGCCATCCGCGGCGGCGGCGCGGCCGGCCAGCAGATCAGCCAGCTCGCCGCGCAGGGCGTCGACCCACGCAAGTCCGACGCCGAGCGCGCGGCGATCTACCAGCAGATCCAGGAGATCGCCTCGGACCAGGCGTGGTTCGCGCAGATCTGCTCCTCGCAGCACCTGTGGATCCGGGACGCCAAGGTGCTCGGCGCCGACGACACGTTCCGCGGGCTGTGGCAGGGCCTGCCCGAGCTGGGCGAGCTCCGCGTGACCGCGAGCGCCTGAAAAACAAGGGGGCCGGCACCTCTGGTGAGGTGCCGGCCCTCCGGCTTTCAGACCACGCCGGCGGCGCGCAACGCGGCGACTTCACCCTCCGAATAGGACAATTCAGCGAGTACGGCTTCCGTGTGCGCGCCGAGCGCGGGGACCGGCTCCATCCGCGGCCGCCGTCCGGGCAGCCCGATCGGCGGCAGCAGCGCGGCCACCGGACCGCCCGGTGTGTCCACATCGGAGAGCCGGGAGCGCTCGAGCAGCTGCGGGTGCGACCACACGTCGCCGACCTCGCGCCCCTGGCCGTTGGCGATCCCCGCGGCGTTCAACCGGTCGACCGCCTGCTTCACGGTGAGCGTGCCGAACACCTCGTCGATCGCCGCGGTGAGCGCCGCGCGGTGGCGCACCCGTGCCGGCCCGGTCGCGAACCGCTCGTCGCCGGCCAGCTCCGGCCGCCCGAGCACCTCCGCGGCGAAGACCCGCCACTCGCGTTCGTTCTGCACCGCCAGCATGACCTCGCCGCCGTCGCCGGTGCCGAACACGCCGTACGGCGCGATCGCCGCGTGGTGCGCGCCGGTGCGCCGGGGCGGGGTGCCGCCGTACCGGGTGTAGTAGAGCGGGAAGCCCATCCACTCGGTGAGGCTGTCGAAGAGGCTCACCTCCACCGCCGCCCCGTGGCCGGTCCGCTCGCGCTCGTACAGGGCGGCCAGGATCGCGCTGAACGCGTACATCCCGGCGCCGATGTCGGCCACCGGGATGCCGCTCTTGGCCCGGTGCTCCTCGGTGCCGGTGATGGAGAGCAGCCCCGCCTCGGCCTGGATCAGCGCGTCGTACGCCTTGGCGTCCCGGTACGGCCCGTCCGGCCCGTACCCGGAGACCGAGCAGACCACCAGCCGCGGGTACCGCCGTCGCAGCTCCGCCGGGCCGAGGCCGAGCCGGTCGGCCGCGCCCGGCGCCAGGTTTTGCACGAACACGTCGGCCCGGCCGAGCAGCCGCCGCACCACCTCGATCGCGGCCGGCTGCTTGAGGTCGAGCGTGACGCTCTCCTTGGACCGGTTGAGCCAGACGAAGTGGCTGGACTGGCCGTGCACGGTGGCGTCGTAGTCGCGGGCGAAGTCGCCCCGCCCGGGCCGCTCGATCTTGACCACCCGGGCGCCGAGGTCGGCGAGGTGCCGGGTTGCCAGTGGCGCGGCGACCGCCTGCTCGCACGCCACCACCAGCACACCGTCGAGCGGCAGGGCCGGCTCGCTCACAGCCCGATCACCACCGTCTTGGTCTGGGTGTACCCGAGCAGCCCTTCGAAGCCCTTCTCGCGGCCGTGGCCCGAGCGCTTGCGCCCGCCGAACGGCAGCTCGATGCCCCCGCCGGCGCCGTAGGTGTTGACGAACACCTGGCCGGCCTGGATCTCGCCGGCGAGCCGGTGCACCCGGCCGACGTCACGGGTCCACAGCGCCGCGACGAGGCCGTACTCGGTGCCGTTGGCGAGCGCGACCGCCTCCTCGTCGGTGCGGAACGGGGTGACCGCCAGCACCGGCCCGAAGATCTCCTCCTGGGCGATCACCGCGTCCGGCGGGACCCGGTCGAAGAGCGTGGGCCGGAAGAAGAAGCCCCCGTCGAGCGCCGGCTCGTCGGGAACCGCACCGCCGGTGACCAGGTCGGCCTCGCCGGAGCCGGTACGGACCAGTGCCGCGACCCGGTCCCGCTGCTTGGCGTTGATGAGCGGGCCGAGGTCGGGGTCGGCCGCGCCCGGCCCGATCCTGACCGCCTCGAACCGCTCCCGCAGCCGGGCGACGAACTCGGCGTGCACGTCCACGTGGACCAGGGCCCGTGAACCGGCCGAGCAGGTCTGGCCGCAGTTCTGCAGGATCGCGTTGGCGATCAGCGGTACCGCCCGGTCCAGGTCGGCGTCGGCGAAGACGATGTTGGGCGACTTGCCGCCCAGCTCCAGCACCACCGGTACGACGTTGCGGGCGGCCGCCGCGGCGACCTCGGCGCCGACCGGCCGCGAGCCGGTGAACGAGATGTGGTCGACGCCGGGGTGCGCGGCGAGCGCGGCGCCCGCCTCGGGTCCGAGGCCCGGCACCACGTTGACCATGCCGGGCGGCATCCCGGCCTCCAGCGCCAGCCGGGCGATCTCCACGGCGGTCACCGGCGTGTCCTCGGCCGGCTTGACCACGCAGCAGTTGCCGGCGGCCAGGGCGGGAGCGAGAGTGCGGCCGACCATCTGCAGCGGGTAGTTCCACGGCGTGATGTGCGCGGTCACCCCGAACGGCTCCCGCTGGGTGTACGCGAACAGGCCCTCCATCGGCGGCAGCGTGTCGCCGTGCAGCGCGCGCAGTACGCCCGCGTAGAACTCGAAGTAGCGGGCCACCACGACGACGTCGGCGGCGGCCTGCCGGCGCGGCTTGCCGACGTCGCGGGTCTCCAGGTCGGTCAGCCGGTCGTGGTCCCGCCGGATCAGCTCGGCGAGGCGCATCAGCAGGCCGGCCCGCGTCTCGGCACTCATCCGCCGGGCCGCCGCCGTCGCCTCCCGGGCGGCCGCCACCGCGCGGTCGACCTCGGCCGGCCCGAGCCGGGCAGCGCGGGCGAACGGCTTTCCGGTGGACGGGTCGAGGTCGAGGAACGCGTCGTCCCCGGTGACCTCCGCGCCACCGATCACCGCCGGAACGGCCAGCAGGTCGGCGCCCATCACGACACCACCCGCATCACGTCCCGCAGGTCGTTGAAGGCGCGCAGGGTGCGGACCATCGACGCGCCCCGCCACTCGCGCACCGGCAGTCGCGCCATGGCGGTGGCGATGTTCGCCATCGTCGGCAGGTCCTCCCAGCGCGCCTCCCGAAACTCCACCGACCCGCTCCCCTTCCACGAGTCGAGCACCCGGTGCTCGTACAGGCCGGCGGGCATCATCACCACGTACGACACGTCGGGCAGGGTGAGGTCCGCCGAGTTGGGGATGTACTTGTGGTTCAGCCGGGGCAGTCCGGCGAGACCGGTCGCTGGCGGCTCGGCCAGCGCCCGCTCCTCCCGGTCGGCCGGCCAGGGCGGCAGGGACAGCCCGTCGAACCGTACGGTGCAGAAGCGGTAGCCGAACCAGCTCGCCTCGAACGTGGTCCCCTGCGCCGTGACCGCCGGGTCGGGGATGTCGGCGAAGAGCTTGGGGTGCCCGACCTCCTCCCGGCCGGCGATGATCGGGTCGGCGAGGCTCTCCCACATCACCGCGACGAAGTTGCCCTCGACCCGGTCCCGCTCCCCCTCGAACGTGCTGCGAAACAGCACCTCGATGTAGTTGTAGGCGCGGCCGGCCAGCCAGGCGAGGCTGTGGTTGTAGTGCACGTTCACGGACACGACCGGCTCCGGCGCCGGGGTGAACCCGGGCGGGAGCAGGGCGGCCATCGCGTCCGCGTCGGTGAGGTACTCGACGGTGAGGACGGTGGCCCGGGAATGCTCGCCGTTGAAGCGGCGCCCGTCCGGGCCCTGCCGTGGCCCGAGCGACGGGCCGAAGCCGACCGGCATGCGATAGATGGTCAACGGGCACCTCCGGCGACGTGGCGGAATATGCTGCTATTCATTATCATACTTAGGTCGCTCTCGTCGCCTGAGAGCCCCCTGGAGGTCCGATGCCAAGTACCGTCGCGGGGATCGTCGACTCCCTGCTCAACGACCACCCGCTGGCCCTCGACGACCCGTACCACCTCTACGCGCAGGTGCGCGAGCGCGAGCCCGTGTTCCGCACCGAGCGGGGGCTCTGGGTCCTCAGCCGGTACGACGACATCTCGCGGGCACTGCGCCACCGGGGCATGAGCATGCTCGCCCAACTGAAGGCGAACCCGCGGTACGCCACCAGCCCGACGCTGCAGACACAGGCGGCGAGCATGCTGTTCTTCGACGACCCGGCCGAGCACGCCCGGCAGCGGCGGCTGGTCAGCCAGGCGTTCAACAACGTCACGGTGCGGGACCTGTCGGTGTGGGTACGCCAGCACGTCACCCGGCTGCTCGACGCCTGCCTGGACAAGCCGGCCTTCGACTTCATGAACGACTTCGCCGAGCACATCCCGGTCGCGGTGATCTGCAAGATGCTCGGCGTACCCGACCGGGACATCGAGACGTTCCGGGACTGGAACTTCCTCATCACCTCGGCGACCGCCGTCAACGTGCCCGACGAGAAGATGGCGAAGATCGAGGAGGCCACCCGCAACCTGCTGGCGTACCTCGACGACCTGCTCGCCGACCGCGCCCGCCACCCCGCCGACGACCTGATCACCAAGCTGATCCAGGCCCGCGACCAGGACGACCGGCTGTCCCGCGAGGAGACCACCGCACTCGCCTTCCTGCTGCTGGTCGCCGGTTCCGACACGACCTCGGCGTTCCTCGGCGCCGCGCTGGCGGCGTTGCTGCGCGAACCGGAGCAGTTCGCCCTGCTGCGCGAGCGCCCCGACCTGATGCCGAACGCCATCGAGGAGCTCATGCGCCTCCACGGCCCGGTCCACTTCGGACTCATCCGGACCACCACCGAGCCGCTCACCGTCGGCGACGGCGTGGAGATCGGCGTCGACCAGCCGGTGTGGACGCTGCTGTCGGGCGGCAACCGCGACCCGCGCCGCTTCCCCGAGCCGGACACCATGGACCTGACCCGCAAGGACACCCGCCACCTCGGCTTCGGCTTCGGCATGCACACCTGCCTCGGCGCCGCCCTCGGCCGGATGGAGGCCAGCGTCGCGCTCGGCGAGCTGCTGCGCCGTACCGCGTCCATCTCCGCCGTCGAGGAAACGGTCAGCTGGGTCGACCACGGCAACCTGCGTACGATCGCGGCGCTGCCGGTCGAGGTGACACCGGCCTGAGGTGCTGTGATCGAAGCTCCCGTCAAGTCGTTAGAACGACTTGACGGGAGCTTCGATCACGGACGTGGGGTGGGCAGGGCTCTGCTAGCGGGCCTTGGCGAGCCGGTCGAACTCCGGCAGCGCGGCCCAGATGCCGGGCATCGTGTCGTCGACCCCGACCATCTTCGCGTTGTGCGCCCAGAGCTGCCGGGCGCTGCAAACCTGCACCGACCACGCCTGCGCGGCGACCACGCCCTGGATCTCCTGGTACTTCGTGCCCCGGTCGGCCTCGGAGAGCGTCGGGTCGAGCGCCTCGGCGGCCAGCGTCTTGACCCGCGCGACCTGCGCCGGGTCGCCGCCGCGGGAGATCGTCGCGCCGCCGAGCACGTACCGGCTGACGTAGGTGCTGCCGTCCGCCCCCGGCACGATGCCGGTCAGCGTGGCCATCGCCTCGCCCCCGTTGAACCGCGGTGACACCTCCCCCTGCGGTACCGGCTTGAGCTGGGCGTTGATGCCGGCCGAGGTGAGCTGCGCCTGTACGGCCTCGGCCGTCACCTTGTGCGCCGGCCCGAACTCGATGTCGAACGTCGGGTTGGCCAGCCCGGACTCGGCGAGCAACTGCTTGGCCTTGTCGAGGTTGAACGCGTAGCCGCTGTCCACCTCCGCGTTGTGCGCCGGGTTTCCCGACCCGAAGGGCTGGTAGCTCGGCGCGCACTGCCCTTGGTACAGCTGGTTGCCGATCGCGTCGCGGTCGATCGCGAACTGGATGGCCTGCCGGAGCTTGAGGTTGTCCAGCGGCGGCTTGGCCGAGTTGAGCATCAGCGTGTGCGAGCCCCGCACGTCCTTGACGTACACCTCGTAGCCGCCGGCCTTGGCGCCGTCGAGGGTGGGCTGGGTGTCCGGCCCGATCGTGACCTGTACCAGGTCGAACTGTCCGGCGCGCAGGCCGTTGATGCCGGACGCCGCGGTCGAGACGGTGATCGCGATGGTCTTGGCGCGCTGTACCGAGTCGTCCCAGTAGTTGTCGACGCGCTCGAAGGTCGCCGACTCGTTGGGCCGCAGATCGGCGAGCTTGTACGCACCGGAGCCGGCGTCGCCGGGCGCGAGCTTGAGGTCGCGACCGTCGGCGAGCGCCTTCGGCGACACCATCTCGCCGACGTTCGTCGTGAACGCCACCGGCAGCGCGGCCCCGCCGCTGGAGAGGTTGAGGACCACCGTCGCGTCGTCGGGCGTGTCGATCGAGGCGATGCTGGCGAGGTCGGGCGCCACCGTGGTACCGGCGACGCTCTTGCCCCGCTCCAGGTTCGTCTTGACGACGGCGCTGGTGAACTTCGTGCCGTCGTGGAACGTGACGTCGGTGCGCAGCTTCAGCTCCAGGCGCTTGCCGTCCGGGCTGAACGTCCAGCTCTCGGCGAGCATCGGCAACACCTTGTTGCCATCGGGCGACATGCGGGTGAGCCGGTCGTAGATCAGGCTGCTGTACGGCATGTCGGCCGGCGAGACCTGCCGGTGCGGGTCGAGGTTGGTCGGCGGCCCGGCCCAGGCGACGCGGACGGTCGCGGCTGGATCGATCTCGACGGACCCGGACGGGCCGCCGGACGGCTCGGCGTCGGAGACGCAGGCCGCCACCCCGCACATCATGAGCGCGAGCCCGGCCGCGCCGAGCCCTCTGGTCCATCGTGATGTCTTCACAGCACGTCCTCTCACGGCCTCAGCGTGAGAAAACTATGCTCAACATTGTAACCGTTGTCAACAACTCGAAACGCTACCGACCCGGATCCGCATAGTGCTCCTCCAGCGCCGTCGCGGTGACCTCCAGCCAGGGGCGCAACGGCAGGCGGCCCAACGCCGCGTCGAGGTCACCGTCGCTCTCCGCCCGCCAGACGCCGACCGTGCGGGCCTCGCCGCGCACCCGCCACATGCGGACGATCACACCCTCCGCGCCGAGTCGCAGCGCCGCCTCCCGCTCCGCGGCCAGCAGCGCTTCCCGCTGTCCTTCGGGCACCCGGTTCAAATCAAGAGAAATCGATACCAGAAACTCCACGACCTGACCCTAAGGGACGCCGATAACGGCTTCCCGCCACGGTGGCGGAGGACAAAGCACACGACCTTCGGGAACGGATGCCGGAGGACCGCCGACGCCGGTCGGTCGGCGGTCCCCGGTGCTTTACCTGTTCGTGTCGCGCGTCGGTTTCCGGCCTTCTAGGGGCAGCGCTGCCACTTGAAGTGGTAGACGGTCTCGATGTCACCGTCGGTCGAGTCCATCGTCACGAAGCTGGTGCCCGTCGACGAGCCCCGGTTTACGCGCAGCTCGGTGTTGATGTTGAGATTCCGCAGTTCACCGCAGGGGCGCCAGACCAGTGCGGCTACCTCCACCTCGTCGGTGGCGATCCAGTTGTCGTCGAGCGGAGCGCTGAGCGGGTGCGTGGTGAAGCTGCCCTGCGACATGCCCTGGAAGTAGTAGTTGGCCCGCTGAATGGCGCTCGCGCCCGACTCCAGCAGCGCGTACCCCCGGTGGTCCACCTTGGCGATCGCGAAGGTGAAGCCCTGTGGCACATGGACGAGCACGTTGATCTGACAGTTCTTGCGTCCGTCGGCGACCGGTATCCCGGGGCCGGCCTGTGCCAGGTAGTCGCTGTAGATGACGGTGAAGGCGGTGTTGTCCGGCGAGACAGCCACGTCCGCCGTGCCGGGACGGCACCCGGAGCCCGCCATCGCGATGAGGTCGATCACGACCTCGTCCGCCGGCGGTGGAGTCGGGTCGTCCAGGAAGCCCTCGGCGGAGGCGGGCGTCGAGCCGATCAGCGAAGAGGTCAACAGCGCCAGTACAACACCACTACGCACCAATAGCTTACGCATGGGACTCCTTTCGAAGCGATGCGAGGATGCGCGCGCGCCGGCCAATGCTACGTTTAAAATCGAGAGATATCAATGGGTGTTCAAGGTCGACATATTGTTTCGACTGGCATTTCGATTAGACGGATATCAATGGCTTGTGTGATCTACGACTAGCTGGCTAATATCCCACGCGAGACACGAACCCATGCGGCCGCCCCGTCAATCACTTTCGCAACCCCCGAGGAGATCCAATGACGGTAGGAAAGATCGGCGCCGGGCGCGCGATCACCGTCGCGCTCGCCGTGGCACTGGCACTGTCCCTCCCCGGATCGGCCCAGGCCGGGGAGGACGAGTCGGCCGCGACGGAGGCGGTCCCGGTCGACGCGATCCAGGTCGACGTGGTCGCGGCGAACGGCTCGGGCTGCCCGCCCGGGACCGTCCGGGCGATCAGCAACGCGGACCGGACGGGCTTCCGGATGACGTACGCCAGCTTCGTCGCGGAGGCCGGCGGGACAGCGGACCTCACCGACCGCCGCAAGAACTGCCAAGCGGCCCTGCTCGTGACCGTCCCGGCGGGCTGGACCTTCGCGATCGCCGAGGCTGAGTACCGCGGCCGGATCCGCCTCGACTCCGGTGCCACGGCATTGCACCGCACCAACTACTACTGGCAGGGCTCTTCCGAGAACAACACGGTGGACCACCCGCTCTCCGGCCCGCTGAGCGGCATCTGGCGCGCCGACGACAAGGCCTACACGCTCGTGTACCAGCCGTGCGAGGAGCAGCGGATCCTGAACGTCAACACCGAGCTTCGCGTCGACGAGGGGACGTCGAGCCGGCGAAACACCATCTCGATGGGTTCCAGCGAAGGCGACGTGGACACCCTGTTCAACTTCGCCTGGCGGAGGTGCTGAGCGACCCGCCATCAGGCCGCACGAACGTCAGCAGCACCCCCGTCGCGGCGGGGGTGCTGCGTCGCGGTTTCAGGGTTGGTCGTAGTGGCCGGCGGCGATGTCTTCCAGGAGGGTGGGGCCGGTGGGCCGCCAGCCGAGCAGCTCGCGGGTGATCTGGCTGGTCGCGGGGAGGTCGGCGGCGAGGACCCGGCCGATGAACCCGAGCTCGTCGGCGAGCTGCTCGGCCGGGACGGAGCGCGCCGGGATGCCGAGGCGGCCGGCGAGTGCTTCGGCGATCTCGCGTACGGGCACGCCCTCTTCCGCGACGGCGTGCAGGATGGTCCCGGCGGGCGCGGCCTCCAGCCCGAGGCGCACCAGCCGGGCGGCGTCGGAGCGGTGGACCGCCGGCCAGCGGTTGGCCCCGTCGCCCGGGTAGCGCACGGCTCCGCCGCGCCGGGCCGCCTGGGCGATGACCGAGACGAAGCCGTGGTCCTCCGCGCCGTGCACGGTCGGGGCGAAGCGGGCGCTGACCACCCGCACGCCGCGCCCGGCGTACTCCAGAGCAAGGTTTTCCGCGCCACCGCGCGGTGAGTCCGGCCCGGCGGCGGGGTTGGGGTCGCGCTCTGTCACCGGCCGGTCCAGGCCGAATCCGGCCACGCCGGCGGCGAGCACGAACGGCCGGTCGGAACCGGCGAGGGTGTCGCTGATCGTCTGCACGGCGGCCCGCTCGGCGCGGTTGGACTCCGCGGGGTTGGTCCAGTCGTGCTTGTTCGCGAGGTGGACCACCGCGTCGGCGCCCTTGGCGCCATCGCGGATCGAGTCCAGGTCGTCGAGGTCTCCGCGCTGGACGCTCGCCCCGAGCCGGGAGACGGCAGTGGCGGACGCCTCGGAGCGGGCGAGGCCCACGACCTCGTGACCCGCGCCGACGAGCTCGGCCACGACCGCGCGACCGATGAATCCGGATGCTCCGGTGACGAAGACGCGCATGGTGAAGCCTTCCTGAGATGACGTGATGTCAGTTGCTGACATCACCGAGGCTAGCACTGATGTCAGTTACTGTCATCGCGTACGCCGGTGCCGTTA
This sequence comes from Phytohabitans maris, assembly GCF_031085175.1. Classification (GTDB taxonomy): domain Bacteria; phylum Actinomycetota; class Actinomycetes; order Mycobacteriales; family Micromonosporaceae; genus Phytohabitans; species Phytohabitans maris. The sequence continues at coordinate 30,107 of NZ_JAVHUY010000076.1, forward strand.
GGATCGACACATGGCACGGTGGCAACCCGGCGCGCCGGACCGGTTGCAGCAGGCGGCGATGGAGCTCTTCGCCGAGCGTGGCTTCGAGGCGACCACGGTGGCCGACATCGCCGCGCGGGCCGGGGTGACCGAGCGGACCTTCTTCCGCCACTTCGCGGACAAGCGCGAGGTGCTCTTCTTCGGTCAGGACCTGCTCCAGTCCGCGTTCGTCGGCGCGATCACCGACGCGCCCGAGGGCATGTCCGCGATCGCGCTGGTCTCCGCGGCGCTAGAGGCCGGCGCCAAGGGCCTGCAGGAGGCGCGCGGCCAAAGCCATGCCCGGGCCCGGGACGCGATCATCTCCGCCAACCACGCGCTCCAGGAACGTGAGCTGCTCAAGCTGGCCGGCCTCGCCCGCGCCGTGACGGCCGCACTCGTCGCCCGTGGCGTCGCCCCGGCGCGGGCCCGCCTCGCCGGCGACCTGGCCATGGCCGCGTTCGCCGCCGCCTTCCAGCAGTGGGTCGAGTCCGGCCAGACCCGCGACCTGACCGACCTCGTACACGAGGCGACGTCCACCCTGCGCGACATCGCCACGAGCTGAACCGGGCGCGGACGTGTGCCGGGCCGCCTGTGGCGGCCCGGCACGCGCTCCCGGAGGGGGTCAGATCATCCAGCGGTTCTTCTGGACGAGGGGCAGGCGGGTCCAGATCCGGCCCAGGCCCCAGGTGTGCCCGGCGTAGGTGAGAGCGAGCACGACCAGCACGATGGCGTAGACCAGGTGGTAGTCCATGAACGGGTTGGTCGACCCGGACGCCTCACCAGCGGCGGTGTACCGGTCCGGGGGAAACTCCGCGGCCCACATCATCAACATGATCAGACCACCGGCGGCGGCCGAGACCCGCAGACCGATCCCCGCGATCAACGCCAACCCGACCGCGGCCATCCCGACCATGAACAGGGCATCCACCCACCACAGCCCGGCCAGATCATGCGAGACCGACTGGAACGGCCCCACCTGCACGTGGGACAGGAACCCGTTGGTCGGCGAGCCACCGTTGATCCAGGCCCGCTCACCCGGGGTGGAAAACCCCAGACCAAACGTCTTGTCCAAGAACGCCCACAGGAACACAAACCCGGTACCCACCCGCAACACCGCCAAAGCACGGGCAGCGGTCGTGGTGAGCATGTGCCCAGGAGCCTCAGCAGTCTCAAGAGCATGGGCCGGCACCTTCACCGGACCACTGTTGGTGGTGGTCATCGCCGCCTCCGGAAGCCTCATCGCGCCTTCGTTTCGTTGACACCCACAGCCTCACCCGAACCGA
>NZ_JAVHUY010000077.1 GCF_031085175.1 Phytohabitans maris
TGTGCGGAACGGGTCAGCGGCGGCGGGCTTTGAGTAGCAGGGCGATGCGGCGCGGACCCCGGTAGCCTCGGCGGTCACCGAGGATGGTCAGCGCTTCGCGGGCGAGACGGTGACGGCCGGCGCTGCTCGCGGGGTCATTGGCGATGGCGGCGAGTTGGTCGGCGGCCGAGCCGTTGGTGCTGATTTTGGCGAGCTGGTTGGCGGCCCAGCCGCTGACCAGGGGTTCGGAGGGGCGGGTGGCAGCCAGGCGAGCTGGATCGCGGCGTCGATCCGGTCGTAGGTGTTGGCGGTCTCGTCGGTGGCCATGGTGAGTAGGAGGTCAGCGCCCCGCGGGTTGTCCAGGCTGTGCAGCTCGCGAGCGGCGTACCGGCGGGTGACGGATGCGATGCGCGGATCGGCGACGGTTTCGGCGAGCCGGTCGCCGCCGCGCGGGTCACCCATGCGGCCGACCGCCGTCGCCGTCGTGTACTGCGGGCTCCACCAGCCGGGGCTGCGTGAGGTCTTGAGAGGCGTCTGGGCGGCCGTGTCGATCAGGCGGCGGTCGGTGACCACGCCGTCGGTCGTCAGCGTGGCGATGAACTTGCCACCGTCCGCGCCGCTGCGGCGGGCCACCTTGAGTAGCGCGCCGGTGAGGTCGGGCCGCCCCTGCCAGGCGGCGACGAGGAACGAGGCGAAGGACTCGTCGCGGGGTATGCGCCACCGGCTCGCCCGCCCTCCCCACGAGCTCGCCCACTCCCTCGCGCGCGCGTCCGGGTGCAGCCGCCAGTGGAACATGGCGCGGAACAGCTTGTCGCTGCGGCGGGGATCGGCGGCGAGGTGGGCCGCGGCGAGGAACTCGCCGACAGTCTGGTGGAAGAACGCGAAGTCGTCGCCGTGCTGCACCATCAGCCCGCCGCGCCGTAGCAGGTCCGCTATGGACGATCGCCAAATCCCATCGGGTACGTGCGCCGGGCGCAGCTGGCCGGTCCAGCGCGCCAGCAGGTCGATCGCCGGTGTGGTGTCGTCGGCGTGCCGGGCCGCCGCCAGGCGCCCGAGCAGCCCGTCGAACCAATCGGCGAGATGGGCGGCGGCGTCGACGGCGGAGTGGCCGTACCGTTCGAATCCCTTCTCCAGCTGGGGTGGATGCCGCCGTCGGCGGCGAACCGGCGCTCCCGAAGGAGGTCTACAAAGGACTGGTACACGCCGGCGCGCCCCTGGGGCAGGTCCCGCTCGGGGCGCAGGACGAACAGCTGGCACAGCATCGTGGCGATCAGCGGCGTGCGGGCCAACTCGGCGAGGGACGTATAGCGTACCGCCCGGGTGAAGCCGGCCGCGGACGCGGCCGGATCGGGCAGGCCAAGGGCGGCGAACCACCGCTCGGCGAAGCCGGTCAGCCCCGCCGCCAGCGGCAGCAGCTCGAACCGGGGCCACCCCGCCTTCGGCAGCTCACCGTCGGCCAGCGGCCGGGTGGCGACGACGAACCGATAGCGGTCGCCCGGGACCGCGGTGAGCTTGCGGACCACCGTGCGGCGCCGGTCGGCGTCGAGGACCTCGTCCAGGCCGTCGACGAGGACGAGCCACCGGGCGCCGGGGAGCGGCTCAGCGGCGAAGAACTCGGCCGGGAAGTCGGTCAGCGACCCGACCGGGTCCAGGTCGGCGCGCACGCTCGCGGCGATCGCCTCCGGCAGCGGGCGGGCGGCGACGAGGTCGGCGGCGAGCATCCGCACCGGCACCGCACCGCCGGTGCCGGTCTCGAGCCAGCGGCGTGCTGCCTCCAGCAACCCGTGCCGAAGCAGGCTCGACTTGCCCACGCCGGGGCCGCCGACCAGGACGCAGTCACCATCCTGCCCGAGCACGGCCGTGGCCGGCGCCTCGCTGCCCACCGTCGGCATCGCCCGCTGCCCGACGTAGACGGTGTCCAGCGGCGGCGGTTCGACACCCGGCACCACGCCTGGGTACGGATGCTGGCGGGCGGCGCGGGCGGCGAGATCCAGGAACGCGCGCAGCCGTGGACCGGGATAGGCCCAACCGCCGGCGCGCAACTGCCGGTCGTCCAGTGTGGACAGCCACCCGGCCGTGGCCGCGAGATCCGCCTGGGCCGAGCGGACCCTCGGGTCGGCGGCGAGGATGTCGGCGGCGGAGACCATGTGCGCGCTGCCTCGCTCGTTGGAGTAGACCAGCATCCGCAGACCGCGCCGCTGCGCCTGTTGAGCACCGCACTGCCGCTGTAGCCGCCGGTCACCGGCGTGCCGGTGACGCGCAGCGGATGCCAGTCGCCGTCTTCGTGGGGCAGCCGCGACGGGCCCTCGTACCGCAGCGTCGCCGACTGGCCGGCCCGGAACATGCCGCTCGGATGCCCGTAGGTCAGCAGTGGGTCACCGACGGAAAGCGCGGTGGAGAGCAGCGCGTACGGCAGATCGCCCGCGTCCGGGCAGCGCAACAGCGCGAGATCGAGCCCACCGGGCGTGCGGCGCAGGTACCACTCGGGCACGGTCTCGCACACGACCTGGCGGCCGGCGGCGACGAACCTGGCCGACACCGACGCCGGCAGGTCCTCGCGCCGGGCGGCGAGCACATGCGCGCACGTGGCCACGACACCCGGCGCGACGAGGAAGCCGGTGCCCAGCGACGGCGACCCACCGGTGGGCACCTCCAGCGCGACCGTGGCCGCGCGGAGCAGCGCCTCATGTGCCGCACCGCCGTCAGCTACGGCCCTGGCTTCGTCCACTCCAGACCCACCTTGAGCGTCGAACGAGCCGAAGCCTTGCCGATGACCGCGACGAACGAACCGGACTCCACCGCGAACTCGCAACCGAACTCCAGCGTCACCCGGGAGGCGTCGGTGCGCTGCAGCCGCCCGGAGAACTGCTCCACGAAGTCGGTCAACCCCGCCACAACGTCGGCCAGCGCCGGGCCACGGGCGGCGATCTCCCGCTCCTCGCCTGGGTCGACGGGCTCACCGATCCGCTGGACCGCGAGGTACACCTTGCGCTCCCCCACGCTCACCGGCACGAGCACCCGGTCGTCGCCGTCGTGCTGATCCAACGCGTTCTCCGACATGGCACGCAGGATAACGACGAACTGGCTGATGAACGAGCCCAGCTCGGCCGGGCGATCATGGCCCACCCGCCGGCACGCGGGACCTCCGTGCGGACGGCCAAGGAGGTACGCGATGCACAGGCGGCCGGCCTGGCCGCCCAGGGCCTGGAGATCAGCGGCGGCATAAGCATGCTTACCGGGGTTGCGGTCTTCGTCGGGCTGTACCGGGCGGTAGTCCACGACCAGGCTGTCCTTGTACCACCGCACGTCATCAGATCGCGGCACGGATAGAAGGGTTCACCAAAATGGACTGCTGGAGCGAGTCCCGCACGGTCCCGGCCGCTGTGCCGGGTGTCGTCCTCACCCAGACGCTGTGCCAGGTCCCTGGCGACCAGACCGCACCATCTACCAGATCACCGAACACGGCCGGACCACCCTGCGGCAGTGGCTCGACGCGTCACTGTCGCTGGCCGGATGCGCATCCGACGACGCCCGCGCGCCGTCGTCGGATACGACCCACACGGCCGGTGTGCCCAGGTCCGACCCAGCCGACCAGACCCAGCGACAGAAAGCGATCGTCGAACTGCATCAGGCGCTCGACAACGCCTGGAACGCCGGCGACGCTGACGCGTTCGCCGCTCGCTGGACCGAAGACGGGACGGTCGTCAGCCCACTGGGACAGGCATCGGTCGGCCGTGCGGCGATCCGCACAGACGAGGCGGCCGCCTTCAACGGTCCGATGAAAGGAACACGACACAAGCTGACCGTGTCCCACATGTACTGGCCCGAGCCGAACATCGTCGTCATCGACGGCGATGCCGAAATCAGCGGCTTCCGCGACGACGGCGGTGCGCCGCAGCCACCGCTGACGGCGAAGTTCACCAGCGTATGCGTCCAGCAACAAGGTAAATGGTTCATCTCCCACCTGCGGTCCTACGTCTACCTGAAGCCATGACAACGCGGTAACTACGAACTCGCGACGAGGCGCGTCACAGCGTCGGCAGGTTCCGAGGCGGCGTCTGTTCGGACGTGCGTCGTGGCCTTGCGGGTGGGATGAAGCAGATACCCTGACGGCTCTCACTACAAAGTACACGTCCCGCGTGTTGGAGTGCGGCTTGGTCGAGGGGGATGGCTGGCGGAGTACAGGGCGGGTCAGCTCTGCTCCCGCGACCCCGGCGCGGTACGTCTGCTTCGGTTAGCGGGCGCCGATCGCACCTCGCGACCGCAGCAGCGCCTGCAGCTCAGCGACGTCGATCGAGCCGACGTCGACCGAGTCAGCGTCCGGGCCGATATTCGCCGACACGGTGTCCGCCGTGCCGGTGGTGGCTCGGTCACGGACGGCCAGGGCCGCCGCGGCGCCTGCCGCCTCGCCGGTCGTGAAGCAGGTGGCGGTAATCCGGACGGAGCCGTTGGCCTCGTGTGTGGTGGAGACGCAGCGGCCGGCCGCCAGCAGGTTTGTGATGTCCCGGGCGACCAGAATGCTGTACGGGATGTCGTACGACGTGGGCACGCTCTCGGTGTGCGACAGGCCGGCCGCCGCCGCGTCGTGTATGTCGATCGGGAAGGCGCCCTGCCCGATGGAGTCGGCGGCGCGGCGTGCCCCGACCACGTCGTCACGGGTGAGGGTGGCTCGGCCGAGGATCCTGCGCGACTCGCGTACCCCCGTGCGGTCGGCGACGTCGGCGAGGTAGGCGCGGCGGCCGCCGGGCACGTACTCGCGGAACCAGGCGACCGCCTCCATCACCTGCTGGGCCAGCTGGAGGTAGACCTCGCCGCCGCCCAGGTCGCCTGGTGCGGTGCGGGTGCGGGTCAGGTTGAGCACTGCCTCGCCGCGGCTGGGCCAGCCGGCCAGATGCAGCTCGGTGCGCGGCCAGGACAGCACGCCTTTGTCGTGGCCGCGGGCGAGCAGCTTGCCGAAGCCCCACATGTTCAGGTGGTCGTTGCTGGCCTCGCCGAACCGGCTGCCGGGCCGGAAGTCGTCCGGGTGCGCGCGGGCGTACTCCAGAAGCGGCCCGAAGTCCACACCGCCGAGCTTGAGCAGCAGCGACGCGGGCTGGGTGGCGCGCAGTTGGTCGTCCTGGAACGCGGCGCCGGCCAGTGCGAAGACGACCGCGTCGCCGGAGCAGTCCACCACGACGGCGGGCCGGATGGTGATGCGGCCATGCCCCGGCGTCTCCGCCGTCACCTCCTGGACGGTTCGTCCGTCCGCGCCAGTGCCCACGTCGACGACGGCCGTGTGCAGCAGCAGCCGGACACCGGCCCGGCGCAGAAGGATCGCCTCGCACATGGAGAGCTCGGCGTGGTTGACCGGTGTCCGGCTGGCGGTGTACGCGACGTCGTCCGGGATGTGGCCAGGTGTGCCGCCGTACTCCCGAAGGAGCGTGACGATCCGCTGCCCGACGCCGCCGGTGACCTGGTTACCGGCCGTATCGTGGAAGCCGGCGCTGTGTTCCAGTAGCTGCCGGGCGAGCGTTCCGCCGACGTGGCCGCTTGCCTCGACCAGCAGGGTCTGCGCACCGGACTCGGCGGCGGTCACAGCGGCGGCGACCCCGGCGGAGCCGGCGCCGACGACGAGCACCTGTGTGGTCTGTTGGATGTGCTGGCGTGGCAATGATTCAGCCTTTCACACTGCCCGCCGTCAGACCCTTCTCGTAGTACCGCTGCAGTACGAAGAAGAGCACGACGACCGGGACCGTGACGAGTGTGCTCAGCGCCATGATGGCGCCCCACCGGATGTCGAAGGAGGTGACGAAGCCGGCCATGGCGACCGGGGCGGTGACGTTGTCGCCTTGGCCTATCACGCTGGCGAAGAGGAACTCGTCCCAGGAGAGGATGAACGAGAACATGGCGGTGGTGGCAAGCCCGGTGCGCAGCAGCGGGAGCGTCACCGTGAGAAATCCTCGGAGGTATCCGAGGCCGTCCACCCAGGCCGCCTCCTCCAGCTCCCGCGGCACAGCCTCCACATAGGACTTCATCAGCCAGGTGGTGAGCGGCAGCGTGATGGTTACGTGGGCGATGACTATGCCGGGCAGACCGCCGACCAGGCCGAGGCTGTTGAGCGCCAGGTAGAGCGGTACAAGCAGCAGGATCGCGGGAAACAGGTAGGCCACGCTCAGCCCGGCCAGCAGTGCCCGCCGGCCGGGGAAGGTGAAGCGGGAGACCGCGTACCCGGCGGTCGTGCCGACCACGAGCGAGATGACGGTGGTGACGACGGCGACCACGAAGCTGTTGGCGAACCAGCGCATCGCCTCGCTGCCGCGGAAGACCTCCTGGTACCACTCACCGGTCACCGTGGACGGGACGAGCGTCGGGTCGGGCTGGAAGAGCTCATCGGCCGGACGGATCGAGCTGAGCACCATCCACAGGATCGGGCCAACGGCGAAGAAGACGATGAGCGCGAGTGCGACGACGCGGCCGGCGATGGCGGCGACGCGGCCCAGCCCAACGGGCCGGTCTGTGGTGCGCGCGGGCGGTGGGGGTGAGGGCCGGACGGCAGCGGGCGCCTTGTCGGCAAGTGTGCTAGGCACGGCTATGCCTCCTCGAAGCGGTGCGGACCGCGAGCCAGCCGACAGTGCCGATGGCGGCCGTCAGCAGCCCGGCGGCGGTGGCGATGGCGGCGGCATACCCGATCCGGAACTCGCCCATCACCAGCTTGTAGATGTGTGTGGAGAGCACCTCACTGGAGCCCGCCGGCCCGCCTCGGGACAGCAACCAGACCAACTCGAAGTACATCAGCGTCCAGATGCCGCGCAGGGCCAGCAGCGCGATCGTCGCGGAGCGCAGGTTTGGCAGGGTGATGTGGCGGAACTCGTGCCACGCTCCGGCGCCGTCCACGCGGGCCGCCTCGTACTGCTCCCGGTCGATACTTTGCATCCGCGCCCAGTAGACCAGCATGGCGAACGGGAAGCCGCGCCAAATGTTGACGATGATGACGGTCCACAGTGAGCTGCCCTCGAGGCCGAGCGGCGTGCTGCCCTCGGGCACAACGCCGACGGACTGTAGCGTGTGGCCGAGCACGCCGTACTGGCCGTCGAGCATCCACTGCCACACCAGGGCGGTGGCGATGACCGGCACCACGTACGGGATCAGCAGTAGCTGGCGGATCCAGCGCATGCCCCGCCAGTCGGCGTCGATGAGCAGCGCGGCGCCAAGCCCGAGGAGCAGCTGACCGGCCAGCGAGCCGACCGTCCACAGCAGAGTGTTCCTGATCGTCCGGCGCAGCGACTCGTCCCGGATGATGTCGGCGTAGTTGCCGAGGCCGGTGAATGACGCCTCGCCGGTGAGTAGGTCGATGTTGTAGAGCGAGGTGCGGAAGCTCTCGAACACCGGATAGGCGAGCACGAGCAGGAAGACCAGCGCGGCGGGCACGGCGAAGGCCATGCCCGCGCGCTGCCGCCGCCCGGCTGAGCCGCGGGACAGGAACGTGGGATGGGTGACAGACATCGGCGGACCCGTCACGCGCCGGCGAGGCGCTTCATCTCGGCGTTGATGTTGTCGAACGCCTGCTGCGGGGTGAGGTCGCCGGCGGCGGCCGCCTGGAGCTGGTCGCCGACGAACGTCGTCGCCTCGATCTTGCCGGCCAGCTGGTTGAGGCCAGCCTCCATACCGTACCGGTACCACCGCGGGAGCACGTCGTCGCGGATGGTCTGGATCTGCTCGTCGAAGCGCTTGACCGTCTCGTTGGACGTGTAGACGGGCGACTTCGCCGCGCTTTCCGTCGCCGGCAGCGCGAAGACCGGACGAGTGTTGACCCGCGCGGCGGCGAGGTCGGGCTCCATCATGCACGCCACGAGGGCCTTGGCAGCCGTCTGCCGCCGCTCGTTCGTCTTGCCCACCATGTAGAAGTACCCGCCGCCGAGCGCGCCCTCAGGCTTGGTCTGCTGGGTGGGGCCAGGCAGGGCGAAGACGCCCATGTTGTCGAGCATCCGCGGGTTTTGCTCAGCAGCGAGCCCGACCACCGCGCCGAAGTCCATCACCATCGCCAGGTTGCCCTTGACGAAGCCGGTCCGGAAGTCGTTCCAGACCCAGGTGCGAGTTTCCGGCGGCGAGGCCGCGGCGTACAGGTCGAGCATGAACTTCGTCGCCTCGACCGCCTTGGCCGGGTCGCGGTCCAGCGCGTACTCGCCAGTCTCCGGGTCGAACGTGTGCACGCCGTTGGCGTACAGGAATTGGTAGTAGGTCTGCGGGGCGACCAGCGCCGAGCCCATCGGCACGGCGAAGCCACGCACACCACTGGCCGGGTCGTCCAGCTTCCGGGCCGCCGCCAGCAGTTCGGGCCACGACGTGGGCACCTGGACACCCTTGGCGGCGAAGAGGTCCTTGCGGTACCAGACCTCCTGGTGCAGCGCCCAGTCCGGCACCGCCCAGGTCTTGCCGTCCTTGCCGACCGCGCTCAGGTAGGACGGGATGAAGTCGTCGCGGCCGTGCTTGTCGACGACGTCGTCGACCGGGACGATGAAGTCGCCAGCCTGCGCCGCCGCGACACCGCCCTCGATGGTGTTCATGATGTCCGGACCGTTTCCCGAGCGAAACGCCGTGACCATCTTTGGGTACATGCTGTCGAAGGGGATCGCCTCGACGGTCACCGAGACGTCTTGCTGCCGCTGGGCGCACTGCTCGGCCTGCCGTTTGATGGCGTCGGCCTGGGCGCTGACGGTGAGGTTGGTCCAGAAGTTCAACGCGATGGCGCCGCCGTTGTCGGCGCGGCCGTCCGAGCCGCCCGACCCGGTGCCCGGCGGGCTGCATGCGGAGGCCACGGCGACTACGCCGGCCAACGCGGCCGTAACGGCGACCCTCGCGCGGGTGCTGTGGGGAGTCATATTCGTCCTCGCGATTGCCGGTGAAGTGTGCCCATCTGTGTTACCGGTTACACCCTGCGCGGCCGGTTCGCCATCTGTCAAGGGTGGCGGAGCGTTTTAGCAGCTTGATCGCCTTATATCTGTGGTTGACACGGCCTTCTGGATGCGAAAAGCTACCCACAGATGTAACCGGTGACATGTTTGCTTCGAGGAAGGTCACTCATGGGTCAGGCTGCGCTGGAGCTGACGGGCGTCATCCCGCCGCTCGTCACGCCGTTCGACGAGCGGGAACGGGTCGACATCGGCAAGTTGCGAGCGGAGGTGCGTTACCACCTGGCTGCGGGGGTGCACGGCATCTGCGTGACCGGCTCGACCGGCGACGGGCAGATGCTCTCGCTTGAGCAGTCGGTGGAGATCGCGAAGGCAGCGGTCGAGGAGGTCGGCGGCGCGGTTCCGGTCATCGCCGGCATCATCCGCGACTCCACGGCCGAGGTCATCCGGTATGGTCGTGCGCTCAAGGAGACCGGCGTGGACGCCCTCCAGGTCACGCCCGTGCACTACCTCTTCCAGCCGGACGAGGCGACGACTCTTGAGTACTACCGGCGGATCACCGCGGACACCGGGCTGCCGGTCATCGTCTACAACGTCATCCCGTACGCGCTGATACCGGCCGGCACGGTCTACCGGCTGCTCCAGGAGATCCCCGGCGTCGTGGGCGTGAAGCAGTCCGGCGGCAACATCCACCACCTGGCCGACCTGCTGAAGGCGGCGCCCACCGGTGGTGTCGTACTGACCGCGGTCGACGACCTGCTGTACCCGGCATACATGCTCGGCGCGCAGGGCGCGGTGAGCGCGACGCTCACCGTCGTGCCGCGGTTGTGCGTGGAGCAGTGGCACGCGGTGCGCGACGGCGACCACAAGACCGCGCTCGAGATACACAACCGGCTGCTGCCGGTGTGGCGCGCGATCGACGGGCCCAACATGACCGTCCGCATCAAGACCGCGCTCGCCTTGCAGGGCCGCGACGGCGGCCGCGGCGCCCACCCGCTCACCCCGGTCAGCACGCGGGAGGAGGCAACCATCCGGGCTGCCCTCGTCGAGGCCGGCGTGCTGGCCGCGTGATTGACTGACGCGGCGGGACCTTGCCGGTTGGCGGGTTTCGACGCTCCCAGTGGACGGGCGGCAGCGTTCGGCCCGGTTGACAAGGAGTCGGTGGTGGCAAGCATCCGCGACGTGGCCAGGCTGGCCGGTGTCTCGACCGCGACGGTGACCCGGGCGCTGCGCGACGAGCCCTCCGTGGCGCCGAAGACCAAGGAGCGCGTGCGCGCCGCCGCGCTGCGGCTCGACTACGTGCCCAGCGCGGCGGCCCGGGCACTGTCCAACGGACGGTCCACATTGCTTGGCCTGTTCGTCCCGGACATCGTCAACCCGTTCTACGCCGAGGTCGCCCAGGGCATGGAAGACCGCGCGGCGCAGGCGCGATACCACTGCGTCATCGCCAGCTCCCACCTCAACCGCGAGCGGGAACGGCAGCTGCTGACCTCCTTGCAGGACGGCACGCTCGCCGGTCTCGCGGCGACCACGGTAGGCACCGACGAAGCGTTCACCGCGGCGCTGAGCGCGATGCCGGGGCCGCTGGTGCTCGTCGACCGCCGCCCGCGCGGCCTCAAGGCGCCGTTGGTCCGCACCGACAACCGCAAGGTGACCCGCCAGGCCATCCGCGGCCTGTTCGAGATGGGCCACACCCGGATTGCGATGATCTCCGGACCTCAGGACTTCGACACCGCCTGCCAGCGGCTCTCCGGCTTCCGGCTGGCGCATCGCGACGCGGGCGTGCCGGTCACCGAGCGGCTGATCCGGCACGGCCACGTCGGGGAGTCCGGCGGCTACGAGGCGATGACCGATCTGCTCGCGCTCCGCCCGCGCCCCACCGCCGTCTTCTGCTTCAACAACCTGGTCACCGTCGGCGCGCTCAAGGCGATCCGCGCCGCCGAGCTGACCATCCCGACCGACATAAGCCTGCTCGCGTTCGACGACATGTCGCTGTTTCCACTCGTCGACCCACCGATCACGGCAATCGCGCAGCCCGCGTACGAGATGGGCCGCGCCGCCGCCGACATCCTGCTGCGCCGGCTGGACGGAGAGAACGGGATCGACGACAGCGTCCTGCCAGCGACCCTGATCCAGCGCGGCTCGCTCGGGCCACCCCGCCCGCACGACTAGCCACGCACGAGGAGTAGCTCCGCATGGCCGAACTCTTCTTCGTTACCAAAGCCGAATACGTCGATCGCGCGCTGCGCGGCTTCGCCCGCGACCAGCGGGACATCGTCCGACTGCACACCGCGCCGGCGTACGTCCGCGCACTGGCCACCAACCCGGCGCGCCGCGTCGGGCTGGTCGCCGGCGGCGGCTCCGGCCACGAGCCCATGCACGTCGGCCTGGTCGGCGCCGGCATGCTCGACGCCGCGGTGCCCGGCCGGGTCTTCGCCTCACCCCACAACCGCCAGGTGTACGAGGCCAGCCGCAGCGCCGCCGGGCCGGAGGGCGTGCTGCACATCGTGAAGAACTACACCGGCGACCGGATCAACTTCGGCATCGCCGCGGAACGCCTGCGCCACGACGGCATCCCGGTCGCCCGGGTGCTCGTCGACGACGACGTCGCCACGGAGAGCACGCAGACCGCGACCGGCCGCCGCGGCACCGGCGCCACGATCGTGGTGGAGAAACTGCTCGGCGCGGCCGCCGACCGCGGCACCGGCCTGGACGCGCTGGTCGAGCTGGGCCGGGCCGTCGCCAGCCGCTCCCGCAGCATCGCGGTCGCCTCGGCGGCGCACACCTCGCACGTCACCGGCCGACCCGGTTTCGAGCTGGCCCCCAACCACATCGAGTACGGCGTTGGCATTCACGGCGAGCGAGCCCGTCAGACGATTCCCCGGCCACCGCTGGAAGACCTGGTCGAGCGGATGGTCGACGACGTGCTGGCCAACCTGCCCGCGGGCACTCGGGCGCTGGTGCTCGTCAACGGGCTCGGCGGGACCACCGCCATCGAGCTCTACAACGTCTTCGCGGAGGTGGAGGAGGCGCTGGGCCGGCGCGGCGTCGCGGTCGCCGGCAGCCTGGTGGGCACCTGGACGCCCGCGCTCGACATGAAGGGCTTCTCCGTCACGGTGACGATGCTCCTGCCCGACGACGGCGCGTGGACGGCGTTGTGGGACGCCCCCGTCTGGACCGCCACGCTGCGAAAGCGAGGGTGACATGCTTATCGGCCTTTATCTCGCGGCGGCCGAAGCCGCGCACGCCCGGCTGACCGAGTACGACCAGGCAGCCGGGGACGGCGACTTCGGCGACAACCTGCGCGACGGGCTGCGCGGTGCGCACGCACGGATCCCCGACGGCGCCGACCTGGCCACCGAGACCGAGACCGCCGCCACCTACTTCCTGGACGAGGTGGGCGGCACCAGCGGACCGCTGATCGGGCTCCTGCTGCGTAGTGTCGCCAGCGCGGCCGCCGCCTCACCGTCCGATGTGGACGCGGCCGTGGTGCGCGGGCTGACCGAGGGCACCGCCGCCATCCAGCGGGTGGGCGAGGCGCGGGTCGGCGACCGTACGCTCGTCGACTGCCTCGCCCCGACGCTGGACGGGCTGCGCGGCACGGCCGGTCCGATCGACTGGACCGCCGCGGCCACCGCGGCACTGGCCCACGCTCGTGCCACCGCCGACCTGACCCCGAGGATGGGGCGGGCCAGTTACATCGGGAAGCGGGCGCTGGGCACTCCGGACGCGGGCGCGATCGGCGTGGCGCTGTTCTTCTGGGCCCTCGCGCTCTACCGCGACCCGGCCAGCCGGGACGCACTGCCGGACCCGGCGGCGCTATGAGCGGCGAGTTCTCCGGCCCGGCCGGTATCGAGGAAGCGTGCCGCCGCGCCGCCGCCGCGTTCGACCCCTACCGCCGTACGCCGGACGCCACCCGCGCCGCGTTTCTCCGGGCCACGGCCGACCGGCTGCGGGCAGCCGGCGAGGAACTCGTCGCCGCGGTACGCGCCGAGACCGCGCTCACCGAGGCGCGTGCCCGCACCGAACTCGACCGGACGGTCAACCAGCTCCGGATGTTCGCCGACCTGCTGGACGACCCGGCCTGGGCCTCCCCCAAACGGCTGCCCGCGCTGCCCGACCGGCGACCGGCCCCCCGTCCCGACCTGCGCTCCCGTAGCGTGCCGATCGGTCCGGTCGCGGTGTTCGGCGCGTCCAACTTCCCACTCGCGTTCTCGACCGCCGGCGGCGACACGGCGTCGGCACTCGCCGCCGGCTGCCCAGTCGTGGTGAAAAGCCACCCCGCGCACCCGCGCACCGCCCGGCTGGCGGCCGGCTGCGTCCTGGCCGCGGCGGCCGAGACCGGCCTGCCCGAGGGCGTCTTCGGCCTCGTCGTCGGGGAAGGCAACGAGCCGGGTGAGCGCCTGGTCGCCGACCCCCGCATCGCGGCGGTCGCGTTCACCGGTTCGCGCGCTGGCGGCACCGCGCTGACGACCATCGCCAATGCCAGGCCGGTGCCGATCCCGGTGTACGCCGAGATGTCCAGCGTCAACCCCGTCTTCCTGCTGCCCAGCCGGCTGGCGGCCGGCACCGCCGAGGTCGCCGCCGGATACGTCGCGTCGCTGACCGCGAGCGCCGGCCAGTTCTGCACCAACCCGGGCCTGTTGCTGGCCGTCGAGGGGCCACACCTGGACCGGTTCCGCGCCGCCGTAGCCGGCCTTGTCGAGAAGCAGCCCGCGCAGCGGATGCTGCACGCCGGCATCGCCCAAGCGTACCGGCTGGGCGTGGCTGAGCTTACCGACCTGCCCGCGGTCACCACGCTCGCCGTGGGGACCGACCCGCACGGCGTGCCGGACGCATGCGTACCCGTGGTCTTCCAGACCGATGCGGCCACCTTCCACGCCACGCCACGGCTGCGGGACGAGGTGTTTGGCGCGTCCGGCCTGCTCGTCGCCTGCCCGGCCGAAGACGACCTCGTCGAGCTGGCGCAGGAGCTGCCCGGCCAGCTGACCGCCACCCTCCAGGCCGCGCCCGGTGACCGCGACCTGGCCCGGCGGCTCCTGCCCTTACTGGAACGCCGCGCCGGCCGCATCATCTACAACGGCTGGCCGACCGGCGTCGAGGTGGCCGGGCCGATGGTCCACGGTGGACCGTACCCGGCCACGGCGGACGGGCGGTCGACCTCGGTGGGCCCGATGGCGATCGACAGGTTCCTCCGGCCGGTCTGCTACCAGGGCTTCCCGGACGACCTGGCACCCTGCTGAGACCACCAGTCGCCGCGCCACCCTCGCGGCGGCTCAGGTGGCGACCAGCAGCGGCACGGTCCGCGCCGCAGCGATCCACCGAAGCGCTCGGGAACGGTCATCGGGGGCGGCCGAGGCCGGCGTCGCGGGCGTGGATGATGGCTTGGCTGCGTTGTGTCAGGTGGAGTTTGGCGAGGATCGTGGAGATGTTGTTGGCGACGGTCTTGCTGGACAGGTGCAGGCGTTGGCCGATCTCGGCGTTGGTCAGGCCGGCCGCGAGATGGTCGAGGATCTGGCGTTCGCGTGGGGTCAGCTCGGGAAACGGGACGTCGTGCGAGGGCGGTGACGCGAACCAGGTACGTAGGCGGCTGGCGAGGGCGGCGCCGAAGACTGGTTGGCCGGCTGCGGCGGATCGGACGGCGGCGATGATGTCCGCGCCGTCGGCGCCCTTGACGAGGTAACCGAGGGCGCCGGACTGGATGGCGGCGAAGACCGTGGCGTCGTCTTCGAACATGGTGAGGACGAGGACAGCGGCGTTCGGTGCCTGGGTCTGGATCTGGCTGGTGGCGTCGATGCCGTGCAGGCCGGGCAGTTGTAGGTCCATCACGACGACGTCGGGTTGTAGTTCGACGGCTTGGCGGAGGGCTTGGTGGCCGTCGCCCGCCTCGCCGACCACGTCGATGTCGGCGACGGTGTCGAAGACCGCCCGTAGGCCTTGGCGTACGAGGGGGTGGTCGTCGGCGAGCAGGACGTGGATCATGGCGTCTCCGGGAGCGGGAAGTGGGCGATGACGGTACCGCCGTCGGGGCCGGGTGCGGCGTGGCAGCTGCCGCCGAGTTCGGCGGCCCGTTCCCGCATCGCGGTCACGCCGACCCCGGGCAGCCATGGCCCGGCCGAGCCGCCGTCGTCGGTGACCTGGAGCGTGAGCGTTCCGGGCGTGGCGGTCAGGCGTACGTGGCAGTGCTTGCCGTCGCTGTGGCGTACCGCGTTCGTGACCGCCTCCACCGCGGTACGGTAGGCGGCGACCTCGACCGCGGCGGGCAGGTCCGGCAGGCCATCCGCGTCGATGGTGACGCGCAGCGGTGCGCCGGCGGTGAGCTGCTCGGCCTGCGAGCGTAGGGCCCCGGCGAGGCCGAGTTCGTCGAGGGTGGGCGGGCGCAGCCCGTGTACCACCTTGCGCAGGTCCGCGAGGGCCTGCGCGGCGGCTCGGCGGGCGTCGCCGATGTGGTGTCCGGCGGCGGCCGGATCGGTGTCCAGGCGGGCCCGGGCGGCGTCGAGGGTGAGGCCGATCGCGGTCAGTACGGGCCCGAGGCCGTCGTGCAGCTCGCGGCGCAGCCGGCGCCGTTCCTCCTCGCGCGCGGTGACGAGGCGCTGGCGGGACAGCAGCAGCTCCGCGGTGAGGGTGCGAGTGTGCAGGGCGATCCCGATCTGCCCGGCGATGTCGGACAGCAGAGCGCTGTCGCGGTCGTCGAAGCCGTCCTCGCCACGGCGGGCCGACACCACGAGGAAACCCTCGATCTGCCCGTCGTACGCCAGCGGCCAGCGGCCCAGCGGCTCGACCGGCGTGCCGTACGACGCGACCGGGGTGCCGTCGGCGCGTTGGATGGCCACGTATGGCAGCCGCAGCGCGGTCGCGGCGGCGTGTGCGAACGAGCCGAGCGCGTCGCCGCCGGGGACGGCGTTGAGCCGCCGGCTGAGGTCGCGCAGGGTCCGGTAGGGGTCCTGGCGGCCGCCGTAGAAGAGGTGGTCGACCAGGCGCTGGGTGCGGGCGCGTAACGGCACGAAGCAGAGCGCCACTGCCGCGGCGGCGGCCGGTGTCGCGACCTGTCTGGACACCACCAGTGCGCCGAGGGCCGCCAGCGCGGCGAACGCGACGACGAGCGCGGCGGTGATCATGCCGTACAGCAGCGAGCGGCGCAGCATCGTGTCGATGGACCACAACCGGTAGCGCAGCACGGGCACGACCAGGGTCAGAACGAACACCACGGCGTCGAGGCTCGTGTCGAAGAACGGCGTCCGCTCAGTCACCGCCAGCGGAAACAGGCACAGCGCGACAAACACGCCGACGGCGCGCCACTTCAGCTGCTGCCGGGCGATGCCCTCGGCCCGGAAGAACCGGACGACCACGCCGATACCCGCCATCAGGCCGAGCAGGACGACGACCGGCGCGAACACGATCGCGGCGTCAGCGGCGCGACCGACCGCGGTGCCGGCGGTGAGCGGGTGGGACAGCGCGGCCACGCCGGTGGACGTGTCCCGCAGGGTGGAGCTGCCGAGGATCCCCCCGAGTATGACCAGCGCGGTGGAGATGATGAGGATCTTCTCGCCGACCGCACCCCACAGGGTGGCTGGCCGGCCGGTGGGAAACCGGATGTTGACCAGCCCCTGCGCGGCGATCGGGGCGAACCCGAAGGCTCCCGCGGTCAGCGCCCACCGCACCAGCGGGCCGCGGTCGCCGTCCAGGGCGGCGGCGTACGCCACCGGCACGACCAGCACGTGGACGACGGTGAGGACCGCGGCCCCGGCCAACAGCCAACCGAACGGCAGATCCGGACGGCGGTCGATGAGCAGGGCGCCGGCCACCCCGTAGGCGATCATCGTGACCAGCGGCTCCAGCCAGACGGCCGATGAGCCGTCCGGGTTGGGCAGCGGCCGGCCGGTGCTCGCCCAGAACACCAGGAACGTGACGCCCACGAGGACCGCCGCCAGCGTCACGGCGGCCCATCGGCTGCCGTCACGGCTCAGGGGTTCAGGCGCGGTGTCGATACGCAGAGTATCGCGATCCGACCGCGATCCGATCAACGACCGCGTTCCCGACCCGGCGGGAAGCTCTTCCCGGGTACCCGGGCACGCTGCACCAGCGGCAGGGCGGCGACCGGCGCGAACCGGGAATCCGAGCCCTGGCCGGGTGATCGAGGCGACCCGCAACCTGGTCTGGCCCGCAACGACCAACGACAAGGGAGACCGTCATGCGGACCATCCGTTACTGCGCCGCGATCGCGACCATCGTCATGTCGCTACTCAACCTGCCCTTCGCGCTCGACGACGGCGGCATCGGCCTGCCCGCTCCGGTCGCCTGGCTGTTCAGCCTGCTCGGCGTCGCCGGCATCGTCGCCGCGGTCGGCCTGCTCCGGTCGGCGGGCTGGGCAATGCCCGCGGTCATCGCCGTCGGCGCGGTCAACCTGGCCGGCGCGGTCGTCGGCCTGGCCAAGGCATGGGACGGCGCGGTCATCGGCCTCGTGCTCAGCGCCGCCGGCCTTGGTCTGGCCCTGGTGTACGCCAAGGGGCGGCCGGCCCGGGTGCCGCGGGCGAGCTGAGGACGGAGACAACAATGCGGAACGAAGCGACAGTCGAACCCTCCGGTGCCAACGCGCCGCCGCGTGAGCACCCGCACGACGTACGAGCCTTCTGGCGAGTCCTGCTGGCCGTCATCGCACCGCTGCCGATGATCGGCATGGGACTCAACTACATCCTCAGCCCGGTCGACGGCGGAACGTCATTTGCACGGACCGCCGAGGCGTACGCCGACCACCTCGACCGGGTCGAGGTCACCCAGTACCTCGGCATACCGTTCCTCGTCCTGCTGATCCCCGCCACCTTCGCGGTCGTCTGGGTGTCGCGGCGCGGCGCTCCCCGGCTCACCACCGCCGGCGCGCTGCTCGCGCTGACCGGTCAGTTGGCCGGCTTCCCGCTCAACCAAGGCGGCGACCTGCTGGCGTACACCGCGGTGAAGAACGGCCTCGACGTGGCCGCCACGGCCAAGCTGCAGGACGCGCTCGAGGCGCAGCCGGCGGCGGCCCTCGGCGGTCTGCTGTTCATCGTGGGCATCGTCTTCGGCTCACTGCTGCTAGGCCTCGCCCTGTGGCGCAGCAAGGCGGCCCCGGCATGGATGGGCATCGCCCTCGCGGTAGGCGGGTTCACCCATCCGTTCATGCCCGGCCACGTAGCCTCCGGCATCGGCCTGCTCGTCACCGCCGCCGGATATGCCGGCGCGACCGTGGCCCTGCTGCGCATGCGCGACGACGACTTCGACCTCCCGCCGCACCGAGCGGTACCCGCCGCATGACGGACTTGACGGACCCGTGGCCACCAGCCCCAGCTGGTGGCCACGCCGCCTGATCAGCGTCACGCTCACTACCAGCGGGCACCCGGTGCACCCGGCGCGCCGGGTGGACTTCGCGCGGTTCTCCGAGCCGATCATGATCGAGGACAAGGTCTGGATCGGCGGCAACGCCGTCGTCCTGCCCGGCGTCCGAATCGGGTACGGCTCGGTGATCGGCGCCGGGAGCGCGGTCAGCCGCGACGTCCCACCGGCAGGGGTCGCCGACGGCGACCCCTGCCGTGCGCTGCGCCCGATCACCGATCACGACCTGACCACCCGAACCGTGGCCATCGGATAGGGGAATCGGCTATCCACGCCTCGCCGGGTCGAGGCGGCTCCCGCTGACGGTGATCCAGCGGACCGGGCCGCCGTTCGCCGTCTGCCCCGCCTGCCTCGGCATGCTGTCGTGCTTCGTGCGACCCGGGTCGGACGCGGGCTCGCTCGACCGGGCCATCCGGAAGGCGGCAACACGGCAACCAGTCGCCGTTGAACGCCAACACTGGACGACATCGAGCAGTTCGCTTGAGCTGCACCTGCAGTTCGTGAACACCGTCGTGGACCGGTACAAGCAGCTGGTTGAGTTGGTCGAGGTCCAGGCCATCACCTGGCAACGTGCCTCCGAAGACGGGGGTGGCATCGTCAATGGGGCGCCCATCGTCGTGATGTTCAGCCGGGAGATCGAGGACGTCGGTGCGTTCGCCGACGAACTGACTTCCAGCCGGGAGCCGTTCAGACTGTGGGGACTGACGACTGTCAAGCGCGACGTCGCCGAGGTTGAGGCCGTCGACCTGCACGTCGGCCAAACACTCCAGATGGACATCACCCGCCGCTGGATGCGTATCTACCTCAGCGCCGGCTCCTGCGGCAACACCGTCGCCCGGCTCATCAGCAACCTGCAACACCCATTCGACGGTGCGCTCAGCCTGCGCGACCCGCAGATCGACATCGCAGCCAGACGCCCGCTCGTCGTCGGCGCATAAGCCAGCGCCAACAAGACCGGTCGAACCCGCGATGCGGGCCATTCGGTGGCCAGGTATGTGTGCTCGTCGTGTGCTCGGACGCCGCGTAAGCGTCAGCACCGCACGGACCGAACGGCACGACGTTGTGCCACCGAGTTGGACGGGATAGCATTAAACTGCGCCTGACGGATGCGCCGCTCCGATGTGGACAGGTCGGCACCCTCCACATCGGACTCTTAATCCGCGGGTTCGGGGTTCGAGTCCCTGGCGGCGCACCATCGTGAGCAGGCCGTATAGCCGTTGAGCTATGCGGCTTTGATCTTTGGGTGTCGGGTGGGTGTCGCGGGTGCGCGACCCTTCTTGGCGCGCTTGCTCTTACGGGATCGCTTGGGGCGTACCGGTTGCGGTCGCGTCGGTTGGTCCGGTGCTGCGGATTTCGGCGGGCCGATCTTGGATCTGTGTCGTCGTCGTCCGGGGTTGCGGGCGGCGGCTTTGAGGACGAGCCGGGCGGTGGCTTCGGCGACCTTGAGGTGCAGTTCGAGCAGGACGCTGGTGTAGGTGTCGGCGGTGAGCACGATGCTGGTGTGCCCGAGCTGCTCCTGCACGGTCTTCGGATCCGCACCGGCCGCGTGGGTCAGGGTCGCCGCACCGTGGCGTAGATCGTGCAGCCGCACCGGTGGCAGGCCGGACACGTCGACCAGGCGGCGAAAACGGCGGGTGATCCAGTCCGGGTGCAGCGGTGTGCCGTCATCGGTGGTGAACACGTAGCCGGACTCGTGCCACGCCTGGCCAGCGGCATCCCGCTCGGCGCGTTGGCGACGCAGATGGACGCGCAGGTGAGCGACGGTGGTGCGGTCCAGGGCGATGGTGCGGCGGCTCGCCCTAGTCTTGGGCGGTCCAACGGTCACGATGCGCCCGAACGCGATGCGCTGTTGTTCGATCACCATGACCCGCTGCTGCAGGTCGACGTCGCACCAGCGCAGCCCGGCCGCCTCGCCGCGGCGTAGGCCGCGTAGGGCGATCAGCCACCACATCGCGAACAGCCGGTCTTCGCGGACGGTGTCGAGAAAGGTGGCGACTTGGTCGGCGGTCCAGACCGCGACCGATGGGCGTTGCCCGTCGCGCTGCCAGGCGTCGACCCGGTGGCTGGTCCACACCTGCGGCTGCGGGCGGCGCGGGGTGGGCAGCTCGACGAACCGGGCCGGGTTGTCGCGCAGCAGCCCGTCGCGGATCGCGGCGTTGAGTGCCGAGCGGAGGGGTGGCGCGGATGCGGTGCAGCGTCGCCGGGGTGGGTGGGTGACCGTACCGGGTGTCGGTGGACGCCAGCGCGGTGAACATCGCGGCGACATGGCGGCCGGTCAGCTCGCCGAGCCGGATGTTGCCCAGGTGCGGGATGAGGTGGCGTTCGACGTGTTCGGTGTACGACCGCAGCGTGCTGGGCCGGATACTTGTCCGCGTGGTCAGCCAGTGCCGCAGCCAACGCCCGGTAGTCCAGGTCGCGGCGGTGCGCTCGGCACGGGACTGCTCCAGCAGCTCGTCCCGGGCGGTCTCGGCGTCGCGGCGGGTGGCGTAGCCGCCTCGGCGGACCCGCTCCCGCCCGCCGAACATCGTCGTCACCGAGCAGTGGAACGACCAGGTGCCATGTCCTCGCTCACGTAGGCGTGGGCATACCTGCTCCAACCGCCTGTTCGTCTGCGGGGCACGGCACCCGCACCGCTTGAGGATCACACCGCTGCCAGCCATCGCTACGTCCCTCCTCGACCGATCCTCTGAGGATGAGCCGGCAAGGAGATGGATGAGGACACTCGGCTGAGTGACACCTCGGGCAGACGAACCAGCTCTCATGCCCGCCAAGAGAAGGTTGAGATTAGATCCTTGAACCCGCTTCTTTAGGCAGGTCCATCAAATAGGCGAGGCTGCTTGTGCCGCGGTCCCGATTTGTCCACAGGGTTAGAAGGTCCTTGACTGGTTCGGTGAGATTGGTGCAATGTCCTGGACGGCACGTGCGATCTGCTGATGTCGCTGTCGATTTCATCGAGATTGTTCAAGTTGATCAATAGAAAGCGCCACACCAGATCCAGTTTCCACGCGTCGTCGACAATCGCTGCTAAGTTGGCTCGTGCTTCGTGGGGGTCATCCAGCGTCAGTTCTCCTTGGGCCTCGCCTTCTGTCGTCAGCCGCGCGGTGTTCGGCGGGTGTCGAGGACACCAAGTGAGTGATCTTGGCGTCCGGATCTGCCGCGATCCGGGCGCTACGGATCGTGACTACCTGCATTGCTGACTGAATGACGGGATGTGCTGCGTCTGGTGCCGCTGGTCGACGTGGGCGGCGAGTGGTCCATGTAGGCGTACGCCTACCGGTCGGTGTGCGGGCGTGGGTGACTGTTGCCCTATGGTGTTCGGCTGTGGGCGGTGCACTCAGTTCGGACGCCGATGAGGCGACGGTCCGCTCGACCGAGGTCGAGGCGTTGACCAACGTGCTGGCCGTTTTGCAGCTTGTTGGTGCGGGGAAGCTGCGGGTCAGCGAGAAGACCCAGCGGCCGGCCGCAGGGACTGTCGCGGCGGTGGCCAAGGTGTTGGTCGGCGGTGATTTCTATCCGGTGGAGCCGATCGCGGCGTTCGCGTGGCCGTTGCTGGTCCAGGCTGGTGGGCTGGCCGAGTTGGCTGGTGGCCGGTTGCGGTTGACGGCGAAGGGTCATGCCGCGTTGGGTCGGCCGCCAGCCGAGACGATCCGAACGCTGTGGCGGTCCTGGGTGGGTAAGGCGCCGATCGACGAGTTGAGCCGGGTCGAGCACATCAAGGGGCAGCGCACCGCCAACACGCTCACCTCGGCGAGAACCCGCCGGCAGACGGTCGCGACGGCGCTGGCCCGCTGCCCGGTCGGCGAATGGCTGGCCGTCGATGACCTGTTCGACCGGATGCGGCGTGGCAACCTGGCGCCGACGGTGGCGCGTAGCGACCGGGGGTTGTGGCGGCTGTATCTGGTCGATCCGGAGTACGGCAGTCTCGGCTACGCCGGGTTCGCCGACTGGCCGATCCTGGAGGGGCGCTACACCCTGGCGGTGCTGTTCGAGTACGCCGGCACGTTGGGTCTGTTCGACCTGGACTACACCGACCCGGCCGGTGCCCGGACGGACTACCACAACAACTGGGGTGCCGACGACCTGGACTACCTCAGCCGCTATGACGGGCTGCGTGCGGTGCGGCTCAACGCTCTGGGCGCCTATGTGTTCGGGCTGACCGGCGACTACCGGGCGCCGTCGACGGATGCGGCCACGGCCGGCGTGCTGAAGGTGCTGCCCAACCTGGACGTCGTGGTCACCGGCGAACTGTCGGCGGCCGACCGGCTGATGCTCGACGCGTATGCATACCGCTCTGCGGACCGGGTCTGGGCGTTGCGGGAAGCGACGCTGCTGGCTGCGGTGGACGCTGGCCGCAGCCTGGATCAGCTGCGCGAGTTTCTTTCCTCCCGAGCCGATCACGAATTGCCGAACGCGGTGACCACCTTGCTGGCCGACATCGACGGCCGGACCGGTCGGCTACGCAACGTCGGTGTCGTCCGCCTTGTGGAGTGTGCCGACCCGGCGTTGGCCGCGCTGATCGCTGGTGATCGGCGGTTGCGTGGGCTGTGCCAGCTCGTTGGCGATCGGCATCTGGCGGTGGCCGTTAATCGGGAGCCGGAGTTCCGTAAGAGGCTGCGGACGTTGGGTCACATCCTGCCGGCCGAAACCTCGGACTGAGAAGGGATCAGCTCATGTCCGCGACGGTGTACCAGATGGCGTACTTCCTGCGGGATCAGTACGAGGCGGCGTGGGAGCGGGGTCTGTTGAACGCCACCAGCTACCGCGACCACGGCGACTACCGCCGCGAAAACGAGCAGACCATGCGAGCTCTGGCCGCACGGTCCACGACCGCGATCCGGGTCATGCGCTTGAACGTGACCGACCTGCTCGCCTACGCACAGCGGGAAGGCAAGGACCCGGCGGGCCGGCAGACCCGGTTGGACTTCGCCGGCTGGTTGCACAAGGCCGGCCACACCGGCGAGCTGTGGCCGCCGGAACGCAACGCGGCGTGCTGGTGCGGCTCGGGCGGCAAGTACAAGAAATGCTGTGGCAACGCCGGTTTCCTCGCTGTCGAACCTGCCGACCCGGCCTCGCTCGTGCTTCGGATCGAACTCGACGGCATCACACCCCGCGTGTGGCGGCGAGTGGCGATCCCGTCGAACACGCCCCTGGACCAGGTCCACCTGATGTTCCAGGAGGCGATGGGCTGGCACGACCAGCACATGTACGCGTTCGAGACCCACACGCACACCATTATCGACCCGCGCTCCGACTCGGGCGAGGCCACCGCCGACGGTGAACGCCTGGTCTCCATCGCCACCCAGCCAGGCGCCACGTTCACCTACGTGTACGACTTCGGCGACCATTGGACGCACACCGTCACCGTCGAGGAGATCCGCCCCGGCGGCGCCGACAACACGTTCACCATCCTCGACGGCGAAGGTGCCTGCCCGCCCGAAGACACCGGCGGCGCGGCCCGGCACCAGTACCTGCTCGACGCGTTGGCCGACCCGTCCAGCCCGGACCACGACGAGGCGGTCGACCAGCTCGGCGCCGACTTCCAACCGGCCAAAGCGCGGTAGCCGGGTCGGTCAGAGTAGGCCGGCCTTATCGAACTCGCGCTGAAGTCGGGGCCGGCGGCGGTGATCCTCCCGCAGCGCGCCGATCAGCTCGTCAACCTCGCGTGTCCGGTCTGTGCCGGCGGCCAGCATCCGCATCCGGCGCAGGCGGCGGGCCGCCTGCTGGTAGCCGCGGGCGTTGGCGTCGCGCAGGTCGGCCAGGACGAGGTCCCGTAGCACCGGAAGCACGCCGAGCGGATCGACCCGCTCGTACGCGCCGACCAATTCGCTCCAGGTGCCCGTGTCGGTCAGCTTGAGGTTGTGCGCCAGCGTCCAGGCCAGTTCCGCGTCGCCGAGGTGGTGCAGCGCGAAGACCACCGCATCGCGCGGTGACCGTCCGAGGGGGTCGATGACTTCGTCGCGGTGCGCCGGCCACGCTTGACCAGCCGCCTGGCGCAACCGCTCGGCGGTCGAGGCGGACGGCCAGCGGCGGAATACCTCCAACCGCGCTGCGAGCTCAGCGTCCGGCTGTTGCTGGCCGAGCAACTCACACCAGTAGCCGGCGGCATCCAACGACTGATGACCCTGGTCGAAGTCGGCGCCCTGCCGCGCCCAGTCGATGGCCAGGCCGACCTCGCCGATCTCGGCCAGTGCCTGCGCGGTCTGGTGTAGCCAGGCGGCCACCTTTCGGTCCCGGGCGTGGGTGGCGATGATCGCCTCGACGTCCAAGTCCACCACCGCGAGCCGGCGGGCGTTGTACTCCAGCAGGAACCGGGTATGTCTGTCCTGCGCCGCCTCCCGCCATACCTCCGGATCGGTCAGCGACAGAATCTCGGCCGGCTCCGGTCCGAGCCCGGCGGCGATTTCGGCCAGTTCAGACCGGTAGAGCGCCAACCCGTCCGGTCCGAGCACCGGGGCGTAGTCGGCGACATCGATGGAGAAGAAGTCCTGGGTACCGTCGAACTAAAACTTGATCATCCAGGCAACCAGCTTCGACGCTGACGGGCGAGCCTTCGACACGACCTGGGTGTGGAGTTTGAGCAGTTCGCGGATCGCGTCGCCGATGATCCCGCTGGAGTCGTCGGCGCGCAGGACCACCCGGACAGCGGACGCGACTGCCTTCTCCACCACCGCCAGCAATCCGGTGGGAGCGGTCGACTCGGCGGCATCGCGCAGCAACTCCACCGCCTCGTGCATCTGACGGCCATGAGCGTTGGCGGCACCCCAGCGGTGCAGATCATGACCAGTGCTGTCATCACGGCGAGCATGATCCTCGGCTCCCGCTCCATGCCCGGGTTGAGCCGGTAGACCGCCGATGCCGCGAGCAGCAGTCCGGGGATCATACTGAGGAGGGAAGGCGCGCCATTGCCGCTGCTGGTCGCCACGACCATGAGGGCAAACCCGATTGCGAGCAGTAACAGATCGCCAGGACGCGGCGGCGCGACCTTCAGGTCGGTCACGTCGATCTTGAGTACGCCAGCCAGTTCGCCGCGCGTTCGGGCCGCTCTCACGGCCTCCGTCACCGCCGCCACCTCGTCAGGCGTCATCTCGTTGGCGGCGGCTCGCTCACCTAGCTCCGCCAGGACACGCTGCCTGTCCCGCTCGCTGATCAACTTTTGGGCGATCCTGGCGGCGCGCCCGGCGTCCCCGACCACCACGGGCTCACCCGAGGCAGCATCGAAGTAGGACATTTGCCGGCCGTACACGAAAACCAGGTCGTCAGCTCTCAGCGGCAGCTGCCCCAGGATGGTACGGGCCGGCCCGAAACCCGAGCCCGTCAGCGGTCGCAGGGTGATCCGAGAGTAGCCGCCCTCAAACGTGATTCCCTTGGCTGCGAACGACCTCCACCGGCGGTCGTGCAGGCGGCTGGGCGTCCGCGCGGAACTGAAGTCGAGTCGGCTTGGTGCCCGGTAAGAATTTGTCGTCACCGTCGGCGTCGCGCCGTTGTCGGTGCACGGGTGCTTGGGCCACGGTGGGCCCACATCGTCGAAGAACACCCGGCCGAACCGGACCGGCACCGCCTTGCCCAACACGCAATCGTCAGCCGCGAGTGCCGACGCCGCTGTCGGCCATTGTTCGGCGTGGACACCGAGCAACCGCCGCATGCATCACCCTCTGTAGATCTGGATCAACGTGATCCCTGTCCGGTGCGTGGCGGATCTGTCAACACGGACCGATTGCGGCCTTTGACGCTCCGGCCGGCAGGAGCCCCTGATCGACTCATTCATCTGCCGATGTCAGTGCGTCCGCAGGAAGCTGTTGCCGCATGCCGCAACGTTGCGGTGGAACGGGGTGGTCCATTCGGGTACGCTCCTGCGTCGTGTCGACGGTTACCGCTGGGCGCTCGTTCCGGCAAGGCGAGGTCACGCGCGCCGAGCTGTTGAAGGTGACCAGCCAGTTCAAGGTTGGCCGTGGTTTCTTCGCGCCCGACATGGACGGCTGGCACTACGATGTTCGGCTGGTCGAAGGGGATCTGAGCGTCCCTGGTGGGTTGGACCTGTTCGCGCAGGGGCTTGCCGCGTTGGTTGTCACCGGAAATCTTGAGGTGCAAGGTGCCTATGGTGACGGCGATGATCCGTGGTCGGGTGTGTTCGTGCTTGGCGACATGCGGGCAGCTAATGTCGTTACCGCCGGTTCGCTGAGTGTGGCCGGTTCGCTGACGGTCGCTGGTGGCATTGTGGGTGACTACAACGACTACAGCGCGACCGTTGGTGGGCAGACGACGGCGCGCTATCTGCACACCGAATACCACTGGTTTGATTTCGGCGCAGCGGTGCAGGTCGAGTATGTGCTGGGGTCGCCGCGGGGTTCCTGGCCCAAGACGACGCGGCTGCGGGAGTTGCCCGCCGCCAGGTACCCGGATGTGCTCGTGTCTGAAGTGTTTTCTCCCGATCCGGCCGAGCTTACCGACGAGGAGCGGGCCAAAGGCTGGTTCGACCTTGATCACCGCGAAGTAAGCAGACGCACGTCGGTCGGTGAACCAGTGCTGCTCGACTGGGCGTGACCTGACGGAATCGAACGACTGCTGCCGTACAGGATGGACCGATTGTGTCCGGATCTCCCGCCAGGCGCGTGCGTCTGTGGCCATCCTCGTTACCTTCGATGCCAGCCGCGGTAGTCGATTGGGGGCCCCTGGTTTCGCGTTCAAGGCCGCTTGTCCGGGCAGCAGGGCCGCGGGCTGGTTGGACGAGCGCGCTGATCGGCTCATGCAGCAAGATGTGTGTGTGCGTCACAAGTATCATGTCTTCCGTAACCCGCCGCCGGCGACGGCGGCTGACGTACGCGCGGCCCTCGATCGCGGCGATGTTACGGGCGCTTTGGAGGCCATGGTCGGCTCGGCGCTCTACAACGGCGTGGACTGGAAAGAGCCGCAGGAGCTGTTTCTTCAGCTGCTTGAGCACGAGGATCGCCAGGTCAGCGCGCTGGCCGCGACGTGTCTAGGGCATCTCGCGAGAGTCTATGGCCAGTTGGACGAGGACCGGGTGGTTGCCGCGTTGCACCGAGCTCGCTGCGCCCCACACATCAGTGGTACCGCACTCAACGCGTTGGAGGATATCGAAGTCTTTCTCCATCCCTGGCGTGCGCGTTGGCGCGGGCGTCTATGGACAGCGATCCGGCCCCGGAGAAGGATCTAACGTCAACGACAACGGCGCCTTACCCGCAGTCGCCGGCATCCGGACATGCCGCGATCGGTCGTCGACGTTCCTGCCCGGCGCCCGGACCGCCGAAATGGGGAGAACGCCTGGCGACAGAGCTACGAGTACGCGTCGGTACGTGTGCTGGCGCTGCCTGCTCATGTCTGGCCGCCGTCGCGCGATGCCACGATGGCGCGCGCTCACATGGATGGCATGGCCACCGAGGATTTGCTCTGCGAGGAGCAGCTGGCAGTGATCATCGTTGCCGTGGAGGAGGCGACGGTCGCCGACGTCATGGACGAGTACCGCGCCCGGCAACGGTGGGCTGAAACCGGCAGCACGTTGACGCCGTCAGACCTCGACACGACGCGAAACGTGCGATGATCCCGCGATTCGCGGCTGTTCTGACCGATATGGTCTCGCGCGGTTGGATTGACTTGTGGTCGGGCTTGCCTTCCCCGGACAGCGTCAAGGTTCCCAGCGACGAGGTGCCCACCGTGCTGCAGGACCCCGCGAGCTGGATCAGGCGAACCAGCGGTGCCTGGCGCATGGTCGGCATGACCACGACCGACCGATGGGACGGCCTCGCGGCCAAGCGCGTATCCCGGCCAGGGCACGCCTAGATCCTTGGGTTTGGGAATCTGAACACGGGAGTCAGGTTTTCAGGCCGCGGTTTTTAGTCGTGCGCGGGTGATGTAGTCCTCGACGTGCTGGTCGATGGTGGCTAGGGCGTGGCGGAGGGTGGGTGGGGCTTGAGGCTGGTCGGCGGCGGTGAGTGGTCGTAGGAGTCGGTTGTGGAGTTTGGTGTAGAAGATCGCTAGGCGTTGCCCGTCGGGGGTCAGGGTGTAGGTGTGGGTGTGTTCGATCCGGTGGATTAGGCCGTTGGCGCGTAGCCGGCGCAGGTCGTAGGTCATCTGGCTGGTGCTGTAGCTGGTGCCGAGCAGCCGGGCGGTCAAGGCGCGAAGGCTGTTGTTGGTGATGCCGGTGACGGCGAACAGGTTCAGGCATAGGGCGCCGGTCAGGGCCATGACCCGAGGGTCGCCGAAGCGAAGCGCTGGGGCCCTCCTGCCGTCCTCGGTGAGGGTGGGCTGGGCGACCCGCTCGATGGCTGGGCTCGCCAGGACACAGCCCTGACCGACCCGGATAGTGTCCAACAGTCGGCGGTTGACGTCACGGGCCTTGACGACGAGTTCGTCGAGGTGTTCCAGGCGGCGCAGCACGCGCAGGTCGTAGGTGTCGTTGATGACGGTTTCGATACGCAGCGCGCGGCGGTCTTTGAGGTAGTACTTGATCCGCGAGTGGCGGTAGAAGGCATTGACGACGACGCCGTCGTTGTCCCGGTCGATCGCGGTGCGGAACACGCCGTGGGTGGTGGAGCGGACCTGCCGGTTGAAGATGATCTCCATGTTGTCGGGGCGGCCGATGTCCAGGTTGTCCGCGGCGAGGGCTTCGAAGAAGGCCCGAGCGTGGTGGGGTGCGCTGAACACGATGGTCTTGGCGACCTCGACCTGGCGCATGGAGATGTCCCACCAGTAGCCGGCCTGCCGGTCGGTGCCGGTGAACGGCAACGGCAGCCGGGCCCACCAGCGTTCGGCGAACACCGTAATGGTGCCGGGGCCGAGCCGGTCACAGATGTCCTGCAGCGCGGCGGGCTCGTCACAGGAGGCGAACCCGTTGGACAGTTCGGTGAAGCCGACACCCGCTGCGGTGGCTTGGCGTTTGGCCCACTCGTGCCCGTTGATCCAAATCTTGCCCGGGTAGGGAAAGTAGGCGCAGATCTTGATGAACGCCGGGCCGACCTGCTCGTCCCATAGGTAGAAGTAGTAGCAGGTGACCCGGCGTTCGACCCGTTGGTAGGAGAACCACACCGCGCCGGTCCCGGTTTCGGACTTGGTGCCGGTGAAGACTCGTTGGTATTCCTGCGCGACGCCGATCGCGGCGACCTGAGACCGGCCGGTGGCGGCGGCCTTGCGGATCAGCGGCATCATCTGATCGATCTTGCGTTCCGGCCACGGGCTGTCGGCCAGCACACCCGGTCTGCTGTTGTCCTTCTTCCCAGCAAAGCTGATGACCGGGATGTCGTTGGCCCGCGCGAACGACATCACGGCCCGGCGGAACGTCTGTCCCCGGCGTTCCAGCAACGCCGGTGATGGCACCGGCTTGCCCTCATGCTGGGTCAGGAAGCTGACCACCTGGCCGCCCACCATCAGGTTCGGCACGGACAAGGTGAGATAGACCCGGTCCAGGCAGTCGATCTCCAGCAGCTTGCGCCCGTCGAGTACGTCGTTGACCGTCACCGCGTTCGTTCTGGACACACGCGCTGCCATGACCGTGCACCTCCCGCAACCACATCCGTGGATGCGAGGATGCGACCACCGCGAGCGGCCCCACCAGGCCAATCACCCGTCTGGGCGGTCCGAGGCGAAGCCTCCCTCGTGCGGTGGCCACCAAC
>NZ_JAVHUY010000078.1 GCF_031085175.1 Phytohabitans maris
GCGGGTGATGTAGTCCTCGACGTGCTGGTCGATGGTGGCTAGGGCGTGGCGGAGGGTGGGTGGGGCTTGAGGCTGGTCGGCGGCGGTGAGTGGTCGTAGGAGTCGGTTGTGGAGTTTGGTGTAGAAGATCGCTAGGCGTTGCCCGTCGGGGGTCAGGGTGTAGGTGTGGGTGTGTTCGATCCGGTGGATTAGGCCGTTGGCGCGTAGCCGGCGCAGGTCGTAGGTCATCTGGCTGGTGCTGTAGCTGGTGCCGAGCAGCCGGGCGGTCAAGGCGCGAAGGCTGTTGTTGGTGATGCCGGTGACGGCGAACAGGTTCAGGCATAGGGCGCCGGTCAGGGCCATGACCCGAGGGTCGCCGAAGCGAAGCGCTGGGGCCCTCCTGCCGTCCTCGGTGAGGGTGGGCTGGGCGACCCGCTCGATGGCTGGGCTCGCCAGGACACAGCCCTGACCGACCCGGATAGTGTCCAACAGTCGGCGGTTGACGTCACGGGCCTTGACGACGAGTTCGTCGAGGTGTTCCAGGCGGCGCAGCACGCGCAGGTCGTAGGTGTCGTTGATGACGGTTTCGATACGCAGCGCGCGGCGGTCTTTGAGGTAGTACTTGATCCGCGAGTGGCGGTAGAAGGCATTGACGACGACGCCGTCGTTGTCCCGGTCGATCGCGGTGCGGAACACGCCGTGGGTGGTGGAGCGGACCTGCCGGTTGAAGATGATCTCCATGTTGTCGGGGCGGCCGATGTCCAGGTTGTCCGCGGCGAGGGCTTCGAAGAAGGCCCGAGCGTGGTGGGGTGCGCTGAACACGATGGTCTTGGCGACCTCGACCTGGCGCATGGAGATGTCCCACCAGTAGCCGGCCTGCCGGTCGGTGCCGGTGAACGGCAACGGCAGCCGGGCCCACCAGCGTTCGGCGAACACCGTAATGGTGCCGGGGCCGAGCCGGTCACAGATGTCCTGCAGCGCGGCGGGCTCGTCACAGGAGGCGAACCCGTTGGACAGTTCGGTGAAGCCGACACCCGCTGCGGTGGCTTGGCGTTTGGCCCACTCGTGCCCGTTGATCCAAATCTTGCCCGGGTAGGGAAAGTAGGCGCAGATCTTGATGAACGCCGGGCCGACCTGCTCGTCCCATAGGTAGAAGTAGTAGCAGGTGACCCGGCGTTCGACCCGTTGGTAGGAGAACCACACCGCGCCGGTCCCGGTTTCGGACTTGGTGCCGGTGAAGACTCGTTGGTATTCCTGCGCGACGCCGATCGCGGCGACCTGAGACCGGCCGGTGGCGGCGGCCTTGCGGATCAGCGGCATCATCTGATCGATCTTGCGTTCCGGCCACGGGCTGTCGGCCAGCACACCCGGTCTGCTGTTGTCCTTCTTCCCAGCAAAGCTGATGACCGGGATGTCGTTGGCCCGCGCGAACGACATCACGGCCCGGCGGAACGTCTGTCCCCGGCGTTCCAGCAACGCCGGTGATGGCACCGGCTTGCCCTCATGCTGGGTCAGGAAGCTGACCACCTGGCCGCCCACCATCAGGTTCGGCACGGACAAGGTGAGATAGACCCGGTCCAGGCAGTCGATCTCCAGCAGCTTGCGCCCGTCGAGTACGTCGTTGACCGTCACCGCGTTCGTTCTGGACACACGCGCTGCCATGACCGTGCACCTCCCGCAACCACATCCGTGGATGCGAGGATGCGACCACCGCGAGCGGCCCCACCAGGCCAATCACCCGTCTGGGCGGTCCGAGGCGAAGCCTCCCTCGTGCGGTGGCCACCAACGTTCACCGGGTGACCGGCGGCCTTCGGCCGCTGGTCACCCGGGCCGGCGAAGCCGGCAAAGGTTAGTGGCCAGCGCACTAGGGCTCGCGGCCCAGGGCCGCGGCGAGCTTTGGCTGGACCGGCACCGCCGGCGCGGTGACCGGGGTACGCACCCGGTCGAGGTCCACGTCGCCCCACTCCAGGACGGCGAGGCGGGCGGCCAGGGCGTCCCGGCGCTGGCGGAAGAGGGCGGCGTGGTCGACCGCGGCGAAGCGCGGCGGTACGGCCTCGCGCAGCGGCTCCACCTCCTTGGCCGCCTCGGCGAGCAGGCCGCAGAGCGCGGCGCCCCAGGTCGCGTCGTGCAGGCCGACCGAGAGGTGGGCCGACGCCTCGTCCGTGGTCACGCCGGCGTGCACGAAGCCGCGCGGGATGTAGAGGCAGTCGCCCGGGTGCAGGACGACGTCGAGGACGGGCTCGGTCTCGACGACCTCGAGGTCCCACTCGCTCGGCCACTGCCGCACCGGCCGGCGTACGCTCCACCGCTTCGAGCCGTACACCTGCCGGACCAGCACGCTGTCGGTGTCGTAGTGCGGTGCCACCCCGTACGCGTCGCGGGGCGTCAGGAACGCCGTGCACTCGACGTCGTACCCGGTCTCGTCGTGGATCGCGGCGGCGAAGTTGGCCACCTCGGGGCTGTAGATCTGCAGCTCCTCCAGCACCAGCGTGGCGCCGTCGCCAACGTAGCGGGCGACCGCGTCGCCGTCGACCAGGCGCTGCCGGCTGCGGCCGCAGTGCGCCCGTGACCGCGCCACGAGGTCGGACGGGAGCTCCTTGCCAGCCCGGAACATCCGCAGGGACGCCAGCGGAAGGCTGCCGTAGATCAGCTGCTGCGCCAGGCCGACCGAGAAGACGTCGTCGAAGTCACCGAGGTCGGTGCTGACGAACGGCTCCCGCTCCCACGCCGTTTCGAGCTGTTCGAGGTCGTTCACGAGTCGGAGTATCGTTTCCACCTGCGCCCCACAGAACTTGGTTGTTTCCTGGACTGATCTATCGGCGCGACCGTGCCCGGTTGGAGGTCCGGCTGAGCGCACCTCCAACCGGCGCGGCCTCGTTCAGTTGACCTTGCCGAACTGCACGCCGCAGGGAGCGGCGTCCTCGTCGTCCGTGTCCGCGCTGTGGGCGATGACGTCGCGCGGCGCCGCCGCCTGCTTGCCGAGCTGCACACCGCACGGAGCCGAGTCGTCGTCCGCACCGGCGCTGTGCGCGATCACGTCGCCCGGCGTGGCCGCCTGCTTGCCGAGCTGCACACCGCACGGAGCCGAGTCGTCGTCCGGACCCGCGCTGTGCTTTTCGATGTCGGGGTTGCTCACGAGCGTCTCCCATCACTCTCGCCTGTCGATGTCCTTACGACACCGTTGCGATTACCGTATGGGCGGCGGGTTTGCGGCTGGTATGCGCGCAGTTGCGGCGCGCACCGGTTCGGGTAGTCACTCCACTATGGACGCGACGTGGTGCGCAGGAAGTCGCGAAAGGCGTCGAGCAGCTGCCCGTGCGCCTCGACCGTGTCCAGCGCGGCGGCCGGCCGGCGCTCCATCTCCGCCCGCGCGGCGCGGCATTCGGCGATGACCCGCAACGCCACGGCCGCCTGCCGGGCGAAGAGGGCGAGCAGGTCGAGCTCGCCGAGGCTGGACCGCGACTGCGGCACCGGGTCGAGCACCTCCAGCACGCCGAGCACCGCCTCGTCGGCGATGAGCGGTGCGGCCATCAGCGACTGCGGGATGTACCGGGTGGCGGCCGCGAGGTCGTGGGCGAACATCGGGTTGGTCGCCAGGTCGTCGACGACCAGCGGTTCGCCGGACGCGGCCACCCAGCCTGCGATGCCGGTGTCCGCCGCGAACCTGGTGCCCACCAGGAACTCCTCGCCCTGACCGGATACCGCCTCGAACCTCAGCTCGCCGGTCTCGTCGTCGAGGATGAAGATGGAGCTGGCGGCCGCGCCGAAGATGGCCCGGGCCACATCCGTGATCGACTGGAGCAACTGTCTACCTCGGACGGTGAACAGGTCGCCGGCGGCGAGGTCGACCGCGGGTCCGGTGTCGTTTCTCATCAAGCACCTCGTTTCGTCACGGATACGTTGCCCGCGGCCAGATACAGCGCGGTCTTGAGCTGGAAGATCGTCAGTTCCGGATGGTTGGCGAGGGCGCGGGCGCAGAGGCCGGCGATCCTCGGCGTGGCGAAGCTGTTGCCGGTGCTCCGGATCGTGCCGCCGCCCGGCCATGCCACGGTGACGTTCTGCCCGTGGGCGAAGAACTCCACCGGCGGTTCGGGGTTGTACAGGTACAGCTCCGGATCCTCGATCTCGTGGCTGCCCACGGAGATGACCGAGGAGAACCGCCAGGGAAAGCTGACCACCTGCGCGTTGTGGGCGGAGGCGACGATGGCGGTACGGCGGAAGAACGCCTCGTCGGCGATCTCGTGCAGGTCCGCGGCGAAGCGCTGGCGGGTGGTCGAGAGGCTCAGGTTGACGACGTCGAAACCCTGCCGTATCGCCCAGCGCAGGCCCGCCAGCAGCACGTCGCCCGAGCCGGTGAAGCCTTCGCCGAGCACCCGGACGCTGTAGATGTCGGCGTCCGGGGCGACCTCGCGGATGATGCCGGCGCACGCCGTACCGTGCCCGCAGACGTCACCGCCGGCGGTCTCCTCGACCTGGAAGCCGTCGCCGGCCGGCACCACCACGTACGAGCCGCGCACCGGACCGACCAGGGGATGGTCCGGCTCCACACCGGAGTCGACGACGCAGACCTTGACGGTGCGCGAGGTCTGGCCGCCCCACAGCCAGTCCGCGGTCGCCCCGTCGCCCCACGACGCCGCCACCGGGATGTCGGCCGGGCCGCGCCCGCGCAGTCCCCAGCTCAACCGCGGACGGTCCGGATCCGATCCGGTC
Organism: Phytohabitans maris; assembly: GCF_031085175.1. Classification (GTDB taxonomy): domain Bacteria; phylum Actinomycetota; class Actinomycetes; order Mycobacteriales; family Micromonosporaceae; genus Phytohabitans; species Phytohabitans maris. The sequence continues at coordinate 4,690 of NZ_JAVHUY010000078.1, forward strand.
ATGCCCTCACCTTCTGCCATACCCTCACACCCTCACCTGCTCACGCCCTTGCTCCGGGGGCCGTACGGCGTCCGCCCAGTCCATCCCGACCAGGTGGCCCTTCTCGGCGAAGAGCCGATGGGCCTCCCCCGCCGCCCGGGCGCCCCGTTCGGGCAGCCCGAGCGACCGGTACGTCTCGGCCAGGTCGAGCGCGGCCGTCCCGCGTACCACCGGCGAGTCGGTGCGCGCCGCCTCGGCCGCCGCCCGGGACGCGAGCCGCAGCGCGAGCCCGCGGTCGCCGGCGTGCGCGGCGAGGCGGGCCCGCAGCCCGTACACGTCGGCCGCGTCGGAGGGGGCCAGCTCGGCGCCCGCCGGGTCCAGCAGTCCCGCGGCTCCGGCCACGTCTCCGGCGCGCAGCAGCACCCGCGCCAGGTCGCGGACGGCACCGGCCAGCAGCGGGTCGTCCCCGTCGGCCCGGCCGGCGTCGACGGCCCGCCGCAACGAGCCGGCCGCGTCGTCGAGGCGGCCGGCCGCCACCTGTACCTGGGCGGTGAAGATCGGCAGGACGGACGCCGCCTCCGCGTAGTCGAGGTCGCGCGCGATCTCCTCGGCGGCGTGCAGGCAGGCGTACGCGTCGTCGATGCGGCGGCGCAGGGAGAGCAGGACCGCGAGCGGGCAGTTGAGCGCGAGCCGGACGACGCCGCCGGTGTCGCCGTACCGGGCGAGCAGCGCCGAGCACCGTTCGATGCCGCGCTCCGCCGGGATGGGGCCGAGCCAGAGCGAGATGCCCACCGCCCCGAGCGCGGCCGCCCGCTCCGGGTCCGCGCCGCCCCGCTCGCCGTGGTCGAGGGCGATGTCGAGCAGCCGCTGCGCCTCCCCGTGCCGGCCCAGGAACTGCTTCTCCTGCGCGATCCGCAGGTGTGCCCGGGCGAGGCCGAGGTCGTCGCCGGCGGCGCGGAACGTGGCGATCGACTCCCGGGCGACCCGGGCCGGTTGCGCCATGGCCGGGCCGGGGTCGAGCGTGGCGAGCTGGAGCCGGGCGTGCGCGGCCGCCTTCGGGTCGCCGGTCGCCGTCGCGGTCGCCAGCACCCGGCGGAGCAGGTCGGCCCCGTCCGCGGTCCGGCCCCGCGCGGCGCGTACCTCGCCGAGCCGCTGCGCCGCGGCCAGCCAGGCCGGCTCGCCCGGCGTGGCGAGCTCCGCCGCCCGGCCGAGCAGGTCTTCGGCCCAGGAGAGGTCGGCGCGCCGCTGGGCGTCGGCACCGGCCGCGGCCAGCAGGTCGGCGGCGCGGCGGCGGGTCGGCTCGTCGCGTACGCCGAGGTCGGCACGGTTGCGGTAGGAGCGCTCCAGGTGGCCGCCGATCACCGCCGCGGTCGCGCCGCTCGCGTCGAGGACCTCCGCGAGGCGCTCGTGTACGTCCGCGCGGACCCGCTTGGGCAGGGCGTGGTACGTCACCTCGTGGGTGAGCAGGCCGCGGAAGCGGTACGCGGTGGTGGCCCGCCCGCCCGTCCGCTCGACCAGGCGCCGCCGGCTCAGGCCGGCCAGTGGGACCGGGGCGCCCGCGTCCGGGTCGGCCAGCCGGGTCAGCGTCTCCAGGTCGAAGTCCCGCCCGACGACCGCCGCCAGGTCGAGCACCGCCCGCTCCCGCGGTGGCAGGGCGTCGATGCGCGCCGCGAGCAGTCCCTGCACGGTGAGCGGGAGCCCGTCCGGCGGCCCGCACTCGGCCAGTACGGCGAGAAGCTGTTCGAGCAGGAACGGGTTGCCCTCGGCCCGCCGCAGCGCCTCGGCGGTCGCCTCCGGCCGGCCGGCCTCGACGAGCTCGGCGGCGAGCGCCGCGGCGTGCTCGGCGGCGAGCGGCCCGAGCGTGATGCGGTCCACATCGGACCGTCGCTCCCAGCCGGTCCAGCGGTCCAGGATCTCCGGCCGGGTGAGGCAGGCGACGACGACCGGACTCTCCACCATGGAGCCGGCGAGCCAGGTCAAGACCTCCAGCAGCAACGGATCGGCCCAGTGGCAGTCGTCGACCGCGATCGCGACCGGGTGGCTGGCGGCGAGGCGCCGGACGACCGCGGCGACGGCGGCGCAGGTGTCCGCGACCGACGGCGCCGGTGTGCCGTGCACGAACAGGCCACTGTGGAGCAGTGCGAGGGCCGCCGCCGCGTCCCGCTCGACCGCCGCCCGCGCCGACTCGACCTCCAGCAGCTGGCCGAGCGCCTCGGCGAGCGGCGCGAGGGTTCCCTGGTCGCGGTACGCGCGGCAGCGGCCGAACCCGAACCGGGTCCCGCCCTCGTCGGTGCGCTGCCACTGGCGTACCAGCCTGGTCTTGCCCAGCCCGGCCTCGCCGGTGACCAGGACCAGCCGGCCGCCGCTTCCGCCCGCCGCGTCGGCCGCGATCCGGCGCAGCCCGGCCAGCTCCGCCGCCCGCCCCACGAACGGCAGGTCGAAGCGGCGTACCAGCTCGGGGTCGTCCGGGCTGACGCCGAGCAGCCGGTAGGCCGGGACCGGCGCGTCCTTTCCCTTGAGGACCAGCGGCCCGACCGGCTCGGTGTCCAGCGATCCGCCGGCCGCCAGCCGGGTCTGCGCGCCGACCAGGACCGCGCCGGGCGGTGCGTTCTGCTCCAGCCGCGCCGCGACGTTGACCACTTCGCCGGAGACCAGCGCCTGGCGTACCGAGGCGTCGCCGGACGCGACGACCTCACCGGTGTTCACCCCGATCCGGACCGCGAGCCGGACGCCGTACGCGGCTTCGAGGTCCACATTGAACGTGTCGAGGGCGCCGACCATGTCCAGTGCGGCGCTCGCTCCCCGCCGGGCGTCGTCCTCGTGCATCACCGGTACGCCGAAGACCGCCATCACCGCGTCCCCGATGAACTTCTCCACGGTGCCGCCGTGCGCCTCGATGCACCGGCTCATCAACCCGAAGTACCGCAGTGTGATCGCGCGCAGCGTCTCCGGGTCCAGCCGGTCGGAGAGCGCGGTGGAGCCGACGAGGTCGCAGAAGACGACCGTGACCACCTTGCGGGTCTCGCCGGCTCCCGCCACCGAGCCGCTCGGCGCGCCGCAGGTCGGGCAGAACCGGGCACCCTCGGGGAGCGCGCCGGCGCACGTGGTACACCGCATCGCGATCGCCCCTTCTCGTACCGCGGGCCGGCCGGGTCAGAACAGCGCCGCGCCCGCGATGACGCTGTGCGCCTGGACGTCCGGCGCCATCGCGTCCAGCCGTCCCTTGATGTCGACCAGGAGCGCGACCTCCGCCGGGGAGAGCGCGGCGAAGACCGCACGCTCCTGCTCGCTGAACGCGGCGACCGGAAACCCGGCGGCCAGCAGCGCGGAGAGCGGTTCAGGCGGTTGGGCGGTCATCGCTGCCTCCAAGGCGGGTGTACAGGTCGACCAGCGTCTCTACTGTGGACAGAGCGCTGACGTTCACGGCGGTCGTGTGCCACGCGGTCAGCGGCAGCTCGTCGAGGAGCCGGTCGATGGCGGCGCTGTGGTCGAGGTCGAGGACGGCGTGGTGGCGTACCGTCCGGAACGCCGCGTCCGGCAGGCCGGTGGCGGCGGCCAGGTGCTCCGCCAGCAGCGGCGAGGGCGCGTTCCCCTCCAGGACGGCGACGTAGCCGAGCAGGCCGACGGGATGGTGGTGGTGGATCCAGTAGTACTGGGCGCCGACCATCCGGGCGACCGCCACGTCGGGCAGCGCCCGCCGCACCGTTTCCGGGTCGACGCCGACCGCCGCCAGGTCGGCCAGGAGCCACTCGTCGTGGTCCCGCTCCTCGGCGATGTGCTCCTCCAGGTACTCGCGGAGCCGCCGTTCCAGGGCACCGCTGCTCTCCGTGCAGCGGCGCGCGGCCGCCTCCATGAGCGGTACCGAGGCGCGGATCACCGCGTACATGGCCGCCAGGTACGCCGGGTAGCGCTCGGTCAGCCCGGACGGGCGCCACAGCCGGGCGGCGGCGCCGCGCAGTGCCGGCGCGACCAGGTCCAGCGTCACGCGCATGGCGGTCGGGCCGTCCGTCCACGCCACCGGCGCGCTCATCGGGACGGTTCCCGGTCGCGGTCGAGGTCGACGAGGTCGGCGTACGGCGCGCAGCCGTAGCGGCGGACCAGGGCGGTGGGCCCGGCGTCGGCCTGGCCGTGGGCGGCCTGCCGGTCCAGCAGCGCACCGCCCGGGCCGGCGGCGTTGGCGCGGGCCCAGGCGAGCACTTCCGGCCGGCGGCCGAGGCGCTCGCACGTACCGCAGTAGTCGGCGGCCGGCCACCCCCCGTCCGCCGCCACCCGGGCGTCCAGCCCGCGCGGCCCCAGCGTCCGGAGCATCCGGAGCACGGGCGAGGAGCGGGTGCGTTCACGTACCGCGGGCCAGCCGTCCACTGTGGCGTGTCCGAGGCGCAGGTGCTCCGGCCGCGCGACGCCGTCGACCACGTTCTGGTTGCAGCACGCGGTGATGGTGCCGTCGTCGGTCACGACCGGCCAGGCGGCCATGGCGCACGGCTCGGCGGCCGCGGCGCCCGGCGCCGGGATGGCCGGCGACGCCCAGGAGGCCGCGCGCCCGGTCGCCCGCAGGCCGGTGACGAGCATGGGCACCTGGGTACCGAAGCAGCGGCGCACGTCCGCCGTGGCGTCGGCGAGGTAGGGGTCGTCCGGGCCGGCCCCGACGACGTGCAGGCTGACGGCGACGCCCAGTTCGATCAGCTCGCGCAGGACCCGGAAGACGCTCGCCCGCGGGACCTCCCGTTCGTGATAGGCGTCGAGGCTGATCGAGAAGTGGTCGACGGCGGCCGCCACCCGCCGTACCGGTGCCGGGATCCGCGCGGCGGTGGCGAAGAAGGCGCCGGTGAGCACGGCGGTCCGGGTGCCGGCCGAGCGCGCCGCGGCGGCCAGCTCGGTCACGAGGGCGGGGCGGAGCAGCGGTTCGCCGCCGGTCAGCACCGCGACGGCCGGGTGACTGTCCACTGTGAACGTGTCGAAGAAGCGCCGCAGGACGCCGGCGTCGGCGTGCGGCGCGGACATCGTCGACATCGTGGCGCAGTGCGCGCACCGCAGCGGGCAGCGCCGGGTCAGCATGACCAGCACGCCCTCGCCGACCAGGGGGCGCGCCGCGACGATCTCCGCGAGCCGCATGCTCAGCCTCCCCCGACCCCGACCCGGTCGTACAGGAACGCGAGCAGGTCGGCGAGGAGACCGACCTGGCTCGACGTGGCGCGGGCACCGTGCCCGACGCCGCGTTCCAGCCGGAACAGCACCGGCTCCCCGCTCGTGCTGGCGTCCCGCAGCGCCGCGCACATCTTGCGGGCGTGCAGCGGGTCGACCCGGCTGTCGCCGTCGAAGACCATGAACAGCGCGGCGGGATAGCGGCGCCCGGCGCGCACGTGGTGGTACGGCGAGTAGGACATGAGCCAGCCGCGCTGCTCCGGGTCGGCCGCGGTGCCGTACTCCTCGACCCAGCTCGGGCCGAGGCCGGACTCCTCGTACCGGGCCATGTCCAGCAGCGGTGCCACGCAGACGACCGCCGCGTACTTCTCCGGATGCTGGGTCAGGGCGGCGCCGACCAGCAGCCCGCCGTTGGACGAGCCCCAGATGCCCAGCCGCGCGGGCGTGGTCCAGCCCTGCGCGGTCAGGTGGTCGGCCGCGGCGTGGAAGTCGTCGAACGTGTTCTGCTTCCGCGCCCGCATCCCGGCGCGGTGCCACGCCTCGCCCTCCTCGCCGCCGCCGCGCAGGTTCGCCAGGGCGTAGACCCCGCCGGCCGCCACCCAGGCGACGATCTCCGGCGCGTAGGCCGGTGTCATCGACACCCCGAAGCCCCCGTAGCCGGTCAGGATCGCCGGCCTGGGCCGGTCCGGGCGGTCGCCGGGCGGGGCGAAGACGAACATCCGCACGGGCGTCCCGTCGCGCGACGGGTAGACCACCTGCCGGGCCGTGATCTCCGCGCCGGTTGCAGGCTCCGCGGGGGCGGCGGCTCCCGGCGGGTCCCACCGCTCGACGGCACCGGTACCGGCGTCGAACCGGTACACGACCGGGCTCGCGGTGAAGGTGCTGAAGACGAACCAGGCCTCGCCGCCGGCCGACGCGGCGGCCCGGAGCCGGCCGATCGACCCGAGCCCGGGTACCGGTGGCGTCGCGAGCCGCCGGCCGTCCGCGAGGTCGTGCACGGTGATCTCGCCGACCGCGTGCCGGGTCCAGGCGAGCAGGAGGAGCGGCCGGGCGAGCCGCGGGTCGTCGAGGACGGCGAAGTCCTCCAGTACCGCCTCGGGGTCCTCGCCGACGAGGTCCACCCAGGTCTCCGGCGTCGGGTTGCCGGGCGTCGTCACCGCGAGCCGCCCGCGCCCGGCGTCGAGGTCGGTCAGCACGTAGCAGGCGCCGTCGGCCCCGGTCCCCGGCCTGATGTGCAGGCTGGTACGGGCGTCGACCCCCTCCTGGACGGCCGTGAACACCGGCTTGCCCGGGTCGGTGGCCGCGAGGTCGGCGATCCAGACGTCCTTGCGCGGCGACGTGCCGGCCGAGGCGGTGAGCACGAGCCACCGGCCGTCGGCGGCGATGGCGACCGTGTAGTGCTGCGTCTTGTCCCGCCCGTCGCCGAAGATCTGGGTGTCGTCGGCGGGCGGCGTGCCGAGCGTGTGCAGGTAGACGCGGCGGTGGTACTGCTCCTCGCCGGGGTTCAGGGCCGGGTCGAGCCGGCGTACGTAGTAGAAGCCGGTGCCGTCGGGGAGCCAGGCGACGGTGGTCCGCCGGACCCGGTCGATGGGCCCGTCGACGACCGCACCGGTGTCGACGTCGAGGACGTACAGGCTGGAGTGCTCGGTGCCGCCGCCGGCCACCTGGTACGCCAGCAGCCGCCCGTCCCACGCCGGCTCCCAGGCCTCCAGCGTGGTGCCGCCGGCCGGGTCCGTCCACAGGGGATCGAACAGGACCCGGACCTCGCCGCCGGGCTCGACGACCTCGACGACCGGGTGCTCGCCGCCGGGGCGGAGCACCGACCGGAAGAGCCGCCCGCCGGCCGGCCGGGGTGCCGAGGCGGAGCCGCGGTCCGCGCAGAGCCGCCGCAGGCTCCCGGTGAACCGCCCGCGTGCCGTCCACGTCCGCGCGGCCCGGGCAAACTCGGCGTCCCGCCGCCCGACCCAGCTCACGGTCTCCGGGCTCGACGGGTCCTCCAGCCACCGGTACCGGTCATCGTCCACGGGGGCGCCAATCGTTCGTGCCGGGCCACTGCCAGTGGGCGACCACGTCGTACGCGTCCTCGGGGAGCCGGTCCGGGACCACCCAGTCCACATCGGGCTCCACATCGGACGGTGGATCCGGTTCCCGGTCGGGGATGGACGCGAGCGCGCGGGTCGACTGGAGCGGCACCCAGCTCGCGGCGGTCAGCACGGCCATCGCCAGGGCCAGGATCAGCCAGCCGCGGGCCGCCCCGAACACCTCGTGCAGCGCGCCGGCGCTGATCGGCCCCAGCGCCGACAGGCCCATCATCAGGACGCTCGTCGTGGCGGTGACCCGGCCGACGAGGGGTCGGGGCGTCCGGCTCAGCAGCGCGTGCCCCACCACCACGCCGGCCGTCGGCGAGAGCAGCATGAGCGCGAAGAGCGAGACCGCGACCAGCCACGGCGAGGAGTGCAGCCCGAACGTCGCGAGCACGACCGTCCAGGCGACGCCCATGCCGAGCAGGATCGCCGGGATGCTCATCCGCCGGCACAGCACCGGCGCGAGCAGCGAGCCGACGACCGCGCTCACCCCGATGCAGGACAGGATCAGGCCGATGTGCCCACCGGAGAGGCCCTGCGACCGGAGGTCGAGGATCACCAGCACTTCGAGCGTGGCGGAGACCAGGTTGATGACGCTCGCGAAGACCAGCACCGAGAGCAGGCTCCGCTCGCTCAGCAGCCAGCGGATGCCCGCGGTCAGCCCGCCCCGTTCGGCGGCCTCGGCCGGTGCCGAGCGGCGCACCGCCACCCGGCGCAGCAGCAGCGCCGAGATGCCGTACGACGCGGCGTCCAAGGCGAAGGGCAGCATCGGGTCCACCGCGAAGAGCGCGCCGCCGGCGGCCGGGCCCACCAGGTTCGTCAGGGCCATCACGCTCTGGCTGAGCCCGAGCGCCTCGGGAAGCTGGGACGGCGTGACCACGTCCCGGATGAGGACGTTGACGGCCGGGCCGAACAGCGCGGCGGCCACGCCCTCCACGAGGGCGACCGCGAGCAGGTGCGGGTAGTGCGGACCGCCCCAGATCACCGACGCCGGGATGCTGGCCAGGGCGGCCAGCCGCACCAGGTCCGAGACGATCATGACGGTACGCGGGTTCCACTGGTCGACCAGGTGGCCGGCCGGCAGCCGAAACCCCAGCCGGGTCGCCAGCGAGACCGTGGCGATCGAGCCCGCCTGCACCGCGCTGCCGCCCAGGCTCAGCACCAGGAGCGGAAACGCCAGCGTCGACATCGTCGCGCCGAGGCTGGAGGTCAGGTCGGCGGCGGCCACCCGCCGGAAGTTCCGGTTGCCGCGCACGACCTGTGGCACCGAGGCCAGGCCGCGCGCCACCCATCGGGGCGCCATTCCCCCGCTCCTACAGCCGGTTCGTGGCGTGGAGGTAGTCGAGCACCCGCGCGTCGACCCGGTCCTGGAAGGCGGACATCGCCTCCGCGTCCGCGTGCCGGTACTCGTACCCGCAGGTGACCCAGCGGTCGCGGACCTGCGCCACGTCGCGGTACCCGGACTCGAGCGTGCCGACGTCCCAGCCGCGCTTGCCGGCCGACTGCCAGCAGCTGTACAGCGTGCCGTCCGCGTTGACCACCGCGCCGTACCGGCCGCCCGGCTCGGAGCAGATCTGGCAGGTCGTCTTCATGCTCGGCAGGGCGACCCGGAACCCGGCCTCGGCCGCCGCGATCGACCAGCTGACGAACGCCTCGGCCACCTCGTCGGCGAGCCCCAGGTCGTTGCCGTACCCGACGCCCGAGTCGCCGACCCAGGCGAACACCACCGTGCAGCGGCTGGGGTCCAGGCGCCCGTCGAGCTGGTCGAACAGCTCGCCGATCCGCGGGAAGCTGTGGTGCGAGACGTTCACCCGCAGGTTCCAGAGGAAGTCGGTGACCTCGCTGGCGCGCCCGACGTTGCGCACGATCGTGTCGAACGTGGCGCCGCCGTTGTGCCGGACCCGGGTCCGGTCGTGGTCCTCCCGGCTGCCGTCGAACGTGATCTGGATCCCCCGCAGGCCGGCCCCGGCGAGCTCGGTCGCGAGCGGCGGGGTGAGCAGCACGCCGTTCGTGATCATCGTGGCGTGGTCGAGCCCGAGCGCCGCCGACCGGCGCAGCAGCGAAAGGCACGCCTTCGGGTTGAGCAGCGGCTCACCGCCGAACAGCAGCAGGTGGAGCTTGTCCAGCTCGGCCTCGGCCATCCGGCCGGCGGTGAACTCCATGATCCGTTCGATCGTCCGCTCGGAGAGCCGTTCCCGGTCCACCCGCAGCGGCCGGAACCCGCCCTTCGGGTCCTGCTCCACGTTCTGGAAGCAGTAGCCGCAACCCAGGTTGCACGCGGTGCTGGTGAGGACGGTCAGGGAGAAGGACTTCGGGGTGCGGGGCCGGTACGCGCCGTTGTCCCGGAGGAACTCGTCCACGTCCGCCCGCACCGTACCGTCGGCCGCGACGTGCTCCGGCTTCAGCAGGGTCCAGGTCTGGTTTCCGATGAACCACCACCCTCGCGAACTCTTGACGAGGCGTGGAGCGTCGACTTCGTCGAGCCGAGTGCCGATCATGATCTCTCCTGTAGTCGAACATCGCGCCCGACAACGACGTTATGAACGGCGGGTTTGCGAACGGTATGCGCTCAGTTGGCGACCGGACCGCCACACCGCGCGCCGCTCAGCCGGTGAACAGCACCGGCAGCGGGAAGGCGCCACCGGCGAGGGCGGCCCGCACCGCGGAGAGCACCCCGGCGGCGCCGGTGGCGAGGTCGGCGGAGAACCGGCGGAGCCGCGCGCCGGGGATCAGCAGCGCGCCGTCGCGGTGTACAGCGTGCATGCCGAGCAGCCGGAGTTGCGGCAGCGCCTCCGCCGCGGCATCGGCTCCGGCCAGCCGGGCCAGCGTCGCGATCATCCCGGCGCGCCCCCGGAACAGGCCCGGCTCGCGCAGGAACGGCGGCTGGCAGGTCCACCGCACCGCGCGGACGAACCCGGCCAGCTCGGGGTCCTCCCGGTGGACCAGGTACTCCCGGGCCACGAGGGCGATCCCGCCGCTGCCCCCGTCGAGGTACGCGAGGTGGCGCGATCCGCGGCGCACGTAGCGGCCGCCGTCGCCGCCCAGCCGGACGCAGTGGCCGAGCTCGTGCGCCAGCGCCCGGCGGCAGGAGCGCAGATGGTGCTCGTCGCCGGTGAGCCGGTGCAGGCGCAGGTGCAGCAGGGCGGCCCCGCTCATGCCGCGCAGCAGGCCCGCGGTGGCCGGCAGGGAGAGCCCGCCGGCGGCGCCGTCGCGGACCAGCGCGTCCAGCCGCGCCGCGGTCCGTCCGGCGTCCTCGACGAGCGACTCGTCGCCGGTGACGGCGGCGAAGTGCAGCCAGGTCAAGGCGATCCCGGCCCGGCCGGAGTGCAGGTCGGGGCCGGGCGCCGGGGTGGCGTCGCGGCACTGGGCGAGCAGCTCCAGCGCCTGCTCGTACCGGCCCAGCTCCGCCAGCACCGCGGCCACGCCGGAGAGCCCGTCGAGCAGGCCGAGGCGGGGCGCGGGGGCGCGGCGGGCGCGGTCGGCCGCGGTCACCAGCCACTCGACGTGCTCGGCCGGGAGCGGCTCCCCCGCCCGGTGCAACGCGAGCAGCACGCCGGCGGCCCCGTGCGCGACCGCCGCGCCCTGCCCGTCGAAGACCGCGGGATCGCCGGGGAAGAGCCGGTCGGCGCGGTCGGGGGTGGCGGAGCGCAGGATGCCGGCCACGAGCTGGTCGCGGATGGCGGTCCAGTCCGGCGTCCGGGCGCCGAAGAGCTCCGGGACCGCGGGTACGCCCGAGCCGCCCCCGGTCCCGTCGCCGAACCGCTCCCGGGCCGCGGCCTCCAATGTGGACTCCTTGGCCGGGTCGAGCCGGATCAGTTCGCCCAGGGGCAGCAGCAGTGCCAGCCGCAGGCGGCGCAGCGCGAGCCGGTCCGCCGCGAACCGGCTCGCCGCGTCGGCTGGGCGGCCGGGGGTGGCGGCGTACTCGAAGTCGACCAGCGCCACGGAGCCGTCCGGGCGCACGATGACGTTGCCGGCGTGCAGGTCGCCGAAGCTGACGCCGCGGCCGTGCAGCGCGTCCAGGGCGCGGGAGACCGCGTCGACGACCTTGTCGACCCAGCTCGCGTACCCGGCGAAGTGATCGGGCGGCGCGGTCCGCAGCCGCAGCGGGTTGCGGTCGAGGGCGGCGCTGTGCAGGCTCTCGCCCTCGACGTACTCCTCGACGAGGAACTCGTGCTCCCACGCCCGTGCCAGGCCGACGAGCCGCGGCACGCAGTCCAGCCCGGCCAGTGCGGTGAGGATCCGGTGCTCGTGGCGGAGCCGGGCGACCGCGTCGCTGCCGGTGCCGTCCAGCCCGCTGTGCGGACGGGCCTCGCGCAGCACCACCTTCGCGCCGGTCTCCCGGTGCGCGGCCAGGTAGACACCGCCCGCGTTGGTGAAGGAGAGCGGCTTCAGCACCCGGTACGGCAGGTCCAGCGCGCCGATGGCGGACCGGGCGGCCAGGTGCGGGCGGAGCACCTCCGGCGGCTGCACCCACGCGGGTACGCGGAACGCCGGCGACCGGTCGTCGGGGACCGGCCGCCCGTCCGGGCCGGCCAGGGCGCGTACCCGGCGGCCGTCCGCGCGCACGCACCACTGCTCGGTGAACGCGCCGTACCGCACGAAGACCGGCCCGGGTCCGATCCGCAGGTCGCCGAGGATGTACGGCCCCGGACGCCCGTCCAGTGCCGCGGTGAGCGCGGCGAGCAGCTCACCCAGCTCCGGCTCCCCCGCCGGGTAGATGGTGACGAACTTGCCGCTGCTCCCCCGCCGCGCGTACTTGGCGTTCGCGACCAGCAGCGCGGTCCGGCTGCGCAGGAACTTGAACGGGACCCGGCGTTCCAGGCAGATGCCCGCCGCCACGTCCAGGGTCTGCTCCGCCTGCTCCGGTACCGCCGAGATGTGGATCTTCCAGCCCTGCGCCGGCAGCCGGTCGTCCGCGGGGCGGAGCTGGGTCCAGAATTCCGCGCGCCGCCGCCGCCATCCCGCCGGCGGGTCCGCCCCGTCCAGCCGGAAGCGGGTCGGCGCGTCGGCCAGCCGCTCCGGGAGCTCGTAGTAGTCCGGGTCGCTGAGCGAAAACATCTCGGCGTCGTGCACGGAGAGCATGGCCGGTACTCCTGATCGTCGTCGACGAGGCGGGCGCTCTCCGTGCGCGCCGCGATGGGCGGTCTCAGACCTCCATGCAGAGCGGGCTGCAGGAGTGCGCCTCCACATCGGACTCGTCGCCGTCGGGCTGCTGGAGGTCCAGCACCGAGCCGGGTCGTTCGACGTCGGTTTCGGTTTCGGGGGTCTGGTCGACGTGCTCGGCCATGGGGCCTCCTCGGTCCGGGGGACCGCCCGCGGCGATCCCGGGGGGTGGCGGCGCGGCCGCCGCTGGTCGTCACGGTAGGAAGGCCGGGTACAGCACCGGTTTGCGTCCGGCAGGTTCCGAGTAGGCGAGGATCGGCCGCCCGCCGATGTCGAGGCCGCGCCGCCTGGCCATCGCTACGCTCCGCGGGACTGGCGCAGCTGCGGCAGCGCCCGGAGGGCGACGGCCCGGCTGGTGTTCCGGGTGGCCTGTGCCTTGACCGCCTCCCGGTCCAGCCGCGGCCCGACCAGCTTGCCGCGGTAGTACGTCTCCACCCCGTAGCCGGTGTCCCCGTTGTACGCGACGCAGGTGTACTGGATCTCGGTGGAGACGGGGCGGCCGTTGTCGTCGCGTTCGGTGACGGTTCGTTCGGTGCACCCCGGCACGAGCTTGGCGACGACCGCCTCGTAGCCGCGGATGAGCTGGTCGAGCAGGTCGGTGACGGGGAAGCCCATCTTCGCGAAGCCGACCATCGCGATCGAGTAGATCTCGCCCATCAGCATGCCGATCCGGTCGGCCGCGGCGAGGTCCTGTACGGCGTCGAAGTAGGCGGTCGACAGGGTGGCGCAGCTGACCGCGTCGAGGGCGAAGATCGGGAGGGTGAAGTCGTCCATGTTGTCGATCTGCCCGACCAGCGTGGTGGCCGCTTCGGTGCAGGCGCGGACGTCGGCGCTGGCGATCGCGTCGATGTGGTTGAGGATCTCCTGCTTCGCGCCGTTGACGGCGGCGATGATCTCCTGCTTGGCGCGTTCCAGGTCGCCGCCACCGCCTCCGCCACCGCCGAAGAGGTGCTGCACCACGGCGACGGCCACGTTCACCCAGGTCGCCGTCGGGTCCGCCGCCCGCGCCTGCTGGGCGGTGCCACCCACCGCGAGCACGACCGCGGTACTGGCGGCGACGAGACCGCTGATCAGCTTCTTTCTCACCTGTCTGTCCCTTCTGGACGGGTTGGGGTCAGTAGCCACGCAGGGCGAGGACCTGGAGGGCCTTCTCGGCCAGTTCCCGGGCCGTGCCCGCCATGGTCAGTTGCCGGACGAGGCCGTGGTCGAGCGTGCCGGGGATCTCCGGACCGCCGTTGATCGTGTACGTCGGGTTGCCACTCGTGTACTGGATTCCCTGGACGGTCTTGCCGTCGAACTGGCACGTGTAGGTGTACCGGCCCGGGTTGGGTTGAGCGGTCTCCGTGCAGTGCGGCTGCATCCTCTCGACGAGGTGATCGAGCCCCTGCCGGTAGTCGACGAGCCGGGTCCGGGGGTCGAAGACCTTGAGCCTCGCCTCGGTCGTCTCCAGCAGTGGATACAGCGTGATCATGGAGTAGCCGACCGCGTTCAGATCGCCGTCCGAGCTCACCGTGTCGATATGCGACTTGGCCGAATGGGCGGCGGGAAGGACGATCCCCAGTAGCACGGCGGCCGTGGCGTCGTACCGCAGGTAATGCACGCTCGTCGCCGCGGCTTCCGCCTTCGACCTCAGCTCGTTGACAAGCCCGTTGTCCAGCCGCGCGAGGAGGTCGGCCTTGACCCCGTTGACGGCGCCGATCACCTGGTTGACCAGTTCGTAGATCTCGGCCGGGGTCAGCACGCCATCGGAGAACTTGTCGAGCAGGCTGCCGAGAAGGTCGACGGCGGCGTCCCAGTACTGCGCCCACACGTCCGCCGGCGGTTCCTCCGCCCGCGCCGGTGCCGCGGTCGCCGACACGGTCACGGCGCAGCCCAGAATGGCCGCCACGACCGCGCGCAACAGTTTGACTTTTCTCAAATCGGTCCTCCTCGAACCGCGGGCCCGGCACACGTGCCGGCCGGCGTGAAACGACACCCGGGTATCGGCAGGTGCGATATTCGAATCGCGGTCGGCGGCGGTCAAGGAATCGACGGCCGGCTTTTCGAAACCGGCGCGGTCGTGCGTCATGGCGCAGCGGTCGGCAGCGGGTTGACGCATTTCGCACGGTCGGGTCCCCGGCGACCGCGACTCCCGGCCAGGCTTGCGTGATCACGCAGACTTGGACACGAATCGGCAACTAATCAGTGACCGTCCAGATGGCGGTTGGTTGCATGATCTGCGCACGCGGTTGTGAAGCGATGGGGAGGCAATGATGGCGAGCTTTGGCCGTGCGCGGTTGGCCATCGCGGGGATGGTCGGGCTCCTGCTCGTCGGCGTGGCGGTGCCGGCGCCCGCCCGGGCGGTAGCGCCGGCCGGGCAACGGAGCTCCGGCGGCCCGCCGACGCCGGCCGGCGAGGAGGCACTGCCGCCGCCGCAGTGCCCGACCGGTGCGATCACCGGCTACGTCGTCGGCACGGACTCCAACGGCGACGAGACGCGGTTGATCACCGGCTGGATCCAGCACTGTGCCGAGGCCGGCAGGGGCTTCGTCGTCATCCAGTACTTCCCCGGGCTGGGGCTCGGGCGCACGTATCTGGGGCGGGCCGAGTCGCCGGCCGCGTTCCAGGTCCCCGCCTTGGACGGCGCCGGTGGCGCGCTCGGTCCGCTGACCGTCGCATGCCTGAGCTTCACCGTCACGAGCCGGTTGGCCTGCGTCGAGGTCGACCCCGGCGGTCCGGGGCAGCCGCCGGGCGTCGCGCCGATCCCGACCGACGATCCCCGGGTCCTCGTCCGGGTGTCGCAGATGCCGCCGGAGACGACCGATCCGACGTGCGGCACCTGCGTATGACCACGGCGCGGAAGCAGCCGCCGCCCGCGCCGGTACCGACGCTGGCCAGTCGGGGGGCCTCACCCGACGCGGACCTCGTCTACCGCCGGCTGGTCATCTTCGGCCGGGCTCCGGCGGCCGCGCTGGCGCACGAGCTCGGGTTGCCGCGCCGGCGGCTCAACCGGGCGCTGGACGAGCTGGCCTCGCTCGGCGCCGCCGTCCCCCGCCGTTCAGCCGCCCAACGCGGCCTCACCTGGACGCCGACGCCGGCCGCCGAGATCGGGGCGCAGCCGCACCGCGAAGGCCCGCGACCGCACGCCGAGCGGCACCCGCTGGCACCGCCGCCGCCCGTCACGGAGCTGGCCGAGCAGGCGGCGCGGCTCGGGGACGGGCTGCGCCACCTGCGGACCCGGGCGCTCACCCGCAGCCGGCTGGCCGAGCTCGTGGCGGTCGCCCGCCACGAGCACCTGGCGATGAACCCCGAGCCGGTCTTCGACGCCGAGGCGGCCCGGCAGGGCGTCGCCATGGACCGCACGATGCTGGAGCGGGGCGTCGCCATGCGGGTGCTCGGTGTCCACGCGGCCAGCCCCGACCCGATGGCCGCGCACGGCCGCACGGCGGCCGACGCACGGCCGGCCTACCACCGGTCGCCGAGCGTACCCATGAAGCTGCTCGTGGTGGACCGGAAGATCGCGCTGTTTCCGGTCACGCCGAGCGACTACGACCGCGGCTACCTGGAGGTCACCCAGCCACCGGTCGTGGCCGCGCTGGTGACCCTCTTCGAACAGCACTGGGCGGCGAGCCGCGCCGCGGAGGAGCACACCATGTCGCAGATCGCGCTCGACCCGCGCGAGCAGGCGTTGATAGCCCTGCTGGCACAGGGCCACACGGACGTCACCGCGGCCCGGGAGCTAAGCATCAGCACCCGGTCCGTCTCCACGATCGTCCGCGGCCTGATGGACCGCTTCGGCGTCGAAAACCGCTTCCAGCTCGGCATCGCCCTCGGCGCCATGCACGCCATCACCCCGCCGGCCAAGCCCGAACCCGCACCGCCCACCGACGGCGCGTAGGAGCCACTCCCGCTCCACGGTCTGTGATCGAAGCTCCCCTCACGTCGTTCTAGCGACGTGAGGGGAGCTTCGATCACAGACAATCCCCCCTTGCGCACTCACTAACATCGATGCATGCTGATTGCAGCGCTGCAAGCGGGATCACGGACAACCTCATACTGGTACGTCCAGCAGGCGACCCGGGCACCCGCCTGCGCGATCCATCGGTGCGCTCCCAGGGTGATGTTAACGCTAACAAGGTGGCCTGACACCACCGCGCCCTCAGATGTCGAAGTCCCCCGCGCGGGTGTGCCCGCCGGCGCACCACGGAAAGGAGATCTCGGATGAACGGAGCTGGGCGACGCCCGGTGCGCTGGCGGCGGTCGTTGGCGGCGACGGTGGCCGGTGCGGTGGTGGCCGTGTCAGCCGTGGCGGTGACGTACTCCGCGGCGTACGCGGTCACGATCGATCCGAACGCCTGGTACCAGGTCGTGTCCCGACACAGCGGACTGGCGTTGGGCATCGCCGGGGGCTCGACCGCCGACCAGGCCGGCCTGGTGCAGACCGCTCGCGCCAGCCAGGCGAGCCAGCAGTTCCAGTTCGTCGCCTCGGGCGGCGGCTACTACCGGGTCAAGGCCCGGCACAGCGGCAAGGTCCTGGACGTGTACGACTTCTCCACCGCCGACGGGGCGAACGTCGTGCAGTGGAGCGACCTCAACGGCGCGAACCAGCAGTGGTCGGTGACGGACAGCATCTCCGGGTACGTCAAGCTGGTCAACCGCAACAGCGGCAAGGCACTGGACGTCTGGGAGTGGTCCACATCGGACGGTGGCCGGATCTCCCAGTACACCGACACCGGCGGGACCAACCAGCAATGGCAACTCGTCAACGCCGGCACCGGCACGCCCACCGCCACACCCACGACGCGCCAGCCCGGCACACCGCCGGCGTCGTACCCGAACCCGGGCCGCGTCACCGGCTCCACCGGCGCCCACGACCCCGCCGTGGTCAAGGCGGCCAACGGGACGTACATCGTCGTCACGACCGGCGACAACCTGCCGATCAAGACGTCCACCGACCGGACGGCATGGCAGAACGCCGGTGTCGTCTGGCCCAACGGGGCCTCCTGGACCACGCCGTACACCAACGGCGGCCGCAGCCTCTGGGCGCCCGACATCTCGTACCGCAACGGCCAGTTCTATCTCTACTACTCGGCCTCCACCTTCGGCTCGCAGCGGTCGGCGATCTTCCTGGCCACCAGCCCGACCGGCGCCGCCGGATCGTGGACCAACCAGGGGCTCGTCATCGAGAGCAGCTCGTCGGTGAACTACAACGCGATCGACCCGAACCTCGTCGTCGACGACGCCGGCCAGTGGTGGCTCAGCTTCGGCTCGTTCTGGACCGGCATCAAGATGATCCGCCTCGACCCCGGCACCGGTCGCAGGTCCACATCGGACACGGCCGTGCGCGCCGTCGCACAGCGCACCACCGCCGGCGGGGCGGTCGAGGCACCGTTCATCTACAAGCACGGGTCGTACTACTACATGTTCGTCTCCTTCGACCGCTGCTGCCAGGGCGCCTCCAGCACGTACCGCGTCATGGTCGGCCGCTCGACGTCGGTCACCGGCCCGTACACCGACCGAGACGGGGTCGCCATGACCGCGGGCGGCGGCACCGAGATCCTGGCCGGGCACGGCTCGATCCACGGCCCGGGTCACCAGGCGGTGCTCGGTGACAGCGACGGCGATGTGCTCTTCTACCACTACTACGCGGACAGCGGCGCCTCCTTCCTCGGCATCAACCTCATCGGCTGGGACGCCGCCAACTGGCCCTACGTCTACTGAGCGGCACACACGTTCCGGCCCGGGTCGGCCAAGGCCCGGGCCGGAACAGCCCATCCCGACGAGCCGCCGCCGTCGTTTCCGCACAAGACAGCCGGGGCCGACGCTTCCTGGCATCGGCGCGGACGTCCCGCCGTGGCCCGGCGCCTCGACCACGCCGCACGATCCGGCTCGCGTTCAGCAGTAGTGAGACGGGCGCTGGGCGGGTAGGAGGTCGACAGCCGCGTGGGCGGCACGCGGCAGGTCGGGCGAAGGTTGGGACGTGAGGAGCATGTTCGACCGGTTGACCGTCCCGGCGCGGCGGGTGATCGTCGCCGCGGAGCAGGAGGCCCGGAGCCTCAACCACCCGCGGATCGGCACGGAGCACCTGCTGCTCGGGCTCCTCGCCGAACGCGAGGAGGCGGCGGGCCAGGTGCTCCGGAGCGCCGGCCTCTCCACGAAGGCGCTGCGGCAGGCCGTCGCGGAGCTGGTCGGCCACCTGCCGGAGGCGCCGTCCGGCGACGCGGCCTTCACGCCTCGGGCGACGAGGGTGCTGGAGCTGGCGTTCCACGAGGCGTTGGACCTCGGGCACGACCACATCGGCACCGAACACCTGCTGCTGGGGCTGATCCGGGAAGGGCGGTGCACGGCCGTCCAACTGTTGCTGGTGCTCGGCGCGGACCCCACCTGGATCCGGGCCCAGCTGCTGCGGCTGCTGGCGGCACTGGACGACGAGCCGTTCCCCGCCATGGCCGGCACCGCGCGGACCGGCGCGCGGCGATCGGATGCCTCGGCGTTGGACGAGTTCGGGCGCAATCTGACCCAGGTCGCACGGGAGGGCCGGCTCGATCCGGTCATCGGGCGGGACGGCGAGATCGAGCGGGTACTGCAGGTGCTGTCCCGCCGTACCAAGAACAACCCGGTCCTGATCGGCGAGCCCGGCGTGGGCAAGACCGCGGTCGTCGAGGAGCTGGCGCGGCGGATCGCCGCCGGCCGGGTGCCGGGCCCGCTGGCCGGCACCCAGATCTACGCCCTGGACCTGGCCGCGGTGCTGGCCGGCTCGCGATACCGCGGGGACTTCGAAGAGCGCATGACCCGGGTACTGCGGGAGGTCGGCGCCCGGGACGACGTCATCCTGTTCATCGACGAGATGCACCAGATGGTGGGCGCCGGCGCGGTCGAGGGCTCCATCGACGCCGCGTCCATGCTCAAACCGATCCTGGCCCGAGGGCAGGTGCGGGTCATCGGCGCCGCCACCGCCGACGACCACCGCCGGCATCTGCGTGCGGACGCCGCGCTGGAACGGCGCTTCCAACCGATCCAGGTCGGCGAGCCGGGCCTCACGGACGCGATCGAGATGCTCAAAGGGCTGCGCGGCCGGTACGAGACCTACCACCACGTCTCGTTCACCGACGCGGCCCTGGTCGCCGCGGCCACTCTCGCCGACCGGTACATCTCCGACCGCTACCTGCCGGACAAGGCGATCGACCTGATCGACGAGGCCGGCGCGCGCATGCGGATCCAGGGGCTGAGCGAGTCCGGGCACGCGGTGGTCGAGGAGAACCAGATCGCCGAGGTGCTGGCGAACTGGACGGGTATCCCGGTGTACAAGTTGACCGAGGAGGAGACGTCCCGGCTGTTGCGGATGGAGGACGAGCTGCACAAGCGGGTCGTCGGCCAGGAGGATGCGGTCAAGGCGGTGTCGAAGGCGATCCGGCGTACACGGGCTGGGTTGAAGGATCCGAAGCGGCCGTCGGGTTCGTTCATCTTCGCTGGTCCGTCGGGGGTGGGTAAGACCGAGTTGTCCAAGGCTCTGGCGGAGTTCTTGTTCGGCAGCGAGGATGCGTTGATCCAGTTGGACATGTCGGAGTTCCACGATCGGTACACGGTGTCGCGTCTGGTTGGTGCCCCGCCCGGGTATGTCGGCTATGACGAGGGTGGTCAGTTGACCGAGAAGGTGCGGCGGCGGCCGTTCTCGGTGGTGTTGTTCGACGAGATCGAGAAGGCGCACCCGGATGTGTTCAACACCCTGCTTCAGATCTTGGAGGATGGGCGGTTGACGGATGGTCAGGGGCGGATCGTCGACTTCAAGAACACGGTGATCATCTTGACGACGAACTTGGGTACTCGGGATGTAGCCAAGGCGGTCAGTTTGGGGTTCCAGGCGTCGGAGGACTCGGAGTCGAACTACGAGCGGATGAAGCAGAAGGTCAACGATGAGTTGAAGCAGCATTTCCGGCCGGAGTTCTTGAACCGGATCGATGACACGATCGTGTTCCATCAGTTGCAGCAGGCGGAGATCTTGGAGATCGTGGATATCATGATCGCTCGGATCGAGACGCAGTTGCGGAACAAGGACATGTCGATGGAGTTGACCGACAGTGCCAAGCGGTATCTGGCGGTGAAGGGGTTCGATCCGGTGTTGGGTGCGCGGCCGTTGCGTCGTACGATCCAGCGGGATATCGAGGACAACCTGTCCGAGCGGATCCTGTTCAACGAGCTCAAGCCGGGTCAGATCGTCGTGGTCGACTGCGAAGGCGACCCCGCCGAC
>NZ_JAVHUY010000079.1 GCF_031085175.1 Phytohabitans maris
TCGCCGACCTGTGCGGTGAGTCCGGTCACAGTTCCTGCTTTGTGGGCGTTGAGGGGTTGTTCCATCTTCATGGCTTCCAGGACGACGATGGTGTCGCCTTCGGCTACGGTGTCTCCGTCGGTTACCGCGATCTTGACGATGGTGCCTTGCATGGGTGAGGTGAGGGCGTCGCCGCCGGCAGCCGTGGTAGCGGTCCCGGCCCGGGCCCGGCGCGCAGCGCCGCCCCTGGTGGGGGTGGCCGCATTGGCCGTACCCGTGGAGAAGGTGGCGGGGAGGCTGACCTCGAGCCGTTTGCCGTTGACCTCGACCACGACGGTCTCTCGTTCTTCGGCGGTGCCGGCGGTGGTGCCGCCGGCGAAGGGTGGCACGGTGTTGTCCCACTCGGTTTCGATCCAGCGGGTGTGGACGGTGAACGGTTCGGCGGTGAAGGCGGGGTCGCGGACGATCAGGCGGTGGAAGGGCAGCGCGGTGGCCATGCCTTCCACGACCATCTCGTCGAGGGCGCGGCGGGCGCGTTGCAGGGCTTCGGTGCGGGTTTCGCCGGTGATGATGACCTTGGCCAGCAGGGAGTCGAAGTTGCCGCCGATCACGCTGCCGCCGCTGATGCCGGTGTCGACCCGCACGCCGGGGCCTTCGGGCAGGCGCAGCCTGGTCACGGTGCCGGGGGCGGGCAGGAAGTTACGGCCGGGGTCTTCGCCGTTGATCCGGAACTCGATGCAGTGGCCGCGCGGGGCCGGGTCGGCCAGCAGTCGCAGCTTTTGGCCGTCGGCGATCCGGAACTGCTCACGGACCAGGTCGATGCCGGCGGTCTGTTCGGTGACCGGGT
Organism: Phytohabitans maris; assembly: GCF_031085175.1. Taxonomy (GTDB): domain Bacteria; phylum Actinomycetota; class Actinomycetes; order Mycobacteriales; family Micromonosporaceae; genus Phytohabitans; species Phytohabitans maris. Next base: position 827 of record NZ_JAVHUY010000079.1, read on the forward strand.
GCTCGACCTGCAGCCGGGTGTTGACCTCCAGGAACGAGATGGTGCCGTCCCGACCGACCAGGTACTCGACGGTGCCGGCGCCGTGGTAGCCGGCCTCGCGGCAGATCGCCTTGGCCGACTCGTGGATCTGCCTACGCTGCTCCTCGGTGAGGAACGGCGCGGGTGCCTCCTCGACGAGTTTTTGGTGGCGGCGCTGTAGCGAGCAGTCCCGGGTGCCCACCACGATCACGTTGCCGTGCTGGTCGGCCAGGACCTGGGCCTCGACGTGGCGGGGCTGGTCCAGGTAGCGCTCCACGAAACACTCACCCCGCCCGAACGCGGCGACCGCCTCACGCGTGGCCGACTCGAACAACGCCGGGATCTCGTCCAGGTCACGGGCGACCTTCAGGCCCCGCCCGCCACCGCCGAACGCCGCCTTGATCGCCACCGGCAGCCCGTACCGCTGCGCGAACGCCACCACCTCATCCGGCCCGGAAACCGGGTCAGCGGTGCCGGGCACCAGCGGCGCGCCGACCCGCTGCGCGATATGCCGCGCGGTGACCTTGTCACCCAAATCCCGGATCGCCCGCGGACCCGGGCCGATCCAGGTCAACCCAGCCGCCAGCACAGCCTCAGCGAAATCAGCGTTCTCAGCCAGGAAACCATAGCCGGGATGCACCGCGTCCGCCTCCGACCTGGCCGCCACATCCAGAAGCTTGTCGATCCGCAGATACGTCTCCGCCGCGCTGTCACCACCCAACGCGTACGCCTCGTCGGCGAGCGTGACATGCAAAGCGTCCCGGTCAGAATCCGCATACACCGCGACGCTACCCAGACCCGCATCACGACAGGCACGGATAACCCGTACAGCGATCTCGCCCCGATTAGCGATCAAAACCCTGCGCATGAACGGGAGTGTACGACCCCGAGGAGCCAGGAAGTTACTAGTAGGTTAGTCAAACTTGGCTATTACGCTTGTCCTGTGTCGACAACCCGCATGATGATCCTCGGTCTGGTCAACTGGATGCAGCCCGTCCATGGCTATGACGTACGGCGCGAGCTGCTCAGCTGGAGCGCGGATAAATGGGCGAACGTGCAGCCCGGCTCCATCTACCATGCTCTGCGCAAGCTGACCGAGGAAGAGTTGCTGCGCGAGGTCACCACCGAGCAGGTGGGGGGCCGCCCAGCTCGCACGACGTACGAGATCACACCCAAAGGCCTGGACGAGCTCGACAACCTGCTGCGCGGCTACTGGTGGGAGATCAAGCCGGTCTCCGACCCGTTCTTCGCGGCGCTGTCGTTCCTGCCGGCGCTTCCCCGCGAGGAGGTGGCGGCGGCGCTGCGCAATCGCGCCGGCCAGTTGCGCGCGGCCAACGAGAGCATGGCACTGGCGGCGGAGAAGGGGTGGCTGCGGGAGAAGCCGGCGAACGTGACCTGGATGTGGGAGCTGATGGTGGCCCGCAACGAGGGCGAGATCGCGTGGTGCGACCGCGTGGCGGGGCTGGTCGAGTCCGGAGTGTCGTATCTGCCGGAGAGGATGACGCCCGGCGTGACGGAGTGGGAACGGTGGCGGCAGCAGGTCGAGTAATAATCAATCTTGACTAGACACGTCATATCGCGTTAGCGTGTGGCGGCAGTCAAACATGTCCAACGGGGAGCGACGTTCATGATCGAGACAAAGGGCTTGCGGAAATCGTTCCGCTCCCGGCAAGGGCGGGAGACCAAGACCGTCGAGGCCGTGCGTGGCGTCGACCTCTATGTCGGCGAGGGCGAGATCTTCGGCTTCCTCGGGCCAAATGGCGCGGGAAAGACGACCACCCTGCGCATGCTCGCCACGCTCATCGAGCCGGATGGCGGCGAGGCCACGATCGCCGGCGCCGACCTCCGTCGCGACCCGGGCGAGGTGCGCCGCCGGATCGGTTACGTCGCGCAGGGCGGCAGCACGTGGGATGAGGTGAGCGCCCGCGAAGAGCTGGTGCTGCACGCCCGGATGTATGGGATCGGCAAGGCTGACGCGCAGCGGCGGGCGGTCCGGGCGCTGGAGGCGTTCCAGCTGACCGAGTTCGCCGACCGCAAGTGCAAGACCTACTCGGGTGGCCAGCGGCGCCGGGTCGACATCGCGCTCGGCGTGATCCACGACCCCAAGGTGGTCTTCCTCGACGAGCCGACCACCGGGCTCGACCCGCAGAGCCGAGCCCACATGTGGGACGAGATCCGCCGCCTGCGCAGCGAGGGCGTGACGGTCTTCGTGACCACGCACTACCTCGAAGAGGCCGACGCGCTCTGCGACCGGCTGGCCATCATGGACTACGGCGAGATCGTCGCCGAGGGCACGCCCGACGAGCTCAAGCGCGAGGTGGCCGGTGACGTGGTCACGGTCGGGCTCAACGGTTCGACCCCGGAGGCGGCCCAGCTGCTCGACTCCGAGGCGTATGTGAACAAGCTGGAGACCGTCGAGGGTGGCCTCCGGCTCTACGTCGACCAGGGCGCCACCGCGATCCCGCAGATCCTCCGCAAGATCGACGGTGCCGGCATCCACCTCGGCACGATCGAGCTCCACCGCCCCAGCCTTGACGACGTCTTCCTGGAGAAGACCGGACGTTCCCTCCGGGAGAGCTGACCGATGAAACTGCTTCGTGACACCTGGCTGATCTTCCAGCGGCAGATGCTGCTCGTCCTCCGCAACCCGGTCTGGGTCGTGATCGGCATCCTCCAGCCGCTCTACTTCCTGCTCCTGTTCGGGCCGCTGCTCAAGGACGCGCTGAACGCGCCGACCACCGCCGACGCCTACCGGTTCTTCGTGCCCGGCCTGCTGGTGATGCTCGCGATGTTCGGCTCGATGTTCGTCGGGTTCGGGCTGATCGCCGAGCTGCGCGCCGGCGTCATCGAGCGCAGCCGGGTCACCCCGGTGAGCCGCCTAGCGCTGATGCTCGGCCGCTCGCTGCGCGACGTGGCCACGCTGATCGTGCAGGCCGCGCTCATCACGGTGCTGGCCATCCCGTTCGGGCTCACCGTGCGGGTCGGCGACGTGCTCCTGGCGTACCTCATGCTCGGCCTCATCGGCGTGATGCTCTCCGCCGCCTCCAACGCGCTCGCCCTCAAGCTGCGCAGCGAAGACGCGCTGGCCCCGCTGATGAACGGGGTGGCCCAGCCGCTCCTGCTCCTCTCCGGCATCCTGCTGCCGCTGACCGGCTGGGTGGCGACGGTCGCCGACTTCAACCCGTTCTCCTGGGCGGTCGACGCGAGCCGCGCGCTCTTCGCCGGCGACCCGGGTGACAGCAGCGTTTGGCAGGCGTTGCTCATCCTGGGCACGCTCACCGTGCTGACGCTCTTCTGGTCGGCCCGGTCGTTCGCCCGCAGCGTCCGCTGAGAGCTGCGTCTCACCACTCCCCGGGGCACGGTCCGCGCCACCTAGCGTAAGGACCGTGCCCCCACTCGTTCATGACCGCATCACGCTGCTGACATATGCGCAGCTGGGTCTCTGGGGCTTCTTCCTGTATGGCTTCGGCCCGGTCGTCCCCCTCCTCCGCGACGAGCAGGGCACCACCGCCGCGGTCGCCAGCCTGCACAGCACCGGGCTCGCGGCCGGCGCCCTCATCGGGGCCTCCGCCTTTCCGTCGCTCTCCCGCCGGCTGGGCCGCGGCGGCGTGCTGTGGCTGGCGCTGGCCGGGGTGGCACTCTCCGTCTGCGTGTTCTGCGGGTTTCGGCCGCTGCCGGCGACGCTCTTCGCCGCGGTCTGCGTCTCCGCGTTCGGCACGATGGTGGTCAGCGGTGTCAACGCGGCGCTCGCCGACCACCACGGCCCCTCCGCCACCGCCGCGATCAGCGAGGCCAACGCGGTCGCCGCCGGCGCGGGCGTGGCGGCGCCGATCGTGATCGGCCTGTCGGTCAGCGCCGGCTTCGGCTGGCGGCCCGGGATCGCCGTCGTGGTCGCCCTGATCGCGCTGGTCACCCTTCTCGGTCTCGGTTATCGGGTACGGCTTCCGCGCGTCGCCGCGTCAGTCTCAGCTGGCCCGGTCCGGGGCCCGCTGCCGCGCTCCTACTGGCTGGCCTGGGCGATGCTGAGCGCGACCGGTTCGGTGGAGGTGTGCCTGTCACTCTGGGCGGCGGACGTGCTGCGCAGCCACGCCGGCATGTCACCAGGGGCCGCCTCGGCGACCGTGGCCGCGATCGTGGGCGGCATGTTCCTCGGGCGGCTCGTGGGCTCCGGCCTCGCCCGGCGCGTGCCGGCGGTACCGCTGCTGCTCGGCGCGCTCGGCATCAGCGTGGTGGGATTCGCGATCTTCTGGCTGTCACCGGTGGCGTGGGCGGCGGCGGCCGGGCTCATGGTGCTCGGCGTCGGCAACGCGATGCACTACCCGCTCGGCGTGTCGATGGCGCTCACGGTGGCCGACGGGCAGCGCGACCGCGCGTCGGCGTACTCGATGTACGCCACCGCGATCGGCTTCGGCGTCGCCCCGGTCGTACTGGGCTGGGTGGCCGACGGGGTGGGGCCGCACCGCGCGTTCCTGCTGATGCCGCTCTTCATCGCGGTGGCCGCGATACTCGCGGTGCGGCTGCGTCGTGCCCTCTTGTTCGCCGGTCCCGCTGGCGGCGCCGCGCTCTCGTCGCGCTGAGCCGCCGCTCAGCGGTCCCGTTCTCTGGTCGTGCTGTTTCGTCGTTCGGTGGCTGTTTCGCTGAGCTGTCGCTCAGCGGCTCTTGTCTTGCTGAGCTGTCGCTCAGCGGCGGGGTGTTTGAGCGGTCGCTCAGCGGCGGCGTGCTCTTGTCTTGCTGAGCTGTCGCTCAGCGGCCGGGTGCTGGTGTCTTGCTGAGTGGCCGCTCAGCGGCGGCGGGCGAGGGTGAGGCCGTCGGCGATCGGGAGCATGACCACGTCGACCCGGTCGTCCCGGGCGGCGATGTCGTTGAACCGCACGATCGCCGTGTCGCTGTCGTCCTGCGGTGCCAGCACCCGCCCGTCGCGCAGCACGTTGTCGACCACGAGCAGCCCACCGGGACGCATGCGGGGCACGAGCTCCTCCCAGTAGGTGGGGTAGCCCGTCTTGTCCGCGTCGATGAAGCACAGGTCGAGGTGCGGCTCGGCAGGCAGCTCGCGCAGCCGCTCGGCTGCCGGCCCGATGCGCAGCTCGATGCGGTCGCTCACGCCGGCCCGCACCCAGTAACGGCGGGCCACCGACGTGAACTCGTCCGAGATGTCGAAGCAGACCAGCCGGCCACCCTCGACCAGGCCGCGCGCCATCGCCAGCGACGACAGCCCGGTGAACGTCCCCACCTCCACCACGTGCCGCGCGCCGACCAGCCTGGTCAGCAGCGACAGGAACGCGGCCTGCTCCGGCGCCACCTGCATCTGCGCGTTGTCGGGCAGGGAACGCTCGGTCTCCTCGATGAGATCCCGCATGATCTCGTCGGGTGGTGTGCCGTGCGCGACGACGTACGCGTGCAGTTCGTCGTTCAGGGGCAGCGTCTTGACGGTCATGGGTCGAGCCTAGGGCGCTGCGGGTCGAGCCTGGGGTGCTCCCCCTGCGACTCCGCACGCCGACCTCGGTCAGGAGTGGCGCACCTCAGCTGTCGAGTGGCTGGGGTGGTTTCCACGGCTCAGCCCTCGAGTGTCTGGGGCTGTCTCCACAGCTCGACGATCGAGTGGCCGAGGTCGGCGAGCAGTTCGCGGAGGAGCGGCAGCGACAGGCCGATGACCGTGCCCGCAGTCCCCTCGATCCGCTCGACGAACGCCCCGCCGATCCCGTCGATCGTGAACGCGCCGGCCACGTTGAGCGGCTCGCCCGTGGCCACGTAGGCCGCGATCTCCTCGTCGCTGACGTCCGCGAAGTGCACGACCGTGGAGGCGACCGCGTCCGCGCGGACGTCACCCTTGATCAGGCAGTGGCCGGTGTGCAGCACACCCCACTGGCCACGCATGCGCTGCCACCGCTTGAACGCCTCGCTCGCGTCGCCCGGCTTGCCGTAGACCTCGCCCTGAAACTCCAGCACCGAGTCGCACCCCAGCACCAGCGTGTCGCCCGGCGGCAGGTGGCCGGCGACGATGGCCGCAAGCACCCGGTCGGCGACGGCCTGCGCCTTGCGGCGGGCCAGTTCCAGGCAGAGGTCTTCGGCGGTGGCGGCCCGGATATCCGACTCGTCGATGCCGCTGACCAGTACCTCCGGCTCGATGCCGGCGGCCTGCAACAGCTTGCGCCGGGCGGGGCTTGCGGAGGCGAGGACGAGCCGCGGCGGGACCTGAGTACGAGTACGCACGGTGATGACGGTACTTGCCGCTCTGTCGATGCAACCGCCGGGCACGGCGGAGCGTGACTAGGTTCTGATTTCAACTCTTGGCACGCTTCGGGGTCTGGTGTCATCTCCGGCTCGGGCCGTGGAGTGTCCCGTCTCGTCGCGGAGGAACCTGGGGAGTCGCCTCGTGCCGGAAACCGACAGCTTTGATGCGTTCTACACCGAGAGCCGCCAGCGCCTTTTCGACTGCCTGTACGCGGTCACCGGCAACGCCGCCGAGGCGCAGGACGCGGTGCAGGAGGCGTTCGCGCGGGCGTGGCAGCGTTGGTCCACTGTCCGTGAGTACGGCGATCCCGAGGCGTGGGTACGCACCGTAGCGAGACGCATCGCGATCAGTCGCTGGCGCCGAGCCCGCACCGCGGTACTCGCCTACCGCCGCCACGGCCCACCCCCACCGATCCCCGGCCCGAGCGCCGACGCGGTCGCGCTGGTGGCCGCACTGGCCCGGATACCCACACCCCAACGCGTCGCGATCGTGCTCCACCACCTGGTCGGGCTACCGGTGGCGGAGGTGGCCCGCGAGACCGGCGTACCCACCGGCACCGTCAAGGCCCGCCTGGCCCGCGGCCGGCGAGCCCTGGCCGACCTCCTCTCCCTGGACCCGACGGAGGACTCGAATGTCTGAGCAGCTCACGGTGCTGTTCGAGCGACTGCGCGGCAGCCAACCACCGACGCCCTTCGCCGCGCCCGCGCAGGTCCGCCGGCGAGGCCGCCAACGCACCCACCGCCAGGCACTCGCCGCCGGTTCGGCCGTGCTCGCGGTGGCTGGCCTCGGGACCGGATGGGCATTGGGTACCGTCGACGGCTCCCCGACACCCCCGGCGCTTTCACCGTCGTCGCCGTCTTCGTCTTCACCGTCGTCGTCGTCACCGTCTTCGTCCCCTTCCCGTCCTGCGACTGTCACGCCGCGCTTTACCGTCGCGCCGCGCTCGGTCGAGGCGTCGCGGCTGCTGGAGCCCGAGGACTTTCCGGTCGGCGGGTTGCACACGTCTGAGCTTGAAGACCAGGGCCCGGACGGCCCGGAGTGGCCATGGGTGTCGGTCGTGGGCGGCTGCCCCGAGTACCGTGCCGAGGACTACCCAACGGTCGCCAACCGCCACGACGCGCGCGGCCTGATGTACTCGGACACCAGCTGGTACGCCTGGGAGACCGTCGAGAGCTATCCGGACGCCGCCGCGAACCTGGCCGACGTCCGCGAGGCCATCGCGACCTGCCCGGCGTACCAGTACCCCGGCGGCGTGGAGATCCAGCAGACGGTGGTCGCCGAACAATTCGCCGGCGACGACTCCCTGCTGGTCCGCGTCCGCCGAGGCGCCAGCACCGACTACATGGTGGTGGTGCGCGTGGGCGGCTTGGTCGCGACGGTCATGTACTCACAGGGCCCGGAGGCCGACGCCCGCGACCTGGCAACCGCGATGGCAGCCCGCCTGCGCTAGCGCGCTGGCCACCGCCCGGTCTTGGTCGCCGTCCGCGCTGCGCCGCGATCGGCCCTCATGATCGTTCGCCCAAAATCGACGTTATCGGCGGCGTGTCACGCGGATTTCGGGCGAACGATCATGCCGATGGCCCGCAGGCGCATACACCGGACGGTGGTCATCGCGAGGCTGCCGCCGCGTTCCTGGCTTGGCCGCCCCCGTTCGCCTTGACCGTGTCGTCCACGAGGTCGCGTTCCGGCCCTCAGGTGCCGTCCCGTCGCCGGCGCCGTAGCCCAAGAAGCGCCACGGCGGCCCCGACCGCCACAGCCAGGACGGCGAGCGCGGTTGCCCAAACCGCGACAGTGCTGCCACCCCCGCCGTCGCCCACCCCACCGGACGGCCCCACTGCCGCACCAGTGCTGGGCGAAACACCATCCGATTCGAGCGGCGGCACGTCGGCGGTAAGGGCCGCCACGAGATTGAGAACCCCGTACCCATACTGCTCATCCCGCCCAGGCGCCCCTTTGTCGGTGGCGGTGGCAGTGAGCCGATGGACAACCTCCGGCGCCGACAGTTCCGGATACCTACTCCGCACAAGCGCAACAGCCCCAGCCACAATCGCGGCGGACGCGGACGTACCGGTGGCCTTGGAGTACTTCCCGTTGATGCTGGTGCTGTAGATATCTACACCAGGCGCCGAAATAGCAACCTGTTCGCCGCTGACGGAAACAGCGGCATGATTCCCATCCCGGTCCGTCGCCCCAACCGCCAAAACCCCATCGTACGCCGCCGGAAATCCAACACTGTGAGCTGACGGCTGGTTTCCGGCAGCGGCAACAATCACTACGTCATCGGCGGCTGCCTCTGAAATAGCACTTCGCAGCCTATCGGAAGGGTCGCCCACTGAAGAGATGCTGATAACGCTGGCCCCGTTCTTGACAGCCCATTGGATACCGACGGAAAGGGCTTCGCTCGTGACTTGATGCTCGGTAATGCCGTAGCGAATGGGAAGGATCTTTGCCTTGGGGGCCATGCCCAGTGCGCCTGCTCCCGGACCAGTTCCGTGTGCGGCAATAAGACCTGCCACGCTCGTCCCGTGGGAGTCAATGTCTGTGCGGCCATCTCCCGATCCCGAGGAGGCATCTGTTCCGAAGAGAAGATTACGTCTCAGGTCTGGATGTGGATCGACTCCTGTGTCGATAACGCCGACTGTGACACCCTCACCGAGGCTGACTCGGTGCGCCTTGTCGACGCCCATGTATCGAAGATGCCATTGGTCGTCTCGGATTCTGTCCTCCTGCCATCCCGATGGTACTGCGACAAGCGCCAGGCTAAGTAAAGTAGCCAGATCTCGCGCGCCTGCGTTCACCGGTCGAGTCCGATTGTGGGGCCTGGGTCAAAGTCTCCAACTCTCTGTGAGGGTGTGATTATCGGGTCGACTCCCTCGGGTACGGCCCAGGTCGTGTCCGGTGGTCTGCGGGAGATGGCCCTGCGTTGTTGCTCTCTTGGTGCTCCGCCGAAGGCGCCGTAGCCTGGCTGAGCGTCGTTGTTGCTAACGACTGGACCGCTCAAGTGGTGGTTGTCGATGACGCCCCCAAAAGGGTTGATTCTTGCGGCCGCACGTGGAAGGGGCGACTTGCCGGCAGCCGGAATTGGGCCAATGACGCCGCCGGCCGGCAAGACGTGTGAGCCTACCTTCGCGGTGCGAGAACTGATTGCGGTACCGGTGACGTTCCCTGACTCTCGTCGAGGCTCCGAATTGGGGATTGGTAGGACTGTCGACCATTGGCCAGAATCGGTCCGGACTGGAGTGGGTGTAACGGTCGGGAATCCTCGACTTGAGGTATCGGAACCAAGTCGGTCCACGGTACTCGCGACGCCGCTCGCGCTGTATCGCTCAACAGGATCACTGAGAGTGGCTTGATACGGCGACGTGACCTTAGCGTTGGCGCCATTGTCGTCGCCGTAGACGTCTGGGTCGACGGGACTGCTTAGGCCTCTAGTTGGGTACGTCGGGGGTTGGCGGATGGCAGCTTCGGCCTCGACCAGGGTGTGGCTCAGGGTGTACATGATCGCGCGTGCCCTGTTGTTCAACCGTTCCAGGTCTTGCGGGCCGACTGGCGGGGCGCCGATTACCGTGGGTGCCTCGGCGGCGGCGTTGAAGGCCGCAAGCTCCGCATACTCCTTCATCGTGCGGGACGTTGCCAGGTACTCGTCGTACAGCGGCTTCAGGTCGTGGCGGGCGGACGCCAGCGCTCCAACCGTCGCCGCCAAGGTGGAGTAGTTGGCGGCGGTTACGTCGTGGGTGGTGCGGACGTTTTGGATGAGGAAGTCCAGGCGGGCGACGTACGCGGCGGCGGCTGCGTTGCGGTCGGGGGGCCAGACTTCGGCCAGGTTGGTGCGGTACTGCTCGAGGCGCCGTAGGTGGGTGCCCGTGAGCTCTGATGCCTTGCGCCAGCCGGCCACAAGGCGCCAGTGGTCGTCGCTCTGCTGATTTTCCAGCAGCCGCCACATCGCGGGCACATCGTGTCCAAACCAGCTCGTGCGGGCCTGGCCGCCGGGAACGCCGCTGCTCTCCCAGGACATGGTCAACCCCCCAAGGGCGAAGGCGGCGACGACGGCGAAGGGGGAAACGCCGTGGGTTGCGGCGGAGCGGGCGGTGCGGCTGCGGCGGTGCGGTCCAAAGCGGACTCCACGTCGGAGGCTTTGGCGGCGGCGAAGGCGTCGGCCTCGCCGTACATGGTGCTGACCTCGGTGGCGGCGGTGGCCAGGCCCCAGGTGGCCTCCTGGTAGAAGTACACGAGGTCGGCGGTGTTGAACTGTGACGTGCGGTGTGCCTGGAGGAAACCAGTCAGCTCGGCGAACGACTCGGGTGGCTCGGGCAGGTCCACCGCCATGTCGTCGGTGACGTGGGTGAGATGGGGCGCGTAGTTGTCGACCACCTCGGCGCGTAGCTGTGCCGCGAACTCGTCCATCCGGGCTATGTCGGCCTCGATCTGGGCGTAACCGCCCAGCCAGGCTGGTCCGGAATCGTCCGCTGGTCGGCCCATCGGCCCTCCCGACAAATTGCCGAAACGGCTTTACGTCCTACCCGACGAGGTTAGTCGATGCGCTCGAATCCTGCGCACCCGCGAATTCCAAGATCGGCGCCACTAACGACCGGCCCGCGATCAACGACGAAGCAAGCCGCCAACGACGAAGGGCACGCCCAATGACGAAGGGGCACGCCCAACGACGAAGGGCACGCCCAACGACGGAGCAAGCCGCCAGCGACGAAGGACGCGGCCAACGGCGAAGCAAGCGGCCAACGACGAGAGGCGCGCCCAACGACGGAGCAAGCGCCCAACGACGAAGGACACGGCCAGCGACGAAGCAAGCCGCCAACGACGAAGGACACGGCCAACCACGAAAGGCGCGGACAACGAACGGAGCAAGCGGCCAACGACGAAAGGCGCGACCAACGACAGAGCACCCGACCGACCGAGGAGCGCAACCAGCCAAAGGAGCCCAACCACCCGGGAAGCCCAGAAACCAGAAGCAGGAGACGAGGGGAGCCCAGGAGCAGGAGACAAAGAGGGCAGGCAAACGAGGGGAGCAAGAAGGGAAGAAAGGGTCAGCGTGGAGCGAGCGACGACCGCCAGCCGTCGCGGGCGGCGCCTGGGCGGGCGCTGCGGGCCCACGCTGAGGTGGTCCTGGGTGGCGGCTGGGCGGCGGGCATCCTGCGGCGGACCAGCAGCGCACCCACCAGGGCGGCCAGCTCGTCGGCCGTTGGAAGGCCGCGGGTCACCCGAAAGAACGGCTCCGGCTCCGACATGGAGGCAGCGTACAAGAGAGAAGGAGGCAGCGTACAAGAGAGAAGACAGTCACAAACCCTCACATCCACCGGTGTGCCCCGCATCTCGGCCGGGTACGTTTTTCGGGTGTCTCCCACTCCCACCCAACTTGTCGCTGACCGCTACCGGCTACTCGAGCCGCTCGGTCAGGGTGGCATGGGCCGGGTTTGGAAGGCGAGCGACGAGGTCCTGCACCGTGACGTCGCGATCAAAGAGTTGGTGCCGCCACCCGGGCTGACGACCGAAGAGCGCCAGGAGATGCGCGAGCGGTCGTTGCGGGAGGCGCGGGCGATCGCCCGGCTCAACAATGCCAACGTCGTCCGCATCTTCGACGTGCTGCGCACCGACGGCGACCCGTGGATCGTGATGGAGTACGTGCCGTCGCGGTCGCTCCAGGATGTCCTCGCCAACGACGGGCCGGTGTCGCCGACCCGGGCGGCGGAGATCGGCATCGGGGTGTTGGGGGCGTTGCGGGCGGCGCACCGTTCGGGCGTCGTGCACCGGGATGTCAAGCCGGCCAACGTGCTGCTCGCCGAAGACGGGCGGGTGGTGCTCACCGACTTCGGGCTGGCCACCGTGCCGGGCGACCCCAACGTCACGCGCACCGGCCTCGTGCTCGGCTCACCCGCCTACATCGCGCCGGAGCGGGCGCGCGACGGCACGGCCGGGCCGGACGCCGACCTGTGGTCGCTGGGTGCGACGCTCTACGCGGCGGTGGAGGGGCAGTCGCCCTTCGCGCGGCCGTCCGCGATCGGCACACTGGCCGCGCTCGCCACCGAGCCGGTGCCGACGCCGCGCCGGGCCGGGGCGCTCAAGCCGGTGCTCAACGGCCTGCTGCGCAAGGATCCCACGGCCAGAATCAAGGCGGAGGAGGCCGATCGCCTGTTGCGCCGCGCGGCCGGCCGCCGGCCCCGTGCCACGCTTTCTCTCCGAGATGGGGTACGCCGTCCGTCCACCACCCAGCGGCGGGAGCCCCTTCCCGACGTCAAGCCGACGACCGTCGTGGCGGCCGCCGAGCCCCCGACCAAGGTGGTGCCGGAGTCGGTGATCGAGGCCGCCACAAAGACGACGGAGCAGGGGGAGGAGCCGACCAAGGTCGCCGTGCCCGCACCTCGCCTGCCCGACGACACGGTGCTGCCGGTGGTGCCCGGCAAGCCCGACGAGACGGTCGAAGAGCCGGCGGAAGCCGTGCCCGCACTGGTGCCGCCGCCGGCTCCGCGGCTGGGCCGGGTCGCATTGGTCGCGGGGGGCGCCCTCCTCCTCGTACTCGTGCTGGTTTTGATCTTCGCTCTCAATGCTGGCGGTGAGGGTGAGCCGCCGTCGAATGCCGGGGTCACGACGGTGCCGGCGCCGGCCGCGACGAGCGCCGCACCACCGCCGCCCACGACGGCGGCCGCGGAGCCGACGACCGCCGCGCCGCCCACGCCGAGCGCCGCGCCCACGACCGCCGGGGGAAGCACGGCGCTGCCGGCGGGTTGGCGGATGTACACCGACCCCACGGGCTTTTCCATTGCGGTGCCGGAGGGGTGGTCGCAGAGCCAGGAGGGCACGATGGTGTTCTTCCGCGAGCAGGGCGGCGAGGGGCGCGTGCTCGGCATCGACCAGACCGACCAGCCCAAGCCGGATCCGGTGGCCGACTGGACCGCGCAGGAGCGGGCGCGGCGGGGCAACTACAACGACTACCAGCGGGTGAAGATCGAGGCGGTCGACTACTTCGACAAGGCGGCCGACTGGGAGTGGACCTACACCAGCCGCAACGGCAACCGCCTGCACGTCGTCAACCGCGGGTTCATCACCTCGCCGAATCAGGCATATGGGATCTACTGGTCCACGCTCGATTCCACGTGGGCGGCGAACCAGAAGAACTTTGCCCTCGTAACGGGGAGTTTCCGCCCGGCCCGCGACTAGACCGCCCGTGATCAAAGCTCCCCTGACGTCGTTCTAACGACTTCAAGGGAGCTTTGATCACGAAAGCCACGTGGATCGGCATGACCGACGCCGTACGCGGGTACTGCTACCGCCGTGAGCTACCGACAGCATGTACTGAAGCCGAGTGTGGCGCTCTGGGTGTTGACCGGAGTGTTGTTGCTCTACAGCGTGGGCATCGTGGTCGTGCTGCTCACCCTCTCCGCGGCCGTCGTCGGCTTCGGCGCCTGGTGGGTTGCGCGGCAGCATCATCCGGTGGTGGTCGAGAGGGTTCGCCCACGCCGGCAACCGAACGTCGTCAACCGATAACCGGTGGTTGCTGACCGCGTCTCCAGTCGGCAACGATGGACCCGGCCGACCGACGATTGGCGGGTACGGGATGACACAGTTCCAGCGCGGCTACTCCGCACCGGAGGAAGAGATCTCCCAGCTGATGGGGGAAGCGCTGGAGCTCTACCGGAGCGGCCACCTGGACCGGGCCCGGCGCAAGGGCGAGCAGGCCATCGCCCTGTGTCGGGAGCTGGCCGCGGCCGAGCCGGACGATCCGCGGCACCGGCGGGTGCTCGCCTCGCTCCTCTACAACCACGCCGTGGTGCTCAACGGGATGGAGCGGTGGGCGGCAGCCCTGGCCGCGGTGCAGGAGTCCGGCCGGCTCTACGAGGAGCTCGCCGGGCTCGACCCGGCCACCTACGAGCCGCTGCACGCGGACGCGCTGACCCGCACCGGCAGCACGTACATCGGACTGGGGCGCACCGCCGAGGCCGTCGCCTGCCAGCGGCGCGCCGTCACCATGTACCTCTCGCTGCCGCCGGACGTCGGCGCGGAGCGGGGCGTCGCACGGGCGATGAGCCTGCTGGCGTCCTCTTTGGAGGCTGACGACCAGCCGGACGAGGCGATGGCGGCGGCGGACGACGCCCTGCGCCGGTACGCCGACCTCGACGCCCGCGACCAGCTGCCCCTCGACGCGGCCGCCTTCTACGCGATGTCCGCCCGCACGCTCGCCCGGCTGCGCGCACGCCGGGGGGAGTACGAGGCGGCGGCGGGCGCGAGCGCGGTGGCCGTGGCGGTGTACCGGCTGCTGCTGGAACAGGTCTCCCCGGAGTGGGGCGAGCAGCTCGCGGCCGCGGTCGGGGAGCGGGCCGCGCACCTGTCCGCGGCGGGGCGGGCCGACGAAGGGCTCGTCCAGGCGCGTGACGTGCTCCGCCTGGTCCGGACGCTCGACGAGCGCAAGCCGGACACGTACCTCGCCGCGTTCAGGCGGCTCGCCGCGGTGGTCGCCGCTCTCGAAGCCTGACCGTCCACGGGATGCCGTGGTCGCCGCGCGACCTGGGCGAAGCCTGATCGCCGCGAGACTGGCACTTTCCTCCACATCGATGGGTGGCTACGGTAACTTTTGCCATCCCATCGAAGGAGGTCTCTCGTGCCAGAACGACGAACGTTGCTCACGGGCGCCGCAGGTATCGCCGGCGGTGTCCTGCTCGGCGGCACCTTCGCCGCCAGCCCGGCCGCGGCCGCGGTGAGCCCGCCGCGCGTCTACACCCGGGCGGAGTGGGGCGCCCGCCCGGCGACCGGCCCGATCCGCTACCTCGACCGCCAGCCGGACCACGTCGTGGTGCACCACACCGCCGGCGCCAACACCACCGACTATTCGCTGGCGGCGGCCTTCCGGCACTCGAAGTGGATCCAGGACCTGCACATGGACCAGAACGGCTGGATCGACTCGGGGCAGCAGCTCACCATCAGCCGCGGCGGGTACGTCATGGAGGGGCGGCAGCTCAGCCTCCGCGCCATCACCGAGCGCCAGCACGTGAGCGGCGCGCAGACCGCCAACCACAACGACCACACGATCGGCATCGAGAACGAGGGCATCTACGTGTCGGTCACACCGCCGGCCGCGCTCTTCAACTCCCTGGTACGCACCTGCGCCTGGCTCTGCGACGTCTACTCGCTCGACCCGTTCGAGGCGATCGTCGGCCACCGCGACTACGTCGCGACTCAGTGCCCGGGCGACGTCTTCTACGCGCGCCTACCGGAGCTGCGGCAGCGCGTGGCGGCTGAGCTCGGCGCGTGAGCCGCCCGCGGTGGCCGCAGCGCCTGCGGTGGCCCCGCAGCGCCTGCGGTGGTCGCGGGGGCGTGGAGTGGTCGCGGGGCGCCCGCGAGGCACGGGGCGGTCGCGAAAAATTTGCACAGGATCTATTGCGATCAAGGTTAGTTTCCTTCAAAGATGTCAACAAATCTCCATCCTTGTTGGTCCCTAGTCCTGGGGAGGCACTATGACCAGCACCAGCACCGATGGCATGGCCAGACGCTCGCGAAGGGGCCTTCGCCGGCTCGCTGGCGCCGCGTTGGCCATGGTGGCCGCGACCGCGACCGTGGTGGGTGTTTCCGCCACGCCGGCCATGGCCGCGACGACCCCCGGCATCGACGTCTCCAACCACCAGGGCGCGATCAACTGGACGAGCGTGCGCAACGCCGGCATCCAGTTCGCGTTCATCAAGGCCACCGAAGGCACGTCGTACCTCGACCCCCGGTTCGACACCAACTACGTCGCCGCGTACAACGCCGGTGTGATCCGCGGGGCGTACCACTTCGCCCTGCCGGACCGCAGCAGCGGCGCGGTGCAGGCCGACTTCGTGGCCAACAACGGCGGCGCCTGGTCCGCCGACAGCCGCACCCTCCCGGCCGCCCTCGACCTGGAGGCCAACCCCTACGGCGCGTACTGCTACGGCCTGAGCACGGCCAGCATGCGCACCTGGGTGCAGAGCTTCCTCGACCGGTACCGCGCCCGCACCGGCCGGCACGCGGTCATCTACACCACCACCAGCTTCTGGAACACCTGCACCGGCAGTTGGAGCGGCCCGTGGAGCACGAGTCCACTGTGGGTCGCCCGCTGGGCCAGCTCCGTCGGCGCGCTCCCCCCGGGCGCACCGTTCTGGACCTTCTGGCAGTACACGAGCACCGGTGCCGTCTCGGGCATCTCCGGCAACGTCGACCGCAACCACTTCAACGGCGCCCGTGACCGTCTGGTCGCGCTCGCCAACAACACGTAGTGGCACGGTGGGGCGGCGCCACCGGTGCCGCCCCACTCATAGCCCGGTGGGCTAGGCTCGCCGGCTGTGGCTTCCGTTGACGGATTGACAGACGCCTGGGACTGGCTCTTCGGCGGCCAGCCCGACCCGCCGCTGCTGCTGGTGATCCTCACCGGCGTGGCGGCGCTCGCCGTCGTGCTGACCCGGATGGTGTGGCGGATCGCGCGCAACGCCATCACCATCGCGCACGAGGGCGGGCACGCGCTGATCGCCCTGCTGACCGGGCGCAAGCTGCGCGGCATCCGGCTGCACTCGGACACCTCGGGGCTCACCCTCTCCGCCGGGCGGCCGACCGGACCGGGCATGGCGTTCACGCTGCTGGCCGGCTATGTCGCCCCGTCGCTCATCGGCCTCGGCGGCGCCTGGCTGCTGGCCGGCAACCGCATCCGGCTCCTGCTGTGGGTGACCGTGGTGCTGCTGCTCGCGATGCTCGTGATGATCCGCAACGCGTTCGGCATCGTGTCCATTGTGGTCACCGGCGGCGTCGTCTTCGCGGTGTCGTGGTTCGCCTCGCCCGACGTACAGTCGGTGTTCGCCTACGCCAGCGTGTGGTTCCTCCTCCTCGGCGGCGTGCGCCCGGTCGGCGAGCTGCAGACCCTCCGGTCACGCGGCCAGCTCCCCGACTCGGACGCCGACCAGCTGGCCGGCGTCACCCACGTGCCCGGCATCGTGTGGGTGGGCTTCTTCGGCCTGGTCAATCTGGGCGCGCTCGCCCTCGGCGGCTACCTGCTGGTGAAGCCGTTCGTGGACGACCTGACGTAGGCACCACGTCTCCGAGGACGGCCAGCGGTCGCTCGGCCGCCGTCACTCAAGAGATTTTGGGCTACCGCGACGTCCGTCGTGGTCCAGACCGTTGCGCGGGGTCCCCGGGGAAACGTGGAGCGCAGCGGAGCGTTTTCTTGGGGTGCGTTCCCGCGGCCTCACCCTCCGCGGCCCGCGATCTGACCCCGGCCCCTGCGGGGAGCCCGGCGGCCACCCGGGGCCCTGCGCGTCCCCGACACCTCACCACCCGCCGCGGGACGCTCTCGAGCTGCCCCGTCTGTGCGTGCAAGCCCACAGCTTCCACACACGCCGCATGCGGATCAGCCCGTCGCCCGGCCCGGCCGGGCCGAGATCACGGGCGTTCGTCGAGATCGTGGTATGCAGGTGCCCTCGGGCGGGCGGATCCGTACCACGATCTGCTGGCCCGTCTGTGCGCGCAGCTCGTTAGGTCCCCGCAGGCATACGTAGCAGCCGGTGCGGCCGCGGTGGGACCTGGCGCAAGCGCCGCTCGTGCTGGACCTCGGCGAGCGCCAGCTCGCCGCCGGCCGTAGCGGTGCCCGCGGGAAAGCACCCCAAGAAAACGCTCCACGTTTTCCCGGGGACCCCGCGCGAGCGGCGCGGACCGGCCGGGGCGAATTCCTAGAGGGGGATGTTGCCGTGCTTCTTGGGGGGCAGGGTCTCGCGTTTGGTGCGCAGGGTCCGCAGCGCGCGGACGATCTGCACGCGGGTCTGTGACGGCTGGATCACCGCGTCGACGTAGCCGCGTTCGGCCGCGATGTACGGGTTGGCGAGCGTGTCCTCGTACTCGGTGACGAGCTCGGCCCGCAGCGCCGCTGGATCGTCCGCATCGGACAGCGCACCGCGGTGCAGGATGTTCACCGCGCCCTGCGCGCCCATCACCGCGATCTGCGCGGTCGGCCACGCGAAGTTGAGGTCGGCGCCGAGGTGCTTGGAGCCCATCACGTCGTACGCGCCGCCGTACGCCTTACGGGTGATGACAGTGACCTTCGGGACCGTGGCCTCCGCGTACGCGTAGATGAGCTTGGCGCCGCGCCGGATGATCCCCTCCCACTCCTGACCCGTACCGGGCAGGAAACCAGGAACGTCCACAAAGGTCAAAACCGGGATGTTGAACGCGTCGCAGGTGCGCACGAAACGGGCCGCCTTCTCCGACGCGGCGATATCAAGGCAGCCAGCGAAATGCATCGGCTGGTTGGCGACCACACCGACCGGATGCCCCTCGACCCGACCAAAGCCGACCACAATGTTCTGCGCGTACAGCGCATGCACCTCCAGGAACTCACCATCGTCCAACACATGCTCGACAACCCGGTGCATGTCATACGGCTGATTGGCCGAGTCGGGAATCAGCGTGTCCAACACCAGGTCCTCCTCACCAACATCCAAAAAGGACGGGGCGGGGAACGCCGGCGCGTCGTCCATATTGTTCGACGGCAGGTACGACAGCAGCGCCTTGACGTAGTCGATCGCGTCCTCCTCGTCCGTGCCGAGGTAGTGCGCGTTGCCGGAACGAGTGTTATGGGTACGGGCACCGCCCAACTCCTCGAAGCCCACATCCTCACCGGTGACCGTCTTGATGACATCCGGGCCCGTGATGAACATGTGCGAGGTCTGATCGACCATCACCGTGAAATCGGTAACCGCGGGAGAGTAGACCGCCCCGCCCGCACACGGCCCCATCACCAGCGAAATCTGCGGGATCACACCGGAAGCCCGCACGTTACGGAAAAAGATCTCCCCATACAGACCCAGGCTGACCACACCCTCCTGGATCCGCGCACCACCGGAGTCGTTGATACCGACCACCGGACACCCGGTCTTCATCGCCAAATCCATCACCTTGACGATCTTCTCGCCGAACACCTCCCCCAACGACCCACCAAAGACCGTGAAATCCTGCGCGAACACACACACCGGCCGCCCATCGACCGTGCCATAACCAGTCACCACACCATCGCCATACGGCCGGGTCCTATCCAACCCGAACGCCGTCGAACGATGCCGAGCCAACCCATCCAACTCCACAAACGAACCCTCATCCAACAGCATCGCGACCCGCTCACGCGCCGTCCTCTTCCCCCGCGCATGCTGCTTCTCCACAGCCCGAACCGAACCCGCATGCACCGCCTCATCCACCCGACGCGAAAGGTCGGCGAGCTTACCCGCGGTGGTGTG
>NZ_JAVHUY010000008.1 GCF_031085175.1 Phytohabitans maris
GGCCTGCACTGGACCAACGGATGGACCCTCGCCACCAGCTGACCAGCCACCACCGGGCCCGAAGACACCACCACAGAGCCCACCAAGCGACCCCCGCAGCGCCCACACCCGCACCACCACCCCCCCCGACCCAACCAACCCACCGGCAGCCAAACCCAGGCACCCACCCCACCGCCAACCTCAAGAACGCCGATATTCAGCGCCTTCCTAGAACGACTTGAGGGGAGCTTCGATCACCGGCCCGTCAGGGCTCGACCCCAGGCGGCCGGACGATAGTCAGGTGCCCCGTCTGTGCGGGCAGCTCCAGAGCTTCTCGCCGAGGCAACCCCCGCCCCGCGGACGGCGTGGAAGCTGGGCGGCGGGCTTCAGGCGGGGTTCGGGGGGTGGAAGCGGAGGTGGGGGCGGATGGCGGTGGCGGCGTCGGGGCCGTAGGCGTCGGCGAGGCGCTCCGCGGCGTCGGCGACGGTCAGGGTCCACTCCTGGCTGCCGACGCTCTCCAGCACGGCGGTGGCGACCAGCGAGGCGAGCTGTGCCGCGTGGGTGACCGGCAGTCCGCTGTCGAGGCCGGCGAGGAAGCCGGCGCGGAACGCGTCGCCGACGCCGGTGGGGTCGAGGATGTGGCGGGCCGGCACCGCGTTCACCTGGATTTCGGCCTCGCCCCGCGCGGCGATCCGCGCCCCCTTGTCGCCCAGCGTGGTGATCCGCATGCCGACGCGGTCGGTGATGCCGCGTTCGGTCCAGCCGGTGCGGCGCAGCAGCAGCTCCCACTCGTACTCGTTGGTGAACAGGTAGGTGGCGCCGTCGACCAGCGCCCGGCACTCGTCGCGGTCGAGGCGGGGCAGCTGCTGCGACGGGTCGGCGGCGACCGGCACGCCGAGCCGGTGGGCCTGGGCGGTGTGGGCGAGCATCGCCTCCGGCGCGCTCGCCCCGACCAGGACGAGCGACACCCCGCGGGAGGCGACGACCGGCGCCAGGTCGATGCGGGCCGACGCGGACATCGCGCCCGGGTAGAACGAGGCGATCTGGCACTGGTCGTCGTCCGTGGTGCAGGTGAACCGCGGGGTGTGCGCGCCGGCGACGGTCAGCACACCACCGCAGTCGACGCCGTGCCGCTCCAGCCAGGAGCGGTAGTCGGCGAAGTCCGGGCCGACGGCGCCGACCAGCACCGGGCGGCGGCCGAGGACACCGAGGGAGAACGCGATGTTCGCGGCCACGCCGCCGCGCCGGATCTCCAGGTCTTCGACGAGGAAGCTCAGCGAGAGCCGGTCGAGGCGCTCGGCGACGAGCTGGTCGCGGAAGCGGCCGGGGAAGTGCATGAGGTGATCGGTCGCGATCGAGCCGGTGACCGCGACCGGGCCGGCCCGCATCAGAACACGACCGTCGTCGCGTCGTGGACGAAGACCCGGTCGGCGCAGTGCCAGGCGACCGCGCGGGAGAGCACGGTCCGCTCGATGTCGGCGCCGCTGCGGGCCAGGTCGGCGACGCCGGCGCGGTGCGATACGCGGACCACGTCCTGCTCGATGATCGGCCCCTCGTCCAGCTCCTCGGTCGCGTAGTGGGCGGTGGCGCCGATGAGCTTGACGCCGCGCTGCTTGGCCCGCTCGTACGGGCTGGCGCCGGCGAACGCGGGCAGGAACGAGTGGTGGATGTTGATCACCGGTACCCCGACCCGGTCGAGGAAGTCGGCCGAGAGGATCTGCATGTACCGGGCGAGCACCACCAGGTCGACCTCGCCGCGGAGCAGGTCGAGCTGGACCCGCTCGGCGGCCGGCTTGGTGGCCCGGGTGACCGGGACGTGCATGTACGGGGTGCCGAACGCGGCCACGTCCGGCTCCAGGTCGGGGTGGTTGGAGAGGACCGCGACCACCTCGATCGGCAGCTCGCCGCGGCGGGCCCGCCACAGCAGGTCGAGCAGGCAGTGGTCGTACCGGGACACGAAGATCGCCACGCGGGTGGGGGTGGCCGCCGGCCGGACCCGGAACTCCGCGCCCAGCCGCCGCGCCACCTCCACGTCGAACTGCCGTTCCAGCAGGTGCAGCCGCTCGCGGAGCCGGGTCAGGTGAAACTCGGTGCGGAGCATGAACCGCCCGCCGGTGGCGCCGGTGGAGAACTGGTCGGACTGCAGGATGTTGGCGCCGTGGCGGTGCAGGAACGCGCTGATCAGCGCGACGATCCCCGGCCCGTCCGGGCAGGAGACGACGAGGCGGCCGATGTCGCGGGTGAAGTCGGGCCCGGTCGGGGTCAGCGGGGCGGGCCGCTCGGAGACGATCGTCGACATCGGACTCACGCCGCCGGGGCGGCGGTGAGGCCGGCGGCCGCCCGCAGCTCGTCGGCGCGGTCGGTGCGCTCCCACGGCAGGTCCACGTCGGAGCGTCCGAAGTGGCCGTACGCCGAGGTGTCCGCGTAGATCGGGCGGTGCAGGTCGAGGTAGTCGCGGAACGCGGCCGGGCGCAGGTCGAAGCAGTCCGCGACGAGCTTGTCGACCAGGGCGGGGTCGATCCGCTCGGTGCCGAACGTGTCGACCAGCAGCGAGACCGGCCGGGCCACCCCGATCGCGTACGCCACCTGGACCTCGGCCCGGCTCGCCAGGCCGGCCGCGACGACGTTCTTCGCCACGTACCGGGCCGCGTACGCCGCGGAGCGGTCCACCTTGGACGGATCCTTGCCGGAGAACGCGCCGCCGCCGTGCCGGGCGAACCCGCCGTACGTGTCGATGATGATCTTGCGGCCGGTGAGCCCGGCGTCGCCGACCGGCCCGCCCACGACGAAGCGCCCGGTCGGGTTGACCAGCAACCCCCGGCGCAGCTCGGCGGCGTCGTAGAGGTCGGGCGGCAGGACCGGGGCGACCACGTGCTCCCAGACGTCGGCGCGGATCCGGTCGGCGGTGGCGTGCGCGGCGTGCTGGGTGGAGACGAGCACCCGCTCGATCCCGACCGGCACCCCGTCGCGGTACCGGACCGTCACCTGGGTCTTGCCGTCCGGCCGCAGGTAGTCGACGACCCCCGCGCGGCGCACCTCGGCCAGCCGGCGGGCCAGGCGGTGGGCGAGCGTGATCGGCGCCGGCATCAGCTCGGGCGTCTCGTCGCAGGCGTAGCCGAACATCATGCCCTGGTCGCCGGCGCCCACGCGGTCGTACGGGTCGTCGGAGAGCCCCTCACGGTGCTCGTGCGCCCGGTCGACGCCGCGCGCGATGTCCGGGGACTGCTTGTCCAGCGCGACGAGCACGGCGCAGTGGTCGCCGTCGAAGCCGTACGCCCCGTCGTCGTACCCGATGCGGTTGATGGTGTCGCGGACGATGCGGGTGTAGTCGAGCTGGACCGGCGTGGTGATCTCGCCGGCGAGCACGGCCATCCCGGTGGTTACCAGGGTCTCGCAGGCGACCCGCGACCGAGGGTCGGCGGCCAGCGCGGCGTCGAGCACCGCGTCGGAGATGGCGTCGGCGACCTTGTCCGGATGCCCTTCGGTGACCGACTCCGAGGTGAAGAGAAAGTCCACTTTGCTCATACCGTGGCTCCTTGCTTGATCGGCAGCTCGTCGCGGACCAGCCGGGCGCCGCGGGCCATCGCGGCCAGCTTCGCCCGGGCGGTCGCGGCGGTGAGGTTGCGCAGCCCGCAGTCCGGGTTGACGAAGAGCCGCTCGGCCCCGACGTGCCGCAGGGCGCGGCGGATGCGGTTGGCGACGAGCTCGGGTGTCTCGACCTCGTCGCTCTTGACGTCGATGACGCCGAGCCCGAGGGCGCCGGGCCAGCCGAACTTGTCGATGATCGTGAGGTCGTCGTCGCCCTTGCGGGCGAACTCCAGCACGAGCTGGTCCACATTGGCCTTGAGAACGTCGGGGAAGAGGAAGTCGTAGTGCCCTTCCCAGGACGGGCGGGCGTACCGGTTGCCGTAGCAGACGTGCAGCGCCCAGGTGGCCTCGACGCTGTCGGTCACCGCGTTGACGGCGTCGACGGCGAGGCCGACCTGGTCGGTGTGCCCGGCCAGGAACGGCTCGTCGATCTGCAGCAGGGTCGCGCCGAGCTCGGCCAGCGCCCGCGCCTCGGCGTTGAGCACTCCGGCCATCGCCATCACCAGGTCGCGCTGGCTCGTGCGGCCCCGGTCGTGGACCCGGCAGGAGAGCGAGAACGGGCCGGTGAACGAGAACTTGACGGGAGCGCTCGTCTGGGCCGACGTGAACGCGTAGTCGGCGGCGAGCCCCAGCGGCGACGGCCCGGTCACCGCGGGGAGCGTGGCGAGCCGCGCCTCGTGGTAGTCGTAGTAGAAGTCCTTGACCGGGTCGGGGATCTCGATGCCGGGCATCCGGGCGAGCGTGTAGTCGATGTCGTTGTCCCGGCGTAGCTCGCCGTCGGAGACGATGTCGATGCCGGCGAGCTCCTGGTCGCGCAGGGCCGCCTTGACGGCCATGTCGTGCACGTCCTGGAGCTGGCCGTAGCTCATCCGGCCCCGGCAGTAGTCGGTCTTGAGCCGCTCCATCCACTCTGGAACGGGGTACGAGCCGACGACCGTGGTGGGCAGCGGGGGCAGCTCCATCCTCACTCCCTCACCTGTGCGGTCATCGTGACGATGTTGCCGGCCGACCGGTGCCGGAACGGTTCGAAGTGGACGTCGAAGCCGCAGCGCCGCCCGACGTGGGCGATCAGCGGGCCGTTGACCCAGTTGACGACCGAGCCGTCGTACTTGCCCGGGCCGCGGAACGGGCCGCGGT
This sequence comes from Phytohabitans maris, assembly GCF_031085175.1. Taxonomy (GTDB): domain Bacteria; phylum Actinomycetota; class Actinomycetes; order Mycobacteriales; family Micromonosporaceae; genus Phytohabitans; species Phytohabitans maris. The sequence continues at coordinate 4,705 of NZ_JAVHUY010000008.1, forward strand.
AGCCCTCGACGCCGGTGACGAAGATGTCGTGGCAGATCAGCCGCCCGTACGGGTGCAGCAGCTGGAGGCTGTCGGCGAAGCTGGCCACCGCGCCGTTGCTCACGTGCATCCGTATGTCGGCGCCCGACTCCAGCAGCGGCCGGAGCGCCTCCCCGCTGAACCTCGGGGTCACCGGGTACTCGTCCAGGGCGGGCAGCGGCACGTACCGCTCCTCCAGGCGGAGCGCCGACCACGCCTCCCGCCAGAATCCCACCGCCGTGTCGAGGTCGGGGAACCGGTCGGGCGCCACCTCGGTCAGCAGCAGCGGACCGAGGCGGAGCAGCCTGTGTACGAGGTCCGCCCGCGCGCCCTGCGCCGGCAGGTAGGCGCGGGTCTGCACCGCGTACGTGCGGCCCCCGATCTGGGCCACCTCGTCGGTCGGCAGGTTGTCGTACACATTGGACACGTAGACGAGGAACACCTTGTACTTCAGGAAGCCCAGCGACGTCAGCGGCCGGGTGGCGTCCAGGGCGACCGAGCTGACCCGCCCGGCGTGCTCGGCGACAGCCTCCCCGGCGAGGTCGAGCACGTGCTGGGAGTAGTCGCACATCAGGTAGTGCAGCCGCCGGTAGTAGTCGGTGCCGCGGGCGCGGTCGGCGCGGCGGAACTCGTCGAGGAAGACCTTGGCCTGGCCGCCGTTGCCGACGCCGAGCTCGACGACGACCAGCTCCTCGGGGAGCGCCGCGCGCAGCTCCAGCGTCTCCCAGACGTCGAAGAGCCCCTCGATGACCTCGCGGGCGGCGTCGCGGTTGCGGGCGTCGCTCTCGCCGCCGGGCAGCGCCTGCTCGTAGCCGCGGCCGGAGGCCTTCTCCCACTGTTCGAGCGCGTTCCAGTAGAGGGCGTTGAAGGCCCAGACGCAGCTCGCGGAGCCGGGCCCCCAGTCCTCCAGGTAGACCCGGTCCGCTGAGTCGCCGCTCAGCCGGGGTGGCGGGCCGGCCCGGCGTACGTCGACGGCGACCTCCAGACCCTCCGGTGTGGACAGGATCGGCCGCAGGTCCACGGCGTCGCGGAAGTTCTCCTTGTACTGCACCCAGTCGCAGACGACCCGTACCCGGCCGAGGTCCCACTCGGAGCCGGCCAGCGCCGAGACGACCGGTGCGACCGAGGCCGCGAGGTCGACCGGCTTGTCGGAGCGGAGCCGTGCGTGCGGCCTGAAGTCGATGAGCATCACCCTCCCCCTTCCCGCGCGGCGGCGTGCCGGACGCCGGCCCGGCGCACGATGTCGGGTACCTCGTCCTCGTGGCCGAAGACCATGAGGTGCACGCCGCGTACGCCGTCGAGCGCGGCCAGCGCCTGGACCGTCTCGACGCAGGCGCGCATGCCCTCCTCCTCGACCCGGTGTTCCGGCACGCCCGCCAGCCGCCGCCGCAGCCCGTCCGGCACGTGGACGCCGGGTACGCGGCCGGTCAGGAACGACAGCATCCGCCGCGACCGGATCGGCCCCACACCGGCGATCACCGCGCACCGCTCGTTGACCCCTTCGTCGCGCAGGAGGCCGAGCCAGCCGGCGAACGCGTCGACGTCGAAGACGTACTGCGTCTGGACGAACTCCGCCCCGGCCGCCACCTTCTTCGCCAGCCGCCGGGCGCGCAGCGCGGCCGGCGGCGCGAACGGGTTCTCCACCGTGCCGATCAGCCACGACGGCCGGGTCGCCAGCGGCTTGCCGGAGAGCAGCGTGCCGTCGTCGCGCAGCGTCCGCGCGGTCCAGACCAGCTGCACCCCGTCGAGGTCGAAGACCGGCTTGGCGTCCGGGTGGTCGCCGAGCGTCGGGTGGTCGCCGGTGAGCAGCAGCACGTTGCGGACGCCGAGCGCCGCCGCGCCGAGCAGGTCGGACTGGAGCGCGATCCGGTTTCGGTCCCGGCAGGTCAGCTGCATCACCGGGTCGAGCCCGGCCCGCCGCACCAGGACGCTGCCGGCCAGGCTCGACATGCGTACGTTGGCGCCCTGGCTGTCGGTGACGTTCGCCGCGTCCACCCACCCGCGCAGCGCGGCCGCCTTGCGCTCGACCGCGCCCGGGTCCGCGTCGCGCGGCGGGGCCAGCTCGGCCGTCACGACGAACCGTCCACTGTCGAGCGCCTCGCGCAGCCCGGTCACGTTCGATCCACCATGACCGGGCGTGGGTCCTCGGCGTCGTGCGCGACCGACAGGCCCTCGTCCCGCCCCTGCCAGTAGTTGACCCACGAGCTGCGGGTCCACTGCCGGTTGTCCACCGGCCGCTGCAGCAGGTCGAGGTCCGCGCCCCGGGCCGCGCCCTCCGCGCGGGTCCAGGCCGTGACCCAGACACACGTCCGGGTACGGTCGACCTCGCACGAGCCGTCCGGCGAGACACCGCCGCAGGGCCCGTTGCGCAGCTGCTTGGGGCAGGTCATCGGGCACGCGTACCCGGTGGTGGGCAGCGCGCACTGCCCGCACATCCGGCAGCCGAAGAGCCGTTCCTTGGTGACCCGCTCACCCGCCGTGAACGCCCGGTAGAGCACCGGGTGCCGCTCGACGTACGCGGCCAGCCGGCGGTAGGCGCCGTTGCGGGCGAGGAGCCGGTGCAGGGCGTACGCGAGGGTGGCCGGTACCCGCGGCCGGACGGGACGGATCCGCTCGACGCCCATCGCCCCTCCTCACCCCGGCGGTCATCTGCTGGCCGTCCCAAGGTCGCAGGGAGGGGGCGGAGGTGTCTTCGGGCGGCGCCGCAAGCTTCCCCCGCCGTCGTTTGTGCCCGGACACAAAGCCCTCACGCGGCCGGCAGTCCGTACACCCTCCTCGCGGTCCGGCCGAAAACCTGCTCGCGGGCGGCGGCCGGGTACGGGCGCAGCGCCCGCTTCCAGGCGGAGACGAGCGGCGGCAGCTCGGTCCAGATCTTCTCGACCGGGAAGTTGCTGCCCCACATGCAGCGCTCCGCGCCGAACAGCTCCAGGCACACGGCGGTCACCTGGTCGATCAGCGCCTGGTCGACGCGGTGCGTGAACGTGCCCTGGCCGGTCAGCTTGACCACCACGTTGGGCTGCTCGGCCAGGCGGCGCATCCCGCGCGTCCATTCGTCCACTCTGGACGGCTCCGGGCCGTCCAGCATGCCGGCGTGCACCAGCACGAACGTGGTCCGCGGGAACGCCGCCACGAACGCGGCCGCGTCGGCCATCTGGCCGGCGAAGACCTGGAGCTCGAAGAGCCAGCCCAGGTCGGCGAGGGCGGCGATGTTGCGGCGGAACGTGGGGTCGTTCATCCGGTCGGGCGCGGTGGCGAAGCGGAACTCCGGGCGTTCGTGCCAGTGCAGCTGGAGCCGCACGCCACGCACCAGCGGCGTCACGGCCGCCTGCCGGCGCATCACGTCGGCGGCGTCCGCGGCGAAGAGGTCCGCGGAGCCGACGACGGCCGTGGGCCATCCGGTCTCCCCGTGTACGTCCCGGAGCCACCGGATCTCGTCGACCGCGCGTTCGAGGGGCCAGTTCGTCTGGATGTACACCGACGCGGTGATGCCGCACGCGGTCGCCTCGGCGATGTACTCGGCGGCCAGGTAGTCCCGCCGGATCGGCTCGTACGGCCCGAAGATGCGGGGCACCATCTCGCCGTTCAGCCAGGGCAGGTCGTCCCGCCGCCAGAGGTGGTGGTGCGCGTCGACGATGTCGGTCATGCTCTCGCTCCCGAGGCAGTGCCGGATAAGTAGTGGCGCCAGGCGGCGCGGCGCGGGCCGGCCACGACGTGCGGGATGCGCTCCACTTCGGACAGCCCGGTCGCCAGGTCGCGTACGCCGCCGAGGCGGTCCAGGTGGGGCAGGAGGGCGGCCATGCCCCGGGTCACCGGGCGGTAGGTGGGGGAGCAGGCCAGCGGGGACCACCAGAGGAGGCGGTGGCCGAGGCGGGAGAGGCGCTCGACGGCGCGGACCATGGCGGTGCAGTCGCCGCGTTCCAGGCCGTCGGAGATCACGACGACCAGCGCGCCGCGGGCGAGGGCGAGGAAGCGGGGGTTGGCCAGGAACCGGCCCAGCGCCTCGCCGATCGCGGTGCCGCCGTCGGCGTCGGTGACCGTGCGGGAGACGGCGGCCAGCGCGGCGTCGACGCGGGCGTCGGCGAGCGCCTTCGTGACCCGGGTGAGGTGGGTGCCGAAGGTGAAGACCTCGGTGCGGGCCGGCGCGGTGTGCGCCAGGCGGATCAGCTCCGGCGTGTGCCGCTTGAGCGAGCCGGAGACGTCGAGCAGGAGCAGCAGCCGGCGGGCGCGTGGCGGGCGGGTGGTCCAGCGGAGCCGGGTGAGCTCGCCGCCGTCCCGGCGGGCCTGCCGCCAGACCCGCCGCATGTCCAGCCGGCGGCCGGCGCGGGCCGGGCGGCGGCGCCGGGACGGGACCACCGGGAGGCGGGCCGGCCAGGCCTCCCGCAGCAGCCGCATCAGGTCGCGCTGCCGGGTGTCCGAGCGGCCGAACGTGCGCCCGCCGGTGGTCGGTGCCGCGCTCGCCTCGATCCCGCCGCCGGGCCGGGCCTCCATCGTGGACACCGTGCCGCCGTCGCCGGCCGCCGCCACCTCGCCCTCCACATCAGAGGGTGGTGGCCCGAGCGCCTCGACCGGTACGCCGCTGACGAACCAGGCGTCGAAGACCCGGTCGAACGCGGCCAGGCCGGCGACGTCGCCGAGGAGCGTCACCCGGGCGTACCAGTAGAGGGTCCTGACGTCGCGCGGCGCGGCACCGGCGATCGCCCGCAGGAAGTCCGCCTGCTTGGCCGGTGCGGCCCCGACGCCGGCGCGGCGCAGCGCGCCCAGGAAGCCCCATAGGTGGTCGGCGGCGAGCACCTGGCCGCGGTCGTCACCGATGGCCGAACACCTCCTCCGCGTGGCGTTCCAGGATCCGGGTGTCCTCCTCGTCCTTGATGAGCAGGCCCAGCGCCCGCCGCAGCGCCCGCGGCCAGCCGTTTGCGCCGTCGACGAGCGCTGCGGCGCCGCGCGCCCAGTCGACCGACTCGGCGATGCCCGGCCGCTTCAGCAGCGGCAGCTCGCGGATCCGCTGCACCGCCCGGACCAGCTCGGCCGCCGCGTCGCCGGTCAGGCCCGGCACGTGCGCGTGCAGGATCGCCCGCTCGCGCTCCGCGTCCGGAAAGGCGATCCAGTGGTACAGGCAGCGGCGGCGCAGCGCGTCGTGCAGCTCGCGGGTGCGGTTGGAGGTGAGCACGACGACCGGGACGTGCGCGGCGCGCAGGGTGGCGAGCTCCGGGACGGTGATCTGGAAGTCGCTCAGGAACTCCAGCAGGAACGCCTCGAACTCGCTGTCGGCCCGGTCGATCTCGTCGATGAGCAGCACCGCGCCGCGCGCGGAGCGGACCGCGCGCAGCAGCGGGCGTTGCAGCAGGAACTCCTCGGCGTACAGGTCGCCGATCTCCTGCCCGCGCGACTCGGCCGTGCGGACCCGCAGCAGCTGCTTGGGATAGTCCCACTCGTAGAGGGCCTGACCGGAGTCGAGCCCTTCGAAGCACTGCAGGCGGATCAGCTCCCGGCCGAGCACGCGGGAGAGCACCGAGGCGACCTCGGTCTTGCCCACGCCCGGCTCGCCTTCGAGCAGCAGCGGCCGCCCGAGGCGCAGCGCCAGGTGTACGGCGGTGAGCAGCCCCTCGTCGGCGAAGTAGCCCTCCCGCGCCAGCGCCGCCGCGAGCTGCTCCTCGCCGAGCGGCATCAGAACAGCTCGTGCGCCGTGGTCAGCACGTGCACCCGGCTGGAGGTGTGCGCGCCCGCGTCACCCGCCGCCGCCTTGCCGTCCTCGGACGCGAACGCCGCCGCGCGCGCCTCCTCGTCGTCGAACCAGAGCTCGTTGACCGCGTCGTACGGCGAGTCCTCCGCCACCGCCACGTTCACTGTGTAACGGCGCAGTCCGGGGAGCTTCTTCGCGAACTCCAGGTGGTCCTCCACGGCCCACTTCGCGAACTCCTCTTTGGACAAGCCCTCCGCGCGCTTGAGCAGCGAGACGACCTTGAGCATCGACACTTTCCTTCCTAGTCGTGGTATCCGCGTAGCTCGTCGAGCCCGCGCAGCACCCGTTCCGGCGTGAACGGCATGGTGTCCAGCCGTACGCCGCACGCGTCGAAGATGGCGTTGGCGATGGCCGGGATCGGCGCGTTCGCGGTCATCTCGCCGATCCCCTTCGCGCCGAACGGCCCGTTGCCGGCGGGGCGTTCCAGGATCGCGTTGTGGTAGGCGGGGATGTCCGCCGCGCCCGGCATCAGGTACTCGGTGAAGTCGCGGGGGCCGTGGTCGCGGGCCGGGTAGTAGGGCTCGGTCGCCTCGAAGAGCGCGTGCGACATGCCCATCCACGCGCCCCCCTCGACCTGCTGGGCGACCATCGCCGGGTTGAGCGCCCGCCCGATCTCGTACGCGTTGTGCATCTCCAGCACTTCGACGACGCCGGTCTCGTCGTCCACCTCGACCACCGCGACCGTGCAGGCATGCGCCTGGCAGGAGTCGGGGTCCATCTCGCCGGTCTCCGGCACCGGGTCGTTCTTCTCCTTCAGGAACATGCCCCGGCCGGAGATGGTGCGCCCGTGCGTGAAGTGCGCGGCCAGCGCCAGGTCGGTGATGTGGATCCGCCTCTCCTGGGCGCCCTTGACCTGGATGTACCCGGTGCCGTCGGTCTCCAGGTCGCCGGCGTCGACCTCCAGCTCCTCGGCCGCCACCGCCAGCATCACCTCGCGCGCCTCGGCCGCGGCCATGATGACCGCGTTGCCGACCCGGTGCGTGCCGCGGCTGGCGAACGTGCCCATGCAGTGCGGCCCGGTGTCGGTGTCGGCGGTGTCGACGAGGATGTTCTCCATCGGCAGGCCGAGCGTCTCCGCCGCGCACTGCGCCACGACCGTCTTCAGCCCCTGGCCCAGGTCCACGGAGGAGAGCGACACCACGAACGTGCCCGTCGTCGTGGCGTGGATCAGCGCCTGCGAGGGGTCGCCGCCGAGGTTCATGCCGGTGGGATAGTTGACCGAGGCGTACCCGCGGCCGCGCAGCCTGGCCATCAGCGCCCTCCTCCGTCCATCGAGGACATCCGCCGGTACTCCTCGGGCAGCTCGTGGCCGACCATCTCGGCGGCCTTCTGGATGACCTCGACCAGCGCGGTGCCCTCGGCGACCTTCCGGTGCGCCTTCAGGTCGCCGTCCCGGTACGCGTTGCGCAGCCGCAGCCGCAGCGGGTCCATGCCGAGCGCGCGGGCGATCCGGTCCATCTGCGACTCCAGCGCGAAGTCGCCGATCGTCACGCCGAACCCGCGCATCGCGCTGGACGGCGTGCGGTTGGTGAAGACGCAGTGGCAGTCGGCCCACACGTTCGGGATGCTGTACGGCCCGGGCAGGTGCGCCGCCGCCTTCGTCGTGCCGTACGGGCTGTGCCGGGAGTACGCGCCGGCGTCCACGTACAATGTGATCTTGCGGCCGATAATCCTGCCGTCGGCCGTCACCGCGTCCTTGATGTAGATGCGCTCGGCCGCGCGCGGGGAGGAGACCTGCATCTCCTCGTACCGGCTGTAGACGTACTTGACCGGCTGGCCGGTGAGCATCGCGGCGACGCAGGCGACCGGCTCGACCGCCACGTCCACCTTGCCGCCGAAGCCGCCGCCGACCGTACCGCCGACGATCCGCAGCCTGTTGAAGGGTGTGCCGAGGATCAGCGCGGTGTTGTCGAGCGTGAAGAAGCAGGCCTGCGTGTCGGAGTGGATGCGCAGCCGGCCGTCGGGCTGCGGCACCACGACACAGCCGGTGGTCTCGGTCGGCGCGTGCTCGATCGGCGCGGACTGGTAGCGCCACTCGAAGACGTGGTCCGCCGCCGCGAACGCCGCCTCCACGTCACCGAAGCGGATCCGCCGGCAGTGGTGCCCCTCGTAGGTGAAGTAGTTGTGGCCGTGGTACTCGTTGACGATCGGCGCCCCCTCGGCGAGCGCCTCCTCGACGTCGAAGACCGCGGGCAGCTCCTCGTACCCGACCCGGACGCGGGCGGCGCCCTCCTGCGCGGCCGCCTCGGTCTCGGCGACCACCGCGCAGATCGGCTCGCCGAGGTAGCGCACCTTTCCCTCGGCCAGCACCGGCTCGTCGTCCGGCTGGACGCCGATCAGCTTGAGCGGGGTGAAGACGTTGTTGGGGATGTCGGCGTGGGTCAGCACCCGCACCACACCGGGTACCGCGAGCGCCTCCGACGTGTCCACTGTGGCCAGCCGGGCGTGGTGCCGCGTCGAGCGGTGCGCCTTCAGGTGCAGCAGGCCGGGCGGGGAGAGGTCCTCGAAGAAGCTGGAGCGGCCGGTGACGTGGCCGAGCGCGTCCGACCGCTGCACCACCGAGCCGATCACGTTGAAGTCCGGGGCCGGCTCGTCCGGAAAGTACGTCCGGTCGATCGGGTTGGTCTTGTACCTCATGACCGCCGCCTCGCCGCGGCGTCCGCCGTTCCCGGCGTTGCCGCGATGTCCGCCGTTCCCCACCTCGCCGCGATGTCTTCCTTGCGCCTCGCCGCGGCGTCTTCCTTTCGCCGCCTCGCCGCGGCGTCGAGGATCGCGTCGACGATCGGGCCGTACCCGGTGCAGCGGCAGACGTTGCCGCTGATCGCCTCGACCACCTCGGCGCGGGTCGGGTCGGGGTTGCGGTCCAGCAGCGCCTCGGCCGTCATGATCATGCCGGCGGTGCAGAAGCCGCACTGGGTGGCGAACCCCTCCAGGAACGCGCTCTGCACCTCGTCGAGGTCGCCGCCCCGGGCCACACCCTCCAGGGTGCGCACCGAGGCGCCGTCGACCGTCTCGACGGCCACGAGGCACGACATCACCGGCCGCCCGTCGAGCAGTACGGTGCAGGTGCCGCAACTGCCCTGCGCGCAACCGCGCTTGGCGGCCATGAGGCCGAGCGCGTCGCGGAGACTGGACAGCAGCGGGGTGCCCGGTGCGGCGAGGAACTCCCTGGACCGTTCGTTGACGCGGAGGTTGACCACCTGGGACGCCATGTCGGCCTCTCTGAGGTAAGGACCTAGCCGAGGAAAGCTCGGCGGAGGTGGACCGGAAGGACGCGGGTGCGGTACCAGGCGCTGGCGTACGCGTCGTCGAACGGGGCGATGTCGGCGCGGGCCGCCCGCCCCGCTTCGTCGAGCACGTCCGTCTCCAGTGGACGTCCGATGAGGACCCGCTCGGCGGAGGCGGCGCGGACCGGCCGGGGCGCCACGCCACCCAGCGCGATCCGCGCGGACGTCACGACGCCGCCCCCCGTCTCCACGACCGCGGCCACCGCGACGATGGCGGCCGAGTTGAGCTTGCGGCGCATCGCCTTGCGGTAGAACCACGTGCCGGGCGCGGGCACGGCCAGCCGTACCGCCGTGACCACCTCGCCCGGCGCGACCCCGTTGGCGAGTACCACGTCGACGGGTGCCCCGCGGCTCCCGTCCGGGCCGGCGACCTCGACCGTGGCGTCCAGCGCGAGCAGGCACACCGCGAGGTCGCCGTAGGGCTGCGGCACGAAGAGGTTGCCGCCGACCGTGGCCTGGTTGCGGATCGTCGGCGAGGCGACGCTGCGCACCGCGTCGCGCAGGAACGCCAGCTCCGGGCTCTCCTCGACCTCGGTGAGCGTCGCGGTCGCGCCGACCCGGGCCAGCGCGCCGTCGACGCCGATCCCGCCGAGGCCGGCGCGGCGCAGGCTGACGATCTCGGGGGAGCCGAGCGATCCGCTGTTGACCTGGGCCATCACCACCGTGCCGCCGCCCATCAGCCGGCCGCCGGCGGCGGCGTGACCGACCGCGTCGGCCACGGACTCCGGAGTACGCACTGCTGTGATCATCAGCGCCATCCTTCACCGACTATCGATAATCGGTTACGTGGACGTTAAGGCCGTGTGCCGCGCCGCGTCAAGGTCGGTGGCGTGGTTACGATGGGCGCCATGACGCCTGACGAGCCCGCGGCGGCGGTCACCCCGCTGGTGACCCGCATGACGCTGGCGCAGCAGATCCGCGAGTCGCTCGTGGTCCGCATCGTCTCCGGCGAGATCCAGCCCGGCGAGCGGCTCGTCGAGACCAAGCTCGCCGCGATGTACGGCACGAGCCAGGCCCCGGTCCGCGAGGCGCTCCGCGAGCTGGAGGCGATGCGGATGGTCGAGACCCGGCCGCGGCGGGGCACGTTCGTCCGGCACTTCGTGCAGCAGACGCTCCGGGAGAGCTACGTCGTCCGCGCCGCCCTGGAGGAGACCGCGACCCGCCTGGCGATGCTGGCCGGCACCGTACCCGTGGAGGCCTTGCGCGCCGAGGTGAAGGCGATGCGCGCGGCCGCCCGTGCCGACGACGCCTCGGCCGCCGCCCGGGCCAGCGTCGCGTTCCACCGGCACATCGTCGACGCCGCCCACAACGAGCTGCTGAAGCTGTCGTGGGAGGCGCTGCAGATCGAGGCCCGCACGTCGGTGACGATGGTGGCCGCCGAGGTGAAGCTGAAGGACATCGCGCGGGACCACGCCGAGCTGCTGAGGTCCATCGAGGACGGTGACCTGGAGACCGCGTGCAAGCACGCCCGCGACCACCAGTGGCACTACGCCGACCTCCCCCACGACGCCCACGGCCGCGCCCGCCGCCGGGCGATGATGTCCGGATGACCGACGAGGTCCTGGCCGGCCAGGTCGACTACTACCGCCGCCGCGCCGGCGAGTACGACACGACGGCCTACGGCGACGTCACGGCGGCCCGCGCCCGCATCGCCCGGCTCGTCGCGCGGATGCGACCGGCCGGGCACGTGCTGGAGATCGCCTGCGGCACCGGCCTCTGGACGGCGGCGCTGGCGGACCTGGCCGGCACGGTCACGGCGGTCGACTCGGCCCCCGAGGCAGTGGCCATCGCCCGCGAACGGGTGCGGTCGCCGAACCTCCGCTTCGAGGTCGCGGACGTCTTCTCCTGGGACCCCGAGGCCCGCTTCGACACGGTCTTCTTCTCGGCATGGCTGTCGCACGTGCCGGCGAGCCGGTTCGAGCCGTTCTGGCGATGGCTGCGCGGCCTGCTGGCCGACGAGGGACGCGTGCTGTTCGTCGACGAGCACGTCGACGAACGCGACAAGGAGGCCTACCTCCCCGGCCGCGGCGAGGTGGTCGAACGCCGCCTCCGGGACGGCACCACCTTCCACGTCGTCAAGAACTTCGTCGACCCGGAGCTCCTGGCACCCCGGCTGCGCCGGCTGGGCTGGCACTGCGAGATCCGCCGCGACGGCCACGACTGGATCTACGCCGAGGCCCGCCCCACCTAGCGACCCGCCGCGATCGACGGCGTCGAATCCAAGACCCGGACGCGAGCTACCGCGATGCCCGCCGTGGTCCGGACCGTCGCTCCCGCGGCGTCCCCCGAACCTGATGATCGTTCACCCGAAACCCGCGTCTTTCCCGGTGTTTCACGCGGAAATCGGGCGAACGATCACCGCCACCCCGGCCGCGCCTCCGCAGCCGCCTTTCGCCCACGATCGGACCGGAGGCCTTCGATCACGGTGCGGGGTGCGGCGCGCCCCTAACGTTTCTTCAGACCGGATTTGCTCCGGTCCGCCTCAGCTGTGGAGCGCATGCGCGGTGTTTTCCCGCGGGCACCGCTGCGGCCGGCGGCTCCCGGGGCTCGCCGAGGTCCCCGGCCTCCGCTGCCGGCCGCGCGGGGCAGGCCCGTCCCGGGGCGAGGCTCGCGCCGAAGCGCGCGGCGGGTGCGGGGAGCCGTGCGGTCGCACGCAGCTCCAGAGCCTCCCGCGCACGCCACGGCGGCGGCGCGGTGGAGAGGTGCCGTGGACGCACGACCGCCGGCTCCCCGCAGGGCTCGGGATACGACCGCGAACCGCGGAGGGCGAGACCGCGGGAGCAACGGTCCGGACCGACGCCGCTCAGCCAAAGTCGATCGCGGGGCCAAACCGGTGGACGCACGGCGATCGTGGTATTCCAGTGCCCCTCCGAGGGCACCTGGATACCACGATCTCAACGATCGCCCGGTGCTCGCCGGGACGGAGGCCTGCTCGATCGACAGCTCCAGACACCCACAGCGCCGACCCCGCCGCGGCTTTCCCCGGCTCCCGGAAGCATATGGGCGCTCTGCGCACCGTACGACCCCGAATTCTGGCCGTCGATCCCGAGCCGACCGCCCTGGCCACGATCGGCAGTGCGGGATCAGCCCGATCCGCGCGAGCCAGCCCACCCCCAACGCCGGTCAAGCGACGCTCGGCTCAACAGCGGACCGTCCCAGCAGATCGTGGTACGGATCCGCCCGCCCGAGGGCACCTGCGTACCACGATCTCGACCACCCGGGCCGGACCACGGCGGACGTCGCGGTTGCCCGCATTCTGTTTCGGGGGTTTGGAACCCGTTCGCGAGCGCCGGCGGCCGCAGCCACCCCGCCGCCGGGTCTCGGCGAACGCACGTGGCGGCGGAGGGCCGGAGCGAGACGGGAGTCTCTACTGTGGATGGATCCGCGGGCCGCGCTCGTCGAGGATCCGTTCCAGCAGGGTCGGCCAGGACGACATCAGGCCGTCGGCGCCGGCGTCGATCAGCGTGTTGTAGGTGGCTTCGTCCTCCGGGGCGGTGCCGCTGAACCAGACGTGGACCGCGAACCCGTCGGCGTGCGCGCGGGCGATGAACTCCGGGGTGGCGATCGGCAGGCCCTGGTAGGTGACCGGTATCTGGAGCGCGACCGTGCCCTCGATCGGCGGCGTGCCGGCGAAGAAGTAGTCGGTCAGGCCCCGCAGCCCGGGGGCGAGCGCGACCCTCGGCGCCAGCCGGTGGAACTCGGCGACCGCGGCGTCGTTGAACGAGGTCACGATGACGTCGCGGGTGCGGTGGGTCTGCCGGAGCAGGTCGGCGAGGAGCCGCGCGTTGCGCAGGAACGACTCGGTGTCCGCGTCGGTGGTGCCCTTGATCTCGATGCTGATCGGCACCTGCCGGAAGTCGCGGAGCACGTCGCGCAGCGCCGGGATCGCGAAGTCGTCGGCCTGGTAGCCGCGGGGTGGCCGCTTGTCGTGGGTGCGGACGCCGCGCAGCGGGTACGACTCGGGCGGGAGCCCCGGCACGGCGTTGCGCCCGGGCACGAAGTTGTAGGCCGCGTCCAGCCGGCGCAGCTCGCGGAAGGTCTTGTCGCGGATCAGGCCGGTGCCGTCCGTGGTGCGGTCGACCGAGGCGTCGTGGCTGGCGACCAGCACGCCGTCGCGGGTCGAGTGGACGTCCATCTCCAGCATGTCGGCGCCGATGCGCAGGGCGCGGCGGAACGCGTACCCGGTGTTGGACGGGGCCTCGCTCTCGCCGCCCTGGTGTGCGATGTGGAGGAAGCGCCCGTCGGGGCACGGGTTACGCGGGCCGGCGGCCTGGGCCGGGGCGGCGGCGCCCAGGGCGAGCAGGGTCAGCGACGCGATCGCGGCGGCGACACGCCGGGGGAGTCGGGTAGCGCGCACCGACCCAGTATGCGCCGGACCGCGCCGCCGGGCGGCCCCGTGCGGCCGTACCAGCGGCGCTCCGCCCACGGCTCGACCGCCAGCGCCGCGCAGACCGCGCCGAGCGCGAGGGTCGTGGCGAGGGCGTCACGCGAGGCCCAGCCGGCCGCCGCCACCCCGGCCAGCGCGACGAGCGGCCGCGCCAGCGTACCCGGCCCGAGGACGACCACGGCGGCGAGGAAGCGGTGCTGCCAGTGCGGTACGAGGTAGGCGGCGAGCGCGAGGAGGACGACCGCGGCGAACGGGAGGTACACGAGCAGCATCGCCCGCCCGGCGGCCAGGTAGATGGCCAGGCGTGGCCCGCGCAGCGCCACGTCGACCAGCGCGACGGCCGCGACCGGCGCCAGCAGGAGCGCGCTGAGCGCCAGGCCGCGCAGGTGGGCCAGGACGTCGCGGTGGCGGTGGCGGATGAGGCCGGTGCGCCCGAGCGACGACCGGAAGCCGGCGAACATGCTGTCCAGCACCGCGATCGCGGTCAGCGCGGCGGCCTCCCTCACGGCCGGACCCGTACCGTGCCGGCCGGTTCCCGCACGCCGGTGACGGGGCGGAGCACGTCGAGCGGGCGGGGGAGCCAGGCGGGCCCGTCGGCGCAGGACACCTGGTAGCCGGGGGCGCCGGCCCGGGCGGCGTCGAGGAGCGTGGCCGCCGGGTGCGCCCGCCGCGCCGACAGCACGCCGTCGTGGCGGGACACCGGTTCGCGCATCCGGGCCGCGTGCAGCACCCACGCGCCGAGCGTCGACCACGGGCCGGGACGGATGTCCCAGTGGGCGAATGCGGCGACGCCCAGCTCCCGCTGCGCCGCGAAGAACGCCGGCAGCTCGCCGGCCGGAAGGTGGTGCAGCAGCCCGGACGAGACCATCACGCACCGGGTACCGTCGCCGGCCGCGACCCCCGGCGCGAAGGCGTCGCCGGCGACGAACCGGCAGGGCAGCTCCTCGGCGGCGGCCAGCTCCGCGGCGTGCGCCACCAGCCGCCGGTCGAGGTCGACGCCGACGAGCTCGACGTCCGGGCCGAGCGCGTCGTGGGCGGCCAGCCAGCGCAGGACGTAGCCGAGGCCGCAGCCGACGTCCACCACCCGTACCGGGCGCTCGCCGCGCAGCGCCGCCACCCACGGCGCCACGGTCTGCGCGATCCGCCGGGCCAGCTGCAGCTCCTCCTCGAACCGCTGCAGCTCGTAGTGCACCCGCAGCAGCAGCGCGTCGACCGCGGCGGGGTCGAGCAGGCCGTCCCGGGCCGGCATCCGGCGGACCAGCCGTGCGGCCCGGTGCTGCCCGGACGCCGCCAGCCGCGCGGCCGTGGCCTCGACCGGGACGGGCCGGCGTACCCCGGACGTGTCCCATCCGCCGAGCAGGTCGGTGATCTCGACCGGCGGCGGGTTGCCGGTACCCCTGGCCAGGACTCGCGGCACACCCCGCATCCTGCCGCCCGCCGTCCAGCCGCCGGCGGCGGGGCCGTGATTGGGCGGCCGGCGGGGGTATCACCCAGGCATGTCCGGTAGAGCCAAGCTGTGGCTGGGGATCGCCATCGCGGTGATCGTGATCGTGATCGTCATCGTCGCGCTGACCGCGGGCGGCGGTGGCGGCGGTGGGGGTGGCGGTGGTGGGTACTGACCCACACCGGCCCTGACCCGCGCCACGCACCACCGGCGCGCGCCACGGGGCCGCGCGCCGACGATCGCGGACCGGGGTGTATAGCCTGTCCCGGTGTCGTTGATGTCGCGCCCGGCCCGGGCGGTCGCCGCCGCGCTCCTGGCCGTGCTGACCGGCGGGTTCGCCCTTTCCGGCCCGGCCTGGGCGGATGGTCCGATGCGCCTGGACGGCCAGGTCACCGACGAGGTCGGCGCGCTGGACGGGCGGGAGGGCGAGGTGACCGCCGCCCTCGACCGGCTGCGCGCCGACGGGGGGCTGCAGCTCTTCGTGGTCTACGTGCGCTCGTTCGACGGTACGCCGGCGCAGGAGTGGGCCGACCGGACCGCGACCCGCAGCGACTTCGGCCGGCGCGACGCGGTGCTCGCGGTCGCCACCCACGACCGGTCGTACGCGTACGCGTTCGACACTGACTTCCCGCTCACCGACGCCCAGCTCGACGTCGTGGCCACCGTCGCCATCGAGCCGGCGCTGTCGGCGAACGACTGGGCCGGCGCGGCGATCGCCGCCGCGGACGGCTACCGGGCGGTCCTGGCCGGCCAGGCGATCCCCAGCCCGCGGATCCAGCCGGGCGAGCCCGACCCCGGTGGCGGCGGGCGGGGCGCCGGCACCTGGATCGCCGGCGCGCTCTGCCTGCTGGTCGTCGCCGGCGGCGTGGTGCTGGTGCTGTGGCTGCTGCGGCGCCGCCGCCGGCCCCCGCCGGCACCGGCCGGGCCGAGCACCGCCGAGCTGACCACCCGGGCCAACGACCTGCTGGTCGAGCTCGACAACGACCTGCGCGCCAGCGAGCGGGAGCTGGCCCTGGCCACCGGGCGGTACGGCGCCGAGGCGACCGCGGCGTACACGGCGGCGCTGGAGACCGCCCGGCAGGACGTCGCCGAGGCGTTCCGGCTGCGGATGACGCTCGACGAGGCGCCGGGGCCGGACGAGGCGACCCGGCGCGGCACGCTGGAGGAGATCATCCGGCGGTGTACGGCGGCGGACGGGCGGCTGGACGCGGAGTCGGAGGCGTTCGACGCGCTGCGCGACCTGGAGTCCCGGGTCGAGGCGGAGGTCGCCGAGCTGGCCGAGCGGCGGTCGGCGGCGCAGGCGCGGATCCCGGCGGCGAGCGCGGCCCTCGACGCGGTGCGCGGCCGGTACGTCGGCCCGCTGGCCACCGGGATCGCCGGCAACGTGGAGCAGGCCCGGCAGCGGCTGGAGTTCGCCGGCTCGGTGGCCGGGCAGGCCGGCGAGGCCGTCGCCGCCGGTGACCGCCCCCGGGCCGCGCTCGCGGTACGCGCCGCGGAGGAGGCGCTCGCCCAGGCCGAGACCCTGCTCGACGCCGTCGTACGCGGGCGCGCCGACCTGGACGCCGCCCGGGCCGCGATCGACACGCTGGTCGCCGAGGTGGAGTCCGACCTCGCCGCCGCCCGGGCCGCCCAGCCAGCGAACCCGGCCCTGGCCGCCGCGGTCACCGGTGCCGAGCAGGCCCTCGCCGCGGCCCGTACCGCGGTCGCCGCCCCCACGACCGACCCGCTCGCCGCGACCGCCCGGCTGGAGACGGCGGACGCCGCGCTGGACCGCGCCCTGGCCGAGGTCCGCGACGCCGCCGAGCGGGCCGCGCGGGCCCGGACCATGCTCGACCAGGCCCTGGTCGCCGCCCGCGCCGAGGTGGCCGCCGCCGGCGACTACATCGCCACCCGCCGGGGCGCCGTCGCCAGCCAGCCCCGCGCGTGGCTCGCGCAGGCCCAGCAGCACCTCGCCCGCGCCGAGGCCCTCGCCGTGTCCGACCCGGCGGCCGCGCTGCCCGAGGCCCAGCGGGCCGGCCAGCTCGCCGCGGAGGCCGGCCGGTCGGCACAGTCCAACGTGGACCAGTGGACGCCGCCGGGCATCGGCGGGGGCGGCGGCAGCGACGTCCTGCTCGGCGTGCTCCTTGGCGGCATCCTCTCCGGCGGCGGTGGCGGCCACCGATCGCGCGGCTGGGGTGGCGGCGGCTTCCGGGGCGGTGGCTTCGGCGGCAGCGGCAGCCGCTCCCGCCGCACCGGCGGCGGCCGCTTCTGAACCCGCACCGCTCCTGTTGCCCGACGCGGCCGGCTCTGGCGACGGCCGCTCCGCGCGGCGGCCTCCAGGTCTCACCGGCGGGAGGATCGTGCAAGACCTCGCGGGGATCGGTCTACCCGCCGAACCACCGCCCGCGCTTCGATGGCAATGACAGATCCGACACCCAGGGGGTACGTCATGCCACTCGACCACTACGTCACGCTCGGCCGCTCGGGACTGCGGGTCAGCCCGTTCGCGCTCGGCGCGATGACCTTCGGCGAGGACCCCGGAGCCGCCGGGTCCAGCGTGCAGGAGTCGGAGAAGATCCTGGCGACGTACCTGGACCGCGGCGGAAACCTCGTCGACACCGCCAACTTCTACACCAACGGCCACTCCGAGAAGATCCTCGGTGACTTCTTCGCCGCCCACCCCGGCCGCCGCGAGCACGTGGTGCTCGCCTCCAAGTTCTTCGGAAACATGTGGCCAGGCGACCCCAACGGCGGCGGCGCGGGCCGCGGTGCCATCGTCGCCCAGCTCCACGAGACCCTGCGCCGCATGCGGACCGACTACCTCGACCTGTACTGGCTGCACAACTGGGACCGCAACACCCCCGTCGAGGAGACGATGCGCACCCTCGACGACATCGTGCGCGCCGGCAAGGTCCGCTACCTCGGCTTCTCCAACACGCCGGCCTGGGTCACCGCGCAGGCGCAGACGATGGCGCTGCTGCGCGGCTGGACCCCGCTGGTCGCGCTCCAGGTCGAGTAC
The DNA here is from genome assembly GCF_031085175.1 of Phytohabitans maris. Classification (GTDB taxonomy): domain Bacteria; phylum Actinomycetota; class Actinomycetes; order Mycobacteriales; family Micromonosporaceae; genus Phytohabitans; species Phytohabitans maris. The sequence goes on from NZ_JAVHUY010000008.1 coordinate 22,579, forward strand.
TCGCTGCTGGCCCGCACGGTCGAGGGCGAGATCGCCCCGCTCGCCCGCGACCAGGGGATGGCGCTCGTGCCGTGGAGCCCGCTGCGAAACGGCTTCCTCTCCGGCAAGTACCGCCGCGGCGCCGAGGTGACGGACTCGGCGCGGAGCGCCTACGTCGGCGGCCCCACCGAGGCCGAGTACCGGGTCATCGACGCGGTCGCGGAGGTCGCCGGCGACCTCGGCACGACGCCGGCGGCGGTGGCCCTGGCCTGGCTGCGCGGCCGCGCGGGCACGGTGGTCCCGATCGTCGGCGCCCGACGCGTCGAGCACCTGGAGGCCAACCTGGCCGCCCTGGACGTGACGCTCACCGCCGCGCACCTGCGGCGCCTCGACGAGGTCTCCACACCCACCCTGAACTACCCGGCCCCGATGCACGGCGCCCAGCGGGCGATGCTCCAGTTCGCCGGGACCACAGTGGACGGCGAGCCCTCCACTGTGTACCCACCGCTCCTGGGGAGCACGGTCCGCTACTAGAGAGTCGGCGTCCCGGGGCGTTTCCTCGGACAGGGTTGCCCCGGTCCGCCTCAGCTGTGGACCGTATGCGCGGGGTCCGCGGGGAAACGTGGAGCGCGACGGTCCGGACCACCGCGGACGTCGCGGTAGCCCAAAGCTCTCCGGATCGCGGGCGGGTGGGCCGGGCCGTGTGGCCGGGCCCACCCCGGTCCGCGCCTGGTCAGCAGGTGCCGAGCATGCCGTTGAGCGCCGTCTTCTCCGCGCTGTCGACGCTGAGGCTGTAGTACCACTTCACCTGGATCCACGCCCGCGCGTACGTGCAGCGGAACGAGGTCAGCGGCGGCTGCCAGGTGGCCGGGTCCTGGTCGCCCTTGGCCTGGTTGACGTTGTCGGTGACCGCCCACAGCTCGGGCCCACCGAGGTCGTTGGCGTACGTCTGCCGCTGCGACGTGCTCCACGCCCACGCCCCGGACGCCCAGGCCTCGGAGAGCGGCACCATGTGGTCGATGTCGACGTCGGCCGGGTTGGTCCAGGTCGCGCCGTCGAACGGGCTGCGCCACGAGCCCGACGTCGGGTAGCAGCTGCTGTCGACGCTGACCCCGGTACCGTCCCGCTTGAGCACCTGCTCGCGGGTGTTGCACGAGCCGGTGATCGTGATCCAGTGCGGGAAGAGGTCGCGGTCGTAGCTGGACTGGTGCGACTCGGCCGCCACGGTGAGCGCGGCGAGCCGGCTGACGGCGGTGCTGTACGACGGGATGTTGGGCGGTGTGGCCTGGGCCGGGGTCGCGACGAAGGCGAGGAGCGCGACGACGGCGACCGCGGTGGCGGCGCCGGCCCTGAGCAGGCGGGGCATGTGGACTCCTGACTACCCGCCGCCACGGCCGGATGGGGGTCGTTCCGGCTGGGACGCGGCAGCGGATACATAGATCAATGTCAGATTTATTAGCATGGACCCCACCCGTACCGAAACAGCGGCGTGAACGTCGTGTGAAATCACCGGCCCCGCCTGGCCCGTGCCCGCGGCGCCGGCGGGTCAGCCCCGCGGACAGTGGTAATGATCATCCCGGGGTGACCCTTGCGCGGGTGGCGGATGCCGTCGGAGGGTAAGGACCGGCGGTACGCCGGATGGCCGGGCCGTCGACGGGTCACGGACGGTCGGGGAGCGCATGAACCTGGAGCTGCAAGGCATCGTCGACACGATGGCGGCGCGGGTGGGTCGGCCGGCGCTGATCGAGGACCGGCGGCACCGGGTGGTCGTGTACAGCGAGCACACCGGCACCATGGACGACGTGCGCCGCAGCTCCATCCTGCGCCGGCACACCACGCCCGAGGTCATCTCCTGGTTCCGCGGCTTCGGGATCATGAAGGCCCGTACGCCGGTGCGCATCCCGGCCTGCCCCGAGCTCGACCTGCTGCCCCGCCTCTGCGTGCCGATCGTGCACCAGGACCGGCTGCTCGGGTACGTGTGGTTCATCGAGGCCGACGGCGGCATGACCGACGCCGACCTCGACGTCGTCACCCGGGCGACCGGTGACCTGTCCGTCGCCCTGTACCGGGAGAACCTGCTCGGCGAGCTCGCCTCCCAGCGCGAGGCGGAGGCGGCCCGCACCCTGCTCTCGGACAACCCGGGCACCCGCGAGGAGATGGTCCGCTCCCTGCTCGCCGACGGGGTGGTGACCGCGGACGGGCCGGCCACCGCGATCGTCGCCCAGCTCGTCCCGGCCCGCGGGCAGGTGCTCGACGAGGACGCCGGCATCGCCCTGGAGCAGGCGCTGGTCGCGGCGCGCCGGTGGATCGGGGTGCGCGACGCGCTGCACCTGCTCCGCCACGACCAGGGTGTGCTGCTGGTCCGGGGCGGCCAGGTCGGCGGCCGCCCGTCCGTGGAGGCCGCCGCCGGATACCTGCGGGAGACCCTGCGCACCGCCGTCGGCGACCTGCGCGAGGTGGCCCGGGTGGTGGTCGGCATCGGCGCGCCCCGGCCGCGGCTCGCGGACGCCATCCACTCGTACGACGAGGCGGTGCAGTCGGCCCGCGTGGGCGTGCGGCTGCCCGCGCTCGGCCCGGTCATCTCCTGGGCCGACCTGGGCATCTACCGCATGCTGTCGCAGATGGACGGCCGCCACCTCGACGTCGCCACCGTCCATCCCGGCCTGCACCGGCTGCTCGGCGACGAGGCCAGCCAGGCCCTGCTGGAGACCCTGGAGGTCTACCTGGACCTGGCCGGCAACGCCCACGCCACCGCCGAACGGCTGCGGCTGCACCGCACCACCCTCTACTACCGCCTGCACCGCGTGGAGCAGCTGGCCGAGACCGACCTGAAGGACGGCAACGAGCGGCTCTGCCTCCACCTGGCGCTGAAGCTGGCCCGCCTCAGCGGCGACCGCCGATCATGACGGGAGATCGTGGTATTTCAGTGCCCCTCCGGGGGCACCCGGGTACCACGATCTCTTCCGCCCGCGTCGCCCGCCGCGAGAGAGCCGTCGGGTGAGCGTTTTCCTGGGGTGCTTTCCCGCGGGCACCGCGGAGGCCGCCGGCGAGCTGGCGCTCGCCGGGATCCCCGGCCTCCGCTGCCGGCTCCGCGCGACACGCCCCCACGGCGCTCGCCGGCCGGCGCCGGAGCGCACGCACAGACGGGGCAGCTCGATAGCTTCCCGCACCCACACATCCGTCCGCCCGGCGGCGGGCCGCTGGCTGCCCGCGCGGGCCGCGGTGACCGCGACCAGCCGCGGCGGGTCACGCCGCGGGAAGGATCTCTTGAACGCTCTCGGAGTGGGGTGAAGGTCTGTGATCGAAGCTCCCTCAAGTCGTTCTAGCGACCTGAGGGGAGCTTCGATCACAGCCGTGGCTATCTAGAGGCGGGCGCAGTCGCCGGCCTTCGCGCCGCGGATGGTGTTCGGGGCGCCGAAGTCGCGCGGCGGGGCGTTGCCGCCGGAGCAGCTCAGCGCGCCGTTGACCCGGTTGCCGACCAGCACCGGGCCGTACGCGCCGGCCAGCCGGCTGTACCGCTCGTTCGCGCTGACCTGGGTGTTGTCGGCCAGCATCACCGCGCCGTTGAACGTGCTGCCGGCGACCGTCAGGTCCCGGGTGGTCCCGACGACCTGGACCGCGCCGTTGACGGTGGAGCCGAACACCTGCACCGCCTGGGCGCCGGTCGCGACCAGCGTGCCGGTGATCGTGCTGGAGCGGACCACCAGCGAGGCGCCGGAGCGTACCGTCACCTGCCCCGCCACCTGCGCGTTCGTCAGGCAGGTCACGCCCCGCGTCACGGTCACCCGGGTCTGGCGGCCGGTCAGCGTCGTCGTGCAGGCGGGGGAGGAGCCGGGCAGCACGGTCGCCCGGTAGCTGCCGGCCGGGCCGATGTTGCCGGCCGGGTCGATCGCCCGGTGCTCGACGAGGTGGGTGCCGAAGCCGGGTACGAAGCCGCCGCTCGGGTGGTCGTCCGGCAGCGTCTGCTCGAACGTGGCCCGGGAGAGCCCGCCGGTGCCGAGGTTGCCGTACGTCAGCGCCTTCACGCTCGTACCGGAGTGGCGGAACTGGAACGGCGACTGCGGCATCGGCTGCTCCGGGAAGCCGAAGTAGTTGAACCAGCCGTCCTCGTCCAGCCGGAACTGCCCCACCACGTACCGCCCGGCCTGGTCGTCGCGCGGGTCCAGCCACATGTCCCACCCGTCGAAGTACACCGGGTGCTCCACCGCGCCGGGCAGCGTGGTCAGCGGCGTGGAGAGCCGCCGCGGGGCAGTCGGCAGCGCGTTGTCGACGCTCCACTCGACCGAGTCGGTGGCGCCGGCCGGGTCGGTCACCGTCGCGACCAGCTTGTGGGTACCCGGCGCGAGGCCGAGCGCGCCCAGGTCGAGGCGGCGGCTGTTGTGCGGGTTGGGCACCGCCCGGCCGTCCAGCGTCCAGGCCACGTCGAGGACCCGGTCGGCCGGGTGGTTGGTCTCCACGAAGACCACCTCGTCACCGGCGACCGGCTGGGTGGTCGGCGTCGAGCCGGTGACCTCGGCGGCCGGCGGCGACGGCGTGACACCCGCCGGGCCGATCGTCCACTCGCGAGTCTGCACGAACCGCGGCCCCTGGTACCCGGAGTCGGTGGCGCTGTTGCCGGCGGAGGGGTTGCGCACCCAGTCGATCCCGTCCGGCCCGACCGGGTCACGCACCTCCACCCGCACCACCGTGCCGGCCGGCAGGTCCAGCGGTTCGAGGTCGAGGCTGCGGCTGCCGTGCGTGTCGAGGACCGTGCCGCCGGCCCGCCAGGTCACCTGGAGCTCGTGGTAGCGCGGATGCCCGGTCTCCACCCAGAGCACGCCGTCGGCCGGCACCGTCCCCGGTGGAGTGTGCTGGACCGACATCTGGCCGGCGTTGCGCCGCCCGGTGATCCGGGCGACCATGTGCTCGCGCCCGATCTGGTCCCAGTCGAAGCCGATCCACCGCATGATGGAGTGCTCGCTCGGCCGGCGCTGTCCACAGGGGAACATGCCGCCCCCCTCGTGCAGCCCGATCGTGCCGCCGGAGAGGCTCTCCTCACCCACCCACCGCCACCACTTGCGCTGGTCGGCGACCAGCTGCTCGGCGCTCGTGTACGCCGTGTGGTGGAAGCTGCTCGGCTCGGCGCCGGTGTAGCAGGGGCGCACCACGTCGCGGGAGGAGTACGGGTACTCGTCCGCCATCGTGCCCAGCGAGTGGCCGAGCTCGTGCAGCGAGATCAGCGGCCCCTGCGGCGAGCCGCCGGAGGTGGTGGCGCTGGTGCCGCCGATCCCGCCGTACGTGAACGTGTTGAAGATGGCGAGCGTCTGGAGGTTCTGCGACGTGCGCGGGATGCCGAGCGCCGGCACCACGTACGAGTCGAGGATGCGGTTGTGCGCCTGCGAGCCGGTCTCGCACGGGTTGACGCCCGGCGGGTAGTACGCGGCGTCGTCCGCGCAGCCGACCGGCGCTCCACCGTAGACGGTGCCGCGGGAGAGCGGGTCGGCGCAGCCGTTCTGGAAGATCATGCGGAGCGCGGTGCGCTTGCCGTCGATCGGCCCCTCGCGCTCGCCGGTGTCCCGGATCGTCCCGTCCGGGTGGCGTACCCGGCCGTCGGGGTCGCAGCGGACGCCGTAGTCGATGGAGGCGATCTCGACCGCGTACACGTTGACGTAGTCGCGGTAGGTGCGGAACGGCTCGGTCGCCCACATGACCGCGAGGTTGCGGTCGACGTCGGCGAAGAAGAGGCTCTGCTGGTCGGCCTGGTAGCCGTCGCCGAGGATGACCAGGTTGAGCCGCTCGGCGGCCGGTCCGGTGACCTGGATCGGGTGCACCTTCGGCTCGGGCAGCGGCGCGGCGTCGGCGGCGGGGGCCGGCGCCAGGCCGGCGACCATCTCGGCGGCGCGGGCCGGCGCGGGGCCGGCGACCAGCAGCCCGGCCGCCAGGGCCGCCAGCGTCAGGAACGCTCGGTTTCTCATCGGCTCACCTCATCCAGGAGAAGCTCGCGGATACGGTTGTCCAAAGTGGACGCGTCGAGGCCGCCGGGCCAGCCGCGCAGCAGCGCCCCACCCTTGGCGACCACCGCCACGGCCCCGGGCTCGCGGACCGCGTACGACCGGGAGATCGTCCCGTCCGCGTCGACCACGACCGGAAACTCGGCCTCGTGCGCGCGCAGGTACGCCTCCAACTCGGCCGGCTCGTCCCCGGTGACCACGCCGACGAAGACGACCCGGTCGCGGTAGTCGCGGGCGAGGTCGCTCAGCGCGTCCTGCCGGTCGGCGCAGGTCGTGCACCAGGAGGCGAAGAAGAGCAGCACCACCGGGCGCTCGGCCCAGAGGTCGGCGGCGGCCAGGGCGGTGCCGTCGGTGAGCGTGCCGGTGAAGACCGGCGCGCTCGGCGTACCCGGTGGGACCGGGCGCAGGGCGAGATCGGCCGGCACCGGCCCGGGCAGCGTGGCCGCCCCACCGGCCGGCGCCTCCGGGTCCGCGCCGCCGCAGGCGGCGAGGCCGAGCACCGCGACCAGCAGGAGCGCCAGGAGCCTCACGACGGCACCACCGCGACCAGGGCGCCGGAGTCGGCCGTGAGCGGGATCGCCGGCTGGTCGTCGACCACCAGCTGGTACCCCGACCGCGCCGGCACCGAGACCGGCACGGCGAACTCGCAGTAGGTGGGGATGCGCTCCACCTCGAGGTCCTCCTCGAAGGTGCGGACCGCCTTGCCGGGCGGCAGGCGGCCGTCGGTCAGCGTCTCCCCGGCGCCGTCCAGGACCCGGAACGGCGCCCGGTTGTGGAAGAACGTGTACGCCCCGGTGCCGGCGCAGTCGACGCCCTCCTCGCGGATGTTGATGTCGCGAACCAGGACCCGGACCGTCGTCGGCGACGCGGCCTCGCCGCCGCAGCCGCCCACGGCGGTCGCGAGCAGCAAGGCCGCGCCGAAACGCGAGATCAGCCCTTGTCGACGTGGCACGGGCGGGTGATCGTCTTGGTCGGGTCGCTCACCGACGTGGCGGTCAGCTTGACGTAGCCGGTCTCGGTCGCGTCGGCGGTGGCACCGACCGAGACCTTCACCGTGGCCTCCTTGCCGAACGGGACCGCGACGAGGGCGTTCGGCACCTCGACCCGCCAGCCGGTACCGGCGACATTTCCGTTGACGTCCGCGCTGAGGCGGTAGACGTCCGACTTGAGGTACGGCGTGATGTTCTCCGGGTGCTGCTGGCCGCCGGCCGACCAGGTGCCGGTGTTGGTCAGCTCGAAGGTGCAGTGGACGCCCCGGTTGGTCGGCTTGGTGTTCCGGCTGGGGAAGCCGTCGCCGAGGGCCACGCCGTGCGTGCTCGGGCCGCCGGTGCCGTCCAGCGACTGGATGGCGACCGTGTACTTCAGGACGCCGTTCGCGTCCCGCTTGAGGTCCAGGATGTAGAAGTGCAGGCGGTTGGCCTCGTCGACGTACTCGTACTCGCTGCCCGACCGGGTGCCGGCGTGGAAGAGCGCGTCCGACAGCTGCCGGTAGTCACCCATGGTGATCTTCTGCGGCGTGCCGTCCGGCTGGTAGAAGTCGATCATGTCGATGTCCTGCGGGTTGGCGTCGACCACCCAGACGAAGGGCGCGTTGTCCGCGTTCTTCGTCTTGCTGATCAGCACGCCGCTGTCCGGCGTGAACGAGTCGGCACCCATCCGGTCGACCACCTCGACGGTGTAGTTGTTGTAGCCGCCGCCGTCGCAGAGCGGGTCCTCGCTGACCGTGCAGGCCGGCGAGTTGTCCCGGTTCATCGCGATGTTGACGCCGGTCAGCCCCTTCGTGCCGGCGTCCACCGCGCGGGCGGTGACCTCGGCGACGACCAGACCGGACGAGGCGAGCGCCTCGCGGGAGAGCCGCAGCAGGTGCTCCTCGCCGAGCAGCCCGATCTTCACCTTGTCGCGCACGGTGTGCAGCGAGCCCATCGAGCCGCCGTTCACCGGGGGGATCTGCCACCGGGTGTGCGGGCCGCCGGGTCCGTTGAACGAGCCGCGCGACATCATGCTCCAGATGCCCGTGTACGCGCGGCGCAGCGGGACGCCGTACGGGTTGTTGTAGTTGTCGCCGATGCTCAGCAGGTGGCTCAGCTCGTGCGCGTACACGCCCATGCCGGAGCTCTCCGCCTGGGTGGAGGAGCCGCCGCCCGCGTTCGGCCAGATGGTCGAGGCGGCCTTCCACGAGGTCCACTCGACGTACCGGGTGCGCGCGTAGTTGGGCAGGGCCGGGTCCGGCGGGCCCCACGCCTCCGGCACGTCCTCCTTGGTCTGAAACATCATCTGCCCGAACTCCTGCCAGGTCGACGACTCGTCCTGGCCGGCGGAGAGGATGAAGACCAGCTCGTACGAGTTGGCGACCTCGTCACCGACGGCCGCGCGCCAGGCGCCGAGCCCGTCGGTACGGATGTTGCGGGCGCACTGCTCGCCGGCCGGGCACGCGCCGGGGTTGAACCCGTTGTCGATGCCGTACTGGTAGGACTTGGCGGGCATCTGGTAGGGCCCGAAGCCGGTCAGGTCGACGCCGTATCGGCCGTTGGAGTCCTGCATCCAGTACTCGTGGAGGGTGTGCCCCTTGTTCAGCGTGTTCGGCGTGTTGAGGAAGTCCTGGTAGAAGGTGGAGACCTGGTCGCGCGGGATGTTCTGCGCGGTCGCCTGGGGGTTGCCGAAGACCGTCGAGCGGGCCCGCTGGGTGACCACGAACGGCTGGTCCGGGTAGTCCAGCGTGACCAGTGCGATCTTGAAGTTGCGCACCGAGCCGGTCACGGCCGGGTCCGACCAGTTCCTCCCCGGCACCGGCGTGAAGTCGTCCCAGGTCATGGTGTCCGGGTTCTGCCAGACCTGCGGGTCGAGCACGTCGAACGGGCCGGTCCCGCCCGCGGGATTGCCGGGCGCCGCCGCCGCCGGACCGGCGGTGCCGGCGGCCACGAGTACGGTCGCGAACGCGGCGGCCAGCGCGGCCCGCCATGCCGTTCGCCGGGTTGTCGGAAGGTGCATCACGTCGTCCTTCGTCGGGGGATCGGCGCGAACCGCCACTGAGGTGATCGTGAATGTATGGGCACGCATAGTAGCGCGTCACTGTACATCTGCCGGTAGATCATGGTGCCGGTTTCGACATCTGACTGAGGTCGGTAAATTTCGACGCCCGCGTATGGCGGGATCCGGGTCCGGCGCCATAACCTACGCACCCTCAAGGTCTTTTGGAGGGTGCATGAGGCGCATCGGCAGGCTGCTCCGGGTGGCCGCTGCCCTGCTTCCGGTGGCGGCGGTCGCCGTCGTGGGCGGGACGACCCCCGCGTCCGCGGCGGCCGCCCCGGGTATCGTCGTCGCGGACGGCGTCACCCAGCCGGTCTTCGGCTACGCGGACGCGATCCGCGAGCGGCTGTTCATTGATTCCACATTCGACAGTGACCAGGACGGGCTGCGCGACATCATCGCGTTCGACGTGATGCGGCCGAAGGCGACCCTCGACGGGCTCAAGGTCCCGGTCGTCATGGACGCCAGCCCGTACTACTCGACCCTGTGCCGCGGCAACGACTCCGAGTGCAAGGCCGACCTCGACGGCGACGGCCTGCTCGACAAGTGGCCGCTGTTCTACGACAACTACTTCGTGCCCCGCGGCTACGCGATGATCCTGCTCGACATGGTCGGCACCAACAACTCCACCGGCTGCCCGACCACCAACGCCAACGAGGACAACCTCAGCGCCAAGCAGGCCATCAACTGGCTGGGCGGCCGGGCCACCGCCCGCAACGCCGCCGGCCAGGTCGTCAAGGCCGACTGGTACAACGGCAAGAGCGCGATGATCGGCAAGTCGTACGACGGCTCGCTGGCCATGGCGACGGCCGTGACCGGCGTGAAGGGGCTGACCACGGTGGTGCCGATCAGCGGCCCGACCGAGTACTACGACTACGTGCGCAGCAACGGCGTCATCACCCGCGGCAACAGCTACGTCGCGTCGCTGGCCAACACGGTCACCAACCCGGAGCGGCGCGAGTACTGCAAGCCGACCCGGGACCGCATCGCCGCCGCCGACGGCGACGAGCACGGTGACTACACCGCCTTCTGGAACGAGCGCAGCTACGTCAAGAAGGTGCCCAACATGACCGCCAGCGTGCTGCTCTACCACGGCCTCAACGACGACAACGTCCGCCCCGACCACTTCAGCAAGTTCTGGTACGCCCTCGCCGAGAACGACGTACCGCGCAAGCTCTGGCTCTCCCAGGAGGGGCATGTCGACCCGTTCGACTCGCGCCGCGCGGTCTGGGTGTCCACATTGCACCGCTGGTTCGACTTCTGGCTGCACGGCGTGCAGAACGGCATCATGGACGAGCCGCGCGTCGACATCGAGCGTTCCGCCGACGTGTGGGAGACGTACGCCGACTGGCCGGTGCCGGGCAAGGCCGACACCGAGGTCTTCCTGCAGCCCGGCGCCGGCGGCGCCGGCGGGCTCAAGCTGGTGCCGGCCGCGTCGCCCGCGACACAGTCCTTCGTGGACAGCCCGACGCAGAGCCAGAACACGATGATCCTCAACCCCGACGTCGTACAGCCGAACCGGCTCGCCTACCTCTCCGCGCCGCTCACCGCCCCGCTGCACATCTCCGGTACCCCGGTGGTGCAACTGCGGGTCACCGCCGACCAGACCGACACCAACCTCGGCGCGATCCTGGTCGACTACGGCGCCGCCGAGCGGGTCAACCACCGCGCCTCGGGCGAAGGCATCATCACCCTCGACACGCAGGACTGCTGGGGCGAGACCAGCCCGACCGACGACCCCTGCTACCGGCAGACCGAGAAGCGGGTGGCGACCTCCGACGTGGAGCTGGTGACGAAGGGCATCCAGGACGCCCAGAACCGCCAGTCCATCCGCACGGCCGTGCCCCTCGTGCCCGGCCAGGCGTACAACTACAGCTTCCCGCTGCTCCCCGAGGACTACGTCTTCCAGCCCGGCCACCGGATCGGCGTCATCGTCGTGGGCAGCTACCCGCAGTACTCCAGCCAGGCCGACCAGACCCGGGCCAACCTGAGCGTGGCCCTCAAGACCAGCAACATCGTGCTCCCCGTGGTCGGCGGCACCGCCGCCGCCCACGCCGCCGGCCTCTGACCCTCCGAGACGAGATCGTGGTACCTGACTGTCGCCATGACAGCAGCCAGGTACCACGATCCGTAGCTGTTCGGTGGGGGAGGCGTGGCCGTTCGGGCCAAGTCGGGGGCGGCTCCTGTAACGCTCGCGTGAACGGTGATGAACAACGGTGCTCCCCTGCCCAGTGGGACTGGAGGAGGGCGCCCAACAGGTAGGACACGGTTCGGGTGTGAACAAGGCGCGGCCTCTTGTTCACAAACTTTAAGCCTGATAGAACACACGGAGCGGTCCACCTCCGGTCGCGGTTCTGGAAGGACATCTCATGGCTGACTCGGGACTCTCCCGCCGTTCCGTGCTCCAGCTCGGCGGCAGCGTCGCGCTGCTGTTCGCGACCGGCGCGTGCGCCGCCGGGTCGAAGGACAGCGGCTCCGGCGCCAAGTCGGCCGGGCCGGCCGCCGGCACCCTGCGCATCGCGGTCTCCAGCTACCTCAGCAGCTGGGACCAGGACTTCGTCGGCTTCGACCTGACCGCCCTGATGCTGTACAAGAACGTGTTCCCATACCTGATCGACTACGGCGTGACCGACGCCGGCGGATCCAAGATCCTCGACACGCAGAACATCACGCCCACGTTCGCCGAGTCGTTCGAGCCGAGCGCGGACCAGAAGGTCTGGACGCTCAAGCTGCGCAAGGGCGTCAAGTTCGCCAGCGGCAACGAGCTCAAGGCCGCCGACGTCAAGTGGTCCAAGGACCGCGCGTTCGCCGCCCAGGCCAACGTCGCCGGCGTCTACCGCACCATCGGCCTCACCGAGGCCAGCCAGGTCGCGGTCGTCGACGACTACACGGTCACGTTCACCCAGGCGTTCCCGAGCGCGCTGACCCGGCAGATCCAGGCCATCTCGCTCTACGTCTTCGACTCCGTCGAGGCGAAGAAGCACGCCACCGCCGACGACCCGTGGGCCAAGGACTGGCTCGCCAAGAACGCCCCGACCGGCGGGTACTTCAACGTCACCAAGGCCACCCAGGGGCAGGAGATCGTCCTGGAGGCCAACAAGGGGTACCCGGGACCGGACCCGGCCAAGGCCGCCACCATCCGGATCAGCGTCGTGCCGGACGGCTCCAACCAGCGCCTCCAGCTGCAGAACGGCGACATCGACGTCGCGCTCGGCATCGGCCAGCGGGACATCGCCGACCTCAAGAAGGCCGACGGCATCACCGTGGTCTCGGCCGCCAGCAACGAGCAGGTCGCCATCCAGATGTCGGTGACGACCGCCCCCTTCGACGACGTCGACGTCCGCAAGGCCCTCGCGTACGCGGTGCCGTACGACCAGATCATCGCGAACGTGTACGGCGGCGACGCCCGCCCCACCAAGAGCCTCGTGCCGCTGGACATGCCCGGCTACGACGCGGGCGGCTACCCGTACACCTACGACGTCGAGATGGCCAAGGCCGCGCTCGGCGGCAGGACGGTCAACTCGGAGCTCGTCTTCGAGACCGACAACGCCACCCAGCAGCAGATCGCGGTGCTGGTGCAGAGCGAGGCGCGCAAGGCCGGCATCGAGCTCAAGCTGACCCCGCTCGACCCCGCCACCCTGGCCGGCCGCCGCCAGCAGAAGAACATCCCGCTGCAGCTCACCTCCGGCCAGCTCTGGGTCAACGACGTCGAGTACATGCTGGCGACCAGCTTCGTGAAGGGCGCCGCCCTCAACTACTCCAACTTCACCAACGCCGAGATCGAGCAGATCTACGAGCAGTCACACACCACAGTGGACGAAACCGCCCGGCTCGCGCTCTGGAAGCGGGTGCAGCAGGTCTTCGCGGCCGAGGTGCCCTGGGTCATCATCTGCCAGCCCAACTTCAACCTGCCGGTCCGCTCCACGGTCGCCGGCTGGGTCCAGCCGATGGACGGGCTGGCCCGGCTGCGGTACCTGAGCACGTCGGCCTGACCCGCGGATGCGGCTTCTTCGCTTCGTCGCCCGGCGGCTGTTACAGGTCGTCCCGGTCCTGCTCGGTGTCGTCGTGGTGACGTTCGTGCTGGTGCGCGTGCTGCCCGGCGACCCGATCCGGACCATCCTGGGCCCGAACGCGACCGACGCCGACGCGGCGGCGGCCCGCGCCCGCTTCGGGCTCGACAAACCGATGTGGCAACAGTTCCTCGACTACCTGAAAGGGCTGGCGACCGGCGACTTCGGCACCTCCATCCAGAGTGGAACGTCGGTCGGCTCCGAGCTCGCCCTCCGGGTCGGGCCGACGCTGGAGCTCGTCGTGCTCTCGGTCAGCCTCGCGCTGCTGATCGCGGTCGTGCTCGGCGTCTGGTCGGCCCGCCGCGCCGACCGCTTCGGCGACCACAGCGTGCGGATCCTCGCGCTGGTCGGCAACTCGATGCCCGAGTTCTGGCTCGGCCTCGTGCTCATCCTCGTCGGCTACAGCGCGCTCGGCTGGTTTCCCGCGCCCAGCGGCCGGGTCGACCCGGACACCAACCTGACGCCGCTGACCGGCGCCGACCTGCTCGACGCGATCCTCACCGGCAACGGCCCGGCGTTCACCTCCGCCCTCAGCCATCTGGCGCTGCCGGTCGCGACGCTCGCGATCGTCGTCGTCGCGCCGCTGCTGCGCAGCGTCCGCGCCTCCGCCCTGGAAGTGCTGCGCTCCGAGGCCTACCTCGCCGCGACCACGCACGGTCTGCGGCCACGCACGCTCCTTCGCGGGTACCTGCTCCGCCCCACCCTGGTACGCCTGCCCGCCCTCGCCGCGCTGGTCTTCGGCACCGCGATCGGCTCCACCGTGCTCATCGAGTACGTCTACTCCTGGCAGGGCTTCGGCCAGTGGGCGCTGCGCGGCCTGCTCTACCGCGACTACCCGGTCGTGCAGGCGTCGGTGCTGCTCATCGCGCTCGGCTACGTCATCGTGTTCCTGATCGCCGACGTCGTACACGCGGTCCTCGACCCGAGAGTGAGGATCTGATGGCCGAAGTGCGCGTCGAAGCCGGCGCCCGGTCGTTCTCCCGGGTCCTGATCCTGACCGGCGCGGCGATCCTCGTCGTGGTGGCCCTCGCCGCGCTGGCCGCGCCGCTGCTGAGCAGCTGGGGCCCGGAGGAGATCGACGCGAACGCGACCCTCGCCGGCCCGGGCGGCGCGCACCTGCTCGGCACCGACACCAACGGCATGGACGTCTGGAGCCGCCTGCTCTACGCCGCCCGCCTCGACCTCGGCGTCGCGGTCAGCGCGGTCGCGCTCGCCGTCGTCGTCGGCACCGCGCTCGGCCTGCTCGCCGGCTACCTCGGCGGCTGGCTCGACGACGTGCTGATGCGGATCGTCGACATCTTCCAGGCGTTCCCCACGTTCATCCTCGCGCTCGCCGTCGCCGCACTGCTCGGCAACGGCACCGTCAACCTCGTCATCACGATCGCCGCCGTCAACGCCCCGGCGTACGCCCGGCTGGTCCGCGCCGAGGTCCGCTCCATCCGCGAACTGCCCTTCGTGGACGCCTCCATCACCTCCGGCGCCTCCACGGTCGGCGTGCTCTGGCGGCACGTGCTGCCCAACAGCCTCACGCCGGTACGGGTCATCGCGCCGCTCAACTGCGGCTGGGCGATGCTCACCCTCGCCGGCCTCTCCTTCCTCGGCCTCGGCGTGACCGTGCCGGGCGCCGAGTGGGGCGCGATGATCAGCCTCGGCAGCCCGGACGTGGTCGCCGGCCGCTGGTGGACCTCCGTGCCGCCCGGCCTGGCGCTGCTGGTCTGCGTGCTCGGCTTCAGCCTCCTCGGCGAAGGACTCCAGGAACGCGCGGACGCGAGGCGGCGGTCATGACCCATCTGCTGTCCATTGAGGACCTCTCGGTGCTGATCCGCCGGCCGGGGCGGGACGTCGCCGCGCTGAGCGGGGTCGACCTGCACGTCGACGCCGGCGAGGTGGTCGGGCTGGTCGGCGAGAGCGGCGGCGGCAAGAGCATGGTGGCCCGGGCGATCGTCGCGCTGCTGCCCGGCGGCGCGCGGACCCGCGGCGCGGTCCGGTTCGAGGGCGCCGACGTGCTCGCGATGGACGAGGCCGCGCTCGCCACCCACCGCGGCCACGGCGCCGCGCTCTGCTTCCAGAACCCGCGCGGCGCGCTCAGCCCCACCCGCACCGTCGGCCGGCAGCTCACCGACCGGCTCACCACGCACCAGCGGATGGACAAGGCGGCGGCGCGGGAGACCGCGCGGCAGCTCTTCGAGGCGGTCGGCATCCGCAACCCGGCCCGGCGGCTCGACGCGTACCCGCACGAGCTCTCCGGCGGCATGGCCCAGCGGGTGATGATCTCCCTGGCCACCGGCTGCGCGCCCGGGCTGCTCATCGCCGACGAGCCGACCACCGGGCTCGACGTCACGCTGACCCGGGAGATCCTGCGGCAGTTCCGGCACGCCGCCGACACCGACGGCCGCGGCGTGCTGCTCATCTCGCACGACCTCGCCTCGATCGCGTCGGTCTGCGACCGGGTTGTCGTGCTCTACGCCGGCACGGTCGTGGAGAGCGGCCCCGTCGCCAAGGTGCTGCGCGAGCCGGCCCACCCGTACACCCGGGCGCTGCTCGCCTCCGTACCCGACGTCTCCGGCCGCCCGGCCCGCGCGATCGGCGGTGCGATGCCGCTGCTGCCGTCGCCGCCCGCCGCCTGCCCCTTCGCACCCCGCTGCGCCCACGCGACGGAGCGCTGCACGGCGCAGCGGCCGCCCCTGACCGGCGACGGCTGGGCGTACGCCTGCTTCCACCCCCAGACCGGTGGGGGGGCCGCGGCCCCCGGGGCCCCCCCCCCCCCCCCCCGGGGGGGGGCCGGCCGGGGGGGGGTGGGGGGGGTGGGCGCGGACGCCCTCCCCCGCCCCGGGGGGGCGCCCGCCTGCCCCCCCCCCCCCCCCGGGGCGGCCCCCGCGGCCCCGGTGACCGCACCACCTCCACAGAGGACGGCCGCCGGCCGCGTCGTGATGGAGATCGAGGACGCGCACGTCGTGTACGGCAGCCGGTTCGGCAGCGGCGGCCACCACGCCCTGCGCGGCGTCAGCCTCGAGATCCGCGCCGGCGAGACCGTCGGCGTGGTCGGCGAGAGCGGCTGCGGCAAGAGCACCCTCGCCCGGCTGATGCTCGGCCTGACCGCCCCGAGCAGCGGCACCGTACGCCTCGACGGCATCGACCTGCACGCCCAGCGGGGCAGGAAGCTGCGCCGGCTGCGTACCCGGGCCCGCCTGGTCTTCCAGGACCCGGTCGGCTCGCTCAGCCCGCGCCGCACCGTGGCCGACGCGATCGGCGAACCGCTGCGCGCCCTCGGCGTGCCGGCCGCCGAGCGGGCCGAGCGCGTCGCCCAGGTCCTCGCCCGGATGAACCTCGACCCGGCCATGCTCCGCCGCCACCCGCACGAGCTCTCCGGCGGGCAGGCGCAGCGGGTCGGCATCGCCCGGGCGCTGGTCGGCGACCCCGACCTCATCGTCTTCGACGAGCCCACCTCCGCCCTCGACGTCACCGTCCAGGCGCAGATCCTCGACGTCATCGCCGAACTGGCCGGCGACGCCTCCCGCGGCTCGGTTTTCATCTCCCACGACCTGGCCACCGTGCGCGGCTTCTGCGACCGGGTCGTCGTGCTCTACCTCGGCCGGATCGTCGAGCAGGGCCCGGTGGAGGAGGTGTTCGGCAACCCGCGGCACCCGTACACCCGGGCGCTGCTCTCCAGCGCGCCGAGCCTCGACGGCGGCTACACCGGCGCCCGCGTGGAGCTGGCCAAGGACCTGGAGGAGGCGGACGCCGCCACCGGCTGCCCGCTCGCCGCCCGGTGTCCATTCGCGACCGACGAGTGCCGCGCCGAGCCGCAGCACCTGACGCCGTACGGGGCGGCGGAGGCGGCCTGCTGGCGCGTACCGCAGATCCCCGCCCTGATCCGGGAAGGAGCCCACACCCGTGCCTGAACCGCACATCCGGCTCGCCGTCGACATCGGCGGCACCTTCGTCGACGCGATGGAGCTGGACACCCGCACCAACCGGGTCCGCTTTCGCAAGGCGTCCACGACACCGGCCCGCCCGGCCGACGGGGTGCTGAACGCGATCGCCGGGCTGGGCACCGACCTGTCCGATGTGGAGCTGTTCATCCACGGTACGACGCTCGGCCTCAACGCGGTGCTGGAGCGGCGCGGCGGAGCCACCGGCATCGTCACCAACGAGGGCTTCCGGGACATCTTCCTGCTCGGCCGCGGCAACGTCCCCGCCGACCACATGTACGACTTCACGTACCAGCGGCCGGAGAGCCTGGTGAAGCGCCGCTACACGGCCGGCGTGGTGGGGCGGCTGGACTACAAGGGCCGGGTGGTGGAGGAGCTCGACCCGGAGAGCGTCCGCGCCGCGGCCCGCACGCTCGTGGAGGAGCAGGGCGTACGGTCGATCGCGATCTGCTTCCTGCACTCGTTCCTCGACCCGACGCACGAGCGGGAGGCGGCCCGGATCATCCGGGAGGCGTACCCGGAGGTGAGCCTGTCGCTCTCCACCGACATCGTCCGCGAGTACCGGGAGTACGAGCGGACCAGCACCACCGTGCTGGAGGCGTACATCCGCCCCATCTTCGAGCGGTACGTGGACGAGCTGGAGTCGGGCCTGGCCGAGCGCGGGTTCGCCGGCCGGTTCCTCATCATGCGCTCCGGCGGCGGCTCGATGACGTCCACGGTGGCCAAGACCTCGCCGACGCACACCGTGCTCTCCGGGCCGGCCGGGGGCATCGTCGGCGCCGCGTACCTCGCCGGCGCGCTGGGCCGCGACAACATGCTCACCTTCGACATCGGCGGCACCTCGCTGGACGCCTGCGTCATCGAGCGGGGCGGCGCGGTCGCCGCGTACGAGTCCCAGCTGGAGCACTTCCCGCTGCTCATCCCCGCGTACGACATCCGCACCATCGGCGCCGGCGGCGGCTCGATCGCCTGGCTCGACCGGGGGCTGCTCAAGGTCGGCCCGCGCAGCGCCGGCGCCGACCCGGGCCCGGTCTGCTACGGCCGGGGCGGCACCGAGCCGACCGTCACCGACGCCGCCGTCGTGCTCGGCTACATCGACCCGGACCGGTTCCTCGGCGGCAACATGGGCCTTCAGGCGGAGGCGGCCCGCGCGGCGCTCACCGCGACGGTCGCCGAGCCGCTCGGCCTCACCGCCGAGGCGGCCGCCGCCGGCGTCGTCGACGTCCTGCTGGCCCGCACCGTCGGCGCGGTCCGCCAGATCACCGTCGAGCGTGGACACGACCCCCGGGTCTTCTCCCTGCTCGCGTTCGGCGGCGCCGGGCCGCTGCTGGCCCCGCTGCTCGCCCGCGAGATGGGTATCCGCGAGGTGGTCGTCCCGTTCGCCCCGTCCGGCTTCTCCGCCTGGGGCATGCTCTCGGCCGACATCGTGGACGACTTCGCCCGCACCGTCATGACCACATTGGACGACGCCGACCTGGACGAGCTGGAGGCGCTCTACAAGGGCGTCGAGGCGGACGCCCTCGCCTCCCTCACCGACCAGGGGGTCGGCGCCGCCGACACGGTGCTGGAACGCCAGCTGGAGCTGCGCTACCTCGGCCAGGAGCACTCGCTGATGGTCACCGTCGGGCGGGAGCTGCGCCCGGACGCGATCCGCACCGCGTTCGAGGAGCTGCACCACGCGCGGTACGGGCACACGATGGGCAACCGCCTGCAGATCCTCAACCTGCGCGTGCGCGGCATCGGCCGGACCCGCCGCCCGGCGCTCGCCACGCCGGCACCCGGCGACGGCGACCCGGGGCGGGCGCTGCGCGGGCACCGCACCGCGTACGACGTGGCGGTCCGCGCGATGGTGCCGTTCGCCGTGTACGACCGGGACGCCCTCGCCCCCGGCGACCGCTTCACCGGCCCGGCGCTCGTGGACGAGGGCACCTCCACCACCGTCGTCCCCAGTGGACAGCGGGTCGAGGTCGATCCCCATGGGTACCTGCTCGTCACTTTGGGGGACTCATGATTGACGGCGCCACCGTCGAGGTCGTACGAAGCTACCTCATCTCCGCGGCCGAGGAGATGCGGGCCACGCTGATCCGTACCTCGTTCAACCCGGTCATCTACGAGGTGCACGACTTCGGCATGTCCATGTACGACGCCGACCTGCGGCTGGTCGCCGAGGCCACCGGCCTCACCTTCTTCCTCGGCGCCAACGACTTCTCGCTGCGCAAGGGCGTCGAGTACGTCGGCCGGGACAACCTGCACCCCGGCGACGTGGTGCTGCTCAACTACCCGTACTGGAACGCCGCGCACGCCGCCGACGCCACGCTCTTCGCACCGGTCTTCTGGCCGGCGGACGGCACGCTCGTCGGGTTCCTCTGCGTCCGGGCACATTGGATGGACCTGGGCGCCAAGGACCCCGGCTACGTGCTCGACTCCACCGACATGCACCAGGAAGGGCTCATCTTCCCCGGTACCAAGGTGGTGTCCCGCGGCGAGCCGGTACACGAGATCCACGAGCTGATCCGCTTCAACTCCCGGATGCCGGCCGAGGTCCTCGGCGACCTGCACGCCCAGATCGCCGCCCTGCGCACCGGGGAGCGGCGGATGCTGGAGATCCTGGAGAAGTTCGGCCGCGACACCGTGGCGGCGGCCGTGCAGCGGATGATCGAGGACGGCGCCGCCCGCAGCCGCGCCGCGCTCGACGCGCTGCCGCAGGGCTCGTGGACCGCGGTCGACTGGCTCGACGACGACGGAATCGGGACCGAACCCGTCCGCATGCAGGTCACGGTCACGATCGCGGACGGCGAGTTCACCGTGGACTTCGCCGGCTCCTCGCCGGCCACGGCCGGGCCGATCAACATGCCATTCGGCGCCACCGAGGCGATCTGCAAGGTGGTCCTCAAGTCGCTCACCTCGCCGGACCAGCCCTCCAACGCGGGGACCGTGGCGCCGCTGCGGGTCAAGGCCGAGCCGGGCACGCTCTTCCACGCCGTCTACCCGCAGCCCACGTACACGCTCTGGACCGGCATCGTCGCCGTCGAGCTGATCCTCAAGGCGCTCGCCCAGGGGATGCCGGCGCGGCTGCCCGCGTCGTCCGGCGGGGACGTGCCGGGGTTCATGATGGTCGGTAGGCATCCGGATACCGGGCAGCTCTTCGCGGTCAGCAACAACGACCCGGTCGGCTGGGGCGCCACCGCCACCCACGACGGCATGAACGCGGCCACCCACGTCTCCGGCAGCACCGGCCGCATCACCCCCATCGAGGTCCTCGAAGCCAAGACCGGCATGTTCTTCGAGCGGGTGGAGATGCGGACCGACTCGGGTGGTGCGGGTCGGTTCCGGGGTGGTGTGGGGTTGCGGCGGGACATCCGGTTCGTGACGGCGGGGGAGTTCCTGTCGGTCATCAAGAAGACCCGTAGCCGTCCGTGGGCTTTGGACGGTGGTCGGGAGCCGGAGCCCAACCAGGTCGTCGTCTTTCCGGGTACCGAGCGGGAGGCGCGGGTGAGCACGAAGCGTACGCGGGTCGAGGTGGGGGATCGGGTCACCCTGCTGACGGCCGGTGGTGGTGGGCACGGGGATCCGGGCCGGCGCGATCCCGCGGCGGTACGCGAGGACGTCGCCGAGGGCTTCGTGTCGCCCGAGGCCGCCCGGGACCTGTACGGGGTCGCCGTGAGCGGGAGTCGCGAGGCTACGGCGCTTGAGCACGACGGCGGACGAGCGCCGAGCGACGGAGCGTGGTTGGCGTGAGCGGGAGTCGCGAGGCTACGGCGCTTGAGCACGACGGCGGACGAGCGCCGAGCGACGGAGCGTGGTAGGCAATGTCTGAGGTGGACGGTGCCACGGTCGAGGTGGTGCGCAGCTACCTCGTCGCCGCCGCGGAGGAGATGCGGGCCACGCTGATCCGCACCGCGTTCAACCCGGTCATCTACGAGGTGCACGACTTCGGCATCTCGGTCTACGACGCCGACCTGCGCCTGGTCGCCGAGTCCACCGGGCTGAGCCGCTTCCTCGGCGCCAACGACTACTCCATCCGCAAGGGCGTCGAGTACGTCGGCGTGCAGACCCTGCGGCGCGGCGACGTCGTCCTCATGAACTATCCATACTGGAACGCCGCCCACGCGTACGACGCCACCCTCTTCGCGCCGGTCTTCCTCGGCGACACGGCCGTCGGCTACCTGTGCATCCGGGCACATTGGATGGACCTGGGCGCCAAGGACCCCGGCTACGTGCTCGACTCCACCGACATGCACCAGGAAGGCGTCATCTTCCCCGGCACCCGGGTCTTCCGGGAAGGCGAGCCGGCGCCCGAGATCATCGAGCTGATCCGGTTCAACTCGCGGATGCCGGACCTGGTCCTCGGCGACCTGCACGCCCAGGTGGCCGCGATCCGTACGGGCGAGCGGCGGCTGCTGGAGATCTTCGCCAAGTTCGGCCGGGAGACCGTCGCGGCGGCGGTCCGGCGGATGGTCGAGGACGGCGCGGCACGCGCCCGCGCCGCCGTCAAGGCGCTGCCCCAGGGCACCTGGACCGCCGAGGACTGGCTCGACGACGACGGCGTCACCGACGACCCGATCCGCATGCGCTGCACCGTGACCGTCGCGGATGGACGGTTCACCGTGGACTTCGCCGGCTCCTCGGCGGCGGTGCCCGGACCGGTCAACCTCCCGTTCGGCGCGACCATCGCCACCGCCCGGGTCGCGTTCAAGGCGATCACCACACCGGGGGAGCAGACCAACGCCGGCCACTTCGCCCCGCTCGACGTGCGCGCCGAACCGGGCACGCTCTTCCACGCCGTGTACCCGGCCGCCACGTTCACCCAGTGGACCGGCACGGTCGCGCTGGAGCTCATCTACAAGGCGCTCGCCCAGGGGATGCCGGAGCGGCTGCCCGCCTCGTCCGGTGGGGACGTGCCGGGGTTCATGATGGTCGGTAGGCATCCGGATACCGGGCAGCTATTCGCGGTCAGCAACAACGACGCGGTCGGCTGGGGCGCGGCGCCGGACCACGACGGCATCGGCCCGGCCAACCACCTGTGCCAGACGCAGGCGCGCAACACCCCGGTCGAGGTCCTCGAAGCGAAGACCGGCATGTTCTTCGAGCGGGTGGAGATGCGGACCGACTCGGGTGGTGCGGGTCGGTTCCGGGGTGGTGTGGGGTTGCGGCGGGACATCCGGTTCGTGACGGCGGGGGAGTTCTTGTCGGTCATCAAGAAGACCCGTAGCCGTCCGTGGGCTTTGGACGGTGGTCGGGAGCCGGAGCCCAACAAGGTGGTGGTCTTTCCGGGCACCGCACGTGAGTCGTCGGTCAGCACGAAGCGCACGCGGGTCGAGGTGGGTGACCGGGTGACGCTCCTGACCGCGGGTGGTGGCGGGCACGGGGAGCCACGGCTGCGGGATCCGGCCGCGGTGCGGGAGGACATGCTGGAGGGCTACGTCTCCCGCGAGGCCGCCCGCGATCTGTACGGAGTGGTGGCATGAGCCAAGAACCAGTCAAAAGGTCGACGGTGCTGGTCGGCTGCACCGTCCTGGATGGACGGATCGTCGAAGGCGTGCCGGCCCTCCCCGACGCCGCCGTCTGGGTCCGCGGTGACCGCATCGCCGCCGCCGGCCCGCGCGAGCGGGTGCTCGCACAGGCGCGCGAGGCCGGCGAGCACGCGACCGTCGACCTCGACGGCGCATACCTGACGCCCGGCCTGGTCAACATGCACACCCACCTGTCCCTGTCGCTGCCCGGCACCGGCGGCGACGGCGTCAAGACGATGAACCCGCACGAGCTCGCCCTCTACATGGCCGACGGCGCCCGGCGCACCCTGCTCGCCGGCGTGACCACCGTCCGATGTGTCGCCGAGAAGGACCACGCCGACTTCGCACTGCGCCGGGCGATCCGCGCCGGCCGGGTGCCCGGGCCGCGCGTCTTCACCGCCGGCCGCGCGCTCGTCTGCACCGGCGGGCACGGCCACGAGAGCCCGGACACCCTGGAGTGCGACGGCGCGGACGGGTTCCGCCGCGGAGTGCGCAGCCAGGTCAAGGCCGGCGCCGACCTGATCAAGGTGATGATCTCCGGCGGCATTGCCGGCGAGCACGAGCACATCACCACCCGCCAGCTCTTCCCGGACGAGCTCGCCGCGGTCATCGAGACCGCGCACGCGTGGGGGCGGCGGGTCACCGCGCACGCCGGCCCGGCCGAGGTGATCGGCGAGGCGGTGGCGCTGGGGCTGGACTGCGTCGAGCACGGGTACGAGCTGACCGGCGAGGTGGCCGCGCTGATGGCCGAGCGGGGCACCGCCCTCGTCCCGACGCTGCTGGTCACCCGCTGCAAGGAGTTCTTCGACGAGCTGGGCGTACCGGAGTGGATGCAGGCCCGCTCGCTCGGCGCCGGCCCGCGTCACCTGGAGAGCTACGCGACCGCCCTGGCCGCCGGCGTGGAGGTGCTGCTGGGCAGCGACATGCCGCCGTTCTGGCACTTCGAGGGCACCAACGCGTCGGTGCGCGAGCTGGAGTACATGTCCGAGGCGGGCATCGGACCGGCCCGCGCCCTGTACGCGGGCACGCTCGGCCCGGTGCGCTGGCTCGGGGCGGAGGAGGAGCTCGGCACCGTCCAGCCTGGACGGTACGCCGACCTGATCGCGATGGACGCCGACCCGGCCGCGCACACCTCGGCGTTCCGCGGGGTGCGCTGGGTGATGGCCGGCGGCCGGGTGGTCCGGGACGACCGGGCGGGATGGAGCGTTTCATGAGCGAGCGCACCGGTGACGCGGCGACGATCGCGGCGGGTATCGCGGACATGTACGACGCGTTCCTCGCCGGCGACCGGAAACGCTTCGACAGCCACCTGCACCCCGACGTCACCACCTGGGAGACCCACCTGCCCGGCCCGCTGCGCAGCCGCGCCGAGCTGGACGCCTACCGGGACGGGCGGGACTCCGCCGGGCGGCGGCCGGCGCTGGACCGGCTCGACGCCACCGACCTGCGGGTCGACGTGTGGAACGACACCGCCGCCGCCCGCTACGTGCTGGTCGCCGTGCCGGCCGGTACCGCCGACGCCGAGCGGAGCCGGGTCACCGACGTGCTGCGCCGCGACGGCGGCCGGTGGCTCATCGTGCACCACCACGCCGAGCGGGTGCCGGTCGACGCACCCGGCGGCCCGGAGCCTGGACCGGTCCGGAGCACGGACCGGAGCACGAGCGCGGCGAGCGCCGGACGGCCGAGCACCGCTGGGACCCCCGCCGGGCCTCGCACCAGGCCCGGCGGGCCCCCGGAGTCGCGATGATCCGCCGCCTCCAGGCGTACGAGCACGGCGAGCCGGCCGACGTGCTCGCGGTCGCCGAGCTCCCCGACGACCCGCCGCCCGGGCCCGGCCAGGTCACCCTGGCGGTGCGCGCGGTCGGCCTCAACTTCCTCGACGTGATGCTCTGCCGCGGCACGTACCCGGTGCGCCCGGAGCCACCGATGACGCCGGGCGTCGAGGTCGCCGGCCGGGTGGTCGCGGCCGGTCCCGGCGCCGAGCGACTGTCCGATGTGGAGGTGCTGGCCTGCCCGGCGCTGCCGCACGGCGCCCTCGGCGACACCGTCACGCTGGACGCGACGCTCGCCACCCCGCTGCCGGCCGGCTTCGACCCGGTGGTCGCGGCGGCGCTCCCGGTGACGTACCAGACGGCTTGGTGGGCTTTGGAGCGGGCCGGTGTCGGCGCCGGGCAGACGGTGCTGGTGCACGCCGGAGCCGGCGGCGTGGGCATCGCCGCCACGCAGCTGGCGGTGGCCCGCGGCGCCCGGGTGATCTGCACCGCCGGCGGTCCGGAAAAGCTCGCGGTCTGCCGCGACAACGGCGCCTTCCTCGCGGTGGACTACCGGGCGGAGGACTTCGTGGCGGCGGTGCGGGACACCACCGGCACCGTCGACGTGGTCCTCGACCCGGTGGGCGGCGACGTCTTCACCCGGTCACTGTCCTGTCTGGACTTCGAGGGGCGGATCGTGGCTATCGGCGCGGCCGGCGGCCCGCCACCGCCGGTCGACCCGATGGCGCTCACCGCCGCCAACGTCACGCTCGTCGGCCTCTCCTGGGGCTCCGCCTACCCGTGGCGCCGCGCCGAACGGGTGCGGGAGGTCTACGCCGAGCTGTTCGCGCTCTGCGCCGCCGGGGCCGTGCGCCCGCCGGTCGGCCGGACGCCCACTTTGGACGAAGCGCCGGCGGCCCTCGCGGACCTGGCCGCCCGCCGCACCACCGGCAAGATCGTCGTCCGCCTCGGGAGGGAAACGCCGTGACTGACATGGAGATCTACGACCTGCGGGTCTGCGTGGACCGCATCGAGGGGCGGTCGGTCTGCGGCATGAACGTCGGCGACCACTTCGACCTCACCCACAGCGCCCACCTCAAAATCCCGGAGGGGAAGCACTTCTGCGTGTACGCGCTCGCCGCCGTGCTCCCCTTCCTCGCCGCCAAGCAGCGCGACATGCCGCCCGGCGACTGGCTGGAGCGGGACACGCTCTTCGCCTGCCCCGACCCGGAGGAGCGGCTCGTGATGCGGGTCGAGCGCACCGGCAGGCGGCAGATGAACTCCGCGGACCTGACATGACCGTCGAGATCGGACTCGGGCTGCAGAGCGACAAGCCGGCCGGCGCGTACGCCCGGCTGGCCCGCCGCGCCGAGGAGTGCGGCTTCGACGTGCTGACGGTCTTCGGCGACCTGATGTACCAGCCGCCGATCTTCCCGCTGCTGGAGATGGCCGCCGCGACCGAGCGGGTGCGGCTGGGACCGGCCTGCCTCAACCCGTACTCGATGGCTCCCTACGAGATCGCCGGGCAGGTCGCCGCCCTCGACCTCGCCTCGCGCGGGCGGGCCTACCTCGGGCTCGCCCGCGGCACCTGGCTCGGCGCGGTCGGCATCGCCCAGCCGCGGCCGATCGCCGCGCTGCGCGAGTGCGCCGAGGTCGTGTACCGGCTGCTGAGCGGCGACTCAGCCGGCTACACCGGCGAGGTCTTCACGCTCGCGCCCGGCACCGCGCTCCGCTACCGGGTGTGGCGCCCCGACCCGCCGCTGCTGCTCGGCGCCTGGGGCGCGCGCGGCGCGGCGCTGGCCGGCCGGATCGCCGCCGAGATCAAGGTGGGCGGCAGCGCCAACCCCGCGATGGTCCCGGTGATCCGGGAACGGCTGCGGGCCGGCGCGGCCCGCGACGGCCGCCGGGTCGACGACGTCGGCATCGTGCTCGGCGCGGTCACCGTCGTGGACCGGGACGGGGAGGCGGCCCGGAGCCGCGCCCGCACCGAGGTCGCGATGTACCTGGCGGTCGTCGCCGACCTGGACCCCACCGCTGGCGTGCCGGCCGACCTGGTCGCCCGGGTGACCGACCTGGTCGGCGCCGGCGAGCACGCGGCGGCCGGGCGGCTGATCCCGGACGACGTGCTCGACCTGTTCGCCTTCGCCGGCACCCCGGAGCGGGTGGCCGAGCGGGCGCAGGCGCTGATCGACGCGGGCGTGCGGCGGGTGGAGTTCGGCACCCCGCACGGCCTGACCGACGAGGGCGGCGTCGACCTGCTCGGCACCGCCGTACTGCCGCTGCTGCGGCGGCCGCCCACCGTCGCGGGAGGCCCGCCGGCCGCCGCGAAGACCGCGACCACGGGCCGGACCGGCCCACGAGAGGTGGAGGCAGGATGAGCGCCGCGCAAGTGATCGTCGCCACCGGCGTGCGGGCGGACCACGACCTGCTCGCCACCGTGGCGCGGGGAGAGCTGGACCGGCTCGGCGTGACCGGCACGGTGACCATTGTGGACGGTGCCGCCGCGGTGCGGGAACGGCTCGCCGCCGGCACCCCGACCGTCGTCGTGCCCGGCCGCGATCCCGATACGCGGGCGCTGATGGCGCTCGACGGGCCGCACGCGGCCGCCACCGTCTGGTACGACATCGAGGTCACCGGCCCGGCACCGGTCGCGCCCGGCGCCGCCCACCTGTACGGGCGGGGCGTCTGGGGGCTGGTCTGGGCGATCCGGCACGCGGTGCTGCGGCTGCGCCACCCGGCCACCCGCATCGGATACGGGCCGGGACCCGAGCAGTACGGCGAGCTGCGCCTGCCGCCCGCGGCCGACCAGCCGGTACCGGTGGCGGTGCTGCTGCACGGCGGTTTCTGGCGCTCGGTCTGGGCCGCCGACCTGATGGACGCGCTCGCCGTCGACCTGGCCGCGCGCGGCTTCGCCGCCTGGAACCTGGAGTACCGCCGGCCGGACCGCTCCGGCTGGGCGGCCACGGTCAGCGACGTGGCGGCGGGGCTCTCCGCACTGTCCGACGTGGACGCTCCGGTGGACCTGGACCGGGTGGCGGTGCTCGGGCACTCGGCCGGCGGCCAGCTCGCGCTCCGGGTCGCCGCGGACCACGGGCGGGTGGCGCTCGCGGTGCCCCTGGCCGGCGTGCTCGACCTCGCCGGCGGCGACGGGCGGGGGATCGGCACCGGCGCGGTCACCGCCGCGCTCGGCGGCCCCCGCTACGAGGTGCCCGAGGTGTACGCGGCCTCCGACCCGATGGCCCGGGTGCCGATCGGCGTGCCCCAGCTCGTGGTGCAGGGCGCCGACGACGACCTCGACCTGATCGACTTCAACCGCCGGTACGTGGCCGCGGCCCGGGCCGCCGGCGACGACGTGCGGTACGTCGAGGAGCCCGGCGACCACTTCTCGGTGATCGATCCGGCGGCCCCGCTCTGGCATACGACGGCTGACGCGCTCGCCACCGCGCTAAAAATTACGTGACAGTGAACATCGCTTTTTGACCACGGCGATGAGGCCGCCTCAGAACAGCCGCGGGGTGACCACCGAGACGACCGTGGTCACCTGGTCGGTGTCGTTGTACATGTTGTGCGGGACGGTGGAGCGCAGGTGCACGCTGTCGCCCGGGCGCAGCCGGTGCTCCACGCCGTCGACCTCGTAGAGCAGCTCGCCGGTCACCACGTACGCGAACTCCTCGCCGGCGTGCGCGTACGCCTCCTCGCGGCGCCCGCCCGGCGCGATGTGCACCACCATCGGCTCCAGCACCAGGTTGGGACCGCGGTCGGAGAGCATCCGGTAGGTCACCTGGCCCGACACGTACTCCGTCGCGCCGCTCTCCGCCCGGGTCAGCGTGAAGTGGCTGGGCAGCACGGCCGCGGCGCCGTCGGAGGTGGTCGCGTCGCCGTCGGCGAAGAACTCCGCGACCGGCCGGTCGAGGGCCGCGGCCACGCTGTTGAGCGCGGTCAGCCCGATCGACGAGACCCCCCGCTCCACCTGGGACAGGAAGCCGATCGAGAGCCCGGCGCGGGCGGCCAGCCCGCGCAGCGTCAGGCCGCGCTCGGTGCGGAACTGGCGCATCCGCGCGCCGACCTGGTCGTGGCTCTGCTCTGTCTTCCGCTCGCGGGCTGCCGAGGTGCGCAACGATCCTCCCGGGGTGCTGCGCGGGAGGGGTCCGACCCGCGCGAGTCTGTTCGATCCTATCGAACTTGGCGTGATCAGGACACCGCCGGAATGGGACGTCCAACCCCAAAACCGGCGCACTTTCCGAACGTTAAGTCGCGGTGCCGGTCAACCGCTGGCTCTGCGGGTACCGCCGCCGCGGACCCGTCGATCCGCCCTTCACCGCGGGCCGTCAAGAGACGATCCTGTTGGTTGGAGGTGATCTTGCGTGGCGGCACCCGTCGCCGTCCAGGAGGACGGTGAGATCCAGTTCGCGGAGAGCGCGCCGTACGACGAGTACGTGCACGCCAGCACCCTGCACACGCTCCAGCGGACCATCAGCGACGATCCGGGCGAGATGTCGTTCCTGGTCGTCAGCCAGATCATGGAGCTGTACTTCGGGCTGATCCGGTTCGAGCTGCGCGAGGCGCAGCGGCTGGTCCGCGACGACGACGTGTGGGGTGCGCTGGAGCCGCTGCGCCGGGCCGGCCTGCACCTCGAAGGGCTCAACGGCTCCTGGCGGACGCTGCGCTGGATGTCCCCGGCCGACTTCAACCGCTTCCGCGGCCAGCTCGGCGAGGCCTCCGGCTTCCAGTCCGCGATGTACCGGCACATGGAGTTCGCGCTCGGCCTCAAGAGCGAGCCGCTGATCCGCCCGTTCCGCCGGCAGAAGGCGGTCTACGCGGACCTGACCCGCGACATCCGCGAGCCGAGCCTCTGGGACGAGGTGATCGCGCTGCTCGCCCGGCGCGGCAACGACATCCCGGCCGAGGCGCTGCACCGCGACCGCACCCGCGACCACGAGCCGCACCCGGCGGTCGAGGACGCCTGGGTCCGCGTCTACGCCGAGCCCAACCCCGGCAACGACCTGTGGCTGCTCGCCGAGGCGCTCACCGAGATCGGCGAGCAGTTCAGCGATTGGCGGTACCTGCACCTCAAGGCCGTGCTGCGGACGCTCGGCGACAAGCCCGGCACCGCCGGCTCCTCCGGGGCCAACTGGCTGCGCCGTAGCATGGGCCGATCGGTCTTCCCCGAGCTGTGGTCCGCCCGGACCCACATGTGAGGTGATGCTTCCCGTGACCCTCACCGAGGACGACGCCCGGCGGCGTGACGAGGCCGATCCCGGGCACCGCGAGCTGTTCCACATCCCGCCGGGGGTGGCCTACTTCGCGGGCAACTCGCTGGGCCTGCAACCCAGGGCGACCGTGCCCGAGCTGCTGGCGGACCTCGACGACTGGGCCCGGCTGGGCGTGGAGGGGCACCTGGAGGCCGGCCGGCCGTGGCTGCCGTACCACGAGCTGCTGACCGAGCGGGCCGCCCGGCTCGTCGGCGCGCTGCCCAGCGAGGCGGTCGTGATGAACTCGCTGACCGTCAACCTCCACCTGCTGATGGTCTCCTTCTACCGCCCGGCGGGCGGTAGGACCCAGATCCTGATCGAAGACACAGCCTTCCCCTCCGACAGCTACGCGGTGCGGAGCCAGGCCCGTTTCCACGGCCTCGATCCAAACACGACAGTGGTACGCCTCGCGGGTAGCCAGGAGGTCTTCGAGTACCTGCGGGAGCACGGCGGACGGGTGGCGCTGGTGCTGCTCGGCGGCGTCAACTACCTGACCGGCGAGCTGCTGGACATCCCCGCGATCACCCGGGCCGGGCAGGCCGCCGGTGCCGTCGTCGGCTGGGACCTCGCGCACGCCGCCGGGAACGTGCCGCTGCGCCTGCACGACTGGGGCGTCGACTTCGCCGCCTGGTGCTCGTACAAGTACCTCAACGGCGGGCCGGGCGCGCTCGCCGGCGCGTTCGTGCACGAGCGGCACCTGGCCGACCGGTCGCTGCCGCGCTTCGAGGGCTGGTGGAGCACCGAGCCGGCCACCCGCTTCGAGATGGCCCCGGTCGCCCGGCCACCGGCCACAGTGGACGCCTGGCAGGTCTCCAACCCGCCGATCTTCTCGATGGGCCCGGTGCGTACGTCGCTGGAGATGTTCGACCGGATCGGCATGGACGCGCTGCGCGCCCGCAGCCTGCGGCTGACCGGGTACCTGCGCGAGCTGCTCGACGAGGTGACGCCCGGCCGCCCCCTGGAGGTGGTCACGCCGCGCGAGCCGGAGCGGCACGGCAGCCAGCTCTCGGTGCGGATCGGCTCCGGCGACGCCGGCGACGTCACCCGCCGCCTGCGGCACGAGCACGGCGTCATCGCGGACGCGCGGGAGCCGGACGTCGTGCGGTTCGCGCCGGTGCCGCTCTATTCCACGTACCACGACTGCTGGCGCGCGGCGCGGGCGCTGGCCGCGACGGTCAAGGAGGTGTGACGTGACCGAGTCCACCATGGACGCCGAGGTGGCGGTCGTCGGTGCCGGCCTGTGCGGCTGCCTGCTGGCGTGCTTCCTGGCCCGCCGCGGATACGAGGTCACCGTCTACGAGCGGCGCCCCGACCCGCGCGCGAGCCAGCCCGAGCGGGGCCGCTCCATCAACCTGGCGCTCTCCGAGCGCGGGCTCAACGCGCTGCGCCGGATCGGCCTCGCCGACCAGGTGATGGTCGACGCGCTCCCGATGCGCGGCCGGATGATCCACCCGGTCGAGGGGGAGCTGGACTTCCAGCCGTACAGTGTGGACGGCCAGCGGGCGATCAACTCGATCAGCCGCGGCGCCCTCAACAACGCGCTGCTCGACGCCGCCGAAAAGGCACCCGGCGTACGGATCGTCTTCGGCCACAAGCTCGTCGGGCTGGATCCGGCGACCGGCGAGATGGCGTTCGAGACCGCCTCCGGCGAGGTGCGGGCGGCGGCGGACGTGGTGCTCGGCGCGGACGGGGCCGGCTCCGCGGTCCGCGGCCAGCTGCTCGCCCACGACCTGCTCACCGAGTCGCTCGACTTCCTCGACTACGGGTACAAGGAGCTGACCGTCCCGCCGGCCGGCGGCGACTTCGCCCTCGACCCGGGTGCGCTGCACATCTGGCCGCGCGGCACCTCGATGATGATCGCGCTGCCCAACCCGGACCACTCGTTCACCTGCACGCTCTTCTGGCCCCACGGCGGCACCCGCAGCTTCGCGTCGCTGAGCAGCCCGGCGGCGATCGGGCGGCACTTCGCCACCCACTACCCCGACCTGGTGCCGCTCGCGCCCGACCTCGTCGACGACTACCAGCACAACCCGGTCGGGCTGCTCGGCACCGTCCGCTGCGACCCGTGGCACGCGCACGGCCGGGTCGGGCTGATCGGCGACGCCGCGCACGCGATCGTCCCGTTCTACGGGCAGGGCGCCAACTGCGCGTTCGAGGACGTGGTCGAGCTGGACCGCTGCCTGGAGGAAACCGGCGACGAATGGGGCGCCGCGCTGCCCCTCTTCCACGAGCGGCGGCGCGACGACACCGCCGCGATCGCGGAGATGGCCCTGGCGAACTTCGTGGAGATGCGCGACAAGGTCGCCTCCCCGGTGTTCCGCCTCGGCAAGCGGGTCGAGCACGCCCTGGAACGCGCGCTGCCCGGCCGCTACGTCTCCCGGTACGAGCTGGTCTCGTTCTCCAGCACCCCGTACGCGCGGGTGCGCCGCCGGGTCCAGTGGCAGCACCGCGCCGTCGCGGCGGCCGTGGCGGTGGTCGGCGCCGGTCTGGTCGCCGCGGGCCTGAGGAGGTGGAGCGCGTGACGCTGTGGGACCCGCGGCTGGCGACGACCGGTGCTCCGGTGGGCGAGCCGGGGCTGCTGCGCAACTTCGTGGGCGGGCGGTTCGAGCCGGCCGGGCGCAGGTTCGCCAAGCTCTCCCCGGTCACCGGCGAGCAGGTCTTCGAGGTGGCCGAGGCCGACCGGTCCACGGTGGACGCCGCGGTCACCGCCGCCCGGGCCGCGCTGCGCGGGCCGTGGGGCCGGCTCGGCGAGCGGGAGCGGGCGGCGGTGCTGCGCCGGATCGCCGACGAGCTCGACCGGCGCTTCGACGACCTGGTCACCGCCGAGGTCGCCGACACCGGCAAGCCGATGAGCCAGGCCCGCACGCTCGACGTGCCGCGCGGCGCCGCGAACTTCCGGGCCTTCGCCGACATCGTCTCCGCGGCGCCCACCGAGTCGTTCACCACCGTCACGCCCGGCGGCGGCCGGGCGCTCAACTACGCCGTGCGCAAGCCGGCCGGCGTCGTCGCCGTCATCGTCCCGTGGAACCTGCCGCTGCTGCTGCTCACCTGGAAGGTGGCGCCGGCGCTCGCCTGCGGCAACGCGGTCGTGGTCAAGCCCTCCGAGGAGACCCCGGCCTCCGCGACACTGCTGGCCGAGGTGATGGCCGTGGCCGGCGTCCCCGACGGCGTCTTCAACCTGGTACACGGCTTCGGCCCGGACTCGGCCGGCGAGTTCCTGACCCGCCACTCAGGGGTGGACGCGATCACGTTCACCGGGGAGTCGGCCACCGGCAGTGCCATCATGCGGGCCGCGGCCGACGGGGTGAAGGCGGTCTCGTTCGAGCTGGGCGGCAAGAACGCCGGGCTCGTCTTCGCCGACGCCGACCTCGACGCGGCCGTCGACGGCTCGGTCCGCTCCAGCTTCACCAACGGCGGCCAGGTGTGCCTGTGCACCGAGCGGCTGTACGTGCAGCGGCCGGTGTACGACGAGTTCGTGGAGCGGCTCGGCAAGCGGGCCGCCGCCCTGCCGTTCGGCTGGCCGTCCGACGAGGACACCGGCACGATGCCGCTCATCTCCCGCCAGCACCGGGAGAAGGTGCTCGGCTACTACGACCTGGCCCGCGCCGAGGGCGCCTCGGTCGTGGCCGGTGGCGGGGTGCCGGTGCTCGGCGACGCCCGCGACGGCGGCGCGTACGTCCAGCCGACCGTCCTCACCGGACTCTCCAACGCCGACCGCACCAACCGCGAGGAGATCTTCGGGCCGGTCTGCCACGTGGCCCCGTTCGACACCGAGGAGGAGGCGTTCGCGCTGGCCAACGAGAGCGACTACGGCCTGGCGGCCACCGTCTGGACCCGGGACGTCGGGCGGGCGCACCGCGCCGGCGCCGGCCTCGACGCGGGGATCGTCTGGGTCAACACGTGGTTCCTGCGCGACCTGCGCACCCCGTTCGGCGGCGTGAAGGCGTCCGGCGTCGGGCGCGAGGGCGGCGTCCACTCGCTCGCCTTCTACTCCGAGCTCACCAACGTCTGCGTGGACCTGTCGTGAACGCCGCGGCGCTGCTCACCGAGGCCTACCGGACCGGGGTGCCGTGCCCGCCGCTGCGCGGGACGCACATCCCCGAGGGCGACGTCGACGCCGCGTACGCCGTGCAGCGCGAGCAGGTCGACGCCTGGCTCGCGGCCGGCCGCCGCCAGGTCGGCGCGAAGATCGGCCTGACCGCGCGGGCGGTGCAGGAGGCGTTCGGCGTCTTCCAGCCCGACTTCGGCGTGCTGATGGCCGACGCCGCCGTGCCGGACGGCGCCGAGATCGCCCTCGACCGGCTGCTGCAGCCGCGGGTGGAGGCGGAGGTGGCGTTCGTGCTCGGCGCCGACCTGCCCGAGCCC
Organism: Phytohabitans maris; assembly: GCF_031085175.1. Taxonomy (GTDB): domain Bacteria; phylum Actinomycetota; class Actinomycetes; order Mycobacteriales; family Micromonosporaceae; genus Phytohabitans; species Phytohabitans maris. The sequence goes on from NZ_JAVHUY010000008.1 coordinate 56,458, forward strand.
CAGGTGACCACTGTGGACGTGATCCGGGCGACCGACCACCTGCTGCCCGCCATCGAGGTGGTCGACTCCCGGGTCGCCGGCTGGGACATCTCCATCGTGGACACCGTCGCCGACAACGCCTCCAGCGGGCTCTTCGTGCTCGGCACCCGCCCGGTCCGGCTGTCCGACGTGGACCTGCGGCTCTGCGGCGCGGTCGTGGAGCACGCCGGGGAACCGGTGTCGGTCGGCGCCGGCGCCGCCTGCCTCGGCAATCCGCTGCACGCGGTGGCCTGGCTCGCGGCCACCCTCGCCACGGCCGGGCAGCCGCTGCGCGCCGGCGACGTGGTGCTCTCCGGCGCGCTCGGCCCGATGGTCTCGGTCACGCCCGGCGCCGCGTACGAGGCGCGGATCTCGGGACTGGGCTCGGTGCGGGTGTGCTTCGGCAAGGAGGCGGTGTGATGGCAACGGGTGTGGCGGTGATCGGGTCGGGCAACATCGGCACCGACCTGATGATCAAGGTGCTGCGGCTCTCGTCGTCGCTGCGGATGGTCGCGATGGCCGGCATCGACCCGGCGTCGGACGGCCTCGCGCGGGCCGGGCGGCTCGGCGTCGCCACCACGGCCGGCGGCGTCGACGGGCTGGTCGCGATGCCCGAGTTCGCCGACGTCGGCATCGTGCTCGACGCCACCTCGGCCGGCGCGCACCACCGCCACGCCGAGGTGCTGGGCGAGCACGGTCGGCTCGTCGTCGACCTCACGCCGGCCGCCGTCGGCCCGTACGTGGTGCCGCCGGTCAACCTCGACCAGCACCTCCACGAGCCGAACGTCAACATGGTCACCTGCGGCGGCCAGGCCACGGTGCCGATCGTCGCCGCGGTCGCCGCCGTGACGCCGGTGGCATACGCGGAGATCGTCGCGGCCATCTCGTCCCGCTCGGCCGGCCCCGGCACCCGGGCGAACATCGACGAGTTCACCGTCACCACCGCGCGGGCCCTGGAGGTGGTCGGCGGGGCCGGCCGCGGCAAGGCCATCATCGTGCTCAACCCGGCCGAGCCGCCGATGCTGATGCGGGACACCGTCTACTGCCTCTGCCCGGACACCGGCGCCGACCGGGAGCGGATCGCCGCGTCGGTGGGGGAGATGGTGGCGGGCGTCCAGCAGTACGTGCCCGGCTACCGGCTCAAGCAGGACGTGCAGTTCGCTTCCACCGTGGACGGTCTACAGGTGACGGTCTTCCTGGAGGTGTCGGGGGCCGGCCACTACCTGCCCGCGTACGCCGGAAACCTGGACATCATGACGTCGGCGGCCCTGCGTACCGCCGAGCGCATGGTGGCCCTCCGCGCGGAGGTGCCGGCATGAGGCTGTACGTGCAGGACGTGACGCTGCGGGACGGCATGCACGCGTCGCGGCACAGGTTCACCGTGGACCAGGTGCGCCGGATCGCGGCCGCGCTCGACGCCGCCGGTGTCGCCGCGATCGAGGTGGCGCACGGCGACGGGCTCGCCGGGTCGAGCATCAACTACGGGCGCGGCGCGCACACCGACGCCGAGTGGATCGCCGCGGCCGCCGAGGTGGTCCAGCGGGCCACGCTCACCACCCTGCTGCTGCCCGGCATCGGCACGATCGACGACCTGCGCGCCGCTCGCGACCTCGGGGTGGCCAGCGTGCGCATCGCCACCCACTGCACCGAGGCGGACATCGCCGCCCAGCACATCGGCTGGGCCCGGGAGAACGGCATGGACGTCGCCGGGTTCCTGATGATGTCGCACATGAACGACCCGTCCGGCCTCGCCGCGCAGGCCAAGCTGATGGAGTCGTACGGCGCCCACTGCGTCTACGTGACCGACTCCGGCGGCCGGCTGCTGATGCGCGACGTGGCCGAGCGCGTGGACGCGTACCGGCAGGTGCTCGACGCCGACACGCGGGTCGGCATCCACGCCCACCACAACCTCTCGCTCGGCGTTGCCAACTCGGTCGTCGCCGTCGAGCACGGCGCGGAACGGGTGGACGCCGCGCTGGCCGGGCACGGCGCCGGCGCCGGCAACGCGCCGCTGGAGGTCTTCACCGCGACCGCCGACCTGATGGGCTGGCCGCACGGCTGCGACGTCTTCGCGCTGATGGACGCCGCCGACGACCTCGTCCGGCCGCTGCAGGACCGGCCGGTGCGGGTCGACCGGGAGACCCTCTCGCTCGGGTACGCCGGCGTGTACTCCAGCTTCCTGCGCCACGCCGAGGCGGCCGCCGACCGGTACGGCGTCGACGTCCGCGCGATCCTGGTCGAGCTCGGCCGCCGCCGCATGGTCGGCGGGCAGGAGGACATGATCGTGGACGTCGCGCTCGACCTGGTGAAGGAGGGCGCGCGATGACCGCGGAACTCGCCGAGCGGCTCGACACGGCGGCGCTGACGGCGACCCCGATCCCGCAGATCGCCTCGCGCGCGGGGCTCGACGCGGCCGCGGCGTACACGGTGCAGGAGCAGCTCGTCGCGCGGCGGCTGGCCCGCGGCGAACGGCTCGTCGGCATCAAGCTCGGCCTCACCAGCCGCGCGAAGATGGCGCAGGTCGGCGTCGACGAGGTGATCTGGGGCCGCCTCACCGACGGCATGACGGTCGCCGACGGCTCCACGGTGGACACCTCCCGCCTCATCCACCCCCGGATCGAGCCGGAGGTGGCGTTCCTGCTCGACGCGGCGGGCAACGCCACGGCGGTCGCGCCGGCGCTGGAGGTCATCGACTCGCGGTACGCCGACTTCCGGTTCGCGCTCGCCGACGTCATCGTCGACAACTCCTCCGCGGCCGCGTACGCGATCGGCTCCTGGCGGCCGGTGCCCGACGGCGTCGACAACCTCGGCGTGCTGCTGGAGGTCGACGGCCGGGTGGTCCAGATCGGCTCGACGGCGGCGATCCTGGGCGACCCGCGACGGGCTGTCTCCCAGGGGCTCCGCCTCGCCGGCCGGGTGGAGGCCGGCTGGGTGCTCCTCGCCGGCGCGGCCACCGCCGCCGTCCCGCTGGCCAAGGGCGCCTACGTCCGGGCGGTCGTCGAAGGGCTCGGCGCGGTGGGGGTGCGGGCGTCGTGATCGTCGACGGCATGGCCCGCCCGCGCGGCCGCTTCCCGCACGTGAAGGTCGCGGGCGGCTTCGCGTTCGTCTCCGGCACGTCCAGCCGCCGGCCGGACAACAGCATCGCCGGCGCCACAGTGGACGAGCTGGGCACGACCACAGTGGACATCCGGGTGCAGACCCGCGCCGTCATCGAGAACGTGCGGGAGATCCTCCGCTCCATCGGCGCCGACCTGGCGGACGTCGTCCAGGTCACCACGTACCTGGTCAACATGAACGACTTCGGCGGCTACAACGAGGTCTACGCCGAGTTCTTCGACGAGAACGGGCCGGCCCGTACCACCGTCGCCGTGCACCAGCTGCCGCACCCGCACCTGCTGATCGAGATGCAGGCCGTCGCCCTTCTACCGTAGGGAGTTGCCATGTCCGAGGTCGCGCGCCCGGTGAGCTTCCCGAGCTGGCTCGCCGAAAACCAGCACCTGCTCAAGCCGCCCGTGGGCAACAAGCAGATGTTTCCGACGGGGGCGGACTTCATCGTGATGGTGGTCGGTGGCCCCAACCAGCGCACCGACTTCCACGTCGACCCGTACGAGGAGTTCTTCTACCAGATCAAGGGCAACATGCACCTGAACGTGATGGTGCCCGACGGTCCCTCCGGCGACCTGAAGCAGGACGTCGTCCACATCAGGGAGGGCGACATGTGGGTGCTGCCGGGCAACACGCCGCACTCGCCGCAGCGCCCGGAGGAGGGCTCGATCGGGCTGGTCGTGGAGCGGGTGCGCGAGGAGGGGACGCTGGAGAAGTTCCAGTGGTACTGCCCCGAGTGCGGCAACCTGGTCCACGAGGTCGAGCTGCAGGTGCGCGACATCGTGGTCGACCTGCCGCCGGTGTTCCAGGCGTTCTACGCCGACGAGGCCGCCCGCACCTGCGGCAAGTGCGGCACCGTCCACCCGGGCAAGGGGTGAACGCGCGGGTCTACGACGTGCACACGCACGTCGTGCCGAAGGGCTGGCCGGACCTCGCCGCCGAGTGCGGTGGCACCGGCTGGCCCTGGCTGCGCGTCGACTCCGAGCGCGCGGCCATGCTGATGGTCGGCGAGCGGGAGTGGCGCCCGATCCAGTCGTCCTGCTGGGACGCGCCGACCCGACTGTCCGACATGGACGCCGACGGGATCGACGTGCAGGTGGTGTCGCCGACGCCGGTCTTCTTCTCGTACGACCGCCCGGCCGCGCAGGCGGTGAAGGTCGCCCGCATCTTCAACGACCTGGTCCTGGAATGCGCGGCCGCGGGCGGCGACCGGCTCGTGCCGTTCTGCCAGGTGCCGCTCCAGGACCCGGACGCCGCCTGCGCGGAGCTCGACCGCTGCCTGGCCGCCGGGCACGCCGGCGTCGAGATCGGCAACCACGTCGGCGACCGCGACCTCGACGACCCGGGTGTGGTGGAGTTCCTGCGGCACTGCGCGGAGGTGGGCGCCCCGGTCTTCGTGCACCCGTGGGACATGCCCGACGGGCCGAGGCTGGACCGGTGGATGGCTCGCTGGCTGACCGGCATGCCCGCCGAGACCCACCTGTCGCTGCTGGCGATGATCCTCGGCGGCGTCTTCGACCAGGTGCCGGAGAGCCTGCGGATCTGCTTCGCCCACGGCGGTGGCAGCTTCCCGTACTGGCTGGGGCGCGCCGACAACGCCTGGTACCGTCGCGGCGACCTGGTGCGCGGCCGCTCCACGCGCCCCCCGAGTGACTACATCGGACGGTTCTACGTGGACAGTGTGGTCTTCGAGGAGCCCGCCCTGCGGCTGCTGGTGTCGGTGGTGGGGGAAGATCGGGTGCTGGTGGGCAGCGACTATCCCTATCCGCTGGGCGAGCGCCCCGCCGGCCAGGTCGTCCGAAAGGCCGACTTCCTGACCGACGAGCAGCGCGGCAAGCTGCTGAGCGCAAACGCCGAGCGGTTCCTCGGCGCCTGACAAGAACTGACGTTTCTTGGCGGATGCCTACACCTTTTGGCTCGTAGCGATTCCCCCGCTGGGGCCCTAGAACCAGACAAGATCGATCGGGATAATTCGAGGGGTGACGGGCGAGCAACACCCTGTGATCGCGAGCCCCGCTCGTGACGCTCTCGCTCGCCTGCTCGCCGCGGCGCCGCCGACTCACCTTACCGCTGTGGCCGGAGACATGTTCGAGTCTGGGCAGTTTTCGGCGGACTTCTCCTGGCGGGACACCGTCGCGGTCGTCGACCGCATCGCCGCGATGCCGGTGAGCGCGGACGGTGTTCCCCCGCTGTTGACTTTCGCGGCCCGGGTCGGGGCCGAGCTTTCCGGCCACCTGGCGGTGAAGATCAATCTCTGGGTCGACGCCGTCGCGGAGGGCATCGGGGTCGACCGGGCCGCCGTCCTGGCCGATTTGCGGCAAAGCCTGACGGAGCCCGAAACCGTCTCGAACAATGGGGCTGAGCGGATCTTGTCGGGCGAGGATTCGGGAGCCGCCGCGGTGACTGGCCGGAACGCGTCGACACTTGTCGAGCCGACCGGCGTGCCCCAGGGGAGCGGCGGGCGGTTGCGGATCTGGGCGGGCGTGCCGGCGCGCAACCCGACGTTCACCGGTCGCGAGACGCTCCTGCTCGCGCTGCACCGGGCGCTGGAGCGGCGGTCCAAGGCCTCGGTGCTGCCGCGTGCGCTGCACGGCACGGGCGGTGTCGGAAAGACGCAGCTCGCGGCGGAGTTCGCGTATCGGTACGCCGACCGCTACGACATCGTCTGGTGGATTCCCGCCGAGCAGCAGTCGATGGTCGTGCAGTCGCTGCACGAGCTGGGGCGCCACCTCGGCACACCGCAGACCGCGGACCTCCAGCAGACCGCGAGCCTGGTGCTGGAGGAGCTGGCCAGCAGCCCCCTGCGCTGGCTACTGGTCTACGACAACGCCAACGAGCCGGAGGACGTCGCGCGGCTGATGCCGGTGCGCGGCGGCCACGTCATCCTGACCTCCCGCAACCAGACGTGGTCGGAGGTCTGGGACCCGGTCCAGGTCGGCGTCTTCAGCCGGCCGGAGAGCGTCGAGCTGGTGCGGCGGCGGCGGGAGAACGTCTCGCCGGCCGACGCCGACCGGCTCGCGGCCCGGCTCGGCGATCTGCCGCTCGCGCTGGACCAGGCGGTGTCCTGCCAGGTGGCGACCGGCATGTCGGTCGGCGACTACCTCGCCGAGCTGGAGGAGCACGCGCGGGAGCTGGCGGCGGCCGGCTCGCCGCGCACCACGCTCGTCGCGGTCGTGCGGCTGACGATACGGCGGCTGCGGGTGCACGCGCCGGCGGTCGCCGAGCTGCTGGAGCTGTTCGCGTTCCTCGGCGCGGAGCCGATCTCGGGCGGCCTGCTACGCCGGGGCCGGGAGGCGCGTGTCTCGCCGGCGCTGGGTCGCGCGCTTCGCGAGCAGATCGCCTGGGACCGGGCGATCCGCGACCTGCGCCGCTACGGCCTGGCCAAGGTCGACCCGGACCAGCGGATCCAGATGCACCGGCTCTTCCAGGGGGTGCTGCGGGACGAGCTCAAGCCGGACGTCGCCCGCCGCGGCCGGGCCAACGTGCAGCACCTGCTCGCGTCGGCCAACCCGGGGTACCCGCTGGACGAGGCGACCTGGCCGGTCCACGCCGAGATCGGCCCGCACATCGGCCCGGCCGGCCTGGTCGACTCCGAGCTGCTCGACGCCCGCCGTGTCGTGCTCGACCAGGTCCGCTACCTCAACGTCATCGGCGACCTGGAGGGTTGCCGGCGCCTGGGCGAGATGGTGGTGGACGCGTGGTCGAAGGTCGAGGGGGTGCGGGGGCTCGGACCGGACGGCGAGATGACCCTCCGCGCCTCCCTGTACCTTTCGATCACGTTGCGCCATCTGGGTTTCAACGAGCGGGCCCGGAGCCTCACCGAGAACGCGCTCGAACGGTTCCGGGCGAACTCCGAGTTCGGTCCGGATCACGAGCACACGCTGTACGCCGCGTCGGTGCTCGCGCCGAACCTGCGGGTCGCCGGCCTCTTCCGCGAGGCGCTGGCGTTGGACGAGGAGAACGTGGCGCGGCACCGGGCGGTCTTCGGAGACGAGGACGAGGAGACGGTGAACGCCCGGAGCAACCTCGCGGTCAACCTGCGGCTGCTCGGCGACTTCGCCGGCGCCCACGCGATCGACAGCGAGGCGGCGCGGATCTGGCAGCAGGTGGTGGGCGACAACGACAACCGGCTGCTCTTCGTCCAGGCCAATCTCGCCCGCGACCTGTACGGCCTGGGGCGCTACGCCGAGGCGCTGAGGCTCCTGCGGGGCATCCTGCCGCCGTTTCGCCAGCAGTTGGGCACGCGGCATCCGTACGTGATGCTGGCCGACCGCACTCTCGCGATCGCGCTGCGGAAGGTCGGCCGGTACGACGAGGCGCTGGTCGTCGCCGCCGAGCACGACCGCGACAGCGAGCGGCGCTACGGGCCCCAGCACGAGCGCGCGCTCGCCGCCGCGATGACCCATGCCAATACGCTCCGGGTGGCCGGCGACCTGGCCGAGGCGCACCGCCGTACGGACGAGGCGATGGACCGGTACCTGCTCGTCTTCGGCGAGGGCCACCCGCTGACCCTGGCCGCGGCGGTCAACCACGCGATCGTGCTACGCGGGGTGCGTGAGCGGGCGCGGGCCCGGGACCTGGACGAACGCACCTACGCCCGGATGCGCGAGGTGCTCGGCCCCGAGCACGGCTACACGCTCTGCGCCGCGAGCGGCCTCGCGAACGACCTCGCGCTGGCCGGCGAGACCGAGGCGGCGTGGCGGCTGTCCGCGCAGACCCTGCGGATCTCGCGGCGCGCGCGGGGGCAGCCGCATCCGTACACGCTGGCCTGTGCGGTGAACGCGGCGATCGACACCATCGCGATCGGCAGGCGCGGCGAGGGCCAGGCATCACTGGACGACGCGGTGGCGGCGCTCGCCGGCGTGCTGGGCGCCGACCATCCCGAAACCCTCGCGGCCCGCGAGGGCCACCGCGCCGAGTCCGACATCGAGCCGAGTCCGACCTAGGTGACCCACGCCAGAACGCTATTTGCGCGCCGTGGTGTTGCTCGCGGTGGTGTTGTGGGCCGCGTAAACCTCGTCAGGTCGAGACATGTCGGTCAGCAGTTGCTCCAGACACGAATTCAGCGCCGAGTCCGTGCTGTTGAGAACGACATCGAGACGAATTGTGCGCAGGTCCAGGATTCTCGACGTGTCCCACGAGCCACTGTCGTAGGGCATCTCATTTCCCCTTCCCAGGGTCTTGTCTCCCAGGGCGGAGGATCACTCCATGGACAAGATATCGGGCCGGTCGGGAGAAGCCGTCTTCGCCACGCCGGACTCGGCCGAGTCGTCCGACAAAAATTCGACAGGGTCTGGGGTGCTGCCATGGGCGGCGTAGTTTTCGGCGGGTCGACTCATGTCCCGCAGCAGACGCTGGACGCAGGCTGCGAGGGCCGAATCGTCTGTGGCGAAGAGTTCACCGAGCGCCTGTTTGCTGAGGTCAGGGAGGAGGTACGCGGACGCCTCGTCCGCTGCGGCGGAGTGCTCTTCTTCATGCATGCTCATGCCTTTCAGCCGCAGCGACGACATAGGATCCTAGGTGGTGTCCGTCCTGTGGCGTCACGCGCCCACCCGGCTTGTGTGAGCCTATAGCCTCGTGGTTCAGTTCATGAGGCATTCGGATTGTCGCGGCGCCATTCGTTTCGCCGCCGGTCGAGGATTCTCAGGGCGACATCCGTGGCCGACCTCGGCACTCTTTCCGCGCTCAACGCGTCCACCGCCTGCCGTAGTCCTGCGGTGAACCGCCGGCCCTTCGTCGTTAGCTCTGCCGAACCCTCCAGCGCGGTGAGGCCGACCGCGACCTGCTCCCGCACGATTGCGAACTCGCGCGTCGCCGACTCCTTGAGCCCAGGAGCCGACCGCAGAGCCCGCCACGTGTCCGCGACGCCCAGAAAGGCGTAGACCCCCTGGATGAGGCCGCCCGTCGGCCGGGCGTCGGCGCGCCAGGGGGCGAAATGCCGTTCCTCCCCGTCCGGCCGGTAGAGGGGTGCGACGTCGAGCAGTGCGCTCAGTTTGGAGTGCTGGAACTCGTGAACGAGGGTGACGGCCAGATCGGCGCCGGACGTGGGCGGGGTGAGACCCAGAATGCCGAACGAGTCGCGAGCGGTCCCACTGCGGGCGACGCCGTCCCCCGGGCTCACCAGCGGGACCACGGAACGCAGCCCCGCGGTCAACTCGGCGGCGCGCTCAGGATGCCACTGGGCGAGCAGTTGCCACGCCTCGGTGAAACACTCCTGCCAGTGGCGTACCTCCTCCACGCGCAGCCGGCCGGCGGCGGGTACGTGATAGGCGCTCCGGTACGGGTTGCCGTCCTCGATCGCCAGCGACCCGGTCAGGCCGCCGTGGTGGGCGACCAGCCTGCGCAGGATCCGCCACCGCGGGTTGTCCGCGCCAACTGTCACGGAGGTCGCGGCATCGATCACCCTGGCCCGCCCACCGGAGACCGTCACGACGGCGGGGCCGTTCGACCCCAGCACCGCGCCGCCGAGGGTCGGGAGCGTGACGGTGCCGAAGAGCGCTCGCGTCCGCACCTCGGCGTCCTCGCCGGCTCGGACCGCCGCGGCTGCCGCCAGCGCCCCGAACTGCGCGAGTTCGGCGGTCAGCGGCACCGCATGCCCGTTGTGGTCGGCGCGGATCCGCCGGGTTGTACTTACCGCCCAAGCACCGACCATGGGATCGCTCAACAAATCGGCGACGGCACGCTCGTCACGCCGTTCCGCTCGCATCAACACCGCCACGGCTTCGCCACACTCCGGGGCGGAGGAGTACCTCTCTTTGAGGAACCGAAGCAGCATCAGGTGCTTGCTATGTTGGACAGCCGCCAGCTGCCGCACCGCGACCGGTCCGCCGAGTCCCGACGCCAGGTCGGCGAAGCGGTCGGGCGGCAGTTGATGGTATGAGATCACTGGTAGGTCCCTAGGCGGTCGTGCACGTCGGCGGCGACGCGTCCCATGATGTGCCGGATGAGTCGGTACATGTCGCCGCAGTAGACCGTGGGATTGCGGAACCCATCACCGGCCCGATAGCGGTGGGCGTAGTGTCCGCCGCCGCAGACCGCTCGGATCGAGCAGTGCAGGCAGGTTTCGGAAAGAGCGTCGACGCCTATCTGCCTGGCCACCACGCCGGGGTGTTCGAGCGCCCCGTCCAAAGGGTCGGCGAAAACCGTCAAGCCGGTGGCGCAAGCGCCAGCGTATGCCGATTTCAGCGAGTCCACCTGCTCGATCGCGCCGTCCGTCTCGACCACGACGACAGCCACCGGGCTCAGTCCGACCTGCTCCGAACGGCTGGTACCCCCCAGAGCGAGTTTCACGACGTCTTCGAAGAGCCGGACCCTGGTCTGCAGAGGGCGCGCGTCGTACCAGCGGTCGAAGACGGCCACCAGCCAGTCGCCATGCGGGGTGCTGCTGGCGTCGGCGGCGCGACGTGGCGGGTTCGACCAGTTGGCGTGCGGCAGCAGGAAGTCGATCGACGGCGGCCCGTACCCGAGCAGGGCCTCGTAGCAGGCGACGGGCTCCGCCGCCGGGTCGACGGTGCAGAGCAGCCCGGCGAAGGCCGGACGGTACCGGGGAGTGCCCAGCAACCGGAGCGCCCGCTCCACCGCCGCGAAGCTGCTCTGCCCGTTGGCGTGCCGGCGGTGGCGGTCGTTGTCGGCTCGCGTGCCGTCCAGGCTCACTCCGATCGCGACCCCACGCGCGCTCAGCCGGTCGAGCATCGGGGCGTCGAGCAGCAGCCCGTTCGTCTGGACCTGAACGTCGAGCCGGCAGAGGCCGTCGAGCGTGGCGCGGAAGTCGTCCACGAGCTGGGCCAGAAGGTCTGGGCCGGCGAGCAGCGGCTCGCCGCCGTGCAGGATGAGCCGCATCGAGGAAAGCCCGTGGGTGCGGGCGTGCTGGGCCATCCGGCTGGCCGTGGCGAGCCAGGTCTCCCGCGCCATGAGGACGGGGCGGTCGCGCCAGGACTGGTCGGCCATCTCGTAGACGTAGCAGTAGGCACAGGACAGGTTGCACCGCTGGTGCACCTTCAGGACGACATCCCGAAACGGCGTCGGCCGCCAGCCGCCGGCGCGCAGTGCGGCGACGTCGAGCGCTGATCCCGGCCACACGTCCGGGTTTTTCGGCGCAGGCAGCCCCGGCACCCGCTCAGGAGGCATGGGTTGGGGCCCCTCCCTCGCGAACGGCCGAATAGGACAGTCCACATCGTAGTCGTCGCCGCGGCGGGATGAGGGTTTTACACAGGCGGTGGCTCGATGTCGCACTCGCCGGGGCGGCCTTCGTTGGCGGCCGCCACCAACGGGTGATGGGGGCCGAGGAGTCGCCGCAGCTCGGCGAGGCTCGAGCCGAGCAGGGTCGAGCCCGGGTCGTCCGCCGAGAGCAGGCCGAGGTTGAGCGCACACGTTAGCGTCTCGGGGTGGTGCTCGCCGCGGACACGCCGCGCGTCGTCGAGGGTCCGGGTGAGCAGGCGGCGCGCGCTCTCCTCGTCGTGGGCGAGGACCAGGTCGTTGCCGAGACCCACCGCGGCCGCGATCGTGTACGGGTGGTCCTGGCCGAGCACCTGCCGCAGTGAGTAGAAGCTGCTCTCGCCGACCTGCCTGGCTCGGCGGCGCTCGCCCATGGCGCGCAGGATGATGGCCTGGTTGGCGGCGGCGGCGAGCGTCAGCGGGTTTCGTTCGCCGAAGTGGCGGCGGTAGCGGTCCATCGCGTCGGTGGCCACGTTCCAGGCGCGGCTCACCTCGTCCGCCGCGCAGAGGGTGTTGGCGTAGGTCATCATCGCGGCGAGGCTCAGCTCGTGGTCGGCGCCGACGTGTCCCTGGCTCACCAGGTACAGCCGGCGCCCCTCCTCCAGCGCCGCCGTGACCTGGCCGGTCTTGCGCAGGCCGAGCACGATCGTGCGCCAGGCGCTGAGCACGAGCGGGTGCCGGTCGCCGAGCCGTTCGCGGTGGGCCTGCCAGGCGGAGCGCTGCAGCTCCAGGGCGTTCGCGTACTCGCCCAGGCCGTAGAGGTCGCGGGCCAGGTTGGACAGGGACAGCAGCGTGCGCTGGTCGTCCGGGCCGAGCCGGCGGCGGCGGGACTCGGCGAGGTCGGCGTCGATGTCGTACGCCGCCCGGAAGTCGCCGGCGGCCCGTAGGCTGGCGCCCAGATTGTTGCGGGCCAGCATGGTCTCGCGGTGGTCCGCGCCGCGGATCCGGCTGTACCGCTCGACCCGGTCCAGGTCCAGCCGGAGCGCCTCGCCGTACCGGCCGAAGACGCGGTGCAGCACGGCCAGGGTGTCGGCGATGTCGAGGGTGGCCGGGTGGTCGGGGCCGTACCCGGGGTTGGCCAGCAGCCGCTTCCACGCCTCGTCGACGAGCCGGCGGGATTCGCCGTAGCGGCCGAGCGCGTACAGGGCGGCGACGAGCCGGCGCAGGCAGGCGAAGACCCGTACGTCCTCCGCGTCGCCCTGCCGCGTCCAGGTGGTCCACGCTTCGTCGCTGAGGCGGCGGCTGCCGTCGAAGTCGCCGATCTCGTAGAGGTACGTCGCCTGGTGCACCACCACCTCGCGGGCGTCCGGGGCGGCGGTCTCGATGACCCGGGCGGGGCGTAGATGGGGGCCGATCTGGGCGTGCATGTCCCAGGTCAGCGGGTCGGAGGGGTTGCCGGGGTTGGCGGCGCCGAGCAGGCGGCGGGCGTTGTCGAAGGCGCGTTCGCGGGCGTAGGCGGGCAGCGTGTCGCGGACGATCGCCTGCACCAGGCGGTGCACCCGCAGGGCCTGGCCGCCGTCGAGGACCTTGACCAGGCCGTACCGGCGCAGCAGCCGGACCGCCTCGTCGAGCAGGTCGGGCTGGTTGAGCAGGCGGCCCAGGGGCGGGGCGATGCGGGTGCCGGCGCGGCGCAGCAGGGAGAGGGTGATCGGCTCGGAGCCCAGGCAGGAGAGCAGCTCCAGCAGCTGTCCGGCGGCCAGCGACTCGACCCGTACCCGGTCGGCGGCGACCGCGAACGCGGTGGCGACGGTGGCCTGGTAGTCGCCGGGCTGGACGGCGGCGAGCAGGCCGACCGCGCGCTCGTCGAGCTGGCGCAGGTACTCCCGGACCGGTGTCCTGGTGGCGGACTGCACGGCGGCCACCTGCTCCAGCGCGAGCGGCAGGTCGCCGAGGCGTTCGGCGAGCTGGTCGGCCTCGTCGAAGTCGATGTCGTGGCCCCGCGCGCGGAGCAGCTCGATGCTCTCCTCGCGGGCGAGGACGTCCACCTCGACCGCGCGGCCCTCGTCGACCCAGGCGGCGTCGCGGGTGGTGACGACGACGTGGCCGCCGGAGGCGGGGACCAGGGTGGCGAGCTCCTCCGGCGGTCCGGCGTTGTCGAGGACGAGCAGCCACCGCACGCCGCCGCGCTCCAGGCGGGTCAGCACGGTGGTCACGGTCTGCGCCATGTCGAGGCTGGTCGGCCAGTCCTGCCGCTCGCCGAGCGCGGCCAGCGACGCGGTCGCCCGCGAGCGGTCGTCGGCGGCGATCCACCAGACCAGGTCGTACGCGTCGGCGTGGCGGTGGGCGTACTCGACGGCGAGCTGGGTCTTGCCGACGCCGCCGAGGCCGTACAGGATCAGCGGTTGCCACGGCTCGCCGAGCAGCCCGCGGCGGATCGCCTGGAGCAGCCCTTCGCGGCCGGTGAAGCCGATGTTTCGGTGCGGGGCCAGACCCATCGGCGTGATGCCGGCCGGCGGCTGGGGGTCCGGCGGCTCGGCGGGCCGAGGCTCGGCGTGCGGCGGCTCGGCCGGCGGCGGCGCAAGAGGGGCGGCCGGTGGCGTGCCGTCCGGGGCCAGCTGGTCGGAGGCGGCCAGCCAGAGCGCGTGGAACCGGCGCACCTCCTCGTCCTGGTCCGGGCGGTGGACGGCCATGGCGGCCAGGCAGCGCACCACGCACTCCACTTTGGACCAGCGGGCCAGCCCGTCGCCGCGCAGGATCGCGCTGACCGTCTCGTGGCTGACGGTGTCGGGCATGTGGTTGAGCCGGCGGATCTCGCCGCTGATCCGGCGGTACGACGGGCGGCCGGCGGCGCGGTGCAGCAGCTGAAGTTCGGCGACGAGGTCTCGCGTCACCCGCCACGCTCCCGGTCCACATATCGCGCTTCACGACGGTCGCCAGATGCCAACTAACGTCAATTTCTGGCAGAGACAGCATTCCATACCGGTGCGGTGCCAGGAACACCTTGTAAACCTTTGAACACCACCGGCAGAAACTGATCTCGGCGTGCGGACATGGGCCACCATCGAAATCAGAGGACCTTCTCAGAGGGGAGCGCGTGATGCAGGGGAACCCACGATGATACCGAGCGATAACGCGACCCCGGCACGCGTGGATCCGTTAGTCCCGCCCGCTCCGGCCTGCGAATATCACGTACAGAACGGGTTCGAGAATCCGCTGAATATCCGAGCGGTTCCGGCATTGGATCTGCAAGTTGCAGTTACCCGTTTCCCATCCCGTGATCGGCTGGAACGGTGGGTCCGGCCGGCCGCCTCCGGCAATGCCAAGCGGTTCCGGCATCCGCGCCGGGAACGGAAGAATAGGCGGTTCGTCCCGCGCGGGATGTCGCGCTGGTTTCCCACCGTGAACGAGGACGCGACGGCGGCCCTGCAGGCGCTCGACCCGGTCCGGCTCACGCCGGGTGAACCGCCCGCCGAGGAGGTGCCCGGCGGGTCGAGGCTGCGGGCCAACATGCTCGTGCACCGGCTCACGCTCGCCCCGTCCGCCCGCCGCCGGGGCGCCGCGGGGCGGACCGTCGAGCCGCCGCCGCCCCGCGCCACCGACGCCGCGGTCCGCCAGGAGCTGGTGGTGCACGCGTTCGTGCCGCTCGACGGCCCGGGGCGCGACCCGGCGTACCAGCAGGTCCGTCGATTGTGGACGGCGGCGCGCGAGCTGTTGGGCGCGACCGAGACGATCGACGGCGGTGGCCCGCCCACCGACCTGCCGGACGGGTGCGCGTTGCTCGCCGGTCCGGTGGTCGCCGCCCAGCAGCGCGCGGACCGGCGGGTGCAGGTGGTCCTGCGCCGCGAGCACGACGTGCTCAGCCTGTCGATCGGATGGCGGGCCGACCCGGACGACCCGCCGGCCACCTGGGCGCAATGGGAGGAGCAGTGGGCCGCCGTGGCCGCCGGCGGCACGGACGAGCTGATCGGCCTGGTGCGGCTCTACGTCGGTACCCAGCCGGCCGCCCGGCGCGGCGGACCGCCGGCGCGGCCCCCGGTCGAGGTGGCCGCGGAGCTGGCGGCGGGCCTCGCCGCCGAGGGCAGGACACTGTGGAACGACGGGGTGCTGGTCGACGGGTGCGTGCTGTGGGAGCTGCCGCCGTTCGGTGGCAACGCCCGGCGGGAGCGGCGGATCCTCGCGCTGGCCACGCCCGACCGCGAGCGGGCGATGAGCACGCTGACCTGGTGGCGCGGGGTGGCGGAGCTGGCGCCGCTGCCCCGGTACCTGCTCGACGCGGCCAAGGTCCGCTACCAGCTGCGGGTCCGGGAGGCCGCCGAGGCCTCGCTGCGGGCGGCGCTCACCGGCCACGCCACCGCGGCCGAGATGGCCGTCCTGCTGACCCGCCTCGCCGACACCCGCCTCACCGTCGAGATCGCCCGGTCCAACATGGACGCCGTGCTCCGCGCGATCGACCCGTGGGGCGGCTCGCCGACCGGCGGGCTCTTCGCCGACGACCGGGCCTGCGCCGCCTGGGTGGAGTCGCGGCTGGCCGACGACGTCCGGTACATGAAGAACGCGCTCCGGCGGGCCCAGCACGTCGCCGACCGCGGCCGCCCGGTCACCGCGCGGGTGCCGCGGCGGCCGGTGATCGGGCTGGTCACCGCGCTGCCCGAGGAGTTCGCCGCGATGGCCTCGCTGGTCGACGGCGGGCAGGAGCGGTCGGTCGCCGGCGACCCCGCGGAGTACGTCTGCGGGACCATCCCGAGCGCGCGTCCCGGCCGGCCGCACGCGGTGGTGCTGACGCTGCTCACCGAGACCGGTACCAACTGGGCGGCCACCGCCGTCGCCAACATGCTGCGCAGCTTCGAGTCGGTCGACCAGGTGCTGATGGTCGGCATCGCGGCCGGGGTGCCGGCGCCCGGCGACCCGCACCGGCACGTACGGCTCGGCGACGTCGTCGTCTCGACCTGGGGGATCGTCGACTACGACCACGTCGTCGACCGGCCCGGCGGGGCCACGCTGCGGCAGGGCTTTCCGCAGCCCTCCGCGCTGCTGGCCCACCGGGTGAAAGGCTTGATGGCGGCGGAGCTGCGGGGGCGGCGGCCGTGGGAGGGGGAGCTGGCCCGGGTGCTCGCCCAGTTGCCCGGCTTCGCCCGGCCGGAGGCGGTCACCGACCGGCTGTACACGCACGACGGCCCGGGCGCCCGGGAGGTGTGGCATCCCGACCCGGCCGTGTCCGGGCACCGCGACGGGATGCCGAGAGTCCACGAAGGACGGATCGGCTCGGCCAACCGCTCGCTGCGCAACAGCGCCCGCCGCGACGCGCTGGCCCGCGAGTACGACCTGCGGGCGATCGAGATGGAGGGCTCGGGGATCGGGTCGTCGGCGTTCGCGGGTGGGCGGGACTGGCTGGTGGTCCGCGGCATCAGCGACTACGGCGACCGGCGGCTGGGCCGGCTGTGGCGCCCGTACGCGTCGGCGGTCGCGGCCGCGTACACCCGCGCGCTGCTGTGCCGCTGCCCGCCGATCACGCCGCACGGCGGCCGCACCGGCGACGTCGACTCGGCGGCGTAGCCGGCCGCCGTGCGGCCAGGGGCGACCGGGACATGGGCAGGATCCTGCCGGACGGCCCGCGAGAGGTCGCGGAGCTGTCGGACATGCGCCATGGCGCATTCAAGACACTGGTTGTGACCCTACCGTGACCGCATCGAGCCGCATCCTTACCTCAGCCCACCGGCGGATCGAACTCTCCACAAAACCACAATTAAATACATCAATCCGCTCGGAAGGGTGTGATCTAAATATTTAACTCGGTTGTGATAAACCGCCGCTAGGGTGCGGAGCCAATGATCGACATGCGGGGGAAGGGGTTGGGGATGAGCGGAGACCTTGCCGTGCCACTGATCATCGGGATCGCCCCGTCGGCGGCCGCGCGCCGGCGGCTCGCGCAGCTCCTCGGCGGGACCGAGGCGTTCCTCATCGTGGCGAGCGTCGAGCAGGCACGGGAGTTCCTCGACGCGGCCGTGCCACGCACCACCACACAGGCCCCGGCGAGCGGCGCCGCACCGGTCGAGCGCGAGCCGGAGGCGCCGCGCCCACCGGACCTGAGCGTCGACTCGGACCGGCGGGTGCTGCGGTGGCTGGACCGCGAGGTCGAGCTGACCCGGCTGGAGCACGACTTCCTGCACCGCCTGCTCGACGCGCCGGGACAGGTCTTCACGTACGAGCGGCTGCACCTGGAGGTCTGGGGCAACCAGCACCTCGGCCGCGGCTCGGACATCCACTCGGTGGTGCGCCGGGTGCGCCGCAAGCTCGCCGGGCTGGAGGCGGCCGCCACCATCCACTCGGTCCGAGGTGTCGGTTTCCGGCTGACCGCGGCCTGACCCAGGAACAAGGACCACAAGAGACAGACCATAAAAGACAGACCACAAAAGACAGAGGCCCCGCCCGGCCGAAGCCGGGCGGGGCCGATACCTGTCAGCGGGTCAGCACTTGATGGGGGAGAGGGTGAAGTCTTCCACCGTCGGCGTGCTGGTGTTGATCCTCGTCTGGCGCGTCTGCGGCTTCCAGCCGTCCTTCGCGACGATCAACGTGAGCGGGTTGTTGCGGCGGTCGAGCCAGTAGGCGTACTTGCCCTGGGCGTCGGTGGCGAACGTCAGCGAGCTCGCCCACGAGTCCACCTGTACGACCGCGCCCGCGATCGGCGCGGTGGCGCCGTCGCAGCCCTTGCCGGTGACGGTGCCCAGGAGCTTGCCCCAGGTCGTCGGCGGCTGCACCTCGAGGGTCAGGTCGACCGGCGGCACGGTGTACGGGGTGTTCTCGCCGATGGCGATCCCGCCCTTGTACGTGCCCGGCTGGTCGACGTTCGCCGTCATCGTGACGGTGACCGTGACCGCCTCACCCGGCGCCAGCGCCGCCTCGGTCTTGTCGATCGAGAACCAGCTGACGTCGGCGCCGCCCTCGGCGCACTCCTCGAAGCCGGGCAGCGCCTCGCTGTCCACCGTGGAGTTGAAGTTGCCCGAGGAACCGCCGATCTTGTAGAAGCCGCACGCCGCGCCGCCGCGGTACCGGGCGGTGTTGGCGTTCGGCAGGGCCGACCAGGCGCTGGTCGCGGGGTCGTACGCGAAGCCGGCGTTGGTGACCGCGCCGGCCTGCACGCCGCCGACGACCAGCAGCTTGCCGTTGGCCACCGCGAACGAGCTCGCCCAGCTGTCGGCCGGCGCGTCCGCGATCGGGGTCCAGCTGCCCGCGCCGGGGTCGAAGGCGTAGCTGGCCTTCTGGGCCGCCACGCCGTCGTTGCCGCCGGTGCAGTAGAGGACACCGCCGATGCCGCCACACGAGGCGAACGCGACCGACTTCGGGTAGTCGGGCAGCGTCTCCCAGGTGTCGGTGGCCGGGTCGTACCGGACCACGTCGTTGGACATCGGCGTGCAGCCGGAGGTGGTGCAGCCACCGACCGCGTACAGCTTGCCGTCGACGACCGCCTGTCCGGCCGCCGAGCGCGGCGCCGGGTTGTCGGCCTTCTCCGTCCAGGTGTTCGCGGCCGGGTCGTACGACCAGGTGGTGCCGTCCGGGCCCGCGGAGGCCCAGCCGCCGGTGGCGATGATCTTCCCGCCGACGACGCCCACGGTCAGCGCGTTGCGCGCCGCCGGCAGGTCGGCGATCGCCGACCAGGTCTGCGCGACCGGGTCGTAGACGTAGCTCTTCGCCGTGGAGGCAGAACCGCTGCCGCCGGCGATCGAGTAAACCTTGCCGTCCAGCGTGACCACCCGGTTGTCCATCACGTTCGACGGGTAGTCGGTGATGTCGGTCCACGGCGCGGCCTGCGGGCCGGTCGCCGCCGCACCCACCGCGGTGGAGCCCATCGAGGCGGCCGCCGCGAACGAGGTCGGCACGTCGAGCCGCTGCTCGGGCGCGCCGGCCGCACCGAGGATCTGCTCCCGGGTCATCCGCGAGCCGTCGGCGCGCAGGAGCGAGAAGCCACCGTCCTGCTCACCGAACTTGACGTCCACCGGCGCGCCGCCGGTGTTGGTCACCGTGAACGTCTTGGTGACCTTGCCGGAGGGGATCCGCGCGTTGCCGCTCAGCGAGCCCGGCTTGACCGTGAGCTTGCCGGCCGCCAGCTGGAAGCTGGTCGAGGTGGTCCAGTCCGCCTCGACGTCGACGTCCTTGCCCTGGCTGACGTAGCTGCCACCCTTGGCGGTGAAGCCGTGGGTGCCGGTCAGCGACGAGAACAGCCAGAAGAAGCCGTCGGGCAGCCCCGGGTCGTCCGGCGTCGCGGCGCTGACCGCCGACTCGGCCGGCTTGTCGTCGCTGGTGACCGTGGCGCCGTTGACGTACCCGTTGTCGTTGGCGTCGCGGACGTGGCCGACGACCAGGCCGCCGTTGCTCGGCACGCAGGTGACCTGGCTGCCGATCAGGACGTTGTCGACCTCCCACCACCACTCGAACGAGGCGTCGTAGTAGTGGAACCGCACCTGCACCTGGGCCTGGCCGGCGGCCTGCGGGATCGGGATCTCGGTGACCCGCGGTCCGCGTACGTTGGCCGCCTGCCGGAGCACGTTCGTCCAGGTGGCGCCGGCGTCGAGGCTGAGGTCGACGTCGGCCCGGTCGCTGCCGAGCCAGCGGAAGTCCTGGTTGAACCGGATCACCGGCGCGGTGACCGCGGTCAGGTCCACCACCGGGCTGACCAGCGAGGTGTCCTGCGAGTTGCCGCTGCCGTAGGCGTCGCTGTCGATCATGGCGAAGCCGCCGGTGCCACCGGTCAGGTTGCCCCGGTTGCCGTCGTCGGTGAACTTCCAGACCTGGCCCGTGCCGGCGTGGTCGACGACCGTCCAGCCGGCCGGCGCCGTCGTACCGTCGAAGGTCTGGTAGACGCCGTCCGAGCCGTACTCGTAGCCCGGCGCGGTCGAGCAGGACTCGGCCGACGCCGGTACCGCGACGTTGTCGACGACGTTCCGGGCGCCGACCGTGACCTCCTTGGTGACGGTCTGGTAGCCCGGGTACTGCGGGACGTACGTCAGCGTGTACGTCGCGTTCGCCGGCAGCGAGAGGCTGTAGCGGCCGTTGGCCGGGTTGGTGTAGTCGGCGGCGCCCGAGGGGCCGGCGACCGACACCTTCGCGTACAGCGGCCAGCCGTGCCCGGAGCCGTCGGTGACCGAGCCGCTGACCGAGACCTTCGGCTGCGCGTCGAGCGCGACGGCGAGGGTCGTGGTCTGGTTGGTGGTCACCGTGGCCGGCACGGTCTTGGACTGGTACCCGAAGAGCGTGACGGCGACCTGGTAGTCGCCGGCCGGCACCAGCGAGGAGAACTTGCCGTCGCTGCCCGTGGTGAGCTGGCGGTCCGCCGCGCCGGTCAGCGCGACGTCGACGCCGGCGAGCGGGCCGCCGGTGGCCGCGTCCGTCACGGTGCCGGCGAGCGTGCCGTTGTCACCGATCGGGGCGGCGTTGAGGAGCGCGAGCGCGTCCAGCCGCCCTTCGCCCCACACGTTGTTGTCGTCCTCGGTGCCACCGCACTGGGCGTCGAGCTTGTCCACGGCGGTGTCGTTGAGCAGCTGGCGGGTCGCGGTGATCTGGCCGACCAGGCTGGGCGCCGCCGACCAGAGCAGGGCGACGGTACCGGCGAGGTGCGGCGAGGCCATCGAGGTGCCGTTGGCGCTGCCGTACGCGTTGCCCGGCAGGCTCGAGCGCACGTTCACGCCCGGCGCCGAGATGTTCGGCTTGATCTCGCCGTCCTGCCCGGCGCCGCGGCCGGAGAAGCTGGCGATGTTGTTGTTCACGTCGTACGCGCCGACGGAGTAGTTGGCGATCCGGCTACCGGGGGAGCCGCTGGTCTGGCAGGCGGAACCGCTGTTGCCGTTGGACCAGGAGCCGAAGATGCCGGAGGCCTCCCAGGCCAGCGTCACGTCCTCCATGAACGGGTCGTTGGAGGGCAGGCGCGAGCCCCACGAGTTGTTGATGACGTTGGGGCGCTTGCTCGCGTCCGGGTTCTGGCCGTTGAGGTCGCGCGGCTGGAGCATCCACTGGCCGGAGTTGATCAGCGCGGCGTCGCTCGGGCAGCAGCCGTTCGCCGCGATCCACTTCACCTCGGGCGCGACGCCGATCTGGTTGGCGCCGTCGAGGCCGGCCATCGTGCCCATCGTGTGCGTGCCGTGGCCGTCCGCGTCACAGGGCGCCGCGGCGCAGGTGCCGGCCGCGTTGAACCAGTTGTAGTTGTGGTCGAACGTCCCGTCGCCGTTGTTGCCGCGGTACGAGTTGACCAGCGCGGGGTGGTCGAACTGCACGCCGGTGTCGATGTTGGCGATCGTGATGCCGGCGCCCTTGACGCCGTACTGGGTCCACACGTCGTCGGCGTTGATGTTGGCGATGCCCCACTCGACGGCGTTCACCGCCTTCTCGTCGGTGCCCTTGGTGACCTTCGGCACCTCGTAGGCCATCGGCGGGTACAGCCCCTCGACCTCGCCACGGGCGGCGAGGTTCTGCGCCATGCTCTGCCCGGCGGCGCTGACCTTGATGGCGTTGGTGGCCCAGAACGCCTGGTACTTCACGCCCGCCGCGTCGAGCTCGGCCCGGACCTTGGCCTGGCTCTCCTCCGCGGTCTTCTGCAGCGCGGTCGCGACGGCGGTGCCGCGCTCGTTCCAGTCCTTGATGGCGCTGGCCTTGCCCAGGTCCGCCTTGGGCGCGAAGCGCACCCAGAGGTCAGACTCGCCCTTGGCCTCGAGCACCTTGGCCAGGTCCGGGCGGATCTTGTCGGACACCGAGCCGCCGGGCGCGGCCTGTGCGGGCGAGCCGGTAGCGGCCAGGCTGGTCGCGACGACCACCAGTGCCGCGCCCGCGCTCAGCAGAGATCTGGCCAGGCGTAGTCGGCGTGTCGGTCTCAACATCGATGCTGCCTCCCCTAGTGAGGGGCCGCCGCGCGGATCTCGCCGGTGGCCCGGTTGGACACTAAAGATCACTTGAGAGATCGATCAAGGACGCTGCGTCAGCAAACTGTCACCAAAACATCAGCACGGCGCCGACCTGCCCGATTCGCCTTGCTAGGGGGACGTGGCGTGCATATGATCCAAACGTTCAGATGAGTTGATGTTCGTACCAGGTAGTGCGCGACGGCTTCGCCGCCGCGGGCAGGGGCCCGATGGCAAGGGTCCGGTGGTTGCCCCGGTGCGGTCGGGAGCCTCGCGCGTCATCGGTCGTCGGCGTGTGGCACCGCTCGACGAACGCCCGGTCACCCGTGACCGGCCGTTTCGCGTCGTGCTCTGGAGTCGGCGATCCGGGCCTCTGGCGCTGTCCGGTCGGGGTGACGCGTGTCCATCCCGTCAGGAGGCCTCTCCATGTGCATCACCCACGAGCAGTTCGGCGCGGACCCCGCGAAGTCCGGCGCGGGACCCGCGCCCGACGTACCGGCGCTCAGCCGCCGGGGCGTGCTGAAGGCGGCCACCGCCGCCACGGTCGGCGCGGCCGGGGTCCTGGCCGCGGCGGCGCCCGCCGAGGCGTCCGGCGGCAGCCACGGCGGGTACCGCCGGGTGCCGCTCGACCGGATCAGCGTCCAGCTCTACACGCTCCGCGACCAGCTCGCGCTCGACCTCGACGGCACGCTCGCCGCGCTGCGCCGCATCGGGTACACCCGGGTCGAGCACGCCGGTTTCGTCGGCCGCACCGCCGCCCAGTTCAGGGCCGCGCTCGACCGGGCCGGGCTGCGCGCCACCTCCGGCCACTCCGGCATCCCGCAGCCGTTCGACCCGGCGGCCTGGCAGGCCACGCTCGACGACGCCCGCACGATCGGCCAGCGGTACATCGTGCACCCGTTCTTCGGCGTCGACGCGAACGGGCCGATCCGCAGCTCCGCCGTGTACAAGGCGTTCGCCCGCGACCTCAACAAGGCCGGCGCGATGGCCAGGCGGGCCGGCCTGAAGTTCGGCTACCACAACCACCACAACGAGTTCTTCCGCCAGGACGGCGGCTCGCGCACCGGCTTCGACGTGCTCGCCGACGAGACCGACCCCGACCTGGTGTACCTCGAGGTCGACCTGTTCTGGGTGACCCGGGGCGCGCACGACCCGGTCGACGTCATCCGGCGCAACCGCGGCCGCATCCACCAGTTCCACGTCAAGGACATGAACCCCGACGGCGGCATGGCGGACCCCGGCGAGGGCCTCGTCGACTTCGCCCGGATCTTCGCGCACGGCAAGGAGGCGGGCATCGACGAGTTCATCGTCGAACGCGACGACGCCGGCACCCCGCCGCGCGCCCCGGCCGACGCGATCAGCACCGCCGACGTCGGCTACGACTACCTCGCCTCCGTGCGGTTCTGAGGCCGCCATGCGAAAACTCGCCATCCTGAGCGGCATGGTGCTGGTCGCCAGCGCCGCCACCGCCACACCGGCCACCGCCGGCGGCGCGCCACCGCCGCCGCCGGACTCCAGCTTCCAGAAGGTGACGCTGAACGACTTCCCCGGCGAGCCGGTCAGCCTCGCCGTCCTGCCCGACAACCGGGTGCTGCACACCGCGCGGACCGGCGAGGTCCGGATCCACGACCCGAAGACCGGCCTGAACGTGCTGGCCGCGGACGTGCCGGTGTACGAGCACGACGAGGAGGGGCTGCAGGGCATCGCGATCGACCCGGACTTCGCCCGCAACAAGTGGGTCTACCTGTACTACTCGCCGCCGCTCGACACCCCCGTCGACGACCCCGCGACGCCGGACGTCAACGAGGGCGACGCGCCGTTCGAGGGGACCGAGGCGGACTGGGCGCCGTTCAAGGGCGCGCTGCGGCTGTCCCGCTTCAAGCTCGACGGCAACACGCTGCGACTCGGCACCGAGCAGCGCATCCTCGACGTACCCGTGGACCGCGGCATCTGCTGCCACGTCGGCGGCCAGATCGGCTTCGACGGCAAGGGAAACCTGTACCTGTCCACAGGGGACGACACCAACCCGTTCGAGTCCGACGGGTACGCGCCGATCGACGAGCGGGCTGGCCGCCACCCGGCGTTCGACGCGCAGCGCACCTCGGCCAACACCAACGACCTGCGCGGCAAGCTGCTCCGCGTCCGGGTCGGGCCGCGCGGCGGGTACAGCGTCCCGCCGGGCAACCTATTCCGCCCGGGCACCCCGAAGACCCGGCCGGAGATCTACGCGATGGGGCTGCGCAACCCGTTCCGCTTCGACGTCGACCCGAGGACCGGCCAGGTGTACCTGGCGGACTACTCGCCCGACGCCGGCGAGCCCGATCCGGCGCGCGGACCGGCCGGCCACGGGCGCTGGATGGTCGTCGACCGGCCGGCGAACTACGGGTGGCCGTACTGCGTCACGCCGGATCAGCCCTATGTGGACCACGACTTCGCCACCGGTGGGTCCCGGGCGCCGTTCGACTGCCGGCGGCCGGCCAACGAGTCGCCGCACAACACCGGCCTCACCCGCCTGCCCCCGGTCGCCGAGCCCGAGGTCGCCTACTCGTACGGCCCGTCGGCGCAGTTCCCGGAGCTGGGCGAGGGGGGCATCGGGCCGATGGCCGGTCCGGCGTACGACTACTCTGCGCAGAGTCGGTCCAGGCTCAAGTGGCCGGAGTTCTACGCCGGGAAGCCGCTGTTCTACGAGTGGACCCGGGACTACGTCAAGGCGTTCACAGTGGACCGTCGCGGCGAGGTGAGCGGCATCGAGCCGGTGCTGCCGTCGTTCGTCTTCGACAACCCGATGGACATGGAGTTCGGCCCGGACGGCGCGCTCTACGTCCTGGAGTACGGCGACGGCTACTTCGCCGAGAACCCGGACGCGCAGCTCGCCCGGATCGACTTCGTCCGCGGCAACCGCACGCCCGTCCCGAAGGTCAGCGCCGCGCCGCTGGCCGGGCTCGCCCCGCTCACGGTCACGTTCTCCAGCGAGGGTACGACCGACCCGGACGGCGACCCGCTGCGGTACGCCTGGGACTTCGACGCGGACGGCACCGTGGACTCGACCGCGGCGAACCCGACGTACACGTACCAGCGCAACGGCTCGTACCGGCCGACCCTCAAGGTCACCGACAGCACCGGGCGCTCCGCCTCGGCCGAGCTGCCGTTCGTGGTCGGGCCGATCGCGCCGGTGGTCACGTTCGTGGCGCCGGTCGAGGGGCAGCCGTTCGAGTTCGGGCAGCAGGTCGCGTACGAGGTCACCGTGCTGGACGACGAGCCGATCGACTGCACGCGGGTCACCGTGACGTACATCCTCGGGCACGACGAGCACGGCCACCCGATCACCACCGCGACCGGCTGCTCGGGGACCATCACGACCACGAGCCCTGGGCACGGCGAGGGGGACAACCTGTTCGCGGTGTTCGTGGCCGAGTACACGGACGCGCCGAGCGACCCGGGCACGCCACCCCAGACGGGTACCGCCCAGGTCATCCTCTACCCGTAGAACGTGATCGAAGCTCCTTTCACGTCGTTCTAGCGACTTGAAAGGAGCTTCGATCACTCCGTAGGGGCCTTCGGCCGGATCACCGCCACCAGGCCCTGGTCGCCGGCCTGCGGGTAGGGCTCGACCACCCACGGGGTGAGCGCGTTCCTCCACATCTGCTTCTCGGCCGGCACGATGTGGGTGCGCACCAGCCAGATCCGGCCGGTGGCGCCCGGGGCGGCGGCGAGCCGCCGCGCGTCGGCGAGGGCGGCCAGGGTCGCCTCGTCGGTGCGGGCCTGGGCGACCACGATCCTCGACTCCTCGGGGTACTCGGGCGTCCAGCCCACCGCGAGCCGCGGGTTGCGCACCAGGATCGGGCGGTCGGGCTGCCAGTAGAGCGCGAAGCCGAAGCTGCCGAGCGCGTTGACCACGATGACGTCGCCGGGCTGCCGGTGGACCTTGAGGTAGCGGACGCCGCGCCGGACGTCGCCCGAGGCCGTCGAGGGGTTCGGTGTGATCTTGTCGGGGTCGTCGAGGCGCAGGAAGTCGCGGTTGGCGTTCGCGAAGATCGTGAACGTCGCGGCCACCACCACGGCGGCGAGCGCCACGCTCCACGGGCGTGGCCGGACGCGTTCACCGCCGCCGCCCGCCGACCCGGCGACCCGGGTGAGCCCACGCGCGGCGGCCAGCGCGACGCCCGCCACGGCGAGCCCGGCCATCGCCGCGACGAGCACCAGGAAGAAGTGGGAGGTCCGCAGGTCGAGCAGCGGGTACGCCTCGGCCAGGCCGAGCGCGACCATCACGACCGGGACCAGCCCGACGGCGACGGCGGTCGCCGGCCGGCCGGCCTGGGCGACCACGAGCACGCCGACGAGGGCCAGGGCGAGCAGCACCCCCCACGGCATGCCGAGGAACCGCTGCAGCTCGGACATGCGCACGTCGACGTACTCGCCGAGGTTGTCGAAGTCGGGGAAGTAGCCGGCCCAGTAGCTCTGCAGGGACTCGTTGCGGCCGCGGGTCGTGACGCCCAGGTACACCGCCAGCACCGCGGCCCCGGCGACCGCACCGGTGACGAGCGACTCGACCAGCCGGCGCCACTGCCGGCGGGCCAGCGCGGTGACGGCGAGCCCGCCGGCCGCGCAGACCGCCATGATCGCGGTCGGGTGGCTGATCAGCATGCCGGCCGCGCTGAGCGCCGCGATCGCGGCCAGGCGCCGGCGGGACCAGTGCCGCTCGGTCAGCGAGACGAGCGTGACCAGGGCGAGCGCCACGGCGGCGTCGGCCGTGTACTGCTTGAGGTCGTGCCGCATCTGGCTGGCCGGGAGCAGGATCACGCCGGTCGCCGCGGCCAGCCCGGCGAGGATCCCCTCCGCCCGGGAGCGCCAGCCGAGCGAGCGCCCGAGCGCGTACGCGATCAGCACCGCCGCCGCCAGGAAGGCGAGCGGAAGCAGCCGCAGGCGGTCGACGCCCGGTACGAGGCGGAGCAGGACCGTCCAGCCCAGCGGGGTGGAGGAGGTGGCGACCGGCAGGTCGGACAGGGGCAGCCGCACCGAGAGGGCGACCCACGCCTCGTCCAGCCAGTAGTGCAGGTGGACTATCGCGCGGATGTCGTGCAGCGAGCAGAGCAGCGCGACGGCGAGCACCGCCGCGCCGGCGTCGAAGCCGTACGGGAGGAGGGCGGCGCGGGCGCGGGCCGGCCATCCGGGGCGCTCTTCCGCCGGTGGCACGGGGTCCACGGTCCGGGTGGCGGAGGGGGAGGACATCGCGGGGCGGGCGTCACTTGCCCGCGGGTCGACGGCCCACCCGGGTGCGCGTGATGATCCAGAGCGCCTCGATGCCGTCCCACGCGGTGATCTTCTTGCCCTGCTCCCGCCCGCGGGCGCGGTAGGAGATCGGGATCTCGTACGGCCGGTAGCCCATGCGCAGCAGCTTCCCCGTCGCCTCGGCCTCCATGCCGAACCCGGCCGACTTGATGTCGAGGCGCCGGTAGAGCTCCAGCGGCATCAGCTTGAAGCAGGTCTCCAGGTCGCTGATGTAGCAGTTGAAGAGCACGTTGGCGAAGGTCGTCACGAACTTGTTGCCCATGACGTACCAGAACGAGAACGACGAGTGGCTGCCGAACGTGCGGGTGCCGTAGACCACCTCCGCCTCGCCGGCGACCACCGGCGCGAGCAGGCCGGGGATCTCCTCCGGCGAGTACTCCAGGTCGGCGTCACAGATGATCATGTAGTCGCCGGTGGCCGCCGCGGCGGCGGTGCGGATGGCGGCGCCCTTGCCCTTGTTGCGCTCGTGGGAGATCAGCCGGACCCGCCCGTCGGCGACCGCGGCCAGCGCCTCGGCGGTGCCGTCCGTGCTGCCGTCGTCGACGATGACGAGCTCGAAGTCGACCTGGTACGCCACGTCGAGCACCCGCTTGACGGCGACCTCGATCGTCCGCGCCTCGTTGTACACCGGCATCAAGATCGACAACTTCATGGAACCCCCAGTATCGTGTTCGCGGCCCCACGACCGCGCAGACCCTATCAGCTTCCGCGCGGTCCGGCCGGTCCTGCGCCGACCAGCCCCGGCGTGCCTGGCGCCGTCCCGGCCCGCGGTGGGTCAGGATCGGTGCGTGGTACTGGCTGAGGATCTCGACACCGCCGCGCTGACCTCCCGGCAGCGCGGCATCCTGACCGTCATCCGCGACTGGGTGGTCCGCTACGGCTACCCGCCCTCCACCCGCGAGATCGGGGACGCGGTCGGGCTGGCGTCGACCTCGTCGGTCAGCCGGCACCTGCGCGCGCTGGAGGACCTCGGGTTCCTGCGCCGCGGCCGCACCGCCACCCGCCCGGTCGACGTACGCCTCTTCCTCGGCGCCGCGCCGGAGCGCCGCGACCCGGCCACCGTGGGCGTGCCGCTGGTCGGCACGATCGCGGCCGGAAGCCCGATCCTCGCGCAGGAGGCCGCCGAGGAGACCCTCACCCTCCCCCGCGACCTGGTCGGCCGCGGCGACCTCTTCTGCCTGCGAATCCAGGGCGACTCGATGGTCGAGGCCGCCATCTGCGACGGCGACATCGTCGTGGTCCGGCGGCAGCACGAGGCGTACAACGGCGACATCGTGGCCGCGCTGATCGACGACGAGGCCACCGTCAAGGTGTACCGCCGCCGCGCCGGCCACGTCCTGCTCGAACCCCGCAACCCCGCCTACGACCCCATCGACGGCGACCACGCCGTCATCCTCGGCAAGGTCGTCTCCGTCCTCCGCCGCGTCTAGGCGGCGCCCACTGCCCGTGATCGAAGCTCCCTTCACGTCGCTAGAACGACTTGAGGGGAGCTTCGATCACGCGGACAGCTTCCCGGGCCGGTCACCCGCACGGGGTGACGTCGACCCGGCCGCGCAGGTCCGCCGCGCGGGCCGGGGAGAGGGGGCCAGCCGCGGCTCGGCGGTGCCGAACACCGGCCGGCTAGACCGGGGCGCCGCTGCGCTCGGCCGCCTCGATGACCGACTGGAGCGCGGCCACCAGCGCCCGGCCGGTCTCCAGGTCGAGCTCGACCGCGATCCGGGCGGAGGGTCCGCGGGCCGGGTCGACGAAGTCGAGCAGCAGGGCGTGGTCGAAGCGGGAGCCGACCGCGTGGTCGAAGCCGACGTTCGCCGCGGTCACCGGGAACCAGCCGGAGCCGCCCTTCGCGGCGCCGGCGGCCGGCAGGGTCTCGGAGATGTTCGTGCACATGTCAGCTCCTGGTCGAGAGGTGGCGGCCGAAGAAGTCGAAGACCTTCGCCCAGCCGTCCATGGCGGACTCGGCGCGGTACGCGGCCCGGTGGTAGTAGAAGAAGCCGTGCCCGGCGTCGGCGTACCGGTGGAACTCGTACTCCTTGCCCTGCTTGCGCAGCTCCTCCTCGTGCCGGTCGACGAGCTCCGGCGTCGGGTACTTGTCCTGGTCGCCGAAGAGGCCGAGCAGCGGCGCGTCCAGGCCGGCGGTGTAGTCGAGCACGGAGACCGGGCGCTCCGGGGTGAGCTCGTCCGGCGCGGCCACCACGCCCCCGCCCCAGAGGTCGGCGACCGCGTCGAAGCCGCCGGCCTTGCTCGCCGCGAGTAGCGCGTGCCGGCCGCCGGAGCAGGTGCCGATGACGCCGACCCGGCCGTTCGCGGTGGGCAGCGCGCGGAGCCAGTCGCGGGCGGCGACCAGGTCGGCGACCACCTGGTCGTCGGGGACGCCGCCGGCCGCGCGGACCGAGGCGGCCACGTCGTCGGGCTCGCCGTGGCCGGTACGGCAGTAGAGGTCGGGGCAGATGGCCGTGTACCCGTGGTCGGCGAAGCGGCGGGCGAACTCCCGGTACAGCTCGTCCCATCCCGGCATGTGGTGGGCGAGCACCACGCCGGGGAACGGGCCGGGCCCTTCCGGGCGGGCCACGTAGGCGTGGACGAGGTCGCCGTCGCCGGCCTGGTACGCGGTGACGCCGGCGACGAGGCCGGCGGGCGCGTCGGTGCGCAGTGAGTTCCACACGGGAAACAACTTAGCCCGGCGAACGACCCGCTCGCGAGCGAGCCACCCGGCCAGCTGAGAGCTTTCGGAGTCGGGGTGATGGGTTGTGATCGAAGCTCCCTTCAAGTCGTTCTAACGACTTGAAGGGAGCTTCGATCACAGGCGGGGGGGGGGGGGGGGGGGGCGGCGCACGCCGACTCCGAAGCCCTAGAACAGGGTCAGCGGTTCGGCCGGGATCGGGTCGGGCAGCGGGGCGAGGCCGGGCACCCGGGCGCGTACCTCCTCGTGGAAGCGGCGGGCCAGCGCCGGCGCGTCGGCGTTGTCCGGGGTGTGGACGAAGACGGTGGGGCTGCGCCCCTCGCGCAGCCACCCGGCGGTGACCTCGACCCACCGCCGCCACCCCTCGACGGTGCGGGCGGTGTCGTCGCGGCCGAGGTACCGCACGATCGGCCGGGCGGTCAGCGCGCGGGTGCGCGGCGGCAGGCGCGGCTTCTTGACCCAGGCCTCCCGCTCGGCGTCGCTGGCCGGCGGGCTGGCGAAGAACGCCGTCGTGTCGAACGGGATCCACTCGGCGTCGACCGTGCCGAGCGCCGCTTCGAGCCGCCGCGCCGCGCGCGGGTCGGCGAAGAAGTCGGGGTGGCGCACCTCCACCGCGTACCGGTGGGCGGCCGGCAGCCGGCGCAGGAAGCGGGCGAGCACCGGCACGTCGTCCGGGCCGAACGACCCCGGCAGCTGGACCCAGAGCGCGTGCGCCCTCGGCCCGAGCGGCTCCACCGCGTCCAGGAACGCGCGCAGCGGCTCGTCGGCGTCCGCCAGGCGCCGTTCGTGCGTGACGGTCCTGGGCAGCTTCACCACGAACCGGAAGCCGGGGTCGGTCTGCCGCGCCCACGACGCCACCGTCTCGCGCGCCGGCGTGGCGTAGAAGGTGGTGTTGCCCTCGACCGCGTCGCACCAGCCGGCGTAGTGCCGCAGCCGCTCGTGCGGCGGCAGCGGGTGCGGCACGAAGCGCCCCTGCCACGCCTTGAGAGTCCACATCGCACACCCCACGTGAAGGCGCATGGCCTCCATCTCACCACAGCGTCCGCGCGGACGTGCGGCGCCGTCGCCGGCGGGCCAGGAGAAGACCCGCCACGAGTACGGCGACGACGGCGCCCGCCAGGGCGACCGTGGGCCACGGCACGGCGGCACCGGCCGGGGCGGCCGCGGAGTCCGGGGGAGTGCAGGCGACCGCCGCCGGTGCCGCCGCGGCGCCCACCTCGAAGCGGGCGTCGCAGCGGGCCACCGCCGGCATGGCGAGCTCGGCGGTGACCGTCCACTGGCCGGGCGGCAGCTGTCCGGAGTACGTGAGCGTGCCGGCGCCGTCACCGATCGCCCGCAACGGGGCCGGCCCCACCCGCTGGCCGGCCGCCGTCGCGGTGAGGATCGCGCTCGCCGGCCCGGTCACCGGGTGGCCGTCCGTCCACTGTGCGGTGACCCAGACCGAGCCGGCGCCGTCCGAGTGGACGGTCAGGACGGCGCCGGCGTGCGCGAGGTTCATCAGGGTCCGTACGCCTTGACTTCCAGCAGCCCGACCGAGCCGGCGCCGCTCTGCAGCAGCACCCGCAGCCGGGTCGTGCTCACGCTGCCGAACGTCACCCGGTTGTACTGGTTGACCGCGACCGGGTAGCCGCTGGCGCCGGGCACGTCGACGTACGCGCTGCCGTTCCAGGACTGGAGCTTCCACGACGCCGGGACCCGGACGCCGCCGCCGTCGTCGAAGAGGTACACCTCGGCCGAGGTGAGCGTCTGCGCCGACGGCCAGGTCAGCAGCGCCCACTGCTCACCCGTCTCGGGCCAGGTGCCCCAGCGCGGGTTGGCCGTGTCGTTCGACGTGGCCGGCTCGGCACCGTCGTTGACGGCCGCCACGCTCTCCCACGACGAGGTGTACGACGCGGACGCGGTCGCCGAGAGCGCGCGGTTCTGGCTGGGCTGCGGTCCCGGCCCGCCGCCGCCGGTGCCCTTGATGAGGAAGAGGTTGTCGGCGACGTTGAAGTAGGTCGCCAGGTACGAGCCGGCCGCCGGGTTGGTGTGGTAGTAGTCGTCGTGGTTGCAGTCCAGCCGCTGGTCGTGCGCCCGGTCGGTGCACTTGGTCTGGATGACCACGTTCGGCCCGTCCTTGTAGCACATGACGTCCCACTCGTCGACGCAGTGCGCCGCCCCGGAGGCGTTGGGCGCGTTGTTGTTGACGGCGCCGAGCGTGTGGCCCAGCTCGTGCGCGGCCACGCCGGCGCTCCAGCAGCCGTTGTCGGCGCGGGCGTACTCGGGGCCGGAGTTGGAGCGGTTGGCGTCGCTCTTGCGGGTGTCGCCGGCGAACCCGCCGATTCCACAGTAGACGTTCGCGTCGACGAACTGGAGGTACTTGCGGTCGGTGCGGGTGTAGCCGGCCGCCTTGACCGCGTTGAGCAGCGGCGCCCAGTCGTTCGCGTTGAGCGCCGAGTCGGCGATCTGCACGTCCCGGACGACCGGGCGGCAGGCGCCGTTGACGGTCTCGGTCACGTACCGCACGTGCCGCTCGCCGCCGGTCTCCCGGGCGCTCTCGTTGAAGATGACGTCGACGCCCTCGGCGAGCGAGCGGAACGTCTCCAGGTACTGCTGGTACCGGCTGGTCGAGCCGTGCACGTAGAGCACCTCGACCCGCCGGCCGGAGGTGCCGTCGCCCTCGCAGACCGCGAGCGCGCTGGCGCCGGCGGCCGCGGCGGCGAGCGGCTGGATCCGGCGCTTGACCGAGAGGCCGGCCGGCGCGGCGTCGGGGCCGTGCGTGCACATCGCCGGGGAGACGCCCTTGACCTGGAACATGCCGGCGCACGGGCCGTCCGCGGCGGCAGCCAGTCCACTGTAGACCATGCCGGTCGCGGCGTCGCTGGCCGGCAGGGCCGGATCGGCGCGCGCGCCGGCGAACGCGCCGCCGCCGCGCCGTCCGACGTGGACGGCGATGAGGAGGGCGCCGGCGGGGAGCGGGCGGCGCCGCCGGCGGCGGGAGAGGGGATGGTCGGGCATTCGCGGTTTCCCTTCCGGAGAGAAACGGCGCGCCGCCCGGAGGCGCGATGAGGATGTGTGTCACAGACAAGCAGCTATGGTCATCGATGTCAAGCCCGGGTGGCGCCGCCCCGGCCACGGGGCGGGCCGCCGGCGGGACGGTGAGCGAGGCCGCGCGGCGGTGTGATCGAAATCGCGTGACCAGGGATGATCAACTAACTGTTCACGTCGACCTCGCCTGCTGATCACCGCGGCGAGCCCGTGAGTTTCAAAACGCTGGCACAGACTCATGCGCGGCCCGAACCCCTCTCGACCAGGAGCGCTGTCCCTTGCCCATCCGCGGCCTCGCCGGCGGCCTCGCGATCCTCGCGTGCGCGGCCACCGCCGTCCTCGCGACACCGGCGCCGGCCGGCGCGCACCCGTTCGGCGACCCGCAGACCGTGGCCATCGCGCCCGATCCGGCCCGTCCCGAGGTGGTCCGGGTGCGGTGGAAGGTCGGCGGGCTCGACGACCTCACCCTGCTCGGCGTCGCGCTCGGGCTGCTCCCGCGGGACCGGGTGCTGCTCGACGGCGCCGTGTTCTACCAGGACTCCGACGCGGCGGCGGTCGGGCCGTCGGCCCAGTTCGCGGCGTACCTGCGGGAGCGGATCACGGTCGCCAGCGACGGGCGGGAGTGCGCCGGGACGGTCACGCCCCCGGACGACCTGGCCCGTACCGGCGCGACGATCGACTACACCTGCCCGGCGGCGGTCGGGGTGGTCGACGTCGCCGTGCGGACGCTCACCGACCTCGACCCGGCCTACCGGACCCTCGCCACCGGACCCAGCGGTGCCCGCGCGGTCTACACCTCCGACGCGTACACGCATGAATGGAGCGTGGGTGACGCGGTGCCGGCGGCCGGCGGCGGCGCGGGAACCGGTCGCGGCGCCGCCCTCCAGATCGGCGCGGTCGTCGGCGGCCTGCTGCTGGTCGCGGTGGCCGCGCTGGCGATCGGCCGCCGGATGAGGCGCCGCGCGGCCGGGCGGGTGGCGGCGTGAGCACCATCGGCGCGGTCGCCGACCAGCTGCAGAGCGCGATCCAGTCGCCGGGCGTGCCGCCGGCCGCGTTCGCGCTCGCGTTCGTCGCGGGGGCCGGCCACGCGGTGACGCCGGGGCACGGCAAGAGCCTGGCCGCCGCGTACCTCGTGGGCTCGCGCGGCCGGGTGCGGGACGCGGCCTGGCTGGGCGGCTCGGTGGCCGTCATGCACACGCTCTCCGTGCTGCTGATCGGTCTGGCGTGGACGTTTCTGTCCCTTTCGGACCTGGTCCGGATGGAGGACCTCACCCGCTGGCTCCAGCTCGCCGCCGGCGTGCTCGTGGTGGGCACCGGCCTCTGGCTGCTCCGGCGCCAGCGGCACCGCCACGACCACGACCACTCCCACGAGCATCAGCACGACCACCACCACCACCACGACCACCACCACGGCAAGCGGCCGGGGCTGCTGCTGCTCGGCGCCTCGGGTGGGCTCACCCCGTCGCCGGCCGCGTTCCTCGTGCTCGTCACCGGGCTGTTCGTCGGGCGGGCCGGCTTCGCGCTGCTGCTGGTCCTGACGTTCGGCGTCGGGATGGCCGTGGTGCTCTTCGGCGTCGGGCTGCTCGCGATCGGCGGCAGCACCGCCGTCGTCCGCGGCGCGCGCACGCACGCCACCCTCCGCCTCGCCACCCGCGTGGCCCCGGTGCTGGCCGCGGCCGGCATCACGCTCTTCGGCACCGGCCTCACGGCCGTCGCCGCGATCCAACTCACCACATAGGAGAGACCTTCATGAAGCGCCCACTAGGTGCGCTGGCGGTGGCGATCGTCGTCGCCGCCGCAGCGATCGTCCCGGCCGCCGCCGGGGCGGAGGAGGCGCCGCCGGTCGTCGGCGGCGCACCGACGCTCAACCTCCGCGAGGGGCAGGCGCTGGACGGCACCGTGACCGTCAGCGCCGAGCCCACCGCCGAGAACGACTCGGTGACGGACATCGCGATCGACGACCAGGCGGTCGAGGCGACGCGGACCGCGGGCACCGCGCACTTCGCGTTCGACATGGGCGGCAACGGCACCGAGGCGCGCTACCACAACTACATCACCGTCAACGACCACACGGCCGAGGACGAGCGCGTCTACTTCCCGGACGTCCCGGGCGGCAACGCGGGCGTGCTCGACTTCCCCGGTGAGTGGCTGCGCTCCGGCGTCAACACCATCACCGTCAAGGCCGGCGCCAACTGGGTCGACAGCAGCAACACGGCCGCCATCGGGTACGAGCAGCTGCCGAACGGCGAGGGCGGGCGCTGCCCCAACTACGACGACTTCCCGCTGAGCAACATCAGCCTCAGCCTGCTCGGCGTGGTCATCGACGGCGAGCAGAACCTGTTCAGCTACAGCTTCGGCGACGGCACCTGCGGCACCTCGACGCCGCGGCTGAGCCAGACGCTGACGTTCGTGCTCTCCGGCGAGCCGGGCGGCACCTCGGGCCTCCGCCTCGACCTCGACACCCGGTCGCTGCCGAACGGCACGCACACCGTCAAGGCGGTCACCGCGTCCGGGGCAACGACCAGCGTCACCGTCGGCGTCAACAACCCGCCCGCCGGCTCGGCGAAGGTCACCCCGGCCGAGGGCGCGCTCGTGCGCGGCACCCAGCCGGTCATCGCGGCCGCGCCGCGCGACGGCGACACCGGGGTCGACGCGATCGCGCTCGACGGCGCGCCCGCGCAGAACGCCGAGACACTCGCGACCGGCACCTCGACGCTCACCTTCACCGTCGCCGCCGGCAACTCGGTCGAGGCGCGTTACCACAACTACCTGATGGTGAACGGCAACCGCGTCGACCTCGGCGGCGACTACGGCGCCGGCGGGGCGGAGCCGGTCTCGGTCGAGCTGCCGAACCGGTACCTGCGCCCGGGCGAGAACAGCGTCCAGGTGGTCACCGGCGACTACAACTCCGGCAGCGGCGCCAGCCTCTGCGCCAACCACGACGACTTCCGGATCACCCGTTCCACGGTCGGGCTCCAGACGAGCACCGGCACGGCCGCGCTCGACGGCGTGTACTACCTCAGCGGCGGCAACCGGACCGCGACGGCCGACGCCACGCTCGCGCTCGGCGACGGCACCTGCGGCACCAACAAGGACGTCGAGCTCGTCTTCACCATCTCCGGCGCGCAGACCACCCGGACGGTCGCCACGCTGGGCAGCGGCGAGAACGCGCGGCTGCGCCTCTTCGTCGGCGGCAACGGCACCGACGGCGGCTACCGCAACCAGGTGCTCGTCAACGGCATCCCGCTCGACCTCGGCATCTGGGAGAAGGAGACCGCCGAGCTCTCCTTCCCGAACGAGTGGCTCGTGCCCGGCGTCAACGTCCTCGACTTCGTCGCCGGCATCAACCCGACCACCGTCGCGCCGGACTGCCCGACCGGCAACTTCGACGACTTCACCCTGCGCGACTTCCAGCTCTTCCCGGCCGGCGGCCCGCAGGCCGTCCAGCTGACCCGGGAGGTCGCGCAGACGAACGTGACGATCGGCTCCGCGACGTACCCGGCCGGGACGCAGGTGACCACGTTCATCGGGGACGGGACGTGCGGCAGCACGTACAACTCCGTGCTGCGCAAGGAGATCCTGTTCGAGGTCGACCCCGGCCTCACCGCCAAGGGGCTGCGGGCCGACGTGGACACCGCCGCGCTCGCCGACGGCCCGCACAGCGTCACCGCCACGAGCGGCGACAGGACCGCCACGCGTACGTTCACAGTGGACAACACCGCGCCGGTGGTGAAGAGCAGCGTCCCCGCCGAGGGCCAGCGGCTCACCGCGACGGTCGCGCTCGACGTCCGGGTCGAGGACGCGACCGGCGTCGCCGGCACCCCGACCATCACGCTCGACGGCCAGGCGGTCAAGCAGGGCGACCAGATCGGTCACGGCCTGCCGGCCGGCGCGCACACGCTCGCCGTCACCGCCACCGACACGCTCGGCAACACGGCCACCCGCGAGGTCCGCTTCACCAGCGCCAGCATCCCGGACGTGCCGACCGGGCTGGAGACCGACGTCACCGGCACCAACGGGCCGAAGGCGACGCTGTCGGCGAAGATCCCGGGCGAGGACGGGGTGCCGCTCACCGCCACCTTCACCAAGGCGGACGTGGTCGCCCCCTCCACCGGGTACCAGGGTGTGGCGGCCGCGGTGCCGACCACATTGGACGTCCAGCACGAGGGGACCGTCGACGTCGGCTCGCTGCGCCCGCTCGACGGCCGCTCGGTCGACACCCCGTCCAGCCGTGACGTGGTCTTCCAGCGGTACGACGTGCCGCTCGGCGCGACCCAGGCGGCGCCCACCCTGCGCTGGGAGGGGACGATCGACCCGGCCCGCGTCGTGGCGCTGCGGGTGTGGGACCCGGCCGGCGGCAAGTGGGACGTGCTCACCAGCTCCCGCGGCAAGGCCGGACAGTCCACTGTGCTCACCGCACCGGTCACCGACGCGTACCGGGACGGCGGCACCGTGCACGTGCTGGTCACCGGCGAGGACCCGTTCGCCGACGACCTGTCCCCGCGGGACTCCTCGGCGCAGAACGACAAGGACCGCTTCGAGGACCCGGCCACGTACGACTTCGCGCTCGCCCACTTCACCGACACCCAGTACCTGAGCGAGGGTGCGGCCGGCGGCACGTACGACGACTTCGACGGCCGGCAGGAGCCCTCCGACATCCAGGTCGCCGAGGAGCAGGCCATCTTCGCGGCGGCGTACCGCGAGCAGACCCAGTGGATCGCCGACAACGCGGCCGGGCGGAAGATCGCGTACACGGCGCACACCGGCGACATCATCGAGAACGACTACTACGACCCGCTCGCGAGGAACCCGGACGGCTCGCTGCAGCGGCCCGGCCTGAACGAGCAGGTCGACCGCGAGTTCGAGCGCGCCTCCGGCTACCAGCGGGTGCTCGACGACTCCGGCGTGGTCAACCAGGTCATCGCCGGCAACCACGACAACCAGCTCGGCGCCGAGACCGGCCCGGACTCGCGGTTCAGCAAGGTCTTCGGCGCGGACCGGTACTACCAGGTGGCCGGCGCCTGGCCGCGGGGCGCCGAGTACCACGCCTGGGACGAGGTGACCAACCCCGACGGCACGGTCACGCCCGGCAAGGACAACCAGAACAACTACGTCCTCTTCTCCGCCGGCGGGCTGGACTTCGTCGCGGTCGGCCTCTCCTACGGGGTCACCCCGACCGAGGCCAAGTGGGCCGACTCGATCTTCAAGCGGTACAAGGACCGCAACGGGATCCTGCTCTCCCACGACTACCTGCGCCCCTCGACCAACCCGGACGGCCGCGGCGCGGCGTTCTCCGCGCCGGACGGTTCGCCGCTCTACAAGCTGGTCGTGGAGGAGAACCCGAACGTCTTCCTGGTCCTCGCCGGCCACGAGCACGGCGTCGGCACCAACGTGAAGTCGAAGGTCGGCGTCACCGTCGCGCACGACGTGGTCGAGCTGCTGGCGGACTACCAGTTCTACACGGTCTCCGCGGGCGAGCTCTGGCCCGGCCTGGTCGACGCGAGCGGCAACATCGACCTCGACGGGGACGGCACGGTGGACCACAAGTCCACCGACCGCCTCCAGTTCGGGGCGAGCTTCCTGCGGCTGCTGCAGTTCGACGTGGACCGCGCGGAGATGCACATCGACACGTACTCGCCGCTGCTGGAGAACTTCGGCGCCACCGAGTACGACATCCGCGCGGACGGCAGCCAGACCCGGCCGCGGTACAACGGCGCGGAGGACAACCTCACCCTCCCGGTCGACCTGACCACGCGGCAGACGTCGTTCAAGACGGAGTCGCTGGCGGCGTACGTGCCGGGCGGCGAGATCGGCACCGACGAGGTCACCGCGAACGGCACCGCCTCGGTCACCTGGAGCGGCCTGCTGCCCGCCACCTCGTACGCCTGGGTCGTCTCCGCCAGGAGCGCGGACGGCGGCGAGGCGGTGGCCCAACCGGCGGTGTTCCGGACGGCCAAGGGCGTGCCGGCGGTGACCGCCACCTCGGCCCCGGTGAGCTGGGGCACGGCGGCCACGGTGACCGTCACGGTGGACGCCGCGCCGGCACCGGTCACCGGCACGGTCGAGCTGCGCGAGGGTACGACGGTCCGCGGCTCGGCGGCGCTCTCCGGCGGCAAGGCGACGTTCACGCTGCCGGTGGGGCTCGCCGCCGGCAGCCACACGCTGACCGCGTCCTACTCGGGCAGCGACTACCTCGACCCGGCGTCGGCCACCGTCACGGTGACCGTCGACCTGCCGGCGGCGTGGAGCGCCACGAAGGTGTACGACAACGGCGACCGGGTCACGTACCAGGGCAAGGTCTACCTCGCCTCCTGGTACTCGAAGAACAACAAGCCGGGTGACCCGAACGGCCCGTGGCAGGAACTGGCCATGACCGAGGAGGGTGTGGCGATCTGGACGCCGTCGCGCGTCTTCGACACCGGCGACGTCGCGGAGCACGACGGCAAGCGGTGGCGGGCCCGCTGGTACACCCGCAACCAGAAGCCCGGCGACGCGAACGGCCCGTGGGAGGAGATCGCCCCGCCGCCGCCGCCGGACGGCACCCCGTCCGCCTGGACGCCGACCACGGTGTACAACGCCGGTGACCGCGTCACGTACCAGGGCAAGGTCTACGAGGCCAAGTGGTACA
Organism: Phytohabitans maris; assembly: GCF_031085175.1. Classification (GTDB taxonomy): domain Bacteria; phylum Actinomycetota; class Actinomycetes; order Mycobacteriales; family Micromonosporaceae; genus Phytohabitans; species Phytohabitans maris. Next base: position 96,242 of record NZ_JAVHUY010000008.1, read on the forward strand.
CCCGCAACCAGCCCCCGGGCGACCCGAAGGGTCCCTGGAAGCTGGTCGCCTGACACGTCCCATGTGATCGAAGCTCCCTCCACGTCGCTAGAACGACATGGGGGGAGCTTCGATCACGGGGCTGGTGCCGTGAGCGGCACCGGCGAGGGGCGTACGGCCGTGGTGGTCAGCGCGATCCGGCGGCCCTGCGCGGCCGAGTCGAGGAGGGCGGTCATGATCTCCAGTACGTGCAGGGCGAGCGCCCCGCTGGCCCGCCCCTCGGCGGTGATCTGGTCGACCAGGCCGATGCCGCGACCCGCGCCCACGTAGCCGGCCGACGGGTCGAGCGGCTGCCAGCCGGTGCCGCCGAGCGCGAAGAGGCGGGTCTCGCCGTCGAACTGGTTGGGGTCCGGCACCCGGAGCGTCCCGGTCTCGCCGTGCACCTCGATCGGCGCGGCGGTCGTCGCCACGCTGTCGAAGCTCGTGGTGATCGTGGTGAGCGCGCCGCCGCTGTGTTCGAGCACGCCGGTCACGTGGCTGGCCACCTCGACCGGGATCCGCTCGCCGGCCCGCGGTCCGGAACCGATCACCCGCTCGGGGCGCAGCCGGCTGGCCGCCCCGGTCACCGCGCGTACCGGGCCGAGCAGGTGGACCAGGGACGTCACGTAGTACGGCCCCATGTCCAGCAGCGGACCACCGCCCGGCAGGTAGTAGAAGTCGGGGTTGGGGTGCCACCGTTCGTGTCCGGGTGTGACCATGACCGCCGACGCGGCGACCGGGCGCCCGATCAGGCCGGCGTCGATCGCGGCGCGCGCGGTCTGGGTACCCGTGCCGAGCACCGTGTCCGGGGCGCACCCCAGCCGCAGCCCGGCCGCGGCGGCCGCGTCGACGATGGACCGCCCGTCCGCGAACGTGACGGCGAGCGGCTTCTCGGCGTACACGTGCTTGCCGGCGGCGATCGCGGCCAGCGCGACCTCGGCGTGGGCCGCGGGGACGGTCAGGTTGAGCACGGTGTCGACGTCGGCGCCGCCGAGCAGCCGGTCGACGGTCACCGCCTCGGCGCCCGGGATCCGCGCGGCGGCCGCGGCGGCCCGGGCCGGGTCGAGGTCGGCCACCGCGGTTATCCGCAGGTCCGGGTGGTCGGCGAGCGTGCTCAGGTACGCGCCGGAGATGACGCCGAGCCCTACGATTCCGACGCGGTGCGGCTCGCCCACAGGATGCCCCTCTCGATGACGGTCCGGACGCTCGGGTGCTCCAGCACGTCGAGGCTGTGCCCCGGCGTGGTCACGACGATCCGGCCGGCGCCCCACCGCCGGGTCCAGATCGCCGGCGAGGTGATCGGCCGGTGCCACGGGTGCCACGGCCGGGTCGGGTGGGTGGTCGTGGCGAGCACGTCGACGAGGTCGTCGTGGAGCACCCAGTACTGCTCGGTGGCCAGGTCGAAGTCCTCGACGCCGGCGGTGACCGGGTGCTCGCGGCCGAGGGCGGTCAGGTTCACCGTGTACGGCAGGTAGTTGTCCTCCTGCCCGCCCTGCCGCTCGCACGGCTCCTTGCCCGGGTGGGTGGCGAACTGCCCGCCGACCAGTTGCAGGTAGTCCGAGCAGGCGCGGTACGAGTCGACGATCCCGCCGTGCCAGCCGGTGAGCCCGGTGCCCGCCTCGACCGCCGTCCGCAGGCCGGCCACCTGCTCGCCGGTGATCTGCGACATCGTCACGCACTGCAGCACGAGGTCGGTGGCGGCCATCGCGGCCGGGTCGGCGTACACCTCGGGGGAGCCCTCGACGCGTACCTCGTAGCCGGCCCGCTCCAGGAACGGGATGAACATGTCCGTGGCCTCCACCGGCCGGTGGCCCTCCCACCCGCCGCGGACCACCAGCGCGTTCAGCGTCACGTCAACTCCCTCGGAACTGCTTGCCGACCATCGCCAGCAGCGCGTCGTGCGTCTCCCGGTCGGCCGCGGCGACCAGGCCGCCGGCCCCCTCGTACACCGGCTGGCCGCGCAGGCCGGTCACCACGCAGCCGGCCGCCCGGCAGACCGCGACCGGGGCGGCGAAGTGCACGTTGTCGCGCAGGTCGCTGTCGCTCACGAACCCGGCCCGCCGGCCGGCCGCCACCCACAGCAGGGCCAGCGTCGACGACGACACCCGCGGCCCGAACCGCTGGGTGAACGCCACGTCGCCGAGCAGGCGTACCGCCCGGAAGCCCGGCCCGTTGGCGAACGGCGGCTCCAGGTTGACGTCGACCAGCGGCACCGCGGCGTCCGGCGTGAGCGGCCGGTCGGCGCCGTCGACCCGTACCCGCGCCACGGCACCGTCGGTCCAGAAGACCTCGCCGCCGAACGGGTCCGCCGACGCCGCCGCGGTCACCTCGCCGCCGGTGCGCAGGGCGACGTTGACGGCGACGAGCGGGGTGCGGGCGGCGAAGTTGTGGGTGCCGCAGAGCGGGTCGACCAGCCACACCCGGTCGGCGCCGGGATCGCCGTCAGCGCCGGACTCCTCGGCCAGCACCGCGTCGCCCGGCCGGGCGGCCCGCAGCACGTCGAGGATCGCCTTCTCCGACTCGATGTCGGCGGCGGTGGCGAAGTCCCGGCCGGACTTGGCGTACCGGTCCAGCGGCTGGCCGAATCGGGCCCGCACGACGGCGGCACCCGCCTCCGCCGCGGCAATGGCGAGGTCCGCGTCTGACATTCCTTGATCATATCGGTCTTTTACCGGTAACCGCCGCCGAGGAGGGGCCGGGTTTCGTCCGCTGCCTCCGCGGTGGCCACGGGTGGTCGAGCGCCCGGATCGCGGCGTGGGGCCGGCGAAACGGCCGGTCCCCACGCGGTCTCGGCGGGCCGCCGGGCTTGACGCGGGCGCGTACAGTCTCGGCTCGTGATCTTCTCTCGCCGCCGTGCCGAGTCCTCGCCCGTACCCGACGACGCCGCGATCCAGGCGTTCTGGCAGTGGTGGCCGGGCGCCCGCGACCGGGTCCAGGCGGCCGTCGCCTCCGGCGAGTGGGGTGAGCTGAGCGGCCAGGTCAACAGCCTGGTCGAGGCGATCCACCCGGACCTGCACTGGGAGTTCTCCCGCGGCGTCCGGGCGGCCCACGCGGTGGTCGTCTCGCCGGCCGGCGCGGCGCCGCTGCGGGCCGTGGCCGCGCGCTGGCTCGCCGCCGCGGTCCCGGCGGACGAGACCTGGGAGTACCACTGCTCGCGCCAGCCCGACCCGCGCGCCTTCGAGGCGCGGCTGCGGATCGGCGGGGCCGAGCTCGAGCTGGAGAAGCTGCGCTACGGGTTCGCGGTCGAGGCCGGCCGCCAGCTGATCGACGTCACCGTGTACCACCCGATGTTTCCCGGGCTGCCCGAGGACGTGCGCGGCCAGGTCTGCTTCCTCTCGCTCGACTGGCTGCTCGGCGAGGAGGGCGTGGAACGCTGGATCGGCGCGGTCGAGTTCGGCGAGGCGCCGCCGGACGACGCCCACCCGCCGGCCGAGCTGCTGGCGGCGGTGGAGCGGCAGGCCGTCGAGTACAAGGAGCCCACCTGGGTGATGCTCTCCGCGCAGGACGAGAAGGGCTGGCCGATCATCGCCACCGCCCAGCAGCCGCTGCTGCCGGTCCGCTTCCCCCGCTTCGACACGCACGTGGCGGTGACGCTGCCGTTCCGCGAGGCGAACGAGGGCGGCCTGCCGCTGGACGGCTCGCTGACCGCCCTGCGCGAGTTCGAGGACGAGCTGACCGCGGCGCTCGCCGGCGACGGTGACCTGCTCGCCCACGAGACCACCCGGAGCAGCCGCGTCCTGCACTTCTATGTGGACGGTTCGACCGGCGCGGCGGCGCTCGTCCAGGAACGGCTCGCCGGCTGGCGGGAGGGGCGCGCCGAGGCGAAGTCGTCGTACGACCCCACGCTGGACGAGGTGGCCCACCTGAACGCGGCCTGACCCGGCCCACGGGCGGGCGCGGTCAGAGCCCGGGGAGCATGACCGCCAGTACGCCGGCCGCCGCCAGCAGGAAGAGCGCGGCCGGCCGGCGCACCCGCGGGGCCGGCGGTGGCTCCGCGCCGGTGCCGCCCAGCCCGGCGTCGTGTGCCGCGCGCAGCCGGGCCTCGATGGCGGTCGGCAGGTCGCGAGTGGACGGATGCACCCGGGCCAGCCACCAGGGCCGGTCGAAGCGGGCCTCCAGCATCCCCTCGGGCGTCCGGACCGAGACCCGGTTGTCCCGTACGCCGATCGCCGTGACCTCGGCCCACGGATGGCGGTGCACGCCCCGGCCGTCCACCAGTACGAGGCCGCCGTCGTTCCACAGCAGGCGCGGGCGCAGGTCGTACCGCCACAGCTCCTCCAGGAGCAGCAGCATGACGCCCACCCACAGCAGCCGCGCCCACAGCCGGTCGGCGAAGGCTCCCGCCGCGCCGGTCGCGGCGACGGCCACCACCACGGCGCTCCAGCCGAGGACCTGGTTGGGGCGGACGACCTGAGGCTCGGCTTCGCTCACGCGACCGGATGGTAGCCCAGCCAGGGCCGGAGCGCGGCGCACCCGGCCGTGACGACCCCGCCGGAGCCGCCGGGAATCCAAACTGGAGCTTGGGGTCCAAACTGGACGGAGGCGGTCCGCTGGCCTAGCGTAGGCCTGGGTGAACGCCATGCCGGAGGATGCGCAGACGGGTCTGGAGCTGGCCGATGTGGCCACTTCCGGCGAGGCGCTGCCCAGGCGCGCCGGCGAGCTGCTGGCGGTCCTGCGCCGCGCGATGCTCGGCCCGATGCGTACGCTGGCCGCGGTGGCCGGCCTCGTCGACGGGGCGAACGCCGGCACCGTGCTCAATGTGGACGGTGGCGTCGAGGCGCTGCCCGGCCTGCCGGGCCACGAGCTGCTGGCCGCCGACTCGCCGCTGCTGGCCGTCGCCCGCGCGGAGGCGGCCGCGGGGCAGGTGTACCGCACCTTCCTCTGGCCGCTGGGCGGCCGCCACGCGCCGCGCGGGCACGTACGGGTCACGGTCCTGGCCAGCCCCGCCGACGCGCCCTCCCGGGTGGGCGGCCTGGTGCTGCTCTCACCCCCGGGCGACCTGCGCGGGCTCACCCCGCGCGAGCTGGAGGTGCTCGGGCTGGTGGTGGACGGCCGCTCCAACGGGCAGATCTCGCACGCCCTCGTCGTCGCCGAGCGCACCGTCGCCGCCCACGTGGAGCACATCCTGGACAAGCTGGACGCCCCCACCCGCACCGCCGCCGCGGTGCGCGCCGACCGGACCGGTCTGTACGTGCCCGACCAGCGGCAGGCCCCGCGGAGCCCGCTGCCCGCCCCGCGCCGCCGGGGCCCCCGCCCGCCCCGGGGCTGACCGCGCCGCGCCGCGTTCCCGTGGCAGGTTACTGGTTCGCCCGTGTACGGGGGATTTTGTCACTAGCATCGGTGCGGTGAGCGAGCCGACTCTGGCCGAGCAGCTGATCGACATCCTGCGCCAGGCGGGTGTGGCGCGGGTCTACGGGGTCGTCGGCGACAGCCTCAACCCGGTCGTCGACGCGATCCGGCGCACCGAGGGCATCGACTGGGTACACGTGCGCAACGAGGAGGCGGGCGCGTTCGCCGCCGCCGCCGAGGCGCAGCTGACCGGCCGCCTGGCGGTCTGCGCGGGCAGCTGCGGGCCGGGCAACACCCATCTGATCCAGGGCCTGTACGACGCGCACCGCAGCGGCGCGCCGGTCCTGGCCATCGCCTCCCAGATCCCCGCCGCCGAGCTGGGCACCGGCTTCTTCCAGGAGACCCACCCGGAGCGGCTGTTCGGCGAGTGCAGCCACTACTGCGAGCTGGTCAGCCAGCCGGCGCAGATGCCGCGGCTGGCCCGGATCGCGATCGGCCACGCGCTGGGCCGCGGCGGGGTCGGGGTGCTCGTCGTACCCGGCGACCTCATGCACCGCGAGGCCGCACACCCCACCGGCACGAGCGCCCCCGCGGCGGTGACCGGCCGGGTGACGCCCGCCGACGAGCAGGTACGCGAGCTGGCGCGGCGGCTGGACGAGGCGGACACCGTCACCCTCTTCTGCGGCGCCGGCACCCGCGACGCGCACGCCGAGGTCGTCGACCTGGCCGCCAAGCTCGCCAGCCCGGTCGGGCACACGCTGCGCGGCAAGGAGTGGATCCAGTTCGACAACCCGTTCGACGTGGGGATGACCGGGCTGCTCGGCTACGGCGCCTGCTACGAGGCGATGCACCAGGCCGACCTGCTGGTGCTGCTCGGCACCGACTTCCCGTACGAGGCGTTCCTGCCCGGCACCCGGACCGCGCAGGTCGACCACGACGTCACCCGGCTGGGCCGGCGCACCCCGCTCGACCTGGCCGTGCACGGCGACGTCGGGGCCACGCTGCGGGCGGTGACGCCGCTGGTCCGGCAGAAGGACGACCGGTTCCTGCGCGGGATGCTGCACCGGCACGCCGAGCTGCTCGGCGACGTGGTCGAGGCGTACACCCGGGACATCGACCGCACCATGCCGATCCACCCCGAGTACGCGGCCCGGCTGCTGGACGAGATCGCCGCCGCCGACGCGGTCTTCACCGTCGACACCGGCATGTGCAACGTCTGGGCGGCCCGCTACCTCACCCCGAACGGGCGGCGGCGGGTGATCGGCTCGTTCGTGCACGGCTCGATGGCCAACGCGCTGCCGCACGCGATCGGCGCCCAGCTCGCCTTTCCCGGCCGCCAGGTCGTCTCGCTCTCCGGCGACGGCGGGCTCGGGATGCTGATGGGTGAGCTGCTCACCGTGGCGATGTACCGGATCCCGGTGAAGATCGTGACGTTCAACAACTCGGCGCTCGGCATGGTCAAGCTGGAGATGATGGTCGACGGGCTGCCCGACTACGGCACCGACCAGGGCCCGGTCGACTACTCGGCCATCGCGAAGGCGGCCGGCATCCACGCGGTGCGGATCGAGGACCCGGCCGACCTGCGCCACGGGCTGGCGGAAGGGCTCGCCCACCCCGGCCCGGCGCTGGTCGAGCTGGTCACCGACCCCAACGCGCTCGCCATCCCGCCGCACGTCACGGCCGCCGAGGTGAAGGGCTTCGGGCTGGCCGCCACGAAGGTCGTCCTCGACGGCGGGGTGGGCCGGATGGTCGACCTCGCCCGCGCCAACCTGCGCAACGTCCCGCGCCCGTCCTTCACCCGCTAGAGGGGGTCCCGACCCATGCCCGACACCGTGCACGCGTCGATGGCCGGCACGATCGACATCGGTGGCGACCTGACGGTCAACCGCCTCGGCTTCGGCGCCATGCGGATCACCGGCCCGGACATCCTCGGCGAGCCGCGCGACCGCGAGCGGGCGAAGGCGACGCTGCGCCGGGCGGTCGAGCTCGGCGTCAACTTCATCGACACCGCCGACTCGTACGGGCCGGAGGTCAGCGAGGAGATCATCCGCGAGGCGCTCCACCCGTACCCGGAGGATCTGGTCATCGCGACCAAGGGCGGCCTGGTGCGGCGGGGATCCGAGGCGCCGTGGCCCGCCGACGGCCGGCCGGAGCACCTCGTCGCGGCGTGCGAGGGGAGCCTGCGGCGGCTCGGGCTGGAGCGGATCCCGCTGTACCAGCACCACCGCCCCGACCCGGCGGTGCCGTACGAGGACTCGATCGGCGCGCTCGTCACGCTCAAGGAGCAGGGCAAGATCCGGCACATCGGCGTCTCCAACGTGGACGAGCGGCAGCTGCGCACCGCCCAGCGGCTGACACCCGTGGTCTCGATCCAGAACCGGTACAACGTGGACGACCGCCGCTCGGAGTCCCTTGTGGACCTCTGCGAGCAGGAGGCGCTGACGTTCCTGCCGTGGGCGCCGATCCACGACCCGGAGGCCGATCCGCTGATCGCCGAACTGGCCCGGCGGCACGGCGCGACGCCGCGCCAGATCGTGCTCGCCTGGCTGCTGGCCCGCTCGCCGTCGATCCTGCCGATCCCGGGCACCGGCTCGGTGGCCCACCTGGAGGAGAACGTGGCCGCCGCCGCCGTCGAGCTGACGCCGGACGAGGTGGCGGCCATCCGGCAGTCCTGAGCACCGGCCGGCCCGCTGACCCGCCCGGCCCGCGTTGACGGGTCGGGGCGACCGCCGGTACATTCACGTCAGTACACGTCCGACCTCTTGGCCGCGCGGTGGCACGGCGGCCCGGCCGGCCAGTCCACATCGGTCACCCCGACTCTTCCAGGTGCGGCGGCGCGCCCTGTCCCCTTCGATCCGCTGAGCCACCACTCAGCGGGAAGGAGCGCGCGATGCGCCGACTGCTGGCGCCACTGGCCTCGGCCGCCCTCGTCCTCACCGCCCTCACCGTCCCGGCGGCGGCCGCGTCCGCCGAGCCGGCGTCGGTCGGCCCGGTCCTGGTCTTCTCCAAGACCGCCGGGTTCCGGCACGACTCGATCCCGGCCGGCATCGCCGCGATCGAACGGCTCGGCGACGAGCACGGCTTCGCCGTCGACGCGACCGAGGACGCGGCCGCGTTCACGCCGGAAAACCTCGCCCGGTACCAGGCCGTGGTCTTCCTCTCCACCACCGGTGACGTGCTCGACGCGGCCCAGCAGGCGGCGTTCGAGGGGTACATCCGGGCCGGCGGCGGCTACGCCGGCATCCACGCGGCGGCCGACACCGAGTACGACTGGGCCTGGTACGGCGGGCTCGTCGGCGCCTACTTCCGGTCGCACCCGGCCATCCAGCAGGCGACCGTGCGCCTCGAGGACCGGGCCAACCCGTCCACCGCGCACCTCCCGCCGACCTGGACCCGCACCGACGAGTGGTACGACTACCGCACCAACCCGCGGGCGAACGTGAAGGTGCTCGCCAACCTCGACGAGTCCAGCTACAGCGGCGGCGGCATGGGCGCCGACCATCCGATCACCTGGTGCCAGCGGTACGACGGCGGCCGCTCCTGGTACACCGGCATGGGGCACACCGCCGAGTCCTACTCGGACGAGAACTACCTGCGGATGCTGCTCGGCGGGATCCGGCTCGCCGCCGGCGACGCGGCCGGGGACTGCCGGCCGGAGACCGGGTACGCGCCGCTCTTCGACGGCACCCAGGCCAGCCTCGACCAGTGGCGGCAGGCCGGCCCGGGCGGCTTCACGCTGGAGAACGGCACGCTCAGCTCGTTCGGCGGCATGGGTCTGCTCTGGTTCCCGGTCCGCACGTTCAGCGACTACTCGCTGAAGGTCGACTGGATGATGCCGGGCGACGACAACGGCGGCGTCTTCGTCGGCTTCCCCAACCCGGGCGGCGACCCGTGGGCGCCGGTCTCGACCGGCCACGAGATCCAGATCGACGCCACCGACGCCGATCCGACCCGCACGACCGGCAGCGTCTACAGCTTCAAGGCGCCGGACACCGCCCTGCGCGAGGCCAACCTCAACCCGCCCGGCGAGTGGAACTCGTACGACGTCCGGGTCAGCGGCCGGCACGTCGAGGTCCACCTCAACGGCGTGAAGATCAACGACTACACCAGCGACCGGGACATCGCCGACGGCTACATCGGCGTGCAGAACGACGGCGCCGGCCTCGACATCAACTACCGCGACATCCGGATCCGGGCCGGCGGCACCACGGGCGAGGACCTGGCCCACGGCCGCCCCACGGACGCCTCCTCGGTCGAGCCGGGCTCCTCGCACGCGAGCGGCAACGCGGTCGACGGCGACGCCACCACCCGGTGGGGGAGCGCGCACAGCGATCCACAGTGGATCAGCGTGGACCTCGGCGCGGCGTACGACCTGAGCCGGGTGCGCCTCAACTGGGAGGCCGCGTACGCCCGGTCGTACGAGATCCAGGCCTCGACCAACGGCACCGACTGGGCGCCGGTCTACAGCACCACGGCCGGCGACGGCGGCATCGACGACGTCGAGGTCGCGGGGGAGGCGCGCTACGTGCGGGTCTACTGCGCGGAGCGGGGCACCCAGTGGGGCTACTCGCTGTGGGAGCTGAACGTCTACGGCGCCCCCACCGGCGGCGTGGACACCACCGCGCCGGCGACGGAGGCCTCGGTGGCCGGCGTGGAGTCCGGCGGCTGGTACACCGGTCCGGCGACGGTCACGCTGGCCGCCTCCGACGAGCCGGGCGGCAGCGGGCTGGAGTCCATCGAGTACCAGGTGGACGGCGCCACGTCCTGGACCGTCTACAGCGCACCGTTCGAGGTGGACGGTGACGGCACGCACGAGGTCCGCTTCCGCTCCACCGACCGGGCCGGCAACGTCGAGCCGACCCGCACGGCGGCGCTGCGCACCGACGCGACGGCGCCGCTGACGACCGCCACGTTCGCGCCGGGCAACGACGACGGCTGGCACGCCGGCGCGGTACCGGTGACGCTCACCGCGACCGACGGCGGTGCCGGCGTGGCCACCACGGAGTGGTCGCTCGACGGCGGCCCGTGGAGCGCCTACACCGGGCCGGTGGACGTCACCGGGGACGGCGAGCACGAGCTGCGGTACCGCTCCACCGACGCGGCCGGCAACCCGGAGGCGCTCAAGTCGGCGGTCGTGAAGGTCGACGGCACCCGGCCGACCACGATCGTCTCCGGTGTCGCGGACGGTGTGCTCTACGGCGACAGCCAGGACGTGCGGATCGCCTACCAGGCGGTCGACCCGACCTCCGGCGTCGCCACGCTGGCCGGCACGATGGACGGCGCGGCGTATCCGAGCGGCCGGCTCCAGCCCCTGTACGACCTCGGGTTGGGGCTGCACGAGCTGACCGTGACCGCCACCGACAGGGCCGGCAACCGCACCACGACGACGGTCCGGTTCTACGTCACCACGTCCTTCCGCGACCTGGCGAACCTGGTCGACCGCTTCCGCGCCACCGGCCAGCTCTCCGCCACGGCGCACCGCAAGCTGTCGAACAAGCTGGAGGCGGCCCGCGTCTCCGAGGCGGCCGGCGACGACCGGCGGGCGCTGCGGCAACTCGCCGCGCTCCGCACGCTCGCCACCGACGCGACGCTGGTGCCGGACCCGGACGTACGGGCGGTGCTGGCCCGCGACATCGACGCCCTGACCGCACTCATCGACTAGAGCTCTCCGAGGCGGCGCGCTCCCCACCGCCCGTGATCGAAGCTCCCTTCATGTCGCTAGAACGACGTGAGGGGAGCTTCGATCACCGGATCGTCAGAGGGTGCCCTCGCGGGCGTCGCGCCACAGGTCGACCGAGGCGGTGCCCGCCTCCAGGATCTTGTCTATCGTGGACAGTTCGTCGTCGGTGAAGGTCGGGTTGTCCAGGGCGGCCACGTTCTGCTCCAGCTGGCGCACGCCGCTCGCGCCGATCACCAGCGAGGTCACCCGCGGGTCGCGCAGCGCCCAGGCGAGCGCGAGCTGGGCGAGGCTCTGGCCGCGGGCGCGGGCCACGTCGTCGAGGGCGTTGAGCTGGGCGAGCCGGGTCCCGTCGATGGTCTGCGGGTCGAGCGACTTGCCCTGGGTGGCCCGCGAGCCTTCCGGGATCCCGTTCAGGTACCTGTCGGTGAGCAGGCCCTGCGCCAGCGCGGTGAAACCGATGACGCCCGCGCCCACCTCGGCCGCCGCGTCCAGCAGCCCCTCGGTCTCGATCCACCGGTTGAGCATCGAGTACGACGGCTGGTGGATCAGCAGCGGCGTGCCGAGGTCCCGCAGCAGCGCGGCCATCTGGCGGGTGTGCGCGGCGTCGTAGGAGGAGATGCCCACGTAGAGCGCCTTGCCCGCGCGCACCGCCGCGTCCAGCGCGGAGGCGGTCTCCTCCAGCGGGGTGTCCGGGTCGTAGCGGTGCGAGTAGAAGATGTCCACGTACTCTAGGCCCATGCGGCCCAGCGACTGGTCGAGGCTGGCCAGCAGGTACTTGCGGCCGCCGCCACCCTGCCCGTACGGCCCCGGCCACATGTCCCAGCCGGCCTTGGTCGAGACGACGATCTCGTCCCGGTACGGCCGCAGGTCCTCGCGCACAAGCCGGCCGAAGTTCAGCTCCGACGAGCCGTACGGCGGGCCGTAGTTGTTGGCCAGGTCGAAGTGCGTGATGCCGAGGTCGAAGGCCCGCCGGGCGATCGCCCGCTGCGCCTCGAACGGCTTGTCATCGCCGAAGTTGTGCCAGAAGCCCAGCGACAGCACTGGCAGGTCGAGGCCCGAGCGGCCGGTCCGGCGGTACTGCATACCGCTGCCGTAGCGGTCCGATGCGGCGACGTAACTCATGATCTCACTATCGCCACCGGGCGCTGTGCCGTCCAACAGAAGAACGAGATCCGATCCAGCACCGCCGCTGCTGAATCGACGGGGTCAGGTGGCGATGCCGACCACCTGCTTGACCGTCTGGCCGACCGTGCGGAGCATGTGGTGCCCGCCGTCGACCTGGACCGCCGCGACCTGACCAGCCGGCAGGGGCCGATCGGCCGCCGGGCGACCGGGTTTCGCGGTCAGGCGGGCGCGCCCAGGTCGTCCAGCGCCTTGACCGCGCCGCGGTGGAGCGTCACCGGGTCGGTCTGCCGGGCCTTGTCGAGGCTGATCTCCTTGGCGGCCGCGTTGGCCGCCTCCAGTTGCGGCTTGCGGTCGAAGAGGGCCCTGGTGAGCGCGCAGACCACGTTCGGGTCGGTGTCCTGCTTCACCAGCAGCAGGTTGGGTACGACGATGGTCTTCGCGTCCCGCGCCATGCCGTACGTGGCGGCCGGGATCACGCTCTCCTCGTAGACCGGGTTGACCTGCTTCATCTTCGGCAGCAGCGGCGTGATGTCGACGAACCGCACCTGCCCCTTCGCGGTCGTGAAGAGGTCGGTGATGCCCGGCGTGGGCAGGCCGCCGGACCAGAACATCGCGTCGATCGAGCCGTCCTTCATGCCGTCGACGGTCTTGGTGAGGTCGAGGCGCTGGGCGGAGACGTCCTTGGCGGGGTCGAGGCCGGCCGCTTCGAGGAGCCGGTTGGCGATCACCTCGGTACCCGAGCGGGGTGAGCCCGTCGAGACCCGCTTGCCGCGCATCTGTTCCACGGTGGTGATGCCGGCGTCCGCGCGGACGACGACCTGGGTGTAGTTGGTGTAGATGCGCGACAGCGCCTGCACCGGCTGCGGCGCGTCGAAGCTCCCCGCGCCCCGCACCGCGTCGGCGGCGCTGTCGGCGAGCGAGAAGGCGACCTGGTACGTGCCGGCCACGAGCTGCTGGATGTTTTGCACCGAGGCGCCGGTCTCGGCCGCGGTCGCCTTCACCTTGCCGCCGGTGGCCGCCGAGATCTGCTCCGCGTACGCGTTGCCGAGCGCGAAGTAGACGCCGGTGGCGTTGCCGGTCGCGATGCCGACCCGCACGTCGCCGGCCACCTCGCAGGTGACGTCGCCGCCCGCGTCGGTACCGGCCGCGTCCTGCCGCCCGCCGCAGCCGCCCAGCCCCGCGGCCGCGAGGCCCAGCACGACGAGGGCAGCGCCCGTCCGTGTTCTCATGTGGACTCCTTCCCGAGGGTGTGGACTCCCGGCCCGGCGCCGCCGGGTGCGCGGCGCCGGCGCAGCGCGACCGCCGCCACCGCGGCGGCCAGCAGGGCGATGCCGGCGGTGATGGTGACCGGGTGCAGGTAGAGCAGCAGGAGGCCGGCGGCCGCGGCGGCGATCCGCTCGGTCGGGCCGGCCGGGCCGAGGCCGAGCACCCAGCCGCCGGTCGCCACCGCGAGCGCGGCCACCGCCAGGCAGGCCGCGACGGCCGTCCAGACCACGCCCCAGAGCGGGCCGCGGCCGAGCAGGTACTCGCCGGGTCCGGTGAGCACGAACGTGACCGGCACCAGGAACGCGGGCAGCGCGTACTTCAGCGCCTGCCACATCGTCGGCACCGGGCGTCCGCCGGTCACCGCCGAGGCGCCGACCGCGGCCAGCGCCGTCGGCGGCGTCACCTCCGACAGCACCGAGTAGTAGAAGACGAACATCGCGGCGGCCGGGCCGGGCACGCCGAGCGTGAGCAGCGCCGGCCCGATGATGACCCAGCCGATGATGAACGAGGCGGTCACCGGTACGGCCAGGCCGAGCAGCGCGAGCGCCACCGCCGCGAACACCACGGTCAGCGCGAGCACGGCGGTGCGGTTGTCGGCCAGCGACTCGGCCGTGCGGACCAGCAGGGAGGCGAGCTGGGCGCCGAGCCCGGTCTTGGTGGTGACCGCGGTGATGACGCCGGCCGCCGCGCAGACGGCCGCGACCGGCAGCACGCCGCGTACGCCGGCGGAGAGCGCCGCGAAGAGCCGGGCCGGGGTGAGCCAGGCGCCCCTGTCCAGGAAGGAGAGCAGGAACGCCAGGGCGGTCGCGTACACCACGGCCCTGGTCGCGCTCACCCCGACCGCGAGCAGTACGACGATCGCGGCGAGCGAGGAGAAGTGGTACCCGAAGCGGGCCAGCATCCGCCACGGCGAGCCCAGCTCCAGCGGCACCGGCCGGACCCGGAACCGGCGGGCGTCGATCTCGACCGCGAGCAGGATGCCCAGGTAGTACAGGACGGTCGGGATCATCGCCCAGCCGAGCACGGTGAGGTACGAGACCTCCAGGTACTCCGCCACGATGAACGCGGCCGCGCCGAGCGTGGGCGGCGACAGGATCGCCCCCACCCCGGCCGCCGCGAGCATGCCGCCCGCCTGCTCGGCCGGGTAGCCGGCGCGGCGCAGGATCGGCCAGGTCACCGCGCCGACGCTGACCGCGGTGGCGGTACCAGATCCGGAGACCGTGCCGAGCAGGAAGCCGGAGGCGACCGCCGTGCGCCCGGCGGCGCCCCGGGAGCGGCGGAACGCGGCGACCGAGAGGTTGACGAAGAAGCGGCCGGCGCCGGAGAGGTCGAGCACCGCGCCGTAGATGGTGAAGAGCACGACGTAGGTGGCGGCGACGTCGAGCGGGGTGCCGTAGAAGCCGCTGCCGGAGTTGTAGAGCGCGTCGACGATCTGGCTGAAGTCGAGGCCGGCGTGGGCGATCGACCAGCTCTGCGGGAGCAGGCCGCCGTAGTAGCCGTAGCCGAGGAAGGCGAGGCAGACCGCGGGCAGCACCCAGCCGGTGGTCCGGCGGCAGGCCTCCAGCACGAGCAGGAGCAGGACCCCGCCCATGGCGACGTCCGCGGGGGCGAGCAGCGCCTGCCGGTCCAGGAACGCGTCGTAGCCGCCGCCGGCGCCGCCGATCCCGAACGGCAGGACGGGGTACAGGCAGACGGCGAGCGCGAGTACGGCCAGGACCCAGTCGACGGGCGTGGGGAGGTCCCGCTGGCGCTGCCGCGCCGCCGTCCCGCCGCCTTCGTCCGCGGTCGTGGTGCGGCTCTCGGCGGGCGCGGCGTGGGTCTCGGCGGGTCCGGTGCGGGTCTCGGCGGGCGTGGCGCGGCGGAGGCGGGCGGGGAGCGGGATGCCGGCGCGGTAGCTCAGGAAGACCAGCGGCAGCACGCCGGCCAGGAAGACGATCAGGTAGTACTGGCTGCCCTGGGCGAGCGGCCGGAAGACCTGCCAGAGCACGAGTAGCGCCACCGCGAAGGCGACCACCGCGACGCCCCGCTCGACCGGCCCGGCGAGCCGCCGCGCGGGGCGCTCCTCGTCGTCCCAGCGCTCCGGATCCACTGTGGACACAGCCGGCTCGGCCGAGCGGAGTGCCCCGTCCCGCCCTTCGGACATAGGCGGACCATACTACGGATAGATCGAGGCATGGCGTTCTCTAGATCGATTCCGCGCCGAGCGGTCGTTCCGGCGCGCCTTACGGGACGTTCCCTGATGTCCTGACGGCGGGCCGGGTGCGACCCTCACCGTCATGAGCCTCAATCCGGCCCGGATCGCGGGCGTGTGCTACCTCCTGGTGATCGCGGGCGGGCTGTTCGCCGAGGTCTTCGTGCGCGGCTCGCTGATCGTGCCCGGCGACGCCGCCGAGACCGCGTCGCGGATCGCCGCCGACGAGTCGCTGTGGCGGTGGGGCCTGGCGGCGCACCTGCTGTACCTGATCCCCGCCCTGGTCGTCAACGTCCTCGTACCCGGCCTGCTGGCCGCCCCGGGTTCGATGCCGGCGCGGCTGGCGAGCACGTTCGGCGTGGTGAGCGTGACCGTCGAGGGCGTGGCGCTGCTCGGCCTGTACGTGCCGCTCGCCCTGCTCGACGAACGCGCCGCCACGCCCGACCTGGACCGGGCGCCGCTCACCTACCTCGCCGTACGGCTGTTCTCGGCGGGCTTCGGGTTCGCGCTGGTCTTCTTCGCCGCGTTCTGCGTGCTGGTCGGGGCGCTGATCCTGCGGTACCGGCGGGTGCCGCGCCCGATCGGCGCGCTGATGGTCGCGGCCGGCGCCGGTTACCTGGTCAACAGCCTGGCGCTGGTGCTCGCCGACCGCGCGACGCTCAACGAGCGGCTGGTGCCGTGGATCCTGCTGCCCTGCCTGGTCGGCGAGTTGTCGCTCACGGCGTGGCTGCTGGTGAAGGGCACGCGGGCGGGCGTCCCGGCCGCGGCGACCGCTATCCGCGAGCCCGCCAGTAGCCGCAGAACATGATGTCGTCCTTCGGCACGCCGGCCTCGACCCAGGTGCGGCGCATGCCGGAGGCGAGGGCCTGCTCGCCGGCGACCCAGCCGTAGAACGGCTCGGCCGGTGCGGGCAGCGCCCGGGCCGTGGCCAGCGCGGCGACGCCCGGCGTGGCGTGCGAGCCGTCCCGGCTGACCCAGCTCACCTCGACGCCGTCCGGGGCGGCGAGCGGCTGGGCGTCGTCCGCGTGCGGTACCTCGATCACCGCGTGGCCGGTGATGTGGCGCGGCAGCGAGCCCAGGACGGCCGCCGCCGCGGGCAGGGCGGACTCGTCGGCGACCAGCCGCACCCGCTCCGGCGCGGCGGCCGGGTGGAAGCCGATGCCCTCGTCCAGGATCGCGACCGGGTCGCCCGGGCCGCAGTCCTGTGCCCATGTGGCGGCCGGCCCGGACGTGCCGTCGCCGGGCGAGCCGTGGATGACGAAGTCGACGTCCATCTCCGCCGGCTCCGGCCGGTACGCCCGCACGCTGTAGTTGCGCAGCACCGGCCGCGAGCTCTTGGAGATGGTGAGGAAGCGCAGGTAGGAGAGGGTGTTGAGCTTGGCCGGGAGGCGGGTCAGCGAGTCGCCGGAGACCGGGATGAAGAGGCGGAACCACTGGTCGTAGCCCATCGGCCGGAAGCGTTCCAGGTCGCCCTCGCCGAGCGTCACCCGCTGGAAGTGCGGCGAGATCCGCTCGCTGCGCAGCACGCGCAGGGTGAGCAGCTCGGAGACCTCCGGCTTGATCCGGACGGCGTTGAGGTTGGTCCGGGCCATGTGCGCGACACCTCCGCTGGTCAACTCAGCGTAGGCTAACCTAACCCGCCGCCCCGGGGAAGGCGACGCCCGGGAAGGGGCGCCGCGGGGAAGCCGGCGCCCCGGGGAAAGCGATCCGCCGGGCAAGGGTGCCCCGGCGTGGCGGCGCGGTGTGGTGCGCCGCCACGCGGCGGGGAGTCAGCTCGCGTCGAGGATCTTGCGGAGGGCGACCGCGAAGCCGGCCGGGTCGCCGCCCATGCCGTACTCGGCGGGCAGGTAGGCGCCGTGGTTGCCGGGCACCGTCACGGCGGCGGTGCCGAGCCGCTCCGCGACCGCCACGCCGCCCCGGTACGCCAGCTCGCCCTCCGACTCCGCGCCGACCGCGACCACGATCCGGGTCGCCGCCGCGGCGAGCGCCGCGAAGTCCGGCTCGTAGTGCGTGCAGGTGACGATGTTCTGCGCGAGCAGCGGGTCGTCGCGCCGGCCGTCGTCCTCGGCGGGGAGCCCGAAGTCGGCCGCGCCCGGCCCGGGCCGCTCGGCCTGGTCCGCCGGAACCGGTCCCTTGAGCATGGTGAGCGCGATGAACTTCGCCATCGCCGGCCCGAAACCGTCCCGCTGGTACGTGTCCCGGATGTCCCGGATCGCGGCGAACGCCGCCGTGCGGTCCGGCAGCAGCGCGGCGGCCGGCGGCTCGTGCGCGACCAGCGTGCGCACCCGCTCGGGGTGGCGGGCGACCAGCGCCAGCCCGTTGACGGCGCCGCCGCTGCTGCCGAAGACGTCCACCGGCCCGCCGCCGAGCGCGGAGACGACCCGGTGCAGGTCGTCGGCGTGCTGCTCGGGCGTGGCCTCACCGGCCGCCGAGCGGGGGCTCCGCCCGGTGCCGCGCGGGTCGTAGGTGACCACGGTCCGGTCCGGGAACTGCGCGGCCAGCGCGGCGAACCCGCTGGCGTCCATCGGTGACCCGATCAGCAGGAGGGCCGGCTCGGCGCTCTGCGCGGCGTACACGTCGTAGGTGACGGTGGCGCCGGGCGCGTCGACGGTCCGCGTCTGGGGGTTGGTCATGATCTCTCCTCCGGTGTGTGCCTGCCCGGGTAAGACGGCCCGGCCCGCCGGAACTCATCGGCGGCCGGCCGCCGACGGCGCGCGGGTGGTGCGGAAGGCGCGGGCGGCCGCGCGCAGGTGGGTCAGGAACCGGGCGGCGGTGGGTGGCGCGGTCCGGCCGGCGGCGGTGGCCGCGAAGACCCGGCGGACCGACTCGTCCTCGGCGCGCAGGCGCAGCAGCGCGATGTCGGCGGGCGTGCCGCGCACCGCGAGGGCCGGCACGAGCGCGACGCCGAGGCCGGCGGCGACCAGGCCGAGCTTGCCGGTCCACTCGGCGGCGACCAGGTCGATCCGCGGCTGGAAGCCGCTGGGCAGGCTGGCCCGCAGCAGCGTCTCCTCGGCCGTCGCGGAGCCGACCACGAACGGGTCGTCGGCCAGGTCGGCGAGGCGCACCGTGCGGCGCCGGGCCAGCCGGTGGTCGCGGGCGACCGCCACCAGCAGCCGCTCGTCGAGGAGGTGGTGCAGGTCGAAACGACCAGGATCGCCCAGGCCCGCCGGGGGCGCGCTCACGACCGCGACGTCCGCGTCACCGGCGGTAAGCCTCTCCAGGAGTACGGGCGTGGTGCCCTCGACGAGCGACAGCGCGACATCCGGGTGGGCGTCGCGGAACGCGGCCAGCGCCCGGGGGACGAGCGCCGCGACGGCGGTCGGGAACGCGCCGACCCGCAGCCGGCCGCCGCCCAGCCCGCGCAGGGCGTCGAGGTCGCGGCGGGCGGCGGTGAGCCGGTCGAGCACCGCCTCCGCGTGGGGGAGCAGCGCCCGCCCCTCCTCGGTGAGCGCCACGCCGCGCGGCAGCCGGTCGAGGAGCCGGGCGCCCACCTCCGCCTCCAGCGCGGCGACCTGCCGGGAGACCGCCGACTGGGTGAAGCGGAGCTGGCGGGCGGCGGTGGTGATCGAGCCGTACCGCGCGACGGTCCGGAACACCTCCAGCAGCCGGGTCTCCACCGCCCCATGCTAGCGACGCATGGCGGCCATGCCGGACATTCGTTGGTCGCATGCCGCCCACGGCCCTAGCCTGGGCTCCCATGGAGCTGACCCTGGACAACCCGGCGGCGGTGGCCGCGCCGTTCGGCGATCGCTTCGCCCACGTGGCCCGGCTGGACACCGGCGGCGGTGGCGCGCTGCTGCTGCTCGCCGGCCAGGTCGCGGTCGACGACGCGGGCGCGGTGGTCGCCCCCGGCGACGCCGGCGCGCAGGCGGAGCGGATCTTCGAGATCGTCGCCGGCGTCCTCGCCGCGCACGGGGCGACGCTCGCCGACGTCGCGCACGTCCGCACGTTCATGACCGACCTGGACGACCTGCCCGCCTACGCCGCGGTCCGCCGCGCCCTCTTCCCGGCGGCGCCGGCGACCCTCCCGCCGGCGAGCACCACGGTCGAGGTCAGCCGCCTGTTCCTGCCCGGGGCGGTGCTGGAGGTGGAGGTCACCGCCGTCGTCCGCCCGTAGCCGGCGTCAGTCGAGGCGGGGCAGCCGCTGCGAGTGGTCCAGCAGGTCGCGGAAGAGGTCGCCCTTCGCCTCGATCCGGTCCACTATGGAGCGGATCGTGAACGCGTCGGGGCGCAGGTCGGGGTCGTCGAGCTCGTCCCAGCCGATCGGCGCCGACACCGGTGCCCCGGGCGCCGGGCGCGGGCTGTACGGCGCGACGAGCGTCTTGTTGACCGCGTTCTGGGTGAAGTCGAGGCGGGCCTTGCCCTTCCGCTCCTTCACCTCCCACTTCCAGCTGACCAGGTCCGGTACGACCGCGCCGACGGTACGCGACAGCTTCTCCACCCAGGCGCGGGTCGTGGCGAAGTCCGGTCCGCGCCAGCCGCGCTGGGTGACCGGTACCCAGATCTGGATGCCGCGCCGCCCGGTGACCTTGGGCCGGGCGAAGGCGCCGACGTGCTCCAGGGCGGTACGGTGCAGGCGGGCGAGGGCGAGCAGGTCCTCCCAGGTGGTCTCCGCGCCCGGGTCGAGGTCGATCAGCGCCCACGTCGGACGGTCCGGATGGTCCACTGTGGAGGTCCAGGCGTGCCACTCCAGCGCGCCGAAGTTGGCCGCCCACACCAGCGCCGCCGGCTCGTCCACGACCAGGTACGTCCGCGTCTCGCCCGGGTCGGCGTCCGGGTTGGTCCAGCGCGGCAGCCAGTCCGGCGCGTGCCGCGGCAGCTCCTTGTGCCAGAAGCCCTTGGCCTGCGCGCCGTTCGGGTAGCGGTGCATGTTGAACGCCCGCCGCCGCAGGTAGGGCAGCACGGTCGGGGCGATCCGCGCCGCGTACCGCAGGAGCTCCCGCTTGGTGACCGGCTCCTCGCCCGGCAGTCCCGGAAAGAGCACCTTGTCGAGGTTGGTGACCTTGAGGTCGCGGCCGAAGACGTGCCACACGCCACCCGACCCGCGCAACTCGTCCAGTTCGCGCAGCGCGCCGTCGCCGGCCGGGTCGGCGGTGGCCTTGAGCGGTACGGCGGCGCGGGCGGCCGGCTGGTCGGAGCGCCACATGCGTTCCGGGTCGGCCTTGACCTCGTCGTTGGTGCGGCCGCTGCGCACCGAACGCGGGTGCTCCTCCGGATCCCACCCGCCCCGCGCGAACTCGTCCCGCTTGTGCAGCAGCAGCCACCGTTCCCGGTCGCCGTCCTTGCCCGTGCGGACCAGCACGAAGCGGCCGCGCAGCTTCTCCCCGAACAGGTCCATGTGCAGCTCGCCGCCGGCCAGTGCGCGCCCCGGGTCGTCCACCCCGTCCGCCGGGCGCCAGGTGCCGGCGTCCCACACGATGACGTCGCCGCCGCCGTACTCGCCGGACGGGATGATCCCCTCGAAGTCGATGTACTCGATCGGGTGGTCCTCCACGTGGAACGCGGCCCGCCGCGCCTTCGGGTCGAGCGTCGGCCCCTTCGGCACCGCCCAGCTGGCCAGCACGCCGTCGACCTCGAGGCGGAAGTCGTAGTGCAGCCGCCGCGCCCGGTGCCGCTGCACGACGAAGCGCGGCGCGCCCGCCTCCGGGCGGCCACCGTCGCCGGCGGGCTCGGGCGTGCGCGCGAAGTCACGCTTGCGCCGGTACTCGTCGAGGGTCTCCCCGCGCCCCGACCCGCTCCTGGTCGGCGCCATGCCTCCTTCTTACCCGCCCGCGACCGCGCCTACCGCCGTTCTCCCGGACCGGTATTCCCGCCCGGCCGAGCGTATGGTGGGCGGGTGGTCCTTCCCCGCCGACTGGCCAGGGCCAACCGCGTCGTGGGCAACCGGGTGCTCGGCCCGGTCGCGCGGCACCTGCCGGGCTTCGGCATCGTGGTCCACCGCGGCCGCCGCAGCGGCCGCGCCTACCGCACGCCGGTCAACATCTTCAAGACCACCGACGGGTACGTGGTGGCGCTGACCTACGGCCTCGGCGACTGGACCCGCAACGTGCTGGCCGCCGGCGGCTGCACGGTCGAGATCCGCCGCCGCCCGGTCCACCTGACCGACCCGCGCCTGGTCGACGACCCGACCCGCTCGGCCGTGCCGCTGCCGATCCGTCCCATCCTGGCCGCCCTCGGCGTGACCGAGTTCCTCCACCTCCGCCCGATCCCGCCCTCGCCAGGGCTGTGATCGCGTTTCTCCGGACGGGATCTGCCTTTCGGACGTGTGTGCGTCGAGCGAGGTTCGAGCCGGGCTCGAGCTGACACACCTTGACGCGTGTCGATGGCTGGCGCATTGTCGGAGCATGTCAGGCGTGCGTTCCACCGCGGGTATCCGTCGTCTGCTGCCGGGTCTGCTGGCCGCCACCCTCCTGCCGGCGGCCGCGTTCGGGGCGCTGGTCGTCGCGGTGCCGGGCGCGGGAGCCAGCCCGCTGCCGGGCGCCGCCGCGCTGGACACGTCGCCGCCGACCCCGCCGACCCCGCCCACGACGCCGACCACACCGGGCACCTCGCCGTTCCCGCCGGGCGCGCCGGGCAGCCTCACCGCCAGCGCCGTCACGACCGGGTCGGTGACGCTGACCTGGACCGCCGCGACGCCGGGCTGCTGCGCGGTCACGGCCTACGACATCACGTACACCCAGGCGTTCAACGACATCGTCTGGAGCACGCAGGTCGGCAACGTCACCACCGCCACCGTCACGGCGAACATCTCCCGCGCCAAGCAGTACAGCTTCTACGTGTCGGCGCGGGACAGCATGGGGCGCCGCTCGCCGGCCTCGAACTCGGTGCAGGTGGTCACGCCGAACACCGACACCGGGCCGGACACCACGCCGCCGAGCCGGCCGGGCGGGCTGGAGCTGGCCGGCCAGGGGGCCACGACCGCGCAGCTGGCCTGGACCGCCGCGACCGACGACGTGGGCGTCATCGGGTACGACGTCTACAGGTTCGACGGGCTCTACATCTCGACACTGCTCGCCACCGTGACCGGTACCGGCGCGGGCGTGCCGCTCGGGCCGGGGCGCAACCTGTTCTACGTACGGGCGCGCGACGCGGCCGGCAACGTGTCGATCGCGACCAACCTGCTGACCGTGCAGGGCGCGACCAACCCGCCGGTGACGCCGGGGCTCTGCCTGGTGACGTACACGAACCAGGCGCAGTGGAGCGGCGGCTTCGTGGCCGCGGTGACGATCCGCAACACCAGCCCGTCGACGGCGGTGGACGGGTGGACGCTGACCTTCGCGTTCCCGGGCGACCAGCGGGTCACCTCCGCATGGGGTACGCGGGCCGTCCAGACCAACGCCGTGGTGACCGCGCAGAACGCGGACTGGAACCGGAGCGTCCCGCCGGGCGGCAGCGTCAGCTTCGGCATGCAGGGCGCCTGGAGCGTCAGCAACGCCGCGCCGACCGCGTTCGCCCTCAACGGGACCGGCTGCGTGGTCGGGAGCTGACCTACGGCTGGCGCGCCCCGCGGCGGGCCGGCCGGTGGATCGTGAGCAGGTCGCCGGGCTGGCAGTCGAGCGCCTCGCAGAGCGCGGTGAGCGTGCTGAAGCGGATCGCGCGGGCCCGCCCGTTCTTGAGGATCGACAGGTTGGCCAGCGTCACCCCGACCTGGGCGGAGAGCTCGGTGAGGCTCATGCCGCGGTCGGCGAGCAGCTTGTCGAGGTGCACCTCGACGCGGTCCTCCTCGGCCGGCATCAGATCACGCCGTCCAGCTCGACCCGCATCCGCACGCCCCGCTTGAACACCTCGGCGATCGCCAGGAACGCGATCCCGACCAGCCACCACCCGCTCCAGAAGAAGCCGCCGACCGGGCCGTCCACGATCGGGGCGGCCAGGGCCCGGTAGGCGAGTTCCTCGACCACGTCGGCCGCCAGCCCGCCGGCGATCACGGTGAGGCCGAGCAGCCGCAGCAGCCGTACGTTGCCGGCGGTGAACGGGTCGCCGCGCCGGGCCTCCCGGACGATCCGCACCAGCAGGAAGAGCATCGCGATCACCACGCACTTGGTCGGCAGCGAGGTGGCCATGTGCAGCAGGCTCTGCGTGGCGGTCGGCTCCTCGACCAGCGCCCGCACCTGGGCGGACGGCTCGACGGAGACGCCGTCCGGCAGCCGGCCGGGACCGGCGAGGCCGCCCGCCTGGCTCAGCGGCACCCCCACGGTGAACGCCGCGCTGGGCGCCACGGTGACCTGGAACAGGGTCGCCACCGCCGTGAACAGCAGCGCGCCCACCAGGCCGAACCAGAGCAGCCCCAGCCAGTCCAGCCGCGTCAGGCGTACCTTGATCGGCATCGCGGTGCCCCCTTATCGAAAAGCGATACATCGATAGTCGATATGAAAGCCGGTGCTGTCAAGCCCCCCGCGAAGCCGTGCCCGCGCCGCGACTGGACTAGGCTGATCATCGGAGCGCCACGCGTTCCGCCACCCCTCCGCTTGCTCGGCCGCCGGGCGACGGTGATCCGCATACGTATGCACGCCAAGGGGCCGCCGATGACCCGGGTACCCACCAGCAAGGACGTCGCCAAGGCCGCCGGCGTCTCCCAGCCCACGGTGTCCCGGGCGCTGGCCGGCCACCCGCAGGTGTCGGCCGCCACCCGCGAGCGGGTACGGAAGGCGGCGCTGGAGCTCGGGTACGTGCCGCAGGAGTCCGGCCGGGTCCTGCGCAGCCGCCGTACCCGCCGGATCGCCGTGGTCTGCGGCCCGGACGACCTGCTCAGCCCGTTCCGCCCGCAGCTGGTCGTGCCGCTGCACCAGGCGCTGGCCGCGGCCGGGTACCGCACGACGCTGATCGCCGAGAGCGGGGACGCCGCCGTGCTCTCCCAGGTCACCGACGGCTCGGTGGACGGGGTGCTGGTGACCGCCGCGCGGGCCGGCTCGGCCGTACCCGGGCAGCTGGCCGCCCACGGGGTGCCGCACGTGCTGGTCGACCGGCTCGTACCCGAGGCGGGTCATCCGACCTGTGCCGCCGACAACCGGCAGGGAGCCGCGGAGATCGCCACGCTCGTGGCCGGCCTCGGCCACCGGGAGGTCGCGCTGGTGCTCGGCCCGCGCCGGCTGCGCACCAGCCTCGACCGCGAGGCCGGCTTCCGCAGCGTGCTGGCCGCCGGGCGCGCGGTCCGCACCCGGGTCCTGCGCGGCGGCGTCGACCACGCCGCCGGGGTGGCCGCCGCCCGGTCCCTGCTCGGCGCCGCCCACCGTCCGACCGCCATCCTCTGCGCCAACGACACGATCGCGCTCGGCGTGCTGCACGAGGCGCGGCTGCGCGGTGTCGACGTGCCGGGGGAGCTGACCGTGACCGGCTTCGACGACATCCCGATGGCCGGCTGGGAGCCGTACGCGCTGACCACGGTCCGCCACGACACCGGGCGGATGGCCGCCGAGGCGGTACGGCTGCTGCTGTCGCAGCTCGGCCCGGACGTGGACGGAGCGGCGCCCGAGTCGGTCGTGCTCCGCGCCGACCTGGTGCTCCGCCAGACCCACGCTCCGCCGCCTTCGCCCAGTTGACGCCTTCGCCCAGTTGACGAGGACAAACGCCCAAATCCGCCCCGCATGATTCTTTTTCCTGTTTCGTGGGTACGTGGCCCTCGTTGCGAACGGCCGCCAGCGGCCACGAGCGGAGGAGACGTGCCGTGGAGGAAGCGTTGCGGATCGACGCCAGCTTCATCGACTACGTGCTGGTCGCCGTCTACTTCGCCGTCGTACTGCTGATCGGCCTGGCGGCCCGCCGGCGGATCTCGGACAGCCTCGACTTCTTCCTGGCCGGGCGCTCCCTGCCGGCCTGGATCACCGGCCTGGCGTTCATCTCCGCCAACCTCGGCGCGGTCGAGATCATCGGCATGTCCGCCAACGGCGCCCAGTACGGCATGCCGACCATGCACTACTACTGGATCGGCGCGGTGCCGGCGATGCTCTTCCTGGGCGTCGTGATGATGCCCTTCTACTACGGGTCGCGGGTGCGCAGCGTGCCCGAGTTCATGCTGCGCCGCTTCGGTCCCGGCGCCCACCTGGTCAACGCGCTCAGCTTCGCGGTGGCCCAGGTGCTGATCGCGGGCATCAACCTCTTCCTGCTCGCCAGCGTCGTCAACACCCTGCTCGGATGGCCGCTGTGGGTGGCGCTGGTCCTGGCCGCCGCGATCGTGCTCAGCTACATCACGCTGGGCGGCCTCTCCGCGGCGATCTACAACGAGGTGCTCCAGTTCTTCGTGATCGTCGCCGCGCTGCTCCCGCTCACGCTCATCGGCCTGCACCGGGTGGGCGGCGTCGACGGCCTGATCGACAAGGTCACCAACGCCCAGGGCGGCGGCGCCGAGCAGCTCAGCTCGTGGCCGGGCAACGAGCTCGCCGGGTTCAGCAACTCGTTCCTGTCGGTGCTCGGCATCGTGTTCGGCCTCGGCTTCGTGCTCTCCTTCGGCTACTGGACCACCAACTTCGTCGAGGTGCAGCGCGCGATGGCCACGCACAGCATGTCGGCCGCGCGGAGCACGCCGATCATCGGGTCGTTCCCGAAGATGTTCATCCCGTTCGTGGTGGTCATCCCCGGCATGATCGCCGGCGTGCTGGTCGCCGAGACCGCCTCGCTCAAGGCCGGCGGCGACGGCGGCGGCACCACGTACAACCAGGCGATCCTGCTGCTCATCCGGGACACCCTCCCGAACGGGCTGCTCGGCGTCGCGCTCGCCGGCCTGCTCGCCGCGTTCATGGCCGGCATGGCCGCCAACGTCTCCGCCTTCAACACCGTCTTCAGCTACGACCTGTGGCAGCGGTACGTGGTCAAGGACCGGCCCGACGCCTACTACCTGACCGTCGGGCGCCTGGCCACGGTGGGCGCCACGATCCTCGCGATCGGCACCGCGTTCATCGCGTCCGGCTACGAGAACCTGATGAACTACCTGCAGACGCTCTTCGGCTTCTTCAACGCGCCGCTGTTCGCCACGTTCATCCTCGGCATGTTCTGGAAGCGGATGACCGCCACGGCCGGCTGGGTCGGCCTGGTCGCGGGCACGGCGGCGGCGGTCACCGTCTGGGGCCTCAACGAGGGCGGCGTCTACAACCTGCCCGGCCAGGGCGCCGCGTTCGTCGCGGCCGGCGCGGCGTTCGTCGTGGACGTGGTGGTCAGCGTGCTGGTCAGCCGGGCCACCGCGGCCAAGCCGGCGACCGAGCTCCGCGGGCTGGTCTACTCCGAGACCCCGAAGGAGCAGCGCACCGACCCGGCCGCGAGCCGCCTGCCCTGGTACCGGTCGCCGGTCAAGCTGGCCGGCATCTCCCTCGTGCTCGTCGTCGCCCTGAACGTCGTCTTCCGCTGACCGCCCCCGAGGAGTCCGAGATGAGCGACCAACACCGCACCGGCCGGACGGCCGCCCCGCACCGCGCCGGCTTCTCCGACGTGCGCACCGTGATCGGCCTGCTGGTCGGCTTCTACGGCGTCGTCCTGGTCGTCATGGGCATCGTCGCCGAGTCCGCCGAGGACCGCGCCAAGACCGGCGACGTCAACGCCAACCTCTGGGCCGGCCTGGCCATGCTGGTCTTCGGCATCCTGTTCGTCCTCTGGGCCTGGCTCCGCCCGGTGATCGTCGACCCCGACGAGACCGAACCCCCACCGGACAACCCACCCCCCGTCGGCGGCGCCGGCTAGCCCGGCGGCCAGCGGAGATTCGCATTTGCCCCTTTGCGTTTGCCCCGGCCCGGGTCACCCGCGGACCGCATGCGCTCGCCGACTTCCCCGCCCTCCGCGGCCGGCTCCGCGCGGGTTTGGTCGCGCTGTCCGCCGCACCCGGGATGTGCGTGCGCGGAGCTCTGGAGCTGCCCGCACAGACGGGGCACCGCGGGAGCGACCGGTCCGGACCCGATGCCACTCACCTTGAGTCGATCACGGAGCTGGGCCCGTGCCCGGGCCGCGCCGACCTTGCCCACGGTGATCGTGGTATTCCAGTGCCCCCTGCGGGGCACCTGAGTACCACGATCTCGGCGAACGAGGTGGATCTGGTCGTTGTCCGCGCGGATTGCGGGCCGGACGGGGTGTGAAACCGCGGAGGGTGCGGCCGCGGGAGCGACGGTCTGGACCACGACGGGCGTCGCGGTAGCCCGGATCTGTGTCTTCGTCCGTGAACGTCCAAGCGAACGCTAGGCTGGTGCGGTCTCCAGGCGCGGGGTGACCTCGAAGGTGAGCGTGCCTTCCGGGCCCACGTCGACCCGCACCTCCTGGCCGGGGGAGAGGCGGGCGTCGAGCATCATCTCGGAGAGCCGGTTGTCGATCTCGCGCTGGATGGTACGGCGCATCGGGCGGGCGCCGTACTGGGGCTCGTAGCCCTGGTCGACCAGCCAGCCGATCGCCGTACCGGTGAAGTGCGCGGTGATGCCCTGCGCGTGCATGCGGCGGCGGGTCTGCTCCAGCATCAGGTCGGTGATCTCGGCGAGCTGCTCCGCCGTCAGGCGCTGGAACACCACGATCTCGTCGATCCGGTTCAGGAACTCGGGGCGCAGCTCCTCGCGGAGCCGGCGCAGTACGCGGTCGCGGGCGTCCCGGTCGCCGCGGTTCGCCTCGCTGGCGAAGCCGAGCGCCTGGTCCTGGCCGATCAGCTCGGAGCCGAGGTTGCTGGTCATGATGAGCACGGTGTTCTTGAAGCTGACCGTGCGCCCCTGGCTGTCCGTGAGGCGGCCGTCGTCGAGCACCTGCAGCAGCAGGTTGAAGACGTCCGGGTGGGCCTTCTCGATCTCGTCCAGCAGCACCACCGAGTACGGGCGGCGGCGTACCGCCTCGGTCAGCTGGCCGGCCTCCTCGTAGCCCACGTACCCGGGCGGGGCGCCGACCAGGCGGCTGACCGTGTGCCGTTCCTGGAACTCGCTCATGTCCAGCCGCACCATCCGGTCCTGGTCGCCGAACATCGACTCGGCCAGCGCCCGGGCCAGCTCGGTCTTGCCGACGCCGGTCGGGCCGAGGAAGAGGAAGCTGCCGATCGGGCGGTTCGGGTCGCCGAGGCCGGTACGGGAGCGGCGGATCGCCTGGGCCACCACGCGCACCGCGTCCTCCTGGCCGACCAGCCGCTCGTGCAGCCGCTGCTCCAGGTTGGCGAGGCGGTGGCGTTCCTCCTCGCTGAGCTGACGGGCCGGGATGCCGGTGGCTCGGGAGACCACCTCGGCGACGTCCTCGGCGGTCACCTCGGGTACCCCGTTGTGGCCGCCCTCGACGTCGGACATCCGCCGCCGCAGCTCGCCGACCTCGTCGCGGATCTGGCTGGCCCGCTCGTACTGCTCGTCCGCGACCGCCTGGTCCTTGTCGCGGCAGAGCTGTTCGATGCGGCGTTCCATCTCGCGCACGTCGGTGGCGGGCGCCCGGCTGCGCAGCTGGACCCGCGCGCCGGCCTGGTCGATCAGGTCGATGGCCTTGTCCGGCAGGAAACGGTCGGTGAGGTACCGGTCGGAGAGTTCGGCCGACGAGACCAGCGCCTCGTCGGTGAAGCGCACCCCGTGGTGGGCCTCGTACCGGTCGCGCAGCCCGCGCAGGATCTCGACCGTGTCCTCGACGCTCGGCTCGGGCACCAGGATCGGCTGGAAGCGCCGCTCCAGCGCGGCGTCCTTCTCCACGTACCGGCGGTACTCGTCGAGCGTGGTCGCCCCCACCACGTGCAGCTCGCCGCGGGAGAGGGCCGGCTTGAGCATGTTGGCCGCGTCGGTGGCACCCTCGGCCGAGCCGGCGCCGACCACGCTGTGGATCTCGTCGATGAAGACGATGAGGTCGTCGGTGTTGGCGCGGGCCTCGTCGATCAGGCTCTTGAGCCGCTCCTCGAAGTCGCCGCGGTAGCGGGTGCCGGCCACCAGGCCGGTCAGGTCGAGCTGGACCAGGCGCTTGCCACCCAGGGTCCGCGGCACCTCACCCTCCACGATCCGCTGGGCGAGACCTTCCACGATCGCCGTCTTGCCGACGCCGGCCTCACCGATCAGGACCGGGTTGTTCTTGGTACGCCGGGCGAGCACCTCCACGCACTGCTCGATCTCCTGCGCCCGCCCCACCACCGGGTCGAGCTTGCCGTCGCGGGCGAGCGCGGTGAGGTCCCGCCCGTACCGGTCGATGGTCGGCGTCGGCGTGGCCGCGGGCGCGCCGGCCTGGCCCGGCGCCATCTGGCTCTGGCTCTGCGCCGCCTGCCGCAGCGAGTCCGGCGTGACCCCGCGCGCGCCGAGCATCCGCCCGGCCTCGGTGTCGCGCCCGGCCACGAGGGCCAGCAGGATGTGCTCGGGTCCGAGGTAGGAGGCGCCGAGGGTACGCGAGATCTGGTGTGCCTGCAGCAGCGCCCGCTTGGCGGCCGGCGTGAGCGCGGGCGGCTCCTGCCGCGGGTCGCCCCGCTGGGCCCGCCGCTCGATCTCGGTGGCCAGCGCGCCCGGGTCGGCGCCCGCGCGGGCGAGCAGTTGGCGCAACGGCTCGCGCTGGCAGATCGCCCACAGCAGGTGCTCGGTGTCCAGGTCTGGGCTGCCCCACTCGTTGGCGATCTGCGCGGCGCTCTGGATCAGCTCGCGCGCGTCGTGGCTCATCAGCCGGGCCAGGTCGATGCGCCGCCCCTGCTGCGCCCCGAAGAACTGCGCGAGAAACTCCTCGAACGGGTCCTGCCCGAACGGGCCCCCGCCCCAGTACCCGCTCGTCATGTCGCCCACCTCCGGTCCCGGTGTCGCGTCCCTGCCCGTTTCGGCCTCTCCGGGCTGTCCCGGCTCTTGTTCCGGGCTCGCCCAATGGTCGGGGCTGGCCCGGCTCACGTTCGGCCGCCCCGGCTGGGCCGGCTCCTGTCCGTCCCGGCTGGGCCGGCTCCTGTCCGGGCTACCCCGGCGACAATCCCGGCAAACGCGGCGCACGACACAGTCCGGCGCGGCCCCTCGGGCGGCCCGTCACCCCCGCCGGCCCCGCGGACCCGCCCGCCACTGTGGACGCGGCGGGCCGCCGCCGGCCGCCCGGTCAGGCGAGGGCGAGGGGGTGGCCGGCCACGTGGGAGACGACCATCTCCGGGACCGGGGGCGTCGGGTGGGACGGGTCGCCCTTCGCCGGGAAGTCGAATACGCCGAGCATGAGCTGGACCGGGTAGTCCGGGGCCTGGCCGACCTCGCGGACCACCTCACCGTCCACTGTGAACACCAGGGAGCCGGGGCGCCAGTCGACGGCGTACGTGTGGTAGTCGCTTACGTCCAGCGGGAGCGGCTCGGCGGCGAACTCCTCGGTGAGCGACGGGTCGCGGAAGCGGTGCAGCCCCATGCCCACCGCGGCCGTACCGTCGTGGACCGCGTCGCCGAAGATCTCGGCCACGCAGATCTCGCCGGAGTGCTCGGGCCGGTCCTCGACGCCGGAGAGCCAGAACGCGAACATCGAGCGCGCGCTGACGACGCCGCGCATCCGGATCTCGACGTGCCCGTACCGCGGGGTGTAGCCCCAGAACTCGGGCTGCTCCTCGCGCACCGCCAGCCCCTCCCGGAACGGCTGCTGCCCGGTGCGGCCGCCGCTCTGCACGCAGGACACCCGCATCGGCTCGGGGTGGCGGTCGGGGCACCACAGCGGCTGGCCCGGCGGGATGGTCAGGCGCAGTTCGCCGCCGCGCACCGCGTACGTCGCCCGGCTGGCCGCGCGGGAGCTCCAGTGCGGCAGGTAGTAGGGGAGCCACACGTCCGGGTCCAGGGTCTCGCCGGCGAAGCGCTCGTCGAGGCTGCGACGTCCGTCCCGCATACCGCAGGGTACCGCCGGAGGCGACCATCAATGCTACGGTTGCCCCAATGTTGCAGTAACACCACGTTTCTTGGACGGGGGGGGCGCCATGACCGCGCGCAGGTACCTCAAGCCGCCGTGGATGCAGCGCAAGGTGGGCAACGTGCTGGCCCCGCTGTTCCGGCCGGCCATCGTCGCCCGGCTCTCGGTGCCCGGGCGGCGCAGCGGCGAGTGGCGCACCACGCCGGTCGTCGTGCTCGACCACGGCGGCGAGCGCTACCTCGTCTCCGTCTTCGGCACCACCGACTGGGCGCTCGACCTGCGCGCCTCCGGCCGCGGCCGGCTCGCGCGGCAGCAGCGGGTCGAGGAGTTCGGGGCCGAGGAGGTGCCGGTGGGGCAGCGCCAGCCGATCCTCGACGCCTACCTCGCCCGCTTCGCGAAGATGCCGCACGTCGAGGCGGCGTTCCGCAGCCTGCCCGACCCGGCCGACCACCCGACCTTCCGGCTCGCGTCCGCGCGCGACTGAGGCCGCGCTCGGGTCGCGCCGCCCGCGCCGGCACGACTGGAGCGACAGTGCTGTCGAACGGCTCCCGTGACAGCACCGCTGTTCCAGCCGTCGAAGGCGCGCACGCGATCGCCGCCGCCCGGGCGGCGGGCGGGAGCCGCCGCCGGCATGACCGATCTGGCGCACTAAATGATCATGTGAACGGGCTTGTGAAGAGCGGTAACCGGGGCGTTTCCCAACGGAGATCATTTGGAACACGGCTGCCATAGTCTCCGCCCGCGCTGACCCCTCAGCGCGAGAAGGAGATACGGCACATGCCCCGTTTCGCTCCCACGCGCGCCGCCGCCCGCACGACCGCGGTGCTCGCTGCCATCCTGCTCGCCGCCGGCCTCGGTGCACCCGCCGGGGCCGACCCGGGCGACCCTACCAACGAATCGACGGACGCAAAAGGATTCACCGTCGAGCCGCTGCCCGAGGGCGGCTGGCGGGTGACCCTGTCGCTCGCCGAGCCGCTGCCGGTGCGCGACGCCGCCCCGGAGCTCGCCGTCGACGGCCAGGTCGTCGGCGCGGCCAAGGAGTCGCCCGACGGGCTCACGCTCACCACCGAGACCACCGACCCCGCGGTCGCCGGTGCCGGGAGCGTCGAGGTCGCCTGGAACGGCGAGGTGCCCGGCGCGGCGGCGGCCGCGCGGCGCTCCGCGCCCTGGCACTACACGCCGAAGCCCTTCCACCGCAAGCCGGTCTACACCGACCCGGCCACCCCCGGGAAGTACGCGGTGGAGCGGCTGGACTACGACCTCGGCGACACCCCGACCACGCTGCCCGGCCTCAGCGGCCTGCCGGTCGAGCTGCGCGCCGCCGTCTACGCCCCCGCGAAGGCGCGCGGCGAGCGGCCGGTCGTCGTCTTCCTGCACGGGCGCCACTCGGCCTGCTACAACCCGACGACCCGGCAGACCAACAACACCAACTGGCCGTGCGCCGAGGGGTTCATCCCGATCGACAGCTACCTCGGCTACACCGAGACGGCCGTCGCCCTGGCCAGCCACGGCTACGTCGTGGTGTCGGTCAGCGCGAACGGCGTCAACGCCAAGGACGCCAGCTTCACCGACGACAACGGCGCGGCCGCCCGTGGCGAACTGGTCATGAAGCACCTCGACCTGCTGGCCCAGTGGAACCAGAAGCGCGGCCACCCGCTCAAGGGCCGCCTCGACCTGTCCAATGTGGGGCTGATGGGGCACTCGCGGGGCGGTGAGGGCGTGGTCGAGGCCGCGCTGATGAACGCCGAACGGCGCCACCCGTACGGGGTCCGCGCCGTGCTCCCGCTCGCCCCGGTCGACTTCGGCCGGGCCAGCCTGCCGGACGTGCCGATGGCGGTGCTGCTGCCGTACTGCGACGGGGACGTCTCCAACCAGCAGGGGCAGCACTTCTTCGACGACACCCGCTACTCGCTCGACGACGACGTGCTCCGCTCCTCGCTCATGATCATGGGCGCCGACCACAACTTCTTCAACACCGAGTGGACCCCGGGCGACTCGGTCGCGCCCTCCGGCGACGACTGGTCCCCGGCCAACGACGAGGTCTGCGGCAGCGCCAGCCCCACCCGGCTGACCGCGGCCGAGCAGCGGGCCGTCGGCACCGCGTACATGGCCGGCTTCTTCCGGCTGGTGCAGGGCGGGGAGAAGGCGTTCCTGCCGCTCTTCGACGGCACCAACGGCACCGTCCCGTCGGCCGGCCG
The DNA here is from genome assembly GCF_031085175.1 of Phytohabitans maris. Taxonomy (GTDB): domain Bacteria; phylum Actinomycetota; class Actinomycetes; order Mycobacteriales; family Micromonosporaceae; genus Phytohabitans; species Phytohabitans maris. The sequence continues at coordinate 129,762 of NZ_JAVHUY010000008.1, forward strand.
CGCCGAGGTGTACGCCCAGGCGCAGCAGCCCTCGTCGCGGCGGGAGGACCTGGCGCCGCTGGAACGGCCGGCCGGCAACGTCTCGGTGACCGGCTTCGACCTCGGCGCGTACTGCCACAGCGTGGCCTCCCGGGTGCCGGCCGGCCAGACCCCCTGCTCGGCGACGACGCAGACCTCGAAGATTCCACACTGGACACCGGCGACGTTCGCCACGTCGGTGCCGACCAGCCCGGTGCTCCGGCTCCAGTGGAGCGAGGCGTCGGTCGCGCCGAGCGTGCGGATCGCGCTCGGGCCCGGCCAGCGCGACGCCGACGGGTACGACGCGCTCACGTTCCGCCTGGCGCGGGACGAGACCGCGGTCGGCGACGTCGACCTGGACGTCACCGTGACCGACCACAAGGGACGGTCGGCGACGGTGCGGGTGGGTGACGTGAGCCCGGCGCTCACCCCGTTCCCGGCCTCCACCAACACTCCGAACGGGATGAACCGCCTCGGCAAGACCTGGCTGCGCACGGTACGCGTCCCGGTCGACGACTTCGCCCGCCGGGTGGACGAGGACAACCTGAGGTACGTGACCATCAGGCCGGCCACCCCGACCGGCGGCGCGTACCTGTCCGACATCGCGTTCGACAGCACCGGCGTGGGGCGGGGCGGCCCGACCGGGGCGGTACGGGTGAGCATCGCCGACGCCACGGTGGCGGAGGGCGACGGCACCGGCACCGCGACCATGCGGCTGACGCTGAGCGACCGGCTCACGGAGCCGGCCAGGCTGTACGTGCAGACCGCCGCGAGCGGTTCGGCGTCGGCGGGACAGGTGCCGCTGCTGTCGTTCCCGGTCACGCTTCCGAAGTGGACGAAGCAGGTGACGATCCAGGTGCCGCTGACCGGCAACACCGCGGTCAACCCGGCCGAGCTGCGCTACAAGACGACCATCTCGGCGCCGACCGGCGTGGTGATCGGCGACGGGTTCGCCTGGCTGACGGTGACCGACGACGACGCCGCCTGACGCCTGACCGGCATGGGGCCGGCGGGGAACCGCCGGCCCCATGCGATACTCGCCCGACCATGACCACGTACGCCCTGCTCGTCTCGCCCGGCACCAACCGCGTGTACGCCGGCTCCGCCGTCGACCTGACCCGGACCGAGCTGGCGCTGTTCGGCGAGGCGGTGCTCGGCGGGCGGATCGGCGACGCGGAGGCGGTGACGATCGGCGGCGTCCGGTACGTCACGTTCGAGGCCGACCCGCTCACCGGGCGCGACCTGGCGCTGCTCGGCAACATGTCCGCGCTCTTCGCCCTCTACGAGCGGGTCGGCGACCTGCTCCGCCCGGTCGAGCGGCACCGGCTGGACCGCTACGACGACGACCTGCTCACCATCCAGAAGTACGCCGGGAAGACCAACGAGCAGTTCACCAAGCTGCTGCTCAACGCCACGCTGCTCGCCTCCGCGTGGGCCGGTGAGCTGCTGGAGCGGCGCTTCACGGTGCTCGACCCGCTCTGCGGCCGGGGCACCACGCTCAACCAGGCGCTGATGTACGGCTTCGACGCGGCCGGCGTCGACCTGGACCAGAAGGACTTCGAGGCGTACCAGGCGTTCGTCACCACGTGGCTCAAGCGCAAGCGGGTCAAGCACCGGGTGCTGGAGTCCGGCCCGGTACGGCGCGAACGGCAGGTCGTCGGCCGGCGGCTGCGGATCGAGCTGGCACCCTCCAAAGAGGAGCGGAAGGCCGGCGCCACCCAGCTGCTCGACGTCGTCAACGCGGACACCGTCCGGGCCGGCGAGTTCTTCCGCCCGGGCACGGTCGACGTCGTCGTCGCCGACGCCCCGTACGGCGTGCAGCACGGCAGCCGTACCCCCGCCAAGGGGCTGGCCCGCGACCCCCTCGCGCTGCTCGCGGCGGCCGCGCCGGTCTGGGCCGGGCTCCTGCGCCCCGGCGGCGCGCTCGGCGTCTCCTGGAACACCTACGTGGCCCGCCGCGAGGACGCCGCCGAGGCGCTCGCGAAGGCCGGCCTGGACGTGCGCGACGGCGGGCCGTGGGCGGCGCTGCGGCACCGCGTCGACCAGGCCATCGTCCGCGACGTGCTGATCGCCACGAAACCGGCCTGAGCCGCGGATCCCGGGCGGATTGTGCACCGCCGGCCGGGGAACTTGGGTTAACTGACCGGGCACGCAGTCAGGAGGAGCGCCGATGAGAGCGGTTGTGTACACCCGTGGCGGAGACCCGTCCGTCCTGGAGGTCGTGGAGCGGCCGGTCCCCGAGCCCGGCCCCGGCGAGGTCCTGGTGCGGGTCGCGGTCTCCGGCGTCAACCCGACCGACTGGAAGTCCCGGCGCGGCGGCACGGCACCGCCCGGCGGCTGGCAGATCCCCAACCAGGATGGCGCCGGCGTGGTCGAGGCGGTCGGCGTCGGCGTGGACGCCGCCCTGGTCGGCGAGCGGGTCTGGGTCTGGGAGGCGGCCTGGCAGCGCCCCTGGGGCACGGCCGCCGAGTACACGCTGGTGCCGGCCCGCCAGGTGGTGCGGCTCGGCCCGGCCTCGTTCGACCTCGGCGCGAGCCTCGGCATCCCGTTCCTGACCGCGCACCGCTGCCTCACCGCCGGCGAGGCGATGCCGGACCGGATCAACGCCGGCGCGATGGAGGGGCGGGTCGTGCTGGTGCAGGGCGGCGCCGGCGCGGTCGGCAACGCGGCCGTCCAGCTCGCCCGCTGGGCGGACGCCACGGTGGTCGCCACCGTCAGCGGCCCGGAGAAGGCCCAGCTCGCCGCCGCCGCGGGCGCCGACCACGTGGTCGACTACCGCCAGCAGGACGTGGTCGCCGAGGTCAGGCGGATCGCCCCGCGCGGCGTCGATGCGGTCGTCGAGGTCGCGCCCGGCGCCAACGCCGCCATCGACGTCCAGGTCGCCGCCGCGCACGCCTGCGTGGCCGCCTACGCCACCGACGGCGGCGACACCCTGACCCTGCCGGTCCGCCCGCTGATGGGCCCGAACGCGCGCTGGCAGTTCGTGCTCGTCTACACGCTGACCGAGGCCGCCAAGGCCAAGGCGGTCTACGACGTGGCGGCCGCGGCGGCCGAGGGCGTGCTGCGGGTCGGCTCCGAGGCCGGGCTCCCGCTGCACTACTACCCGCTCGACGAGGCCGCCGCCGCGCACGCCGCCGTCGAGGCCGGCGCGGTGGGCAAGGTGCTGATCCTGACCACCGACACCTGAGTGCTCTGGCGCGCCGGCCGCGCCGCGCCCATACTGGCGCCCTTCGTGGAAGGGAGGTCCCGATGAGCCGACGCGCACGCACCCTGCTGCTCGCCGCCCTCACCGCCGCCGCCACCGGCACCGCGGTGCTGCTGGCGGCCGCGGCACAGGCCGGCATCCAGGGCAGCGGCTGACCGCACCACCGCGGGCCCCGGCGCGAACCCCGGGCGGCAGGAGATCGCGGTATTTCGGTGCCCCTCTGGAGCCGTTCGCATAATTGGCGGTGCGCTGTTCGTCAACTCCGCCGGCTTGGTCGTAGGACCGGATCGAAGTAGATCTAGAACATCTAGGGCTGATATAGAGCCCTAAACGTTCTAGATCAAATCTAAACCTACATTCACCAACGGGCATATCGGGCAAGGCTGGCATCCGATCACGTCCGTACGTCGACGTCTCTCTATCGCCGGCCGCTCGGGCAGGGATCGACACCGAGCCCGAGCCAGTTACGGCTCTATACGGGCACTGGAATTACCACGACCTACAACGCGTGCGTCTTCGCCCGCACGCCCACGTAGATTCCGGGCGCACGATCAGCACGCCGACCACGCTTTCCATGATCGACGCTCGGAGATCAGCCCAGGGCGCAGATCGTGGTATCTGGCTGTCGCTCCGGGTGCGGCCAAGTACCAGGGTCTGCCCAGAGACAGCCGCGATTTGTCCCGGTCCGCCGCAGCTGTGGACCGCTTGCTCCCGCGGGCACCGCTGCGGCCGTCGGCGAGCTGGCGCTCGCCGAAACCCCGGCCTCCGCTGCCGGCTCCGCGGGGCAAGCCCACCCCGGCTCGCTGCCGGGTGCACGCACAGACGGGGCAGCTCGAGAGCTTCCCGCGCACACATCCGTCCGCCCGGCGCTGGCGCGGTGGTGAGGTGTCGTGGGCGCACGGACCTCTGGACGGCCGCTCGCTCCCCGCAGGGCCGGGGTGAGATCGGGCGCTGCCGAGGGCTGGGCCGCGGGAATGAGCGACGGTCCGCCAGCTGTGGAACCCACGCGCGGGCGCTTTCCCGCGGGCACCGCCGCGCCGTCGGCGGGCGGCACGGACGTGGCGGCGGGCGGTCAGTAGCCGATGCCGGAGCGGCGGCCGGCCAGGGGGCCGGCGGCGGCCTTGCGCGGGTCGGTCAGGTCGTAGACGGCCTGGAGCACCTCCTCGACCGGGATGTCGTCCACGAAGGAGTCGCTGTGGGGGCAGCCGTCGCCGGGGCGGGCCGGGTAGAGGTCGCGGGTGCAGTCGGCGCCGCACACCGGGCAGTGGACGCGCCACGACGGCACCGGGCGGTGGCCGGCGCGGAAGAGGGGCGCGCTGTTGACCAGGTTGCCGACCCAGTAGATGCCGACGCTCGGCGTGCCCACCGCGGTCGCGAGGTGCAGCGGGCCGGTGTCGTTGGCGACGATCGCCGCCGCGCCGGCCAGCAGCCCGACCAGGCCGCCCAGCGACAGCTCCCCGGTCAGCGTCCGGATCCGGCGGTCCGCGGCGGCGACCCGCGCCACGACGTCGCGCTCGTCCGTGGTGCCGGTCACCACCACCTCGTACCCCTGGGATATGAGCTCGCCCGCGACGGAGCCGAAACGCCCCGCGGACCAGCGCCGCCGCGGGTCGGTGGCGCCCGGGTGGACGACCACCCGGCGCCGTGACGGCGCGCCCGCCACCCGGCGGGCCTCGGCGAGGTCCGCGGCGGTGACCGCGAGGGTGGGCCGGACGGTGACCGGCGCGGCGCCGACCAGCCCGACCACCTCCAGGTAGCGGGCGATCTCCGGCTGGTAGTAGAGGTACGGGACCCAGCGGTCCAGCGGCGGGCTGCCCGGCGCGCGCAGGCCGGCGGTGACCCGGGCGCCGAGCGCGGCGGCGACCCGGTTGCTGGTGCGGCCGCCGCCGTGGAGCTGCACGGCGAGGTCGAAGGGGGCGGTGCGGACGCCCGCCAGGAACTCCTCGACCGGCACCGGCGTCTCACCCGGCCCGGGTGGCCGCAGCCCCTCGACCGGCGGGAGGATGGCGACGCCGTCGACCGGGCCGGGGCGGCCGGTGAGCAGTTCGGCGTGGAGCGGGCCGCCGAGGAGCACGATCTCGGCGCGCGGGTAGGCGGCGCGCAGCGCGTCCAGCGCGGGCAGCGCGAAGACGAGGTCGCCGAGGGCGTTGGCGCGCAGGACCGCGATGCGCCCCACGCCGTCGACGAGGCCACCCATGCCGCTCCGGCTACCCGGTGAGCGCCGCGTTTATCCGGGCCCTCCCGGTGGAAACCCGCGCGCGTGGACGAGTCCAGGCAAGCGGCCGCGCTCGACGCGTGGGACGGCCTCCCCGTGCTCGTGGTCGGCGACGTGATGGTCGATGAGTGGCGGTTCGCGGACGCGGAGCGCGTCTCGCGCGAGGCGCCCGCACCGGTGCTCACCCTCCGCCGCCACCGGGTCTGCGCCGGCGGCGCCGGCAACGCGGCCGCCAACCTGGCCGCGCTCGGCGCCCGCGCCGCGCTCGCCGCCGTGGTAGGGGCCGACCCCGCCGGCGAGCGGCTCGCGGCCCGCCTCGCCGCCGACCGGGTAGAAGACCGCACGATCCGGGTACGCGGCCGGAGCACCCCGGTCAAGCGGCGCTTCCTCGCCAGCGGGCAGATCGTCGCGCGGGAGGACGAGGCGGGTGGCGGCCCGCTCCCGCCCAGCGCGGTACGCGCGCTGCTCGACACCCTCGACCGCGCCCCCGAGCGGCTGCTGGTCGTCGCCGACTACGGGCTGGGCGGGCTCCCCGAGCCGGTACGGCGCTGGCTGGTGCGGCACCGCGACCGCTTCGACCTGGTCGCGCTCGACGCGCACGACCTGCGCCCGTGGCGGGACCTGGCGCCGACGGTGATGGCGCCGAGCCTGGCGGAGACCGGGCTGGCGCGGCCGGCCGACGCGGTGGCCCGGCGGCTGCGCGGGGAGTTCGGGGCGGAGGTCGTGGCCGTCACGCTGGGCAGCGAGGGCGCCGTGGTGGCCGGGGCGGACGGGACGTACACCACCCGGGCGGCACCGGCGCCGGAGGCGCACACGGTCGGGGCCGGCGACGCGTACCTGGCCGCCATGACCCTCGCCCTCGCCGCCGGCGTGCCGGTCGAGGCCGCCGCCGAGGTCGCCCAGGCCGCCGCGGCCGTCGGGGTGGCCTGCGAGGGGACCTGCGTCTGCGACGCCGAGCCGCTGCGCGCCGCGCTGACCGGGCGGGCCACGCTCGTCGACCCGGACGGGCTGGACCGGATCGTACGCCGCCGGCGGGCCGGGGGCGCCCGGGTGGTCTTCACCAACGGCTGCTTCGACGTGCTGCACCGCGGCCACGTCAGCTACCTGCGCCAGGCCCGCGAACTGGGCGACCTGCTGGTCGTGGCGGTCAACTCGGACGCCGGCGTACGCCGCCTCAAGGGGCCGGGCCGCCCGGTCGTACCGGTCGAGGACCGGGTCGCGGTGCTCGCCGCCCTCTCCTGCGTCGACCACGTCGTGGTCTTCGAGGAGGAGTCGCCGGCGGCGCTGATCGAGCGGGTCCGCCCCGACCTGTACGTCAAGGGCGGCGACTACCCGCCGGAGCTCGTACCGGAGGCGGCGCTGGTCCGGCGGCTCGGCGGTGAGGTGCGCACCCTCGGGTACGTGCCGGACCGCTCCACCTCCGCCATCATCGACCGGATCCGGTCCCAGCACCGGGAGTTCACGCCGTGAGCCCCGCCCGCCGCGGCCGGGCGCGGGGGCGGGCGGCGTGACCCGGCCGCTCGATCCCGGCGACGCCGACCGGTTCCGGGCGCCGCGCACGGTCGACGTGCTGATCCCCACCCGGGACCGGCCGGCCGCGCTCGCCGCGACCCTCGCCGGGCTGGCGGCGCAGGACGGCGCCGGCTTCGGCGTGGCGGTCAGCGACCAGTCGGACGCGGCGCCCAGCTGGGCCGACCCGGCCGTCGAGGGGGTGGTACGGATCCTGCGCCACCGCGGCCACCCGGTGCTGCTCGGCCGCCACCTGCCCCGGCGCGGGCTGGCCGAGCACCGCGCCCACCTGCTCTCCCGCTCCGCCGCCCGCTACGTGCTCTGCCTCGACGACGACGTCTGGCTGGAACCGGCCGCGCTCGCCCGGCTGGTGTCCGCGATCGGCGCGCTGGACTGCGGGTTCGTCGGCAACGCGGTGCACGGCCTGTCCTATCGGGACGATGTGCGCCCGGATTCGCACCGGCAGTACGAGCAGTGGGACCGCCGGCCCGAGCCGGAGCGGGTACGCCCGGGCAGCCCGGAGTGGTGGCGGTCCGGCCTGCACGCCGCCGCCAACCTGCTGCACCTCACCGAACGGCTGCGGCTGGCCCCGGGCGAGTGGCGGGCGTACAAGGTCTCCTGGATCGGCGGCTGCGTCCTGTTCGACCGGGCCAAGCTGGTCGCCTCGGGCGGCTTCGACTTCTGGCGCGAGCTGCCCCCGGACCACCAGGGCGAGGACGCGGCCGCGCAGCTCGCCGTCCTGGAGCGGTACGGCGGCGCCGGCGTCGTGCCGAGCGGCGCCTACCACCTGGAGGTCCCCACGACCGTGGTCGACCGCCGCGTGGAGGCGTGGGAGGTGACGCTGCGCGAGTAGCGCCCCCGCCGTGATCGAAGCTCCCTTCAAGTCGTTCTAGCGACGTGACGGGAGCTTCGATCACGGGCCGTCGTGGCCCACGGCGTGCACCGGGTCGGGGAAGAGCTCGCGCACGTCGTCCGGGAGCTGCACCTGGGCGTCGTAGACGGCGGACGGCGGCACGGTCGCGGCCAGCTCGGCGAGGACCGCGCGGGCGTACCGGCGGGCGTGTTCCTCGTCGGTGTCGCAGGCCAGCGCGATCCGCCCGATCGGGTCCTCCCGGTTGCGGGGCGCCTCGTCGTCCCAGCTAGCGGGTTCGCCGGGGTGCCGCAGGTACGGCCGCAGCGCCGCCGGCAGCCCGTCGGCGAGGTAGGCCGCCTCGCCGGCCGGGAGCCGGTCGCCGAGGGCGCGCAGGACGGCGTGCACGATGTGGTCCGCGCCGGCGCGCTCGCCCCCCGGTTCGAGGTGGGGCCGCACGTGCGCGGTGATGTCGTCGGTCACCAGGCGATGGATACCCGCACGCCGGCCAGGCGTAACGTCTCCCGCGCGACCTCCTCGGGCGGCACGTCGAGGCACTCCTGGGCATACGGGCAGCGCAGCTGGCGGCAGGGCGCGCACGGGGTGGGCACCGAGAGCACGGTGGCCGGGGTGAAGCGCGGGGCGTACTGGGCCACCTGCTCGGTGCCGGCGAAGAGCACCACCACCGGCCGCCCGAACGCGCTGGCCAGGTGCGCGCCGCCACTGTTGTTGCAGACCACGGCGGTACTGCCGGCCACGAGCGCGGCGAGCCCGGGCACGCCGAGCCCGGTGACCCCGCCGCCGGCCCGCTCGACCAGCGCCGACTCGGCGGCCGAGCCGGCGACCACCACCCGCAGCCCGGCGCCGGCGAGCAGGCCGGCGACCCGGGCGAAGCGCTCCGGCGGGTAGCGGCGGGACGGGCAGGAGGCGCCGGGGAGCAGCAGGGCGTACGGCTCGCCGGCCGCGAGGCCCTGCCCGGCGAGGGCCTCGCGGGCCTCCGCGCGGGCGCCCTCCGGCAGGTCCAGCCGCAGCCGCGCGCCGGCCGGCGGTACCCCGACCCGGGCCAGCACGTGCAGCATCCGGTCGACCTGGTGGGTCCCGTCCGGCGGGGCGGGCACCCAGTGGGTGAGCCCGGCGCCGCCGAACTCCTTCGACTCGCCGACCCGCACCGGCACCCCGGCCAGCCGGCACAGGTACGCGGCGGGCCACGGGGACTGGGAGAACGAGGTGAGGACCACCGCCGCGTCGTACCGGCCGCCGGCGATCCGCCGGACCAGGCCGTGGTCGGCGTCCGGCGGCACCGCGTCGGGGTCGAGCTGCTGCCACGACACCGAGGCGGCGAGCACCGCGCCGAGGTGCGGGAGCAGCGGTGCGACGGCCGCCCCGGCGGGGGCCGCGAGCAGGTCCAGCCGCGCGTCCGGTGCGGCCCGGCGCAGCGCGCGTACCGCCGGGCCGGCCATCACCACGTCGCCGAGGTTGTCCGGCCGTACGACCAGGATCCGGCGCAGGGCGGCCCAGTCGATCGGCGGGCCGGCGAGGGCGGCGGGGTGCTCCATTCAGGGCCGCGCCGTCAGGCTCCGGAGCACCGCCTCGGCGACGCCGGCGGCCGGGATGTCCGCCATGCACTCCGGTTCGGTGGGGGAGAGCGGGCAGTCGGCGTGCCACCAGCAGACCTGGGTGGTGATCGCGGTCGGCCGGCGGTACGGGCAGTCGGGCCGGCCCTGCAGGTGGGTGGCGGCGGGGTCGCCGAGGCCGTACCGGCTGGCCAGCGTCGGCCCGAAGAGCGCGACCGTGCGGGCCCCGCTCGCCCCGGCCACCCGCAGCGGCCCGGTGTCGCCGCCGACGACCACGCCGCCGCGCCGGGCGACGTCGGCGAAGAGGGCGGCGAGCTCGCGCAGGGGCCGGTCGGCGGGGGCGGTGGCCACGGGGACGCCGAGGCCGTCGAGGATCGCGACGAGCTCCTTCCAGCGCCGCCGCGGCCAGAGCTTGACCGCCATGCCCGCCTCCGGTACCAGCACGACCGGCCGGCGGCGGGTGGGGCCGAGGAGCGCGGCCAGCGCCCGGGCCCCGTCGGCGCGCTCGCCGGTGGAGAGCCGAAGCCGGGGTACCGGGTCCACCGTGGACGGTTCGAGCACCCCCTCCTCGGCCAGGATGCGCAGGTAGCGGTCGCCGACCAGCTCGTCCGGCGGCGGCCGGCGCCACAGGTCGGTCACGCACCGCGCGCCCGAGCCGCGCAGCAGGTCGGGGATGCCGCCGTACCGGGTGGTGGTGACCGCCAGGTCCGGGCGCCGCTCGGCCAGCTCGGCGGCCACCGCGTCCCGCTCGCCGCCGTCCGCGGGGACGCGTACCCCGGTGACGGCCGGGTCGCCGCGGAGCAGGCCGGCGCCGGGCTCGTGGGTCACCACCCGCAGCCGGGCGCCGGGATGGCTGGCGGCCAGCGCGTGCACGGCCGGCAGCACCATGACCAGGTCACCGATGCCGCCCAGCAGGTCGACGACCAGGATCTCCGAAAAGGATCCGTCAGGCATCGGCCAGCACCCGCTCGTACAGGTCGAGGTGCGCGCGTGCCACGGCCGGCCAGGTGTGGCCGGCGGCCAGCGACCGCCCGCCCTCGGCGAGCCGCTCCCGGAGCCGGGCGTCGACGATCAGCCGGCGGAGCGTGACCGCGATGGCGGCGGCGTCGCGGCGGGCCCGGATGGCGGCGACGTTCTCGCCGTCGCGCAGCCGCGGGTCCGGCTGGTCGGGGACGGTCACCGCCGTCGGCACGCCGTGCGCGAGCGCCGCGAGCAGCGCGCCGCTCCTCACCGACACCCCGGCCGTGAACGGCAGCACCGCCGCGTCCGCCGCCGCGAGCAGCGCGGAGACCTCGTCGGCGGGCAGGTAGCCGGTGAACGTGACCGCGCCGGCCACCCCGCGCCGGTCGGCGAGCGTCTCGAGCTCGCGCCGGAAGGCCCGTGCCTCGCCCTCGGGCAGCGCCTGCGAGGCGAACCCGCCGGCGACCACCAGCCGCACGCCGGGCCGTACGGAGCGCAGGGCGGGCAGGGCCTCCAGCAGGTACCGCACGCCCTTGACCGGGTGTACGAAGCCGAAGAACACGAGCAGGAAGTCCTCGAAGCCGAGGCCGAGCCGGCGGCGGGTGGCGGCTCGGTCGGGTGGCGGGCCGGCGCGGTCCACGTTCGGCGCGATCGGGATGAGCACCGCCCGCCGCCCGGTCCGCCGCCGCACCTCCGCCCCGTGGTCCGGGTTGGTGACGACGACCGCGCGGCTCGCCGGTACCAGCAGGGCGGTCTCCCGGTCCCACAGCCGCAGCCGTTCCAGGGGGCGCCAGGCGGGCGCGGGGATCCAGGCCGGCGCGGTCCACCAGCCGTACTCGTGCAGGGTGGTGACCAGTCGCGTGCCGGCCGGCAGCAGCCGGGGGAGCAGGCCGGGGAGGGCCGAGAAGCGGTACGCCGACGGGGCGAACTGGACGTGTACCAGGTCGGGCCGCATCCGCCGGACCCGATCGGCCGCCTCGACGGTGGCGGCCAGCCAGCGGCCCGGCGCCGGCGGGCGCAGCGGCACCGCCTCGACGTCCAGTCCGGCGCCGCCGAGCGCGCCCGCCAGCCGCGCGGCGTAGTCGGCCACCCCGTCCAGGTGCGGCGGCGCCGGGCCGGTGATCATCGCGGTGCGGATCGTCACCCGCGACGTTTGCCCCTGAATCGCCCGGGTATGCCCGCCCGGTGAGTGCGCTCTCCTTCCTCGTCGTCGGTACGCCGCGCTCGGGGACCACGCTCACCCAGCGGCTCTGCTGCGAGCTGCCCGGCGTCGCGATGCCGCCGGAGACCCACTTCCTGCACCGGTACGCGCCCCGCCTGCTGGCCCGCCGGCGGTTCCCGCTGAGCCGGGGCGAGGTGGAGCGGGAGCTGGAGGACTTCCGGCACCTGCCCACCAGCGCGGGGCTGCGGCTGGACACCGGGGAGGTGCTGGACCTGGTCGGGCGGCGCTGCGACACCCTGCTCGACCTCTTCGCGGCCGTGGTGGTGGCGCTCTGCCCGCCGGCCGCCCGGTACGGCGAGAAGACCCCCGAGCACCTGCTCTGGTGGCGCCCGCTCGCCGAGGCCGACCCGCGGCTGCGGCTGGTCGGCGTGGTACGCGACCCGCGCGCGGTCGCCGTGTCGCACCGCTCGGTGCCGTGGGGCATCGAGGACGCGACCGTGCTGGCCGAGGAGTGGGCGCTCGACCAGCGCCAGCTCCGCGCCGCCGCCCGCCACCTGGGGCCGGGGCGCTGCCTGCTGCTGCGGTACGAGGACGTGGTGGCCGACCCGGACGGCGCCCGCGAGCGGCTCGCCGAGCTGCTCGCCGTCCGGCCCGGCGGCCCGGCGGCCGCACCGCCGCCGGCGGGGATCGTGCACGGCTGGGAGTGGTGGAAGTCCAGCGCGTTGCAGGCGGTGACCACCGAGCGGACCGCCGCCTGGCGGGAGGTGCTGCCGCCGGCGGACATCGCCGCGATCGAGGAGGTGGCCGGGGCGGAGATGGCCGCGTACGGCTACCTGGACCGTCCGCCGGCCCGCCGCCGCCGCGCCGGCACCGAGGTCCGCGACCGGCTCTCCGCCCGCCTGTACCGGGTCCGCCGGCTGGCCCCGCTCGCGTTCGGCCGGCCCGCACCGCGCGCGACGCCCCGCGGCGCCGGCCCGGCGTGACCGCGGGCCGCCTGGCCCGATCGCGCCCCGAGCTGCCCCTATGTAGGGGCACCCGAAAATGGAGGAGGCACTGATGGCACAGCCCGAAGAGAGCCGGGAGAAGGCGTCGGACACCGACGCGGTGCTGATGCACCCCGGCAACGACCCGGACCGGGAGACCGCGCAGGTGCGGCCGCCGGCGGAACGCGGCGAGGTGCGCGTGGAACGCGACGGCGACCTGGTGCCGGCCGAGGACGTCGCCGCCGAGGACGTCGAGTGACCTGGCGCTCACCGCCGTCGCGGCGGCGCGGGCCGGCGACCGCGTACGGCGGGGGTGCTCAGGGGCGCCTGGCCACCGCGCCGTACGCGTCGATGGCGACCGGGTCGGGCTCGTCCGGGCGCCACAGCGGGATCGGTACCAGGCCGGGCTCGACCAGCGTCAACCCCTCGAAACAGGCGGCCAGGTCGTCGGGGGAGCGCAGGACGTACGGCACGCCGCCGCTCTGGGCCAGCTTGTCGGCGCCCTCGACCACCTCGTGCGTGTTCTGCATGGTGGGCAGGCCGGTGCCGACGTCGACGAACTGCCGGATGCCGGCCTCGGCGGCCAGGTGCCGCACCACCCGGATCAGAAACTTGCGCGACTCGCGGGCCATCACCGCGATCTCCGGGTAGACCCCGGCGACGGCGTCACCGGCGGCGCGGTCCGCCTGGAAGTTGTCCTTGCCGCCCATCCGGTAGTTCCACATCCGCGCGGCGTGCGGCACGTCGGTCTGTAGCTTGTCCCTGAGTTCGCCGTCCGGGTCCACCATGCGCAGATCCTACGTGGACGGACCCGGCGCGGGCACCGGCCCGTTCACCCGATGAGGCCGGCACCGCCGGTGTTGGAGCGCTCACACCGCGTCAGCGTCCGGGCTGGCCGCCGCCGGTCGGGGTGGTGCCCGTGTCGACGCCCACGGTCAGCGAGACCGCGTACCCGTCGGTGACGTCGCCGGTCACCGTGGCGAGCTGGCTGGCGCCGCCGTCGTCGCCGAAGACGTTGTCGCTGTCCAGGCTGAGCCGCGACATGTTCTCGACGGACCGCTCGTAGCCGGCCTGGGCGTACACCTGGCGGCTCACGTCTTCCGGGAGGGCGACCTGCGACGTGGCGATCGCCTTGCCGGCGTCGGTGATGCTGCCCTGGTCGGGGTAGACCTCGAAGTGGACGTGCGGCCAGCGCCCCGCGTAGCAGGCCGGGAAGACGCTGGTGAAGCGGACCGTGCCGGCCGCGTCGGCGACCTGCACGCCGCGCAGGTAGTTCTGGTCCTGGACGCCGTCGGAGTAGAGCGAGTAGCGCCCCTCGCGGTCGCAGTGCCACACGTACACGGCGACGCCCGCGAAGGGCCCGCCACCGCCGGCCAGATCGCGGATCGCCAGCTCCAGCGTCATGGGTACGCCCTGCGCGGTGCCGCTCGACCCACCGAAGCTGGAGCGGATGTCGGCGCGGACGATGCCGCTGTCGTCCAGCACGTTCGGGCCGTTCGAGCCGTCACCGGGGTACGGGCCGGCGGTCTCGTCGGGAATCTCGCCGGTGGTGCCCGCCGCGCCGGTCGCGCTCGTCGCGGCGCTCGTGCCGGCCGGCGAGGGGGCGGACGACGGCGCGGACGTGGCGCCGCACGCGGCCAGGCCGGCGCCGGCGACGCCCAGGCCGAGCGCCTTCAGCAGCCGCCGGCGCCCCATCAGCGTGCCCAGGTCGAAGCCGAGGCCCTGGTCGACGAGCTCCTCGTCGGGGCGGGGCAGCGGGCGTCCCTCGTACTGCTGCGGCATGGCTCCTCCGATCACATCGTGGCCCCGGACCCGGCGCCGCACCAAACGGTGCCGGCGCCGCCGGTGAGCCCCTTGTGATCCGCCTGTGAACCAGCTGTGGGCCCCGCCCGTGATCGAAGCTCCTTCGACGTCGTTCCAACGGCTTCGAAGGAGCTTCGATCACCATGGCCTAGCAGCGGGAGATCGTCGAGTTGTTGAGCGTGATGTTGGAGATGGTGAGGTTGTCGGCGCAGGGGTTCTCCACGATCCGGTTGTTGACCAGCGTGAAGTTGCGCAACGTGATGTCGCGGTTGCCGGCGAACTCGGTCCGCTCGGCCAGCCGCACCTCGCCGCCGCCGCTGATCGTGCCGCCGTTCGCGGCGATGTTCACGTTGTAGCAGTTCTCGATCAGGATGGCGTTGTTGCCGGTGTTGGCGATGTCGACCCGGTCGATCTGCGCGCCGCCGCTCTCCGAGACGCAGAAGACGCCCCGGCCGCCGCCGCGCGCCCGGACCGTGCCGACCCGGACGTTGGTGCCGTAGCTGGAGCCGATCCGGCCGTTGCGGTTGGCCATCCGGAACGCGGCGTACCCGGTGCCGGCGCCGGCGTTCTCCGCGTCCACAGTGGTCACGGTGGCGTTGATGGTCTCGTTGAGCAGCAGGCCGGACTCGCCGACGTTGCGGGCGGTCACGGTGCCGATCGTGATGCCGTCCACGCCGTACGTCTCGACCGCGTGCGAGCTGGCGCCGGAGACGTACACGTTGTCGATCCGTACGTTGCGGGTCCACTGTGACGTGTCGCCGCGGTTGTCGATGCGCACACCGAGCCCGCCGGAGAGGCGCATGTCGATCTGGCCGAGGATCACGTTGGTGACGTTGCGCATGAAGATGCCGTAGAGCGGGCCGCCGGTGACGTTGAGGTGCTGCACCTCGACCTGGGTGGTGCCGCGCGAGTAGATCGGCGCCTGGTCGCCGGAGCCGGAGCCGGTCACGTTGATGGTGCCGCAGACGTCGATCGTCGTGTAGCTGGGCAGCGAGATGCGCGAGCCGGCGCTCATCGAGCCGGAGCCGCGGACCACGACCCGCTGCTTGCTGGTACGGCCGGCGGTGAGGCTGCCGATCGCCGCCTGTACGGCCGCGCGCATGTCGGTGCCGGTGTAGACGGTGCTGGAGCCGTTGCGCGCGGTCCAGGTGCTGCCGCTGAGCACCGCCTCGGCGTTGAACGAACCGCTGCCGCAGCCGGTGCCGCCGCCGCTGCCGAGGTTGACCAGCTGCCACTGCTGGTTGGCCCCGTCGAGGTCGGCGTACTGCGCGATCATCGCACCGTCCGCTGTGGACCACTCCCAGACGTCGAGGGCCTTGCCGCTGTGCCGGTTGACGAACCGCACGTAGCCGCCCGCGGAGTCGGCGAGCCGGAAGTGCTGCCGGGTGTTATCGCTAACAGCGGGCATCTGCACGAGCTGCGTCCCGTCGTTCGCGTTCGGCATCTCGAGCACCTTGCCACTGTGGACCGAGCGCACCTGGTAGTAGCCGCTGCCCACGTCGACGAAGCGCCACTGCTGCACGGCGAGGTCGTTGCGGGTGAACTGGTTGATCGGCGCGCCGTCCGCAGTGGACCACTCGTACAGGTCCATCGCCTTGCCGCTGTTGCGGTTGACGAAGACGTACGTCGCGCTGGTGTCCACCGTGGCCGCGTCGGCCGCCCGGGTCACCACCACGCTGCCGGTGACGGCGAGCGCCGCCGCGGCGAGGCCGGCCAGTGCCAGCCGCCAGTGCCGCTTTCTCACGATCTCCTCCTGTGTCGTCGGCGTGGGCCGGCCGGTCCGCCGCGCGGGTTCCGCTCGCGGACCGGTGCCCGTTCGAGGCGCGGCGTCCGCGCGGTGTCGCGGCGAGCCGGAAAGCGCTTTCCGCGCTCGGATCGTAACGATTCAATCCAGGGACGTCAATGCCTCGCGGGATGGCCGCGGCAGCCCGGTCGGGACGGGTCCTTGGCCCCTGGCGATCCGGCGACCGGGGACGGACGGTCGGGTGGAGAGTGAAGCTCGGGGTGGAGAGTGAGATGGAGGGCCGCGATGAAGGTGCTTGGCGTCGACAACGTGTTCGTGCCGGTGGGCGACCTCGCCCGCGCGGTCGAGTTCTACCGCGACGTGGTCGGCCTGCCGGTGGCGAAGCGTTTTGACGAGATGGGCATGGCGCTGTTCCAGGTCGGCGACGAGACGCCCGGTCTGGGGGTCGGTGTCACCGAGGCGCCGCGGGCCGGCGGGCAGAAGGTGTGGTTCGAGGTACCCGACGCCCGCGCCGCCGCCGAGGAGCTGTCCGCCGCCGGGGTGCGGCCGCTGGCGCCGCCGTTTCTCGTTCCGACCGGGTGGGCGTTCGAGATCCGGGATCCGTGGGGCAACGTGGTTGGGTTCACCGACTACACCGTCCGGCCCGATCTCGGCCGTTCCTGACGGATCCTTGGCGAGCTGCCTTCGGGGAGGCCGCGCGGAGGCCCGCGGCGGGTGAGCGCCGCGGGCCCCTTCCACGCCGGTGGGCGTCAGTTCGGCGCGTGGATCTGGTCGGCCGAGTTGGCGCCGTAGTCCTTGGTCGAGCCGCGGACGTACAGCGCGCTCCCGCCGCTGCCGGCGAAGTACTGCTGGATCGAGCCGGCGAACGGGGCGGTGGCGGCGTTGCGGCCGTACACGTCGGTGTAGACGGTGGTCGGGCCGCTGTTCTGCACCGTGAACGTGCCCGGCCGGAACTCCCGCAGCGTGCCCTTGAACGGCGAGCGCGGGTCGTCCCACGCCACCCGCTGCCCGGTCTGCTGGGTGACCTGGCGGACCTGGTCGCAGGAGCTGCCGCCGGCGAGGTCCGTGTAGCAGAGGTCGACGATCCGGCCCAGCCGGTTGGGCTGGCTCGGGTCGTAGTAGCGCGACGGGTTGACCACGTAGAACAGCGGCGCGATCCGGAAGCTCAGCCCGGAACCGGTCACCTGGACGTCGGAGAACCAGAAGTCGTCCATGTCGGAGACGGTGAACGGCACCGGGTTGGGGTAGAGCGGGTCGTTGTGCGTGCGGCCCTCGCGGATCGCCTGCACGCAGCCCGGCTCGGTGATCAGCCGGCCCAGCGACCGGGTGTCCGACGGCGAGTCCGCCGGCACCGCGGGCTGGACGTTGACGAACTGGCCGCCGAAGCCCGGGCACTCGCTGGGGCTGAACCCGCCGGCCCGCCCGAGCGGGATCATCGCGCTGTACCGGGCCTCGGTGACCTGGCCGCCGTTGGTCGCGGTGCAGCGCTGGTCGAGCAGCAGCTCGTGGACGTTGTTGCTGAACGCGTCCGGCGAGTGCGTGCCCTGGTGGAACTTGAGCAGGATGTCGCAGGTGGCGACCGTGGGGCCCTGCGGCGGGAAGAAGCTGGTGCCGTTGTCGCCCTGGATCACGTTGGAGTTGTTGACCGCCAGCACCTTGTGCCCGACGTGGTCCTCGTGCCGGTGGCTGGACTCGGGCATGCTGTCCAGCATCACCTCGCTGGTGTAGCCGAAGGGCGGCCAGCCGGCGGTGCCGTACAGGTCCGAGGTGCGCGGGTCGTCGCCGTGCTCGTGGCCGAACGCGCAGCCGCTGGGGTCCCGCGCCGGGTGCCAGGTCGGGTACACCTTGCCGTCCGGCCCGTACGCCCAGTACCGCGCGTGGATCTCGCGGGAGCACTCGCCGGCCTTCGGCGTGTAGCCGGTGCCGTCGGCGGCCGCGACGATGTGGTACGCGTGGCTGTGCGGCGCGCCGGCCGGCGGCAGCGCCCGGCCCCAGTCCGGGTTGTCGGTCGGCGGCCGGGTCGTCGGTGGCGGCGTCGTGGGGCCGCCGCCGGGCGGGCTGGTCGACGTGCCGGTGACCGGAGCGCCGGTACAGGTGGTGCCGTTGAGCGTGAAGCTCGCCGGCGCCGGGTTGCTGCCGTTCCACGAGCCGTTGAAGCCGAAGGACGCGGTCCCGTTGGTGCCGATGCCGCCGTTGTAGCTGGCGTTGCGCGCGGTGACGTCGCTCCCGCTCTGCGACACGGTCGCGTTCCACGCCTGGGTGACCTGCTGGCCGCCGGCGTAGCTCCAGGTCAGCGTCCACGAGCTGAGCGGGTCGCCGAGGTTGGTGACGGTCACGTTCGCGGTGAAGCCGCCCTGCCACTGCGACGCGACCGAGTAGGCCACGCCGCAGCCGGGGGCCGCGGCGTGCGCGGCGAGCGCCGTGACGACGCCGCTCCCGGCGGCCACGACGGTCACCGCCGCCGCGGTCAGCAGCCGCGACCGGTAACGATGGAAGTGCATCTTGTGGGGCCTCCTGACGAAGGACGGTGGGTGCGGAGCCGGGATGCCGGCGACCGTCCGCGAGATCCTTCGAAACGCCGCGCGCTGGCTCGTCGAGGCATGCCCCGGGCCTCAACGCCGGCTCCAGAAGTATTGAAAAGTATCAATCAGATGGCCGCCCCGCGCAACCCCGCTCTCCCCCCGGCTGTGATCGAAGCTCCCCTCAAGTCGTTCTCGCGACTTGAGGGGAGCTTCGATCACAATCACCCGACTCCGAAAGCTCTCTAGCGGCGGCCGAACGCGGACAGTTGCAGGCAGCTGGTCTTCAGGCCGGGCAGCACCGGCGCGGGCGGGGCCGGTGGGTGCAGGTCGACCAGCCAGCCGACGCCGGCGCGGAAGTCGCGGCGCTGGACGATCCGGCCCTGCTCGGCGAGGCGCGCCTCCATCACCGCCGGGGTGGCCGGGTCGGTGCGGATCCCGGAGTACGCGAGCACCCGCCGCTGACCGGCGAGGGCCGCCGGCAGGGCCTGCGGGGAGCAGTCCGGGCCGGGCGGGACCGGGCGGACGAAGCGGCCCGGGCGCAGCGTGCCCATGCTGGAGTACCAGCGGACGGCGGGGATGGACGAGACCGAGACCAGCACCAGGTCGCCGGGGCGGTGTTCGGCGGCCAGCCACGCCATGGCGGCCCGGTCGTCCACACCGTCGACGAGGCGGGGAGGCGCCAGGGCGTACTCGATCTGTGGGACCAGGACGAAGCCGGCGCCGACCGCGACCACGGTGAGTCCCGCGGCGGCCGGGATCCGGGCGCGCGGGGTGAGCGCCGCGATCGCCTCGACCCCGGCGGCGGCCGCGAGGTAGAGCGAGGGGAGCAGCCAGATCGCCAGGCGGCTGGCGAGCGGCACCGCGTGTGCCGCGCCGAGGGCTACGCCGGTGGCCAGCGGCGCGGCGAGCAGCAGGCCGAGCGGGGTGCGCCGGGCCAGGAGGACCGTGAGCCCGGCCGCGACCAGCAGCCAGAACCCGACCGTCACCGGGCCCTCGGGCAGCCGCAGCGGGTCGGCGGCGAGGCCGGCCGGGCGGTGCGCGAGCCAGCTCCACAGGCTGCCGTCCGGGAAGCCGCCGCGCTGCTGCCACCAGGGGCGCAGGTGCGGCTCGCCGGTCGTGTACCGGAGCGCGACCAGGTAGTGCACGCCGGCGGCGGCGAGCCAGACCGGGGCGAGGCTCGCGGCGCGCAGCGCGGCCCGCCATCCGCCCCGGCGCCACGCCGCGCCCACCAGCACCGCGGCCAGGCCGGGCGTGACCAGGATGGCGTCCATGCTCAGCCAGGACGCGACCGCGGCCGCCACCCACCACGCGTGCGTCCAGCGGGGGCGGGCGGCGGCCCAGGCGGCCAGGGCCAGCAGGGCGAGGGCGCAGAACGCGTCGGCGGAGTACTGCTTGAGCTCGGCCGCGTACCGGATCAGGGCGGGTGAGAGGCCGAACAGCAGCGCGGCGGTGAGCGCGCCGAGCGGGCCGAACCACGTGCGCACCACCAGCCACACCAGCACCAGCGTGGCCAGGCTGAACAGCAGGGGCTGGAGGCGGAGCACCCGTTCGCCGGAGCCGAACGCGAGCAGGAACGCCCGCTCGACCCAGAGCCAGCCCAGCGGCGCGCTCTGGTGGTGCAGCAACGGGCCGGCCAGCCCGCGGAAGCCGCCGCCGTCGCGCACGTTGATCGCGATCATCTGCTCGTCGAGCCAGAGCGGCCGGTCGTGCGCCCAGTGCCAGATCCGGGCGGCCGCGCCGGCGACGAGGGGGACGAGCGCGACGTAGACCCATCCCCGGACCCCCACGCATACCAGACTCCAGCAGGCACGGGAATGTTGCGCCGAAACCGGTGATTTCTCCTCCGGTCAGGCCTGGCAGCCCTTCGGCTCGTACTGGGCGCGGCTGAAGACGTTGGCGCGGGCCGGTGGGTCGGGGATGCCGCCGGAGCGGGCGATCGGCTTGGCGTTGAAGACGCGCAGGAAGAAGTTGACCACCTTCTGCACGACGGCCGGGATCGTGTACCCGACGTTGAACGTGGTGTCGACGGTCAGGGAGGCGCCCCGGCAGTCGAGGCTCCGCTCACCGGGTACGAGCGGGAAGAACTGGGCCAGCGCCGACCCGCGCGCCACGCCGGTGGAGACCACGATGCCGAAGTTGAGGCCGGCGGTGAAGCCGAGCGCGCCGATGCCCAGCCGGAACGTGGTCTTGAAGTCGAGGACCACGCCGTTGGCGCCGACCGACACGCCGCGTACGGAGTCGAGCAGGCTGCTCTTGATGTGCGGCCCGTCGATCTTGTAGGCGCCCCAGCTCCCGTCCCGGTAGCCGAAGCCGAGCGTGCCGCCGATCGCGTACTCGCCGGCGGCCCGCACGTTGCCGTTCTTCGCGCTGAACGCGGTCTTGACCAGCACCTCCTGGTTGGCGCTGAGCGTGAACGGGATGCCCAGGATCAGCCCGACCGGCACGCTGAAGTCGATCGGGACGGTGAACGTGCGGTCGAGCTGGCGCAGGTGCCCGATCGCGCTGGCCGCCGTCACGTCGACCTTGATGCCGGCGCCGCCGTACACCTGGAGCTCGGCGGTCGTGATCCTGCCGCCGGCGACGGCGAGGTGGAAGCGGGCGCTCGGCTTGTCCATCTTGAGCATGAAGCCGGCCTCGATGCGGATCTCGTTGTCGTCGTACCGCAGCCGCGCCCCCACCCCGCCGGCGCAGCAGGTCGGCGTCACCTCGAAGCCGTTGGTCCGGGTGGTCTTCGGCACGCCGGCGACCGGCCGGGGCATCTCCACCCGCTCCCGGTCGCCCGGGGCGTGGCGGCGCAGCGGCACCGAACGCCCGGCGGGCGAGGGCTCCGCGGCACCGGCCTCCGCGACCGCCTTCTCGTCCGTCCACAGTGCACCTTCGGAGCGGTACGACACGACGCCGTCCAGCGGCACCGGGCCGTCGCTGGCGAAGTCGCCGTCCCGTACCACGTCGGTGAAAGCGACCGGCGCGATCGTCACGGCCACCGTGTCGCCGGCGCGCCGGGCGTCCACGACCCGGCCGACGCCGCGCGCGGTCACGAACATCACCTTCCCGGGTACGAGGTCGGCGGCCCCCTTCGCGCCCGCGTCGATCGTCCACGTGAGACCGTCGGCGGTCACCGAGCGGACCGCCTCGGCCCCGCCCTCGACCAGCACGACGTCCGGCTGGAGCGTGACGTCGTCGTGCCGCTTCGGCGCGAGGCCGTAGCGGAACTCGTTCTCGCTCAGCTCCCCTCGGGGGCCTGCTTGACCGCCGCAGCCCGCCACCACCACGACGGCGAGAAGCGCCGCCAACCACCGCCGCGCCACCGCTCAGTACCGCGTGCTCATCGTGCGGGCCAGCTCTTCGAGGCGGGCGCGGAACTTCGCCGGGTCGTCGATCCGTACCAGGTGCAGCGACGTCCACACGCCACCCTTGTTGACGTAGACGGTCAGGCCGTCCACGTAGGTGTACGCCTCGTCACCCGCGCCGGAGAGCGGGGCGAGCTCGTGCCCGAGCTGCAGCTCGATGTCGTACTGCTTCTTCGCGCCGTCTCCGATGTAGACCTCCACCTGCCCGGTCGTACCGGTCGGCGGGGTGGTGTACGAGCAGGACTCCGGCGCCCGTACCGCGTCCTGCATCTTCAGGCCGGCCAGCGCCTCGGCCTCCGCCTTGGACACCAGCGCGCACGGGTCCACAGCGGACGCGGTGGGTGGCGCCGTCTCCCCGGCCGCGGCCGTCTCCTCCACCGGGACGACGGTCTCCAGCGGTGCCGCCGGTGGCGCCTCCTCGGCACGGCCGCACGCGGCGAGCGCGCCCACGACCGCCAGTGCGGCGAGCATTCGTCTCATCGGTTCCCTCTCTCTCCGGCCGGCTTGCCCTCTTCAGCCGGCTCGCTCTTTCCGGCCGCCTCGCTCTCCGCGCCTGCCTTGCTCTCCTTGCTTGCCTGGCCCTTCCCTGCCGGCTTGCTCTTTCCGGCCGGCTTGCGCTCCGCGCCTGCCGTGCTCTTTTCCGCCGGCTTGCTTTCTTCGGCCGGCTTGGTCTTTTCCGCCGGCTTGGTCTTTTCCGCCGGCTTGGTCTTTTCCGCCGGCTTGGTCTCTTCGGCCGGCTTGGTCTCTTCGGCCGGCTCGGTCTTCCCGGCTGGCTTGCGGTCTGGGGTGATCGGCGCCGGGACCGGCTCGGGGCGTGACGGCCGCGGCGCGAACCCGGTAGCGCCGGCGACCGGCGCGCCCGCGCCGCCCCTCGCCCGTGCCGGTGCCGGCGGCGGCGGTGAAGGCGGTGACGGTGAAGGCGGCGGCGACGGCGACGGCGACGGTGGTGACGGTGACGGTGACCGCGGCGATGGTGTGCGCTCGGCGATCCAGGTGGCGGGGTGGAGCCGGTCCACGCGCCAGCCGGCGGCGGTGGCGGCGGCCGCGACCGAGCGCTCGTCCCGCCCCTCCACGAGTGCGAGCACGACCTGGTCGGCGGGGAGGTGCACGGCCGCGACCAGGCGGGCGCCGTCGAGCGCCGGCAGCGACGCCGGCTCACTGCCCGGCACGTCGTACCGCTCCACGGCGAACAGTCGATCGCTCACGCACCGCACGCTAGGCCCGCACCACCCGGCGACGAATCAGGGACTTCCCTACGCGATGCCCGCCCCGCCCCCGCTCCCCTCGCTGTTGACCAGGGACTGGCACGCCCGACACGGCACCAACTCCCTGGTCAACGGCGAGGGCCGGGCGGCGAGGGGCGCGGCCGCTCAGGGGGTGCGGGCGATCGCGGCGCCGAGTTCGGCGCGGGTGGCGATGCCGAGCTTGCGGTACACGCGGGCCAGGTTGGCCTCGACCGTCTTCGGGCTGATGTAGAGCGCATCCGCGATCGCCCGGTTGGTGCGCCCCTGGGCGGCCAGCCGCGCCACGCGTTCCTCGGTCGGGGTGAGCTCGGTCGGCGCCGCCGTGCGCCCGCCGATCCGGGCCAGCTCGGCGCGGGCCCGGGCCTCGAACGCCCCGGCGCCGATCGCCGCGAACTCGGCCGCCGCCGTCTCCAGCGCCACCCGCGCCTCCCGCTTGCGGCGCGCGCGGCGGTGGGCCATGCCGGCCACCAGCAGGCAGCGGGCCCGGTCCAGCGGTACCGTCCCGGCCGGCACCGCGTCCCGCGCGGCGGCCAGCTCGGCCAGCTCGGCGGCGGGGTCGGTGCCGGCGGCGCCGGTCACCAGCACGCGGCTGCGGGCCAGGCCGAGCGCGGTCCACGGGCGGGACCGGCGGGCGTGCCGCTCGGCGAGCCGGGCCAGGCCGTCCGCGGCGGCGTCGAGGTCGCCGGCGCCGACGCAGGCCTCGATCCAGTCCGGCTCGAAGCGCTGCCCGAGCGGCTCGACGATGCCCGCGCCGCCGATCGTAGCGACCAGCTCGCGGTAGGCGTCCACGGCCTCCCGCGCCTGCCCCGCCGACAGCGCCACGAACCCGGCGAGCTGCAGGTGGATCCGGCGCCCCCAGGCGTCACCGAGCTCGCCGGCGCGGCGCAGCCCCTCCTCGGCCACCTGGCGGGCCGCGGCGAGCCGCCCCCGGTACGCGTCGAGCGTCCCGCCCAGCCAGGTCTCGCCGACCAGCCCGGTGCCGAGCTGCTCGCCCAGCTCTCGGGCGGCCGCGATGTGCCGCGCGGCCGCGTCCCACCGCCCGGCGATCAGCTCCGCCTCGCCGAGGTGGGTGAGCAGCTCGTGCTGCCACGGTTCGTCGCCGGCGGTGACCGCGTGGCCGAGGAGCGCGTCGAGCCGTTCCCGGGCGCGGTCGTGCTCGTCGATCGCCTTCCACCAGATCGCCGGTACCGTGCCGGCCAGCCAGGAGGGGTGCCCGTCCTCCAGCTCCAGCCCCCGGTCGAGCAGCTCGGTGCGGGCCGGCAGCCCCGCGCGTACCTCCTGGAAGAAGAGCTGAAACAGCGCGCCCGCCAGCAGCCCGCGGTCACCGTCCACGGTGGACATCAGGGCGATCGCGGCCTCGGCGTGCCGGCGGGCCGGCCGCGGCGCGTCGTGGAAGAGGGCCAGGTGGGCGTGGATCCGGCCGGCCAGGGGCGTGCCGGCGGGGGCCGCCGCCAGCCCGCGCTCGCCGGCCGCGACGGCGCCCGGCAGGTCGTCGGCGCACCACGCCACCATCGCCCGCAGCAGCAGCGCCTCGGCCCGCAGCTCTCCACTGTGGTCGGTGGCCACCGCGTCGGCGGCCGCGCCGGCGGCGGCGTAGTCGCCGCTGTCCAGCCGGCACCGGGTCGCGGCCAGCCGCCGGCGTCCCCGGTCGGCCGGGTCGCCGGTGGGGGTGAGGGCGGCGGCCCGCTCGTACAGGTCGACCGCGACCGCGGGCGCGCCCCGGGCCCGCTGCCGGTCCGCGGCGGCGGCCAGCTCGGCGGCGACGGCCGCGTCCGGCTCGTCGGTGCAGCGGGCCAGCTGCCGGGCCCGCTCGTCCGGGTCGGCGACCGCGTCGGCGAGCGTCCGGTGCAGGCGGCGGCGCACGCCCGGCGGGATGCCCGCGACGACCGCCGCCGCGTACATCGGATGCGCGAACTCCACCCGCAGCCCCGCCCCCCGCCCGGCCGGGGCGTGGACCCGCTCCGGGCCGGCGGAAGCGGCGCCGGAGACCACGGCCGCGGAGCCGGAGGCGTGGTCCGCGCCGGCGGAAGCCCGCTCCGCCGGGCCGGACACCGCGCGCGCGGAGCCGGAGACGACGGCCGCGGAGCCGGAGACGATGGCGGCGGAGCCGGAGGCGGCGGAGGCCCGCGCCGCGGGCGCCGGGGCGCCCGCCCACGGGTGGACCGCGAGCAGCCCGGCCTCCTCCGCCGCGTCGAACGCCTCCGCCGCCACCCCCGCCGCCGCCAGGTCGGCGAGCGTGGGCACGGTGAGCAGCGCGGCCCGGCGCACCGCGTCCCGGCTCGCCTCGGGCAGCGCCGCCAGGGCGTCCCGCAGCAGCTGGCGCAGTGACGAGCCGACCGGCAGCTCCTCGCCCGGCAGTGGCGGCCGGGGCAGCCGGGAGACGGCGCGGGACAGTTCGATGGCGAGCAGCGGGTTGCCGCCGGACTCGCGGGCGATGCGGGCGACCAGCGGGCGGCTGAGGGAGACGCCGAGCCGCGCCCGTACGACGTGGTGCAGCGCCCCCACGCCCAGCGGGGCGAGCGCGATCCGGGTGAGCCGCGCGTCGTCCAGCCCGAGGAGCGCGCCCTCGGTACGGCAGGTGACCAGCACGGCGATCTCACCGCCCAGCCGGCGCAGCGCGTAGCGCAGGGCCCGCTCGCTCGACGGGTCCAGCCACGGCGCGTCGTCCACCGCGACGAGCACCCGCGCCCCGGCCGCCTCCAGCAGCGAACGGGTCGCCGCGCCCACCGCCCGCTCGTCGGCCACTCCCTCCGCCGTCTCCGCGGTCAGCAGCACGGCCTCGGCGGCGGCCCGCTGCGGCCCGGGGAGGCCCGGCACCCGGCCGGCGAGCGGCCGCAGCAGGTCGGCCAGCGCGGCGAACGGGAGGGCCACCTCCGACTCGGTGGGCGCGCAGGTGAGCACCTGCCAGCCGGCCCGCTCGGCGGCCGCGACGAGGGCCCGCCACACCGCCGTCTTGCCGATGCCCGCGGGCCCTTCCAGCAGCACCGGGCCGGGTGCACCCAGCGCCCGCCACGCCCGCTCGTACACGGCGTCGCGGCCGACCAACGAGCCGTCCACGGCAGCGATCGTAAGGACCGGACACCAGCATCCGGATCGGACTGTCGGCCGGCCGCCGCCGCTGGTCGGTCCTCGATCATCAACAAAGACCTCGGGCTACCGCGACGTCCGTCGGGGGTCCGGACCCGATGCCACTCTCGGTAACTTGATCGAGGCTGTGATGTCCGTGCGGCGGCACCAGCGGTACCGCAGATACCTTATGGCGGACTCATAAGGTATCTGGAGTACCGCTGGTCACCAACCCGGCCGCGATCGCCGCCGAGGGCCTCACTCCACGGATCGCCGCACACGTCTTGCCGCCACCGACGCCGGCCCGAACGGCCGCCTGGCCCAAGACGAGCGGGTCTGGGCGGGATCTCGCCGGCGCTCCGGACGGTCGTCAAGGGCTTCCAGCCGGCGGCCGGGCGGCGGCCCGCCCCTCGGTGAGCGAGGGGCCGAACCAGCGCATCGCCTGGCCGTGCCCGCGCGTCCAGGCGAGCGGCACCCCGTCGAGCGCGAGCACGTTGTAGAAGGCCCCGTCCGGCGGCTCCGGCAGCCCGGCGAACGGCAGCACCTCCGGCCCCTCGACCGACACCCAGTGGCCGGGCAGCCCGCGCACCACCGCCACGAACTCGGCCCGCCGCGCCGCCGGCACGTGGTAGAGCACCGACGAGTGGAAGACCACCAGCGTCGCGCCGGCCGGCGCCCGCGCGGCCAGCGCCGGCAGGTCGTCGACCAGGTCACCCCGCACGAGCGGCGGCGGGTCCGCCGCCGCCACGGCCACCGCGGCCCGCAGCCGGGCACGGCGGTGCGCCTGCTCCGGCCAGATCAGCGCGTCGAGCCACGCGACGTCCGCGGGGGAGGCCACGTCGAGCGGGTTCAGGTCCAGACCGGCACGCCACGCGATCTCCGGTACGGCGGCCGGCGGTTCCACCCCCACGGTCGAGCACTCCAGCACCGGCTCGCCGTCGCCGACCCCCCGGTCGTCGAAGCGGTAGCCGTACCGGTCGGGGTAGAGGCACAGTCCCGCCGAGGCGCCCACCTCCAGCAGGGCGAGCGGCTGGGGGAGCGCGGCCAGCACCGGCAGGAGCACGGCGCAGCGGCCGGCCTCGTTGGTCTGCGTGACGCGTACCCGCACCTCGGCCGCGACCGCCGGCCAGTTCGCCAGCACGTACGCGCGGAACGCGGCCGGGTCCTCGACCGGCCCGCCCAGCAGCCGTACCACCCCGAAGAGCAGGTTGGGCTGCCGCTTCCCCGCGGGCAGCGTGGCGGCGAGCGCGAGCAGCTCCTCGTCGCGCGCGACGGCGAGCGCCAGCCGCTCGTACGCGGGTGAGACCCCGCGCGCCTCCCGGACCCCGAAGTCGACGTAGCTCCGCGCGATCGTCACGTACCCATCATGCCGCCCGCCGCCTGGCCGGGCCCCCGGCGTGCGGGCGGCCCGGCCGCAGCCCCGCGCGGTCGAGGCCGGCCCCGGCCGCGTCCACCCCGCGGGTGACCAGCTGGCGCAGCCCGACCGGCAGCCGTCCCGGGCCGGCCAGCCAGGCGCCGGCCGCGACGAGGAGGCCGACGGCGACGGCGAGCGTGACGAACTCGCGCACCCCTCGGGTCACGGTGTCCAGGACGTGCGCCGCCACCTCGCGCGAGTCGACGCCCGGCGAGAGGCCGTCCAGGTAGTGGTCCCGGGCCAGCGCCATGCCGCCCCGCGCGAGCAGGAGCCCCACCGCGACGGACAGGCCGGCCAGCAGCAGCCCGCGGCGGCGGTCCGGGGCGAGCGCGACGGCCCCGGCGAGCAGGGCCAGCACCAGCCACGGCAGCCAGGTGGCGACCCGGTCCAGCCAGGTCACGTACCGGCGGATGGTGGGCAGGTCGGGCGAGGAGTAGACGGTGAACGGCACCGACACCCGCGGGATCTGCCCGGCCAGCGTGAAGCCCGCCGCGACCAGGTGCTGCCGGACCGTCTCCAGCACGGCGCCGAGGTCGACGGTGACATCCGTACCGGCGCTGGCGACCGCCCCGCTCGAGCCGCCGGTCAGCACCGCCCGCAGGTCGTCGTGGGCCACCCGGTTGGCCTCGTCCCAGGCGGCGGCGAACCGTTCGGTGCGGACCATCCCGAGCACCTCACTGTGCACAAAGGACTCCACGCCGCTCACCGCCGGCGGGAGGAGCTGGTCGACCGCGGGCGGCGCCCCCTCGGCGCGCAGCCACGCGGCCGCCTCCCGGGCCAGCCCGGCCAGGTCGGCCCGGGTCACCACCTCCCGGGCGAGGCGGTCGGCGATCGCGCCCTGTACGACCGGGTCGCGGGCGAGCGGCGCCACCGTGGCCACGTACCGGTCGGTGTCCAGGAGCTGCTCGCGCACGAAGACCGCGGTGATCGACGCCACCGCCAGTACCACCGCCACCACCAGCAACGCGACCGCGCCCAGCCAGCGCCCGGCCCGGGCCGCCCGACCCGGCCGCGCGCGCGGCGCCTCGGCCCGCGGGCCATCCACCCCGGCGTTCACCGGCACGGTCATGACGCACCTCGCTTCGCGTCATCTGACCGTAACGCGTGATGAGCAGATGTTGCGCCGATTTGGCCGGATTCGGCCCCCGCGATCCACTGTCCTCAGTGGACTGTATGGGCCGCGCTGGCGCTGTGAGATTTCGCCCCTGGCCGGAGCCGGTCAGGGTGTTGCCAGATACGTGATCACCGGCGTTTAATGTCAACAACTTTACGGCGGCTTACATGCTGTGGCACGCATGATGTCGGCGAGGTTTCTCGGCAGTTTCCGGCTCACCGGACCGCTCGGCGTCGGCCCGGCGGGCCGACGCGCGACCACACCACTGTGGACACCAGCTGCGGTTTCGGGGGTGGCGCGCGGCCGCTCCATGGCTTAGCGTCCCACCCAGCGACACGATCTTCACCTCCACACCGTCGTCGGCGCGGCGGTTGCTCCGCCGACCCCGACGAGGAGGACCGATGACGGCCAGCGACCAAGCCGCCGTTAATCTGCAGCAGCTCAGCCGAGAAGCCGCACATTCCATCCCCCGCCAGCGCGACGCGCCGGAGACCGACTGGCGGCCGCTGTCGATCGCGATGATCGGGCAGAAGGGGATGCCCGCCACGTACGGGGGCGTGGAGCGGCACGTCGAGGAGCTGGGCAGCCGACTGGCTTCCTACGGGCACACGGTGACGGTCTTCTGTCGGGACAGTTACGGCGACCTGGCCGCCGAGACACATCGCGGCGTGCGGCTGCGCCGGGTGCGCACCGTGGCCAGCAAGCACCTCGACGCGATCGTCCACAGTGCCGCGTCGACGATGGTGGCCATGCGGCAGCGGCCGGACGTCGTGCACTACCACGGGCTCGGGCCGGGGCTGGTGGCGCCGCTGCCGCGCTACCTCTCCGGCGCCAAGGTGGTACTCACCGTGCACGGCCTCGACCACACCCGGGCCAAATGGGGGCGGGCGGCGCGGACGGTGCTCAACACGGCGTACTGGTTCAGCGGGCACGTCCCGGACGCCCGGATCGCGGTCTCCCGCGGGCTCGCCGCCCACTACGACGCGGAGTTCGGGCGGCTGACCCGGTACCACCCCAACGGCGTCAACCCGGCCAACCACGCGCCGCCGGACCAGATCACCGCCCGCTTCCGGCTCACCCCCGGGCGGTACGTGCTGCTGGTCGGGCGGCTGGTCCCGGAGAAGCGGGCCGACCTGCTCATCCGGGCGTTCCGGCGGATACCGGATGACGTCAAGCTCGCGGTGGTCGGTGGCTCGTCGTACACGGATGACTTCGTCGCGCGGCTGAAAGCGGCCGCGGAGGGCGACCCGCGCGTGGTTTTCACCGGTTTCGCCTACGGCGACCTGCTCGCCGAGCTCTACTCGCACGCGGCCGTCTTCGTGCAGCCGTCCCATGTGGAGGGCCTGCCGCTGACGCTGCTGGAGGCCGCGTCGTACGGCCTGCCCGTGGTGGCCAGCGACATCTCCCCGCACCTGGAGGTGCTGGAGCGGGAGGGGCCCGGTCACCGGCTGTTCCGCGACGGTGACGAAGACGACCTGGTGCGCGCGCTCCGCGCCGCCCTGGCCAACCCGCGGGCCGAGCGGGCCGGCGCGCTCGGGCTGCGTGGCCGGGTGACGGCCCACTACAGCTGGGACGCCGCCGCACGCCAGCTCGAACGGCTCTACCTGGAGCTGGCCGCGAAGCGCTAAGGTCCCACGGGACACGCTAAGGTCCCAGCGGGGCACGAGCGAGAGAGCAGCGTGACGGTACTGCTTCGAGGTCCGGTAAGGCCGGCGGGGACAGCGTTGACCGCCGCCGCGGCGTTGGCGGCCGCGGCGACCGCGGTGGTGTCCGCGTTCGCGATCGGCGGCGGCAGCCGCACCCTCGCCGTCCTCCCGCTCGCGGTCACCGCCGGCGTGCTCGTGGCGGTCCTCGCGCTGACCCGGTTCGCGGCGTACGTGCTGCTGATGCTCGCCGCCCGCTCCTGCGTCGACCTGTTCAAGCTGAGCGGGCCGACGGCGGGCACCGGCGGCGACGGCGGCACGGCCCGGGCGCTCGACCCGTCCACCCTCGTCGGGGTCCTCTTCCTGCTCGCCGCCGGCCTCTGGCTGGCCGCGCAGGCCCGCGCCGGCCGGCGGGTGAAGACCTCGCCGCTCGGCGTCGCGCTCGTGCTGGTCGCGGCGACCGGCGCGGTCTCCACGCTCGGCTCGGCCCGCCCGTCCAGCAGCGCCCTGGAGGTGCTGCGGATCCTGACCGTCGTGGCGATGTTCCTGGTGCTGGAGCAGCTGCTGCCCCGGCAGGGGATGGTGCGCCGGGTGCTCCTGGCCGTGTACGTCTCGCTCGCCCTCGCCCTGGCCTACACGGTGCTGATGTCGCTGCTCGGCTCGC
This sequence comes from Phytohabitans maris, assembly GCF_031085175.1. Taxonomy (GTDB): domain Bacteria; phylum Actinomycetota; class Actinomycetes; order Mycobacteriales; family Micromonosporaceae; genus Phytohabitans; species Phytohabitans maris. The sequence continues at coordinate 160,802 of NZ_JAVHUY010000008.1, forward strand.
CGCCGTCGGAGGTCAAGGGGAGCTTCACCCGGATCAGCGGGCCGTTCAGCCAGTCCACGACGTTCGGCCGCTACCTGATGTTCATGGTGATCTTCGGGTGCGGCGTCTACCGGTTCCTCGGCCGCCGCGCGAAGATCGGGCTCGGCGTGCTGCTCGCGCTCTCGCTCGGCTTCCTCGCGCTGACCAACACCCGCAGCGCGATCCTCGGCGCCGCCATCGGGCTGCTCGTCGTGGCCGTCCTGCACCGCAGCGCCCGGCTGGTCGTGGCGCTCGGCCTCGCCGCGGTCGCCGCCGTCGCGGTCGCGCCCGGGGTTGCCGACCGCTTCGCCCAGCTCGGCGACGCCCGCGAGGTCGGCGGCGGACCCACCGGCAACACGCTGGCCTGGCGCGCCGAGTACTGGTCACAGGTGGTCACCCTGGCCAACCGCAACCCGGTCACCGGCATCGGCCCCAACATGACCCAGCGGGAGACCGACGAGGCCAAGAAGCCGCACAACGACTTCCTCCGCGCGTACGTGGAGACCGGCGTGCTCGGCCTCCTGGCGTACCTCGGGATGATCCTGCTCTGCCTGCACACCGCGGCCCTGGCCGTCCGGCGGGCGCCGCCGGGCACGCTCGACCGGGGGATCGCGGTCGGCTTCGCCGGCTGCGCGGTCGCGTTCGTGGCGGTGAGTGCCGCCTCCAACGTGATATCCAATGTCGTTACGCTGTGGTACTTCGTCGCGTTCGCGGCGATGGCCGGCCTCGTTGCCGCCCGACCCAGGAGGCTGGCAAGCTCCGCGGCGAGGAGCGCAGCGACGAGCGCGCAGCGCGTCGGCCGCCCTGGGGCGTCAGCGAGCGAAGCGAGCGTAGGCAGCACAGACCCTTCGGAGGAGCGCTAGCGTGGAGATCGTCGACTATCTGCGGATCGCCCGGCGGCGGCTGTGGGTGCTGGTGGGTGTGCCGCTCGCCGCCGCCCTGGCGGTCGGTTTGTACATCGGTCTCGCGCCGCAGCGGTACACCGCCACCTGCTACGTGGCCGCGCCCGCCCTGGTCGGTGGCGCCGCCGCCCAGCAGTACACCGGCACGCAGGGGGCGAGCCAGTTCGTGGCCGCGTTCAAGGCGGCGGCCACCTCGCCCCGGGTGCTCGACCAGGTCGCCGCCGACACCGGCGTCGGCACCGGCACGCTCCGCGACGGCCTCGCGGTGGCGCAGGTCGGGGCGAGCAGCCAGCTCACCCTCACCTACACGGCGGCGAAGCGGGCCACCGTCGAGCCGGTGCTCACCGCCACCGCCCGCCGCGCCCTCGACTTCCTCTTCGCCTCCCAGGTCAACATCGCCACCGAGCAGGTGGCCGCGGCCAGCGCCGACGTCACCTCGGCGACCGCCGCGATCGCCGACTGGGAGAAGACCAACAAGGTCTCCCAGCCGGACAAGCTCTACCAGGCCACGCTCACCGAGATCGCCAACCTGCGCCAGCAGAAGCTCTCCATGGAGGCGGTCGGCAACAGCCGCGCGGTCTCCGCCGCCACCTCCGCGCTGGAGGCCGCCCAGAAGCGGCTCGACGCGCTCGGCCCCAAGCTGCCCGACTACCAGTCGCTGCTGGCCCAGCGCGACGCCGCGACCAGCGCACTCTCCCAGGCGCGGCAGGGCCTGCAGGGGGCCAGGGCCCAGGCCCAGGCCGCGGATCCGGCCCAGGTGGCGAGCGTGGGCGACGTCCGCGTCGTTTCCCGGGTACGGGCACTGGCCACCACCGTTCCTCCCGCGGCTGCCGCCGGGCTCCTCCTCGCGGTCCTGCTCGTCGTGGTGCTCGAACTGCTCGCCCGGCGGGCCCAGCCGGCGGCCGCCGCCGGGCAGCCGCCGGTGCTCTCCCGGGCCGCGTGAGCGCCCCGGCCACCTCCACCGCCCCGGAGTCCACATCGGACTACGGCGACCGCCAGGTGCGCGGCATGGCCCGCGGCGGCGGCCTCAACCTGCTCGGCGCGCTCTGCAGCCAGGGCGCGCTCTTCCTGGTCATGCTGCTGCTCGCCCGCTCGCTCGGCACCGACGAGGTGGGGCGGTACGCCCAGAGCTACGCCCTGCTCGCCCTCCTCGGGCTGCTCTCCCTCTCCGGCTTCCGGGCCGGGCTGACCCGCTTCGTGGCGGTGCACCTGGCCGACGACGACCCGGCGAGCATCCGCGGCACGGTGCGGCTCGGGCTGGCCATCTCCGGTGCCGGTGCGGTGCTGATCGCGGTCGTCCTGGCCGCCTTCGCGCCCGCCCTGGCCGAGGTCTTGAACGACCCGGGGCTGACCGGCGGCCTGCGGCTCGTCGCGCTCGCCCTGCCGGCCGCCGTCGTCTGCGAGGCGGCGCTGGCCGCGACCCGGGGCTGGCGCACCCAGCGGCCGTTCACGCTGGTGGGGCAGCTCTACGAGCCGTTCACCCGGCTCCTGCTCACCGGGGTCGCGCTGCTCGCCGGCCTCGGCGTCACCGGCGCGCTCTGGGCCGTGGTGGTGGCCGCCTGGAGCGCCGCCGCGCTGGCCGTGGGGGCGCTGCTCCGCCTCATGCGCACGGTCGCCCCGGCCCCGCCCGCGTACCGGCCCCGGCAGCTGTTCAGCTTCTCCACGGTCAGCTGGGCCTCGTCGCTCGCCTCCACCGGCCTCATCTGGATCGACACGCTGCTGCTCGGCGCGTTCGCCAACGAGGACATCGGCGTCTACACGGTCGCCACCCGCCTGGTCACCGTCGCCATCTTCGTGCTCGCCCCGATCAACGCCGCCTTCGGCCCGTACATCGCGTACCTCTACCACCGCGACGAGCGGCGCGAGGTCCGCCGCGTCTACAAGGCCGCCACCGGCTGGGTGGTGCGGCTGTCGCTGCCCGCGTTCGTGGCGCTGCTGGTCTTCCCGTCGTCGCTGCTGCCCCTGTTCGGCCCGGGCTTCGCCGAGGGGGCCACGGTCACCGTGATCCTCGCCGTGGGGCAGCTCGTCAACGCCGCCACCGGTCCCTGCGGCACCCTGCTCAACATGTCCGGCCGGGTGTCGTTGAACATGTTCGACAACATCGGCGCCCTCGTCCTCAACGTCGGCCTCAACCTCTGGCTCATCCCGGCCCACGGCATCGTCGGCGCCGCCGTCGCCTGGAGCGCCTCGCTGGTCGCGGTCAACCTGGCCCGGGTCGCCCAGGTCTGGTGGCTGGTCCGCGCCGTACCGGTGACGGCGGGGCTGGCGAAGGGCCTGGCCGCCGGCGTGGCCGCGCTCGTGGCCGCCCTCGCCGTCCGGGCGCTGCTCCCCGAGGGCCCGGCCCGCCTCGTGGCCGGCCTGTCGACGATCGCGCTCGTGTACGTCGCCGCCATCCTCGCGCTGCGACTGTCCAAGGAGGACACGATGGTGCTGCGCGCGCTGGCCCGCCGGCGGGTCCGCCCGTGAGCCGCCGCCCCGCCGTCGACGCCCTGCGCCGCGCCGTCCGCAGCGCCCGTGCCTGGGCCACGACCCCGGGCGCGCTGCCCGACTTCCTCGTCGTCGGCGGCCAGCGCTGCGGCACCACCTCCCTGCACAGCTACCTGGCCGCCCACCCCCAGGTCCGCGCCGCCACCGGCAAGGAGCTCCAGTTCTTCAGCCTCCACTATGGACGGGGCGAGCGCTGGTACCGGGGCCACTTCCCGCCGGCCGCTCCCGGCCTCGTCTGCTTCGAGGCGAGCCCGCTCTACCTCTTCCACCCGCAGGCCCCGTCCCGGGCGGCCGCCACCCTGCCCGACGGCCGCTACGTCGCCCTGCTCCGCGACCCGGTCGAGCGCGCCTGGTCGCACTACCTGCACACCCGCTCGTACGGCCACGAGCCCCTGGACTTCGCCGCCGCGCTCGCCGCCGAGCAGGAACGCTCGGCGACACCGGACGGCTGGCGCCGCTACTCGTACGCCGCCCGCGGCCGCTACGCCGAGCAGCTCGAACGCTGGTTCCGGCAGGTGCCCCGGGACCGGATGCTCGTACTGCGCAGCGAGGACCTCTACGCCGACCCGGCCGCGGTCTACGCCCAGGTGCTGGCGTTCCTGGGGCTGGCGCCGTTCACCCCGCCGGAGTTCGCGGTGCACACCCGCCGCGTCGACCGGGACGGCCCCCCACCCGAGGTGGCACGCGAGCTCCGCGCGCACTTCGCCCCGCACAACGACCGCCTGGCCGACCTGCTGGGGTGGCCGCGGACCTGGCCGTCCGGTTAGATGTAGCGGGCGCGTCCGGTTTCCGGCCGGGGGTGCGCCCGGTTTCCGGCCGGGATGTCGGTGTTCGGTTTCCGGCCGGGGTGCGCGCGGGTCTCGGCCGGTGGGCGCTCGGGAGAGGGAGGACGTCGTGATGGCGGACCAGGCGGTAGACGCGTACATCCAGGCGACCGCGGCCCGGCTGGCCGCCGACGGGTGCGAGGTGAGCACCGAGGACTGGCACGGCACGCCGGTCCTGGTCGGCTACCGCGCCGACTTCCGGCTCCGCTGGATGGCGACCAAGCTGCACCTGCTGACCGTCGTCGCCCCCGCGGCCACCGTCACCCAGGCAGGCTTGGAGGCGTTCACCAACACCGCGTTCGACTACGCGCAGGCGCGCAAGGGCCAGCTGCGCGGCCTCCAGTCCGGCGTCGCCGTCTTCCCCGCCCTCGTCGGCACCCACGCCGACCCGGCCGCGCTGGCCTGGGCGGCGCAGCGCCAACTCGTCCGCTTCGGCAGCGTCGCCCGCCCGGTCGCGGTCGACGTCACCACCGGCGCCGTGGGCTGCTTCCGCCGCACGGCGGCGCTCGGCTTCGTCTACTCCGGACACCTGCGCCGCAAGCTCGAGCTCTACTTCCCCCAGGCCGCGGCCGACGCCACCACGCCACATCCCTGACCAGCCCCGCCCTCCGCCCCGGAACCACGGGCCGGCAGCACAGCGCGTGGCGGGACGCACCCCCGCAAGGCGTGGTCGTCAGCCGCCTTGGCGGGCGCTGGAGATGATGTCGGCAGGCGGGCGTCGGGCTTTCAGGACCACCGGGTCGGCCGCCACCTCGACGGCGCCGGAGGCGGACGGCGCCCCGCCGACCGCGCCGCTGGTCAGGCCGGCGGCGCCGGGAACGGTGACCGGGCCGGCCGATGCCCACACCACCAGCGCGGTCTCGGAGCCGCGGCGGAAGGCGGCGCCGGTCAGGCCCTTGTCGCGCACCGGCTCCGCCGTGGCGCCCTGGGCGAGCGACGCCAAGCCGGCCAGCATCTGGCCGGCGGTGCGCTCCTTGCCGTCCGGGTCGAGCAGGCCGTAGCGGACCTCGCTGCCCTGCCGGTTGTCCGGGTTGTACGCCAGCGGCAGCCAGATCACCTCGCGCACCCCGCCGGCGGCGAGCTGGGCGACCGCCTTGACCATCTCGGCGGAGCGGGACGCGGCGTCGGCGTCGCCGTCGCGCCAGAACTGGCCGACCTCCCACGCCTCGACCGGGGTGCCGGCCGGGGTCTGCGCGGACAGGTACCCCAGCAGGTCGGGTACCGCGCTCCAGTGCTCGTAGAAGTGCACCTGCCGTACGTCGACCACCTTGCCGTCGAGCAGCTTCTCGGTCGCGGCGAGGTACTCCAGGTTGCGCGCGTTCTGCGCCACGGTGAGCGCCGCGCGCAGGTCGGCCGGGCTGGAGACGGCCGGGATCTGCTTGCCCCTCGTGCCGACGCGGCGCTGGAAGTACGCGTTGTACGCGCGCACCGCCTCGGCGTCCTGCCCGGCCCTGAGTAGCCGGTCGGCCACGCCCCAGCCGTACGCCACGCTGCTGATGCCCGAGTCCACGACCAGGGCCTTCGGGTCGGCGGCCCGGATCGCCTCGGCGGCCGCGGTGACCAGCGTGGTGTAGTCGGCGGGGGAGCCGGCCCAGTACTGCGGGGCGTTCACCTCGTTTTCGATCGCGTACTCGGTCACGCCGTACGGGGCGTAGCGGCGCACCACGCTGTCCACAAAGGACTTGTACGTGGCGAGGTCGCGGGGCATCGCCGACTCGGTCTTGCCCGCCTGCCCGCGTACGTGCTGCGCGGTGCCGCCGGTCGCCCAGCAGACCCCGGTGCGGATCTTCAGGTGCAGGGTGATGCCGAGCGCGCGGCTGCGCTGCGCCACCTGGTCGACCGCGCTCCAGTCCGGCTTGCCCTGCTCCGGCTCGATGTCGCACCAGCTCAGCTCGTGGTAGGTGGCCGAGCCGGAAAGCTTGCGCAGGAACGGGGTGAACCGCTCGTACCGGTTCCAGTCCCAGTGGGCACCGAAAAGGGTGGCGCCGGCCGGCGTGGGCGCAGGTGGTGCGCTCGTGACGACCGGCGCCGGAGAGGAGGACGTGCAGCCCGCGACGAACAGGGCCACGAGCAGGACGACCAGCCAGCGCCTCATCGGTAGCCCAGCTCGCGCAGCGTCCGGCGGGAGAAGACCCAGACCAGCAGGCGCAGGAACGGGTCCAGCTCGCGCCGGTGCGTCCCCACCCGCGAACCGTAGATCTGCGCGTCGGTACGGGCGGCGGCGCGGCGCTTGTCCGCCTCGGCGGTGTACTTGTCGGCGACGTCGTGGTCCTTGTCGCCGTAGTCGAGCACGCCCGGCTCCCACGGCTCGCCGAGGAACTCGAACAGCGCCCGCAACGTCTTCTCCGGCTCGCGCACCGCCTCCTCGTACCGCAGCTCGTGATAGCGCTCCGGCGGGAGCGCGCGGCCGGCGGCGCGGGCGACCCGGATGTAGCGCGGCCATTTGACCACGCACTTGACCGCGGACCAGTAGCCGAACCGCTTGCGGTGCGAGACGACCACGTCGCGGCCGTCGCGGATGACGTGCACGATCTGCGCGTCCGGGAAGACCTCGGTGACGAACGGGATGGCGAGCGCGTAGAGCGGGGTCTTGTCGGCCCAGCGGGCCTTGCCCCGCCCGGCCGCGTAGTCGGCGTGGACGCCGCCGAAGAACTCGCGGATGCGGCGCAGCCAGTCTTCGCGGGGGAAGCCGAACCGGGCCAGCCGCTCCCAGTCCCGCCCGACGATCCGCTCCATGTCGGTCAGGAAGCGGGTCTCCGGGCCGCAGCTGATCCGGGAGTGCGAGTCGAGTACGAGGCGCAGCATCGTGGTGCCGGAACGCTGGCAGCCGAGCAGGAAGATGGGCGCGTCAGGCATGGGCCACCAGCCGCTCGGTCAGCTCGTCGCAGAGCGCCCGCACCCGCGGGTCGACGTCGAGCGGGCGGCGCCGCGGGGTACGGCGCTCGACGTGCGCGCAGAGCCGCGGGTCGAAGGGGAGGCCGAGGAAGTCGCAGAGCCGCCGGGTCACCGCCTGCGGGTCGGCGACCAGCGCGTCGTACGAGCAGAGCAGCACGTCGTCGCGGCGGTGCAGGCCGAGGCGGAAGAAGAGGTCGTTGCGCACGTACCAGAAGAGGGCGGCCGCCGTGTGCGGGCTCATCGCCGCGTAGTCGAAGCCGCCGATCAGCTCCCGGGCGGCCGGGTCGAGGCGCTGCCCCTGCCACCGGTCGCCGATCGTGCCGCCGGCGATGGCGCGCAGCGCGTCGAGGTTGGCGGTGCCGAACTTGGCGACCTCCGAGCGGGCCCGGTCGTCGACGTCGCGCCACACCCACAGCGCGCGGCCGGGCGGCAGGTCGGGCAGGGCGAGCAGCTCGTCCACGCGGTGGGTCTCGCAGAGCGGCTTCACGATGACGTACGCGTGGCGGCTGGAGCGGATCGCGGCGCCGAGGACGGCGTCGGAGCGGAGCTGGAAGCGGTGGAAGACCCGCCGGTCGTTTTCGTTGCGGACCTCGAACTGGGGCGCCGTGTCGAGGCCGCGCATCAGCATGTTGGTGCCGGAGCGTTGCAGCCCCACCACGTACACCGGCGTGGCCTGGCCCGGGGTGACGCCGTGCGCGCGCCGCCAGCGGAGCTTGGCCCAGGCGGTGGTGGCGCGTTCGACCGGGTTGAGCCGGTCTTCCTCGACCAGCCGGCGCAGCCCCTCGGTGCGCGCCCACCGCACGTGCCGGGCGATGCGCCGCGCGGTGTACGCGACCGCGCTGGGATGATCGACTGCTGGCACGCACAGCATCTTCGCATGCCTGTAGCCTCACGGTCGATGCGCGTGTTGCATGTCAACAAGTTCCTCTACCGGCGGGGCGGAGCCGAGGGTTACCTCTTCGACCTCGCCGCGCTGCAGCGTGCCCGCGGCGACGAGGTGGCGTACTTCGGCATGGCGCATCCGGACAACGACGCGCCTCAGCGGTACGGCCACTTCTTCCCGCCGTACGTCCAGTTGGAGCCGCCACCACCGGGCCTCGCCAGGCGCGCCGCCGCGGTCGGCCGGATGCTCCACTCCCCGGCCAGCCGCCGCGGGCTGGCCCGCGCCATCGCCGACTTCCGGCCCGACGTGGTGCACGCGCACAACGTGTACCACCAGCTGTCGCCGTCGGTGCTGCGGGCCGCGGCCGACGCGGGCGTACCGTGCGTGCTGACCATGCACGACTACAAGCTCGCCTGCCCCAGCTACCAGCTGCTGGCCGGCGGCGCGGTCTGCGACGCCTGCGTCACCGGCGGTCCCTGGCAGGCGGCGCGCACGCGGTGCAAGGACGGCTCCCTCGGCCACAGCGCGGTGCTGGCCGCCGAGACCTGGCTGCACCGGGTCACCGGCGCGTACGGGCCGGTGCGCGCCTTCGTCAGTCCGAGCCGCTTCCTGGCCGAGGTGATGGCGAAGGCGGGCGTCTACCCCGACCGGCTCCGCGTGGTCAGCCACTTCGTGGACGGAACGGTCATCGCGCCGGCGCCGGCCCCCGGTGACGGCGTGGTGTACGCCGGGCGTCTGGTAGCCGAAAAGGGCGTCGACACGCTGATCGCCGCGGCCGGGCTCGGCGGCTTCCGGGTCGACGTGGCGGGGGAGGGGCCGGCCCGGGCCGAGCTGGAGCGGCTCGCGGCGCGGGCGGCGCCGGGGCTGGTGACGTTCCACGGCCGGCTCGCCAAGGACGACCTGCACGAGCTGATGCGGCGGGCCCGGGTGGCGGCGGCCCCGTCCCGCTGGCACGAAAACCAACCGATGGCGGTACTGGAGGCGTTCGCCTGCGGGCTGCCGGTCGTCACCACCGGCCTCGGCGGGCTGCCCGAGCTGGTCGAGCCGGGCGTCGACGGCGCGATCGTCCCGGCCGGCGACCCGGCCGCGCTCGCCGCGGCGCTGGCCCCCCTGCTCGCCGACCCGGAGCGGGCGTTCACGATGGGCAAGGCCGGCCGGGCCAAGGTGGAGCGCGACTTCGCCCCCGACGTCCACCTCGCCCGCCTCCGCGCCGTCTACAGTGGAGCGCCGGCGTGACCCGGGTGCTCTTCGTGGCCGGCAGCGGCCGCAGCGGCTCCACACTGGTCACCAACGTGCTCGGCCAGGCCGACGGCGTCCTCGCCGCCGGCGAGCTGCGTTACCTGTGGCAGCGCGGCGCCGTGGAGGACCGCCCGTGCGGCTGTGGACAGTCCTTCGCGCGGTGTCCGATGTGGACCCGGGTGATGAAGGAGGTCGACGCCGACCCGGCCGCGGTCGCCGCCGCGCTGCGCGACCGGCTGCGGATGCGGCGGCTGCCGGCACTGCTGTGGCGCCGCCGGGTCGAGCCGCATCCGGCGGTCGCCGCCCTCTACGCGGCGCTCGGCGGCGACCTCGTCGTCGACTCCTCCAAGCTCCCGCCGTACGGCCTGCTCGTCGACGGCCTGCCCGGCGTCGAGGTGCGCGTGCTCCACCTCGTGCGCGACCCGCGGGCCACCGCCTTCTCCTGGCGCCGCAGGCGCGGGCTGGACGGCCCCGGCGACGCCCGCCTGATGAGCCGGCCGCCGGTGGCCAAGGCGGCGCTGCTCTGGCTGGTCTGGAACGCCACCGCCGCGCTGCTCTGGCGCCGCTCCGGGCGCTACCTGCGGGTGCGGTACGAGGACTTCGCCGCCGACCCGGCCGGCGTCACCCGGCGGATCGCCGACTTCGCCGGCGTGCCCGCGGTGCCGTTCGACGCGCACACCGTCCACCTGGCACCCACCCACGCCGTCGCCGGCAACCCGTCCCGCCACCGGACCGGGCCCACACCGGTGGTCGCGGACGACGAATGGGTGCGCGGCCTGTCCCGACCCGCTTTCGCTCTGGTCACGGCGATCACCGCGCCCTTATTGTGGCGCTGGCGCTACCCCCTGCGCCGCGCCGCCGCCGGTCCGCCGGCCGGCGCCCCCACCCGGGCAACGGGAGGACGAGGATGAGGCCGTGCTAGCCGTCGTCGTGGGCACCGGGCGGTGCGGGTCGACCCTGGTACAGGAGCTGCTCACCCGCCATCCGGCGGTCGGGTTCATCTCCGGGGTCGACGACAAGCTCTCCCGGCTCAACCTCGACGGGCGGTTCAACGGCCGCGTGTACCGGCGGATGGCGCCCCGCCCGCCGGGCATGACCTCGCTCAGGCACAGCACCCGGCTGCTGGAGCGGGGCCGGCTGCGGGTCGCCCCCTCGGAGGCGTACCGGCTGATCGACCGGCACGTCTTCGCCGGCTTCTCCCGCCCCTGCCGCGACCTGCTCGCCGACGACCTGACGCCGCGGATGGCCGCCCGGCTGCGGGCGTTCTTCCAGCGGCGGATCGAGCGGCAGCGCTGCGACGTGCTGCTGCAGCACCTGACCGGCTGGCCGCGCACCGGGTTCCTGCACGCGGCGTTCGGTGACCTGCGGGTCATCCACGTGGTCCGCGACGGCCGCGCGGTGGCCAACTCGTGGCTGCAGATGGGCTGGTGGGACGGGTGGCGCGGGCCGGACAACTGGCTGTACGGGCCGCTGCCCGCCCCGCTGCGCCAGGAGTGGGAGGACTCCGGCCGCTCGTTCCCGGTGCTGGCCGCGCTCGGCTGGCGGATGCTGATGGACGCGTACGCGCAGGCCCGCGCCGTGCACCCGGCCGCGCAGTGGCTCGACGTCCGCTACGAGGACCTGGTCCGCGCGCCCAACGAGCAGACCGCCCGCATGCTCAGCTTCCTGGGTCTGGAGTGGACACCGCGCTTCGAGGCCGGCTTCGCCCGGCACCACTTCCACACCGAGCGCGACGCCGCGTACCGGCACGAGCTCACCCCCGCCCAGGTCGCCGCCGTGGAGCGGGCCCTCGACAAGTCGCTGCCCCAGTGGGGCTACGAGAGCTAGCCGGCGCGCGATCGCGCAGATCCTGGAGAGTCAGGGCGCCATACGGACCCTGACTCTCCAAGGTCTCCTTGGGGCCGCTGAGCGAGCCGACCTTCGTCAACCGTTAGGCCGCGCCGGGGTCCGCATCGTGTCGCGGAGTCGGCTCGAGCCGGGTTGCGGCGGCGCCGCGCGGGTGCCGGTGATCGTTCGCCCGGTTTCCGCGTGAAACGCCGGGGAAGACGCGGGTTTCGGGTGAACGATCACCGGGTCCGGACGACCTGTCGGAGCATCCGACCCAGCCTCCTAGGATGCTCTAGCGGTGGTGCGGGCGGCCACCGGCGGCGCGGGCGAACCACCGCTGGTGCGGGCCCGGCCACCGGCAGTGCGTCCCCGCGCCGCGGGGACACCGGCCCTCTGTCCGATGTGGACCGGCGCGGCGGGCGGACGGCGGCCGGGGAGCGACGGCGGGGGCGGCGCTTTGCTTTTGGGGCGGAGACGGCCTAACCTGGTCGTAGCCGCCTGCCGCGGATGCCGGCACATCTGCCGCCCGCCCCAGGTGTCCCACCCCGATCAGGACGTGACGGTCCGAGGGTAGACAAAGCTGGCGTAACGCCCGTGTCGCCTTCCCGCACGCGTTCCCGCGGCCTTCGTCGCCGTCCAGGGTGTCACCGCACGCTCTCTCACATCCCGAGGAGAACCCGTTGAACGACAACGAGAACGCCGTCGACGCGCGCCCGCTGACTCCGGCCAGCGGCATCGTCGACATCGCCGGCGCGCACGGCTTCCTGCGCACCGGCGGCTACACGGCCGGCCCCGGCGACGCCTACCTGCCCGCCGCGCTTGTCCGGCGGCACGGCCTGCGCCCCGGCGACCTGGTCACCGGGGCGGTCGCGGCCGGGCAGCCGCCGGCGTCCGACCACAGTGGACCCGCCGGGCCGGCCGGACCCGCCGCGCGGGCCGGAAAGGCCGAGGCCGCCGCCCGGGTCGCGGTGACCGGGGGCGGCGGGGAAGGCGGGGACGGCGGTCAGCGGGGGCGGCGGGCGGCCAAGCCGGCGCCGCTGGTCCGGCTCGACACCGTCAACGGCATGGCGCCCGACCAGGCCCGGTCCCGTCCCGACTTCTACGACCTCACGCCGCTGCACCCCACCGAACGGCTGCGGCTCGAGACCGACCCGCACATCCTCACCACCCGCGTCGTCGACCTGGTCATGCCGATCGGCAAGGGCCAGCGGGCGCTGGTCGTCTCGCCGCCCAAGGCGGGCAAGACGATGGTGCTGCAGGCGATCGCCGCCGCCGTCACCCGCAACCACCCCGAGTGCCACCTCATGGTGCTGCTCGTCGACGAGCGGCCGGAGGAGGTCACCGACATGCGGCGGGAGGTCAAGGGTGAGGTGATCGCCTCGCCGTTCGACCGGCCGCCGCACGAGCACACCGCCACCGCCGAGCTCGCCGTCGAACGCGCGAAGCGCCTCGTCGAGCTGGGCCACGACGTCGTGCTGCTGCTCGACTCCCTGACCCGGTTGGGCCGCGCGTACAACCACACCGCGCCCTCGAACGCCCGCATCCTCTCCGGCGGCATCAGCACGACCGCCCTGCACCCGCCGAAGCGGCTGCTCGGCGCCGCCCGCAACATCGAGGACGGCGGGTCGCTGACCATCGTCGCGAGCACGCTGGTCGAGACCGGGTCGGCCGGGGACACGCTCATCTACGAGGAGTACAAGGGGACCGGCAACGCCGAGCTCCGCCTCGACCGGGCCAGCGCCGACCGCCGCCTCTACCCGGCCGTCGACGTGCTCGGCTCCGGCACCCGCAAGGACGAGCGGCTGCTCGGCGTGGACGAGGCCGCCGTCGTTGCCCGCCTCCGCCGCGCGCTGCACGGCCAGAGCCCGCAGCAGGCCCTGCAACACCTGCTGGAACGGCTCGCCGAGACCGGCGGCAACGCCGAGTTTCTCCTCGGCCTCACCCGCCGACCCGGATGACGCCGTTCTCGTACGCGTACACCACGGCCTGGACCCGGTCGCGCAGGCCGAGCTTCATCAGCACCCGCGCCACGTGGGTCTTGACGGTCGCCTCGCCCAGCGTGAGCCGGTCGGCGATCTCCGCGTTGGACAGGCCGCGGGCGAGCAGCCGCAGCACGTCGAGCTCGCGCGGGGTGAGCTGGGCCAGCTCGGGTGGCGGCTGCGGCGCGGGCTGGTGCGCGAACGCCGCGATGACCCGGGTGGTGACGGCCGGGTCGAGCAGCGCGGCCCCGCCGGCCACGACCCGGATCGCGGCGACCAGCTGCTCGGGCGGCGAAACCTTGAGCAGGAACCCGCTCGCGCCGGCGCGGAGTGCCGCGTACAGGTTGTCGTCGCTGTCGAACGTGGTCAGCATGATGATCCGCGGCGGTGCCGGGAGCGCGGCGATCCGCCGGGCCGCGGCCAGCCCGTCGAGGCGGGGCATCGCGATGTCGAGCAGCACCACGTCGGGCTGGGTGCGCCGGGTCACGGCGAGCGCGTCGGCGCCGTCCGCCGCCTCCGCCACCACCCGCAGGTCGGGCTCGGTCTCCAGCACCATGCGCAGGCCCGCGCGGATCATCGCCTGGTCGTCGGCGAGCGCGACCCGGATCACCGGCGCACCTGCGCGTACGCGTGCGGGCGGGCCAGCGGCAGCGTCGCGCTGACCCGGTATCCGCCGCCGGGCTCGGGCCCCGCGACCAGCCGCCCGCCGAACATCGCCGCCCGCTCCCGCATCCCGACGAGGCCGTGCCCGGCACCGACCGTGGCGCCGGTCCGGGGTCGCCCGCCGCCGGCGTCGGTGACCGTGATCCGGAGCTCCTCCGGCCCGTATCCGATCGTGACCGCGGCGCGGCGGGCGGCGGAGTGCTTGAGCACGTTGGTCAGGGCCTCCTGGACGATCCGGTAGGCCGACAGGTCGAGGCTCGCCGGCAGCGGCCGCGGCTCGCCCTCGGTGGCGAGCTGGACGGCGACGCCGGCCTCGCGGATCTGGTCGAGCAGCTCGTCGAGGTCGGCGAGGCCACGCTGCGGGACGGTGCCGGCGGTGTCGGCCCCGCGCAGCAGCCCGAGCGTGCGGCGCAGCTCGGTCACCGCGTCCCGGCCGGCCTGCTCCACCCCGGAGAGCAGGCCACGCTCGGCCTCCTGGGCCGGGCCGAGGCGGCGGCGCACCGCGGCCGCCTGCAGCACCATCACGGTGACGCTGTGGGCCACCATGTCGTGCAGCTCGCGGGCGATCCGGGCGCGCTCGTCGGCGAGGGCCTGGTCGGCGCGGAGCGCCTGGGCGGCGGCGAGCGCGGCGGACCGCTCGGCGTCGCGCCGGGCCTGGATCTGCAGCAGCAGGCCGGAGAGCCACGCCGCCGCCGTGTAGCCGGCCGAGGCGAACACGTCGGAGGTCATCGTGGTGCGCTGCCCGACCAGGACCGCGACCGTCGTGGCGAGCATCGCGGCGGCCAGCAGCCGGCGCCACCACGGGTCGCGGTCGGGGCCGCGCAGGATGATCTCGCGGCCGACCGTGTGCAGGCCGATGAAGAGGCAGAACGCCTGCCACACCCGGTAGTCGTCGACCTCGCTCGGCAGCCACAGCACCTGCACGACCAGGACATCGAGCAGGAGCGTGGCCAGCGGCGCGCCCCGGCGCACCACGACGAGCGCGGCGGCGAAGCCGAGGCGGAGCCACCAGTACGGCAGGCGGTGCGGGGCGGTCAGCTCCTCGACGAGACCGACGGTCAGGAACACGACAGCGACCACGAGGTCTACCCGCTTGATCCGCCACAGTCGCATTCGCCGAGCGTACGGGCGCTGTGGCGGGGATTTCGCCCACCCGCGGGGGGATCCGCGGTCCGCCTCGCGGGGGACCCGCGATCGCTCCCCGTGCGGGCGATCTTGGGGTGGTCCGCGGCCTAGCGTCGCCAGGCGTCACCGAGAGACGTTCGAAGGGAACGACGTCATGCTGTCACCCGCCCGACTGGCCCGCCGCCGCGCCGGCCTCGCCTGCCTGGTCGCCGCGCCGATCCTGCTCACCGCCGCCACGGCGGTGGACCCGGCGCTCGGCGACGTGGAGTTCGCCGCCGCGATCGCCGCCGACCCCGGCGCGGCCCGCCTGCACACGCTGCTGCTGCACTGGTCCTGGGTGCTCTTCGTGCCCGGCCTGCTGGCGCTGCTCGCCCCGATCCGCCGCCGCGGCCGGGTGCTCGCCACGATCGCCTGGCCGGCCGCCGTGCTGGGGCTGGCCACGTTCGCCGGGCTCACCCTCTCCGACTACTTCGGCCTGGCCGTCCTGGAGGTCACCGACGTGGCCACCTTCGAGCGGGTCGAGGACCAGGTCGGCGGGTACGGCTGGCTGGCCGCCGGCTGGCAGGTGCCGGGGCTGCTCGGCTGGGCGCTGGCGCCGCTGCTCACCCCGCTGGCCGCCGCGCGGGCCGGGCACACCGGATGGTGGTACCCGGCCGTGGCGCTGCCCGGCTTCGTGCTGTACCTGCTCTTCGCGATCACGGAACCGCCGCTGTCGCTGGCCGGCCCGGTGCTGCTCACCGTCGCCAACGCCGTGCTCGCCGCGCGCCTGTGGGCACGCCCGCCGGCAGGGACCGCCGAGGACGGGCCCGCCCCGTTCCGGCGTACCCTCGGCGTGGTCTGCCTGATCGGCGCGCCGCTCGCGCTGGCCGCGGGCATGGCCACGCTGCCGGGTGGCGCCTTCCACATCGCCGCCGACTTCGCCGCGGATCCCGCGGCGGCCCAGGCCAGCGCGTTCTTCCTGCACCTGGCGTGGCTGCTGTTCGTGCCCGCGGTCGTCGAGGTCACCGGGCGCCTCACCGGGCGTGGCTGGCGGCTGGCTCAGGTGGCCGGCGCGGTCGCGCTGCTCGGCCTGCTGCACTTCAACGGCCTGATGATCGGCGACTACGCCGCCCTCGCCGCCGAGCAGGTCCTCGACCCGGCGCGGGTGGACGCGGTGACCGCTCGGGTGGAGGGGGACGCGTCGCTGTCGCTCGGCGTGGCCGTGCCCGGCATGCTCGGCGCGCTGCTCGGGCTGGTCCTGGTGCCGGTGGCCGCGGCCCGCGCCGGCCTCGTGCGCTGGCCGGTGCCGGTGCTGGCCGGCGCGGGGGTGGTGGCGTTCTTCGCGCTGACGGTCGGGCGGGTGCCGGGGCTGGTGGCGCCGCTGCTCCTGCTGGCCGCGTACGGGCTGCTGGCCCGCGCGGTCGCCGCCCCCGCCGCGAAGCCCGAGCCGGTGCCGCTGCCGGCGACCTCCTGACGCTCCACAGTGGACGCCTGGCCCCGGCCGCCGGGGCCAGGCGTTTTTCCTGGACCGGGTTGACAAGGGGCGCGGGGTGGAGCATATTCAACGTATAGGTTGATTAACCAAGTGGTTGAGAAAGGCGGCGGGGTGGACCGGCTGAGCGAGGTGTTCGGCGCGCTCGCGGACCCCACGCGCCGGGCGATCCTGGCCCGGCTCGCGGAGGGTGAGGCGACCGTCAACCAGCTCGCCGAGCCGTTCCCGATCAGCCTCCAGGCCGTCTCCAAACACCTGAAGGTGCTGGAGCGCGCCGGCCTGATCAGCCGCGGCAAGCAGGCGCAGTGGCGGCCGTGCCGGCTCGACGCGGGCCCGCTGCGCGAGGTGGCCGAGTGGATCGCGGAGTACCAGCGCTTTTGGGAGCAGCGGTACGACGCCCTCGGCGGATACCTGCGACAGATTCAAGAGCGTGACACCCGAGCGGAGGACTGAGATGAGCGACAACCTGACCGTGACCCTGCCGTCCGACCTGGAGATCAAGATGGTGCGGGTCTTCGACGCGCCGCGCGCGCTGGTCTTCGCGGCGCACTCGCAGGTGGAGCACGTCAAGCACTGGTGGGGTCGGGGCAACCCGCTCGACTGCGAGATGGACTTCCGCCCCGGCGGCAGCTGGCGCTTCGTGGAGCACGCGCCGGACGGCGACTACGCGTTCCGCGGCGAGTACCGGGAGATCCGGGAGCCGGAGCGGATCGTGCAGACCTTCGAGTTCGAGGGCATGCCGGGCCACGTCTGCGTCGAGACCCTGGAGCTCACCGAGGAGGACGGCCGGACCGTGGTCACCAGCGTCACCCGGTTCGACACCAAGCAGGACCGCGACGGCATGGTCGCCTCCGGCATGGCCGACGGCGCCCGGGAGTCGTACGACTCGCTCGCCGCCTACCTGGCGAAGCTCTCCTGAGCGGCGGGGGAGCCATGGGTAGGTCGATCGTCACGGTGCAGATGTCAGCGGACGCCAGCATCGGCCCGTCCATCGGATGGTACGAGCCGGACGGCGCGCACGAGGCCGCCGGCGAAGACGAGGTGCGCCTCGCCGGCGCGATGCTGCTGGGCCGCAAGACGTACGAGGCCCTCGCTCCAATCTGGACGAAGACCACCGGTGACTTCGCCGACCGGGTCAACGGCATCCCGAAGTACGTGGCCTCGACGAGCCTGACCGGCCCGCTGGACTGGAACGCCACGCTCATCGAGGGCGACCTCGCCGAGCGGGTGCGCCACCTCAAGGCGGAGCACCAGGGCGACCTGCTGACCTACGGCTGCGGCAAGTTCGCCTTCGCGCTGGTCGCGGCGGGTCTCGTCGACGAGGTCCACTTCTGGCTGCACCCGGTCGTGTGGAGCGAGGCGGACCGGCCTTTCCACGGCCTCGGCCGGGTCCGCATGCGGCTCAAGGACTCCAGGGTCTTCGGCAACGGCGTCGTGCGGCAGAACTACGAGCCGCTGTCCGTCGAGCGCTAGCCGGCGGTCCCCACGGCTGTGATCGAGGCTCCCCTCAAGTCGCTAGAACGACTTGAGGGGAGCTTCGATCACAGCCACTTCTTTGCGTGGGCTTCTGACCTTTCGGGCCGGCTCGGCGTGTACATCTATGGCGAGCCGGCGCGCATCGGAGGGTACGGGTGGAGGACCGCGATGGTTTCCAGGAGTTCGTGCGGGCCAGGCTGATGTCGCTGTCCCGGGTGGCCTACCTGCTGGCGGGTGACCACAACGCGGCGGAAGACCTGGTCCAGAGCACGTTGATGAAGGTCGCGCTGCGCTGGCACCAGGTCCGCGAGGCGGCCGACCCGGACGCGTACGTGCGCCGGATCCTCTACAACGAGCGGATCAGCGCCTGGCGGCGGCGCGGCCGGGGCGCCGAGGTGTTGACCGACACGCCCCCCGAGCGACCGTCCACCGTGGACGAAGCGGAGGCGGTGGCGCGCCGGCTGATGCTGCGGCGGGCGTTGGCGCGGCTGACCGCCCGGCAGCGGGCGACGATCGTGCTGCGGTTCTTCGAGGACCTGTCGCCGGCCGAGGCCGCCGAGGTGCTGGGCTGCTCCGTCAACGCGGTCAAGAGCCAGACCCACCACGCCGTCGGCCGGCTGCGCGCTCTGGCGCCGGAACTCGCCGAGCTGCTCGAACGTTCCACGGAGGTGCCGAGATGAGTGACCTGCGCGAGCTCCTGTCCGATGTGGCGGAGCAGGCCAGGAGGTACGACGTCACCGACCGCGCGGTGCGGGCGGCGCGGCGGCGGGCCCGGGCGCGCCGGTACGCGCCGGTCGCGGCGCTAGCGGTGGTCGCGCTGGTGGTGGGCGGCGTCTGGATCCCGCTCGCGTCGACCCGCACCGGTGACTCGATGGTGGCCGGTCCGGTGCCGTGGTTGCCGGAGGTGGTCGCGGCGCCCGCGCAGGCACCGCCGGTGCTGGGCGCGAACCAGCGCGTGGGGTTGGGCTCGCTGCTCTACCGGGTGCGGGGGCGGCCGGACACGATCCTGCTCGCCCAGAACGGTCGGCAGTACACGATCCCGGACGCGGGCGATCCGGTCGCCCTGGCCCTTTCGCCGGACGGCCGGTGGCTGCTGCTGGACGTCGATCACCGGCTGCTGATGCAGGACCTGCGCGACGGCGGCCGGCGGGAGCTCAGCACCACCGTTCCGGACCGGATCTCCTGGCGCTGGTCGTCGGACGGCAGGTGGCTCGTGCTCGCACCGGCGTTGGCCGAGACCACGGCACCCGCCGGTGACCACACTCTGCGCCTGATCGACCTGACCGCCGGGGGACCGGTGTGGAGTCGTACGCTGCCGCCGGGCACGTTCGTGCTGGGCGTGTCGGGTTCCGGCGAGATCTTCACCGTGTACCTCGGCACGGAGCCCGACGCCCCGCGCACGGGCGTGGAGTCGCTCGGCGTACTCCACCCGTCCCGCGCGGCGCGGACCCTTCCCCTGCGGCGGATCGCCGGGGTCCTGCGGCCGGGAGAGCAGCTCAACGTGACGCCCGGCCAGGTGCTGGTCGACGGCTCCCACGCCATCATGCGCACCTGGATCGCGCAGGCCGTGGGCGACGTGACCGCCGTGTCGGCCGACGACGTCCTCGTGGTCGACACCGGCAGCGGCGCGGCGCAGCGCCGCATCGAGCTGCCCGACCCCGTACTTCGCGCGGCCCCGCGCGGTAGGCCGGCCGACCCGGTGACCGACGCCCGCGACCTACTGGTGACGGCGCCGGAGGGCGTTCTGCTGCTGCACCACCGGCTCGACGGAACCGTCGACCTGGAGCTGATGGACCGGGAGACCGGCGAGCTGAGGCTGGCCACCCGCCGCGCCGACGACCGGATCGAGGACCTTCGCCCCCGCGGCTACGCGTCCTGAGCAAAGTGTCTCCCGACCCCCTCCAACCCGGGGCGGCGCCGCCGACCCCGTCGACACGCAGGAGGTATCCCGATGACGGCCCGGTTGGCACGG
Source organism: Phytohabitans maris (assembly GCF_031085175.1). Classification (GTDB taxonomy): domain Bacteria; phylum Actinomycetota; class Actinomycetes; order Mycobacteriales; family Micromonosporaceae; genus Phytohabitans; species Phytohabitans maris. Next base: position 180,563 of record NZ_JAVHUY010000008.1, read on the forward strand.
GTGCTTTTCGACGCGACGGAGCAGGCCCCACCGGTACCCCCGGCTGAGGACATGTGGCGGCGCGGACGCCGCAGGCGGCGACGGCGCCGGACCGCCGCGGCGCTGGCCTGCCTGTTGACGGTGGCGGCGGCCCTGGTCTGGGCACCGCAGCGGTCGCGGACCAGCCTCCAGTTCGCCGGCACGGGCGCGACGGTGCTGCCTTCCTCGGTCGCCGAGCCGCACCTGTGGCAGCGCACCCTCGACGGCGACCCGAACGGGCCGGTCAAGCTCGCCTTCACCACCGGCCACAGCCTCAACCTGGAGACCGCGCTGGTGCTGGTCGGGGCCGACGACGGCTACCGGCTGGACTACACCGAAATGGGCCTGGAGCCCGCCGTGCTCTCCCCGGACGGCCGCTGGCTGCTCGACCGGAACCTGCGCGACCTGGTCACCGGCCAGACCCGCGACCTGGACCGCTCGCTCACCGGCTACGTGCCGGCCGTGTGGGCGCCCGACAGCCGCACCGCGGTCGGCGTCATCATGCCGGACGGCGGTGCGACCGGCTACGGCCCGGACGGCGAGGAGCTCGACGGCCCGGACGACGAGGCCGTCCTGGTCGACGCCGCCAGCGGTGGCGTACGCACGATCGGCACGTTTCCGGACGCGACCAGGTGGCAGGCGGCGTTTTCCCCGGACGGCGACACGATCGCCATGCACGCCCTCGGCGCCGGTACGGAAAGCGTGCTGACGATCGTCGACACCGACTCCCCGGACCCGCCCCGCACGGTGACCGTTTCCGAGCGGCAGCGGCTCGCCGGGCCCGCCGCGTGGACGCCCGACGGCGCCCAGATCCTGCTCGCCGCCGCCGAGGGTTGCGCCTGGGGGGCCCAGTGCGCCGGCCAGACCTGGCACCTCCAGCGGATCGACGTCGCCACCGGCACGGTCACCGACGAGACCACGCGCGGCCGGCGCGGCACCCCGAGCGTCGTCGCCTGGCGCGACGGCGAACCCATCGCGCAACTGACCCGCGACGACCGCTCATGCGAAACGGTCGCGCTCACACCGACCGGCACGCGGACGCTGCCGCTGACCGCCGCCGGGATCGGCTGCGCCGACTACGCCCGCGACCTGCTCGAGGAAGGCACGCTCGGCGGCCCCGGCATCGAGCCCTCGATGTGGGAGGCCCAGTGGTGGGCGTACGCGCTGGTGGTCGTCCTGCTCGCGCCGCTTCCCCTGATCGCCCGGCGCATCTGGCGCCGCAAGCGGTCGCGTGACCAGAACCCGGTTGGCCATGATGGACACTCCCCGTGAGGCCCGGCGCCGGTCGCGCGGCCGGTTGCGGCGAAGTCCACATCAGACCGATGGCCGTGCCTTCGGCGGTCGCTTTCGGGGCGGGCTCCCTGCCGGCATTCCGATTTCATCGCGCCGCGGCTCGCCGGCCGCGTGCTGACCGCGACGGGCCTGGATCAGCGGCGTTCGGCCAGCGCGGCGAGCCGGTCGAGCGAGGCGCGTAGCTTGTCCGCCGTGGTCGCTCGGGCGCGCGGTATGCGCTTGTCGTCGCTGAGCTGTGTCCAGTCGTAGGTGTGCGTGACACGCGTGCGCGCCGGGTCGATCGGCTCGAGTGCCCACCGCCACAGATGACCGGGTGGCGGCTGGCCGGGTTCGCTCGGTCGCCACGCGATGCGGCGCCCCTCGACGAACTCGACCACGTGGTTCTCCCGGACACTGCCCACGGTGAGCGCCATGACGAAGACGTCGCCGACCGCGCGGACGCGCTGCCCGGAAGGCGCCTGGGCCAGGTTGTCGTTGCCGTCCCAGCGTGGCTGCTGCGACGGGTCGGCGATCAGCTCGAAGATCTCCACCGCGGGCGCGGCGATGTCGCGGCTGGCGGTGACGACCTGCGGTGGTTCATCTGTGCTTGTCACGGCAGCATCGAAACACACGGCCGGGCTACGACTCCGACCGGCTGCTCCGACACGCTGTCGCCGATGTGCGGACGCTCCGTCGCGCACGAGGGGCGCCGCACCGGCCCGTATGACGACCTGCTCTCGGCGGTGCCGGAGGTATCCGCGCGTCCGTGAGCGTCCGCGTCAGGCGCCGGCGAGGGTTGCTCTGACCAGCTGTGCCACGAACGCCTCGGTGATCTGCTGGCCGGTTACCAGCGCCCGGTAGTAAAGCGGTCCGACGAGGCGGTCGGCGAGGGTGTCGAGGTCGGCTTCGGCCGGCAGTTCGCCCCGCCGCTGGGCACGCTCCAGCGGCTGCCGGTCGCGGGCCCGTTGGTGGGTGAGGTGTTCGGCGCGTAATCGAGCCGCCAGTCGGGGGTTGTGCTGGCCTTCGGCGGCGAGCGCGCGAAATACCGCTCCGGCGTCCGAGGCGGTCAGGAAGCGGCTGATCGCTGTGAGGTGTGTGACCAGGTCCCGCGTCAGGTCGCCGGTGTCCGGTGGGGTCAGTTCCTCGGCGGCGTCGGTGAGGAAGGCTTCCAGCAGGATGTCGGTCTTCGATGGCCACCATCGGTAGATGGTCTGTTTCGCGACACCGGCCCGCTGCGCGATCCCCTCCACGGTGAGCGCGGCGAATCCCTTCTCCACCAGCAGGTCATCGGCCGCCTCCAGGACGGCGAGCCGTGCCTGCTCGCTGCGTCCGTGCCGGTTTCCGCGATGCACAGCCATCTCCTTGTCTTGAGTAGACGCAACGTCCCGTCTACTCTAGCGGTCATGACCGCACTGTTGACCGAACCCCTCCGCGGTGTCCTCGAACGGCTGCACGACGCTGCCCGGCACGACGACGATCTGCACCTCGCGCCGCCGCCGCCGGACGCCTCCGCTCAGCAGCGCGCCGACGCCCTCGCGTCGGCCTACCTGCCGGTCTCCGCCGAGGGTGGCCGGCTGCTCTACAGCCTCGTCCGCTCGGCTCGGCCGCGGACCGTCGTCGAGTTCGGCACGTCGTACGGGATCTCCACGCTCTACCTGGCCGCCGCCGTACGCGACAACGGAGCCGGGAAGGTGGTGACCACCGAGCTCAGCGCGGCCAAGGTCGCCGCGGCCCGGGCCAACCTCGCCGATGCGGGTGTGGCCGACGTGGTCGAGGTCCTGCCGGGCGACGCGCGGCAGACCCTCGCCGCCATCGACGGCCCGGTCGGCCTGGTGCTGCTCGACGGCTGGAAGGACCTGTACCTGCCGGTGCTGCGGCTACTCGAGCCGCAACTGGCTCCCGGCGCTCTCGTGATCGGCGATGACACGAGCTTCGCCACCGTGCGGCCCTACCTCGACTACGTCCGGGACCCGGCCAGCGGATACCTGAGCGTGGACTTCCCGGTCGAGGACGGGATGGAGATCAGCTGCTACGCCGGCTGAGCCGGCCGCCGACCGCCCGCGCCACGGGCCGGCAGCTGGTCAGTGCTGTGGGGGTGGCCCGAGCAGTTCGATGCCGTGCCGGGCGCCGGCATGCCCCAGGGCGGCGGGATCGATCGGCGCCGGGTCCGGCAACCGGCGTTCGACGGCGGGTGTGCCGGCCTCGGCGGCGAAGCGCTCGAAGCCGGACGGGGTGGTGATCTGCAGCGTGCGCAGCGGCTCGTCGGGGCCGACGAGGAAGGTGTGCGGAAGCCCGACCGGCAGCAGCACGAAGTCGCCCGGCCCGGCGGTGAAGCTCTCCCCGTCACAGCGAAACTCGGCGGTCCCGGATAGCAGGTAGAACAGTTCGTCCTCGGCTTGGTGCCGGTGCACGGGCGGCGCGAATCCGGGCGGGTTGACGAACTCGACGACGGTGAGGCGGCCGCGGCCACCCGGATCAACAGCCGCGCCGCGCCGATCTTCGAGACCGTCCGCCGCGCCGCCGACCAGGGACCCGAGGTCGCCGAGGTGTGGGAGACGCTGCTGCGTAACCGGAGGATCGGCGCGCGCATGGTCGTCGAGCGGGTCAACGCACTCGGTCCGCTGCGTCAGGGGTCCGATGTGGAGCGGGCGGTCGACGTGCTGTGGGTTTTCAACGACCCGGCTCTCTACGACGCCCTGGTGCGCCGCCGCGGCTGGACCGACGACGCCTTCCGCGCGTGGCTCTCCGAACGCATGCGGGACGCGCTCCTGGTCGAGTGAGTCGAGAGCCCAGGGACGCGGCCGGCGGGTGGGGCACTATCGTCTTGGCGTGCACATCCGTTTCGACGTGCCAGCCGATCCCGCCTACCCAGGCCGCGTGGCCGACGCGCTCAGCCGCGTTCGGCTGCGCAAGTACGAGCTGATCGGCGCGGTGCTGGCGGCGGTCGGGGCGATCGGTCTGGCCGTTTCCGGAGGCTTGGCGTGGGGCGACAAGCTCTCGCTGCTGTGCATGCCGCTGGTCGTCGGTGGCCTGCTGTCGATGCTGTACCCGCCGTGGGTGCGGTGGCGCGCCCGGCGTCGCTCCGGTCGCTACGCCGTCGAGGGCGCGTACGACATCACCGACGACAACATCATGATGCGCAGCGGCTCGGAGTCCGGCGGGATCGCCTGGGACGGGGTCGCACGGGTAAAAGCCACCCCGGAGTTTTGGATCGTCTACGTCGGACGGATGCCGGCGACCGTGATTCCACGCCGCTTGATGTCAGCCGAGGACGCCGAGACGCTGCGAGCCTACATGGCCGGCCGCGGGCTGCTCCCGCCCCGGTGAGTTCATCCGCCGCCGGCCGGGCGCAGGTATCCGGTCAGCCGGTCGGCGAGCTGCTTGGGGTGGCTGAGCGTCAATGCGTGGCCGCCGTCGATCTCGTCCGGGGCGGTGCCGAGCCGGTCGGCGGCCACCCGGCGCTGGAAGTCCGCTGGGAAGAACCGGTCCTCGCGGCCGATGAGCACTTTCGTCGGCACGCGCGGCCAGGCGTCCAGGGGCCAGGGCTCGTTCCACTCGCCGCTGACCTGGTCCCGGCCGTGCGCCGCGGCCCGCGCGACGACGTCGGCCGGTACGCCGTTGAAGAACTGCTGCTGCTCGCTGAGCCCTTCCGGGCCGCGGTAGCCGGTGTTGTCCCACCAGTCGCCGGGCTTCTCGCCGGGTCTGGGGATCATCGGATTGAGCAGCACCAGCAGCCGCACCGGCAGCTTGTCGGCGATCAGCGGCCCGGTGAACCCGCCATAGGAGTGTGCGACGACCACGAGGTCGCCGCGGCCGCCGATCGCGTTCACGACGGTTTCGCAGAACTCGGCGAAGCCCGCCGAGCTGTCCTCGATCGGCAGCTCCGGCACCACCACGTCGTGGCCGCGGCCGGTCAGCTCGGGAACCAGAAGATGCCAGTCCCAAGCGCTGCCCCCGCCGCCGTGGATCAGAACGAACGTCGCCATACCCCGAAGCCTCACACATCGGTACGACACCGGCCACCCGGCCCGGCCCGACGCGTCGGCGGTCAGCGTGCCCACGCTTGTCGCGTAAGCCACCCTCCCGCCGACGTCGCGCTCACCGCCCGCCGCAGCGCGGTAGACCAGGTCTCTTTCGGGTCGGATACGGTGTGCGCTATGGCCCGACACCAGCGACGACGTGCCGCCGTACGGGTGCCGGTCGCCTCGCATGTCATCGAGCTCGTGCCTGTTTCGACCCGTCCGGGGGCCCGTGTGTTGTACGTCGACGGCGTGGCCCAGTCCTATGTGGACCTGGTCGACCCGACGTACCTGCATTTCGACTACGTACGCCGGATGGCCTCGGTCATCGACGCGGCGGCGCCCAAGCGGGAGCCGGTAGACGCCCTGCACCTGGGCGGGGGCGGCTTCACGCTGCCGCGTTACCTGGCCGCGACCCGTCCCGACTCGACCCAGGTCGTGGTGGAGCGCGACGCCGCCCTGCTCGACCTGGTACAGCGCGAGCTCCCGCTGCCCCATGGGGATCTGCGGGTGCGGCTGGCCGATGCCGGAGAGGCGATCGAGGCCGAGCCGGCCGCCGGCTACGACCTGGTGCTCGCCGACGTCTACGAGGCGGCCAAGATGCCGGCACACGTCGCCGGTGTCGAATTCGCGGCGCAGGTGGCGCGGGTGCTGCGGCCCGACGGGCTCTACACCGTCAACCTGACCGATCTGCCCCCGCTGGGCTACTCGCGGGTCCAGGCGGCGACGCTGCGCGCCGTGTTTGCCGACGTCTGCCTGATCGCCGGCCGGGCGATGCTACGCGGCCGGCGGTACGGCAACGTCGTGCTGGCCGCGGCGCGGAAACCCGGCCGGCTGCCGGTGGCCCGTCTGACCACCCGCGCGCTGCGTGACCCGGTCGCCGGCGTCGTGCTGCACGGCGCGGCCCTGGACCGTTTCATCGACGGCGCCCAGCCGCTACACCAGACGACAAGCCCGTCAGGGTAGCCGCGCGACAATTACTCGAAGGTAGGCGGGTGGGTTTGGTAGCCCGGCGGGTGAGGGGCGCATCATGCTGGGGCGGTGACGGAGCGGGGCGTGGTGTTGTGGTTGCCGGGTGGTGGCTGGCGCGGATGGTCGACCGAAGACGGCGCGGCGTTGGCCGGGCACGGGCTGACGGTGGTGCCGGGCCGCTACCGGCTCAGCCACCAGGCGCCCTGGCCGGCGCAGCTGGCCGACGTACGGGCGGCCGCGCACGAGCCGCTCGCGCGGGCCCGGAGCGCTGGTGTGCCGTTTCTGGTCGCCGGCGACTCAGCCGGTGGACATCTGGCGTTGCAGCTGGGCCTGCGCGGCGTCGCCGAGCCGGGTGACGTCGACGCCGTACTGGCGTTCTGGCCACCGGTCGACCCGCTCGCCGACGACTGGCTCCGCGCGCTGCGGACCACGCGCTCGGGCGACAATCCGTGGCGGGATCTGCTCGGCCACGAACCGGCGGCCGGCGATCCGCTGACGGTCGACGCCATCCCGCTGAGCCACGTCGGCAATCAGGTGCCGGTGCTGGTCGTTCACGGCCTTCACGACACCGCCGTACCGGTCAGCCAGACCGCCGCGCTGGTGTCGGCGTTGCTGCGTGCCGGGCATCCGGTCCACTCGCTGATCACCCACGGCGGTCACGCTCTGCGACTTGACCGCCCGGACATCGCCGCGGTCGTCGCCGCCTTCCTCGACGCCAACCTGCTCCGCTGACCGCCCCCGCAGGAGCCGCGGTGACGGGTGGCTATTGCGGTCGGTGGCTGGTTCGTCCGCGCAGCCAGGCGAGCAGTGTGTTGGTGTAGTCGGTGCTGATGGATTGGGGTGTGTCGGCGCCGGCGAGGGTCGGTGCGTGGGTGCAGCCAGCGAGCTGGTGGACGGTCAGGTCGGCGGTGCCGGCGGTGCGTCGCCATACGTCGATGCTCTGCCCGGCGGGGGTCCATTCGTCGTTCTCGCCGTAGAACAGCAGCGTCGGGCAGCGTACCTGGGCGATGAACGGCTCCGGGTCGTAGTCCATGTCGTCCCAGGTGCCGGGGTGATCGTTCAGGTCGCGGGGGACGTAGGCCAGCGGAAACCAGGGCCGGTCGGCGTAGCGGTCGATGACCGCTTGGGCGCTGCGGCGGTCGATGTGCCCGCGGACGGCACTCTCGAGGGCTTGGCGTAGGTCGGCCAGTCCGGCGAGGTCGGCGTCGCCGTAGCCGTGCAGCCGTAGCTGTTGTGCGGTCCCGTACCGCATCTGGACCGCGGGGCTGACCCCACTGGTGCCGATCAGGATGAGGAAGGCGATCAGCTCGGGCCGGCGGGCCGCGACCGCGGTCGCCGGCCAGGTGCCCTGGCTCCACCCCCACAGGCCCACCGGGACGCCGTCGATCTCGCGGCGCAGTCGCGTGACGGCCGCGAGGGCGTCGTCTGCCTGGACGGCGAACGGCACGTCGCCGTGCGTGTGCGGGCGGCGGTCGAAGCGCAGCACCGCCACGCCAGCCTGGGGAAGCTCGCGTGCCAGGTGCGCGTACAGCAATGACGAACGTCGCGGCGCGGCGGAGCCGTGCAGGACGACCACACCGGCGCGCGCCGGACGCTCGGGCGGTGTGTCCAGCGTGGCGGGCAGCGACACGTCACCGGCGTCGATACTTAGCTCCACGCGGCCAGTCAAGCAGACACCGCAACCCGGCCACCTTTACCAAACGCACGCTCATGCCGACGAGGCGGGTGCCGGTTGGGTGGGGCGCGCGGTGAAGAAGCGGGTGATGTCGCCGGGGCCGCGGTTGACGAACCGCGAGCGGACGTACTCCGATGTGGACGGAAGGTGCGGCGGGCGCTCACCGCGCGGTTGAGCGGTGAGGCCCGGCTGGCCGCCGGCCGGATCAGGCGGACCGTCGTTTGCGTGCGCGGTGCGCGGTGACCCGGGTGCGGCTGGCGCAGGCGGGGGAGCAGTAGCGGCGGATCCGCTGTCGTGAGGTGGTGACGAAGACCCGTTCGCATCCGGTTGCGGGGCATCGCGGCGATCCAACTGGTGGCCGCCGCGCTGGGCACGATCACCGGCCGGCCCCAGCGGGCCGACCCGCTGGACCAGGCCAGGCCGCAGGCCCCGAGTCGTGGTCACGGGGAGGCGGAACGGGCGAAGCCCGTCTGGTAGGCGAGGACGACGAGTTGGGCGCGGTCTCGTACGCCCAGCTTGGCCATGATGCGGTTGACGTGGGTCTTCGCGGTCAGCGGGGAGACGTAGAGGCGTTCGGCGATGGCGTTGTTGGAGAGCCCGGCGGCGACGAGGGTGAGCACTTCGCGCTCGCGTTCGGTGAGGGCGGCCAGTTCGGCCGGTGCGGTGCCGGTGGCGGGTTCCGGGCCGGCGAGGTAGCGGGTGATGAGCGCCTTGGTGGCCTTCGGCGACAGCAGTGCCTCGCCGCTGGCGACGACCCGGATCGCGTCGAGCAGGTCGGCCGGTTCGACTCCTTTGCCGAGGAAGCCGCTGGCCCCGCTGCGCAGGGCCTGGAAGACGTGCTCGTCGGCCTCGAACGTGGTCAGGATCAGCACCCGTACCCCGGCCAGGGCGTCGTCGGCGGTGATGGCCCGGGTGGCGGCGAGGCCGTCGAGGTCGGGCATGCGGATGTCCATCAGGATGACGTCGGCGCGGGTCTGCCGGGCCAGCCGCACCGCCTCGTGCCCGTTCGTCGCCTCGCCCACGACATCGAGGTCGGGTGCGTTCTGGATCAGCATGCGAAACCCGGCCCGGATGAGGGCCTGGTCGTCGGCGAGCAGGACGCGGATGGTCATCCGGCGGTCTCCATCGCGGCGGGGTGCCCGGCGGCCGGCAGGTCGGGCAGGGGGAGGCGGGCGTCGAGGTGGAAGGTGCCGTCGGGGTCGGGTCCGGCGTCCAGGCTGCCGCCGGCGGCGTGGGCGCGTTCGCGCATGCCGGTCAGCCCGTTTCCGGTGCCCGTCGCCGCGGGCGGGCGGGTGCGCACAGCGTTGCGGATCTCGATGCGCAGCACGTCCGGGCGGTAGTCGACCAGCAGCCGGGCCCCGCCGGCGCCGTGCTTGTGGGCGTTGGTCAGCCCTTCCTGGATGATCCGGTACGCGGCCAGGTCGGTGGCGGTCGGCAGCGGCCGTGGCTGTCCGGCTTGCCGGTGCTGGATGCGCAGCCCGGCGGCGGTCAGTGTCTCCAGGAGGTGGCCGAGGCGGGACAGGCCGGGGACGGGCTCGGTCGGTTGCGCCTCCTCCCCGGACTGGCGCAGCACGTACAGCAGGGAGCCGAGCTCGTCCAGGACGGTGCGGCCGGCCTGGCGGATGTGGCCGAGCGCCTCGTCCGCCTGGTCGGGCTGGCTGCGCAGGACGTGGCTGGCCACCCCGGCCTGGACGTTGATCAAGGCGATGTGGTGGGCGATCACGTCGTGCAGTTCCCGGGCGATGCGCAGGCGCTCCTCGGCGACCCGGCGGCGGGCCTCTTCCTCCTTGGTCGCCTCGGCGCGGACCGCTCGCTCCTCGGTCGCGGCGAGGTAGTCGCGCCAGGTGCGGACGGTCCCGCCGATGGCGGCGGCCATGCCGGTCCAGGCGATCGCCCCCAGGCTCTCGGCGCCGGTGACCGAACCGGCCGTGACGGCACTGGTCGCGTACAGGCTGGCGGCCGTGGCGAGGGCGGCGACCACCGCGACCCGCTGGCTGGCGGTCCGGGTGACGGTGTAGACCGCGATGACCGCGGCGGCCTCGAGCACGGGCGTCCGGTCGCCGGACGCGGCGGTGAGCACGATCTGGCCGAGGACGGCGAGCGCCAGCACGGCCAGCGGCGCCCGGCGCCGGGCCAGCAGCAGGACGAACGCGATCCCGGCGGCCACCGCGTCGGCCCCGGTCGGCTGATGACCGTCGGGGCCGAACCCGAGCACCAGCGGCAGCACGCCGACCCCCGCCACCAGGGTGGCGAGGGCGGCGTCGAGCAGGTACGGGTACTTACGGTTCACCCGCCGCAGCCACGCCGGGCCGATCATGTACTCACCGTACTGTCACGCGTCGCGGCGCTTGAGCAGTACGGCCGCGCCGGCCAGCAGTACGGCGACGTAGCCGGCGAAGACGGCCAGCCCGGACCAGGCCGACAGCGACGGGCTGGTGGCCTCGACCGCCATGAACGACCCGGCCGCGTTCGAGGGCAGGTAGGGGGAGATGGTGTCGCCCCAGCTGGCGGGCAGCAGCTGGACGAGACCGGGCAGTACGAAGAGCGCGCCGACCACGGTCGTGATCGCGCCGGCGGTGTTGCGCAGCAGCGCGCCCACGGCCAGACCGATCAGCCCGGCCCCGGTCAGGTAGACCGCCGCGCCGACGACCGCCCGGAACACCCCGGGATCGGCGAGCGTGACGCTGTCGAAGCCGCGGGAGGAGAGGATCGCCTGGCCGGCCAGGAAGGCCACCAGCGACGTGCCGAGCATCAGCACGAAGCTCACCGCGGCGAAGACGGTCGCCTTGGCCCAGAGCACCGGCAGGCGTGCCGGCACCGCGGCGAGGGTGGCCCGGATCATCCCCGAGGCGTACTCGCCGGTGCTCATCAGCACGCCGAGCGCGGCGGTGGCGAGCGCGGCGAGCATCGCCCCGGCCAGGCTGATCGAGGCCGGATCGCCGAAGTCGTTCTGGCCGGGCCCGCCGTCCCCGGAGCCGACGAGGCCGCTGATGAGTGATCCGATCCCGATCGTGAGCAGCGCGGTGATCGCCAACGTGAAGATTGTGGAACGCAGCGACCAGAACTTGATCCACTCCATGCGCAGTACCCGCGACGGCGTGACCCGCGGGTCGCCCGCGGGGCGGGTGAGGGTGGTGGTGCTCATCGGTTCGTCCTTCCGGCGGTGGCCAGCGCGTCGGTTGTGGCGTGGTACTCGACGGCGTCGCGGGTGAGCTCCATGAACGCCTCCTCCAGCGAGGCCTCCCGCGGTGACAGTTCGTGCAGGACCAGGCCGGCGGCGGCCGCGCGCTCACCGATCCGCGCGGGGTCCAGCCCGGTGACCTCCAGCACGCCCGGTTCGGCGTTGGTGACGGTGACGCCCTCGCCCAGCAGCAGGGCGCGCAGGCCGGCGGCCTGCGGCGAACGCACCCGTACGCCGCGGCTCGACGCCCGCGCGATGAAGTCGGCGATCGGTCCGGCGGCCAGCAGCCGGCCCCGCCCGATCACGATGAGGTCCTCGGCGATCAGCGCCATCTCGCTCATCAGGTGCGAGGAGACGAAAACCGTCCGCCCCTGCCCGGCCAGGCTCTTGAGCAGGTTGCGGATCCACAGCACGCCTTCGGGGTCCAGCCCGTTGACCGGCTCGTCCAGCATGACGATCCGCGGGTCGCCGAGCAGCGCCGAGGCGATGCCCAGCCGCTGCCCCATGCCGAGCGAGAACCCGCCGGCCCGCTTGCGGGCCACCTCGCTCAGACCGACCATGTCGATGACGTCGAGCACCCGGCCCTTGCCGATGCCGTTGCTCGCCGCCAGGGACAGCAGATGGTGGTACGCCGGGCGACCCGGGTGGATCGCCTTCGCCTCCAGCAGCGCCCCGATCTCCCGCAGCGGCGCCTTGAGCTGGGCGTACGAGCGGCCGTTGACGCGTACCTGCCCCGACGTGGGCCGGTCCAGGCCCATGATCACCCGCATCGTCGTCGACTTGCCCGCCCCGTTGGGGCCGAGGAAGCCGGTGACCACGCCCGGCCGTACGGCGAAGCTCAACGAGTCGACCGCGAGCTTCTCGCCGTACCGCTTGCTGAGGTCGTTCACCTCGATCATGTGCCACCCTCCAGCTGTCTGGCTCGATCGCTCAAGACTCGCCGGAACACCGGGCGGCGACATCGTCCAGCCGCAGACACCGCGGCGTACTGCGATCGCGGTACACCCCTACGGGGCGTCCGGCGACACCAGGCCGTTCTTGTAGGCCACGACCACGAGCTGCGCCCGGTCACGGGCACCGACCTTGGCCATGGCCCGCTGGACGTGGCTGCGTACGGTGAGCACGCTGAGGTGGAGCTCCTTGGCGATCTCGTCGTTGGTCCTGCCGTCGGCAGCCATCCTCATGACCTCGCGTTCGCGGTCGGTCAGGTCGCGGATCCCCGGCGCGGCGGCCGGCGGTGCGGCGGCGCGTGGTGGCGGGGTGGCGAGGAACTGGGTGATGAGGGCCTTGGTCGCGCCGGGGGAGAGCAGGCTGTCACCGCTGGCGACGGTACGGATGGCCGCCAGCAGGGCGTCGGTGGTGACGTACTTGCCGAGGAAGCCGCTGGCGCCGGCGCGCAGGGCGCGGGCGACGTGCTCGTCGTTCTCGAAGGTGGTGAGGATGAGCACCCGGGTGCCGGTCAGGGCGGGGTCGGCGCAGATGGTCTCGGTGGCGGTCAGCCCGTCGGTGCCGGGCATCCGCAGGTCCATCACGACGACGTCGGGATGGTGCACCCGGGCCAGGGCGATGGCCTGCGCGCCGTCGGCGGCCTCGGCGACCACCTCGAGGTCGTCGCAGGAGTCGATGAGCATCTGGAACGTGCCGCGCAGCAGCGCCTGGTCGTCGGCGAGCAGGACCCGGATCGTCACAGCGCCGCCTGGGGTGCCGGGGTATGGGGAGGCAGCGGAAGGGCGGTCACGACCTCGAAACCGGCCGCACCGCTGTCGCTGACCCGCAGGTCGCCGCCGACCGCGTTGGCTCGTTCCCGCATGCCGATGATGCCGTAGCCGGTCGAGCCGCGGCGTGGTTGCTCGTTGGAGCGCCGGTCGTTGGTGACCGTGATGGTGAGCCTGGTGCCGCCGTAGCGGAGGCGCAGCGCGGCCGTCGCCGAGGCGGAGTACTTGGTGGCGTTGGTCAGCGCCTCCTGGATGATGCGGTACGCGGTCAGGTCGATCCCGGGCGGCAGCTCCCGGGGCTCGCCCTCGATCTCGAGGCTGACCGCCAGGCCCGCGGATCCGCAGACCTTCAGCAGGTCCGGGAGCTGGGCCAGCCCCGGCGCCGGTTCGAGGGTCTCGGCGTCGGAACCGGTCTGGCGCAGGACACCGACGGTGTCGCGCAGTTCGAGCATGACCGAGGAGGTGGTGGCCTTGAGGTCGGTGAGGATCTTCTTGGTGAGTGCCGGATCGGACTCCAGCAGGTGGGCCGCCGTGCCGGCCTGCGCGTTGGCCACCGCCATGTGGTGGGCGACGACGTCGTGCAGGTCGCGGGCGATGCGCATCCGCTCCTGCGTGACCCGCAGCCTGGCCTCCTCCTCGCGGGTCCGCTCGGCGTGCTCGGCACGCGCCTGGACGGCGTCGAGCCAGGCGTGGCGCAGCCGGATCCTGCTGCCCATCGCCAGCGGGAGCAGTAGCCACAGGGCGGGCCCGATGGCGCGCAGCGCCACCATCTCGTCGAAGTCGACCCCCACGGCGGTGCCGACGGTGAGCACGGTCGCGACGCCGCCGTACCACCAGGTCGTCCGGGAGTCGGTCGTGGCCGCCAGCCAGTACAGCGCGACCATCAGCGGGGCGAGCAGCAGCGGGGAGAGGATGAAACCGAGGCTCCCCGTGACGACCGCGCAGACGGTGGCGACCACGACCGTGCCGCGCGGGCGCTCGCGGGCCTTGAACAGCGCCAGGCAGGCGATCCCGGTCACCACCTCGGCGACCCAGATGTCCTGCGGACGGCTTTCACCCGGGCCGATCAGATTTGCCCCGATCACCGCCGCACCGAGCAGCGCGAGCACGATGACCGCGTCGGTCAGCCGCGGATGCCGCTCGGCGTACTCCAGGCTGGCCATGGCCGCTCCTCCTCGCGCGCTGCACCGGCGGTACCGGATCAATTGTCGCCCGGGCGAGGCCGTCACGGAGCGCTTGCGGGCACCGGCTCCCGCTCGGGCTCCGGCGCGCCCAGCGGATCCCGCTCCAGGCTCGCGCCCTCGACGTCGACCCGCGGCAGGATCCTGTCGAGCCACCGTGGCAGCCACCAGGCGCGGTGGTCCAGAAGCGCCATGACGGCCGGGACGATGGCCATGCGGACCACGAACGCGTCGAGGAAGACCGCGGCGGCGAGGCTGAAACCGATCATCTTGATGAACGGGTCGTGCTCGGCGATGAACCCGGCGAAGACGGCCATCATGATCAACGCGGCCGCGGCGACGACGCGGGTGCTGTGCCGGAAGCCGGTTTCGATCGCCTCGCGCGGCTCCTCGCCCCGCACGTAGTCCTCCCGCATCCGCGACACCAGGAACACCTGGTAGTCCATCGCCAGCCCGAACACGATCCCGATCATGAAGATCGGCACCGCGCTCATGATCGGACCGGTCTGCTCGACGCCGAGCAGGCCGGCGGCGAACCCCTTCTGGAACACCAGGACCATCGCCCCCAGGGCGGCCAGCGCCGAGAGCAGGAACCCCAGGGCCGCCTTGACCGGGATCAGGATCGAGCGGAACACCACCAGCAGGAGCAGCACGGCGAGCCCGACCACGGTGGCCAGGTAGGGCACCAGCGAGTCCTGGAGCTTGCCGGCCAGATCGATGTTGACCGCGGTGGTCCCGGTGACCTGGAACGTCGCGCCCGTGCCGCCGGTGAGCTCGGCCCGCGCGTCGCGCAGGTCGCGCACCAGGTCCTTGGTCGCCTCGTCGGTGGGGCTGGTGGAGGGGACGACCTCGAAGATCGCGGTGTCTGCGGCGTCGTTGAGGATCGCCGGCGAGACCGATACCACCCCGTCGACCCGCGCCATGTGGCCGGCGATGGAGTCGGCCGCGCTCTTCGGGTCGGCCGCGCCCTTGGCGTCGACCACGATCATGAGCGGGCCGTTGAACCCGGGCCCGAACGCCTTCGCCAGCGCGTCGTAGGCACGGCGCTGGGTGGTCGAGGTCGGCCTGGACTCGTCCCCCGGCATGCCCAGCCGCAGCGCCGTGGCCGGGATCGCGAGCGCGCCGAGCAGCGCCACACCCAGGAGCAGGACCGCGACGGGGCGGCGAAGCACCAGCCGCGCCCACCGTGCGCCGCCACGCCCCGCGGCCTTGCCGGCTCCACCCGCGGTGCGCCGTGCGGAGCGGGTCAGCACCTTGTCGGGCGCGAACCCGAGGACCGCCGGCACCAGGGTGAGCGCGACCAGGACAGCCACCACCACCGCCGCGACGGCGGCCAGCCCCATCTTGGTCAGCATCGGGATGCCGATCACCGCCATGCCGGCGAGCGCGATCACGACGGTCAGGCCGGCGAAGGCCACGGCGGAGCCGGCGGTGCCCACCGCCAGGGAGACCGCCTCGACCGCGGACCGGCCGCGGGCACGTTCCTCGCGGTAGCGGGAGACCACGAACAGGGCGTAGTCGATCCCCACCGCGAGGCCCAGCATCATCGCCATGGTGCCGGTGGTCGCGGACAGGCCGAGCGCGTTGCTGACCGCCAGGATCGACAGCATGCTCACCGCGACCCCGAGCAGCGCGGTCAGCAGCGGCAGCCCCGCGGCGACCAGGGACCCGAAGGTGACCAGCAGGATCACGGCGGCCAACCCGATGGCGATGATCTCGGCGACACCCCCACCGCCGCCGGCCTCCATCGCGCTCCCGCCGGCCTCGACGGTCAGCCCCGCCTTCCTGGCGACGTCGGCAGCGGCGTCGATCTCCGCGCGGCTGGCCTCGGTGACCCCGCTGGCCTTCACGGTGTACATCACGCTCGCGTACGCCGCCGACCCGTCGCCGCTGACCGCGCCGGCCTCGAACGGGTCATCCACCATGGCGACCTGACCACCCTCGCCAAGCCGCCGAACCGCCGACTCGATGGCCGACCGGTACGGCGCCGAGGTCACCTGGTCGCCCCGCGGTGCCACGAACACCACCGTCGCGTCGCCGGCATCGGCCGTGATCCCGGGAAACCGCTCCCGCATCAGGTCGAAGGCGGTCTGCGACTCGATGCCCGGCACCGAGAAGTCGTCATCGGGAACCGACGCCGCCGTCAGACCCGCGAAGACCGCCCCGGCCAGGACGGCCAGCCACACGACGACCACCGGACCGCGGCGCCGGAAAGCGAACCGGCCGAGCCGAGCCAAAAACGCTGCCACAGGACGTCTCCATCTGAAGTGTCGGAAGACATCACGATCCCGCCACGGCCGGCGCGCTGTCGTCCTGCAGGCGGTGACACCTGCCTACTGGATCCGAACCACTTCGTCGCGTCGACGCTCATGCGGTGGCAGTAGCCGGCCGGCGTCGCGCGCGCGGCTACAGCAGGGCGACGCCGGCCAGAAACAGCAACACCACCAGCGCCAGGCCCCTGACGAACAGGAAAGCGGCCGCCGCCGACCGGTCGGCCCGACACGCCCGCCGCGACCGCGCCTCGCGGACGATGTCGCGCCGGTTGATAGAGGTGCTCACGTCTTCACGGTCCGGCGGTCGGCCCGGTCCGGCAACGGGCCCGGGCAAAAACCTACGCCGTCTTGACGCGTTGTGCGGCGGCTTGCCGCCGCCACCATGCCTCGTTCGCGCTGCCCTCGTCCATGGCGACCATTGTGCAGAAGGCGGCTCGGGCGCGGGGACGGGCGACCACCGTGCGTCCACGATGGACAGCTTGGCGCGGGCGGTCCCGCGGTGCTCAGGCCGTGCCCGGGTCGAGGTCGCGGACGAGGATGTCGTCGATCGTCTCCCGGCGCACCAGCACCTTCGCGACTCCATTGTGGACGCCGATCAGGGGCGGCCGGGGCACCAGGTTGTAGTTCGAGGCGAGCGGCAGGTGGTAGGCGCCCGAGCCGGGCACCGCGAGCAGGTCGCCGGGGCGCAGGTCGCCCGGCAGCGGCGCGTCCCGCACGATGACGTCGCCGGCCTCGTCGTGCCGGCCGACCACCGTCGTCGGCCGGGTGGTGTCGCGGCTGAGCCGGCCGACCAGGGCGGCGGTGTAGCGGGCGCCGTACATGGCCGGGCGCGGGTTGTCGCTGAGCCCGCCGTCGACGGCGACGAGCTGGCGCCCGCCGGTGTCCCGGCGCACCGCCAGGACTCGGTACAGCGCGACGCCGGCCCGGGCCACGATCGCCCGGCGGGGGTCACGACCAGCCGTGGCACCGGCACCCGGTACCGCTGGCTGGAGATCTGGAGGATGGTGCGCACGCGCGCCGCGAAGGCCGGGAGCGCGAACTCGGCCTCCGCCTCGGTGCCGGGTACCGCGTGGCCGCCGCCGAGGTTGATCTCGCGCAGCGGTACGCGGTGCGTGGCGGCGAGCGCGACGAGCTGGTCGATGGCGCGTTCGTAGCCGCCGAAGCGGGTCACCTGCGAGCCCAGGTAGAAGTCGAGGCCGACCAGGTCGAGCGCGGGCTGGTCGGCGATGCGGCGCAGCATGCCGGCGAGGGAGTCGGCCGGCAGGCCGAAGCGGTCGGTGTCGGGGCCGGCGGGGAGCGCGGCGGCCGGGTCGAGGCCGGGGCGGCCGGGGCCGGGGAGCACGCGGAGCAGCACCCGCTGGCGGCCCTTGGCGAGCGCGGCGAGGCGGGCGACCTCGGTGGGGGACTCGATGACGACGGTGCCGACGCCGTACGCGAGCGCGCGTTCCAGGTCGGTGGGGGTCTTGGCGTCGCCGTGCAGGATGGCGCGGTCGGCGGGGAAGCCGACGGCGGCCGCGGCGGCGAGCTGGCCGGCCGAGCAGACGCTCAGGCCCAGCCCCTCCTCGGCGACCCACCGCAGCACCGCGCGGCAGGTGAGCGCCTTGGCGGCGTACGCGACGCCGGTCGCGCCGAACGCCGCCGTGTACTGCCGGCAGCGCGCCCGGACGTCCTGTTCGTCCAGCACATACAGTGGCGTGCCGAACTGTTCGGCGACGCCGGCCAGGCCGGTGCCGCCCACCTGGATCTCCCCGTGGCCGCCGCGCGCCGTGGTCGCCGGCCACAGCTGGGCCGGCAGGCTCGGCGGCAGCGACGCCCGCAGCGAGGGGATCACGTCCAACAAGGTCATGCCCTCCACGGTGCACCCGCCAAGCGCCTCGACCCCGTTTCGCTACGCGATCCCTACGCCCCCGGCCACCGCCCGGCGCCGAAAGGGCGTACATCGGGACAAAACATGGTGATCACCGGCACGCTTACCGCCGTGGACAGGCGGGTACGGACCTCGTCGAGCAGCACCGGAACGAGAGGGTCCGCCATGCCATCCACCGATCCAGCCGCCTTCCGTGACCGCGCCGAGGCCGGCCATGCGCTCGGCGCCGAGGTCGCCGCCCACCTGGGCCAGGACGGGGTATCGGGCCGCCCGCTGGTCCTCGCCCTGCCGCGCGGCGGCGTCCCGGTCGGCTACGAGGTCGCCGGCACGATCGGCGGCGACCTGGACGTGGTGGTCGCTCGCAAGATCGGCATGCCGGGCCGGCCGGAGTTCGGCATCGGCGCCGTCAGCGCGCACGGGCCGCCCATGTTCGGCGCCCACGTACACCAGGTCGACCTGACCGGGCCGGAGATCACCGCGACGGTCGCCGCGGAGCGGGCCGAGGCACGCCGCCGGCTGCGCCGCTACCGCGGGGACCGGCCGCCTCCGGATGTCGCCGGCCGCACCGTGATCGTCGTGGACGACGGCGTCGCCACCGGCGTCACCGCGACGGCCGCGCTGCGCCAGCTGCGGATGCGGAACCCGCGGCGGCTGGTCTTCGCGACGCCGGTCTGCGCCGTCGAGACCGGTGTCGCGTTGGGCAAGGAGGCCGACGCCATCGTCTGCCTTCGCGTCCCGACCGACTTCACCGCGGTCGGCGCCTGGTACGAGGACTACCGCCAGCTCACCGACGAGGACGTGGAGGCGATCCTCGCCGAGGCCTGGAACGAGACCCGTTGAGGTCGGCGGGGTCGAGTGGGCACCGCCGCGTTCAGGTGTCGCTACCGCCCGCCGAGAC
The DNA here is from genome assembly GCF_031085175.1 of Phytohabitans maris. GTDB lineage: Bacteria > Actinomycetota > Actinomycetes > Mycobacteriales > Micromonosporaceae > Phytohabitans > Phytohabitans maris. The sequence goes on from NZ_JAVHUY010000008.1 coordinate 199,634, forward strand.
GACCCGCCATCCGGTGGCCGCCTCGCGCCGGCGCCAGAAGTCGGCGAACCGGCCACCGGCGGCCAGCAGTCCCTCGACGGTGCCGTCCTCCACGACGCGGCCGTCCTCGAGGAACACCACCCGGTCGGCGTGGCGGATGCTGCCGAGGCGGTGGGCGACGACGACCCGGGTACGGGGCGTGGTGCGGTCGGCGAGGGCCTGGACGACGGCGGCCTCGTTTTCGGTGTCCAGCGCGCTCGTGGCCTCGTCGACGAGCAGGATGGGCGCCGGCTTGAGCAGTGCCCGGGCGATGCTCACCCGTTGGCGTTCCCCGCCGGACAGGGCGGTGCCGGCTTCGCCGACCGCGGTGCGCTCCCCGTCGGGTAGGCGGGCGGTGACCTCGTCGACGCGGGCGAGCGCGACCGCGTGCCCGAGGCGGTCTTCGCCGGCGCCGGGGTCACCGGCGAGGACGTTGTCGCGGATGGTGCCGTCGAACAGGTACGGCTGCTGGAACACCACGCTGACCAGGGCGCGGCGCTCGTCCGGGGCGAGGGCGGCGGTGTCGTCGCCGTCGACGAGGACCCGTCCGGCGGTCGGTTGGTGCAGACCGGCCAGGAGGGCGAGCAGGGTGCTCTTGCCGGATCCGGAGGGCCCGACGATGGCGGTGGTGGTGCCCGCCTCCAGGGTGAGGTCGAGCCCGTCGAGCACCTGCGGGCCGTCGTCGGCGTAGCGGAAGGCGACCCGCTCCAGCCGGATCCGCGGCGCGCCGGTCGCCGTGCCCGGCCGCGCCGACGCTCCGATGGAGACGGTCGGGGCGTCGCGTACCGCGCGGATCCGGCGCAGGGCGGTGGTGGCCGTCTCGATGCCGGGCGTGAGCTCGCCGAGCGCGGCGAACGCCTCCAGGTAGCGGGCGACGACGACGAGGAGCGCGATCGCCTCGGGCACGCCGAGATCGCCCCGAACGGCGAGTGCCGTGGTCGTACCCGCGAGCAGCACCAGGGCGGCCTGGCTGGCGAGGCCGAACAGCAGCTGCCCGGGAATTTGCAGCAGCACCAGCCGTACGGTCGCCCCGTGCTGGGCGGCGAGGGCGGCGCCGACGAGACCGCGGGCCGGTTCGGCGCGCCGGGCGGCGCGCAGCGCCGGTTGGGTACGGGCGAACTCGACGATCCGTTCGGTGAGGGCGGTGTTGGCGTCCTCGGCGGTCCGGTCGGCGACCCGGCCGATGCGGCGGGTGGTCCAGAACGCCACGAGCAGCACAGGCACGCCGGCGAGGGCGGCGAGGCCGAGCGGCACGGAGATCGGCAGCAGGGCGAGCCCGATCGCGACGGGCAGCAGCACCGCGCCGGCGACCGGCGTGACGAGGTAGATGACCAGCCCGACGAGATCGGGTCCGGTGGTCGCGACGGCCTGCCGCGCGGTCGCGGTGTGCGCCGCGGTGAACCAGGTCAGCCGGATCCGGGTGAGCCGGTCGGCGATGCTGTGCTGCCCGTTGTCCAGCAACGCGAAGCCGAGGTCGAACCCGATCCGCGCGGCGGCCGTGTCGACCGCCCAGCCGGCGGCGGTGACGGCGGCCAGCGCGCCCAGCCACGGCCACGCTCCGCCCGGGTCGGGGCCGAACAGGTCGGCGACCAGGGGTACGAGCAGGACCGCGCCGGCGGCCCGCAGCGCCACGCCCAGGACGGTGAGGGCCGCGTGGCCGGCGGCCAGCCGGCGCCGGTCGGCCGGCAGGAGCTGGAGCAGGGTGCGGATCACAGGGTCGCCTCCGCACGCGCGGTGGTGCGGTTCGCGCCGGCGTCCCACAGCTGCCGGTAGCGGCCGCCGGCGGCGTGGAGCTCGTCGTGGGTACCGGTTTCGGCGACCCGACCGCCGTCGAGCACGACGATCTGGTCGGCGCCGGTGATCGTGTGCAGGCGATGGGCGATGACCAGGACGGTGCGGCCGGCGGTGAGCCGGTCGAGTGCCCGCTGGACGGCGTACTCCGACTCCGGGTCGGCGAAGGCGGTGGCCTCGTCGAGCACCAGAACGGCCGGGTCGGCGAGGATCGCGCGGGCGATGGTGAGGCGCTGCCGTTCCCCGCCGGAGAGGGCGGCGTCCGGCCCGAGGACGGTGTCGTAGCCGCGCGGCAGGCGCAGGATCCGCTCGTGGAGGTACGCGGCCCGCGCCGCGGCCTCCACCCGCTCGCGGCTGGCGTCGGGGAGGGCGAGCGCGATGTTGTCGTGGACGGTGCCGTGGACGAGCTGGGTCTGCTGGAACACGAACCCGACCCGTGCGTACAGCTCGTCGGCGGTCAGGTCGCGCACGTCGTGGCCGCCGACGCGGACCGCCCCGGTGTCGACGTCGTGGAAGCGGGCCAGCAGCGCGGCGAGGGTCGACTTGCCCGAGCCGGACGGGCCGACCAGCGCGGTGAGCGTGCCCGGCCGCAGCACGATCGAGACGCCGTGGATGACCGGGACACCCGGCCGGTACCCGAAGTCCACCCGGTCGAACACGACCGTTCCCGGCGCTTCGGCCGCCGCCGCGGCGGGCCCGGCGCGGACCTGTAGCTCGGACTCGTCGAGCGTGGTCTGGATCCGGCGGGCGGCGAGCAGGCCGGTGCGCAGCCCGCTGAGCCCGTAGCCGATGCCGAGCAGCCGGGCCCCGAAGGTGGTGCCCAGCAGCAGGAACGGCAGCAGCGACACCGGATCCATCGCGCCGGAGCTGACCAGCCAGGTACCGAGGAAGGCGATCAGCAGCAGGAATGTGGCCGGTCGGGTGGCCAGGTCCATCAGTGTCTTCTTGCCGGTGAACGGCCGCTGCCAGTCGTCGAGGAACCCGATGTACTCGTCGAGGCGGGCGCGGAAGGTCGACCCGGCGGCACCGCCGAACACCCGGATCACCGGCTGTCCCTCCAGATAGCCGGCGGCTTCCCGGTTCATCCGCTCCGACCAGCGCAGCGCCAGGGCGGTGCGGGCGCCGGACTGGACGACCATCACCGTCATCGTCATGACGTAGACGAGGACCGGCAGGAACAGTGCCAGCGCGATCCGCCAGTCCACGGCGAACAGGTACGCCAGGACGGCGACCGGTGCGACGACGGCCGCGACGGCGTCGGGGACGGCGTGCGTGACGAGGTAGTGCAGCGCCAGCGTGTCGTCCCGCACGACCTGCTTGACGTGCCCGGAGCCGCGGGCGGTGAACCAGCCCAGCGGCAGCCGCGCGAGCTTGCCCAGCAGCCGCCGCCGCAGGTCGCGGGCGAACCGGGCGTCGACGGCATGCAGCCAGAGCGTGAGCGCCCCGCCGAGGAGCGTACCGGCGCCGACGAGGCCCAGTGCCCAGCCGCCGAGGGTCCACAGTGTGGATTCCGCGGCCCCGGCCAGCATCCGCCGCGCCAGCTCCACCAGGAGTACGAACGGGGCGAGCTGGACAAGCGTGACCACGGCCTGTAGCGCGCCGGACAGGATCAGGGTCCGTTTCAGCGGCGCGAGCAACCGGCCCGCGCCCTGGGCCCGCCACGCCCCGCGCACCGCCGGGCCGGACGGTGCGGCGGCGGCGGGCGCGGGTTCGGGGGCCGCGGCGGGCTCCGGCTCGGGCGTGCCGCGCCGCTTGCCGAACGCGCGGCCGTAGTACCAGTACGCCTGGGCGTACAGCTCGGACTTCGGAAACCCGAACTCGTCGCGCAGGCGGGTGCGCAGGTGTTTGAGGGAACCCGACTCCGGGCCGGCCCACGCGTACCAGTCCGACCAGTCCCGGGCTTCGATCGCGGCCGCGAGGGACGCCGGCCCCTGCCGAGGTACCCAGTGGATCCGCGCCCGTGGATGCGGTGTCAGCGGGACGAGCGGGTCGGCGTCGTCGTGCTGCTCGAGATAGACCTCGACCGGCACGTCCACCGGGACGGCGGCGAGGATGGAGTTGACGGCCGGGATCGAGGCGGAGTCGCCGATCAGCAGGTACCCGGCCGGCGGCTCCTCGGGCACGTCGAACTTCGACGAACCGAGCGAGGTCGCCATGATGGTCCAGCCCGGCTCGACACGTTTGGCCCACAGCGAGGCCGGGCCGGCCGGCTCGTGCAGCACCATGTCGATGGTGAACTCGCCGGTGGTCTCGTCGGCCGAGGAGATCGTGTACGCCCGCTGGTGCTCGCTCTCCCCGCCGTCCGGGTCCGGAAACCAGAACCGCAGCCACGCCGTCGGTACGGCCACGGCGTCCTGGAACAGTGTCGCGGAGGTCAGCCGCACCCGCACGAAGTGCGGCGCGAGCGACTCCTTGCCGACCACGGTGACCTCGTGGTCGCGGGCGCCGTAGCTCCGGATGACCACTCCGCTGAATCCGCGCTTGGCCATCTATGACTCCTTCTCGATCGCGAGATCCTCGGCGGCGAGGTCTTTTTCGGTGGTGGCGAGGTCTTTCTCCGTGGTGGCGAGGTCCGCGACGATGTCGGCGACCGGGCGGCCGGGCGGGGCCACGCCGAGCAGGCCCCGGATCGCGCCGGTCAGCACCAGCCGCACGTACTCCGCTCGCGGCACCCGCGGCAGCGCGGCGTGCGCCGGGGCGAGGCGGTCGTCGACGTCGAGGCCCGCGGTCGCGGCCCGGCGCTCGCGGTCGAGCCCGCCGGCATCTTCGCGCTCCACCGCGACGCTCTGCTCCTCCGACGCCGCCATCGCGATGGTCAGCGACGCGACCGCGCCGCTGACCACGACGGCCGCGTCCGGCGCGTAGCCGCGCCGCGCGAGCGCCTCGACCTCCGCGGTCAGCACCCGCCGGCCGGCCTCGCCGCGCGGGAACAGCACCTGCATGTACCGGGCCATCCCCGGACGGGTGAGGGTGAACGCCCGCAGCTGCAGCGCGAACGACAGCAGATGCGGCTCGATGCCGTGCCGCGGATCGTCCCGCAGGACCAGCTCGGCCAGGACGCTCTCCCCGACCAGCCGCTCCAGCCCCCACCGCCCGTCGACGTGGCGGTACAGCGCGGCCGCGGTGACGCCGAGCTCGGCGGCGACCGCCTTCACGCTCAGCGCGCCCATGCCCAGGGCCCGACCGACCCGGACGATGTCGTCCGTGCTGATGCGCGGCGCGCGCCCGCCGGCGTGGGCCCTGCCAGGCACCGTCGCTCACTCCCGAGTGAAGTTATAGGGGGTAACAAAGGGTACCCTAACTTCCACTCGGTCGATCGGTCAACGGCTTTCCCGGGCCGGGCGCTTCGCCTTCGGAAGGTGCGGCGAGCACAGGGAAGAGACGCGGGGCCGGACACCGGCCCGGGTCAGGCGGTCAGGGGGTTACCCGCAGGATCATGTCGTAGTCGGGGGCGGCGTGGCCGTTGGTCAGTACCCACAGCGAGCCGTCCGGGGCCGGCGTGACCTGCCGCAGTCGGCCGTACTTCCCGGTCAGCAGCTGCTCCGCCGACGAGCCGTCGGTGTTGATCCGGTAGAGCCGCTCCCCGCGCAGGCAGGCGATCCAGATCCGGCCGTCGTGGTAGGCGATCCCGCTGGGTGAGGCGTCGGCCGGCTTCCACGTCGCGATCGGGTCGGTGAACTCCGGTTCCCCGCCGGTGCCCTCCACCTCCGGCCAGCCGTAGTTGGCGCCGGGCTCGATCCGGTCGAGCTCGTCGAGCTTGTGGTGGCCGAAGTCGGAGGCGTAGAGCTGGCCGGTCTCGTCCCAGGCGATTCCCTGCGGGTCGCGCAGCCCCCAGCTGTACACCGGTGAGCCGTCGATCGGGTTGCCCGGTGCGGGTTTCCCGTCCGGTGTGACCCGGAGGATCTTGCCGCCCAGGTCGTTGCGATCCTGGGCCTTGGGACGGTCGTCGGCCTCGCCGGTGGTCACGTAGAGCATGCCGTCCGGACCGAACCTGATCCGCCCTCCATTGTGGATTTCGCCCGGGGTGATGCCGGTCAGGATCGGCTCGAGCGGGGCCGGCGAGTCCAGCCGTAGCCGGCTGACCCGGTCGTCCCGCTCGGTGGTGTGGAAGATGTAGATCCAGCCGTCCCGCTGATAGGTGGGGGAGACCGCGACCCCCTGCAGCCCGCCCTGGACCGGATGGGCGATCTCGGTGATGGTCCGGACCTCGGTGACCTGCCCGTCCGCGGTGACCCTCCGTAGGCGGCCGCTCTCCCGCTCGGTGACCACCGCCGACCCGTCCGGCAGGAAAGCCAGGTCGAACGGCATGCGCAGCCCGCGCGCGATCGGCTCCACGGCCGCCGGCTCCACGACCGGGGCGTCACGCACGGTCGGGCGGGCCCACCAGCCGTAGAAGGAACCGTAGGAGTAGATCCCGACGGCGGTCGCCGCGACCGCCACCACCAGCAGACCGGTCAAGCCGAACACGAGGATCCGCCGCCACCGCACGCGGTGATCATAAACGTCCTCCACGCGCCCTTGGGATCGACGACCATCGTTGAGATAGGGCGTGGCGTCGCCGCCTCCGGGCCCCGGGCCAGGCGGATCTTCGGGCCGCTGGCCGCCGTCGACGTGACGTTCGTCCGTCGGTCATGTCGACGCCGCCACGAAACCCGCAAGAGTTCACCGGCGCTCGCCGGCCCGCCTCCGCCGGCGGGTGGGGGCGGTCGAGGTGCTGTACCTACTGGTATGTACAGTGAGGCGATGGATTCGCGACAGCTCCTGGTCGACACGATGGGCGAGCTCATGTGGGAGCGCGGCTACGCCGACACCAGCCCGCGTAACGTGCGCGAGCGGTCCGGCGTGGGCCAGGGCAGCATGTACCACCACTTCCCGACCAAGCGGGACCTCGCGCTCGCCGCCCTCGAGCGCAACGTCGCCGACCTGCTGCCGGCCGCGTCCGAGCTCGACGGTCCGGGCGCCCCGATGGCCCGGATCGAGGCATACCTGATGCGTCCGCGCGACGCCCTCAAGGGCTGCAAGGTCGGCCGGATGACGCAGGACCCGCAGGTCCGGGAGGATCCGGTGCTGCTGGCTCCGGTGGCGCGCGCGTTCGCTCAGGTCCACGTCAGCTGGGTCAAGGCGCTGCGCGAGGCCATCGCCGCGGGCGAGCTGCGGGACGACCTCGACCCCGAGCACCTCGCCCACACCCTGATGGCCGTCCTGCAGGGCGGCTACGTGCTCGCGATCGCGCAGCAGGACCCGGGCCCGTTCGACGGCGCCCGCGCCGGCGTCCTCGACCTGCTCCGGGCGGCGGCACCATCCGTGCCCAACCACGAGAACAACAGGAGGAATCGAACGCCATGACGGTACGCATCGGCATCAACGGGTTCGGCCGGATCGGGCGCGGCTACCTGCGCGCGGCCCTGGCGAACGACGCCGACGTCGAGGTGGTCGCGGTCAACGACCTCACCGACGCCCGTACGCTGGCCACCCTGCTGGAGTGGGACTCCATCTCCGGCCACCTCGACGGCGTCGCCTTCGACGGCGACGCGATCGCCGTTCAGGGCAAGCGCATGAGGGTCTTCGCGCGGTCCGACCCGGCCGCCATCCCGTGGGGTGAGGTCGGCGCCGACATCGTCATCGAGTCCACCGGCCACTTCACGGACGGCGTCGTGGCGGCGGCCCACCTCAAGGGCGGCGCGCGGAAGGTCATCGTCTCGGCGCCGGCCAAGGGGGACGTCCCCACGTTCGTTCTCGGGGTGAACGACGACCGGCTCGACCCGGACAGCCACGACGTCTTCTCCAACGGTTCGTGCACCACGAACTCGCTGGCGCCGCTGGCGAAGGTGCTCAACGACTCGTTCGGCATCGAGTCCGGGCTGATGACGACGATCCACGCCTACACCGGCGACCAGCGGCTGCACGACGCGCCCCACTCCGACCTGCGCCGGGCCCGCGCGGCGGCCGTCTCGACCATCCCGACCTCGTCGGGCGCGGCGAAGGCGATCGGCAAGGTCATCCCGGAGCTCGACGGGCGTCTGACCGGCGCCGCGCTGCGCGTCCCGGTGCCGGCGGGCTCGATCACCGACCTCACGGTGGTGCTGCGGCGGCGCGCCGGCGTCGAGGAGGTCAACGCGGCGTTCCGCGAGGCGGCCGGCTCCGAGCGGCTGCGGCACTACCTGCAGTACTCCGAGGCGCCGCTGGTCTCCGCGGACATCGTCGGCAACCCCTACTCGTCGATCTTCGACGCGCCGCTGACCGAAGCCGTCGGCGACCAGGTCAAGGTGCTCGGCTGGTACGACAACGAGTGGGGGTTCTCCAACCGCCTCGTGGAGTTCTCCGAGCGGATCGCGGTGACCGTGGCGGCCTGACGCCCGGACCACGCCCGCGCCGGATCGCACCCGCGCGCGGATGTTGGCCGCCGGGCTGCCCGTGCGTGCTGGGCTACGCCGACTTCGAGGCACAGAACCTTCGGTGGCACGGGCGGGAGGTGTGGGCGGTGCACGGTTCAGCCGGCCACCGGCGCCGGCGTGTGTACGGCGGGCGGCGCCTGGTCCAACGCCCGCCGGCGCACGCCGCGGACGAGCAGGTAGCCGACCATCCAGAACTCGCCGACGGAGGCGGGGTACGCGAGTGCCTCGGCGACGACGTGCGCGTCCGGGGCGAGGTACCGGACGAACGCGCTGAGCACGTACCCGACACCGCCACCGACGAGGATCCAGCCCAGGACGCGGGGCATCCAGCCGGACCGCAGCACGCACCAGCCCATGGGGATGAGCCACAGGCCGAAGAAGAGTGCCCCGACGCCCCACAGGCCGTTGCTGACCAGGTACAGGACCTGGACGTTCGCGGCCGCGTCGCCGACCGGGTCGACCGATACCTCGACCGCCGTGGCCAGCAGGGCCGCGCTCACCAGGCCCACGACCGAGTTGACCAGGCCGAACGCGGCGATCCCGCTCGCGGCGAAGGAGTCCACGCCGCGAAACAGGCGATAGAACCAGACGGCGGCGAGGGTCTGGGTGACGACCATGCCCAGCTCGAAGGCGACGCCGGCGCGGGCGAGCGACTCGTGCGCGACCAGGTTGGCCAGCGTCGCCTGGGCGTCGTCGGCGGCGAAGAGCCGCGGGCGGATGATCAGGAACCCGAGTACGCCGGTGATGGCGACGCCCAGGTAGAACAGCCCGGTCACGCGGGCGGTACGAGTCAGCGCGTGCTCTCGATCGGAGCGGGGGCGTGGAGGGGTTCGCATGAGCTCTCCTTGATTCGAATGCCTGGGACCATGTACAGAAAACTTGACATGTCGAAGGTAAAACAGCCCCGACATGGTGTCAAGAATCCTTAACTCGACCTGGGGTTGGCTCGTACACCGCGATCGGCCAGACGCGGACGGCGGCCGGCGCGCTGCCGGCGCCGCATCCTCGCTACGCTCAACGGCGGGCAGCGAGAGGAGCGGGTCAATGAGCGGTGTCGGGAGTCTGAGTGGCGTCGCGCTCGAGTGTCCCGATCCCGCCGCGCTCGCCGACTTCTACAGCCGGGTCACCGGCTGGCCGATCGTGTACGCCGACCCGGACTGGTACTCCGTCGGCGAGAGCCAGGACGCTGACCTGCACCTGTCGTTTCAACGGGCGCCCGGCTACCAGCCACCGACCTGGCCCGACCCGGCCTCGTCGATGCAGCTTCACCTCCACTTCCGGGTCGACGACCTGGACGCGGCGGAAAACGCGGTCCTCGCCCTGGGCGCCGCCCGGCTTGACCACCAAGCGAGCCCGACCCGGCACCGGGTCTTCGCCGACCCGGCGGGCCACCCGTTCTGCCTGTGTCCCCGGCCGGGTCGGACCTCCGTCGAGTCCGCCGGGTAGATCCGGACGGTCCGGCTGCCGGCCCCCGGCCGGGCGCCCCTTCCGGATACCGCTGGCCGCGCACGGCAAGCCGCACCCGTGAGGTGGTCCCGGTGCCCCGGTTACGGGCGCAGGTCGGTCCTGGCGTCGCCGGTGGCCGGATCGTAGGGGTAGGAGAGGTGCTGGTGGGTCATCAGCCAGGCGCCGTCTCCGCGCTGGAAGACGCGGGTTCCGCGGGACCAGCTCTCCACGGCCTGGCCGTCGGCGGGTTCGACCCGGATGTGGTTGAGGCCCCAGGCGACGGCGAGATCGCCGTCGACCAGGATTCTCAGGTCGGGAACGGTCCAGGTGACGGTGCCGTCGCCGGCCGCGTCGAGTCCGGCCGCGCAGACTTCGCGGACGGCTCGGATGCCGACGTGCCGCAGCGGCTGGTCGTGTTCGTACGAGACGACGTCGTCGGCGATGGGGGCCATCAGGCCGTCGAGGTCCTTGGCGGCGGTGCTGTCGAACCAGCGCTGGTGCAGCCGGCGCAGGTCCCGCTCGGCGGCGGTGCGGTCCCGGTCGGGCGCGGGCCGCGCCGCGGTGGCGGCGTCGGCGAGCGGGAAGGAGTGGTGCTCGTGGACGACGACCCACCGGCCGTCCCGCTTGCGCAGACCCAACGTCAGCCGCAGTCGGTTGCCGGGATCGTCGGCGAGGTCCCGCTCGGTGCCGCAGCGCAGCAGGGCGTACGCGAACGCGACGTCGTCACCGGCGGTGACGTCCAGCGACTCGATCTCGAACACGGCGCCCCGCGCCTGCCACTGGAAGAACGGCGGCCAGGTCTCGCGGTAGGCGTCCAGGCCACGCACCCCCTGATGCGGTGGCGGCACGTCGAACATCACGATGTCCTCGGCGTGGTCGGCGAGCACCGCGGTGAGATCGCCGCGGTGGACCGCCCGCGCCCAGCGTTCGATCAGGGTGCGGATCTGCTCCTCGTCGGTACCCATGGTCTGCTCCGTCCTCGTTGGTTGACGTGTCCGTCAGGACTACAACCCGGGCCGGTCCGCAAACTCATCGCGAGTCAGGCGGTCCGGCAGGCCGAAGGCCGGGAAGTCGGCGTCCAGGAACGAGACCACCTCGGCCACCTGCCGCCCGCGCAGCGCCAGCAGGTCCAGGCCGGCCGGGACGTACGCGCCCCGCTGGTCGCTCCACAGGTACGTGCCGAACGCGAGCTGGCCGTTCGCCCGCGCGGGCAGGAACCGCCAGCGATGCCGCGGCACCGCGTCGACCAGGAACCCGCGGATGTCCGCCCGGCCGGCGTACCAGGTCGTCAGCGGCGGCATCGAGTACCGCGCGTCCTTCGCCAGCATCGCCACGATGGCGTCGACGTCGCCCGCCTCCCACGCCGCCATGTACCGCCGGGCCAACTCCCGTTGTGCCGCGTCGCCGAGCGTCCTGAGGGTCTGCCGCTGGCTGGGGTCCGGGCACAGTTCGGCGACCGCCTTGCGGGCCCGCTGCAGAGCGCTGTTGACCGCGGCGGCCGTGGTGTCCAACACGTCGGCGACCTCGCCGGCGGCGTACCCGAGCACGTCGCGCAGCAGCAGCACCGCCCGCTGCGACGCCGACAGGTGCTGCAGGGCGGCGACGAACGCCAACTCCACGCTCTCCCGCGCGACGGCGCGGGCTTCCGGGCTCAACCGCTCGGTCCAGCCCATCAGCTGATCCGGGTACGGCTCCAGCCACGCCGCCTCGGCCAGCGGCGCCCCCGCCGGGCTCAGGTCGGTGGGCAGCTCCCGCCGCCCCCGCCGCTCGATGATCGTCAACGACCGGTTCGTGGCGATCTTGTACAGCCACGGCCGGATCGACCCGTGATCCTCGAACCGCTCCAGGCCACGCCACGCCCGGTCCAGGGTCTCCTGCACCGCGTCCTCCGCGTCGTGCGTCGACCCCAGCATCCGGTAGCAGTGCGCGCGTAGCTCGTCCCGCAGCGGCCCCACCAGACGGCCGAACGCGTCGCCGTCACCCGCCCGCGCCGCCACCAACAACCGCGCCGCGGCAGACTCGCCCATCCGATTCGAACCGCCCCCGCGGCCGCCGGCATAGCCCATCACCGCGAGGCTACGCCACACACCCCGGCTCCGCGGCGGAGGGCTTCGCCGCGGCCACCATCGAGCTCCCCGGGAGCGGTGACCGGCCCCGCTGCGCCGCCGCCGACCAGGCCCGCGCCGACCTGCGCGGGGCGCTGGCGGCCGGTGAGCCGGTCGACGACGAGATCGTGGACCGGCTCGTGCTCCCGCTGGTCGACACGGCGGTCCCGGAGTGGCGGGCCACCCTGGACGCCCTCCTTTCGCTGCCCGGGATCGGCGGCCCGGTCGGGTACGCGGGAGGGGTGATCGCCATCGGCATCCGGCTGGCGGTGGTCGAGCCGCGCGTCTCGGCCGCCCTCCTGTTCGCCGGGAGTTTCGTGCCCCGTGCCCTGTTCGAGGAGGCCCGGCAGGTCACCATTCCGCTGCACGTTGCAGTGGGACGACGAGGGAAACGACCGGCAGCTGGCCCTGGACCTGTTCGACGCCTTCGGCTCCACGGAGAAGACGCTGCACGCCAACATGGGCGGGCACACCGGCGTCCCGTGGTTCGAGGGGGACGCCGGAAACCGGTTCTTCGCCCGACACCTGACGTGAGGCCGGCGCGAGGTCGGCCGGACCACCAGTCCACCCACCCGTGCGGCGGCTCGTCGCTGTTGGCCGGTTGGAGGCGGGGGAGCGGGGCGTGGTGGAATCCGAGGTTGTGGACGACAGCACGCTGGTGGAGCTCGGCGAGCGGCTGGTGTCGGTCGGCGGGGTGGTGGCGGTCGTGCTTGGCGGTAGCCGCGCCCGCGGCACCCACCGCCCCGATTCGGATTTCGACCTGGGTCTGTACTACCGCGGCGCGCTCGACGTGGCGGCGTTGCGGGAGCTGGCGGGGCGGGTGGCCGACGAGCCGGTCGAGGTGACGGCGCCGGGCGGTTGGGGACCGTGGGTCGACGGCGGCGGCTGGCTGACTGTCCAGGGTCGGCGGGTGGACTGGATCTACCGCGATGTCGACCGGGTGCACCGGGTGTGGGACGACTGCCGGGCCGGCCGCTACGAGGTCGGGTTCCAGGTTGGCCATCCGCTGGGCTTCTACTCGCATGCCTACGCCGGGGAGGTGGCATTGTGCCGGGTGCTCGCCGACCCCAGCGGGGAGGTCGCCGACCTGCGGGCGCAGACCCGGCGGTACCCGGCGGCGCTGGGGGAGGCGCTCGTGGACGGGTTGTGGGAGGCGGACTTCGCGCTGCGGCTGGCCCGCTACGGCGCGGACGGCGCCGACCCGACATACGCGGCCGGGTGCCTGTTTCGCGCTGTGGGCGTGGCCTGCCACGCGCTGCACGGCCGGGCCCGTCGATGGCTGATCAACGAGAAAGGCATGGTGGCATCGGCGGCCGGGCTGCCGATCGCACCACCGGGCTTCGCCGAAGGTGTCCAGAGGCTGCTCGGCGAGATCGGGCAGTCGCCACCGCGGATCACCCAGACGACCTCGCAGGCACACACAATGCTGGCTGGAGTGCGCGCCGCCCTCGCCCATCCTCCGCGGTGACGCGGCTGTCACACCCCGAGGAGAACTCGCCACGCCCCCTCCTGAGCACGAGCCTCGTGCGGGACGCGCTACGCGGGACGCCCGTCGGCGAGCCACCGGGCGAGGCCGCGCAGCCCGACCGCCCACCGCCCGAGGTCGGTGACCTCCGCGTGCTCGGTGACGACGGTGAGCAACTCGGCCACCGCCTCGTCCGGCCGCTGGGCGTCGTTGAGGGTCAGGGCGCGGAAGACGCGGACGGAATCGGAGCCGGGGAACTGGCCGCGGGCGCGGTCGAGCACCGCCAGGGACTCGTCCAGCTCGCCGAGCCACCGCAGCGTGCTGGCGTACTGGCACAGGCACCGGCGCAGCACGTCGCCGTCCAGGCCGAGGGCGAGCGCCCGCTCGTAGTAGCCGCGGGCGGTCTCTTCCTGGCCCGCGGTGTCGTAGGCCCCGCCCACCTCGTACAGCACGACGGGATGGTCTGGGTGCTCGGCGAGCAGCGCCTGGAAGTAGGCGATCGTCGGCGCCATGTCGGCCCGGTCGCGCTGGTCGTAGCCGCGCTGGATCGCCTCGGCCAGTTCGGGCGTCACGTCGGTCGCCACCGCGGCAACCCCCTGCCACGATCCGGAAGATCGATTCACCCTACCGCAGCCCCGTCCGCGGTCCGCGGATCGTGGAGAGCTACCCGCACCAAACCCCGATTCGGGCTACCGCGACGTCCGCGGTGGTCCGGACCGTTGCTCCCGCGGCCTCACCCTCCGCGGGCCGCGATCGTGGTACTCCGGTGCCCCTCCGAGGGCACCTAGATACCACGATCTCAACGCCCGCCCGGTGCTCGTCGGCCAGACCGACCGGGAGGAGGGTGACCAGCGGTGGAGGGTCAGGCCGCCGGAGCGACGGTCCGGACCCTATCTCGCTCGTCCTGATTTTGATCAAGGCCATCGATCACCGGCCTCACCCTCCGCGACCGGCGATCTCACCCCGGCCCCTGCGGGGAGCCGGCGGCCGTGCGTCCACGGCACCTCTCCACCCCGGCCGCGGCCGGAGGTGGACGTGTGTGTGCGGGAAGCTCTCGACCTGCCCCGTCTGTGCGTGCGGCCCATGGCTTACCGCGCATGCGCCGCGCCGGTGAGCGCGGCTTCGGCGCTGGGGTGGGCTTGTGTCGCGGGTCCGGCAGCGGAGGCCGGGGCTTTCGGCGAGCGCCAAGCTCGCCGCCGAAAGCACCCCAAGAAACGCTCCGCTGCGCTCCACGTTTCCCCGGGGACCCCGCGCATGCGGTCTACAGCCGGCGGCGTGGACCGGGGCAAGAATCCAAAAGCTGGACGCGCCGCCCGACCCCGGAGGCTCTACTCGGCGGTCAGCTGCCGCGCCAGCCGATCCAGGCCGTCCTTGATCAGCTGCCCGTACCCGTCATCGCCAAGCGCGCCGATCCCCGCCCGCGCCCGTTGGAGGTGCTCCCGGGCCCGGCCGAGATCACCGAGCTTGCGGTAGCAGTCGGCCAGGTTGAGGTGCAACGACGGATACAGGCCGGACACGGACAGCGTCACCCCCGCTTGTGCCACCCGGTCGTCGGTGAGCAGGTCGGCCGCCGCCAGGGCGCGCTGATCCCAGATCAGCTCCTGGTGGACGTCGTCCTGTACATCAGCCATCGAGTGCGCGAGCACGCAGACGTGCAGCGGATCCCCCTGCTCTCCGCCGATCTCCTCCCAGATCCGCGCGAACACGTCGCGAGCGGCGTCACGCTGGCCCTGACCATGGTGCAGCTCGACCCCCTGGCCGATGCGAGCGACCGTTGGATCGGTGATCATCGACGGGCTCCCTCTGCTCGACTCGCCACGACGGCATCATTCAACCGCAGAACCGGGACCAGCCGCGCGCGGCCCGTGGCGGGACGGCGCCGTCCACGGAAGCCGATGTGGAGCGCGCCGCCGGCATCGTGCGGACCTGGCTGGCGCGAAACCCGTCCCGGACGAGGGGGCGGCGGGGCGACGTCGAGGCGATGCTCGCCGGCCGTCGCGCCGATCAGTCGTGTGGCGGGCCCGCCGCGCGGTGGTGTCCGACCCGTTCCTGCTCGGCGGCGTAGGCGGCGTTCAGCCGATCGAGGGGTCCCGGGCCGTCGTGCGGCTTGGGCGGGGCGTCCAGGTGGCGCACCCGAAGCTCGTCCATGAGCTCCTCGATGAACGTCGGGCCCGCATCGCGCATGAACCGCTGACGCCCCCAATATAGTGGTTGCAGAACGCAACCACTGGGCGATGACCGCGACCGGCCGATCGCGCTCGCCCTGCTCGAGCGGCGGTCGTTCGAGCGGGGCGGCACGACGCACCGTTACGCCATCCGCGACGTGAAGGAGGCGAGCCCGTGCTGACCCGGGTCGCGGACGGTGTGCTGGTCCACCAGAGCGAGTTCGTCCAGAGCAACGCCGTCGTCGTGCAGGGCCGCGCCGGCGTGTTGCTCGTCGACCCCGGGGTCCGGGAGCACGAGATGGCCTGCCTCGCGAACGACCTGTCCCGTGCGGGCCAGACCGTCGTGGCCGGCTTCTCGACGCATCCGGACTGGGATCACCTCCTCTGGCACGCCGAGCTCGGCGCGGCCCCCCGGTACGGCACCGCCCGCTGCGCGGCCGCTGTCCGCGACGAGCTGTCCGACCCGGGTGCCAAGGCCCGCATCACAGAGCACCTGGCCGAAACGGAGATCGCCGATCAGGTGCCGCTGGACCTGTACGGCCTCGTCACCGCCCTGCCCGCCGGGACGGCGCGGATTCCCTGGGACGGCCCTGGGGTCCGGATCATCGAGCATCAAGCGCACGCACCGGGCCATGCGGCGCTGTTCGTCGAGGATCGCGGCGTCCTCGTCGCCGGCGACATGCTCTCCGACGTCCTGGTTCCGATGCTCGACCTGAACGACACCGCCGACCCGATCGAGGACTACCTCGCGGCGCTGCGGCTGCTGGAGGCCGTGGCGGGCGAGGTCGACGTCCTCGTCCCCGGCCACGGGTCGGTCGGCGCGGCTGATCAGGTACCCGCGCGGATCGAGCGGGATCGGGCGTACGTGCTCGCCTTGCGCGAGGGCGAGGTCCCCAGTGACCCGCGGATCGGCCCATCGGCCAAGCCCGGCTGGGAGTGGGTGAGCGATGTGCACGACGGGCAAGCTCAGCGCCTGGCCGAAAGGGACGAACGCGGCGGCACTCGCCGGTGAAGCATTCCAAGGGATGGGCTACCGCGACGTTCGTCGTGGTCCGGACCGTTGCGCGGGGCCATCGCGACCGCTCGCAGTGGGCAAGGTCCCCGACATCGCCCACTGCCGCGCCGTCCGGCCTCGCCATGACCGCCGCCGGATCGACGGCGGCCCGCGGGCGCCGCCATCTGCGATCTTGACAGATCCTTGACCGCCCCGGGCGACCATGATCCTTGTCGCGTTCCTCGCGACAGCGGGTATCTGTCGGTTATCGGAAAGGTGTGGATCGATGAGAGTAAACGTGGGTCGTCGCGTCGGTGCGGGTCTTGGCGTGGTGGCGGGCGCCGCGGCGTTGGTCGCCCTGGCGGCGGCACCGGCGGCCGCGAGCCCGCTGTTCGACGGCGGCGGCCGCGGTCCGACCGCGGAGGTCGCCGTCCAGAGCGCCTTCTGGGACGCGCAGATCACCGCGCAGTCCGTCGGCTTCTACGGCGAGTGCGCGATCGTCGGTACGCCGGCCATTTTCGAGACCTTCAACGACCCGAACTTCGGGCACGTCTTCCGGGCCCAGCTCACCATCTCCTGCCAGCGGTAACCCGCCGCGGGCCGTCACGCCGTACGGGCGGGCAGCGGCTGTCGGGCGTGCTCGCGCAGGTGTCGCAGCACCTGGAGTACGGCGGGCAGCACCCGCGCCTGGCGGCGGTGCAGTGCGGTCATGGTGACGACGGTGCTGTCGCCGGCCAGTGGCCGGGTGACGATCAGCCCGGCCCGTTCGAGCGGGTCGCCGAGCACGCTGTAGTCGGGCAGGACGGTGAGGCCGATGCCTTCGGCGACCATCATCTTGCCCATCTCGGCGCCGTCGGTGGAGTGCCACGCGGCGGGCAGGTCGGAGCCGAAGAGCCGGTGGGCGAAGCGGTACATGAGGTAGCCGGAGCGCATCGCGACGAAGCGTTCCGCGCGTAGGTCGTCGGCCGAGATGGTCGCCTGGGCGGCCAAGCGGTGCCCGGCCGGCAGGACGGCCGCGGGGCGGCCCACGAGCAGGGGAGTGGGTTCGAGGTCGGGTGGTACGTCGTCGCCGTCGAGCAGGTTGACCAGGCCGAGATCCAGGGTGCCTTCGGCCAGCGACACCTGGATCTCGTCCTGTTGCAGGTTGCGGATCTCGACGGCGGCGCGGCCGTTTCCGGCCTGGAAGGCGCGCACGGCGGGTAGCACGAGCGAGGCGGTGCCCGCGTTGACGGTGCCGATGCGCAGCAACCGCCGGGTGGCCAGCTGGTCGCCGGCGGCGGCCTTGAGCCGGTCGACCGACTCCAGTACGTCGACGATCGGCTGGAGCAGCTCGCGGCCGGCGAGGCTGATCCGCGCGCCGGAGCGGTGCCGGTCGAGCAGGGTCACCCCGAGCTCCCGTTCGAGCTTGCGGATGGCCTCGCTGATGGCCGGCTGGGAGACGTGCAGCTGCTCGCTGGCCCGGCGCAGCGAGCCGTAGCGGGTCACGGCGGCGAGGTACTCGAGCTGCTCTATGCGCATGGCGCACTCCCGTGGGTGATCGGGTCTGGCGTCCGGGTGATCGGCAACACCTTCCACGAGACGGCTTGCGCGACAATTACCTACTAAGCCTATAGTGCTTATAGGGAATCTGTCGATCACCCTGGTCTGCCGATCAGCCCGATCTGCCGATCACCCCGACCCTGTGGCCGGTTCGGCCCGTGACGTGCGAGGAGGTGCCGATGATCGAGCCGGGTCTCGTCTGCCGTCGGCACGTCGACCTCCGGCGCACCGCCAGCTGTCGGTGAGCTGACGCGGGCCGGTCCGCCCGCGCGCGGCTCCGCACACCCACTGCCCGCTACCGCGGCGCCTCCGCGCGCCCGTCGACGCCCGGAGCAGTGCCCGTCAACCCCCGGAGCAGTCCCGTCAACGCCCGCAGTGGCGCCCGTCAAGCCTGGAGTGGCGCCCGTGAACGCCTGGAGCACCTGCCCGTGACCGCCAAGAAACGCCTCATCCTCTTCCGCGGGTCGGCGGCGACCGCGATCCGGGAGGGGCTGCGGATCCCCGACAACGACCCCGCGTCGGTGGTACCGGCGATGGCCGCGGTGACGAAGCACCTGATGGCCGACGAGTACCTCGACGTGCTCTACAAGCTCTGGGAAGGCTCGTGGGACGACGACGCGATCCTCGCCGACCGGGACGGCAAGGTCTTCGCCGACCCGGCCAAGATCCGTCCGATCCACCACAAAGGACGGTGGTTCCAGGTCGAAGGGCCGGTGGCGCGTCTTCGACCCCGAGCCCAGGTGCTCGACCTGCTCACCGACCTGCAGGACGAGCTCGGCGTGAGCTACCTGTTCATATCCCACGACCTGGGGGTGATCCACCACATGAGCGACCGGATCCTGGTCATGAAGGATGGCAAGGTGGTCGAGGAGGGCACCGCCGCCGACGTCTTCGAACGGCCCCGGCACCCGTACACGCGGCGGCTGCTCACCGCGGTGCCGCGGCTGGGGTCGGCGTGAGCGGCGTACCCGTGCTCGGGCCGGCCGAGGCGGTCGCGGTCGCCGCCGACCTCGCCGCCACCTTCGCCCGGGACGCCGCCGACCGCGACACCAAACGCGTCCTGCCGCTGGTCGAGCTGGACCAGCTCAGCGAGTCGGGGCTGCTGGCGATCACCGTCCCGGCGCGGTTCGGCGGCGCCGACCTGCCGGTGGCGACCGTCGTCGAGGTGTTCCGGCTGCTCTCGACCGGCGACCCCAACATCGGCCAGATCCCGCACAGCCACTTCGTCTACGTCAACCAGCTGCGCCTGCGCGGCACCGACGCCCAGCGGAAGCTGCTCTTCGGCGAGGTGCTGGCCGGCCGCCGCTTCGGCAACGCCCAGTCGGAGGCGAACACCCGGCACGGGCGCGACGTCAGGACCACGCTGACCGCCGACGGCCCGGGACACTGGCGGCTCAACGGCCGCAAGTTCTACGCCACCGGCGCGCTGCTGGCCCACCGGATCCCGGTGCTGGCCCACCGGGGCGACGGCGGCCCGCTGCACGTCGCCTGGGTGGACCGGCACGCCGAGGGCGTCGAGGTCGTCGACGACTGGAACGCACTGGGCCAGCGCACCACCGCCAGCGGCTCGGTGGTGCTGACCGACGTGGCCGTACCCGACGACCTCGTCACGCCGTACGCGGTCACCTTCGACGGGCCGCAGACCTACGGCGCGTACGCGCAGGCGCTGCACGCGGCGATCGACGCCGGCATCGCCCGCGCGGCCCTGACCGACGCGGCCGCGTTCGTCCGCGAGAAGAGCCGGCCGTACCCGGACGCGCAGGTGGAGCGAGCCGCCGACGATCCCCTCGTGGTGCACGCCCTCGGCCAGATCGAGCTGTCGGTGCGGGCGGCCGAGGCACTGCTGGCCGAGGCGGCCCGGGCCGTCGACGCGGCCAACGCCGACCTGACCGCGTCCGCCGCGGCGCACGCCTCCCTCGCCGTCTGCGCCGCCCGGGCGGCCACCACACACGCGGCCCTCGAAGCGAGCGGCCGGCTCTTCGAGGTGGCCGGCACCCGGTCGGCCGCCGGCGGGCTCGGCCTCGACCGGCACTGGCGCAACGCGCGCACCCACACCCTCCACGACCCCGCCGCGTGGAAGGTCCAGCACCTCGGCCGCTGGGCCGCCGACGGCACCCCGCCCCCCAACCACGGACAGGTGTGAGCCATGACCGACCTGAAGTTCCACTGGTTCCTCCCCACGAACGGCGGCGACGGCCGGCAGATCGTCGGCGGCGGCCACGGCACACCCGCCGGCTCGGGCGGGCGCCCCGCCTCCGTCGCGTACCTCGGGCAGATCGCCCGCTCGGCCGAGCAGCTCGGTTTCGAAGCGGCCCTGACCCCGACCGGCGCCTGGTGCGAGGACGCCTGGATCACCACCGCGATGCTGAGCGGCGTCTCCGAGCGGTTGAAGTTCCTCGTCGCGTTCCGGCCCGGGCTCGTCTCGCCGTTCCTGGCCGCCCAGATGGCCGGTACCTTCCAGAACCTGTCCGGCGGCCGGCTGCTGCTCAACGTGGTCACCGGGGGAGAGAGCCACGAGCAGCGGATGTACGGCGACTTCCTGGACAAGGACGCCCGCTACGAGCGCACCGGGGAGTTCCTCGACATCGTCCGCGCGTTGTGGTCCGGCAAGCCCGTCGACGTCGAGGGCCACCATTTCCGCCTCGCCGACGCGGTCCTCTCCCAACTGCCCGACCCGGTCCCGCTCGTCTACTTCGGAGGGTCGTCGCCGGCGGCCCTCGACGTGGCGGCCCGGCACGTCGACGTCTACCTCACCTGGGGCGAACCGCCGGCCGCCGTCGCGGAGAAGGTACGCCGCGTGCGCGAACTCGCCGAGCGGCGGGGCCGGAGCGTCGCCTTCGGGCTGCGGGTGCACACCATCGCCCGGGACAGCGCGGAGCAGGCCTGGGCCGAGGCCGACCGGCTGCTGGCCGGCATCTCCGAGGACCAGATCCGCCAGGTCCAGGCCGGCCTGCGGCGCAGCGAGTCCGAAGGCCAGCGCCGGATGCTCGCCCTCAACGGCGGTACCAAGGACGGGCTGGAGATCCACCCGAACCTGTGGGCCGGTGTCGGGCTGGTCCGCGGCGGCGCCGGCACCGCGCTCGTCGGCAGCCACCAGCAGGTCGCCGACCTGATCGAGCAGTACGTCGACGCGGGCATCACCGAGTTCGTGCTCTCCGGCTACCCGCACCTGGAGGAGGCGTACCGGTTCGGCGAAGGGGTGCTGCCCGAGCTGTCCCGCCGCGGGCTCTGGCGCCATCCGGCCCCCGGCCGCCGGTTGGCCCCGGCCGTACCCTTCGGCGCGCCGGCCCCGGCGGTGGCGCGATGAGCGCGCGGATCGCGGTCGTGGTCGGCAACCCCCGGCCGGCCAGCCGCACCCTCGCGGCCGCGGCGTACGTCGCCCGGCAGCTCGCCGGGCGCGAGCCGGACCTCACCGTCGACCTGGCCACCCTGGGCCCGGCGCTGCTGGACTGGGACGACCCGGGCGTGGCCCACCTGGTGGCCGAGGTCGGCGCGGCGGACCTGGTCGTGGTGGCCAGCCCGACCTACAAGGGCACCTACACCGGCCTGCTCAAGCTCTTCCTCGACCGGTTCGCCGGCGGTACGGGCCTGCGCGGCCTGGCCGTGCCGCTGCTGCTCGGCGCGGCACCGCACCATCACCTGGCCGCGGAGCTCACGCTGCGACCCGTGCTCACCGAGATCGGCGCGACGGTCCCCGGGCGCGGCCTGTTCGTGATCGACCGGCAGCACGACGACCCCGCCGCCTACGCCGACTGGCTGGCGGCCACCGGGCCGGTCGTCGCGGCCTTCCTACGGATCCGGGAGGAGGCGGCCACGTGACCACCCTGCGTACCAACCAGGACCTCGACCCCCACCGGCTGCGCGAGGTGTTCGGCATCTTCCCCAGCGGGGTGGTCGCGGTCGCCGCCCTCGTCGACGGCGCGCCCGTCGGCCTGGCCGCCAGCTCGTTCACGTCGGTGAGCCTCGACCCGCCACTGGTGTCGTTCTCCATCGCCAACGCGTCGAAGACCTGGCCGGACCTGCGGCGCGCGGCGCATCTGGGGGTCACGATCCTGGCCGACCACCACTCCACCGTGGCCCGCCAGCTGGCCGGCGCCGTCAGCCAGCGGTTCGACGGACTGACCGTCACCGCGACGGCCGAGGGGGCGGTCACCCTCGACGACGGACTCGCCCATTTCGACACCACCATCTACCGCGAGGTACCCGCCGGCGACCACACGATCGTCCTGCTGCGCCTGCACGCGGTCCGCCCCGCCGGGCTGAGCGACCCGTCGCCGCTGGTCTTCCACCGCAGCCGGTTCGGCCGGCTCCAGCCCGGCTGACGCCGGCGCGCCGTCCACCGTGGACGGCGCGCCGTGCGCCTTCGAGCGTTACGGCACGAGGCCGAGGATCAGGGCGATGGTGCCGATCGTGGCCATGAGCAGGGCGGTGCCGGCGTGCATGCCGATCGACAGCCGGATGTCGTGCTTGCGCCAGACCAGCCAGACCGCCGGAAACATGAAGATCACCTTCGACAGTACCGTCCACGGCGCCCAGAAGTGGTACACCGAGAACAGCACCGTGTTGAGCACGGGCGCCCTCCAGCGCAGGTGGGAGATGCGGGGGAGGAGGAATCCGCGGAAGTAGAGCTCCTCGACGAGGGGGAGGGCGAACCCGGTCAGCGGAAGGCAGATCAGCATCGTGACGACCAGGCGCGAGTGTGCGTACCCGTCGAGGTAGGTGGTGGCGCTGCCGCCCGCACCCTCGAAGGGGATCCACGTGAAGAACGTGTCGAAGACGAGGTTGTCCAGTGGGGTGAGGGCGAGCGACACCACCGCCCGCAAGAGTCGGCGCGCCGCCAGTCACGGCCCTGTCACGCCACTGACGCGGCAGTGCTAGGCGGCGGCCGGTACGCCGAGGCGGTCGAGCAGGTGCCGGCGCAGCGTGCCGAAGCCGGGGTCGTCCGGCGCCCTCGGGTGGGCCAGCGGCACCGGCGCGTCGTCGACGATCCGGCCGCCGTCCAGGACGAGGGTCCGGTCGGCGAGCAGCAGCGCCTCCTCGACGTCGTGGGTCACGAGCAGCGCGGCGAAGCCGTGCTCGGCGCGCAGCCGCCCGAACAGCGCCTGCATCCGCAGCCGGGTCAGCGCGTCCAGGCTGCCGAAGGGCTCGTCGAGCAGCAGCAGGTCCGGTTCGCGGACGAGCGCGCGGGCGACCGCGACCCGCTGGGACTGCCCGCCGGACAGCTCGGCCGGCCAGGCCCGCTCGCGGCCGGCCAGGCCCACCTCGGCCAGCGCCGCGGCGGTGCGGCGCCGCACGTCCGGGCCGGCCACACCGAGCGCCACGTTGTCGGAGACCCGCTTCCACGGCAGCAGGCGGTGCTCCTGGAAGACGACCGCCAGGCTGCCGCGCACCCGCCAGTCACCGGTCGCGTCCGGGTCGAGGCCGGCGAGTATCCGCAGCAGGGTGGTCTTGCCCGAGCCGCTGCCGCCGAGCAGGGCGACCACCTCGCCGGCGCCGATCGTGAGGTCGACGCCGTCCAGGACCGCCGTCTCCCCGAAGGCGCGCCGCACCGCGGTGGCGGTGACTACGTCGCCCGCAGGCCGCGTCGCCATGTCAGCGCCCTCCTTTCCGCGATCCGGAGTACGAGGTCGGAGAGCAGGCCGAGCAGGGCGTAGACGAACAGACCCACGAGCACCACGTCGGTCTGGCTGAACTCGCGGGCCTCCATCATCAGGAAGCCGATGCCGCTCTGCGTGGCGACCGTCTCGCCGACCACCAGGCTCAGCCACGCGGCGCCGGTCGCCAGGCGCAGGCCGAGGAAGAGCGACGGCAGCGCGCCGGGCAGGATGACGTGGCGGATCCGGGCCAGCGCGCCGAGCCCGCAGGTGCGTGCGGCCTCGACGAGCCGCTCGTCGATGTCGCGGATGCCGGCGTAGAGGTTGAAGTACATCGGGAAGAAGACGCCCAGGCTCACCAGCGTGATCTTCAGCTCCTCGCCGATGCCGACCCAGATGATCAGCAGCGGTACCAGCGCGAGGTGGGGCAGCATCCGGGCCATCTGCACCGGCGGGTCCACCAGGTCGTCGCCGATCCGCAGCAGGCCGGCGACCGAGCCGAGCACCAGCGCCAGGCCGGCGCCGATGGCGAGGCCGGCGCCGGCGCGGGTCAGCGAGTCGAGCAGGTGGGTGGCGAGCGTGCCGTCCGCGGCGAGCCGCCAGCCGGTGCGCAACACCTGGCTGGGCGGGGAGAGCTTCTCCTCGGGCAGCACGCCGGTACGCGAGGAGATCTCCCAGAGCGCGACCAGCGCGACGGGCGTGGCGGCGCGCTGCCACCGCCAGCGCCGGGCCGTCCTGGGTGCCCGCGCGGGCGCCTTCCGGGTGGTGGCCGGGGGGCGTGGGGTCACCGCGGTCGTCATGTGAAGACCTCGGTGAACCGGGTGTCGACGCGGGCCTTGATGTCGATCGGCTCGGGGATGAGCTTCAGCTCGGCGAAGCCGTCGGCGATCGCCTGCAGCTCGTCGCCGATGGCCGGCGTGACCGGGGCGAGCGGCTTGGCGCTGCGGTCCAGGGAGCGCTTGGCCACGTCCTCGGGGATCTTCAGCTCCGGCGCGAGGACGCGGGCCCGCTCGTCGGGGTTCGCGATGCCCCACTCGGTGGTGGTGTCGAGCCTGGTGAGCAGGTCACGCACCTGGTCGGCCTTCTTCTCGACGGCTTCGGGCGCGGCGAGGATGTACTCGCGGTTGCCGGCCAGCCCGGTCGCGTCGGCGAGTATCTTGACGCCGGGCCGCTCGGCCAGGGCGAAGTACGGGTCCCAGATGACCCAGGCGTCGACCTGCCCGGAGTCGAAGGCGGGCCGCCCCTCGGCGGGCTTGAGGTACTTGACGGTGATGTCCGCCAGGGTCATGTTGTTGGCCCGCAGCAGCTTGACCAGCAGCCAGTGCACGTTGGAGCCCTTGTTCAACGCGACCGTCCGGCCCTTGAGGTCGGCGAAGGTCGTGAACCCGCTGCTCTCCTTGACCAGCACGGCCTCGCCCTGCGGCACCTCGTCCGAGGTCGCCACGATCTTGAACTGGATCTTGC
The DNA here is from genome assembly GCF_031085175.1 of Phytohabitans maris. Taxonomy (GTDB): domain Bacteria; phylum Actinomycetota; class Actinomycetes; order Mycobacteriales; family Micromonosporaceae; genus Phytohabitans; species Phytohabitans maris. Next base: position 224,610 of record NZ_JAVHUY010000008.1, read on the forward strand.
CGGCGGCGGCGAAGATGGGCGGCGCCTCGCCGGTCTCGCCGATGTCGATCGACCCCGCCTTGAGCGCCTCGGTGAGGGCCGGCCCGCTCTCGAACAGCGACCAGGTCACGCCGGGCGCCTCGTTGCGGGCCTTGAGCAGGCTCAAGCTGCCGTAACGCTGGTAGCCGACGCGCAGCGGGGCCGCCTCGCCACCGGAGGCGTCGTCGCCACATCCGGCGAGCACACCCGCGGCGGCGATCAGGAGGGCGCCGAGAGCGGCCTGGAGACGGCGGCGACGCGCTGATCTTCCCATGGCCACATAGTCTATTGAATCTATGGGTTTAGTGGGAAGGCCCCGCGGGCGGCTGGTCGAGGCGTTCCATGGCGGCCGGCGACCACCAGGCCCGCGTCCCGTGCACGGCAACGACGGACCCGGACTGACCGGCCGCGCGGCCGACGGCACCTCCGGCGGGGGTTTGGACGGGTTTGTCGCGGGAAACCGGCGGCCGTGGCGCGGGCGCGGTCGGGGTGGGTCCTGCGCGGTCGCGGCGATCCACGCCGGATCTCCTACCTGGAACTCCTCTTCGACCTGGGCCTCATCGTCGCCCTCACCCGGCTGTCCAGTCGGCTGACCGGCGATCTCGGCTGGAACCACGCGCTGGAGACCGTGGTCCTGCTCGCCGCGATCTGGTGGGTCTGGACGGTGACCGCGTACACCACCAACTGGTACGACCCGGGCCTGCCGCTGGTCCAGTTGATCGTGCTCGGTGTCATGTTCGGCGGACTGCTGATGTCGCTGGCCGTCAGCAGCGCCTTCGAGGGGCCCAACGGGTTCGCCTTCGCCGCCGCGTACGTGGGCCTGCATCTCTATCGCGGGCTCATCCTCGTCGCCGCCCTGCGGGGGCACGCGCTGCGCAGGCGGCCCATGCGCGTGCTCGTCTGGTTCTGCCTGACCGGCGTGCTGTGGCTGGTCGGCGCGTTCCTGCCCGGCCCGGCGAGGCTGGTGCTCTGGGCGGTGGCGGTCACGACGGACTTCGCGGTCGGCCTCTTCGGCTATCCGCTGCCCCGGCTGGGTCGGTCGAGCGCCGAGGAGCTGCGGGTCGGGGGCGAGCACCTGTCAGAACGCTACCGGCAGATGTTCATCGTCACCCTGGGCGAGATCATCCTGGTCGGGGTCCGGCTGTACGGAGACCCGCCATTCGTGTCGCTGCGGACCGCGGGGGTGGTCCTGCTGTTCGTCCTGACCGTGACGATGTGGCGGACCTACATCGTCTACGTCGCCAGCCATCTCGCCATCGGAATCGACGAGGCCACCAATCCCGGCCGGATCGGGCTGGTCGCGGCGTACGCGCATCTGGTGATGGTGGCCGGCGTGGTCCTCGTCGCGGCCGGCGGTGACATCGTCGCCCGAGATCCCAGCGGCCCGGCCCATCCGGCGGCACTCGCCGTCGTGGTCGCCGGGCCGGTGGTGTTCCTCGCCGGCCGCGCGGCGTACGCACTGGTGGTGTTACGGGCGATGCTGTGGCGGCTGCCCATCGGCGTCGTCGTCCTGTCAGTCGCCGGCCCGATGGCCCGAGGGCTGCCGGCGATCGCGGTCGCCGCGGTCATGACCGCCGGGATGATGGCGATCGCCTTCGTCCCACACTGCGGGCGGCCGGTGTACCGCACCCGCTGGAACATCCGTACCCGCTGGTGACGCGCACCGCGCGGCCGCGGCCCGACCAGACCAAGCGCTGGAAGTACGGTCTCCTTCCCCTACTATGGGCCGGCTCCGCTCGGGCCCATGTTCCGATGTGCCGCCACCGCCCTCGCCGCATGCTCGTGTCATGGCGATCGACAAATCCCAACGTACGGCGGCGCGGGTCGCGGGATTCGTTTTGCTGCTCCTGATGGCGGCCGCGTTCTTTTCCCAGGCTTATGTCCCCTCGCACATCATCGTGGTCGACGACGTCGCGGCGACGGCGCACAACATCGTGGCGTCCGAACAGCTGTTTCGGATCGGCATCGCCGCCGACATCCTCATCTTCGCCGGCGACATCGTGATGGCCGTCGCCTTCTACGTGTTGCTCAGGCCGGTGAGTCCGGGCCTCGCCATGCTCGCACTGCTGTGGAGGACGGCGCAGTCGACCATCATGGCCATGAACGGGCTCAGCTTTCTCATGGCGTCGTCGGTCCTCAGTGGTTCCGGCGACCTGCGGGCGCTCAACGGGGACCAGCTCCAGGAATTGGCGAACACGTACGTGGGCGCGCATACCGCCGGCTTCAACCTCGGGCTGATATTCCTCGCGCTCGGAAACGGTGTCTTCGCCTATCTGCTGTTCACGTCGAACTATGTGCCCCGCGCACTTGCCGCGTGGGGTGTCTTCGCATACGTCGTGATGGCGGTAGGCAACCTCGCCGTCATCGTATCCGGCGCCGAGAACAGTGCCGGGGGAGTGATGGTTCATTACCTACCGGCCTTCTTCTTCGAGGTGATCGGCGGCGGATGGCTGCTGTTCAAGGGAGTACGGGCACCGCGGCGGCCGAGCCCGCCCCCGTACGCGGACGAACCCGCCGGCGCGACCCGCGACGGGTCGGCATGAGCCCGGCACGACCGAACGGAGTTCCGATGACCCCCCTGCGTAGGACCGCGCTCGTCGCGGGCGTGCTCTACCTGCTCACCTTCGCCTCGATCCCCACCCTCGCCCTCTACGGTCCGGTGCGCGAACCGGACTACATCGCCGGCCCGGGCCCGGACACCGGCGTGATCTGGGGCGGCGTCCTGGAGATGATCGTGGCCCTCGCCTGCATCGGCACGGCCGTCGTGCTCTATCCGGTGCTCAAGCGACACGACGAAGGCCTCGCGTTGGGCTTCGTCGGCGTACGGGTCCTGGAGGCCGCCACCATCGTCGCCGGCATCGTGACGTTGATGTCGGTGGTGACCCTGCGGCAGGCCGGCGTCGGACCGGAAGGGCTGGTCACCGGCCAGGCACTGATCGCCCTGCGGGACTGGACGTTCCTCCTCGGACAGGGCTTCCTCCCCGCCGTGAACGCCCTGCTCCTGGGCACCGCGCTGTACCGGTCCCGCCTCGTGCCGCGGGTCCTTCCCCTGCTCGGGCTCGCCGGTGTGCCGCTGCTGGTCACCTCCGCCGCCGCCACGATGTTCGGCCTCTGGGACCAGGTCTCGCCGGCGTCCGCGCTGCTGACCGTCCCGATCGCGCTGTGGGAGGTCTCCCTCGGCGTCTACCTCGTGGTCAACGGCTTCAAGCCCGCGCCCATCGCCACCGCCGCGGCCGCTTAGCGTCCTGGGCACCGCGGGCGCCGCCGCTGGTCGATGGAAGAGCCCGGTCGATCGCTTGTGGATCGACCGGGCTCGGCGGCTGGAGCGGGATCAGGCGAGGTCGAACCGGTCGAGCTCCATGACCTTGGTCCAGGCCGCGACGAAGTCGGTCACGAACTTGTCGCGGGCGTCGTGGCTGGCGTACACCTCGGCGAGGGCCCGTAGCTGGGAGTTGGAGCCGAAGACGAGGTCGACCGCCGTGGCCGTCCACTTCAGCTCGTCCGTGGCCGAGTCGCGGATCTCGTACCCGTGCTCCCGCGACGTCGACGCCGTCCACCGGGTGCCGGGGGAGAGCAGGTTGACGAAGAAGTCGTTGGTGAGCACGCCGGGCCGGTCGGTGAGGACGCCGTCGCGGCTGCCGCCGACGTTGGCCCCGAGACCGCGCAGGCCGCCGACGAGGACGGTCATCTCGGGCGCGGTCAGGTCGAGCATGTAGGCCCGGTCGACGAGCAGCACCTCCGGCGGGGTCTTCTCGCCCGGACGCAGGTAGTTGCGGAACCCGTCGGCGCGCGGTTCGAGCACGCGGAACGACTCGACGTCGGTCTGCTCCTGGGTGGCGTCGGTGCGGCCCGGGCGGAACGGCACCGTCACCTCGGAGCCGGCGTCGCGCGCCGCCTTCTCGACGGCGGCCGAACCGGCCAGGACGATGAGGTCGGCGAGGGAGATCTTCGCGCCGCCGGCGTCGTTGAACTCCCGCTGGATGCCCGCGAGGGTGTCCAGGACCTTCGCGAGCTGGTCGGGCTGGTTGACCTCCCAGCCGCGCTGCGGCTCCAGGCGGATCCGGGCACCGTTGGCGCCGCCGCGCTTGTCGGTGGAGCGGAAGCTGGCGGCGGAGGCCCAAGCGGTGGAGACCAGCTCTGCGGTGCTCAGGCCGGACTCCAGGACCTTCGCTTTGAGGGCGGCGACGTCGGCGTCGCCCACGAGCGCGTGGTCGACGGCCGGCACCGGGTCCTGCCACAGCTGGGGTTCGGGGACCCACGGTCCGAGGAACCGGCTGACCGGGCCCATGTCGCGGTGCAGCAGCTTGTACCAGGCCTTGGCGAAGGCCAGCGCGAACTCCTCGGGGTGCTCCAGGAAGCGGCGCGAGATCCTCTCGTACTCGGGGTCGACGCGCAGCGACAGGTCGGTGGTGAGCATCGTCGGCCGGTGCTTCCGCGACGGGTCGTAGGGGTCCGGGATGATCGCCTCGGCGTCCTTGGCGACCCACTGCTTCGCGCCGCCGGGGCTGGTGGTCAGCTCCCACTCGTACCCGAAGAGGATCTCGAAGAACCGGTTGCTCCACCGCGTCGGCCGGTCGGTCCAGGTCACCTCGAGGCCGCTGGTGATCGTGTCGGCGCCCTTGCCGGTGCCGTGGGTGCTCAGCCACCCCAGGCCCTGCGCCTCGATCGGGGCGGCCTCGGGCTCCGGGCCGACGTGGTTGTCGGCGGTGCCGGCGCCGTGGGTCTTGCCGAACGTGTGACCGCCGGCGATGAGCGCGACCGTCTCCTCGTCGTTCATCGCCATCCGGGCGAAGGTCTCGCGGATGAAGTGGGCCGCGGCCCGCGGGTCGGCGTTGCCGCGCGGGCCTTCGGGGTTGACGTAGATGAGGCCCATCTCGGTCGCGCCGACGCCGGGCGTCATCTCCCGGTCGGAGACGTAGCGCTCGTCACCGAGCCAGGTGTCCTCCGGTCCCCAGAAGATCTCCTCGGGCTCCCAGACGTCCTCGCGGCCGAAGCCGAAGCCGAAGGTCTTGAAGCCCATCGACTCCAGGGCCACGTTGCCGGCGAGCACGAGCAGGTCGGCCCAGGAGATCCGCTGACCGTACCTCTGCTTGACCGGCCACAGCAGGCGGCGCGCCTTGTCGAGGTTGGCATTGTCCGGCCAGCTGTTGAGCGGGGCGAACCGCTGCCCGCCGTCGCCGGCGCCGCCACGACCGTCGTGGATGCGGTAGGTGCCCGCGGCGTGCCAGCTCATCCGGATCATCAGGCCGCCGTAGTGGCCGAAGTCGGCCGGCCACCAGTCCTGGGACGTGGTGAGCACCTCGACGATGTCCCGCTTGAGGGCCTCGACGTCGAGCTTGGCGAACTCCTCGGCGTAGCGGAAGCCCGCGCCCAGCGGGTTGCCCTTGGGCGACTGGGCGTGCAGCACCGAGATGTCGATCTGGTTGGGCCACCAGTCCCGGTTGGTGTGCGGGCGGCCGCCGGTCTTCGGGGTCGGCGAGTCGATCGCCGGGTTTTCACTCTCGCTGCCGTGCGCGGTCACCGAGTCCGGCGCGACCGGGTACCCGGCCGCCGCCTTCTGGCCGACTCCCTGCGCGCTCGACGGGGCGTTGTCCTGGGTCTCGCTCATCAGCTTCCTTCCGAACTCGCGAATCAGGTGGGCGTGCGTCCGGCCGCGCAGTCGGGGCAGGTGCCCCAGTAGACGACCTCCGCCTCGTCGACCACGAAGCCCTGATCGTCCGAGGCGACGAGGCAAGGGGCGTGACCGGCGGCGCAGTCGACGTCGGCGATGGCGCCGCAGGAGCGGCACACGACATGGTGGTGGTTGTCCCCGGTGCGGGACTCGTAGCGGGCGGTCGCTCCGGCGGGCTGGATGCGCCGCACCAGGCCGGCGTCGGTGAGGGCACGCAGCACGTCGTAGACCGCCTGGTGGGAGACGGTCGGGTGGTCGGACCGCACCAGCGCGATCACCGTGTCGGTGTCGACGTGCGGGTGATCGCGCAGGGCGGCGAGCACCGCCAACCGCGGCCGGGTCACCCGCAGGGAGACCGCCCGCAGCTGCGCCTCGAAGTCCGCGGTCACCCGATCAACGTAACACTTATCTGGAAGCGTTCAAGTTTGTATCGACAGGTTCGGTGCCTCCACTTTCTGCCAATCTCTGGTTGTTGCACCTGATAGGCAACAGTGCCGTAGGATGGCGCACATGGAGCCAGGCGGCGACTGCCGATGGTTTCTGGCCAGGCCCTCCCGATCGAATCGAGGTAACCCGCGCCGTGAGCGTGTATTCGCTGCCCGATCTGCCGTACGACTACGCGGCGTTGGAGCCGCACATCAACGGTCAGATCCTGGAGCTGCATCACGACAAGCACCACGCCGCCTACGTCAAGGGGGCCAACGACACCCTCGACCGGCTCGCCGAGGCGCGGGACAAGGGCGACTTCAGCTCGATCGTGGGGCTGGAGAAGACCCTCGCCTTCAACGTCTCCGGGCACGTGTTGCACACCCTGTACTGGCAGAACATGTCGCCGGACGGCGGCGAACGGCCCGACGGCGAGCTGGCCGAGGCGATCGTGGAGCACTTCGGTTCGTTCGAGGCGTTCCACGGCCAGATGTCCGCCGCCACCACGCTGGTGCAGGGCTCCGGGTGGGGTGTGCTGTCGTACGAGCCGGCGTCGCGGCGGCTGATCGTGGAGCAGGTCTACGACCACCACGGCAACGTGGGCGTCGGGTCGGTGCCGCTGCTGGCGTTCGACGCCTGGGAGCACGCGTACTACTTGCAGTACCGCAATGTGCGGCCGGACTTCGTCAAGGCGATGTGGGAGGTCGTCAACTGGCCCGACGTCGCCGCCCGGTACGCCGCCGCCGTGGCCGGCACGCCCGCCGGGTGACGCCCACCGGTCCGGAGGCGGCGATCGCCGCCGTGCTGCCGGCCGCGCTGGAGCTGACCACCGCGTACGCGGCCGCGGGCGACGACCCGAGCCTGTACTGGCAGACCATGCGGCGGGTGCTCGGCGAGTCGATGGGTGGGCCTTCGTGATAGGTTCGGCGTCGCCGTGTGTGGCCGCGACCGAGGAGGTGAGACCGATCAACGCTGTGACAGGTCGGGGCTCCCTCCCTCGCATGGCCTAGGGAGCGCCCGCAAAAGGCATCCCGAAAGGCTCGACGCTATGCGCTTCACCTCCCAGACGTCGTCCGGCGGCGTCCGCGAACAGCTCTTCGCCCTCGGCGAGATTCCCGGCGTGCTGTGGACGCCGGACGGGGCCACCGACAGCCGTCCGCTGATCCTGATGGGACACGGCGGCGGGCAGCACAAGAAGGCCCCTGGCATGGTGGCCCGCGCGCGCCGCTTCGTGACCGAGTGCGGCTTCGCGGTGGCGGCCGTCGACGTCCCCAACCACGGCGACCGGCCCAGGGACGAGGAGTACGACCGGATCGCGACCGAAAACCAGGAGCGCGTGGACGCCGGCGAGGAGTTGGCTCCGCTGATCGCTTCCTTCCAGGCGCTCGTGGCCCGCCGGACCGTACCGGAATGGCAGGCGGTCCTGGACGCGGTCCAGGGCCTCGACCACGTCGGCGCCGGCCCGGTCGGCTACTGGGGTGTGTCGCTGGGCTGCGGGCTCGGCGTTCCGTTCGTCGCCGCCGAGTCCCGGGTCCGCGCGGCGGTGCTGGGCCTGGGCGGGGCGCTGGCGTCGGCCGAGGACGCCGCCCGGGTCACCGTTCCGGTGGAGTTCCTGGTGCAGTGGGACGACGAACGGGTGCCGCGCGCCCAGAGCCTGGCGCTGTTCGACGCCTTCGGCTCGGCCGAGAAGACGCTGCACGCCAACCCCGGCAAGCACGCGGAGATCCCGGCGTTCGAGCTGGACAGCACGGTGCGGTTCTTCACCCGGCACCTGGACTGATACCCCCGGCCGCGACGTACCCCGCCCTCCCAGACCGCCACCCCGAGTCCGAAAGCTCTTTAGGCGCGGTGCCGGCGCCACTCCTGGTAGGCCTCGACGGCGGTGGGCAGGGTGGGGAAGATGCGCTCCGCGCCGATCGCGGCGGTCAGGCCGAACCGGTCCAGGTCGTCGCGGAGGTCCTGCTTGACGCGGGCGAGCGCGAAGACGATGCCCCGCTCGGCCAGTTCGGCGCGGAGCTGCTCCATCGCGTCCAGGGCGGTGCTGTCGACCTCGACGTTGGCCTCGGCGTTGAGCACGAACCAGGCGACCTTCCGGTCCTGGCCGTGGACGGCGGCGAGCGCGCGGCGGCGGAAGTCGTCGGCGTTGGCGAAGAAGAGCGGGGAGTCGTAGCGGTAGACGACCAGGCCCGGCACGGTCGTCGCTTGTGGATAGTCGTCGACGTCGTGCATGCCGGCCAGGCCCGGTACGAAGCCCTGCACCGCGTCGTGCGGGCGGGCCACCCGGTGTAGCGTCTCGGCGACCGAGAGGCCGACGGCGACGAGGATGCCGTAAAGGATGTCGAAGAGCAGCACACCGGCGCAGGCGGCCAGCGCGAGGGCGAGTTCGGTGCGGCGGAAGGCGGCCAGGCGGCGGAAGCCGTGCACGTCGATGAGGCGGACGGCGGCGTACACGATGATCGCGCCGAGCGCGGCGGTGGGAAAGCGCTCCAGCAGCGGGCCGAGCAGGAGCAGCACGCCGACGACGGTGACCAGGGCGACGAGCGAGTACGCCTGGGTGCGGCTGCCGGCGGCGGCGCCCAGCGCGGTGCGGCTCCCGCTGCTGCTGATCGGAAAGCCGCGCAGCAGCCCGGCGCCGACGTTGGCCGTGCCGAGGGCGAGCAGCTCCTGGTTGGCGTCGATCCGGTAGCCGTCCCGGTCGGCGAACGAGCGGGCGGTGAGCACGGTGTCGGTGTACCCGACGACGAGCACGCCGACCGCGGGCAGCACCAGGCCGGAGAGGTCGTGGAGGTCGGGCAGGACCGGCGTGGGCAGCCCGGCCGGCACCGCCCCGACGACGCCGATCCCGTGCGCCTCCAGGTCGAAGAGGGCGACCGCGGCGGTGGCGAGCAGCACGGCCAGCAACGGCCCGGGCAGTCCGGGCCGCCGCCACTGGACGACGAAGAGGAAGGCCAGCACGACGACCGCGAAGAGCAGCGTCCCCGCCTGCGCGCCGCCCATCCCGCGGGCGAACGAGACGACCTGGCCGAAGAACGTGGCACCCTCCACGGAGACGCCGGTCAGCTTGCCGAGCTGCCCGGCCATCATGATGAGCGCGACACCGGCCATGTACCCGACGAGGATCGGCCGGGAGAGCAGGTCGGCGAGGAAACCCAGCCGGGCGGCGTACGCGACCAGGGCCAGCCCGCCGACGACCACGGCGAGGGCGGCGGCGAGCGTCGCGTACCGCCCGGGGTCGCCGGCCGCGAGGGGCGCCACGGCGGTCGCGGTCATCAGCGCGGTCGTCGACTCGGGCCCGATCGACAGGTGCCGGGACGAGCCGAGCAGCGCGTACACGGCGAGCGGCACGAGGGTCGCCCACAGCCCGGTGACCGGCGGCAGCCCGGCCAGCCCCGCGTACGCCATCACCTGCGGTACCAGGTAGGCGGCCACGGTCGCCCCGGCCAGCAGGTCGCCGCGGAGCCACGCGCGCCGGTAGCCGCGGATCCACGCCAGACCGGGCAGTACCTTGATCACGCGAGCATCGTCGCACCGCGGCCGTGAGCGCGTGCGCGCCGATACGATTCCTGCCATGCCTGACGCTGTGTGGCCGACCGTTCACCCGCGCCCGACCTCGAGCCGGAACGGCTTCGGGCGCGAGCTGAAGGGCCACACCCGGACGGACCGGGGCGGTGGCCACTTCGCCACCTGCTGGGTGGTCGCCTTCGGCCTGCCCATCGTCCCGGTCTCCCGGTACTACCTGCGGGAGGACCGCGCCGCCCGGCGCCACCGGATCGAGGGCGAGTCGCGGCCGCGCGCGGCGGAGGTCGCGCGGACGTACGCGTTCTGCTGGCTGCTGGTGCCGGCGGTCGTGGTCGCGCCGCTGCTCGTCCTGCTCTCCCAGGCCGACCGGATCGGCGACGAGGCGTCGACCGGGTCGAAGCTGGCGTTCGCCGGTGTGTTCCTGGCGGTCCTGGGCGGCTCGATCGCCGCGGTCACCGCGCTGCTGGCCCTCTACCGGGCGCGGTGGGCGCCGGTCCGGGAGGCCGTGTGGGTGGAGGCGCCGGCTACGGAGCGGTGAGCGACGACTTGACCGCGGCCAGGTCGTCGGTGGCGCGCTTGGCGGCGGCGGCCAGGCGGTCGCGCAGGCCGTCGAGCTCGCCGGTGGCCCGCTCGGCCCGCTCCCGCGCGCCGGCCAGGGCGGCGGCGTGCCGTTCGTGGCGGTCGGTGCGGCGCTGGGCCTCCCCGCGCCAGCGGACGGCGGCGGCGAGCAGCAGCCCGGCGCCGGCGAGCGTGGCGATCACCGCGAGGGCGTTCGGCCAGCCGATCAGCGACAGGCAGAGCAGCGCGCCGCCAGCGGCCAGGGCGACCGTGGCCTTGGTGGGGACCGGTTCGTCGGTGTACCGCGCGTCGATCCTGGCCTGCACCGCGTCGAGGCCCTCCGGCGGGGCGCCGGCGTGGACCCGGACCGGCAGGTGCTCCACGGAGGTGGTCGCCGCGCGGGGCGGGTCGGTGGCGGCGTCGCCGGCCAGCCGCTCCGCGCCGGTCAGCAGCCAGCGGGCGCCGGCCGTGCGGGCGGCCCGGGCCAGCGGCGTGCCGTCCGGCGTGAACGCGTCGGCCAGCAGCAGCTCCAGCGCGGTGCCGGCCGGGGCGGCCCACTGCTCGTCCGCCGTGTACTGCCTGCCCTCGATCACCGCGCGCAGCTCGGCCGCCCGGCCCAGCAGCGGCGCCTCCTCGGCCGACCCCTCGTCCACCAGGGCCCGCAGCAGCCCGGCGAGCGGGTCGGCGTCGGCGGGCGCGGGCTCGGCCGGCGGCCGGGCGCAGAGCTCGCGCAGCACGGCCAGCCGGGCGCCGGCGGCGAGCGCGGCCTCGGCGTCCGCGACCGGCTCCAGGATGGACTGTGGCCGAGGGACGATGCCGGGCAGCGCGTCGATCCGGGCCCGCCACGCCTCGGCCGCCGCCTTCTCCCGCTCCGGGTCGAGGGCGTCGACCAGCGCGGCCAGCCGCTGGTCCAGCAGCGCCCGCCCCTGCGCCCCGAACCGGCCCAGCGCCGCCTCGGTCCACAGTGTACGGACGGCGCGGCTGACCGGACCCTCGACGGGGAGCGGGCCGAGCGCCTCCGGCAGCCACCGCGCGCCCAGGTCGGCGCGGCCGTCGACCGCGGCGGTGAGCGTGAGCAGCAGCGCGGTCCGCACCGGGTCCCGCTCGACGGCGAGGGCGAGCGCCGCGTCCGCGTCCCCGCCGCCCGGCGGCGCGCTCCGCACCCCGTCGTGCTCGTCGCGCTCGCCGCGCGGAAGCGTCGCGTCGAGGGGAAGGGCCGTGCCGTGCTCGTCGCGCGGAAGCGTCGCGGCGCGCCCGCCGCCGGGAGGCGCCTCGCCGTGGGGAAACGTCGCGTCCGCGGCGCCGAGCAGCGCGACGAGCGCGGTGGTGGCCGGGGCGAGCCAGTAGCCGGGCACGTCGGCGAAGTCCGCCGGCGGCGGCCGCTCGCCCTGGCTGACGGCGGCGATCACCTGGCGGGTGCGGTGCCGCACCAGCGCCGGCGGGTCGAACATGGCCAGCGTCATCCGCAGGTCGCTCAGCTCCACGAACGCGTCGAACGCGCGGGTGAGCCGGTCCAGCCGCATCTCCACCGAGCCCTGCAGCTTGCTCAGCTCGGAACGGAGCCGGCTGCTCTCCCGCTGCTGGCTGTAGAGCGAGGAGCTCAGCGAGGAGACCTCGTCACCCAGCTCGCGGATGGCCCGCTGCTGCCGGTAGTCCTGCCAGTTGTCGGACACCAACCAGTCCGTGAAGGCGCTCCCGTCGGTCACGGCGATCACCATAGGAGGCCCTGTCCAGCCTGGGCACACCCGGCCGCCGGGCCGCCGCACCCCGGTGATCGAGGCTCCCGTCAAGTCGTTCTAGCAACTTGACGGGAGCCTCGATCACCCGTGACCCGAAGGTCGGCTAGTCGGTGGCGGGGCGGTCGGCGATGTGGAGGCCGGCGGAGGCGGCGCCGCGCATGTTCACGTACCCGCTGATCCGCTTGTGGATGCGGCCGTAGTCGGCCGCGCGGGGGCCGCCGCCGGTCCGGGCCGTGGCGAGGTCGACCAGGCGGGCCTTCGGGTGGTAGTCCATGAAGATCGGCCGTACCTCGACGCCGGTCACCCGCCAGCTGCGCGGTGCCACCTCGGCGAACGTGAAGGTGGGCAGGACCGAGTCGGCGGTGTTCTCCGGGGAGCCGTCCTGGAAGCGGACCAGCAGGTTGCCGAGGCCGTAGGCGACCCACTTGTCGCCGATCTTCTCGAACGGCTGCACCACGTGGGCGTGCATCCCGATGATCAGGTCGACGTCCGGGCTGGCCAGCAGTTGGCCGGCGAGCCCGACCTGGCCGACGTCGGCCTCGTTCTGGTACTCGGTGCCCCAGTGCAGGGAGACGATGACGATCTCCGCGCCGGCGGCCCGGGCCCGTTTCGCCTCGGCGAGGATGGCCTTCGGGTCGATCAGGTTGGCGATCCAGGCCTGCCCCGGTGGGCGGTCGATGCCGTTGAAGCTGAACGTGTACGACAGCTGCGCCACCGTGACCCCGCGCACGTCGAAGACGTTCGGGGTGGCGGCCTCCTTGGCCGAGCGGGCCGAGCCGGTGTGCCGCAGCCTCACCCGGTCGAGGTGGTCGAGGGTGCGGGTGACGCCGGCCGGGCCGTAGTCGAGCGTGTGGTTGGAGGCGGTGGAGCAGGTGTCGAAGCCGGTGCGCGCGGCCGCGTCGGCGAGCTGCACCGGCGAGTTGAAGATCGGGAAGCCGGTGAACGGCCCCCGCTCCGGCCCGAGCGGCTGCTCGACGTGGCAGACGGCGACGTCCGCGGCCTGGATGGCCGGCACGATCGCCGCCATGATCGGCCCGAAGTCGTACCCGGGCTCGCCGGCCGCCCGCGCGTCGGCCTGGGCCTGCGCGACGAGCTCCGGCTGCACGAAGAGGTCGCCGGCCGCCGCCACGGTCAGCGTCGTGGGCCGCGCCGGCGACGGGGACACCGTGGGCGTCGCCGGGCCGGCCGCGTCGTTCTCGTCGTCGTCACCGCAGGCGGGGAGGAGCAGGACTAGCGCGATGGAAACGATCATCAAAGATCTATCTCGCATATCTGGCATTCTGGACGCAGATGTGGGCGTCCAGGGACCAGATCGGCGAAAGCGCATCCCTCAGCCGGGCCGCCCGAGCGGCGCGCCACGCACCCGGCCGGCGACGGTGAGGTCCACGACCCGGCGACTCCACGGCCGTACCCGGATCGTGACGGTGTCGCCGTCGCGGCACCGGTCCGCCCACTCGCTGGGCAGCCCCCCGGCGGTGGTCCGGTCGCCGGTGCCGTCGTCCACGGCCAGGTAGTGCAGCCAGGGCCGGCCCGTCGTCGCCCCGCGCCTCGGAGAGCCACACCTGCGGCCAGAGCACCTCGCCGGTCACGGTGCGCTCGGTGGCCAGACCGGACGCGGACGCGGTGCCACGTGCCGCCGTACGACGACGAGACCAGCTCGCGGTCGCCTATGCCCAGGTCGAGGAGGGCGCTGCTCAGGTGGGTGGCGCCGGCCGCCGCGCCGTACGCGAGGCAGTCGCGACGCCGCCGTTCTCGGCCGCGCCGCTCCACACTCCATAGTGGAACGCCGCGGCGCCGGTCCCGACCGCGGCGAGGTCGGCCAGGGCGACCAGCACGGCGACCACGGCCGGCCCGAAGCGCCGCCGGGACAGCCCCCGCCGCCCGGGCGTCCGCGACGACCTCGGCGCGCAGCCGCTTGTTCCACGACCTGGCCAGCGACTGGTCGCGGAACGTCAGCGCGGTCAGCGGTACCACGCCGCCGACGGCGAGGCGGTACTCGCGCGGCGGCACGACGGGCACGACGTTCTACTCGTTCGGCCTGCCGTCGACGTCGCCCCCGACGACCCCACCCACGACCCTGCCGACCACGCCACCCACCAGCGCGCCGCCCGGGGCTTGTAGTACCACGTACCGGATCGTCAGCCAGTGGCCGGGCGGCTTCCAGGGCGAGGTGACCGTCCGGGCCGGCACCGCCGCGCTCAACGGCTGGACCGTCGGCTGGTCGTTCGCGGACGGCCAGCGGATCACCCAGATCTGGAGCGGCACCGCGACCTCCGACGGGGCGAACGTGTCGGTGCGCGACGCCGGCTACAACGGCGGGTGCCGGCCGGCGGCAGCACCACGTTCGGCTTCCTGGCGAGCTGGACCGGCGCCGACGCGGTACCCGCCGCGATCACCTGCACCAGCCCGTAGGCCGGCCGCCGGGAGGGTCCGCGCGGGCCCTCCCGGCACCGGTCAGCTGAACGCGAAGTAGCGCAGCCACAGGTACGGCACCGCCAGCGCGACCGTCACCGCCGTGACGACCAGGCCGTACCGGGTGAACTGCCAGAACGTGATCGGCCGGCCGGAGCGCTCGGCGAGGCCGAGGACCACCACGTTGGCCGAGGCGCCGATCGCGGTCGCGTTGCCGCCGAGGTCGGCGCCGAGCGCGAGCGCCCACCACAGCACGTGCGAACCGCTGGTGCCCCCCTCGGCCCGCACCATGTCCGCGACCACCGGGCTCATCGTCGCCACGTACGGGATGTTGTCGACGACGGCGGAGAGCACCGCCGAGCCCCACAGCAGCAGCATCGAGGCGAGGAAGAGCCGGCCGCCGGTGGCGTCCGTGGCGGCCCCGGCGATCTGCTCGATCACGCCCGTGTTGACCAGCGCGCCGACCATGACGAACAGGCCGGCGAAGAAGACCAGCGTCGGCCACTCCACGTCCCTGGCCGCCTCGCCGGCGTCCATCCTGGAGAGCGCGAGCAGCGCGAGGCCGCCCACGATCGCGACCACCGAGGGCTCCAGGTGCAGCACGGTGTGCAGGACGAACGCGGCGGTCACCAGCACCAGGACCACGCCGCTGAGCACCAGCAGCCGGCCGTCCTGGATGGCGTCCCGCTCGCGCAGCAGCGCGATCTGGGCGGCCCGCTCCGGGTCGTACCGGAACGCCGACCGGAACAGCACCCGGCACAGCCCCAGGAACACCACCACCAGCAGCGCGACGAACGGCGCGAGGTGGAACAGGAAGTCGTTGTAGGACAGGCCGCCGCGGCTGGCGATGATGATGTTCGGCGGGTCACCGACCAGAGTGGACGTTCCGCCGATGTTCGAGGCCATGACCTCCGCGATCAGGAACGGCGCCACCGGCACGTCCAGCCGCTCGCAGACCAGGAACGTCACCGGCGCGACCAGCAGCACGGTGGTCACGTTGTCCAGGAACGCCGACGCGACCGCGGTCACCAGCACCAGCAGGACCATCACCCGGAACGGCCGCCCGCCGGCGCGCTTGGTGGCCCAGATCGCCACGTACTCGAACGCACCGGTGCGCTTGAGGACCGCGACGATCAGCATCATCCCGACCAGCAGGAAGATGACGTTCCAGTCGATGCCCGCCGTCTCGGAGAAGAACGCGTGCTCGGCGTCGGTCGCGCCGACCAGCAGCATGACCACGGCGCCGCCGAGCGCGGCGGCGACCCGGTGGACCTTCTCGGTGGCGATGAGGACGTAGGCGATGGCGAAGACGGCGACGGCGACCCAGCCGGATCCGCTCACGTACCCAGCATCCGGTCCAGCAGGGCGTCCAGCGTGATCGCGCCGAGCATCGGCTGGCGCTTGCCGGCGACGGCGACGAGCGGGCTGCGGCTGGCGGCCATGACCGCGGCGACCTCCAGGACGGTGGCCTCCGGGTCCACGACCGGCAGCTCGCGGTGGGTGCGGGGGAGCAGCTCGGCCACTGTGCGGTCGCCGACCCCGCGCAGGAACACGTCCGCGGCGCCCTCGTCGATGACCCGGGCCAGCGCCGGGTCGTCCTGGCAGTAGGAGGGAATCGCGAGCCGGAGCACCTGCGTGCCGGGCAGCACGGTGAGCGGCCGGCCGTCGGCGTCGACCACGATCAGGCCCGGCAGGTTTTGCCCGGCCAGCAGCCGGGCCGCCGCCAGCGCCGGCGTCTCCTGCCGGACGGTGGGGAACGCCGTGGCGAGATCTCGGGCACGCACGGGAACCTCCTCCGCGTCGGCGCCGTCGATCCGGCCGCCGACCAGCCTTAGCCTGCCGCACACCTTACCCGCTCGGCCCGGTCCGGCTCTGCCATGATCGGACGGTGCGCGCGTTCGTCCTGACCGGCCCGGGCCGGTACACGGTGGACGACGTGCCGCCCCCGGAGCCGGCGCCGGGGGAGGTGGTCGTCGACGTCGAGCGGGTCGGGGTGTGCGGCACCGACGTGGAGTTCTTCACCGGCGAGATGGCGTACCTCACGTCGACACCCGCGCGCTGGTCCTCAAGGACGTCACCGCGGTCGGCGTCCTCTCCGCCTCGCCGGCGCTGGACGCCACGATCGCCGCGTACGCCAGCGGGGCGGTCGACCCGCGGCCGCTCGTCGCCGCGACCGTCGGGCTCGACGGCGTCGGCCCGGTCCTGGCCGGGCAGCGCCCCGCCGGCGCCGGTCCGGCCCCCAAGATCCACGTGGACCCGCGCATGCCACCCGCGTGACGAGTGTGTCCGCGGGTTTGCCGCGCCCGTGCCGGGTTACATTTTCCGGTGCACGCGGTTGGTTCCGGTGCACGTGGTTCGTACGGGGATGGGAGAGGTCGTGGTGGTCGGTCGGCATCCGGACGACCGTCTGGCCCGTTCCCCCGTCCTGCTGCGGACCTCGTTCGCCGAGGGTGAGCTGCCCGCCGTCCGCCGCCGGCTCGAGCAGGTCGCCCGCGGCTGCGGCCTGACGCCCGACGAGGCGTACGACTGGGTGATCGCGGTCAACGAGCTGATGGCCAACGCGATCCGCCACGGCGGCGGCGCGGGCGCGCTGCGGGTCTGGCGCGACGGCGACCTGTACTGCGAGGTCGGCGACCGGGGCACGGGCTTTGCCGCCGGGCCGTACCTGGCGCCGCGGGCCCGCCCGATGCCGTCCCCGCACGGCGGCATGGGGCTCTGGATCGCCCAGCGGATGACCGGCGAGATGTGGATCGAAAGCGGCCCGTCCGGCACCGTCGTACGCATCCGGACCCCGCTGCCGGCGCCGGAGCGGCCGTTCGCCTGACCCCGGCCCGCGCGGGTGCGATGGTGTGATCATGGAGGTCGGGTCGCTCCCGCTGCTGCGCCCGATGCTGGCCACGCTGGGTGAGCTGCCGGCCGGCGGCGGCTGGGGGTACGAGTTCAAGTGGGACGGGGTCCGGGCCATCGTCTACGTCGAGCGCGGCGAGGTGCGGGTGCTTTCCCGCAACGACCGCGACGTGGCCGCCAGCTATCCGGAGCTGCGCGCCCTGCCGAGGCTGCTGCCGGCCGGGCCGGTGGTGCTGGACGGCGAGATCGTGACGCTGGACGGGGCGGGAGCGCCGAGCTTCGCCCGGTTGCAGCAGCGGATGCACGTGCGTGAGCCGACGCCCGCGCTGCTCAAGCGGGTGCCGGTCCACCTGTACGCCTTCGACGTGCTGCACCTGGGCGGCCGGTCGACGGTGAAGCGGCCGTACCGGGAGCGGCGTGAGCTGCTGGACGGGCTGGGGTTGCGGGACGATCCGGTGCGTACGCCGCCGTGCTGGGCCGACGACCGGGGCGGGGACCTGATGGCGGCCGCGGCGGAGCAGGGGCTGGAAGGGGTGGTGGCCAAGCGGCTCGATTCGCCGTACCAGCCGGGCGTCCGCTCCCGCCTGTGGATCAAGACGCCGCGCAACGCCACGAGGGAGGTGATCGTCTGCGGCTGGACGCCGGGCTCCGGGCGGCGTTCGGGGATCATCGGCGCGCTGCTGCTCGGCGCGTACGACGAGGCGGGGCGGCTGGTCTACATCGGCAAGGTGGGTACCGGTTTCACCAACCGGATGCTGGTCGAGCTCGGCGAGCGGCTCGGGCCGTTGCGCCGGGCGGACCCGCCGTTCGACGGGCCGGTGCCCCGCCCGGACGCGCGCGAGGCGACCTGGGTGCAGCCGCGGCTGGTCGGCGACGTCGAGTACCGCACGGTCAGCCCCGACCGCCGGCTGCGCCACCCGTCCTGGCGCGGCCTGCGCGCCGACAAGCAACCCCGGGAGGTGGCGGCCGCCGCCCCGTCCTGAGCCGGCTACCCGGCGAACCGCGCCGCCAGGTCGCGGTGGTGCCGCGCGGCCTCGGCGGCCCGGTCGGGGGTGACGACCGAGCCGGCCATCCGGCCCAGCCCTTCGAGCTCGTCGGCGAAGCGCAGGTGCTCGCGGTGGGCGTGCTCCCGGCAGGCCAGGCAGGTGACGCTCTCCGGGCGCGGGGAGGTCATCGCGTACGGCACCCGCCGCCCGCAGCCGGTGGTGACCGTGCTCGGCGCGTCGGCCACGAGGCCGAACGTCGAGGCGAGCAGGTTGCGCACCGCCGCGTCGGCGCGCACGACCCGGCGCTCGACGTGGATGTGCGGATCGCCCTCGTCCATCGGCCTCGCTCCCGGCGCAGGGGGTGAGACCCCAGTGTCGCACCGGGGCGCCGGGCGGCCGCTACCTCGGCAGGACGCCCCGCTCGGCGGCGTGCCGCACGAAGTCGTCGACCATCCGGTTGAAGAGCGTGGCGAGCTGGGCCCGCTCCTGCGGCGTCCAGTCGGACAGGGCCTGCAGGATCGACTGGCAGCCGACGCCGAGGATCCGGTCGACGCCCTCGCGGCCGGCGGCGGTCAGGCGGATCCGGTACGCCCGGCGGTCGGCCGGGTCGGGCACCCGCTCGACGTAGCCGATGCTCTCCAGCCGCTGCACCTGCCGGGTGACGTGCGGCGCCTCGACCGCGAGCCGGGCGGCGACGTCGCCGGGGCGCTGCGGCCCGGCCTCGGCGAGCAGGCGCAGGATCGGGACGGCCGCGCGGTCGATCGGCACGCCAGCCTCGGTCGCGATCTGGTGGTGCTGCCGGGCCCGGCTCAGCAGGTGGCTGATCCGGGACAGCCCGCGCTCGATCTCCACCACGTCGGGTGGGACCTGGGCGCGTACGTCAGCCGGCATGTGATCTAACCTACGTGGCGTTACTTAAGTTAAGCAAATATTGTCTGCGTGTGGTTAACGAGCACACACGAGCGGCCTCCGGAGGCCTGACCCTGTTGGCGCTGGCCGTCGCCGGCCTGGTGGTGTCGCTGCAGCAGACCCTGGTCCTGCCGCTGCTGCCCCGGCTGATGCGCGAGCTGGACGCCTCGGTAACGGCCGTCACCTGGGTCTTCACCGTCACGCTGCTGGCCGGCGCGGTCGCCACGCCGCTGCTGTCCCGGTTCGGCGACATGTACGGCAAGAAGAAGATGATCATCGTGGCCATGGTGACGCTGGTCGCCGGCTCGGTCGTCTGCGCGCTCTCCACCTCGCTCGGCGTGCTGATCGCCGGCCGCGCGCTGCAGGGCGTCTCCGCGGCGCTGATCCCGCTCGCGATCGGCACGATCCGGGACGCCTTCCCGCGCGAACGGGTGATGTCGGCGATCGGCATCGTCTCGGCCACCATGGGCGTCGGCGGCACCGTCGGCATGCTGGTCACCGGCGTCGTCGCGCAGCACACCGAGAGCTACCGCCCGATCTTCTGGATCGGCACCGCCGCCGGCGCGCTCGGCCTGGTCCTGGTCGCCACCTTCACGCCGGACGTCGGCACCCGCGCCGGCGGCCGCCCCGACGTGCTCGGCGCGCTCGTGCTCGCGGTGTGGCTGGTCTGCCTGCTGCTGGGCATCAGCGAGGGCGGCTCGTGGGGCTGGGGCTCCGGCCGCACCATCGGCCTCTTCGCCGCCGCCGCGGTGCTGTGCGCACTGTGGGTGCTGATCGAGCTGCGCGTGCGCGAGCCGCTGGTGCGGATGGGGCTGCTCGTCGGGCCCCGCTCGCTCACCGCCAACCTCGCCTCGCTGCTGCTCGGCTTCGCCATGTTCGGCGGCTTCACCCTGATCTCCAACTTCGTGCAGACCCCGAGAGACCAGATCGGGTACGGGCTGAGCGGCTCGGTGCTCGACGTCGGCCTGTACCTGCTGCCCAGCACGGTCGGCATGCTGCTGTTCTCCACGCTCGCCGGCCGGTTCGAGCGGCGCCTCGGCACGGCGTACACGCTGGCGATCGGCGCGCTCCTCGTGGCGGCCAGCTTCGTCTACCTGTCACTCGCCAACGGCCACGTGTACGACGTGCTGATCTACAGCGGCGTGATGGGCTCCGGCATCGGCATGGGGTACGCGGCGCTGGGCACGCTCGCCGTCCAGCACGTGCCGATGAGCCAGAGCGGCATCGCCAGCGGCATCAACACCCTGGTCCGCACCGTCGGCGGCAGCATCTCCGGCGCGGTGACCGCCTCGCTGCTCACCAGCCACGTCATCGCCGGCACGCAGGTGCCGAGCCTGGACGGGTACACGCTCTCGTTCGTCGTGGTCGCGGTCGGCGGCGCGGTGGCCGCGGCGGTCGCGCTGGTCCACGGCCTGGCCTACAAGCACGACCGCGCGCACGAGCGCCCGGTCTCCGACTTCGACACCTCGGCCAACGCCGAACTGGCCGCGGTCGCCGGCGACTACGGCGACATTCCCACCCGCCGCTAGCCCGGACCTGCCGCGGCGTCCGCGGTTGGCATTCTGCCCCGGTCCGCGGCGGGTCGGGGTTCGACGTCGGGTCGCGGAGTCAGATCGTGGTATCTGGGTGCCCCCGGAGGGGCACTGGAATACCACGATCACTGGCTGGAGTCGGGTTCGAGGCCGGGCCGCCGGACGCCGGACCACGATTCCGCAGGTCGCTAGAGCGTGGCGAGGAAGCCGCCGGCGACGACGAGCGGGAGGGTGACGAACAGGAAGACGCCCACGCCGGTCAGGACGCGGCCGCCGTCGTCGGCGGGTCCGCGCTCCGGGCCCCGCCCGAACCAGGCGAAGGCGTCCGCGCTGCCCATCTGGGTGAAGCCGAGCCCGCCCGACACCGCCACCAGGGCGCCGGCGCCGACCAGGCAGATCCCGAGCCGCGAGACGAACGTGCCGTCGCCGACCGCGACCCAGATGCCCGCGACGACCGCCGCGACCGCCGCCGCGATCACCACCAGCACGAGTGCTTCGAGGAGACCTTTCAAGGCCGTCATGGTCCCACGCTAGAGACCCCTGTCCATGCCGATCACGAGCCGCCCGCGATCGTCCGCGGCGAGCGGACGTCTATCCGGCGTCTATCCCTCGCCCACACGCTGGGTGACGGCCGTCCGCGGGGGACGGCGAGGGGGAGGCACCACAATGCGTTCGAGGGGGTACGGCGCGCACCGCGGGGGCGGTCACGCCGACGACGGATGGGAGCACCACCTGCGGCTCGGGCACGAGCTGGCCGCGACCGGGCCGGACGGGGCGGACCGGCGACGGCGGTACCTGGAGGCGCTGCTCGGTGACGGACCGTCACTGACGGGGCGGCCGGCGCGGGTGCTGGTGCTCGGTGCCGGGATCGCCGGGCTCTGCGCCGCGTACGCGCTGCGCCGCGCCGGCCACGAGGTGCGCGTCCTGGAGGCGGACCCGGACCGGATCGGCGGGCGGCTGGCCGCGGCCCCGCGCGGCCCGTTCCGCGACCCGCTGCTGCACGCGCAGGCGGCCGGAGTGTCCATACCGGACACCCACCCGCTGACACTGTCCCTCGTGGACGGGCTCGGGCTGCGCCGCCGCCCCGCCGCCCCGCCCGCCGTCCCCACCGGGTACACGGCGGTGGACCTGCTCGACGCGGTGCTGGAGACCGTGCGCGACTACCACACCGTGGACACGCCGGACGGCCGGGTGCTGGGCTGGGCGCGGCTGCTGCACGACCTGGACCACCTGTCGCTGGGGCGGTTCCTGACCGAGTGGGCCGGCCTCGACACGGCGGCGGTCACCGCGATCGGCCGGCTGGAGCACGCCGGGTACCGGATGCCGATGTCCTTCGTGGACTTCTACCTGCACCACCTGCACGCCGGCCCGCGCGCGGCGCGCTGGGAGATCGAGGGCGGGAGCTGGCGGCTGCCGTACGCGTTCGGCCCGCTGCTCGACGACGTGGTCAGCCTGGACCGGCGGGTGACCCGGATCGAGTGGTACGACCCGACCCGCCCCGGCGCCGCCCACCAACACGTCCGCGCCGAGGGGCCGCACGTGTGGGTGGAGACGCTCTCCGGCCGCGGGCGCCGCCAGGGGTACCTGGCCGACGCGGCGATCGTGACGCTGCCGTTCGCGGCGCTGCGCCAGGTCCGGATCGAACCGTCGCTGCCGGCCGCCAAGCGCCGCGCGGTCATGGCGCTGCGGTACGAGCCGGTGACCACCGTGCGGCTGGAGTTCGACCGGCGCTGGTGGGAGTTCACCGAGGACCGGTGGCGGCGCGAGCTGGACGCGCTCGCCCCCGGCCTGTACGACCGGTACGCCGGGGCGCCGGCGCGGCCGGTGACGCCGGCCGGCGGCACCAACCGACTCCCCGCGTTCCCCGCCGGGCCGGTGCCGGGCAGCGCGGGCGGCGTGGTGCTGGCCAGCCACGCCCGGGCCGGCGGCGCGGTGCGGTGGGAGGCGATGAAGCCCGACGACCGGTACGCGCGGGCGCTGCGCGGGCTGCAGGAGGTCTACGGCGGCCGGATCGAGGCGTTCTTCACCGGGCGCGGCGCCACCGGCAGCTGGACCGCCGGGGAGGCCGTCCTCGCGCCCGGCCAGCTGACCGCCCACCACCTGCCCGCCGTCGCACCGGCCGGCACGCTGCACTTCGCCGGCGAGCACACCTCGCTCCGGCCCTCGTCCGTCGAGGGAGCGGTCGAGTCCGGGGTGCGGGCCGCGCTCGCCGTCCACGACCAGCACCAGCCGGCACCCACCCGCGAGCCGGTCCGCTGCGGCGCGCGGCGCTGAACGCCTGCGCACACCGGTGCCGCGGGGCAGGATGGCGGCATGGGCAAGGCGGCGTACACGATCGGCCTGGTGGTCCACCCGACCCGGCCGGTGCGCGACTCGGTGCAGGTCATCGCCGGGTTCGCGGACCGGTACGGGGGCCGGGTGCTGGCCCGGGAGGCGGACGGCGAGCGGGTCGGGCCGGGGGTGCGGACGGTCCCCGCGGACGGGTTCGCCGACGCCCTCGACGCGCTGGTCAGCCTCGGCGGCGACGGCACGATGCTGGGCGCGATGCGGCTGCTCGTCGGCCGGCGCACCCCGATCCTCGGGGTCAACCACGGCAACCTCGGCTTCCTCGTCGAGGTCCCGCCCGCCGGCCTGGCGGCGGCACTGGACCGCATGGTCGCCGGCGACTACGGGCTGGAGCCGCACAGCTGCCTCGACGTGGCGGCCGGCGAGCGGTCGTTCACCGCGTTCAACGACGTGGTGGTGACCGCGCCGGAACGGCTCGGGTCCGCGGTCGTCGACCTGTTCGTCAACGGCGCCGCGCACGGCTACTACCGGGGCGACGCGGTCGTCGCCTGCACCCCGATCGGGTCGACCGCCTACAACTACGCCGCCGGCGGCCCGGTCATCTCACCCTCCACGCCGTCGATCGCGCTGACCCCGGTGGCGCCGATGTCGGGGATCAGCCGCTCGGTGGTCTTCGGCGACAGCGACGAGGTCGAGCTGCGCAACCCGGGCGACGGCGCCGCGCTCCGCTTCACCGTCGACGGGACCGCGCCCGAGCCGCTCGACGCGGGCGCCGCCCTCCACCTGCGGCTGCGGCCGGAGGCGGTCCACATCGTACGGTTCGACCCGGATCGCCACCAGCGGCGCAACCGGGTCAAGCTCAGCCTCCTCGACCTGCCGCTCCGCCCCGACCAGCTGCTCGAGCTGGTCCCGCCCCAGCTGCGCGAACGCGCCGAACACCTGCGCGGCTGACCCCGCCGCGGCGGCGTCTATCCGGTGGCGATCGGTTGTCGACGCGGCTGGTGCTTGCTGGACGGGTGGAAGCCGTCGGGGTCGCGGTGCTCGCCGGCGACCAGCTCACTCGGGACGGGGTCGTGGCCGGCCTCGCGTCCCAACCCGCCGTCGAGGTGTACCTCGGCGAGCGCCAGCGCTCGGCCCGGGTGCTGCTCGCCGTCGCGGACCAGGTGACCGACGAGGTGCTCGGGGGGATCGAGCGCTTCGGCCGGGCCGCCCGGCAGCGCGACCCGGCCGTCGTCCTGGTCGCCAACGAGCTGCGCGAGTACCACGTGCTGCGCGCGGTCGAGCTCGGCCTGGCCGGGCTGCTGCACCGCCGGGACGCCGGGTTCGAGCAGATCGCGCGGGCCGTCGTCGCCGCGGCGTCCGGCCGGGCCGAGCTGCCCGCGGCGGTCACCCGCCGCCTGCTGGAGCAGATGCGCGCGGTACAGCGGGACGTGCTCGGCCCGCGCGGCCTGACCGTCAGCGGCTTCACCGACCGGGAACTGGAGGTGCTGCGCCTGCTCGCGGAAGGGCTGGACACCGGCGAGGTGGCGCTGAAGCTGAACTACTCGCAGCGCACCGTCAAGAACATCATCTACGGCGTGATGACCCGCTTCGGGCTGCGCAACCGCACCCACGCGGTCGCGTACGCGATCCGGACCGGGGCCCTGCGGCCCTCCTGACCGTCCACAGTGCCCTCGGGTACGGGGATCGATGACCTTCGGGGCAGATCGGGGCGCTGGGTGTACCCGGGCGGGGGTGCTCGGGGTAGCATGGCGGGCCTCCGGACCTGGACGCGCGGGGGCGTCCTGGCGTGCCCGGAGCTTCACGGCGGATGCATTCGGGGGGGAATGCGTGGACGACCGTTTGTGGTTCACCCTGCTCGGGCCCGTGACAGCCCGCCGTGGGCCTGCGGAGCTGGAGCTCGGCTCGCCCCAGCAGCGGGCG
The DNA here is from genome assembly GCF_031085175.1 of Phytohabitans maris. Taxonomy (GTDB): domain Bacteria; phylum Actinomycetota; class Actinomycetes; order Mycobacteriales; family Micromonosporaceae; genus Phytohabitans; species Phytohabitans maris. The sequence continues at coordinate 249,436 of NZ_JAVHUY010000008.1, forward strand.
GTGCTCGCCGCGCTGCTGTTGCAGGCCGGCGTGCCCGTCTCCATCCAGCAGCTGATGGAGACGCTCTGGGACGACGGCGCGCCCCGGTCGGCGGAGGCGACGATCCGGACGTACGTGTACCGGCTGCGCCGCGTCCTCACGCCGGACGGCGCCGCGCCGCCGGTGATCCGGTCGGCCGGCGCCGGATACCTGGTCGACGTGCGGCCGGAGGAGCTCGACCTGGCGACGTTCCGGCAGCTGGTCGGCGCCGCGGAGGCGGCCCGGCGGGAGGCCGACACCACCGGCGCGGCCGACCTGCTGCGCCGCGGCCTCGCCCTGTGGAACGGCGAGCCCCTCGCCGGCCTGCCCGGCCAGCCGATGGAGCGGTACCGGGCCAACCTCGCCAAGCTCCGGCTGAACGCGCTGGAGGCCCTGCTCGCCGCCGAGATCGACCTGGGGGCGTACGTCTCGGCCGGTGACCAGCTCGCCTCGCTGGTCGCCGAGCACCCGCTCGACGAGCGGTTCCGCCGGCTGCTGATGCTCGCGCTGTGGCGTTCCGGGCAGCAGGCCGAGGCACTCGCCGTGTACCAGGACGCCCGCGACACCCTCGCCGCCGAGCTCGGCGTCGACCCCGGGCCGGAGCTGCAGGCACTGCACCTGCGGATCCTGCGGGCCGAGTCGCCGGCACCGCCCGTCCCGACCCAGCGGGTCGCCGCCCCGGCGCAGACGCGCACCGCCGCGCGCGGCCGCACCGCCCTGGCCACACCCGCCCAGCTCCCCGCCGACCTGCCCGACTTCGTCGGCCGCACCGCCGAGCTGGCCGGCCTCGACGCGCTGCTGCCGGCCGGCGACGCCCCGCCACCGGCGATGCTGATCAGCAGCATCCACGGCATGGCCGGCACCGGCAAGACCGCGCTCGCCGTCCACTGGGGACACCGGATCGCCGGCCGGTTCCCGGACGGCCAGCTCTACCTCAACCTGCGCGGCTTCCACCCCACCGGCGTCGTGATGAGCCCTCTCGAAGCGCTTCGCGCGGTCTTCGACGCGATCGGCGTCGACCCGCGGCAGCTGCCCGACGGGCTCGACGCGCAGGCCGCCCTGTACCGCAGCCTGATGGCCGGCCGCCGGATGCTGCTGCTGCTGGACAACGCCCGCGACGCCGACCAGGTGCGGCCGCTGCTGCCCGGCTCGCGCGGCTGCCTGGTGATCGTCACCAGCCGCCACCAGATGCCGAGCCTGGTCGCCATCGAGCAGGCCCGGCCGACCAAGCTCTGCGTGCTGCCCGACGACGACGCCCGGGCCTACCTGCGCAGCCGCCTCGGCTCCCGGGTCGGCCCGGACGACGGCGCCCAGGTCGACACGATCGTGCGGCTCTGCGGCGGCCTGCCGCTGGCGCTGAGTCTGGTCGCCGCGCGCAGCGCGCTCAACCCGCACAGCCCGGTCGCGGCGGTCGCCGACCAGCTCTCCGCCGACCACGGCACGCTCGACTCCTTCGTCGACAACGACCCGGCGATCGACCTCAAGACCATCTTCTCCTGGTCGTACGAGCGGGTCAGCCCGTCCGCCGCGCGCCTGCTGCGCCTGCTCGCCCTGCACCCCGGCCCGGACGCCGCGCCGGCCTCCGTCGCCAGCCTCGCCGGCGCCCCGCTGCGCCAGGTCCGCGCCGGCCTCGACGAGCTGGTGCACGCCAGCCTGGCCCGCGAGCCGTCGCCCGGCCGCTATGTGCTGCACGACCTGGTCCGGGCGTACGCGGCGGAGCGGGCCCAGGACACCGACCCCGAGCCGGAACGGCGGGCCGCGGTGGCCCGGCTGCTGGAGCACTACACGCGCACCGCGCGGGCGGCCGTGCAGCTGCTCGACCCGCAGTGGGACCTCGACCCGGATCCCTCCACAATAGACGGTGTGGCGCCGGTGGAGGTCGCGGACGCCGAGGCCGCCCGCACCTGGCTGACCGTGGAGCACCGCTCGGCGGTGGCGGCGGTCGAGCTGGCCGCCGAGTACGAGCTGGACGTCCAGCTGTGCCGCCTCGCCGCCACCCTCTCCGACATCTTCCAGCGGCACGGCCACTGGCGCGACCAGGTGGCCATGCAGACCCTCGCGCTCGGCGCCGGCCGGCGGGTCGGCGACCTGGGCGTGCGGGCCGCCGCGCACCGCAGCCTCGGCAGCGCGTACGCCCGGCTCAACCAGCTCGACGCCGCCCAGGAGCACCTGCTCAGCTCGCTGGAGCTCTTCGAGGCGGTCGGCGACCGGGCCAACCAGGGGCGCAGCCACCGCGGCCTGGCCTACCTGCACGGCCAGCAGGGCCGGTACGACCTCGCGCTCGCCGCCAGCCAGCGGGCCCTGGAGCTGTACCGGGCCGCCGGCGACCCGGCCGGCGTGGCCAGCGCGCTCAACGACACCGGCTGGTGCCACGCGATGCTCGGCGACTTCGCCCAGGCGCTGACCCACTGCCGGCAGGCGCTCGACGCGCTCTCCGCGCTGGACGTCGCGAACGCGGTGGCCAGCACCTGGGACAGCCTGGGCTTCATCCACGCCGGGCTGGGGGAGCGGCGCGAGGCGGTCGCGGCGTACACCCGGGCGGTGGAGATGTTCCACGAGCTGGGCGACCGGTACAACGAGGCCGACGCCCTGGTCCACCTGGGTGACTGCCACCGCGACCTCGGCGACCTCGGCGCCGCGCGCGGCGCGTGGCGGCGGGCGCTGGCGCTGCTCGACCTGCTCGGGCACGCCACGGCGCGGGAGGTCCGCACGCGGCTGGACCAGGTGGCCCGCGAAGGGTTGGTGAGTCCTTAGGGCAGAGGTGCCGGTATGGGCGGGCCGCGCTCGTATCACCCGGTTGTGACGCGGCGACCTCCTCGTCTTTACTGACCGTGCTCGACAAAACGTGAGTGCTGTTCGGAAAGGGCGTCCGGCAGATGTCTGTGCAGTTCCTGGCCACCTGGGCCGATGGCCACCGTTACGGCCTCGACCGCGCAGAGGACGTCGTTCCGCTCCTGGTGTCGATACACGAGTGCCACAAGCCGGTGGTCGTCACGCTGGAGGCCCGGGTGGACGTGCGCGGACTGCGCGTCACCCGGGGACTCCACCTCGGCGTGGGGCACGAGAAGCGCGGCTTCGCGTTCCCCTACGGCCGCCCGCACACCGGCTACGCCGTGCACCGCGGCGTGCGCCCCTGGCACCGCGACATCAGCTTCGGCTTCGAGGGCACGCCGACCCCGTTCCACCCCGCGGAGACCCGCATCACCCCGGAACAGGTCTGGGCGCTCGCCCTGTCGTACCTGGCCACCGGGCACACCACCGAAGCCGTCGGCTGGGGCTGCCTCCCGACCCGCCGCAAGCGCTAGCTAGTCCCTGTTTCGAAAATCCTTGCCGGGCTGCGCCGGGCCCAGACGACGACCGGCGGCGCCGGGCGTAAGGCCGCATACAACACCGGTATGCGACCTTGCGCCCGACTTGCCGGATCGCCGCCTTGACTCCGGCTCGCCTCGACAATTCTTTTGAAACAGGGCCTAGTCCCTTCGACGTCCGGCGCCGGGCGGCCGTCACCTCGCGGGGGGCCGTTCGTTCGTGAAGTGGCTCACCTGTGATCCACCCATTGGCATCGGCGGGGTGCGGAGGGTAATCGTGGATGGTCAGCGTGCGACGCCCCGGCCCGTGCGGCGCCGCACGCCCGACCCGCGAGGAGGCTCTCCGATGACCGATATCCGCGCCGGCACCGAGACCGGCGTCCGCCGCTGCGACCAGTGCGGCCGCCCACTGCCGGCGCTGCACAAGAACGAGTACACCCCGGCCCGCGCCCGCCTGGTCGCCGAGCTGGGCGTGTGCCTGTGCGCCCACGGCGACAGCGACGACGTCGAGGTGCCCGAGCGCGCCCCGTCCCTGCTCTGAGACCCGCCGGCGGGTCAGCGGGCCTTGACGCCGTCGAGCAGGGAGCGGGCGGCGGCGGTGATGGCGTCCGCGTCGATCCCGGCGGCGCGCAGCTGCTCGTCCGGGGTGGCCGAGGCGGGCATCTGCCGGACCGCGAGCTTGCGTACCCGGGCCGGGTCGTCGCCGCCGGCGAGCGCGTCCAGGACGGCGTCGCCGAGCCCACCCTCGGGCCAGTGGTCCTCGACCGTCACGATCCGGCCGGTGTCCCGGGCCGCGGCGCGCACGGCGTCCGCGTCGATCGGCTTGACGCAGTACGCGTCGATCACCCGGGCCCGTACACCGTTGGCCGCGAGCTGGTCCGCGGCGGCGAGGGCCTGGTGCACGGTGACCCCGGCCGCGATGATCGCCACCAGGTCGTCGGGGGAGCGGCGCAGCGTGCGGCTGCCGCCGATCGGAAACCGCTCGCCGGGCGGGTAGATGACCGGGGTGGCGCCGCGGTTGGTGCGCAGGTAGCTGATCCCGTCCCGGTCGGCCATGGCCGCGACCAGGTCGGCGGTCTGGTTGGCGTCGCACGGGTAGAGCACGGTGCTGCCGTGCACCGCCCGGAACGCGGCCAGGTCCTCCAGCCCCATCTGGGACGGCCCGTCCTGCCCGATGGAGACGCCGGCGTGCGAGCCGCACAGCCGCAGGTTCGCGCGGCTGACCGCGGCCATGCGGACGAAGTCGAAGGCGCGGGTCCAGAACGCGGCGAACGTGGCCGCGAACGGCGTCCAGCCGCGGGCCTGCATGCCGACCGCGGCGGCGAGCATCTGCTGTTCGGCGATGTAGCACTCGAAGAACCGGTCCGGGTGGGCGCCGGCGAAGTACTCGGTGCGGGTGGAGTCGGCGACTTCGCCGTCCAGGACGACCACGTCGCCGCGGGCGTCGCCGAGCGCGACGAGGGCCCGCCCGTACGCGGTCCGGGTCGCCTCCTTCGAACCGAGCTCGTACGCGGGCAGCGCCAGCGGGCCGTCCGCGAACCGGTGCGGGGTTCCGGCGCGGTCCGGCTCCCGCACGTGTACCGACAGGTCGCGCACGCCGCCGAGCTGCCGCACCGCGTCGTCCGGGTCGGGCACCGGCTTGCCGTGCTTGCCCTCCTGGTCCTCGACCCGCGCCACGCCGCGCCCCTTCTGGGTGCGGGCCAGGATCACCGCCGGCTTCCCGGCGGTGGAGACGGCCTGGGCGTACCCCCGGTCGACGTCGGCGATGTCGTGCCCGTCCACCTCGATGACCCGCCAGCCGAACGCGGACATCCGCCGCGCGTAGGCGTCCAGGTCCCACTGGTGCCGGGTCGGCCCGCGCTGGCCGAGGCGGTTGACGTCGACGATCGCGGTCAGGTGGTCCAGGCCGGAGACGCCGGCCTGCTCGAACGCCTCCCACATCGACCCCTCGGCGAGCTCGCTGTCGCCGCAGAGCACCCAGGTCCGGTAGGGCAGCCGGTCGAGCCGGGCGCCGGTCAGCGCCAGCCCGACCCCGATCGGCAGCCCCTGCCCCAGCGAGCCGGTCGCCACGTCCACCCAGGGCAGCCGGGGTGTCGGATGCCCTTCGAGCCGGCTGCCCAGCCGCCGGTACGTCATCAGCTCGTCGGTGCCGATCGCGCCGGCCGCCCGCAGCATCGCGTACAGCAGCGGCGACGCGTGCCCCTTGGAGAAGATCAGCCGGTCGTTGTGCGGGTCGTCCGGGTCGGTCATGTCGTACCGCAGGTAGCGGGCGAGCAGCACCGCCATCAGGTCCGCCGCCGACATCGCCGAGGTCGGGTGCCCCGAGCCCGCGGCGGCCGAACACCGCACCGCGTCCACCCGCAACTGCTGTCCCAGTTCGGCCATCTGGTCCAGGCCGAGCCTGTCCCGCGTCTGCGTTACCGCCATGTCCGGACGCCTACCCACTCCACGCCCGGACAAACGGCGCGCCGGGGAAAGTCAGGGCACGGGGTGCGGCACCGGGACGGCGGCGCGCAGCGCGCGTTCGCGCGGGTCGGAGGTGAGGGCGGCGCCCATCCGGTTGGTGACGTAGGCGTACCCGATGCCGGTCCGCGGGTCGGCGAAGCCGAACGAGCCGCCGATGCCGGCCGTGCCGTACGCGTCGGGGCCGCCGAAGCTCCACGCCGTGCTGGACTTCATGAAGCCGAGCGAGTGCGGGATCTCGCCGTCGAGGTACGCGTGGCGGGTGCCGTTGCGCGGTGGCACCGCCGGCGCGGCCAGCTCCGCCAGGGTGGCCGGGGTGAGGCCGAGCTGGTCGCCGCCGGTGGCGAAGACCCCGTACGCCTGGGCCATCGCGCGGGCGGTGCCGACGCCGAGGGCGGAGGGCACTTCGAGGTCGCGGGCGTAGATCCGCTCGCGGTGCATCGGCAGCCACGGCCCGGTGCCGCCGACGACCGAGCGGAACAGGCTCGATCGCGGGTTCAGCGCGCCGAGCAGCAGGCCGGGCGAGACGCTGACCACCACCTTGAGCGGGTTGGGGCGGCGGATCCGGGCCAGGCGGACGTTCGGGATCGTGGCCGGCAGGCGGATGTAGAAGTCGAGGCCGAGCGGCGCGGCGATCTCCTCGTGGAAGAAGCGGCCCAGCGACCGGCGGGTCGGGTCGACCCGGCGCAGCAGCTCACCCTGGTAGAAGCCGAGGGTCAGGGCGTGGTACGCCTGCCGGCTGCCCGGCTCCCACGCCGGCTCCTGCGCGGCCAGCACCGCGGCGAGGCGGTCGAGGTCGCGGACCGTGCCGCGGCCGATCGGGCGGTCGAGCGCGAAGAGGCCGGCCTGGTGAGCCAGGAGCTGGCGGACCGTGACCTGCTCCTTGCCCCGCTGCGCGAACTCCGGCCAGTACGTGCTCACCCGCTCGTCGAAGTCGAGCCAGCCGCGCGAGTGGGCGACCGCGAGGGTCATCGCGGCCATCCCCTTGGTGGCCGAGAAGACCAGCACCATCGTGTCGCGCGCCCAGGGTGCCCCGGTCGCCGCGTCGCGCACGCCGCCCCACAGGTCGACGACCCGCTCGCCGTTCTGGTAGACGCAGCACGCCGCGCCCAGCTCGTCGCGGCGGACCAGGTTTTCCACGAACGCGTCCCGGACGGCCTCGAAACCCTCGCGCACGTACCCACGCACCAGGACGGGCCGGTCCGCCCGCGCTCGCCAAGTCATCACTCCATGGTCCACGTTTCGGCAGGATTGACGACACTCTTCGTTCATCTATGTGTTACCGCTCACCCACCGGGAAAATGCGGTCGCCGGCCGCGACGGCGCTGCCCGGTGGTTGCTCCGGAGTAACGGTTGCCCTAGAGTAACGGTTGCTTATGAGTAACCAAGTCGCGGTGGACGACGTGCTGGACGCGCTGGGTGACCGCACCCGGCGGGCGATCGTCCGGCGCCTGCGCGGTGGGCCGCTGCCGGTCGGCGAGCTCGCCGCGGGGCTGCCGGTCGGGCGGCCGGCGGTGAGCAAGCACCTGCGCGTCCTGGAGGGCGCCGGGCTCGTGGTGCACACCAGCGTCGGCACCCGCAACCTGTACGCGCTGGCCCCGCCGGGGTTCACCGCGCTGCAGCAGTGGCTGGTGTCGACATGGGACCAGGCGCTCGGCGCGTTCGCCGACCGGATGGCTTCCCGCGGGGAGGAGACGACGTGACCGCACTTCCGCCGATCCGCCGGCAGGTGGTCGTTCCGGGGACGCGCGACGCCGCGTTCGCGGTGTTCACCGGCGAGATCGGGCTGTGGTGGCCGATCGGCCGGCTGAGTGTGTACGGCGCGGGCGGCACCGTGGCGTTCGAGGACGGCCGGCTGGTCGAGCGCGGGCCGGGCGGTGGCGAGGCGGTCTGGGGCACGGTCCTGGAGTGGGACCCGCCCGCGGCGCTCGCGGTGACCTGGCATCCCGGGTCCGATGTGGACAAGGCCAGCCGGGTGCGGGTCCGCTTCGAGGAGGTCGCCGACGACCTCACGCTGGTGACGCTGGAGCACGACGGCTGGGAGCGGCTGCCCGACCCGGGCGCGGCCCGCCGCGAGTACGGCAACGGTTGGCCCCTGGTCCTCGACGGGTACGCCGCCCGCCCGTCCGGCGCGGCGGCGCCCGAGGGTCCGGTGTGGCTGGTGCTCAGCCACACGGCCGGGCCGGCGCTGCCGGCGGGGGAGCCGGTGTTCGGGCAGCCCGACTTCGCCGAGCACATCGCGTTCGTGCGCCGGCTCCGCGAGCGGGGCGTGCTGGTGGCCGCCGGCTCGCTCGACCGGGTCAGCACCGGGATGACCGTGATCCGGGTGCCCGACCCGGCCGACGTGGCCGCCTACGTGCGCCTCGCGCAGTACGACGACCAGGCCGTGGCGCGCGGGCTGCTGATGGTCGAGGTGCGCCCCTGGCACGTGGCCCTGGAGCGGTGACCGGCGCCGGGGCGGGCCTGTGGCGGCCCGCCCCGGCTTGAGGGGAGGGTGGTCAGCTGGTGCAGGGCGAGCCGTTGAGCGCCCACCCGGTCGGCGGCTGGTTGGTGCCGCCGTGCGTGCCCTGGAAGCCGAACGACGCGGTGCCGCCCGGCGCGATCGTGCCGTTGTAGCCGGCGTCCCGCGCGGTCACCGCCGGGCCGCTCTGCGTCACGGTGGCGTTCCAGCTGTTGGTGACCTGCTGCCCGTTCGGGAACGAGAAGGTCAGCGTCCACCCGTTCACCGCCGCGCCGCCGGTGTTGGTGACGGTCACGTCGCCGGTGAAGCCGTTGCTCCACGAGTTCGCCGTGTACGCGACCCGGCACGACGTGGTCCCACCGGTCGGCGGCGCGGTCGTGGGCGGGGCCGTCGTCGGGGGCGCCGTGGTCGGCGGTGCGGTCGTCGGTGGCGCGGTCGTGGGCGGCGGGGTGGTCGGGTTGGTGCCGCCGGTGATGGCCAGCTCCTCCGACGTGAACGTGCCGTGCGCCGGGTTGACGTCCGCCTCCGGCCCGCCGCCGTCGCATCCACGGCTCGGGTTGAACAGCAGGTAGGTGCCGGAGTTGCAGGTGCCGCCGGTCGGGCCGGCCGGCGGCTCGGCGTCGCCGCCGACGACCGCGGTGCCGCCGATCGTCACTCCACCCTGGACGATCGCGTTGCCCTTGACGACGGCGTTGCCGGTGACCGCACCGCCATTGACCCAGGCGAGGTCCTCGATCCGGGCGTTGCCCGTGACCGATCCACTGTAGACGGCGGCGCGCGGGCCCACGTACGCGGTCGCGGCCACGTTGGCGTTGCCGGCCACCCAGCCGCCGCCGTTGGCGTGCCAGCGCCCGCCGTTGGTCGCGGCCGGCTTCTGGTACCCCGGCTCGTGGCCGGACGGGATCGCGCCGGAGATCCGGAACTCGTACGGGTAGCGGCGGTTCTTCGGCCAGCCGTCGAGGAACGCGTACTTCGGCACGGCGCTCGCCGGGGTGCCGGTGACGACGAGGAAGACCTGGCTCTCGCCCGGCTGGGTCTGGAAGCTGATCTGCCCGGACGTGCCCTGGGTCAGCGGCCCGTACCGCGGGGTGCCGTTGCGCACCGCCACGAACCCGAACGTCCAGCCGGTCGCGCCGGTCTCCGCGTGGCCCTTGAGGTGCAGGCGGATCAGCGCGCCGTCGCTCTCCGGCACCAGCTGGATCTTGTTGTACCCGTAGTCGGAGGGGGCCATCGCGTCGGAGATCCGGTAGTGGCGGGCGCCCGCGTTGACCGCCTCGACCGGCACGCCCTTGTACGCGTTGAGGAAGCCGGCGCCGTACACGCTGTTGATGAACGGCATGAAGTCGGCCCGGTTCGTGTAGTCCCACGTCACGTTGTGCTGCGCGTACTCGCCGATGCGCCGGTTGAGCTCGGCCTGGGTGATGCCGGCGATCCGGCGGTACACCTCGAGCGGGTGCTCGGTGTTGCGCGCCTCGTTCCAGATCCGGTTGAACATCTCGATGCCGTCCCGGTCCTTGATGTACTGCAACAGCATCCAGGCGCCGTAGTGGTGGCGGGACGAGGAGTAGTAGAGGTTTTCCGTGCGCAGCCAGCGGGTCAGGTCGCCGGCGGCCGTGCGCGGGTACACCTGCATCGCCATGAACTCGGCGCTCGCCTCCCAGAACGTGCCGGCTGAGGCGTGGGTCAGACCCATGCCGGAGCGTCCCAGAAACGTGTAGTTCTGGAACACGTGCCCGAGCTCGTGCGCCAGCCCCCACGAGCCGGGCTGGGCCGCGCCGGGCGCGACGTTGATGACGCCGACCCGCCCGTCGGTCGAGCCGCCGGTCGCCCAGGCGTCCAGCGCGGTGCGGTTCCAGGTCCGCGTGATGATAACGATGATCTTGTACTGGGACAGCAGGCCGGTCTCCGGCGTAAACCGCATCGTGTTGACGTAGAAGGAGTACAGCGTCTCCAGCTGGCTCAGGATGTTGTCCGGGTCGAAGCGGAACTCGGCCGGCGCCGACAGCGGGTTCGTGCCGGACTTCTCACCCCACAGCAGGATGAAGTTGGCCGACTCCTTGGTCCGGTTCTGCGCCCAGGGCACCTCGCCGGTGCTCTGCCAGCGCTCCGGGATCCAGACCGTCTTGGCGGCGGCCTCCGCCGCCGGGGTGAGCTGCGGCACGACCAGCGGTGCCGTGCCGAGGGTGACCAGCGCGAGCGCGGCAAGCCAGCGCCGCCATCGAGGGCGAGGTTTCATCGGGCATCCCTACGTGTCGAGACAGGTAACGGGAAGGCCTCCTTGATCCCTGCCCGGAAAGGATGCGCGAATGGGGCCCAGCCACCACATCGTGGACGCGTCCCACCCGCCTGTCAAGCGATTGATCTCGATGCACCGAGATAGTTGCATCTCCATACTTAAGTGGCTATCTTGAGGCCCGGAGCGGCTCCCGGGCGACCGACTTCGCCATGTCCCCTGCCTTTCGGGAGCCTCTCATGCGCCTCGCGCGTCCCCGTTCCCTCCTGGCCGCCGCCGCGGTCTGCGCCCTCGCCGCCAGCGGCGCGGTCACGGTCGTGACATCCGCCTCCGCCGCGGCCGGCTGCTCGGTCACCTACCGCGTCGGGTCGCAGTGGCCCGGCGGCTTCAGCGGCAGCGTCGATCTCACCAACCTCGGCGACCCGCTCGACGGCTGGACCCTGACCTGGACGTTCACCGCCGGCCAGCAGGTCACCCAGGGCTGGAGCGCGGTCTTCGGCCAGAGCGGCGCGCAGGTGACCGCCCGCAACCAGACCTGGAACGCGAGCCTCGGCACCGGCGCCACGGTCAACCTCGGCTTCAACGGGTCGTGGAACAACGCGACCAACCCGGCGCCGACCGGGTTCGCGCTCAACGGCGTGGCCTGCACCGGCTCCACCACGCCGACCACGTCGACGACGCCGACCACACCGACCGTGCCGCCGCCCACGACCACGGCACCGCCGCCGGGCGCCACGTTTACGAACCCGTTGAAGGTGCGGGGTCCGGATCCGTGGTTGACGTATTACGAGGGTTTCTACTATTTGGCGACGACGACGTGGAACAACACGGTGACGATGCGTCGTTCGCGGACGTTGGGTGGGTTGGCGTCGGCGGTGGATACGGTGTTGTTCACGTTGAGTCGGCCGAATGGTGCGGGGAGACGATGTGGGCGCCGGAGTTTCATTTGTTGGATGGTCCGAGTGGTCGGCGGTGGTATTTCTATTACACGGCGGGGCGGGAGCCGTTTGATCTGGGTTCGCAGCGGATTCATGTGTTGGAGAGTGCGGGGTTGGATCCGATGGGTCCGTATTCGTTCAAGGCGGACATGTTGGATCCGGTGTCGGACAATACGTGGGAGTTGGATCCGGGGATTCTGCGGTTGAATGGGAGTTGTATTTGTTGGGGACGTTTTACAACGGGTCGCAGCCGATGTTCATCCGGCCGTTGAGTAATCCGTGGACGGCGTCGGGGACGCGGCGGGTGTTGACGACGCCGACGTTGTCGTGGGAGACGGTGGGTGGTGCGGTGGCTGAGGGTGGTGAGGTGTTGCAGCGTAATGGGCGTACGTTCATCGTGTATTCGGCTTCGCATTGTTCGACGCCGGATTACAAGTTGGGGATGTTGGAGTATGTGGGTGGGGATCCGTTGAGTTCGTCGTCGTGGCGGAAGTTTCCGAATCCGGTGTTTCAGCGTAGTAACGCGAATGGTGTGTACGGTCCGGGGCACAACGGGTTCTTCACGTCGCCGGACGGGACGGAGGATTGGATCGTGTATCACGCGAACAGCTCGGCTGGTGGTGGGTGTGACATGAACCGGTCGACGCGGGCGCAGAAGTTCACGTGGAACGCGGACGGCACGCCCAACTTCGGCACGCCGGT
>NZ_JAVHUY010000080.1 GCF_031085175.1 Phytohabitans maris
CTAGTAGTGCTTTGTTAGGTCGGCGTGTCGTGGGGTCGTCGGGGTGGTGCGGGTAGTTTCATGCTTCGGTGACTCCGGATGAGCTTTCGGTTGTGCGGCAACGCCTGGAGGCGTTCGCGGCGGACGTGTTCACGCCCTTGGCCCGGTCTGACCAGCGGGTCAAGGGCGAGACGTATCTGCGGGGGCTGTTGCTGGACGGGCGGCGTAAGTCGATGCAGCCGATGGCGGCCCGGCTCGGCGTGGATCATCAGGGGCTGCAGCAGTTCGTGACCACGTCGACGTGGGACACCATGGCGGTGCGGGCGCGGCTGGCCGAGCGGGCGGTAGAGTTGATCGACCCGGTCGCGTGGGTGTTCGATGACACCGGGTTCCCGAAGGACGGCACCGGCTCGCCCGGGGTGGCCCGGCAGTACTCCGGCACCCTGGGCAAGGTCGCCAACTGCCAGATCGGGGTCAGCGTCCACGCGGTCACCGATACGGCGTCGTGCCCGCTGGACTGGCGGCTGTTCCTGCCGGAGTCCTGGGACGCCGCCAAGGCCGGACCGGCCGCGGTCAAGGCGGCCAAGGCCAAGCAGCGTAAGACGTTGACGAATGCACCGCGGGCCACCGCGTCTGTCGAACCGGCCGAGGTCGATGTTGATGCGGTCGCCGCTGCCGCGACCGAGACCGCGCGGCGGCGGCGCCGCAAGGCCGCGATTCCGGAGGATGAGGGCCACCGTCCGAAGTGGATACTGGCAATCGAGATGATCGACGGGCTCGCTGCACACGGATTGCGACCACCCCTGGTCACCGCCGACTCCGGCTACGGCGACAGCGGCCCGTTCCGGGCCGCGCTCGACGAACGCGGCATCCTCTACAGCGTCCAGGTCAAAGGCGAAACCCTCGCCCACCGGTCCGACGCGGAACCCGCGCCACCCACGTGGTCCGGGCACGGCCGCCCACCGACCCGCCCGGACTACCCCGACGACGCGGCCAGCATTGCCCGGCACGTGCTCGACGCCGGCCGCGATGCCGCGACCACGGTCACCTGGCGCGAAGGCAGCAAAGGCATCCTCAGCTCACAGTTCGTGTTCCTACGGGTCCGTCCGGCTGGGCACCGCATCCCCCGCAACCCCGACGGCAGCCTGCCCGAGCGGTGGCTGATCGCGGAATGGCCCGACGACGAGGCCGAACCGGTCACCTACTGGCTATCCAGCCAACCCGCCGACACCGACCCCGTCGACCTGATCCGCACCGCGAAGATCCGCTGGCGGATCGAACACGACTACCGCGAACTGAAAACCGGCCTCGGCCTGGACCACTTCGAAGGCCGCTCCTTCACCGGCTGGCACCGCCACGTCACCCTGGTCACCGCCGCGCACCTGTTCATCACCCTGCTGCGACACGACCCAAAAGCGGCTGCGCCGGCCTGACCCTCTACAAGGTCATCCGCGAGCTGCAATACCTCCTCGCGACCTGGACCGGCGCCTGCCCCACATGCCACCAAACCGTGAAACCCTTACACCACAACCAATCTCGAGTTACCTAACAAAGTACTACTAGGGCCTGTATCAAAGAGTTTGTCGGTGCGAGCCGGAGTCCAGGCGGCGTCAGGTGGTGGCGGGCGCAAGGTCGCATACCGGTGTTGTATGCGGGCTTACGCCCGACGCCGCATGGCGCCGCCTGGGCCCGGCGCAGCCCGGCAAGGAATTTGATACAGGCCCTAGCGCCGCGAAGGCCATGATCTCGGTTAGCTGGTCCGGGGTGCGGGCACTCGCGATGGGTGCGACGACCGTGGGCTGGTGGGCGAGCCAGGCGAGTGCGACCGCGCCGACAACCACCCCACGCCGGTCGGCGATCGCTTTCAGGGCGTCGATCACCCGTTCCCCGCCGCGCTTCCGGTACCGGTCGGCGGCCGCCGAGCGCGGGCTGGCCGGCGCCGATCCGCCGGTGTACTTGCCGGTCAGGTATCCGCTGGCCAGGCCGTAGTACGGGAAGCAGGCCAGGCCGTACCGGGCAACCACGGCCCGCAGGTCCGTCTCGTACGCCTACCGCTCGACCAGGTTGTCGTGGGTTTGCAGGGCGACGAACGGTGCCCAGTCGTTGGCGGCGGCGGTCTTCAGCGCCTGGTCGAGGCGTTCGGCGCCGTAGTTGGAGGCGGCGACGTACCGGACTTTGCCGGCCCGGACCAGGTCGAAGGTCTCGAGCGTCGCCTCGAGCGGGGTGTCGGTGTCGTCGAGGTGGGCGTACAGCACGTCGACGTAGTCGGTGCCGAGCCGGCGCAGTGAGGCGTCGACCGCGGCCCGAATGGTCGCCGGCGCCAACCCCCGCAGGCCTGGCATCCGGCCGCACTTGGTCGCGATCACCAGTTGGCCGCGGTCGACGCCGGTGGCCAGCCACTGCCCGATGATCGTCTCTGATTCGCCGCCGATGTTGCCGGGGACCCACGAGGAGTACTGGTCGGCGGTGTCGACGACGTTGCCGCCGGCCGCGACGTACGCGTCCAGCACGGCGCGGGACTGCTGTTCGTCGCAGGTCCAGCCCAGGACGTTGCCGACCTGCCCCGCCGACGCGCTCGCTGGGGATCCTGCCGGGGAATGAGCGAGAATCGGCGAGTGGCAGAGTCTTCGACGATGGGCGGCGGCGCACGGGAACGGCGGGACCGTGACGGCGCCGGCCGACCACGCAACGCGCGCCCCCGCGACGGGTTGGGGCGCCCGCTGCCACGAGGTGCGACCGGGGTGCCGACCACCCCCGAGGACGTGGTGCTGTCGCCGAGCGCGGCGCTCACCCAGGCCCAGCGACTCATCGAGGCCGGCCAGCCGTTTCACGCGCACGAGGTGCTGGAAGGCGTGTGGAAGTCGGCACCCGACAACGAGCGCGAGCTGTGGCGCGGCCTCGCACAACTCGCGGTAGGACTGACCCACGGGGCGCGCGGGAACCCAACCGGCGCTAGCCGATTGCTGCTGCGAGCGGCCGAGCGGGTCGCCCGATACGCCGACCGTGCCCCGCACGGCATACCCGCCGCCGACCTGGCGAGCTGGGCAACCGAGCTCGCCCGCCACATCGAGCGCCACGGCCTGGAACAGATACCAGCATCGGCACTCACCCCGCGACTTCACAGCTGACCACGCGGCACGGGCGCGCCCGCGGGTTATCGGAATGCCGGCATACCGGTCATCAACTGGCCGAGCACGAGCGTGTGCATCTCCACCGTTCCCTCGTAAGTGAGCACGGACTCGAGGTTGCTGGCGTGCCGGATGACCGGGTATTCGAGGGAGACGCCGTTGGCGCCCAGAAGGGTCCGGGCGGTCCGGCAGATCTTGAGGGCTTCCCTGACGTTGTTGAGCTTGCCGAGGCTGACCTGGGCCGAGGCCAGCACGCCCGCGTCCTTGCGGCGCCCGAGGTGCCAGGCGAGCAGCAGACCCTTGGCGTACTCGACGTTCATCTCCACGAGCTTGCGCTGGGTCAGTTGGAACGCGGCCAGCGGTCGGCCGAACTGTTCGCGCTGGCAGGTGTAGTCCAGCGCGGCCCGCAGGCAGCTGCGCGCTGCGCCCATGGCTCCCCAGGTGATTCCGTACCGTGCCTCGTTCAGGCAGCTCAGGGGCCCCTTCAGGCCACGCACGTCGGGAAAGGCGAACTCGTCCGGGACCCGTACGCCGTCCAGGGCGAGCGCGCTGGTCACGGAGGCCCGCAGCGACGCCTTGTGCTTGATCTCCGTA
Source organism: Phytohabitans maris (assembly GCF_031085175.1). Lineage (GTDB taxonomy): Bacteria > Actinomycetota > Actinomycetes > Mycobacteriales > Micromonosporaceae > Phytohabitans > Phytohabitans maris. The sequence continues at coordinate 3,702 of NZ_JAVHUY010000080.1, forward strand.
GCGCAGAAGCCGCGCGTGCCGGTCGGCACCGCGAAGCCCCGTATGCCGTCGTCGGTGACCGCCCAGATCACGGCCACGTCGGCCACGGAGCCGTTGGTGATCCACGTCTTGGTCCCGTCGAGCACCCAGTCGCCTCCCTGGCGGCGGGCACGGGTGCGCATCGAGCCCGGGTCGGAGCCGTGGTCGGGTTCGGTAAGGCCGAAGCAGCCGATCGCGTGGCCGCCGGCCATGCGGGGCAGCCACCGCCGCTTGGTCTCCTCGTTCGCCCACTTCCAGATGGCGTACATGGCCAGCGAGCCCTGCACCGAGACCAGCGAGCGCAGTCCCGAGTCGGTCGCTTCGAGTTCCAGACAGGCGAGGCCGTACTCGACCGCACTCATCCCGGCGCAGCCGTAGCCTTCCAGGTGCATGCCGAGCAGGCCCAGGTCGCCGAGCGCGACGGCCAGCTCGCGTACCCCGGCGACCTGCCCGTTCTCGTACCACTCGGCGATGTGGGGTTCGACGAGGTCGTCACAGAGACGGCGGACCGAGTCCCGGACCGCCCGTTCGCCCTCGGTGAGGTGGTCGTCGAGATTCAGCAGGTCCAGGGGGTGGGGCTGATGTACGGCGGCGGTCATCGCGGGCTCCTGGTGGCGTAGGTGGCGCGGACGAGGTCGGTGTGCTCGCCCAGCCGCGGCGGCCGCCGGTAGTCCGTTACGGGGGTTCGCGAGTAGGTGACGGGATGGCGGACCTGGTCCATCGCCTCGTCGGAGAGCGACACACGGGGGTTCAGGCCGAGCCGGGCCGCGAGCGCGAAGGCGGAGCCGATGTCACCGACCCGTCCGGCCGGCACGCCGGCGCGTTCCAGCCGGCCGAGCCAGGTGTCGATGTCGGCGTGGCGCAGCGCCGACTCCAGTTCCCGCACCAGCTCGGCCCGCTGGGCGACCCGTGCTGGGTTGGTGCGGAACCGGTCGTCCGTGGCGAGCGCCGGCAGCCCGAGAGCTTCGGCGAGCCGCTGGAACTGGGCGTCGTTGCCGCACGCCACCGCGAGCTGCCCGTCCGCGCAGTCGAGCGTCTCGTACGGGGCGATCGACGGGTGCTGGTTTCCGAGACGGTCGGGGGAGGTGCCGGTCGCCAGGTAGGACGCCGCCTGGTTGGCCAGCGAGCCGAGCAGGCTGGACAGGAGGTTGACCTGGACGTGTTGTCCGCGTCCCGAGGTCGTGCGTTCGAGGAGCGCGGCCAGGACGCCTGCGACGGCGTCCTTGGCGGTCAGCACGTCGACGAGCGCGACACCGACCTTCGAGGGTGGTGACTGCGGGTCGCCGGTGATGCTCATGAGCCCGCCGACGGCCTGGACCAGGAAGTCGTATCCGGGAAGCGCGGAGCCCGGGCCGAATCCCGAGATGGAGCAGTAGACGACGCCGGGGTTCGCGGCGGCGACGGCGTCGTACCCGAGACCGCGCACGTCCAGCGACCCGGTACGGAAGTTCTCGAACACGACATCCGCCTCGTGAGCCAGGTTGGTGGCGACCTCCAGGTCGGCCGGATCGTCGAGGTCCAGCTCGGCGCTCAGCTTGGACCGGTTGGCGGCTTCGAAGTACGCGCTGGTCGCCGCCGTCCACGGCGGTCCCCACTGGCGGGTCTCGTCCCCGACGCCCGGCCGCTCGACCTTGATCACGGTGGCGCCGAGGTCGGCGAGGGTCATGGTGGCCAGCGGACCGGCGAGCACCCTGCTGAAGTCGGCCACGACGATCCCGTCGAGCACCGCCGTCATGAGCGGCCGTCCTCGGTCCAGGTGCCGTCGACCCGGCACGGAAGCGACCACGGGTTGCTACGCCGGGCGGCCGGTGGTAGCAGTTCGTCCCGGAAGCCCTGGTAGGCCACTGGGCGCACGAAGCGTTCCAGCGCCCGTGCCCCGATCGAGGTAGCGGTCGGTTGGGTCGTCGCGGGCCACGGACCGCCGTGCTGCTGGGCGCGGGTGAGCGGCGCCCCGGTCGGCCAGCCGTCGAGGACCACCCGGCCGACCCGTCCGCTCAACGCGTCCAGCCATCGGGCCGCCCACGGGTCCTGGCCGGCCCCGGCGACCAGTGTCGCCGCGAGGGCTCCCGGCCATTGCGCCAGCGTGTCGAGGATCTGCTCGGGCGAGTCGTACTCAGTGACGACGACGACCGCGCCGAACACCTCCTCCAGTACCCGGCTGCCCGCCTTCACCTGGTCCAGCGGCACCTCGAGGACGGCCGCCGGGGCCGACCAGCCGGGGCCGTCGCCGCCGAGCCGCACGGTGGTCGTGGCACCCGCGTCGCGCAGGGCCTCGATGCCGGACGTGACGCGGTCGGCGATCCCGCGGGTGAGCATCACCGGATCGGGTGCGAGCCGCGCCAGCTCCGCGGCGACGCGAGCCGCGAACTCTTCGCCGCGCGGTGCGAGGACCAGGCCGGGCTTGGTGCAGTACTGCCCGTGCCCGAGGGTGAACGAGGAGACGAGCCCCCGCGCCACCTCGTCGAGCCGCGCCGCGCCGAGCGGGGTGACGGCGACCGGGTTGACGGTGCCCATCTCGGCGAAGACGGGTATCACCACCGGTCGTTCGTTGGCCAGGCGCCACAGTGCCATCCCGCCGGCCTGTGAGCCGGTGAACGCGACGGCGGCCAGATCGGGGTGCTGCACCAGCGCGACGCCGGCCTCGAACCCGTGGACGGTGCCCAGGGCGCCGTCCGGCGCGCCGGTGCCGGCGAGGGCGGTGCGGGCGATCTCGAACAGGCGGTCGCTCACGCCCAGGTGCGCCGGATGCGCCTTGACCACCACCGGGCAGCCGGCCGCCAGCGCCGAGGCGGTGTCGTGGCCGAGCACCCCGAAGGCGAACGGGAAGTTGCTGGCGCCGAAGACGGCCACCGGCCCCAGCGGGACGCTGACCCGGGCCATGTTCGGCACCTGCTCGTCGCCGGTGTCGTGCTCGACGCGCAGGTAGTGACCGGCGGCCGCTTCGTCGGCGTAGAACCGGAGCTGGGCGATGGTCCTGGTCAGTTCGCCCCGCAGCCGGGCACCGCCCAGGGCGGTCTCCCAGTCGGCCAGCCGGACCAGTTCGTCCCGCGCCGCCTCGACGGCGTCGGCGACCGCGTACAGCCACCGGGCGCGTTCCTTCGGCGGGACGCGGGACAGCCCGGCGGCGGCAGCGACGGCACGCGCCATGGTTCGCGCCAACCCGGCCGGGCTCGTGGGCCGGGCGGTGGTGGCGGGCAGTCCGGTACGGGGGTCGTGGCTGGTTTCGGTGGCGGCCGAGGTCATCGGCTCCTCACCGCCTCCTCGATCACACCGAGCGCGTCGTCGAGCAGGTGGGACTCGATGACCAGCGGCGGCAGCAGCCGGACGACGTTGCCGTAGGTCCCGCAGACCAGCACCAGAACGCCCTGCCGGTGGCAGGCGGCGGCGACCGCGCGGGCCGCTTCGGGGTCGGGGGTACGGCTGCCGGGGCGCACGAACTCCATGGCCAGCATGGCGCCGCGACCGCGTGCCTCGCCGACGCGGGAGTCCGGGCCGGCCAGGGCGCGTAGGCGGGGCAGGGCGAGGGCCTCGATCTCGCGCGCCCGCTCGACCAGCCCTTCCCGCTCGATGACCTCCAGTGTGGCCAGTGCGGCGGCGCAGGACACCGGGTTTCCGGCGAACGTACCGCCGAGCCCGCCGGCGGGAACGGCGTCCATGACCTGTGCGGACCCGGTCACCGCCGCGATGGGCATGCCGCCGCCCAGTGCCTTGGCCGTGATGGTCAGGTCCGGGACGACGCCTTCGCGGTCACAGGCGAACATGTCACCGGTGCGTCCGAGCCCGGTCTGCACCTCGTCGGCCACGAACACGATCCCGTGCCGGTCCGCCAGTTCGCGGACCCGCGGCAGGTACCCGGGTGGCGGCACGATGAACCCGCCCTCCCCCTGGATCGGTTCCACGACGATCGCGGCCACCCGGTGACCACCGATCTGGGTCTCGACCAGGTCGCGGAGCGCCTCGGCGGCCTCCTCCGCACATCGCTGCGGGCCGCCTGGCCAGCGGTACGGATACGGTGCGGGCGCGCGGTAGACCTCCGGCGCGAACGGCCCGAATCCGTCCTTGTACGGCGCGGCCTTCGCCGTCATGGTCATGGTCAGCAGGCTGCGACCGTGATAGGCGTTGCCGAGGACCACCACCGCGGGCCGCCCGGTCGCGACCCGGGCGATCTTGACCGCGTTCTCGACCGCCTCGGCTCCGGTGGAGAACAGGGCGGTCCGCTTGGCGTGGTCGCCCGGCGTGATCCGGTTGAGCGCGGCGGCCAGGTCGACGAATCCGTCGTACTCGGTGACCAGGAAGCAGGTGTGGGTGAAGCGCTGTGCCTGTTCGCTGATCCGGCGCACGACGTGGGGGTGGGATGCACCGACCGCGGTGACCGCGATCCCCGAGGCGAGGTCGATCAGATGGTTTCCGTCCGCGTCCACCACCACGGCGCCGCCGGCCCGTTCGACGAAGACGGGCAGGGTCTGCCCCAGACCCGCGGCGACGTTGGCGTCACGCAGCACCTGCCGTTCACGGGACCGGGGGCCGGGAATCTCGGTCCGCAGGATCCGCCGCTGAGCCGGCGACGAGGCCGCCGTGTCGACCGCTGTCATGATGCCGTCGCCTCCTCCCGCAGATAACGGGGTTCCGCGAAGATCCGGCCCAGCGCCGGCTCGAACGACGCCAGCGGCAGCGCGTCGTACGTGGGGTCGAAGCTCTCCTGGTCGTACAGCTCGCAGAACTCGGCGCAGTCGTCGAACCAGGGCGAGTCGCGGAACCGGTCGCGCGCGTTCCGGGCCGGCCACGGGAGGTTTGTGTAGTAGTGCTGCTGGAAAACGCCGTGGTGGCGGGCGATCCAGGTCAGCTGCGGCCGTACGAAGGGCCGCACGAGGGCCCCCACCATCTCGCTGTGCGTGTACGGCGCGAGGTTGTCCCCGACGTCGTGGACGAGTGCCGTGACGACGTACTCCTCGTCGCGGCCGTCGCGCAGGGCACGAGTGGCCGCCTGGAGCGAATGTTCGAGCCGGGTGACCCGGTGGCCGTCGAACGACGCGTCCAGCTCCTGCAGCGCGCGGATGATCCGGTCCGGCAGGCCCCGGTTGAAGTCGCGTTCCCGGCTGTCGAGGTAGTCGTACTCCTGCCGGGTGCCGTCCTTCATGCGGGTGAACGTCACGGTCATGCGGACGCCTTCGCGAGCCGGGCCGGGGCGCTCCCGCTCGGCGTGAGCCCTTCGTCGAAGATTCGCATCCAGTTGCCGCCCACCAGCTTGTCGACCTCGACGTCGGTGAAGCCCTTGTCCCGCAGCCCTTGCTCGATCGTGGGGAACATCGCGGGGGTCTTGAAGAAGTCGGGCCAGGGAAGCCAGCCTTGGGCGTCGGGGCTCGCCGGGCCGAGCTGGGTCTCGTGCGACCACCGTCCTTTTCGGATCCACTGGAGCTTCTCGTCGTCCCACCCGTGGCTGGCGTCGCTGCCGATGCCGACATGGTCGACGCCGATCAGGTCGACCGCGTACGCGACCATGCTCGTCCACTCCTCCAGGCTGACCGGGCCGCCGCCGGTCAGATGGGCGTAGGGCGCGACGCCGAGCACCCCGCCGCGGGCCGCGAGCTCGCGCAGGACCTCGTCCGACTTGTTGCGGGGGTGCGGCCAGACGGCCGCCGGGTTGGCGTGCGTGATCGTGACCGGCCGGGCCGACCGCTCGATCGCGTCCAGCGAGGTCCGCTCCCCCACGTGGGACAGATCGACGAGCATGCCGAGCCGGTTCATCTCGCCGACCACGTAGCCGCCGAAGCGCGTCAGGCCGGCGTCCTCCGTCTCGTAACAGCTGGCGCCGGCATGGTTCTGGATGTTGTACGTGAGCTGGACGACCCGGATGCCGAGATCGAAGAAGACCTCCACCAGGTCGAGGTCGTCCTCGAAGGCCGAGGCGTTCTGGAACCCGAGCACCACGGCGACCCGCCCGGTGGCCGCCACCTCGCGGATCTCCTGTCCGTTGCGCGCCATCGCGATCACGTCGTCGTTCTCCCGGAACAGGCGGTTCCAGGTGCCCAGCAGGTCGAGCGTGGTCCGCGCGTCCTCCCAGATGACCACCGTGGCGTGGATGCAGTCGATGCCGCCCGCACGGATCTCCAGGAAGCGTTCTCGGGTGAAGTTGCTGCTCTGCAGGGCGTCGACGACGAGCCGATTGTTGGCGTTCATGGCAGGTGTGGTCTCCTCGATAGTGGATTTCGGTCTGTTGCCGGGGAGTCAGAAGGTCTGGAGTGGCTGTGGATTGTCGGCGTCGGCCGGGATCCCGTACTTCTCCAGGATCTTTCGGAGCTCGCCGGTCTTGCGGAGCTCGGCGAGACCGTCGTTGATGGCCTCCTGCAGGCTCGCGTTCTGCAGGTGCACGGGAAAGTTGGTCTGTCCGGGGTGGAGGGTCGCCTTCACCGCGTCGTCGGGTTTGGGGACGACCACCTGGACCTCGTTCTGCAGGCCGGCCATCTCGATCTGCCGCACCGCCGTGGGTTGCGAGTTCAGGATGGCCTCGATGCGACCAGCCTTGAGGTCGGCGTAGGAGGCCTCCAGCGTCTCGTAGAGCTTCTGGTCGTTGCCGATCAGGCGGTTGACGTCCTCGACCCAGAGGGAGCCGATCGCCGACCCGACGACGTGTCCGGGAAGGTCGCCGATCTGCTCGATGCCGCTTCCCTTGCGTGAGGCGATGGCCAGGTGGACGGTGATCACGGGGTCGCTGAGGCGGACGACCTTCGCGCGCTCGGCGGTGCGGTACCAACTGCCGAGCGTGGTGTCCGCCCGTCCCGACTCCACCGACGGGATCATGCTCGCGACGTTGCCGCGCACGATCCTGATCGACAGGCACTCCCGTTCGGCAATCCGGCTGAGGACCTCACCCTCGACGCCGGTGAGCGTGTTTCCCTCGCTGTCGGCGAACGGCGGGTTCGGGAAGTGCCCGACGGTCAGTGTGCCTTCCGTGATCGTCCGCACGTTCGGGTGGACGGGCGTGCAGTTCTCCCCCGGCGCGCCGGACGCCTCGTCCGAGGTGGGATCGGCGCACGCCGTAATGGCCAATGTGGACACGAGAGCGGTCACGGCGAGGACCGTGCGGGACTTGTTCATATCGTTCTCCATCGTTCAGACATGGCGGTTGAGTCGTCTCTCGAATCGCCGCACCAGCAACGACGCCACGATGGCGACCGCCGCGTACAGCACGGCCGCGGCGACGAAGGTGCGCAGGTACTCGAAGGTCACGCTCCCCCGCAGGTACGCGGCCTGCATGACCTCCGAGAGCGTGATCGTGTAGGCGAGGGAGGTGAGTTGGAATGCCTTGATGGCCAGGTTCATCAGCGGTGGGACGGCGATCCGAGCGGCCTGTGGAAGCAGGACGTCGCGGTACGCCGACCGTGGCGCCAGCCCCAACGCCGCCGCCGCCTCGCGCTGTCCGGGTGGGACCGCGTTGAGGCTGGAGCGCATGATCTCGCTGGCGTACGCACCGATGGACCAGGTGAAGCCCACCACCGCCGCCGGCATCGGGTCGAGGTAGAGGCCGGCCTGCGGAAGGCCGCGGTAGATGAGGTACAGGATGACCAGCAGCGGAAGCCCGCGCCCCACCTCGATGACGACGAGGGCGGCGATCCGCACGATCTGGTGCCGCGCGTCGACGAGCAACGCGAGCACCAGGCCCAGCACGTAGGCGAGTGCCAGGCTCAGCCCGGCCAACTGGAGCGCGGTACCGAGACCGGGGCCCAGGACTTGAAGATCAGAAAGGAATCCGTCCATCGTGTCCGCCTCAACCGACTGAGAACTTCGCGCGCAGGCGGCTGTCGACCCGGCGTGACGTGTAGGCGAGCGGCAGGCTCAACAACAGGTACACCACGCCGACGACGACAAAGGTGGTGAGTCCGTCGCCGGTCCGCTGCGACACCAGGCCACCGCGGAACGTCAGTTCGACCACGCCGATCGTCGAGGCGAGTGCCGACTCCTTGAGCAGGCTGATCGCGTAGGTCGCCATGGTCGGGCTCACCACGCGGGCGAGTTGCGGCGCCAGCACGTGCCGGCCGCGATCCCACGTCGTCAGGCCGAGCGCCTTGGATGCCAGCCACTGGCCCTGGCCCAGCCCGCTGAAGCCACCCCGATAGATCTCGGCGAGGTAGGCCGAGCTGGTGACGCCGAGGGTGAGGATCGCCGTCGCCCACGGGCCGAGCCGGATCCCGACCTCGGGCAGGCCGAAGAAGACCAGGAAGAGCCAGACCAGGTTCGGGACCGACCTGAGCACCTCGATCACGCTGATGGCCGGCCACCGCACGAGCCGGTGGCCGCTGCGGCTGGCCACCGCCAGCGGCACACCGAGCAGGGCACCGATGGCGAAGGCGGCCACCGTGATGGCGACGGTGCCCCCCACGCCGGCCAGGATGTATCCGGTGTACTGGAACATCAGCGGCCCAGCACCGCGCTCAGGAAGCTGCGGGTGCGCGGATGGCTCGGGTCCGACATGACCTGCCGCGGTTCGCCCGCCTCCACCACGGCGCCGTCGACCATGACCACGATCCGGTCGGAGACGTCGCGTGCGAAAGCCATCTCGTGCGTCACCACCAGCATCGTCATGCCCTCGCCGGCGAGCTCTTTCATGACGGCGAGGACCTCGGCTCCTACCTCCGGGTCCAGGGCCGAGGTGGGCTCGTCGAACAGCATCACCGCCGGGTCCAGCGCCAGGGCCCGGGCGATCGCCACGCGCTGCTGCTGGCCCCCGGAGCAGCGCCCCGGGTAGGCGCCGGCCTTGCCAGCCAGACCGACGCGGTCCAGCAGCGACATCGATCGCGCCTCGGCCTCGGCCCGGGAACGGCCGAGCACTCGCTCCTGCGCGAGTGAGACGTTGCGCAGCACGGTCAGGTGGGGAAAGAGGTTGAAGTTCTGGAACACCATCCCCAACTTCCGGCGCAAGGGCTGGATGTCCTTCTCCCTGGGTTTGGCGCCCGGCCGCACGGTGAGCGACGTGTCGCCGACCCGCAGGCTGCCCTGTTCCGGGATCTCCAGGAGGTTGACACAGCGCAGGAACGTGCTCTTGCCGGCACCGCTGGGCCCGATGATGGACACGACCTCTCCCCGGGCCAGGCTCAGGGTGACGTCCCGTACAGCGACGTGGTCGCCGAAGCGCATGGTCACGCCCGACGCTTCCAGGAATGCCGCCCCCGCGCGCCGGTCAGGCCCCACGGCTGTCTCCCTCGTATCGAGTCCGGACATCAGTTGGCCCCCGCCGCGCCGAACTCCGCGTAGCGGTCCGGGTCGGCGCGGTCGGCGAGCAGTCGCCGGGCGGCGTTGCGGCCGGGCAGCCCGGAGACGTAGTTGCCCGGCCACGTCCCCACACTTCCCAGGTAGAGCCCCGCGACCGGGGTGGCGTAGTGAGCCAGTCCGAAGGTGGGCCTGGCGTCGAACATCTGGCCCGCGGTGATGTCGCCGTGCGAGACATGCGCGCCGACGAGCCCGAAGTCACGCTGCAGGTCCTCGGGCGAGAGCGCGCGGTATCCCACGAGCATGTCCTTCAGCCGTCTGAAGTACAGCGCGTCGAGACGGTCGATGATGTGGCCGGCGAACCTGTCCTTCTCCACGTCCCACGTGCTGCCCACAAGCCGCGGCGGCGCGTGGAAGACGGTCAGGCTCATCACGTGCCCACCCTCCGGTGCCAGCGTGGGGTCGATGGAGGACGGGATCAGTCCCCAGATGATCGGTTCTCGTGACCACTCGCCGGCCAGCGCGGCGTGGTACCCCTGGTCCATCCCGGAGATGGTCGTTCCCATCCGGAACCCGCACTTGAGTAGCCGGTCGTTCTCGGCGTCGTCGACGGCACAGGTGAACCGCGGCGTCCCGGCCACTGCCAGCATGAGCTTGAAGGCCGTCCCGTCCATCTTGATGCCGCGCGCCTGGGTGGCCAGCTCCTGACCCAGTTGGTCCGGTGTAAGGAACTCGGTGAGGGTCAGTTTCGGGTTCACCGCCGACAGCACCGCGTCGGTCGTGTACTCCTCGCCGTCGCGGGTGACCACGCCGGTGACCCGGCCGTGCCTGGTGACGATGGAGGCCACCCCCGTCCCGGTTCGGATCACCGCACCGGCCGCGCGGGCGGACGCGGTCATCGCGCGGGCGATCTCGGCCATCCCGCCGATCGGGGCGACTTTGCTGGTACCCAGGGTGTGGAAGCGTTCTCCGCTGCGGGTGGCCGACGAGCCGCGGTACAGCGGCCGATGGAAGAGCATGTACGCCGACCCCGGTGTGCTCGGCCCCAGGTAGTTGCCGGAGATGGCGACCATCCCCAGCAGGGACATCACCTCCTCGGAGGAGATCCGTTCGCCGAGAAAGTCGGTGGCGCTGCCGAACATGAGCCGGTGGAACAGCGCCCGGTCAGTGTCGTTGTCGAGCCGGCCGTAGAGGTCGGCCAGGCTGGGTGGGCCCTCGTAGAAGGACACGTCGAGCTTCTCGGCGAGGGAGGACATCACCTGGAGCGTGGCGAAGTAGCCGTCGACGTCACCCGAGTTGAGCGCTTTGAGCTCGTCGGCCAGGGCACTTCGGGAGTTGGCGGCGACGAACCGACGCCCGTCGGCGAAGGCCATGACCGAACTCGGGTCGGGGTGGGCGAACCGCAGCCCGAAGTCCTGCAGGCGCATCTGCGTGACGATGGACGGCTCGAGGTTGTGGCACGAGTTCGACACCGCGTTGGTCCGGTATCCCGGAACGATCTCGGCCGTCGCCAGCAGGCCACCCGCATCCTCGCGCTGCTCGAGCACCAGCACGTCGAGCCCGGCCCGAGCCAGGTAGAACGAGGCGACCAACCCGTTGTGACCGGCGCCGATGATGACGGCGTCGTAACTCCTGCCGCGCTCCTCGTCGGGCACTGCGGACCTCCTCTGGTAGCGAACGAGGAAACCCTAAAGCTTCAAGAGGTCTTTTGCCAGACTTTTATTTGACCAGGTTCCGCGAGCACCCGCCTACCGGTCACCGGCAAACGGCAACGTCCTGTACAGTAAGGACTCGGTGGGTGCACCCACCACCAGATGCGTTATGTCTGACTTGAAGGTAGAGGGACGGACGTGTACACGAGCTCGGGACTCAAGCGCGTTCGCAAGGCCTACGAGCAGATCGCCGACCAGCTGCGCGACAGCATCCTGAAGGCGGAGCTGCGGGCCGGCGAGCGGCTACCCCGGGAGGTCGACCTCGCCGAGACGTTCGGTGTCAGCCGCGCGACGGTGCGGGAGGCACTTCGCGTCCTGTCCAGCGAAAACCTGATCCGGACATCCAAAGGCGCGACCGGCGGTTCCTTCGTGATGCGCCCAACGATCGACTACGTCTCCGAGTTCATGACCACGCAGATCAACCTGCTCACCGCGGCCGAGGAGGTGAGCATCGCCGAAACCGTGGAGCTACGCGAGCTGATCGAGGTGGAGGCCACCCGGCTGGGCGCGATGCGCCGCACGGACGAGCAACTCGAACGGCTGGCCAAGACCGTGCCGGCCCCAGACGCCGGCCTGTCCCATGCCGAGATCAGCGACCTCAACCGCGCGTTCCACCTGACCCTCCTGGAGCTCGCCCACAACCGCCTGATGGTGATCTCCGCACAGCCGGTGTACGCCGTCCTCGAAGCCCGCTCAGAGCGCAGCCTCCTCAACGCGCGCGACCATCAAGACATCCTGCGCGAGCACGCGGAGATCCTCGCCTGCATCCACGCCCAGGACGCACCCGGCGCGGCAGAAGCCATGCGAAAACACCTCATCCACCTTCGGCCGCTCTCCGAACGAACCTGGCGCAAAGCCGCCCCCCGAAAGCAACCACCGAAGGCGCGACCACCAGTCTGATGTCGCGCACAAGCGCATCCCGCTACCCACCGGGCGGGTGATCCCGTTCGGTGAGCTGTTCACCGTATCGCTGGCGGCCCAAGAGACGCTGCGCCAGGTGGTGGCCGCCGAGTCGCGTCCGCTGTCCGACGCTGAACTGGCCCACACACACATTCGACGGGACACGGGACACACCCTTCACAGCCCTGGGACATGTCCCGATGGGGCACCAATCGTTGGCACCCCCGTCCCGGCCGCGTCCCGATCCCCGTGGCCGCGCCAGATAGCGAGGCGGGCCAACACGATCGGGACGCCGCCAAACGGCCCGCGCTGTTCGCGGCTACCGGATGTCCGCGCGCCGCGGCTGACCGGTCGCGGCCTGCTGCGCACGACTGCGGCCGCTACTTCGTGACCTTGTAGCGCACGTGGGTGGCATACGGCGAGCTGTAGACCTTGACCACTTCGAGGTCCATGTCCCGGTCGAACCCCTCGAACAGCCGCTTACCCGCGCCGAGGATCACCGGCGCCGTAGAGATGACCAGCTCGTCGACCTTCCCCGCCGCCAAGGCCTGCCGGATGACGTCGGCGCCGCCACCGACGGCGACGTCGCCGTCGCCGGCCGCCTCAGCCGCCTGGGCGAGCGCCGTGTCAAGGTCCGAGACGAACTGGAACCCGGTCTCCGCCGCCGGCTGGTCCGCGGTGCGGTGGGTGAGCACGAAAAGCGTCCCGGGGAAAGGGTTGGTCCCACCCCACGCCCCGGCCGCGTCGTACATGCCACGGCCGACCACGCCGGACGCCATCGTCGAGACGAGCTCGTCGTAGAACTCCTTGTCGGTGCCGTGCATCGCGAAGTCGTGGCCACCCTCGTAGCTCCACGGACCACCCATCACCCAGTAGTGCAAACGCTCGCCGCCTCGGCCCAGGCCGTACTGCGGCCCGTCGTCAGGACCGGTGACGTAGCCGTCGACCGACGTTGTGATGGATGCGATGACCTTGCCCATGATTCCTCCTCCGTCGGGTGTCGCCAGGTTAGACCCGGCAGGGAGCCCCAACTCATCGCTACAACGCCGAAGGCGCAGAACTCCTTGTGCCCGCGTTCTGGCAGGCGGCCACGCCCGGCGAGCGCAGCGAGCCCGCCACGGCCACACGCGTCATCCGCGGCATGTGCGTACGGGAATGGGCTACGACGTGCCCATTCGGTCAATCGCCGCCGCCACCTCCGCTATCGTTACGGTTCCGTTTGTTTGCACCAGAATGGTGGCGCCGCGTGCCGGCAATCACGGTTGCGCTTGCTGCCGCTCGTGTCGATATGGGTCGCCCGATTGTGTGGTTTTCAGGCGTGGATTGATGGCCTTTTCCGTCCTACGCGCGACCTTCGATTATGCGAATCAGACGGACGTTCCGGTGAGGCGCTCGGCCTCGGCCCACAACCGCGCGGCGGCCTCCTTGTCCCGCGCGCGCCGGGGCAGCCGGACCGGCCTGGTCGGCCCGACGAGGGCCCAGCGGGGTCCGTAGTAACCGCCCTGAACGGCGCCGGCGTCGGCCGCGGCGTACAGGAGCGGCTCGGTGCCCTGGACGGCGTCCTGCGAGGGGACGACTCGGTAGCCGATGGACTCGAGCAGGCCGGGGCGGCCGCCGTTGAGGTGCGGGCCGGCGGTCGTCAGGTTGGTGCGGGTGTAGCCGGGGTGCGCGCCGACCGACAGCAACGGCCAGCCGCGCTCCGTCGCGAGGTCGGCCAGGTGCACCGTCATCAACAGGTCGGCGAGCTTGGTCTGGGCGTAGGCGCGCATCGGGCTGTACCGCCGGCTCGACTGCAGGTCGGCGAAGTCGATCCGGCCGCCGGTCGCGGCGCCGCTGCTCATGGTGACGACCCTGGGCGCGGGAGCCTTGAGCAGCAACGGCAGCAGTCGGGCGGTGAGGGCGAACGGACCGAGGAAGTTGCTGGCCAACTGGAGTTCGAAGCCGTCCACCGTCTCCGTGCGCTCGGGCACGTTCATCACGCCGGCGTTGTTCACCAGCACGTCCACCGGCCTGCCGTCCGCGACGAGCCCGTCGGCGAACTTGCGCACCGAGGCCTGGTCGGCCAGGTCGAGCCGGTGAACCTCCAGGATGGCGCCGGAGTGCGCGGCGAGGATTTCCGCCTTCGCCTGCTCGCCCTTGGCCTGGGTGCGCACCGCGAGGACCACGTCGGCTCCGGCCCCGGCGAGCCGCTTGGCTGCCTCCTTGCCGGTGCCGCTGTTCGCACCGGTGACGACGATGCGCTTGCCGTGCTGGTCAGGAACCTCGTACATGGCGAACCCCTTTGCGTACCGGCGGTCTGTTATCAACCCAAGCTAACGTACCGCCGGTCCATTAGTAAAGTACCGCCAGTCTGTAACATGGGCCACGTGACCTTCCAGCGAGCGCGCACCGACGAGCAGCGCACCGAGCGGCGGCGGCAGATCCTCGACGCCGCGGCGGCGATGCTCGCCAAGATGCCGGTGGCCGAGCTGAGCCTCACCGCGCTGAGCCGCCGGGTGTGCCTGGCCAAGGCGAACGTGCTGCGCTACTTCGACTCGCGCGAGGCGGTGCTGCTGGAACTGTTGGAGGCGCAGATGACGGAGTGCATCACGGAACTGGAATCCGCTCCGGCACCGGACGGCTCCGCGCGGGAGCGTGGCGACCGGCTCGCCGACCTCTTCGCCGTCTCACTGGCCGCGCGGCCGATGCTGTGCGACCTGATCGCGTCTCAGGCGAGCGTGCTGGAGCGCAACATCTCGGTGGAGACGGCGATCCGGCACAAGCGGAAGATCCGGGAGTCGCTGCAGGCCCTGGTCCGGCTGGTCCTCCGGTACCTGCCCGAACTCGGCGACGAGGACGCGAGCACCCTGGTGCAGACCGTCATGCTGACAGCGGTGGCGGCGTGGCCGGCGAGCCGACCTCCGCAGGCGTTGCTCGACGCCTACGAGGCGGATCCGAGCCTGGCCGCCATGTGCATCGACTTCGCCGGCGCGGTGCGGCGAAGTGGCGAGGTGACCGCGGCCGGACTGCTCGCGCGCCAGCAATAACAGCTACTTCAGAACACGTAGCCGCCATCCTCGTACACGGCCTCCTTCTCCGCGTCCTGGCGGCGCCGGTGCGCGTGCGGCACGGTCACCGAGGCCGGACCAAGGGCAACGGTGCGCCGGCTCTTGCCCTTGGGCGCCTTCTCGATGGCGCTAACGGGGCGAGGACACGACCGACATTCGCGATCACTGTTAGCGGAAACCAGGCAAGATCTTGAATCTTGCCTGGTCAACCCCTGGTCGGGACGGCCGGATTTGAACCGACGCCCCCTTGACCCCCAGGGTAGTCCGGCGGGCCAGCGGCGTGCTCACGCCCGTTTGCCCAGGTCGCCACCAGCATAAATCGGCCGAGTAAAGGGGTCCGCGACCCTGGACCGACCGTGCCCTTGCCAGCACACCTGGCGGCGCCCAGCTTCATCGCGCGGATCACCGACGAGGGAACAACCAGGAAGCCCCGAGCCCGCCAATCGCACAGGCACATCACAGCACGCAGCGGACCTCTGGCAGGTCCACTCCCCCGCTGACCACACCCTTCACCCCGACTGGGCCGACGCGAACGACCAACGCTCGCCCGCCCGACAACACGCTGCCACACCGGACCGCAGCGAACTCCTGACGGCGTCAATCCGGACAGCTTCGTCACGGTTTGTAGCGAGCGGATCGCGGCAAATGAGGACGGCTTCGCCTCGCGTCTGGCCCAAGATGTCGATCGCCGGTTGGGGTGGGCCGCTGCGCCTGCCCCATACTGCGTTGCGTGCAGCTCATCGGCTCGGTATGGCGTGTCGGGTTGCCCCTTGTGGTTGTCGCGAGCACCGCCCTCGCGCTGGTGTCAGCTATTCGTGCCCGAGCAGAGCCGTCACCGATCTCGCGTCCCCACGGCTGGCTCGTCGCCCTCATCTGCCTCACGCTGGCCGGCGATGCCGCACTCGGGGATCAGCGCCCAGCATTCGAACGGCAATGGAAGGGCGCCGCCGCAGTACTTCTCGGCCTGGCCGCCACTACCGTCCTGTGGAAGCACTACCGCTCGCGACGATGTGACCCTGCTACAACCCGGCAGAAGCAGCCCACCCCCGCGGTCACACTGGCCAACACCGCACGGCACGGCGACCTCGCCGTGTTTGTCACGATGCCGGCATTCGGCGAGCACGTCGTCGAGGCCACCGTGACACGCTGGCTCAAACATGTCGGCGACACCGTCGAGGCAGGCGAACCGCTGGTCGAGGTCTCCACCGACAAGGTCGACACCGAGATACCCGCGCAAGCTTCCGGCACCCTGCTGGAGATCAAGGTCGCGGCAGGAAAGACCGCACCGGTCGGGGCGGCAATCGCAGCGATCGAGCCTTCTGCCGGCACGTCCGACGGCAGCCAGCGGAGTAACTGACCAGCCGAACAACAGCACAGCCCGAACCGGCCGGCCAGTTCCCGGTTAACAGCTCGTAGCGCGC
>NZ_JAVHUY010000081.1 GCF_031085175.1 Phytohabitans maris
CTGCCCCATACTGCGTTGCGTGCAGCTCATCGGCTCGGTATGGCGTGTCGGGTTGCCCCTTGTGGTTGTCGCGAGCACCGCCCTCGCGCTGGTGTCAGCTATTCGTGCCCGAGCAGAGCCGTCACCGATCTCGCGTCCCCACGGCTGGCTCGTCGCCCTCATCTGCCTCACGCTGGCCGGCGATGCCGCACTCGGGGATCAGCGCCCAGCATTCGAACGGCAATGGAAGGGCGCCGCCGCAGTACTTCTCGGCCTGGCCGCCACTACCGTCCTGTGGAAGCACTACCGCTCGCGACGATGTGACCCTGCTACAACCCGGCAGAAGCAGCCCACCCCCGCGGTCACACTGGCCAACACCGCACGGCACGGCGACCTCGCCGTGTTTGTCACGATGCCGGCATTCGGCGAGCACGTCGTCGAGGCCACCGTGACACGCTGGCTCAAACATGTCGGCGACACCGTCGAGGCAGGCGAACCGCTGGTCGAGGTCTCCACCGACAAGGTCGACACCGAGATACCCGCGCAAGCTTCCGGCACCCTGCTGGAGATCAAGGTCGCGGCAGGAAAGACCGCACCGGTCGGGGCGGCAATCGCAGCGATCGAGCCTTCTGCCGGCACGTCCGACGGCAGCCAGCGGAGTAACTGACCAGCCGAACAACAGCACAGCCCGAACCGGCCGGCCAGTTCCCGGTTAACAGCTCGTAGCGCGCAGCTCGCGGCATGACAGTTAAGCCGATCATGGGGTGCTACAAGCGGCCATGCGGGTCGACCGCCTGTGCTTCGTCGTACTGTCAGCCATTGACGAACCCGAGCGAGTCGCTTTCAGCTAGGCGGGCCAGTTTAGGCTGCCGCCAAGGTTGGGCTCACGTATTGTGTCAACGCTATATGGTCTACTGCGGTCTCGGACTAGATTCTCGGCCGCCACAATTAGCTCATCCTGGATATTGCGTTGAAGCGCTCCCCACACCGGATACTTTTCCCAATCTTGGTGCGGGTCGTCCTTCAGTCGATCAGCCGTCTTATCTCGCAGCTCCCCGGCCTCCCAGGTGGTTTCAAGCCCTGCGACCACTCTCGCCACAGGAATCATCTCGATCGGTAACATCGATGCCAGAAGGTGTAGGTGCCCAATCGCCAGCGGCGTTCCGTCAGGAACAAGATTGACCTGGCCGAGATCCCGCAGTACTGAAAGTTCGAAGTTGACACGCCTCTCGTGTAACAAAGCCAGCTCGGCTGCTCGGGCATTGGCGTTACCACGCCTGATCGCGACAACCGCCACCCAAACAGCAGCAACTGCGCCGACCGTGCCCGTCAATTGAGAAACGAGAAGGATCCAATCCGTAACAGTCACAGCCAGGACTCTACGTGCTGGTCGGCCGATTTTGTTGGCCCGCGATGCGCCGTGCGGAACTATGCGGCTCTAGGTCTGACAGCGGTACGCCCAACGACGTACCGGTCTCCGGGCAGGCGAAGGAAGGCGGGATGTGCCCGCATAGTCCGCTTGAGTGCTGCGGCGGTGATGCGGTGGCCTGCGTACGGCAGTTCGTCGCCTAGCTCACTTGGGGTAAGCGCTCGACCGCATCGAACCAGATGCCGCGCCGCCAGTTGCTCCGTGGTCGGCGAGCCAACCGGCTCTATCACGAAGAGAGCCTGCCTGGCGCGAGCCCATCCATCTGCCGCAGCACCGAATATCTCGGCCACAGGCTCTACCACGTCTCCGAGTCGCCGTATGCCCGAACGCAGCCGGTCTCGGTCCAGGAAGTCGTATCGCCACGCCAGATAAACGGCGGCGGCCGCAACGGCGAGCGCGGGAAGCGGATACCGAGCAGCGAGCCGCGCTCCGGCTCCCGCCCCAAGGAACAACAGCCGCCCGGCCACCTCTACCACGAACGCCGCGTCAGCCAAACTCGCCTCGAACCCCGCAGCGCGCAGCAGGCTCTGCGCGGCCCCGACCCAGCTGACGGAGGCACTCGCCATGCCAAGCCGGGCGAACACGCTGTCAGCGCTGAGAACGACGGCCGGCGCCAAGAGCTCCGCAACAGCGACCGTCTCCACATCATCCGGGTCGCCACGCATCGACCGCGGCAAAATCGAATCGTCACGCAGAACCCGCTTGGCTCTCGGGCTGAGGCAGTCACCGACGGCCACGTCCACGACCGCCACGCTAGGCATGACTTCCTCCCACAGCGCGCGCTCGGCATCGGCAATGCCCACACCAGTCGACGCGGCCACCACCGTTAAACGTTCCGCAAGCTCGCCCGGTACATGGGCCCCCACGAACACGTTGGATCGACCGGTCGCGGCCAAGCCGGTCACGAGCCCGTCGCCGCCGCCAACTTCGCGGACCAAGCGACATGCCTGCCTCGCCAGCACGTTGGTGTCCGTAACCGCCACGAGTGCACACACCGGCGGCAGCATCGGACGCAAGGTCGGCGTGCGGCGCGCCGCCATCAGGCGCTGAAGGTCGGCCTCTAACACCCTCACAGTGTCCACCTAGGGCGACCTCACCTCCACCAAGAAACGCCACCACGAGGCGCTCACCCGCGCCGGCGCCATCGGAGACACATACCCGTTGAGGTAAACCCGGTCAGCACACTCGATGTCCAGCCCTACCTGACCATCGAGAAGATCATTGACCGTGACCGGACGCTTCGCCACCAGGCACCTCCCACATCGACGGAGACGCCCTGATCAACGGTCACACCAACAACCGGGATCAACCAGCCGCACCCTCACCACGAACCACGACCACCCACCTCGACGGTCCGAGGCGGAGCCTCTTTAGTTTTCTCAGGTCCGTACCGGTGCCTTGACGACGATGCCCGGCCGCGCCAGATCGAGGTATCTGATGGATGGGGAAGTGATCGTGATGCCTCCCGACAGTGATCATTGTCCGTTCTTGAGTTGAGTCGGGTCGTGGCGCAGGATCGCCTGCAGCAGGGGGGGCGGTAGTTGTTCGCGCGCGTTGAGGATTTCCAAGCCAACGACATGGCCGTGAGCATTCAGGTCCAGGTTGAACATGCCGCGGTGGGCGTCAAGTCTAGCGGTCTTTTCAGCAGCTCCGGCAGGGACCGGGTGCTGCAGATAGATATATGCCGCGTTCGCCTCACTGTCGTAGGTACAAACCAGCGGGATGGTTGTCTCGATGCTCATGCTGATCATGCTCGCACATAGGGTTCAGGACGGCCAGTCCTTGGTGGATCGGCTCGCAGGCCTTGGTGGCAATCGCGGTCCACGTCCTGCAGGGAGGCGAGGCAGGACGTGCAGGATCTCGACTAATTCCAGCCAGCTGAGATGACCTTTCCGGCTTTGTTCAGGACCACCCAAACCTTACGACCGGTGTATTTAGTAGTACCGGGGTCGTGCCCTCGGCTCCTTCGACCGCTCGCGACAGCTTGTTCTGCCATGTCTCGCGATATTCCTCGTTCGTCCATCCGCTGTTGACCGTGAGAAGTATATCCCTTGATGTACTGGCCGCCGCCCCCCGCCGGACAGTTGTGAACCAACACGGGCTGGGTGCCCACAAAGACGTAATAGGTATGGACGACAGCGACAGTGAGGTTATATGCAACATCCACGTGTCGGCTGCCGTCGACTAGCCCCACCACTGTGACCGCATCACCGGACGGGGTAGTCAGTTCATCGCCAGCGTCCAGATCCTCGGCTAGCTGCCATTGCCTGTCAGTCTGGTTCCAGAATGGATGGTCCTCGGTCGTGACGATAGAAGCACCGACGAGTTCCAGGCTTACCAGTTCGTCCTCGTGGTGCCAGGCGTGGGTAACGGTCTGCGAACCTACCGCGCCGCTCTCGGGGGCAGCGGCGAGGACCTGATCGCCATCCTGGACTTCACTGATCGGCTTGGCCGATCCATCGGCCATTAGGACCTTGGTGTCAGCGCCGAAGCTCCTGCAGCCGCCTGTCAAGCCACTCTTCCCATTTGTGGCGGGTGGACTTTCTGGTCCGGGTACCTTTGGGTTTTTGAACTGGATGCCGTTCGGTCCAAGCGTCACGTTTGGCCCCAACGACCGTTCATCCATGGGAAGGTCACTCAGCGTAGCCACGAAGCCGTCGTACAGTTCCCCATACCATTCGCCGCAACCATTACCGCCCATCTGGCGGCATACCCACATGGCGTATGCGTACTCCTGATGCGCGGCTTCGTAGTCGTTGTAGAAAGGCCCGAACGACGCATACTCCTTTTTGAGGTTATTGAACCAGATTCTAGTGAATTCTTCCTTGCTGACGCTGTCGGGAATGACGATGACTCGGCCCAGGCGATTCCGGTTTGGGTTCTCGCCTTGAGGATATTCGGGATCTTCGCTGCCGCTGCAGCCGCCGCAGCCGTCGTTGTGGCCGGGCGAGTTGACGTAGTCGCCGTTGATGTCGGTGTAGTCGGCGCCGGGCGCGCAGACGAAGTCGGAGCAGGACTTTTCGCCGGTTGGGTCGCTGAATGTGGTGGGGTTGTTTTCGCTGTAGGCGTAGCCGTTCCATTGTTGGGGAACGGTGAGGTCCATGATCGGGTCGATGGAGATGAACCGGCCGGCGGCCGGGTCGTAGTCGCGTGCGCCGATGTTGGTCAGGCCGGTGGCGGCGTTGGTGGGTTTGTTGAGGAAGCCGCGGTTGTCCGGCCAGGCGGAGATGACGCCGCGCGGTTCGCCGTAGGGGGTGTACTGGCGCCAGGTGGGCGTCTGCGCGGTGTTGTTCAGGTACAGGGTGGGTGTTCCTTGGCGGTCGGTGATGGCGAAGCTGTAGTTGGCGCCGCTGCCGGTGCGGATGGCCATGCCGCCGCCGGGTAGCGCGTGGTAGCGGGCGCCGGTGATGGCTTGGGTGGTGGTGTTGAGGGTGAGCTGCTGCCCGGGCAGGTAGAGCGTGGTGGCGCCGGGGTCTTTCTGCATGAGCAGGTTGCCGTCGGCGTCGTAGAGGAAGGTGCTGTTTCCGGCGGTGCTGCCGTTGATGGCGGTGAGTTGGCCGGCGTCGTTCCAGGTGAGGGTTTGGTTGCCGTTGCCGGCGTTGCGGCTGGTCGTGTTGCCGGCGGTGTCGTAGCCATAGGTGGTGGAGCTGGGCGCGGCGCCGGTGGTGGCGGTGCTGGTGAGGGTGTGTGGCTGGTCCGCGCCGTTGCCGTCGTAGGTGTAGGTGGTGGTGGTGTCGCTGCCGCCGGTGGTGGAGTAGCGGGTCTGTCTGGTGCGGTTACCGATTGGGTCGAACTCCCAGCCCGTCCAGTAGGCGCTGGTACTGCCGAGGCCGCTGCCGACCATGGCGCGGCTGGTCGGAGTGGGTTCGACCGCACAGTTGTCGGTCGCGGTCCAGGCCTTGGTGAGCCGTTGGAGGTTGTCGTAGCGGAAGCACTGGGTCTCGGACGGGGTCGTGGCGCCGAGGCGGGTGGAGACCTGCCGGATCGGGTTGCCGGCCTTGTCGTAGTCGTAGTGCTGTTTGTCGACGTCGCCGGGTGTGGTGCCCATGCGGGTGACGAGCTGGTCGGTGAGCCGTCCGGTGTGGTCGTCGTAGGTGTTGGTGACGAAAGCGCGGTCGGGTACGGCGCCGCCGATGGTTTGCTGGTTGACCCGGGTGAAGGCGTCGTAGGTGACGCCCTGGGCGTAGCCGCCGAGGCCGGCGAGGGTGCTGGGTAGGTCGAAGGCGGTGGAGTAGCCGTGGGTGACGGTTTCGGCGGGGAGGGCGCCCTTGGGCGGATAGCTGATCCTGCCGAGCAGTCCGGTGGTGGTGGAGTACTGGTAGTTGAACGTGTAGGTACCGCCGAGCAGGCCTTCGCTGGCGGGAATGGTGACGGTTTGGCCGACCGGCTTGCCGAAGACGTTGAAGTTGGTCTGCTGCACGGTGTAGGCCGCCCCGCCCGAGTACGCGGTCGCGGTCGTCAGCTGGCCGACCACGTACCGCGGTGTGGCGATCGCGTTGTTGGCGTTGTCGTACACCCAGGCGGCGAGCTGGTTGGCCGCGGACTGGGAGGCGGTCGGTGCGGCGTACCGGCCGGTCCGGCGGTTGAGCGCGTCGTATGTGGTGGAGGTGGTCCTGGCGCGGGCGTCGGTGGCTTGCAGCAGGTTGCCGTTGCCGTCGTAGGTCATGCCGGTGGTGTCGCCGGCGTCCGGGTCGGATTTGGCGGTGACCTGGCCGAGCAGGTTGTACGTGGACGTCCAGGTGTTGCCGTCGGCGTCGGTGACGCTGTTCTGGTTGCCGTGGCTGTCGTACCCGTAGGTGGAGGTGACCGCGGTGCCGCCGGTGATGGAGAAGATGCCGGTGAACGTGTTGGCCGGCGTGTTCAGCGTCGGCTTGACGCTGTGGTCCAACAGCTGGCTGGTCCGGCCCAGCGGGTCGGTGACGGTGGTTTTGACGACGCCGCCCTCGGGTGGGATGACGGTGGTGCGGTCGCCGTTGTACACCGTCGTGGTCCGCGACACCTCGAGGTTGTTCTTGGCGGCGGCCTCGACGACCACCCGGCCGAGGCCGTCGTAGGTGTAGAAGGTCTGGTTGGGCAGCTGCGGGGGTGGGCTCACCTGGTCCGGCCGGATCGGGGTCGTACTGGGCAGCGACCCTGGGTGCCACCAACCGTTGTTCGACGAGCGGACCCACCCGCGGCTGTCGTAGAACGCGTCGGTGACCATCCGCCCGGACTGGGGTGTCATCGCCTGGGTCTGCCGCACCCGCAGCTGCGCGTCGTAGATGGTGGTCGACGCGACGTAGCCGCTGGAGTCGTTCAGCTTCGACGTGGTGGTCGCGGTGACATCGTTCTTCTGGACCAGGTAGCTGAACTTGTAGTTCGCCGACACGGTCGTCGCCCGCGAGTACAGCCACACCGCGGTCGCCCGGCCGAGCGCGTCGTACTGCTGGGTGGTAACCACATTGTTCGGGTCGGTGGTGGTCGTGGTCAGCCCGCGGAGGGTGTCCAGGGTGCTCGTGGTGGTCTGGGACAGCGGGTTGGTGACGGTGGCGGCGGTGGTCAGGCCGACGCTGTTGGTGGTGTAACCGTAAGTGGTCTTGTTGCCGTTGCCGTCGTAGGTGTCCACGGGTCGGCCGTAGCTGTCGTAGGTGGACCGTGTGGTGGTCTGCCAGGTGTAGGCGCCGCCGGTGTAGTCGACGGCCCGGCGTTTCATCGTCACGTTGCCCGTGGTCGGCGCCGCTGTCTGCGGGAAGGCGGTGGCCCAGTTGGTGTCGTCGTAGAAGGTGCGCTCGGCGGTGACAACCTGGGCGGGTCGGTTGACGCTCGACGGCGCGGTCAGGGTGTTGAGCGTTCCTGGCACGGACGCCGGTGTGCCGGCGGTGTAGCCGCCGCAGGCCACGGAGACGGTCTCGACCTGGGCGACCAGGTCCACCAGGTTCTTGCTCGTGTTGGTAGGCGCGTACGTCCTGGTGGTGCAGCTGTCGTACGCCGGATCGGGTGGCACGGTGTGGGTGTAGGCGTGTTTGAGCACGCCGACCGTCGGCGAGGTGACCGACGTGTCGTAGCTGTTGTCGGTGGTGGTGTACCGCCAGGTCGTGCCGCCGCTGCCGGTGACCGCCTGCCGGCTGTAGGTGAGCACCGGGGCGGTCCAGTTCGCGGTCAGGGCCGGCAGTCCGGTGCGTGTTCGGCTGGCGGTTGCGGCCGACACCCAGTAAGAGGTGATGGTGGAGTTGTCTACCGGGCCGCCCTCGCCGAGGTGGGCCGTGGTCTCGAGCTCTTTACCGGCGAGCTGGTCGAGGTCCTCGTGCACGCCGCCGGCCGAGTCGGTCACGTTGACCACGGTGGTGGAGTTGTTCTTCGACATCCCCCGGTAGTAGGTGGTCTGTGACAGGGTCCTCGGGTCGTTGACGCCGTCGCCGGCCAGAGTTTTGACGGTGCCGTAGCCGCGGAACTGGCCGTAGGTGCGGTACTTCTTCTTGACGACCTCGTTCTCGTCGTACCGCCACGCCGCGCCACCTTCGTACGCGTAGTTGGTGGAGGTGGCGGGTGCGCCGCCGGTGGGGTCGGTGGCGGTGACCCGGGTGACCGCATACTTGTGGAACCAGTCCCGGAACGGTGCCGTGTAGCCGTCCGGTGTCCAGTACACCGGGTAGCAGGACCTGGTGTTGGTCGCCGGGTTCAGCGACACCGGCGCGGTGCAGGGTTGGGGCAGCTCGTAGCTTGCGGTGATCACCGAGCCGGTCTCGGTGGTGACGGTCTCGATCCGGTGGCGGTAGAACGCTGTCAGGCCAGCGGGGTCGACCCGGTTGGGCAGCTTGATGCTGGCAAACGACACGGACGGCAGCGTGATCGCGGCGGTGGAGCCACCCGCCGTCGTGTCGTGCCCGGTCCGGGCGATAGAGGCCAGCCACAGCGTCGGCGCGTTCCCGTCACCGGTGGCGGGGATGGTCTGCGACAGCGCGAACGAGTCCACCGGCGGGTAGCTGGAGGTGGCGGTCGACCACTGCTGGGTGGTGATCGACGTGAGCCGCACGGTGGAGAAGAACGACGGCGTCCACACGTCGCAGTTGGTGCCGGAGGCGCAGATCAGGTCGTAGGGCACGTCCGGCCAGTTTGCCTTCGTCGACTCGCCCAACGGCGTACAGGTGCCGGACACGCAGCGCGGCCCGGTGCCGAAGACCACGCGGTTGGGGACGGTGCCGTAGGCGCCGCCGTCGCGGAAGCCGTAGTCGATCCGGTCCAGGTAGCTGTCGCGGACATAGTCCTCGTCGACCGCACCGTCGTTACGTCCGTAGTGGTTGATGTCCTGCTTGTAGTAGTAGGCCATCGCGTTGCCGCGCGCGTCGACGACGTGGTCGAGGTTCCACCGGTAGGCCATGTCACACCACGAGGCGGAGAACCCGGACGCGTTGTAGCACGGATCCCCGGAATGTGGCGAGTACACCGGTACCCGGTCCACCGAGTTCGTCGCCGCCTTGCCCGAGGACCAGCCCGGAAGGTGGTTGCGGCCGAACTCGTACACCGTGCCGTCCCGGGCCGTGACCCGCCAGTAGTCGGTGTTGTAGGTCCCGGAACCGTTGCCGGAGTTGGTCACGTGCGCGATGACGGAGCCGTCCTCGGTCTGCGGTCGCCACAGCTGCCTGGTGCTGTCCCACACCAGCGCGGTCGTGGCGCCGTTGAGCGACATGGTCAGGACCGGCCCGTTGTAGCACTGGTCCGCGATCGGCTGCGGTGCCGGGCTCCCACCGGGCTCGTCCGCGCAGGACGTGAAGGTCTGCTCGATGTAGGACCGCGGTGTGGACCATCCGTCACCGACCCACGAGGCTTGCGCCTGGGTCGCCGCGGTCTGCCCGTCCACACTGCCGGAGTCGTAGGCGAGCTCCACCCTTGGGGCCAGGCTCGAGGCGGCCGGCGGCACAGTGATCGGGTACGAGTAGGTGAACGAGCCGGTGCTGCCGCCGCCGGACCAGGACCCGGACGGCTTGAGGTCGGTGGCCGCGTACGTGCCGCCCGTACCGCCTTCCTCGCCAGCGCCCGCGACGGCCGCCACCACAATCGGCGCCGCAGCCGACAAGGTCAGCGACGCGGACACGCTTTGCGCCGCCGGGTCGTTGGTGGATCGCAGTGGCGTCGCCCGGCGGCAGCCGGCCGCGTCTGGTGTCGTCGTCACGCAGCTGGGCAGCTGGACCAGACGCAGCCGGGAGCCGTAGTTGGCGCCGTACGCCTCGGCGAACTCGCCGTAGTCGAGCCCGACCCGGACCTGCCCGGCGCCGCCGCCACCGGCCGGCGCCACCGTGAACAGCACCCCGTTGATGCCCGCGGCCCGGGCAACCTCCTGGTCCAGTACCCGGGCGTCGACCGATGCCGGACCGGCGTACCGCCCGTCGCCGGAGGCAACGGCTCTTGCCCAGACCGGCGTTCCGGCCGCCCGTGTAGTGGCCCCTTCGCGGGTCTTCGCGGTGGGGGCCGCCAGGTCTATCGATGCTTGGACCGGCTTGGGCCACGCTGTCGCCTTCGGGGTGAAGTTCTCGGCCGCCGCGTCGCGTGGCTTGGTGAACTGGAACTGCAGCGGCTTGACCTTGGTGACCGCGGGTCCGGGTGAGGTGGTCGGGGCCGCCGGCTTCGACACCTCCTGCGTGGCCGGTTTCGCGGACGACGGCGCCGTCGTCACGACGAGCGTCATCACCACAGCTGCGGCCACGGTTGACGACGCCTTCAGCCAGCCTTGAAGCCCACGATTTCCGCGCGACCGCACCATCGAGTCCCCGCATCCATACAGAGTGGACAAACGCTAACGAACGACCCGGGCTGCCGCCCTTGATCGTCCGTGGGCGTCACTCTCGCACGACGCGACCGATGCACTCTGCCCCCCAAAGATCACGGAACGGTAACAGTTCGTCTCGTACGGGGGTACGAACGGGACCGTGCTAAACAAACCGAACAGATCCTCTCGACCCGATGATCGCGCACACGCACCGGCCCTGGTTACTGTGCCCGCCGAGACGAAACACGCCGGCGCCCGCGGGCTAGACGGGGAGGTCCTCAATGGTCGGTTGGTCGGTTTCCAGGCCGGTACGCCGTTATGTCGCAACGCCTTTGGCCGGGCTGGTCGCGGCGGTCACCGTCGCGGTGGTCCCGGCGCACGCCATCCCGACCCCGGCGCCGGAAGAGCCGCCGCTGGTCACCGCGCCGGACTCGCCGGTGATGACCGTCGAGCAGGCGTTGGCGCGGGCCCGGCAGACCGACGCGCCGGTGCCGGTGGACGCGGCGAAGACCTCCACCGACGAGGTGACGGCGAACCCGGACGGGACGCTCACACTGTCGCGGTCGGTGTCACCGACCCGTAAACGGGTCGGTGACCAGTGGTGGGACCTGGACGCCACCCTGGGCCCCGGGCCGGGCGGCAGCGTCGCCCCTGCCGTGACCAGCAGCCAGCTCACGCTGTCCGGCGGCGGCTCCGGGCCGATGGCCACCATGGCCAGCGCCGGCATGTCGGTCGCGTTCACCCTGCCGATGACGCTGCCGCAGCCCACGCTCGACGGCGACTCGGCCACCTACACGAACGTGCTGCCGGACGTGGACCTGGTCGTGACCGCCGACATCCAGGGCGGGCTGTCGCACGTGTTCGTGGTCCACACCGCCGAAGCCGCCGCCAACCCGGCCTTGCAGCAGCTGACCGTCGCCACCCAGACGACCGGCGTGACGATGTCGGCGGACGCGGCCGGCAACATCACCGGCAGGAACCGCACCGGCCAGATCGTGCTCACCGCCCCGACCCCGATGGCCTGGGACTCGACCACCGCACCGGCGGCACGCACTGCCCCTTCCCGCCCAGACGACCACTCCACGGTGGACGGACCAGGCGCGGGAGCACGGCTCGCCCCGATCGCCGTACAGGTGACCACAGCGGGCATCGAGCTCACCCCGGACGCGACGCTGCTCACCGGCCCGGAAACCACCTACCCGGTGTACGTCGACCCGACCTTCACCTGGTCATCGGTCGGCGCCGCCAACAACGGCTGGGCGACCATCCCCGCCCAGCACGCCTCGACCAACTACTGGAAGACCACACCGGATCCGCGTGGACGGATGCAGGTCGGCTACAGCGGCGAGATCCGGTCCCGCACGCTGGTCAACTTCCCGATCGCCACGACCACCCTGGCCGGGGCGACCATCAACACCGCACGGCTGGACATCACCCAGACCCACTCCTACTCGTGCACCGCGAGCCGGGTCAACCTCTTCGCCCCGGGCACCACCCTCACCCAGTCCAACGCCAGCTGGAACGCGTGGAGCGGTGTCTCCCTCGGCTCGGTCGCCGACTACCAGGACGTCGCGCACGGCTACAACTCCTCCTGCCCGGCCGCCGGCGTCTCGTTCGACGTCAAGGCCGCGGTCTCGGCCGCGGTCAACAGCAACAAGAAAACCCAGACGTTCGCGCTGGTCGCCCAGAGCGAGACCGACACCAACGGCTGGAAAGAGTTCCTCCAGACCAGCCCACGGTTGACAGTCACCTACAACCACACCCCGAACAAGCCGACCGGCATGACCACCTCGCCGGCCACCTCGTGCACCGCAGCCACCCCGACCACCGTCGGGGACGGGCAGGTCACCCTGTACGCGCCGGTCTCCGACCGCAACGGCGGTGTCCTGGGCGTGCGGTTCAACCTGTGGAAGACCTCCACCCCCGGCACGATCCTGGCCTCCTCCGACCCCAACCTGCTCACCTACCCCTCAAGCAGCACCGCCGTGCTGGTCGTCCCCCTCACCACGCTGCGCACCGCCGCCGGCGGGACGATCACCCAGTTCTCCTGGCGGGTCCAGGCCACCGACTTCAACAAAACCAGCGACTGGTCGACCACCTGCAACTTCAAGTTCGACCCGACCCGCACCGGGCCACCCACCGTCTCCCAACCCGACAGCAGCGCCGTCATCGGCCAGTCCGTCACGGTGACCGTGACCCCACCGGCCACCGGCAGTACGCCCAGCGGCTACCTGTACCAGCTCAACGGCGGCCCGCCCGGCAACGTCACCGCGACCTCCGGCAACGCGACCATCACCGTCACCCCGCCCCGGTTCACCAACACCCTCACCGTCACCAGCCTCTCCCCCGGCGGGAACATCGGTGAGGCCGCCTCGGTCACCTTCAACGCCACCCCCGCCGAAACCGCACCCGACGGCGACCTCACCGGCGACGGCGTCGCCGACCTGCTCACCGTCGGCGCGACCAACAACCTGCCCTCCGGGCTCTGGCTCGGCGCCGGCAAGAACACCGGCCAGGTCGTCACCGCCACCACCAACATCGGCGCCAACGGCAACGGCGTCCGGACCACCCCCGCCGGCACGGAGCTGACCCACAGCCCCACCGACTTCAACTCCGCACAGATCATCACCGGACACTTCACCGGCACCGGCCTGCAGGACGTCCTCGTCTACTACCCCACCGGATACGCCGGCACCAGCGGCGAGAACGCCGGCGGTGGCGTCGTCCTGCGCGGCAACGGCGACGGCACCGCCATCCCAGCCCACATCTCCGGCACCCAGGAGACCATCTGGGCCGGGCTGCTGTCCGACATGAACGGCCTGAACCCACTACAGGTGGCCAACGCCGGCACCAGCTCCGGGTCCGGCCACGCCTTCCCCGACCTCATCGCCATCGCCGGCGACCCCACCATCGGCTACTACCTCAACTACTACCCCAACCAGGGCTCGGCCGTGGGCTGGGCGTTCCCCCCACAGCTGACCACCCCCACCCCCACCGGCGGCGTGGACTGGAACACCTGGACCATCGCCACCGCCCAAACCTCAACGGGCACCGCCATGTTCCTGTGGCAACGCTCCACCGGCGCGCTGCACCTGTGGACCAACCTCGCCTTCGACATCAACGCGCAAACGTTCAGCCACACCGCCCACACCCTGCGAGCCTCCGGCTGGAACACCAACGCCGCCGTCAAGCTGCACGCCACCGACGTCGACGGCAACGACACCGCGGACCTGTGGACCGTCGGCGCCAACGGCGCCACCACCGCCCACCTCGTCAGCAACCTCACCGCAGGGGCCGGCACCATCACCGCCCAGACCGGGCAGAGCCTGCTCACCAGCACCCACGCCTGGTTCCTCAACGACCACGAGGACGGGCCGGTCACCGGCACCAACACCGCCACCGACACCGTCGGCACCCTGGCCGCCACCGGCGCCGGCAACGCCGCCTGGAACAGCGGCGACCTCTACGACCCCGACGTCGCCTTCGACGGCACCAACAGCACCCTCACCACCACCGGCCCCGCCCTGGCCACCAACGCCGACTTCACCGTCTCCGCCTGGGTCAAACCGCACACCGCCGGCGGTACCGTGCTGTCCCAGGACGGCACCAACGGCGCCGGCTTCAAACTCTGGGCCGAAGCCGCCGACAAAAGCTGGCGGTTCGCCCTGTCCACCACCGACTCGGCCACCGCCGGCTGGGACACCACCAACTCCGCCCCCAACACCGTCCGGCCCGGCATCTGGACCCACCTGACCGCCACCTACAAACGCTCCACCGGCCTCATGGAACTGTTCGTCAACGGCGTCAAGGTCTCCTACAACACCCACACCACCGTCTGGAACGCCGGCGGCACGTTCCGGTTCGGCGCCCACCGCACCTCGAACACCGCCATCGCCGGCCACCTCAACGGGCAGGTCGCCCACGTACTGGTCTGGAACCAGGACATCGACCCCGCCCAAGCCGTCACCCCACCCAGCTACTACCAGCCCATCGCCCAGGTCCGCGCGCTCGACACCCGCAACAACATCGGCGGCACCAACGGACCCCTGCCCCCGGGCAGCACCATCCGCCTGAGAATCGCCGGCGCCAACGGCATCCCCGCCACCAACGTCACCGCCGTCGCCATGTCCCTGACCGTCGTCTCACCCAGCGGCGGCGGCCACGTCCGCGTCTGGCCCGACAACACCCCACGACCCGCCACCGCAGCCCTCGACTTCGGCAGCGGCGTCACCATCGCCAACTACGTCATCACCGCCGTCGGCGCCAACGGATACATCAACCTCTACAACAACGCCAGCACCATCCACCTGCTCGCCGACATCACCGGATACTTCACCTCCGACGAAACCGCCACCGGCAACACCAGCTACACCCCCACCACCCCCACCCGCCTACTCGACACCCGAAACGGCACCGGCGGCGTCACCGGCCCCCTACCCGCCAACAGCACCACCACCCTGCAGGTCACCGGCACCGCCGGCGTCCCCACCGGCGCCAAAGCCGTCGCCGTCAACTTCACCATCCTCAGCCCCGACACCTTCGGCTTCCTCACCACCTACGCGGACGGCACCACCCGACCCGGCGTCTCCGGACTCCAGTTCCCCGTCA
Source organism: Phytohabitans maris (assembly GCF_031085175.1). Lineage (GTDB taxonomy): Bacteria > Actinomycetota > Actinomycetes > Mycobacteriales > Micromonosporaceae > Phytohabitans > Phytohabitans maris. The sequence continues at coordinate 14,760 of NZ_JAVHUY010000081.1, forward strand.
ACGGCAACATCGCCGCCATGTCCATCGTCCCCGTCGGCACCAACGGAAAAATCGCCATCTTCAAAAGCGGCGGTACCAACGCCCACCTCATCGCCGACATCCTCGGCTACTTCACCACCGGCACCAACGGACAGAAATACCACCCCATCAACGCCACCCGCATGATCGACACCCGACGCGACGGCGGCCCCGTACCCAGCAACAGCACCAAAACCATCGCCCAAGGCAACACCGTCATCGCCAACGCACCCACCCTCATCCTCAACGTCACCATCACCCAACCCACCGCCGGCGGCTACCTCACCACCTACGACGCCAGCACCACCCGCCCCCTCATCTCCAACATGGACTTCGCCGCCAACCAAACCATCGCCGGCCTCACCCTCCCCACCGCCAACCAAGGCACCGTCGCCATCTACACCAGCCAAACCGCCGGAGCAACCAGCCACCTCGTCATCGACTGCCTCGGATACTTCGCCAACACCTGACCACCCCCGCCACACCCTCCGGCCCGAATCCCCGACGCCGCTCGATTGGCAGGCCCGGACCCTGGTGTGCCGTGCCGAACTCGGACACGGCAGACAGGGTCCGGGCCCGTCAAAAGCCATCGGGACAGCGGCGCGATGGTGATGACGTTCGCGGACGCGCTGATGTCGGCCGAGGCGGACGCGGTGTGGTGCGCCGTACGGACAGCGCCGCGAAGAGCACACGAACCCCCGTAACGGGTACCGGCAGCAGGAATGGGATACCAGGGCTGGCACGGTGGATCTGGTGATCCCGTAGCTGCGGCGGGGCACCTCCCCACGCAAAGGTCGGACGTGTACTTCGTAGTTGGCGCCAGCAGAGTATACGTCCCAAGGCAACCCACACGGCCTCCGTGACGTCAGCGTTGACGTCATGCGCGGAGTCGGAAGTCAAGAAGTGACGTCTCTCCGTGACTCGTCATTCGACTCGTACTCGGTAATAAGAGCGGCCAAAAACTCCTTGATTCGCTCCTGCATTTGAAATCCGTTGCGGAGGTTAGACAACTCCACCTCGACGCGGATCTTGACGGTCGGCGACGATCGCTCCACTACGAGAACAGTCATTACTCCTCCCCCACCACCAATTGTGCCGCCATTTTCGCATCCACCAGGGAATCGAATTCTCTCCCGATTTACCCGAATAAACAGTCTCCGGTATCTTGGGTTAGTGGAGCTTCCGTCGTTGCGCGGCTGCGGAGCGTTCCGCCAGCTGTGGCATGTGGCCCGGACTTGGACCACAACGAACTCACGCACAGCGAGGAGGGCGACGCCCGCTCGTTGTCGATGTTTCTCCACTGACGGCGCCTATCCTTGGCCACCTCCCCTGAGGAGCAGACAGCCGATAGTGCTTGTCATCGACGGGGATCTGACGAACGGCGCTGAATCAGGCCGCGAAGCCCGTTGTGCCTCCGTGGCCGACGCCGAAGGCTCCGCAGGATGGGAGCAGATTGGGAGCAGCAGGATGCTCCCAACGGCTCCGAACCGCATCCAACCGCGCTGACCTGCTCGTTACTACCCCGCCGCGACCTGCGGTTCCTGGAAACGCGCAGGTCAGGGCGTCGCAGCTATTTCGTTGACACGGAAGAGGTCACTGGTTCAAACCCAGTATCGCCCACCAGAGTTCTCGCAGGTCAGCGGCTCGTTACCGATCCAGAGGTAATGAGCCGTTTCACTTCTGCTACTTACATTGGGAGCAAAATGGGAGCAGAGATCATCTAGCGCCCGCTCCCCCGGCGACCCCGTCGGCACGCGGCCGGGTTGGCCGCTGTCACCGCCAGCGGGTGTTCACGAGCAGCTCGGGTTTGGTGGGCACGATGCGTAGGGCGTGCAGCGGCGCGGCCGGCGTGGGGGTGCACGACTTCGAGCCATTCGAGGCCCTGACGGGTGCTCAGGCATCGCGGGATCGACGCGAAGTACCGCAGCTTGAAACCCGCGAAATAGGGCGTCGGCGAATCGTCGACGTCGCGGCCGTGCAGATGGATCTCGGCCGGATCGACGCCGCGTTGCTCGAGGTGAGCCAGGACGCCCCGGCCAGCCCGGTGCAGCGGGCTGGTCGGCTTCCACCGCTCGTCGATGTGATCGAGGGCCGCCGCGTTGCGCGGCGACGCGTCGGCCAGCTCGATGCGGTCCAGCCGCACCGCCCCGTTCTGGACGGCGTGTGCCAGGTGCTCCCGGTAGCGGCGGGGAATCCACCGGTCGAGGCCGTCGAGCTCGGGCAGCATGGCGTGCCGGGGCGCCCGTCCGGCGTCCGGGTCGACCGGGATGGCGTGCAGCCGCTGAACCGCGATCCTGGCGGGTTCGCCGCGCCGCCACAGCAGAGTGAGCGGGAAGTCGAACCGGGCCCGGCCCACGAACAGGAACTGGTAGCCGCGGCGGTTCCCACCCAGGCCACGCCGCAGCAGTGTGTAGGGGTCACGGTTGCTGCCCGACGTGCCGGCGACGTGTTCGAACCATTCCTCGTCGCCGTTGTCGATCTCCACATAGATGTCGACGTCGTTCGGCTCGGGTGCGCCGCGGGCGAACGAGCCGAACACATACACCTCAGTGACCAGGCGCAGTGGCCAGGACTCGGCACCGGCCTCGAGCCGTTGCAGCATCTGTACGACCAGGTCGAGGGCGCGTTCGCGCTTCATGCAGTCCAGTGTCCTTCCACAGGGATGTCGGAGCAGTTGACGGGATCGATGCGACGGCTAGATCCGGTCGGCGTGCGACAGCCGCTGCGCGGCTCGTCCTCGTCGACGGCCTGGACGAGGTCCTCGACGCCGACCGGCGCCGCACGGTGGTCCGCAAGCTCACCGCGGTCCCGGGCGACCGCTATCGGTTCGTCGTCGCCACCCGGCCGCTGGCCGACGGTGAGCTGCCGAAGGCGGGGTGGCCCCGGTTCGAGCTGCTGCCGCTGGCGGCGGGGCTGACCGGCTTCGCCGAGCGGTGGTTCGCCGCCCTTGGCCTGCCCGATCCGGCCGCGTCCGCGGCCGGCTTCACCCGGGCGGTACGCTATACGTCCCTCGCCGAGTTGGCCCGCACGCCGCTGATCGCCACGATGCTGTGCCAGCTGTTCGTCCTGCGCCCCGAGCGGGACCTGCCCCAGGGGCGCGCCGGCGTGTACCAGTCCTTTGTAGACCTCCTTCGGGAGCGCCGGTTCGCCGCCGACGGCGGCATCCACCCCAGCTGGAGAAGGGATTCGAACGGTACGGCCACTCCGCCGTCGACGCCGCCGCCCATCTCGCCGATTGGTTCGACGGGCTGCTCGGGCGCCTGGCGGCGGCCCGGCACGCCGACGACACCACACCGGCGATCGACCTGCTGGCGCGCTGGACCGGCCAGCTGCGCCCGGCGCACGTACCCGATGGGATTTGGCGATCGTCCATAGCGGACCTGCTACGGCGCGGCGGGCTGATGGTGCAGCACGGCGACGACTTCGCGTTCTTCCACCAGACTGTCGGCGAGTTCCTCGCCGCGGCCCACCTCGCCGCCGATCCCCGCCGCAGCGACAAGCTGTTCCGCGCCATGTTCCACTGGCGGCTGCACCCGGACGCGCGCGCGAGGGAGTGGGCGAGCTCGTGGGGAGGGCGGGCGAGCCGGTGGCGCATACCCCGCGACGAGTCCTTCGCCTCGTTCCTCGTCGCCGCCTGGCAGGGGCGGCCCGACCTCACCGGCGCGCTACTCAAGGTGGCCCGCCGCAGCGGCGCGGACGGTGGCAAGTTCATCGCCACGCTGACGACCGACGGCGTGGTCACCGACCGCCGCCTGATCGACACGGCCGCCCAGACGCCTCTCAAGACCTCACGCAGCCCCGGCTGGTGGAGCCCGCAGTACACGACGGCGACGGCGGTCGGCCGCATGGGTGACCCGCGCGGCGGCGACCGGCTCGCCGAAACCGTCGCCGATCCGCGCATCGCATCCGTCACCCGCCGGTACGCCGCTCGCGAGCTGCACAGCCTGGACAACCCGCGGGGCGCTGACCTCCTACTCACCATGGCCACCGACGAGACCGCCAACACCTACGACCGGATCGACGCCGCGATCCAGCTCGCCTGGCTGCCACCCGCCCCTCCGAACCCCTGGTCAGCGGCTGGGCCGCCAACCAGCTCGCCAAAATCAGCACCAACGGCTCGGCCGCCGACCAACTCGCCGCCATCGCCAATGACCCCGCGAGCAGCGCCGGCCGTCACCGTCTCGCCCGCGAAGCGCTGACCATCCTCGGTGACCGCCGAGGCTACCGGGGTCCGCGCCGCATCGCCCTGCTACTCAAAGCCCGCCGCCGCTGACCCGTTCCGCACA
>NZ_JAVHUY010000082.1 GCF_031085175.1 Phytohabitans maris
AGAGGGGGATGTTGCCGTGCTTCTTGGGGGGCAGGGTCTCGCGTTTGGTGCGCAGGGTCCGCAGCGCGCGGACGATCTGCACGCGGGTCTGTGACGGCTGGATCACCGCGTCGACGTAGCCGCGTTCGGCCGCGATGTACGGGTTGGCGAGCGTGTCCTCGTACTCGGTGACGAGCTCGGCCCGCAGCGCCGCTGGATCGTCCGCATCGGACAGCGCACCGCGGTGCAGGATGTTCACCGCGCCCTGCGCGCCCATCACCGCGATCTGCGCGGTCGGCCACGCGAAGTTGAGGTCGGCGCCGAGGTGCTTGGAGCCCATCACGTCGTACGCGCCGCCGTACGCCTTACGGGTGATGACAGTGACCTTCGGGACCGTGGCCTCCGCGTACGCGTAGATGAGCTTGGCGCCGCGCCGGATGATCCCCTCCCACTCCTGACCCGTACCGGGCAGGAAACCAGGAACGTCCACAAAGGTCAAAACCGGGATGTTGAACGCGTCGCAGGTGCGCACGAAACGGGCCGCCTTCTCCGACGCGGCGATATCAAGGCAGCCAGCGAAATGCATCGGCTGGTTGGCGACCACACCGACCGGATGCCCCTCGACCCGACCAAAGCCGACCACAATGTTCTGCGCGTACAGCGCATGCACCTCCAGGAACTCACCATCGTCCAACACATGCTCGACAACCCGGTGCATGTCATACGGCTGATTGGCCGAGTCGGGAATCAGCGTGTCCAACACCAGGTCCTCCTCACCAACATCCAAAAAGGACGGGGCGGGGAACGCCGGCGCGTCGTCCATATTGTTCGACGGCAGGTACGACAGCAGCGCCTTGACGTAGTCGATCGCGTCCTCCTCGTCCGTGCCGAGGTAGTGCGCGTTGCCGGAACGAGTGTTATGGGTACGGGCACCGCCCAACTCCTCGAAGCCCACATCCTCACCGGTGACCGTCTTGATGACATCCGGGCCCGTGATGAACATGTGCGAGGTCTGATCGACCATCACCGTGAAATCGGTAACCGCGGGAGAGTAGACCGCCCCGCCCGCACACGGCCCCATCACCAGCGAAATCTGCGGGATCACACCGGAAGCCCGCACGTTACGGAAAAAGATCTCCCCATACAGACCCAGGCTGACCACACCCTCCTGGATCCGCGCACCACCGGAGTCGTTGATACCGACCACCGGACACCCGGTCTTCATCGCCAAATCCATCACCTTGACGATCTTCTCGCCGAACACCTCCCCCAACGACCCACCAAAGACCGTGAAATCCTGCGCGAACACACACACCGGCCGCCCATCGACCGTGCCATAACCAGTCACCACACCATCGCCATACGGCCGGGTCCTATCCAACCCGAACGCCGTCGAACGATGCCGAGCCAACCCATCCAACTCCACAAACGAACCCTCATCCAACAGCATCGCGACCCGCTCACGCGCCGTCCTCTTCCCCCGCGCATGCTGCTTCTCCACAGCCCGAACCGAACCCGCATGCACCGCCTCATCCACCCGACGCGAAAGGTCGGCGAGCTTACCCGCGGTGGTGTGTACGTCGATCTGGGTGGCGCTCTCCTGAACGGTCACTACTGGATCGTAACTTCAGGTGGATCGCCAGATTCTCTGAGTCGTTTCGCGATAAATGCCCTATTCGTTGTACTTGGTGTGCTGCTCTTGGGAATCGCGCTCATCGTGAGCGGGGCGATGGTGCTCTACGTACTGCGGCGCGTACTGTGGCCGCGACTCGCCGGCGAGAAGCCGGAGACGCCGCCGGCCGAGCGGGTGCACTACGTCGGTCCGCCCGACGACCTCGACCCGGTAGACATCCCGATCGACGTCACCGGCTACGGCGCACGCCCGATCTACGTGCCGCCGGACCGGGGCACCGTCTACATGTCGAGGGCCGCCCGAAGGCCGAATCTGGCGGACCGCCGCCTGGATTCCGGCTCGCACCGACAAACTCTTTGATACAGGCCCTAGGCTCGGCGGGTGAGCTCGCCGTATACGGACCTGGACCGGCCACCGCTCAACGCCCGGCGGCTGGCGGCGGCACTGGTCACCGAGGCCGGGCCGTGGACCCGCCTTGACCTGCGCGCCCAGACCGGTTCCACGAACGCCGACGCGGTGAGCGCCGCCCGCGCGGGCGAGCCGGAAGGCCTGGTGGTCGTCGCCGAGGCGCAGACCGAGGGGCGCGGCCGCCGCGGGCGCGCCTGGACCTCGCCGCCGCGCGCGGGCATCACGACCAGCGTGCTGCTCCGCCCCGGCGTGGCGGTGCCCGAGCGGGAGTGGCCGGCCGCGCCGCCCGCGGCGTACGGCTGGCTGCCCCTGCTGGCCGGCGTCGCGCTGGTCGAGACCGTAAACCGGCTGGCCGAGGTGCCCGCCGTCCTCAAGTGGCCCAACGACCTGATGGTCGGCGACCTCAAGTGCGCCGGCATCCTCGCCGAGGGGGTGCCCAACGGCGACGCGCCGGCGGTCGCGGTGGGCATCGGGCTCAACGTGACGCTGCGCGCCGGCGAGCTGCCCCCCGACCGCCCGGCCACCTCGCTCCAGCTCGCCGGCGCGGCGATGACCGACCGCGACCCGCTGCTGCGGGCGCTGCTGCGCGGGCTCGGCACCTGGTACGGCCGGTGGCGCTTCGCCGGTGGCGACGCGGAGGCCTCGGGGCTGGCGGAGGCGTACCGGCACCACTGCGGCACGATCGGCCGGAGCGTACGGGTGTCGCTACCCTCCGGTGCGGAGCTGGCCGGCGAGGTCACCACCGTGGACGCCGACGGGCAGCTCGTCGTCCGTACGGCCGAAGGTCGCAGCCAATCCGTTGCGGCCGGAGACGTGCTCTACGTGCGATGACCCGATACCGTCAGCCCGTCACGAATGTGAATGAGGAGGTTGGCGTGGCCTTTCCGGAAGACGTGCTCACCAAGGACGAGCACGTCGTGCTGCACATGCACCCCCACTGGAAGGAGGCGATCCGGCCGGTACTGGTGCTGGTGTTGGCACTCGTCGGCCTGGTTGCCGCCTGGATCTTTCTCCCCGACGGCAGCGGCGGCACCATCACGCTCTACGTCGTCGCCGCGGTGGCGCTCGTCCTCGTGCTGTGGCTGACCCTCTGGCCGATCCTGGTCTGGCGGACGACGCACCACGTGTTCACGAACGAGCGCGTGATCCTGCAACACGGGGTCTTCTCCCGCGACCGGCGGGACATCCCGCTCGGCCGGGTCAACGACCATTCGATGAGCCAGACGTTCATCGAGCGCCTGCTCGGCTGCGGCACGCTCACGATCGAGTCCGCCGGTGAGCGCGGCCAGTCGGTGCTCCGCGACATGCCTGCCGTGGAGAAGGTCCAGACCACGCTCTACGAGCTGATCGAGGCCAACCACGACAAGCACAGCCTCGGTGACGAGGAGATGCGCGAGATCATGCGGGACTCCAACCGTGAGGCGCGCGAGGCCCAGCAGCCGTAAGCCGGCCGAGTACGCGGAAATGACAAAGAGGGCGCCCCCGGAAAGGGGCGCCCTCTACGTGTCGTCGGTCAGTGCGCGGTCGAACGCCGCGCGGCGTCGAGCTCCACCGCGGCGAGCTCGGCGGCGAGCGTCACGTCGTCGATCGGCGAGGCCAGCTCGGCCTCCAGCGGCTCGGTCAGCTCCTGGAACTCGGCCGCCTCGCCGGCACGGGCCTGCGCGGGCACGGCGGCGGCAGGGGCGGCCTCCTCCAGCGCGTCGACGATCTCGGCGACCGGGTCGAGGTGGTGCTGGTGCACGACACCCGCCGGCTGCGGCCGGAACACGAACGTGCGGTAGGACCAGAACCGGAACGTCATGCCCAGCACGAGGCCGACGGTCTTGACCAGGTTGAGCGCCAGCAGGCCGTGGATGTCGAGCCCGTACTTGGCGATGGCCAGCACGCCCAGCTCGATGACCAGGCCGGCCGCGTTGAAGAGGAAGAACAGCGAGTACTCACGGCGCATCGCCGACTTGGACCGGTCGCGGAACGTCCAGTGCCGGTTCATGAAGTACGACGACGTGGTCGCCACTACTGTCGCGATGACGGTTGCCTTCAGCTGTCCATCCGCGAGAACGGTCAGCACCAGAGCGTTGAACAGAGCGTAGTTTACGACGGTGTTGACGCCGCCGACCGCGCCAAACTTCAGCGCCTCCTTGAGAAATTTCTGCCAACGCTCGGGCAGCAGGCGGACAAGACGCATTCGGCCACCTTACGGCAGTCTGGCGGCCGCGTGTCCGCGACCGGCTGGAGGTTTGCTGAAGGTCACCCCGGCTACTTGCTCTCCGTGACTGTGGCGGGCACGGGCTGTGTATCGGGATTCAGGAATACCCAGCGCCGGTAGGACCAAAAACGGAATGTCGTGCCCATCGCGGTGCCCACGATGTTTGCGGAAATGTTATCGACGATCGGGTTTTTGAATACCGGCCACAGGCTGCCCAGCCCGTAGTGGGAAATGGCCAGAGTGAGCAGGCTGAAGCCCAGGCCGATCGCGTTGAGCACGAAGTAGAGCACGTACTCCCGGGCGAGGTTGGACCGCGCGCGGTGGCGCCAGGTCCAGAACCGGTTGCCGACGAAGGCGACGGTCGCCGCGATGGCCGTGGAGAAGATCTTGGCGGTCAGCGACTCCATGTGCAGCAGGCCCAGCGCGACGTTGAACAGCACCAGGTCGACGCCGAACGCGATGATGCCGACGGTGCCGAACTTGCCCAGCTCATGGACGAGGTGCCCGAAACGGTCCCAGAGCCGGCGCAAGGGCCCCGGTCTGGGCTCGGAAGACGCCGAGGGCTCGCCGGTTACGGTCGCTGACACGCAGTCGAGGGTACCGGCTTTGGTCACCCCGCACTGGACGCCTCCCGCGCATATATCTGACGCAAGCGCTCGCGCGCCCGGTACGCCAATGCCGCTACCCCACCTGGGGTGAGGCCCAGCCGAGGCGCCACCTGTGCGTGCGGCTCACCCTCGACCTCGGTGTGCCACAGGACGGTGCGCCAGCGCTCGGGCAGTTGGGCGAAGGCGCGGGCCGCCTGGGCCCGCTCGAGCTGGGCGAGCGTCGTGTCGTGGAACGGCTCGCCTCGTTCGTACCGGGTGAGGTCGTCGGTGAACTCGAGCCGCTGATCGCGCCGCACGCGGTCGTACCGCACGTGGCGCAGCGTGGTGTGCAGGTAGGCGCGGAACGACTGGTCCGGGCCGCGGCCGGCGCGGAGCACGGCCAGCACCTTGGCGAACGTCTCGGCCACGAGGTCGTCCGCGTCGGCCGGACATCGGACCAGGGTGTACGCCAGGCGTCTGGCCGCGCCGGCGTGGCGGGCGTAGAGCGCGCCGTAGGCCGTGCTGTCGCCTTGGCGGACGGCTGCAAGAAGGTGTGCGTCACTCAACTCGACGTGGCTGGTCACTGCCGCCTCCGGGGGATTAATCAGGCGTAACAGGGAGCTAACCTGAACCTTAGGGCAAATTGGTCATACCCGGAAGAGGTGAACGGGGGCAGGAAGCTTTGCGTGAAGCTGCGCGTGGGAGCGCTGAATGCGTCGTGAGAACACATAAACGCCGTACTTTGTGCAGAGTTTCACAACCGTCCACGCTGCTCGGACGCGATCCTCGGCTTACGCTGAGCTGAAATCCCGATGACTTGATCGGCGCGTCGGCTCCCCATCCGGCACGTCCGCTCCGCGCATCCCGATTTCCGGTCAACGTCGACCAAAGGAGACAGTCATGACGGCCCCACCGGCGACCGTTCGAGGGCTCGACAGCGCCCCCACCAACCACCAGAAGCTGCTCTCCTGGGTCGGCGAGGTCGCCGAGCTGACGACGCCGGACCAGATCGTGTGGTGCGACGGCTCGCCCGAGGAGTGGCGCCGCCTCACCGACGAGCTGGTCGAGTCCGGCGCGCTGGTCCGGCTCTCCGAGGAGCGCAAGCCCAACTCGTTCTGGGCCCGCACCGACCCGACCGACGTGGCCCGGGTCGAGGAGCGCACGTTCATCTGCTCGGTCGACGAGGCCGACGCCGGACCCACCAACAACTGGATGGCCCCGGCCGAGATGAAGCGCACGATGACCGAGCTGTACCGGGAGTGCATGCGCGGCCGCACCTTGTACGTCGTCCCGTTCTGTATGGGCTCGCTCGACGCGGTCGAGCCGATGTTCGGCGTCGAGCTGACCGACAGCCCGTACGTGGTGGCCTCGATGCGCATCATGACCCGCATGGGCACCGAGGTGCTCGACGCGATGGGCGACGACGCGCCGTTCGTGCCGGCGCTGCACTCGGTGGGCGCGCCGCTCGCGGAAGGCGAGGCGGATGTGGCCTGGCCGTGCAGCGAGACCAAGTACATCTCACACTTCCCGGAGACCCGGGAGATCTGGTCGTACGGCTCGGGTTACGGCGGCAACTCGCTGCTCGGCAAGAAGTGCTACTCCCTGCGGATCGCGAGCGTCATGGCGCGCGACGAGGGCTGGCTCGCCGAGCACATGCTGATCCTCAAGCTCACCTCGCCCGAGGGCACCGTGCGCTACGTGGCCGGCGCCTTCCCGTCCGCCTGCGGCAAGACCAACCTGGCCATGCTCCAGCCGACGATCCCGGGCTGGACGGTCGAGACGGTCGGCGACGACATCGCCTGGATGCGGTTCGGCGACGACGGCCGGCTCTACGCCACCAACCCGGAGTACGGGCTCTTCGGCGTCGCGCCCGGCACCGACTGGACGACCAACCCGAACGCCATGCGTACGCTCGACATCGGCAACTCGATCTTCACCAACGTCGCGCTCACCGACGACGGCGACATCTGGTGGGAGGGCATGGGCGAGCCGCCCGCGCACCTGACCGACTGGCGCGGCGGCGACTGGACGCCCGACTCCGGCGAGCTCTCCTCGCACGCCAACTCCCGCTTCTGCACGCCGATCACCCAGTGCCCGATCCTGGCGCCGGAGTACCACGACCCGCGCGGCGTGCCGATCGACGCGATCCTGTTCGGCGGGCGCCGCAAGACCACGATCCCGCTGGTGACCGAGGCGCGCGACTGGGTGCACGGCGTCTACCTCGGCGCCACGCTCTCCTCCGAGACCACGGCCGCCGCGGCGGGCAAGGTGGGTGTCGTGCGTCGCGACCCGATGGCCATGCTCCCCTTCATCGGGTACAACGCCGGCGACTACTTCGGGCACTGGATCGAGATGGGCAAGGGCGCCGACGGCGACGCGGCCAAGCTGCCGAAGATCTTCTACGTCAACTGGTTCCGGCGCGGCGACGACGGCCGCTTCCTCTGGCCCGGCTTCGGCGAGAACTCCCGCGTGCTCAAGTGGATCGTCGAGCGGCTGGAGGGGCGGGGCGCGGCCGTGGAGACGCCGATCGGCCACGTACCGGCGCCGGACGCGCTCGACCTGAGCGGGCTCGACCTGTCGCCGGAGGACATCGAGGCGGTGCTCCGCGTCGACCCGGCCGAGTGGAAGGCGGAGATCCCGCAGGTCACCGAGTGGTTCGAGAGGTTCGGCGACAAGCTGCCCGGCGTGCTCTGGGCCGAGCTCGACGCCCTCAAGGCCCGGTTGGACGCCGCCCCCTCGACTTGAGGGACTCCCTGAACGCAGGGAAGCTGGGCGGGTGACCGCCACGCGTGCCGCCGCGACACCGGTCCGGCGGCCGCGGGCGGCCCGGGCGCACACCCACTACGCGATCGGGCGGGCGCGATGAGCGAGTTCGACGTTGTCGTCGTCGGGGCGGGGCCGGCCGGGGCGAGCGCCGCCCTCGCCGCCCGCCGGGCCGGGGCGAGCGTGCTGCTGCTCGACCGCGCGGACTTCCCGCGCGACAAGGCGTGCGGCGACGGGATCGCCCCGCACGCGATCGACGTACTGGCCGGGCTGGGCGTGACCGGCGCGGTCGACGGCTATCCATCGGTACCGGCGCTGCGCCTGGTCGGGCCGGGCGGCGGCGAGGTGGGCCGGGCGCTGCCCCGCGCGGCGTACACGGTGCCCCGGAAGGTTTTCGACGCCCGCCTCGTCGCGGCCGCGGTCGATGCCGGAGCCCGGCTGCGCCGGCACACCGTGCGGCGGCTGGAGGAGCGCGGCGACCGGGTGGTGGTCGACGGCGAGTTCAGCGCCGGCGCGCTGGTCGGGGCCGACGGCGCGGGATCGGTGGTGCGGCGGGCGCTCGGCTTCGCGCCCAACCCGGACGGCCACCTCGCGATCGCCATGCGCGGGTACGCTCCGGCGCGCCCCGAGGCCGAGCAGCTGATCGTGACCTCGGGTACGGGTTGGCCGGCCTACGCGTGGTCGTTTCCGATCGGGGACGGGCGGGCCAACATCGGGTACGGCGAGGTGCTGCGCGGCCAGCCGCTGAGCCGCGCCCACCTGGTGGACCGGATGGCCGAGCTGCTGCCCGGCCTCGATCCGGCCGAGGTGACCGGGCTGCGCGCACACCACCTGCCGCTCTCCACCCGGCGACCCCCGGCTGGCCGGGGGCGGGTGGTGCTCGCCGGCGACGCGCTCTCGTTGATCAACCCGTTCACCGGCGAGGGGATCTTCTACGCGGTGCTCTCCGGGGCGCTGGCCGGCGCGGCGGCCGCGGCGGGTGGCCCCGTCGCCGGGCGGTACACGGCGGCGCTGCGCCGCCGGCTCGGCCGTCACCTGCGTCACAGCCGTGTCGCGGCCTGGCTCGGCGGCAACCGCCGGATGGTCGAGGCCGCGGTGCGCGCCGCCGCCCGGGACGCCCGGGTCTTCGGCACGCTGGCCGAGCTCGGGCTCGGCGAAGGGCTCCTGGACACCCGTACGTTGGTGAGGATCGGCCTAGCCACCGGCGAGCGAGCCGGGCGCGGCGGCGGCCACCCGCGACAGCGGTGAGCGAGCGCGGCCCCGCGACGGCCGAGCGAACGAAAGGCACGCGAGGTAGTGGATCGGTCCGGTAAGCCCTACTCTGCATAAGGTGAATCTGCGGAGCCTTGTCTACTCGGTGTACGAGCGGCGGCTGACCAGGAAGCTGGCCGGCAAGCCGGTGCCCAGTCACGTCGGCGTGATGTGCGACGGCAACCGGCGCTGGGCCAAGGAGATGGGGTTCATCGACCCCAACGACGGCCATCGCATGGGCGCCGTAAAGATCAAGCACCTGCTCGACTGGTGCGATCAGGCGAGCATCGCGCACGTCACGCTCTACCTCCTGGCCACCGACAACCTGCGCCGCCCGGCCAGCGAGCTCGAGCCGCTCCTGCGGATCATCGAAGACCTGGTCACCGAGCTCTCCGAAGACGGCAACCCGTGGCAGCTGCGGGTGGTGGGCGCGCTCGACGTGCTGCCCGCGGAGACCGCCACGGTGCTCAAGGCGGCCCAGGAGCGCACCATCGGCCGCACCGGCGTCCAGGTCAACCTCGCCGTCGGCTACGGTGGCCGGCGCGAGATCGCCGACGCGGTGCGGTCGCTGTTGAGCGAGCACGCCCAGGCCGGCGGCACGATCGAGGAGCTGGTCGAGGTCCTCGACGTGGAGCACATCGCCGAGCACCTGTACACGCGCGGCCAGCCCGACCCCGACCTGATCATCCGGACCAGCGGCGAGCAGCGGCTCTCCGGCTTCCTGCTCTGGCAGTCGGCGCAGTCGGAGTTCTACTTCTGCGACATGAACTGGCCCGACTTCCGCCACATCGACTTCCTCCGCGCCCTGCGCGCGTACGGCCAGCGCCAGCGCCGCTACGGCGCCTGAGCCCGGGTCCGGGCCTGAGTCCGGCGGTCGAGCGGCGGCTCGGCGGTTGAGCGGCCGCTCAGGCCCGCAGCGTCTGTAGCGCCTCGGCCAGAAACTTGCCGAGCGCCTGCGGCGAGTCGATGGTCAGGTCGGCGGCGCGGGCCACCTCCAGCCCGGTCTCCGGGTTGGCCACCGCCACGCAGATGCCGAAGAACCGCTCGTCGGCCGCCTCCAGCTCGCGCAGGGCGTCGAACGCCTTGATGTCGGAGACGTCGTCCCCGAAGTACCACGCGCAGCCAGCCGTGGACGCGACGTCCCGGATGACCATGCCCTTGTCGCGGTCGACCGGCGGCTTGACCTCGATCACCATGCGCCCGGGCTGCACGCGCAGCCCCAGCCGCTCGGCCTCCGCCCGGCCCCACGCCTCGACCTGCTCGGCCAGGTGCGGGTTGGTGCGGTAGTGCAGGGCGACGGACAGCCGCTTGTACTCCACCAGCGCGCCCTCGGGCAGCTCGGCCCGGGCCCGCTCGGCCAGCTCGGCCATCGCCGGCACCCACGGCAGGGCGGCCGGCTCGGTGACCGTCTCGCCCGAACCGTGGCTGTGCTCCAGGCCGTAGAGGCCGTAGAGGTCGACGCCGGCCAGGTGGCCGAAGTGCTCCCGGAGGAAGTCGACCGGGCGCGCGGAGACCACCGCGACCCGCCGGACCGACTCGGCGAGGCCGGCGATAGCGGCCATCACCTCGGGCACCGGCTGGACCGCGTTGGGGTCGTCGCCAACCGGTGCCACCACCCCGTCGAAGTCGAAGAAAAGCACGCACTCCGCGGCCCGGGCCGTGGTGATCTGCCACGCCTGGTCCGCGGTCAGGGGACGGGACGGGCGCTGGTTACCCGCATCGTTCGGCCGCACGCGCGCCAGCGTACCGAATGAGTGACCTGGCGTTCGACGGTCGCGTAAGGATCAGTCATCGCTTCCGGTCATGGCCCTCCGGCCGGAGCGGTACCCCAGCGGCACCACGCTCGCGTCGTTGGTCTGGCTGAGCGGCCGGCCGTCGTGGCCCTGGCCCAACAGGTAGCCCTCGACGAACCCGGTGTTGCGGTCGCCGGTGCGGTCGTCGAGCTCTTCGAGCCGGACGACCAGGAACTCGCTCATCGCGCTCAGCCGGTCGTCGACACGCTGGTAGAACTCGGCCATCACGGCGATCAGCGTCGTCACCGAGGCGGTGGCGACCGCGAACAGGTTGACCACGTCGGGCACCCGCTGGTTGCTCAGCACATCGACGAGGATGTTTGCGGTCACGCACAAGGTGACCGCGACGGTCGCGACGACGACCGCAGTCCATTTCAGGGGCATGGAAGACCCCTCCCTCTTGTCCCGCAGGGCTGTGTCCGGCCTTGTCCCGTCCCCCCGCCGACGACGAGCCCAAGCAGTACGAAGTGGACGGTAGCCTGCTACGCGCCCACGTACAGAGGTTTGCGACAGTGAGGCCGGCCTTCTTTCGCCATTTGGAGACTTGGCGTGCCTAGCTAGCCCTTTTGCGCCCTTTGCGGGAGTCGGAGGGGACGGTCGGCCGGTAGGCGAGGTACCGGACGGTCTCCCGGATGTGGAACTTTTCGGCATCGGAGACGTTGGGATCGACGAGGCGGCGCAGCAGCGCCTCCACGTCAGGGTCCATCGGTGGTGCCGTGGGCGTCGGTCGTGCGGGTGCGGTGTCGGCCCAACCGAGTACGCCGAAGGCGACGGTGGGGTTGATGCCGAGGCCTTCGCAGAAAGCCACCACGCGCTCGGCTTCGGGGTCGCTGGCCCACTCGCCGCGTACCCACCGGTTGATGGTCTGGCGGGACACGCCGGTGCGGCGGGCGACCTCCGAACCGGTCCAGGCACGCGTCGCGCGCGCGTCTTCCAACGCTTTACGTACGAACGCGGCGAAAGCAATCTTTCGCCCAGGCGTCTCCGGCACCGGGTGACGGTACGGCCAGTTCGCCGGCAGAGTTTCTCGTGAAACGGCGCCGTCCCGCGCGCGTGACGGGTCATCATCACCTTCACTTAGCCGGTAGTTCCTTACGTTGAGGGGTGCCACGCCGTTAGGGTAGGTCATCTGTATGTCTCGCACATATCAGCCGAAAAGATGATGCTGTCACGCACATGAGACGCCGTACGCTCTGTCACGTGCATGGGACGAAACGTAGTCAACCGTGTCACGCACACGTGACAGCTTCAGGAGGGCATGTGGCAGGGAGGAACGGATGACCGAGGTTGAGACGCGAGCGGACGCCTTTGGGCTGATCGCCGAGGGCGTCGCGGCCGGGCTGAGTGCCCCCTGGCGGCTGTATCTGGCCCGCGGTTCGCGTTACGTGTCCCTCAACGTCGGCAACCGTGCCGAGTGGGATTCCTGGCGGACCCACCTTGGCTGCCCCGATCTGAGCGTGCGGGTGTACGACGCGGGAGGCGACATCCGCCGTTCATCGGTGGCCGAGGTGGTGCTCGGGGGGTGCCGGATCAGCGTGGAGCTCGTCGAGGAGGTGAGCATGACGGACATCAGTCGGCTGCTGGATGCCGAGGTTGATCCATGAGCGAGCGAAGCGAGCGAATCGTCAGGCTCAGTGCCACCGGTGCCTCATGGTCGCCCGCAGCGAAGCGAGGACGGCCATGAGCCCGTTCTTCGCGCTGTTCTTCGTGCTGCTGCTGGGATCCTCGAGCTACGCCGCTGGCCGGCTGCACGGTCAGTTGAGCTACCGGATCGGGTACCGCTTCGGGTACCGGCAAGGCTATTTGGACGGTGATCGCGGGGCCTGGAACCGGCGGCGCCGCGAGGCGCAGGCGGCCAAGCCCCCAGCGGACGGCAAGCCGCTGAACCGGCCCCTGGTGTTACGGCAGGGAACCACGTACACCAGCGCCTCATTCGTGGGAGCCGTGTCCAACGGCGGAAGGCACTCCACTCGCGTGGGGTGAACGGCTCCCTCAGGGGGTCGTACGGCCAGACCGGTGGCCGTACGACTCGCCGGCCGGGATGCGCGCAGGGGGCACGCATCCTGGTCGGCCCCTCCCAGCCGGCCCGTCCGACCCTGGGTTGCAGCCGCCCTCGGGTCGGGCGGGCCGGCGCCTAAACCTGGCGCCAGCCGCCTGGAGCAACGGCGCTGGACGCACAAGCACCGGGGCCATCGGCGGGCCGATGGTCCCGGTTCCAGCGCGTGGTAGGGCTTTCGTCACGGCGCGCCGCCCGTCACGTACTAGCCCAAGCTGGCCTCGGCCGGCTAGCTTCTACCCATGGCGTGGGGTCGTCCCAAGCCATCCGGCCGGCCCGGGACCTTGCGTTTTACGCCACGGGACCTCGCATCCGACCCCGTGACTCCGGGCACCGGACGAGGCGGATCGCGGGCGGTCCGGGTGCACGCTCGCCGGAGCAGGCCTGTGACGACTCGCCGTACCAACCCCCGGGTCACCAACCAGGACCCAGCCGCCACACCGACCAGCCGCCGCTCTAGGTCCCCCCGCACCGCCCCGGCCGAGCCCGCACCCGCGGAGCCGGCCGATAAGTCGTACGTGCTGGACACCTCGGTGCTGCTGTCCGACCCGGCGGCGTTCTACCGCTTCAACGAGCACGAAGTGGTCCTGCCCCTGGTCGTCATCTCCGAGCTGGAGGGCAAGCGGCACCACCCGGAGCTCGGCTGGTTCGCCCGCCAGTGCCTGCGGATGCTCGACGAGCTGCGCATCAAGCACGGCCGCCTCGACGCCCCGCTGCCGGTCAACGACCTCGGCGGCACCCTCCGCGTGGAGCTCAACCACGCCGACCCGTCCGTGCTGCCGCAGGGCTTTCGCAACGAGTCCAACGACGCCCGGATCCTCTCCGTCGCCCTCGGGCTCGCCGCCGAGGGGCGCGACGTCACGCTGGTGAGCAAAGACATGCCGCTGCGGGTCAAGGCCGCCTCGGTCGGCCTGCACGCCGACGAGTACCGGCACGGCCAGGCCAGCGACCCCACCTGGACCGGCATGGCCGACCTCGAGCTGGGCGAGGAGCAGGTCAACCAGCTGTACGCGGGTGAGGCGCTCGACGTCGACGAGGCCGCCGGCCTGCCCTGCCACACCGGCCTGGTGCTGCACTCGCCGCGCGGCTCGGCGCTGGGGCGGGTGCTGCCCGACAAGACCGTGCGCCTGGTGCGCGGCGACCGCGAGGCGTTCGGCCTGCGCGGGCGCTCGGCCGAGCAGCGGGTCGCGCTGGATCTGCTGCTCGACGAGTCGATCGGCATCGTCTCGCTCGGCGGCCGGGCCGGCACCGGCAAGTCCGCGCTGGCCCTCTGCGCCGGCCTGGAGGCCGTGATGGAGCGGCGCAAGCACAAGAAGGTCATCGTCTTCCGCCCGCTGTACGCGGTGGGCGGCCAGGAGCTCGGCTACCTGCCCGGCTCGGAGGCGGAGAAGATGTCGCCCTGGGCCCAGGCGGTGTTCGACACGCTGGGCGCCGTGGTGCACGAAAACGTCATGGAAGAGGTCATGGCCCGCGGCATGCTCGAAGTGCTGCCGCTGACCCACATCCGCGGTCGCAGCCTGCACGACGCGTTCGTGATCGTCGACGAGGCGCAGTCGCTGGAGCGGGGTGTGCTGCTGACCGTCCTGTCCCGGATCGGGCAGGGTTCGCGAGTGGTGCTCACGCACGACGTGGCGCAGCGTGACAACCTCCGGGTCGGCCGCCACGACGGCGTCACCGCGGTGATCGAGGCCCTGAAGGGACACCCGATCTTCGCGCATGTCACACTCAATCGCTCAGAACGGTCACCGATCGCCGAGGTGGTCACCGATCTCCTGGAGGACATCCCCCGATAACCCCGGGTTCTGTCCATATTTGCCCTGGTAAACGGCGTGGCGCGAGTCACAAACGGCTGAACGCGCCTCCACAACCGCCTCACTGTGCGCAATGGTGTCCTGCGGGCACCCGCGCCACACCGGCACCTTTCGTCGGTCCAGGAGCAGGTGCCTACGGCGCGGCCCACCATCCCCCTGGTGGCGTCCGCACCGTGTCCTTGCCCCCTACGAAGGGACCACTTCGTGAGTCGGCTGTGGAGCCGGTTCGGTATCCGGGCGTTGGCCCTCGCACTGCTCCTCGCGGGCGTTGGTGGCGGCTACTTCCTGGGTCAGGACCGTGAAGCCCAGCAGCAAGGGATCAGCGCTCAGCTGGCCGCCGATGCCGATCAGGAAGAGATCGAGTACATCAAGGAGCGCCACCGCGAGCACATGATCGCGACCGCGCACCAGCGCGAGGCCCAGCGCGTCGCCGCCGAAAAGGCAGCCGCCGCGGCCAAGGCCGAGGCAGAGCGCGCGCGCAAGGCCGCCGAGGCGGCGAGCCGCAAGAAGCGCGAGCAGGAGCAGCAGAAGAAGGAGGAAGAGGAGGCCAACGCGGCGACCAAGCCGTACACCGGCCCGATTCCCGCCTCCTGCAACGAGTACAGCGGCAACCGCAAGATCGGTTGTGCGGTGATGCTCAGCAGCGGCTTCGGCCTCGACCAGTTCCCCTGCCTGGACAAGCTGTGGACGAAGGAGAGCGGCTGGAACCACAAGGCCAGCAACCCGTCCTCCGGCGCGTACGGCATCCCGCAGGCGCTGCCCGGCGGCAAGATGGAGTCGGCCGGCTCGGACTGGGAGACCAACCCGGCGACCCAGATCAAGTGGGGCCTCGGCTACATCAAGGGCCGGTACGGCGATCCCTGTGGCGCGTGGGCGCACTCGCAGGACGTGGGCTGGTACTGACCTCCTGAATCGCGGAAAGGGTGCGCACCTCGCCGGTGCGTACCCTTTCTGGCGTTTCGTGGGCGGATCGAGCGAGCCGACCGTCCATACTGGGCGAACTGCCGGATTTTGGGGAGTTTCGCATGCGTGGTACGGGATGGCTCGGCGCGCTCGTCGCCGGCGCACTGGTTGGCTCGTTCGCGGTGGCCGGGCCGGCCGCCTCGGCACCCGTACCCGCGCCTTCGCCGCACACCGAGGTCGTCGGCGGCGGGCCGGCCAGGTCTGGCCAGTTTCCGTGGGTGGTGCGCCTCTCGGTCGGCTGTGCCGGCGCCCTGACCGCGCCGCGGGTGGTGCTCACGGCCGCCCACTGCGTCGACCGTACCGGCTACGACAGCGGCATCACGGTCGTCGCCGGCTCGGTCGACCAGCACTCGCCGGGCGCGACCCGGGTCAGGTCCCGGTACGTGGTCCGCGCCGCCGGCTTCCGGGACGCCACCAAGGGCGACGACTGGGCGCTGATCCAGCTCGCCCGGCCGCTCGACCTGCCGCTGCTCCCGCGTGCCGCCGACGAGTCGTACGACAAGGGCATGTTTACGATCATGGGGTGGGGTGCCACCCGGGACGGCTCCGCGACCCAGCAGCGGTACCTGCGCACGGCCGAGGTGCCGTACGTCTCCGACCGGCGGTGCGGCCGGGCCTACCGGGACGTCGGCCACGGGTACGTCGCCAGCGAGATGATCTGCGCCGGCGACACCGAGCGCGGCGGCGTGGACGCCTGCCAGGGCGACTCGGGCGGGCCGATGGTGCGCCGGGACGCGGCGGGGGAGTGGATCCAGGTCGGCATCGTGAGCTGGGGCCTGGGCTGCGCCCGCCGCGACTTCCCCGGCGTCTACACCCAGGTCTCCCGCTACGCCGAGGCGATCGAGCGCAAGACCCGTGAACTGAGCTAGCGCCTGGCGGTCCTTCATTTGGCGGCGGCCGCCGTGGCCTGATAGCAGTGGAACGTGGCTTACGGCGGCAGCTCCAGCGGCGATCCCAACCGCTTCGGCACCGAGGCGTTCTACGCCTCGCTGGGGCGGGCGTTCGTGGCGATGTGCGCGGTCATCCCGGTGCTCTTCCTCATCGAGGCGCTGGACGGCTGGCTGGGCAACCCGTTCGACACGGCCGCCGGCATCGTGCCGCATCAGATCGACGGTCTCGACGGTGTCTTCTTCGCGCCGTTCCTGCACCACGGCTTCGAGCACCTCTACAGCAACAGCGTGCCGCTGATCCTGCTCGGCACGTTTGTGCTGGCCGCAGGGGGTAAGCGCTTCCTCTACTCGACGCTGTTCATCATCTTCGCCAGCGGGCTCGGGGTGTGGTTCACCGGCAGCCCCAACACGATCGTCGTGGGCGCGAGCGGGGTGATCTTCGGATACCTCGGCCTGCTGCTGATGCGCGGCCTGGTCGAGCGGAGCTGGTGGAACGTCGGGGTCGTCTTCCTCGTCGGCCTCCTCTACGGCTGGCAGCTCGTCGTCGGGATCCTCCCCTCCGACCCCCAGGTCTCCTGGCAGGGGCACCTCTTCGGCTTCCTCGGCGGCCTGGTCGCCGCGATCCTCTTCCGGCGCCGCCTGGACTCCGGCGCAGCCCGGCTAGGAAGTTGATACAGGCCCTAGTAGTGCTTTGTTAGGTAACTCGAGATTGGTTGTGGTGTAAGGGTTTCACGGTTTGGTGGCATGTGGGGCAGGCGCCGGTCCAGGTCGCGAGGAGGTATTGCAGCTCGCGGATGACCTTGTAGAGGGTCAGGCCGGCGCAGCCGCTTTTGGGTCGTGTCGCAGCAGGGTGATGAACAGGTGCGCGGCGGTGACCAGGGTGACGTGGCGGTGCCAGCCGGTGAAGGAGCGGCCTTCGAAGTGGTCCAGGCCGAGGCCGGTTTTCAGTTCGCGGTAGTCGTGTTCGATCCGCCAGCGGATCTTCGCGGTGCGGATCAGGTCGACGGGGTCGGTGTCGGCGGGTTGGCTGGATAGCCAGTAGGTGACCGGTTCGGCCTCGTCGTCGGGCCATTCCGCGATCAGCCACCGCTCGGGCAGGCTGCCGTCGGGGTTGCGGGGGATGCGGTGCCCAGCCGGACGGACCCGTAGGAACACGAACTGTGAGCTGAGGATGCCTTTGCTGCCTTCGCGCCAGGTGACCGTGGTCGCGGCATCGCGGCCGGCGTCGAGCACGTGCCGGGCAATGCTGGCCGCGTCGTCGGGGTAGTCCGGGCGGGTCGGTGGGCGGCCGTGCCCGGACCACGTGGGTGGCGCGGGTTCCGCGTCGGACCGGTGGGCGAGGGTTTCGCCTTTGACCTGGACGCTGTAGAGGATGCCGCGTTCGTCGAGCGCGGCCCGGAACGGGCCGCTGTCGCCGTAGCCGGAGTCGGCGGTGACCAGGGGTGGTCGCAATCCGTGTGCAGCGAGCCCGTCGATCATCTCGATTGCCAGTATCCACTTCGGACGGTGGCCCTCATCCTCCGGAATCGCGGCCTTGCGGCGCCGCCGCCGCGCGGTCTCGGTCGCGGCAGCGGCGACCGCATCAACATCGACCTCGGCCGGTTCGACAGACGCGGTGGCCCGCGGTGCATTCGTCAACGTCTTACGCTGCTTGGCCTTGGCCGCCTTGACCGCGGCCGGTCCGGCCTTGGCGGCGTCCCAGGACTCCGGCAGGAACAGCCGCCAGTCCAGCGGGCACGACGCCGTATCGGTGACCGCGTGGACGCTGACCCCGATCTGGCAGTTGGCGACCTTGCCCAGGGTGCCGGAGTACTGCCGGGCCACCCCGGGCGAGCCGGTGCCGTCCTTCGGGAACCCGGTGTCATCGAACACCCACGCGACCGGGTCGATCAACTCTACCGCCCGCTCGGCCAGCCGCGCCCGCACCGCCATGGTGTCCCACGTCGACGTGGTCACGAACTGCTGCAGCCCCTGATGATCCACGCCGAGCCGGGCCGCCATCGGCTGCATCGACTTACGCCGCCCGTCCAGCAACAGCCCCCGCAGATACGTCTCGCCCTTGACCCGCTGGTCAGACCGGGCCAAGGGCGTGAACACGTCCGCCGCGAACGCCTCCAGGCGTTGCCGCACAACCGAAAGCTCATCCGGAGTCACCGAAGCATGAAACTACCCGCACCACCCCGACGACCCCACGACACGCCGACCTAACAAAGCACTACTAG
>NZ_JAVHUY010000083.1 GCF_031085175.1 Phytohabitans maris
GAGGTGCCGTTCTTCGAGCCTGGCCTGCCCGAGCTGCTGAGCAAGGCCCTGGAGTCGGGCCGGCTGCGGTTCACCACGTCGTATGCCGAGGCGGGTGAGTTCGGCGAGGTGCACTTCGTCTGCGTCGGCACGCCGCAGCGCCCCGGCTCGTACGCCGCCGACATCCAGTACGTCGACGCGGCCGTCAGCGAGCTCGCCCAGCACCTGCGGAGCAAGAGCCTGGTGGTCGGCAAGTCGACCGTGCCGATCGGTACCGCCGCCCGGCTGACCGGCATGGTGCGGCGGCTCGCGCCCGCCGGCGAGGAAGTGGAGCTGGCCTGGAATCCGGAGTTTCTGCGGGAGGGCTTCGCGGTCGACGACACCCTCAGGCCGGACCGGCTGGTCTTCGGCGTGGCGTCGCCGTGGGCCGAGGAGCGGCTGCGGGCCGCCTTCGCGCCGGTGCTGGCGCAGGGGACCCCGGTGGTGGTCACCGACCTGGCGACGGCGGAGCTGGTGAAGGTCGCGGCGAACTCGTTCCTGGCGACGAAGATTTCGTACATCAACGCGATGGCGGAGGTGTGTGAGGGGACCGGCGCGGATGTGCACGATCTGGCGGCGGCGCTCGCCTATGACGATCGGATCGGTGGCCGGTTTCTGAAGCCGGGTCTGGGCTTCGGTGGTGGTTGCCTGCCCAAGGACATCCGGGCGTTCATGCACCGGGCCGAGGAGCTCGGTGTGGGGCAGGCGGTGTCGTTTCTGCGTGAGGTGGACGGGATCAACAAGCGGCGCCGGGCCCGCACCGTCGACCTGGTCCGTGAGCTGGTCGGTGGTGACCTGGTGGGGGTGCGGGTGGCGGCGTTGGGGGCGGCGTTCAAGCCGAACTCGGACGATATCCGGGATGCGCCGGCGTTGGATGTGGCCAGCACGTTGCACGAGGAGGGTGCGGTGGTGCGGGTTTTCGACCCGGTGGCGATGGAGAACGCGCGGCGGGTGCATCCGGAGTTGGCTTATGGCGAGGGTGCGTTGGACGTGGCCCGGGACGCCGATGTGGTGGTGCTGCTGACCGAGTGGGCCGAATTCCGCGAGATCGACCCGGTCGCCCTCGCCACCGTGGTGGCCCACCCGCGCATCGTCGACGGCCGGCACGCCCTCGACGCCGCCCGCTGGCGCGCCGCCGGCTGGGAGTACCGCGCGCTGGGCCGCCCGTAGACACCCTGGGCCGCCCGCTCACCCCCCGGAGGGGGCGGCCCAGGGCTTGCCCGTGCTGGTGGTCGATCAGGGACTTCGATGGGGCGGCGCGCCGGCCGACACGGGGGTCAGCGCGGCGCGGAGCTGGCGATGATCTGGGCGCGGAGGGCGTGGTTGGCGGCGGCCTGTGCGCCTCGTAGGACGGGGTCGCCGGGCACGCCGGTTACGGCGATCGCCGGGTCGAGCGGCGTGGTGGCCCGCAGCGCGGCGGTGACCCGGGTGGCGAGCGCCTCGCCGCCGGCCCGCCCGACGTCGCCGGCGAGCACGACCAGCGGCGGGTCGAGCACCGCGGCGACGGCGGCCAGGCCGTAGGCGATCCGCTCGGCGAGCGCGTCGAGGAACGGGCCGGCGTCCGCCGACGAGACCGCCGCCGCCACCGCGGCCTCCGGGGTCGCGGCCGCGATGCCGTGGGTACCGGCGAGCCTGAGCACCGCCGGCCCGCCGACCAGGTCGGTCAGGTCGGTACGGTCGGCGCCGCGGCCGAGCCCGACCGGCACGTACCCGATCTCGCCGGCTCCGCCGCGGGCGCCGCGCAGCAGCGTGCCGCCCAGGTCGATGGCGAGGCCGAGACCGCCGGAGAACCACACGAGGGCGAAGCTCTCTACCGCCCCGGCCACCCCGTGGTGGCGTTCGGCGATGGCGGCGAGGTTGACGTCGTTGTCCGCCGCGACCGTCGCGCCGAGCCGGGCGGCCAGGTCGGCCACCAGCCCCGGGCGGTCCCAGCCGGGCACGTCGATGTGGCGGATCACGCCTGCCGCCGGGTCGTACGACCCGGGGAGGGCGAGCTGGACCAGCCGCGTGCTCCCCGGCGCCAGCCCCGCCCGGCGGGACAGGTCGTCGACCAGCCCGGTCACGGCCGGCAGCGGGTCGGCGGCCGCCGCCACCTCGGCCCGGGCCACCTCGGCGCCGGCGAGGTCACAAAGGACCGCCGAGAGGTGGGGGCGCCCCGCCTCGCGTACCGAGATGGCGATGGCGTGCCCGGCGGCCGGATTGGCCGCGTAGATCTCCGCGCTCGGACCTGGCCCGCCGCTCGTGTGGCCGACCACGACGGCCAGGCCGGCATCGGTCAAGCGCCGCATGACCTCGGACGTCGTGGGTTTGGAGAGGCCGGTGAGCTCGCGCAGGTCGCCCCGGGTGAGCGTGCCCCGGTCGAGCAGGAGCGCGAGGGTCGCGCTCTCGTTGATCGCCCGGAGCAGCTTGGAGGAGCCGGCCAGTCGCGTCATCCACCCCTCCGCGGCGACCCGGAACGTTAGGCAAGTTGGCTAACTATTGCCGCTCGCCGTGCCCCGGTCAAGGCCGCGCGTCAGGTCCGTGCCCCGGTGGCCGCCTTCGCCCGGCCGCGGCGCCCGGCGAGGTACCGGCCGAGCTCGATCAGCAGCGTGAGGCCGAAGGCGAGGGCCAGGCCGGCCAGGATTCCCTGGTACGGGTGGTCGTGGAAGAGCCGCCCGCCGAGGTAGCCGGTGGCGGTCGAGTAGAGCGACCAGGAGACCGCCGCGATCGCCGTGAAGAACCAGAAACGCTGGATCGGGTACCGCACGGAGCCGGCCACCAGCGTCGCGGCGGTCCGGCCACCGGGCACGTACCGGGCGACGACCAGCAGCGTCCCGCCGCGGCTCGCCAGCGCCCGCCCGGCCCACGCGTGCGCCGCCCGCAACGCCCGGGCGCGCAGGAAACGGGACGAACCGAGCGCGTGGCGGCCAAGGGCGTACGAGACGCTGTCACCGGCGAACGCGCCCACCGCGGCCGCCACGACCAGCCCGGCGATCGCCGGCTCGCCCTGCGCCGCGAACGCGCTCACCCCGACCACGATCGCCTCGCTCGGTACCGCCGGGAAGAACGCGTCCAGCGCCACGACGAGGAACACCACCAGGTAGATCCACGGCGACGTGACGAGCGGGACGACCTGATCGAGCATGGTGAAAGGTCCTGGCGTTCGCGTGGGGCCCGTTTGCGTGTCCCGCCGAGCGAATCCGGCCCGCCTGTCGCGCCAGCGGACACCATCGATCCAACGGGCGGCCACCAGGCGAACTTCGCATACGGCACGGCGCGCGTCCGGCCCGATGCCCGGTGACGTGCCGCCTGCGCCGGATGTCCGGTCGGCCGGCGGAATTGGCCGGGCCCCGGGGTCGTTATGCATGCGGCCCACCAAGGAGTCCCGCCGGGAGTTCGGTGGAATGGCCGGCGGCCCGGGGTCGTTGTGCGTCCGGCTCGCGAAAGGGTTCGGTCGGGTCGGGGCTCCGGTGGGAATGCCGGGTGGGGTCGGGTCGTTGACTATCCCGCGCCGGTGAGTGTGAGTCCGCCGGGTGCTTGTGTTTTCCCCCCGTTGTTTTCCCTGATTTGTTTTGTGGCGTCGAATTCGGCGTCGGGCGCGTGTGTGCGCGTTTTTCCCCCTGGATTGGAGTGTCGGGTATGAACACGATGCTGCGTAAGACGGTGACCGCGGTCGCGGGTTTCGCCTTCGCTGGTGGTGCGCTGCTCGGTCCGTCCACGGCGGCGCTGGCTTCGCCGGCCCACGGTACGCAGGGTGCGCCGGCGGTGGTGTCGGTGGCGCAGGTGAAGGCGGACAAGCCGGGTATGGACAAGCTGGTCCCGCATGGTGTGCAGGGTGAGCAGTCGTACTTCGCGTTGTCGGGTGAGCAGGTGGATAACGCTGAGGCGATTATCGCGGCGACGAAGAAGGCGGGTATGGACGAGCGGGCCGCGGTGGTGGCGATCGCGACGTCGTTGCAGGAGTCGAAGCTGGTGAACCTGGGTCATCTGGGTGATGTGAACGATCATGACTCGTTGGGGTTGTTCCAGCAGCGTCCGTCTTCGGGTTGGGGTTCGCCGGAGCAGATTACCGATCCGGCGTATTCGACGACGGCGTTTTTGTCGGGGTTGAAGAATGTTGACGGGTGGCGGGACATGCCGCTGACCGATGCCGCGCAGGCGGTGCAGGTGTCGGCGTTCCCGTTCCACTACGCGCAGTGGGAGTCGATGGCCGCCAAGACCGTGGCCGACCACTGGAACAGCTGACCCCCAACGAAACAACGAAATAGAGACCGCTGGCCGGGTCCCTCGCTCCCCCCGGGAGGGACCCGGCCAGCTCTCGCCTGTCCGGCCGCCCGGAGATTCTCGCCACCTTGACGAGAAGCCCATGAGGCCGTTATCGTCAAGACGACGATAACGAGGGAGGGGTCGGGATGGCCGACATCACGAGGAGACTGTTCCTGCGGCACCTGCGCGGGGCGCCGACGGCCTATGTGCGGCACGTCGTCCGCGGGCGGGTGCGGCACGAGGGCGTCGGCACGTCGTTCTGGTACCGGCCACTGCACGCGGTCCTCTCCGAGGTGCCGGTCGACGACCGTGAGCTGCCGTTGCTGTTCCACGCCCGCACGGCCGACTTCGCCGACGTGACCGTGCAGGCCACGGTGACGTACCGGATGAGCGACCCGGGCCTGGCCGCCACCCGGCTCGACTTCTCCATCGACCCGCTCCGCGGCGGATGGCGCGGCCAGCCGCTCGACCAGGTGGCGACGCTCCTCGCCGAGCTGGCCCAGCAGCCCGCGCTCGACCTGCTCGCCCGGGTCCCGCTCACCGAGGCGCTGGCCGGCATCGCGACCGTCCGCGAGGCGGTGGCCTCGGCCCTCGCCGGCGACCAGCGGCTCGCCGAGATCGGGGCGAGTGTGGTCTCCTCCCGGGTGGTCGCGATCCGGCCGGAGCCGGAGGTGGAGCGGGCGCTGCAGACCCCGACCCGGGAGGCGGTGCAGCAGGAGGCCGACCGGGCCAGCTACGCGCGCCGCGCGGTCGCCGTCGAGCAGGAGCGCGCCATCGCGGAGAACGAGCTGCAAAACAAGATCGAGCTGGCCCGCCGCGAGCAGCAGCTGGTCGAGCAGCGCGGGGCCAACGACCGGCGGGCAGCCGAGCTGGAGGCGGCCGCCAAGCTGGTCAGCAGCCAGGGACAGACCGACCGGGCCCGGCTCGCCGCCGAGTCGGAGCGGGCCCGCGAGCAGGCCCGAGCCGACGGTGTACGCGCGGTGGGTCTCGCCTCCGCGGAGGCCGAGGTCGCCCGGCTGGCCGCCTACCGCGACGTCCCCGAGGCGGTCCTCTACGCCCTCGCCCTGGAAAAGCTGGCCGGCCAGCTCCCGCAGATCGGCGAGCTGACCATCACGCCCGACGTGGTGACCAAGCTCGTCGGCCGGTTGGCCAACGGGCACGGCGAGCGATGACGCTTCCAACCCGGCTGGTGACCGTGACCCGGCGCAGCGAGCTGGACGAGCTGCTGGCCCGCCACGGCACGCTCGGCGCCGCCGGCTACTTCCTGCGCCAGCGCGGCCGCGACCTGGCGCAGGTGCGGCAGCGGCACGAGGCACAGGCGGCCGCGCTGACCACGGTCGGCGCGGCCGTCCCGCCCGACTGGCGGCGTGGCCACGTGGACCGCGACGACCTGCCCCGGTTCCTTTTCGGGCCGGAGGACGTCGTGCTGGCGGTGGGGCAGGACGGGCTGGTGGCCAACGTCGCCAAGTACCTGGACGGGCAGCCGGTCATCGGCGTCGACCCGGAGCCGGAGCGCAACCCGGGCGTGCTCGTGCAGCACGCCCCGGCCGCCGTGGCCGCGCTGCTCCGCCGCGAGCTGCCGGTCGAGCACCGGACCATGGTGGTCGCCGAGCTCGACGACGGCCAGCGGCTGTACGGGCTGAACGAGGTCTACATCGGACACCCGAGCCACCAGTCCGCGCGCTACGTCCTCGGCACGGCCGGCGGCGCCCGCGAGCGGCAGTCCTCCTCCGGCGTCGTGGTCGGCACCGGCACCGGCGCCACCGGGTGGTGCGCCTCGATCGCCCGTACGCTGGCGCCGGCGCCCGCCCTGCCCGGCCCGACCGAGACTGCGCTGTGCTGGTTCATCCGGGAGGCCTGGCCCTCGCCGGCGACCGGCACCACGCTCACCCAGGGGCGCCTGGCCGGCGCGGAGTGGCTGGAGCTGACCAGCGAGTCGGAGCGGCTGGTCGCCTTCGCCGACGGGCTGGAGGGCGACCACCTGGAGCTCGGCTGGGGCCAGCGCCTGCGGATCGGCCTGGCTGACCGCTCACTCAGCATCGTGCCGCGCCGTTGAGTGTGCCTCCTACGCTGTTCCCCTACACGGCGAAGGGACCGGCCATGGATCGAAAGCGCGCGGAGCTGATCCAGCAGCGGCTGACACTCGTGCCCGACCTGGCCGGGGTGCGCCGGAGCCAGGCCGCCCTGCGGCAGGTCCGGCTGGTCTACTTCGGGGTGCCCGTCCTCATGACCGCCGTGGGGATCTCGATGTACGTGGTGCACACCGTCACGTACGCGATGGTCGGCGCGGGCATCCTCGGCGGGCTCGGCCTGCTGTTCTGCGGCTACTTCTTCTACGCGTACGGGGCGATGGCCCGCGCGGCCAGCGAGACGGTCAGCGGGCTCGGGCTCAAGCTGGTCCAGATGCCGGCGTACCTGCGGGTGCCCGACCTGGCCGGCGGCTTCCTCGGCGGGTTCACGGTCGGCGCGGTGGTCTACCGGGGCGTCCGGCACGGGCGGGCGGTGCACATCGTCCAGGAGCCGAAGCGGGCCGCGACCCTCGTCGGCGAGCCGCCGAGCGGCGGCGCCCCGGTCGGGCCCAGCCCGATGGGGCCGGCCGAGCTGTCCGCGCTCACCGGCGAGCCGCCGCGGTCGTGGCGGCGGGTGACCGTGCTGCGCGGCGACGGGTTCGCGGCCGTACGCCGGGACGGCAACGCGGCCGGAAAGTGGATGTTTCACGACCTGCTCCTGGCCGAGGCGCTGCTGGCGTCGCCCCGGTAACGGGGGACCGGGCCCGGCGTTGCCGGGGTGTTGCCGCGGTGAAACCGGGCGGCGCGACCGTTCGGGGCATGGCAGACAACCACATCCGACCGGCGATCGCGGTGCGCGGGCTGCGCAGGTCGTACGGCGACAAGGTCGTGCTCGACGGCATCGACCTCACCGTCGCCGAAGGGACGATCTTCTCGCTGCTCGGCCCGAACGGCGCCGGCAAGACCACGATGGTGCAGATCCTGTCCACGCTCATCCGCGCCGACGGCGGCGAGATCCGGGTGGCGGGGCACGATCCGGCGCGGGAGCCGGACGCGGTACGGGCCGCGATCGGGCTGACCGGGCAGTTCTCGGCGGTGGACAAGCTACTGACCGGCGAGGAAAACCTGCGGCTGATGGCCGACCTGCACCACCTGGGCCGGCGGGAGGGGAGCCGGCGGGCGACGGAGCTGCTGGAGCGGTTCGACCTGGTGGAGGCGCGGGGCAAGCTGGCCGGGACCTACTCCGGCGGCATGCAGCGCCGGCTGGACCTGGCGATGACGCTCGTCGGGGCGCCGCGGGTGATCTTCCTGGACGAGCCGACCAGCGGTCTCGACCCGCGCAGCCGGCGCGGCCTCTGGCAGATCATCCGGGAGCTGGTGGCCGGCGGGGTGACCATCTTCCTCACCACCCAGTACCTGGAGGAGGCCGACCAGCTCGCCGACCGGATCGCGCTGCTGGACCAGGGCCGGGTGGTGGCCGAGGGTACGCCCGACGAGCTCAAGCGCCGCATCCCGGGCGGGCACGTCAGCCTGCGGTTCACCGACCCGGACGAGCTCGACCTGGCGGCCCGGACCCTCACCGCGGCCGGCGGGGCGCTCGCCGCCGACGGCCGGGACGACGAGTCGCTGGTGCTCCAGGTGCCGCACGACGGCGCAGTGCACTCGCTGCGGGCGCTGCTCGCCCGGCTCGACGACGCGTCGGTCGAGGTGGACTCGCTGACCGTGCACACACCCGACCTGGACGACGTGTTCCTCGCCCTGACCGGTAAGAGCCGGATGACCGACGAGACCGCCCAGACCGGCGAGACCGCCCGGACCGACGAGACGACGATGGAGGCTGTGCGATGAGCACCATGTCACTGGCGCTGGCGGACTCGGCCACGATGGTGCGCCGCCAGATCACGCACATGCGGCGGTACCCGTCGCTGATCCTGCAACTCGTGGGTACGCCCGTGGTGTTCCTGCTGCTGTTCGTCTACGTCTTCGGCGGTACGCTCGGCAACGGCCTGGGCTCCGGCTCCGGCGGCCGCGGCGCGTACGTGGACTACGTGGCACCGGGCATCCTGATGATGGCGGTGGCCGCCGTGGCGATGGGTACCGCGATCTCGGTGGCCATGGACATGACCGAGGGCATCGTGGCCCGGTTCAAGAGCATGGCCATCGCCCGCGTCTCGGTGCTGACCGGCCACGTCGTCGGCGCGATGGTGCAGACCGCCGTCGCCGTGGCGGTGGTCGTCGGGGTGGCGCTCGCCATCGGGTTCCGGCCGAACGCCAGCGTCCTGGAATGGGTCGCGGCCGCCGGTGTCGTGGCGATGATCGCCTTCGCCCTCACCTGGCTGTCGGTGGCGATGGGCCTCGCGGCCAAGACCGTGGAGAGCGCGAGCAACCTGCCGCAGCCGCTGGTCTTTCTGCCGTTCCTCGGCAGCGGGTTCGTCCCCACCGACTCGATGCCGGTGGGTCTGCGGTGGTTCGCCGAGTACCAGCCGTTCACGCCGATCATGGAGACCATCCGCGGGCTGCTGCTCGGTACCGGCATCGGGTCCAGCGGGATCGCCGCCGCCGCGTGGTCGGCCGGGATCGCGCTGGTCGGCTACCTGTGGGCCAGGAAGCTGTACAACCGTCAGGCCTGAGGCCGCTCGCGCAGCGCCGCCCGGGCGGCCACGAGCATCTCGTCAGGGCCGAGGGCGGCGTACGCGGAGACCGCTTCCGCGTACGCCGCCTTGTCGGCCTCTTCGGCGGCCTGCCGTGCCTGCTCCGGCGACATGGCCGGCCGGAAGCCGCGGATGTAGTGGAACCGCTCGGCCAGCGCGGTCAGCCGTACGCCGGAGCCCGTCTCGCCCCGGTCCAGGTCCACTGTGGCCAGTGCGAGCAGCAGCGCGCCACCGAGGGGAAAGCCGGCCAGGGACGTGCGGTTGGCGGCGAGCGCCGCCAGCAGCGCCGAGAGCCGTTCCGGCAGCGCGGCGGCGAGTGGGGCGACGAGCTCGCGCCGGCCGTGCCGGACGTGGGCGATGACGGTCGCCGCCTCCACCTCCAGCGTCCAGCTGTCGAGGCCGGGCACGTCGCCGCGTTCCACCGCTTCGCGGGCCATCCCGGCGACCCGCCGCCACGTCCGCAGGCCGGCCTCGGTCTGGTCGCGGCCGAGCAGGATCTCGGCGCGTACGGCCAGGAAGGAGCTCAGCTCCACCACCTCCTCGGGCTGGTCCGGCTCGAACAGGGCCAGCTGGCGCTCGGCCGCGTCCAGGGCGCCGAGCTGCAGGTTGGCCAGCACGATGCCGAGCCGGACGCCGAGCGTCTCGTGCCGGATGCCGACCTGCTCCAGGATCCGCATCGCGACCTCCAGGTGGGGCAGCGCCTCCGCGCCCCGCCCGGACTGGAGGTACAGGTCGGCGATCCGGGCGCGGGCGAGCAGCCGCGCCCACGGCACCGGCTGGTCCAGCGACGCCGCGAGCATCCGCTCGGCCGCGGACAGGGCGCGGTCGGGCTCGCCCTGGTACTCCCAGAGGTAGGTGGCGACGGCGTTGGCGACCGCGGCGAGCAACGGCACGCCGCTGCCGCAGAGCTCGTCCAGCCGCCGGCTCCCCGCCATCAGCTCCGGCACCGCCGCCAGGACGATCGCGCCGGCCCGGGTCAGCGTGTCCGGCGGTGCGGGCGGGAGCCGGCGCAGCGCCACCAGCGAACGTACCGCCCGCGGCCCCTCGGAGCTGAACGTGAAGCCGGTGCAGAGCGTCGCCGCCGTCCGGGTCACCTCCACGAAGTCCGGGCCGGGCCGGTAGTGCGACAGGATCCAGCCCGCCTCCGCGGTCAGCGCCACCATCCGGGCGTAGTTCGACTCGATCATCCACAGGGCGCCCAGGACCGCGGTCGTCGCCACCACCGTGGTGCTGTCGCCGCGCGCGACCGCCTGGTGCAGCGCCTGCAGCAGGTTGTCCTGTTCGGCCCTGATCCGGTCCGCGGTCGAGGCCGGGTCGGGTCCCAGGGCCGCCTCGTGGTGCGCCAGCCCGAACTCCCTGGCCCAGGCGAGAAAACCGGCGGCCACGTCGTCGTCCTCGCCCGCCGCGGCGCGCCGTGCGGCGCCGAACTCGCGCACCGTCTCCAGCATCCGAAACCGCGCGCCGGAACCGGTGTCGACCACCTTCAGCAGCGACTGGTCGGCCAGGTCCTCCAGCGTGCGCAGGGCCTCGCCGCCCAGCAGACGCCGCGCGCCGCCGGCGGTGAACCCGCCCGGAAAGACCGACAGCGCGCGGATCGCCGCCTGGCCGGCCGGGTCCAGCAGGTTCCAGCTCCACTCGACCACCGCGTGCAGGGTCTGGTGCCGCGAGGGTACGTCCCGGGGCCCGCCGCGCAGCAGGGCGAACCGGTCGCCGAGGTGCTCGGCGATCTCCGCGACCGACATCACCCGTACCCGGGCGGCGGCCAGCTCGACCGCGAGCGGCAGCCCGTCCAGGTGGCCGCAGAGCTCGGCGACCGCCTCCGCGGGCAGGTCGACGCCGGGGCGGGCGGCCCTCGCCCGCTGTGCGAACAGCTCCACCATCGTCGGCAGGCTCAGCTCGGGCAGCGCGTACACGGACTCCGAGGAGAGGCCCAGCGGGGTGCGGCTGGTGGTCAGTACCCGCAGCTCGGGCAGGGCCGAGACCAGCGCCCGGACCAGCTCCGCGGCGCCGGCGACCACGTGCTCGCAGTTGTCCAGCACGAGCAGGGCCGGCCCGGAGCCGAGCGCGGCCGCGATGCCGGCGACCGGGTCCGGCGGTACCGCCGGGTGGGACAGCCGCGGCTCGGCGGCGTCGAACGTCGACGCCACCTGGCGGACGACGTCGGCGTCGGTGGCCACGCCGGCCAGCGGCACGACCTGGACCACTCGCTGCTCGGCGTCCCGGGCGACCGCGTTCGCCAGCCGGGTCTTGCCCAGGCCACCGGGGCCGACGATGGACGTGACCCGGGACCGGCGGACCAGCGCGGCCACCGCGGCCAGGTCCTCGTCGCGACCCAGCAGCGGGTTCGGCTCGGCCGCGACGCCCTGCCGGACCACCGGCGTGTCACCCCGCAAGAGATGCTGGTACGCGGCCTGCAGCGCGGCGCCCGGGTCGGTGCCCAGCTCGTCGCGCAACGCCCGGCGGTACGCCTCGTAGCGGGCCAGCGCCGCCGACGCGCCGACCGTGGCCGCCTCGCCGCGCAGCAGCTCCAGCAGCACCTCCTCGTCGCGGGGCAGGTCGGCGGCGAGGGCGGTGAGCGGCTCGACGGCTTCCCCGTGCCGCCCCAGCCGAGCCAGCGCGAGCGCCCGGGTGCGCACCAGCGACCGGTGCGCCGCCACCCGCTCGGCCCGCAGCGCCTCCACCGGGTCGTCCGTCACGACGGTGTCCCGGGGCGTACCGTCCCACAGGGCCAGGCCGGCCTCGGCGTGGGCGAGCGCGGCCGCGTGGTCTCCCGCGCGCAGCTGCCGGGTGCTCGCCGCCGCCCGCAGCAGCACGGCGCTGCTGTCCACCCGGTCCTCGGCGAGCAGCAGCCGGTACCCCTTGGGTGTACTGGCGATGACGCCCGAACCCAGCTGCGCCCGGGTCCGGGACACCAGCACCTGCAGCGCCTTGGTCGGGTTGCCGGGCGGCTCCTCCGGCCACAGCCCGTCGACGAGGCGTGCGGTGCCGCAGCCCGTACGCAGGTCGCCGGCGAGCAGTGCCAGCAGCCCGCGCATCCGGTGCCCGGTGATCTCCTGCCCCTGGTACGACACGCCGCGGAGCAGGACCAGATCGACGCTCACCCCACCAGGCTAGGCGCGGGTCACCCGGGCTCGCGGCAAGCGGTGTCGACCCCCCTGCCGGACGGGGCGGCATCGTAGCGGCGCGGCGCGCGTCAGGATCGCGTATGGACGCGTACGGATAGCGTCAAGAACCTCGTCCCGCCCCCGGGCCCGCGTTTTCATGGGCAGCGCGCGGCCGATCGGCGGCCGCCCGGAGGCTGGTCAGGAGTGCGTGGTGCGGGCGGAGGCGGGGCGTACCCCGTTCGGTATCGACATGGCGGCGGGCGCGGCGGCGATGGCGGCCGCGACCACCGTGGCGGCCGTGCTGTTTCCGCGCGGCGACACCTCGGGCCGGTTGCTCGTCGTGGCGGTGGCGGCCGGCGTCTACGCGGCGCTCGCCGCGGGCACCCGCGCGGCGCTGGCCACGGCGGGCCTGGGATACCTGCTGTTCAACGGCTTCCTGGTGCACCGCTTCGGCGACCTGTCCTGGGACGGCCCGGAGTGCGGGTGGCACCTGGCCGTGATCGCCTTCGCGACCGCGCTGGGCCTCGGGCAGCGGTGGCTGCGGCACGCACAGGCCGCCGGTGACGGGCGCGAGGAGCCGGTGCGGCGCGGCGTGGGTCACCGCTGACGTCAAGGGTCCGTCAAGAAACGAGGCGGCGCCGTATGGATCCCGTCAAGAGCCCTTACGGCGCGCGCGAGCAGGCGTTTGTATTGCCCGGCACGGTCGACGGCCGGCCGACCGCGAGTTGGCGTTGCCGGCCGACCCGACACGGTACAACCGATATACGCAATTTGAGGCTTTCCTGAAGGAGGCACCCCAGTGGCCGACATAGCCCTGGTGCTGTTGACGGTGGGGCTGTTCGTGGTCCTCGCCCTGGTCGTACGGGCGGTGGAGCGGCTGTGAACGCCGTCAACGTGATCGGTCTGGTCATTTCCGCCGGCCTGGCGATCTTCCTGGTCGCGGCCCTGCTCTTTCCGGAGCGGTTTTGATGGGTGTCGTCTTCGTCCTCTCCCTGATCGCCGCGCTCGCCGTGGCGTACCGCTTTCTGGGTGACTACATGTACCGGGTCGTCTCCGGTACCCGGCACTCCGCCGTCGAGCGGGGCGTCTACCGGCTGGTCGGGGTCAACCCGGCCGGCGAGCAGACCTGGGGCGTGTACGCCCGCAGCGTGCTGGCCTTCTCGGCGGTGTCGATCCTGTTCCTGTACGGCTTCATGCGCCTGCAGAGCTACCTGCCGCTGTCGCTGGGCTTCGACAACGTGATGACCCACGGCGCGTGGAACACCGCCGTCTCCTTCGTGACCAACACCAACTGGCAGTGGTACTCGGGTGAGTCCACGATGGGCCACCTGGTGCAGATGGCCGGCCTCGCCGTGCAGAACTTCGTCTCCGCCTCGGTCGGCATCGCGGTCGCGGTCGCCCTGGTGCGGGGCTTCGCCCGGCGCAGGACCGACCAGCTCGGCAACTTCTGGGTCGACCTGACCCGGATCACGATCCGCATCCTGCTGCCGATCAGCGTGCTCGCGACGATCGCACTGATCATCGGCGGTGCGGTGCAGAACCTCTCCGGCGGCACCGACGTGACCACGCTGGGCGGCGCGACGCAGCACATCACCGGCGGGCCGGTCGCCTCCCAGGAGGCGATCAAGGACCTGGGTACCAACGGTGGCGGCTTCTACAACGTCAACTCGGCCCACCCGTTCGAGAACCCCACGCCGTGGACGAACTGGATCGAGATCTTCCTGCTGCTCTGCATCCCGTTCAGCCTGCCCCGGGTGTTCGGCCGGATGGTCGGCCAGAACCGGCAGGGGTACGCGATCGTCGCGGTCATGTCCGTGCTGGCGATCGCGAGCGTGGCGCTGACGATCGGCTTCGAGTCGGCGCACGGCGGTACGGTGCCGCAGGCGGTGGGCGCCGCGATGGAGGGCAAGGAGACCCGGTTCGGGGTGCCCAACTCGGCCACGTTCGCGGCCGCGACCACGCTCACCTCGACCGGGTCGGTCAACTCGTTCCACGACTCGTACACCGCGCTGGGCGGCATGATGCCGATCGTCAACATGATGCTCGGCGAGGTCGCGCCCGGCGGGGTCGGCGCCGGCCTGTACGGCATCCTCGTCCTGGCGGTGATCACGGTGTTCGTGGCCGGGCTGATGGTCGGCCGGACGCCCGAGTACCTGGGCAAGAAGATCGGCGCCCGCGAGATCAAGTTCGCGTCGCTGTACTTCCTGGTCACGCCGGCCCTGGTCCTCATCGGCACGGCCGCCGCGATGGCGACGAAGAACCACGAGACCGCGCTCAACGTCGGCCCGCACGGCTTCTCCGAGGTGCTCTACGCGTTCACCTCGGCCTCCAACAACAACGGCTCGGCGTTCGCCGGCATCACCGTCAACACCGCCTGGTGGGACACCGCGCTGGGGTTGGCGATGCTGCTCGGCCGGTTCCTGCCGATCGTGCTCGTGCTCGGCCTGGCCGGCTCGCTCGCCCGGCAGCAGCCGGTACCGGAGTCGGCCGGGACGCTGCCGACCCACCGGCCGCTGTTCGTCGGCATGGTCGCCGGCGTGACGGTCGTCCTCGTCGCCCTCACGTTCCTGCCCGCCCTCGCCCTCGGCCCCCTGGCCGAGGGCCTGTAGCCGCCCTAGAGAAGGAAAAGACTGAAATGACCGTCACGACAGTGACACCGGAGGCGCCGGTGGCGGCCCAGCGGGGCAAGCCGGTGGGCGGCGGCCTGCTCGACCCGAAGCAGCTGTGGAAGTCCCTGCCGGACGCGGTGCGCAAGCTCGACCCGCGCACGCTGTGGCGCAACCCCGTCATGTTGATCGTCGAGATCGGCGCGGTCTTCACCACCGTGCTGGCGATCACCGACCCGTCGGTCTTCGGCTGGCTGATCACGGTGTGGCTGTGGCTGACCGTGGTCTTCGCCAACCTGGCCGAGGCGGTGGCCGAAGGGCGGGGCAAGGCCCAGGCCGCCACGCTGCGCAAGGCGAAGCAGGAGACCGTCGCCCGCCGCCTCACCGGGTGGGGTACGGACGCCGAGCGCGAGGAGCGGGTCGACGCCGTCGACCTCCGGCAGGGCGACATCGTCGTCGTGGAGGCCGGCCAGATCATCCCCGGCGACGGCGACGTCGTCGAGGGCATCGCGAGCGTGGACGAGTCGGCGATCACCGGCGAGTCCGCGCCGGTGATCCGGGAGTCCGGCGGCGACCGCAGCGCGGTGACCGGCGGCACCAAGGTGCTCTCCGACCGGATCGTCGTGAAGATCACCCAGAAGCCGGGGGAGAGCTTCATCGACCGGATGATCGCGCTGGTCGAAGGGGCCAACCGGCAGAAGACGCCGAACGAGATCGCGCTCAACATCCTGCTCGCCGCGCTCACGATCATCTTCCTGCTCTCGGTGGTCACCTTGCAGCCGATGGCGATCTTCGCCAAGGGGTTCCAGGCCGCCGCGCCGGACACCCAGGCGATCAACGCCGACGGGGTCACCGGCATCGTGCTCGCCTCGCTGCTGGTCTGCCTGATCCCGACCACGATCGGGGCGCTGCTGTCCGCGATCGGCATCGCCGGCATGGACCGGCTCGTACAGCGCAACGTGCTCGCCCTGAGCGGTCGCGCGGTCGAGGCGGCCGGTGACGTCAACACGCTGCTGCTGGACAAGACCGGCACGATCACGCTGGGCAACCGGCAGGCGTCCGAGTTCCTGCCCGTCGACGGAGTCACGCCCGAGCAGGTGGCGGACGCGGCGCAGCTCTCCAGCCTGGCCGACGAGACGCCCGAGGGCCGGTCGATCGTGGTGCTGGCCAAGACCGGGTACGGGCTGCGGGCCCGCGACGAGGGGGTCATGCCGCACGCGCACTTCGTGCCGTTCACCGCGCAGACCCGGATGTCCGGCGTGGACATCGACGACCGTCAGATCCGCAAGGGTGCGGCGGCGGCCGTCATGAAGTGGGTGCGCGACAACGGCGGCCACCCCACCGACGAGGTCGGGCCGATCGTCGACGGAATCTCCGCGACCGGCGGTACCCCGCTCGTGGTGGCCGAGTGCGTCACCGGCCCGAGCGGCACCACGGCCCGCACGCTGGGCGTGATCCACCTCAAGGACGTGGTCAAGGCGGGCATGCGCGAGCGGTTCGACGAGATGCGCCGGATGGGCATCCGGACCGTCATGATCACCGGTGACAACCCCTTGACCGCCAAGGCCATCGCGGACGAGGCCGGCGTCGACGACTTCCTCGCCGAGGCCAAGCCCGAAGACAAGATGGCTCTGATCAAGAAGGAGCAGGAGGGCGGGCGGC
This sequence comes from Phytohabitans maris, assembly GCF_031085175.1. GTDB lineage: Bacteria > Actinomycetota > Actinomycetes > Mycobacteriales > Micromonosporaceae > Phytohabitans > Phytohabitans maris. The sequence continues at coordinate 16,296 of NZ_JAVHUY010000083.1, forward strand.
TGGTCGCGATGACCGGCGACGGTACGAACGACGCCCCGGCCCTGGCCCAGGCGGACGTCGGGGTCGCGATGAACACCGGTACGTCGGCCGCGAAGGAGGCCGGCAACATGGTCGACCTCGACTCGGACCCGACCAAGCTGATCGAGATCGTGGAGATCGGCAAGCAGTTGCTGATCACCCGTGGCGCGCTCACCACGTTCTCCATCGCCAACGACATCGCCAAGTACTTCGCGATCATCCCGGCGATGTTCGCGGCCGTGTACCCCTCGCTGGACAGGCTGAACGTGATGCGGCTGGACTCGCCCACCTCGGCGATCCTCTCCGCGGTCATCTTCAACGCGCTGGTGATCATCGCGCTGATCCCGCTCGCGCTGCGGGGTGTCCGGTACCGCCCGTCCAGCGCCTCGAAGCTGCTGACCCGCAACCTGTGGATCTACGGCCTCGGCGGCGTGGTCGTCCCGTTCGTCGGCATCAAGCTCATCGACCTGCTCATCCAGTTCATCCCAGGGATCTCGTGATGCGTCTACCCGGCTGGCTCACCCAGCACCTCGCGGCGCTGCGCGCGCTGCTCGTCTTCACCGTCATCCTCGGCCTGGCGTACCCGCTGGTCATGGTCGGCGTCGCCCAACTGCCGGGCCTGCGCGGCAACGCCAAGGGCTCGCTGGTCGAAAACGCCGCCGGCCAGACCGTCGGCAGCGCGATCATCGGGCAGGCGTTCACCGACGCCGACGGCAACCCCATCCCCGCGTACTTCCAGTCCCGCCCCTCCGCGGCCGGCGACGGCTACGACCCGACCTCCACAGCCGCGAGCAACCTCGGCCCGGAGGACGTCGTCGACACGCTCGCCGACAACCCTGACGACGCGACGCAGAGCCTGCTCACCCAGGTCTGCGCCCGCAGCAAGGCGGTCGGCGAGCTGGAAGGCGTGGACGGGAGCCGGCCGTACTGCACCCCGGACGGCGTGGGCGCGGTCCTGGCCGTGTTCTACCGCGACGGGCTGACCGGACCGATCACCCGCGTGGTCAGCGTCAACCAGACCGGCACCCCGTTCATCTCCACCTACCAGGGGGTACCGGTGCGGAGCGCCCAGACCGGCGTCGACTACCGGGCCGAAGGCGGCGTCATCGTCCCGATCCGCGGCGGCGCCCCGGACCAGCCGGCCGTGCCGGCGGACGCGGTCACCGCCAGCGGCAGCGGCCTCGACCCGCACATCAGCCCCGAGTACGCGGCGTTGCAGGCACCCCGGATCGCCCGCGAACGCGGCACCGACCTGGCCACGGTCCGGCGGCTCGTCGACGAGCACACCGACGGGCGGGCCCTGGGCTTCATGGGCGAGCGCGGCGTCGACGTACTGGAGCTCAACCTCGCCCTCGACCGCGAGTTTCCGCGGTAACCGATGTCCCCCGGCCAGCTGCGTATCTACCTCGGTGCCGCGCCCGGGGTGGGTAAGACGTTCACCATGTTGCAGGAGGCGCACCGGCGTAAGGAGCGGGGC
>NZ_JAVHUY010000084.1 GCF_031085175.1 Phytohabitans maris
GGCTCGTCCTCGTCGACGGCCTGGACGAGGTCCTCGACGCCGACCGGCGCCGCACGGTGGTCCGCAAGCTCACCGCGGTCCCGGGCGACCGCTATCGGTTCGTCGTCGCCACCCGGCCGCTGGCCGACGGTGAGCTGCCGAAGGCGGGGTGGCCCCGGTTCGAGCTGCTGCCGCTGGCGGCGGGGCTGACCGGCTTCGCCGAGCGGTGGTTCGCCGCCCTTGGCCTGCCCGATCCGGCCGCGTCCGCGGCCGGCTTCACCCGGGCGGTACGCTATACGTCCCTCGCCGAGTTGGCCCGCACGCCGCTGATCGCCACGATGCTGTGCCAGCTGTTCGTCCTGCGCCCCGAGCGGGACCTGCCCCAGGGGCGCGCCGGCGTGTACCAGTCCTTTGTAGACCTCCTTCGGGAGCGCCGGTTCGCCGCCGACGGCGGCATCCACCCCAGCTGGAGAAGGGATTCGAACGGTACGGCCACTCCGCCGTCGACGCCGCCGCCCATCTCGCCGATTGGTTCGACGGGCTGCTCGGGCGCCTGGCGGCGGCCCGGCACGCCGACGACACCACACCGGCGATCGACCTGCTGGCGCGCTGGACCGGCCAGCTGCGCCCGGCGCACGTACCCGATGGGATTTGGCGATCGTCCATAGCGGACCTGCTACGGCGCGGCGGGCTGATGGTGCAGCACGGCGACGACTTCGCGTTCTTCCACCAGACTGTCGGCGAGTTCCTCGCCGCGGCCCACCTCGCCGCCGATCCCCGCCGCAGCGACAAGCTGTTCCGCGCCATGTTCCACTGGCGGCTGCACCCGGACGCGCGCGCGAGGGAGTGGGCGAGCTCGTGGGGAGGGCGGGCGAGCCGGTGGCGCATACCCCGCGACGAGTCCTTCGCCTCGTTCCTCGTCGCCGCCTGGCAGGGGCGGCCCGACCTCACCGGCGCGCTACTCAAGGTGGCCCGCCGCAGCGGCGCGGACGGTGGCAAGTTCATCGCCACGCTGACGACCGACGGCGTGGTCACCGACCGCCGCCTGATCGACACGGCCGCCCAGACGCCTCTCAAGACCTCACGCAGCCCCGGCTGGTGGAGCCCGCAGTACACGACGGCGACGGCGGTCGGCCGCATGGGTGACCCGCGCGGCGGCGACCGGCTCGCCGAAACCGTCGCCGATCCGCGCATCGCATCCGTCACCCGCCGGTACGCCGCTCGCGAGCTGCACAGCCTGGACAACCCGCGGGGCGCTGACCTCCTACTCACCATGGCCACCGACGAGACCGCCAACACCTACGACCGGATCGACGCCGCGATCCAGCTCGCCTGGCTGCCACCCGCCCCTCCGAACCCCTGGTCAGCGGCTGGGCCGCCAACCAGCTCGCCAAAATCAGCACCAACGGCTCGGCCGCCGACCAACTCGCCGCCATCGCCAATGACCCCGCGAGCAGCGCCGGCCGTCACCGTCTCGCCCGCGAAGCGCTGACCATCCTCGGTGACCGCCGAGGCTACCGGGGTCCGCGCCGCATCGCCCTGCTACTCAAAGCCCGCCGCCGCTGACCCGTTCCGCACAAAGGTGTGGAAAACCGCACCCCTGCCGGCCTTCCTGAGAGCGGTCGCGTACTACCGGAGTTCGGTCAGAAGGCGCTTGTCCGGCTTGCCGCTCGGTGACAGCGGCGGCTCCGCGATCGTGGTGACGGTCTTCGGGGCGCAGGCCTCGCCGAGGTGGGTGGTGACCAGCGCGCGTAGCGCGGCGTGGTCGGGGGCCCGGTCCCGCGCGGGTACGACGAACGCGTGCACCGCTTCGCCGGAGCCCTCGTCTGGCCGGCCAACCACGTACGCCTCGGCGACGTCCGGATGGCTGGCCAGCACCCGCTCGATCGGCCCGGCGTAGTAGAGGTTCGCGTTGACGATGACGACGTCCCGGGTGCGACCGACCAGGTGCAGGCGGCCGGCCGGGTCGAGGTGGCCGAGGTCGCGGGTGCGTACCCATCCGTCGACGAAGACGTCGGCCGTCTCGACCGGGTCGGCCCGGTACGCGGTCGCCTGCCCGGGTGTGCGCACGTAGAGCTCGCCGTCGGTGCCGTGCGGGACCGGCGCGCCGTCCGGGCCGCGGACGGCCAGGTCGACCACGGCTGGTGGAGTGCCGACCGAGCCGGGCGGGTCGGAGGGCGTGGCCATGGAGATCGTGCCGGTCTCGGTCTGACCGTATCCGTGAAAGACGATCGGGCCGAGCACGTCGAGCGCCTCGCGGTGCCGGGTCGCGGGCAGCGGCGATCCGGACACCATCAGCGCCCGCAGGCCGCGCAGGTCGGCCGGGTCGACGCGTTGGGCGCTGGCGAGCTTGTGCAGGCGGGCGACGGTGATGACGCTGGCGGAGGCCCGGTGCCGGACGATCGCCTCGGGAAAGGCGGGTCGATCCGTGGCGACCAGGGTGCCGCCCGCCGCGAGGGTGAGGATGCCGTACTCGATCATCACCTGGCTGCTCAGCGAGCCGAAGACGAGGTAGCGATCCAATCTGGACGCCAGCTCACGGATAGCCGGCGGCCAGTCCTCGGGCCGGGCCGTCCACGCCGCGTCCAGGGCGGCATACGTCTGCGCGCAGGCCTTGGGGGTACCGGTGCTGCCGCTGGTGTAGATGAGCCGGGCGACGTCGTGCGGCCGCGCGGAGAGGGAGGGCGTGTGGCCACTGTCCGATGCGGACAGCAGATCGGCGACGGCCAGCGGGTGCGGTGCGTACGGCGGGACGGCGGCCTGGTCGGTGACGGTCGCGGTGGCGTCCCGGGCGAGGATGTGGCGCAGTTGCGGCTCGGGCAGGCCGGGGCGGACGCCGGCCAGCCGGGCGCCCACGACGAAGCCGGCGAAGATCACGGCGAATGCCTCGGGGGTGACGCCGAGCATCAGCGCGACGCCGTCGCCGGGGCCGATCCCGGCGGCGCGCAGGCCGGCCGCGGCCCGTCCGATCATGCCGAGCATCTCGGCGCCGGTCACGGTCCGCGACCCGTGCTCGAAGACCGGCCGATCTCCGGCCGAGGCGAGCAGGCCCAGCACGCTCGCCGGGTACGGCTCACCCGTCGCCGGCAAGGCACTCCTTGACGAAGATGGCCAGTGGCTGCTGGTGGACGGTCGGCAGATCCCAGTGGTTCTCGAGGTTTTCCGCCAGGTGATGGATCGCGGTGTGTCCGTCGTCGCGGCGGTAGCGGACCGCCGGGTGCAGGTAGCTGGCGTCGTGCGCGTTGGCGGCGTCGTTCTCCGCGGGGCGGGGCACGGTGATGTCGAAGGGGTCGACGCTGTCGTGGTCGGGCCCGTACTCAAGAGTGACGACGAAGGTGTGGCGGGCCGCGCCGAGTCCGCCTTCGGCGACGTACGCGGTCGGCACCTCCTCGTGGTAGAGCGCGGTGTCGCCGTTCACCGTGACCACGTCACCGAGCACCCCGAACTGCTGCCACAGCGCCGAGGACCGGTTGACCCGGGCGACGATCGCGTCGCTGATCGCGTCGGGGCTGGGCTCGACCGCCGCCGCCGGCCAGCCGCCGCCGTGGTAGCGGGTGGTGAGGATGCGGTGCAGCGCACGGACGCCGTACCGGAAACCGTGGATGAACCCGCTCGTAGACCGCTTGAAGTCGCGTTGCTGGGTGAGCGTGCCGGCGAAGTAGAGGTCGGGCACGGTGGTCGACTCGTAGGCCGGTGTCTGCTCGGGGAAGCGGTCGTGGATGACCAGTGCCGGACGGCAACTCTCGTCGAAGATCGAGGCGTCGAATCGGAAGCCGGTGCACGCGATCACCCGGTCGTACTCCAGCTCGCGCAGCGCCTCGACGGTGCGGGCGTACCGGAAGATCACGCGGTAGCCGCCTTCAGGCCGGCGCTCGATGCTCTCGATCGTGCCGTCCAGCACCGCGTTCTGCGACTTGAGCTGGTAGGTGTCCAGGAAGTTGTTGTTGACCGCGCGCAGGTGTCCGACGTAGTGCGTCTGCCAGGCCATCCTGATCGAGTGCGGGCCGGCCACGTGGATGACCGCGGCGGTCTCGACGAGCGCGTCGGCGGTCTCGAAGCCGGAGTTGCCCTTTCCGATCACCAGGACCCGCTGGTCGGTGAAGGACTTCGGGTCGGTCTCGAACGTGTCGTACCGCTCGGCGGTCTCGATGCCGGGGATCGGCGGCACGTTCAGCTGGGAGACGCCGGTCGCGACGACGAGCCGGCGGCAGCGCCACGCCTGTCCATTGTGGTCGGAGAGGACGAACCCGTCGGCGTCCCGCACGACGCGGGCCACGTCGGTGCCATAGCGCACCTTCGCGCCGGTCGCCGCGGCGAAGTCGGACAGGTAACGCACGAGGTCCTCGGCCGCCGGGAAGTAGCGCTCGCTATAGCGGGTGAACAGCAGCTCGGGATCGTCGCTGAGCAGCGAGTTCCAGTCCATGCGCAGCCGCATCTCGGGGTCGGCGTACCCGGTGTACACCTTGTTGATCGAGATCAGCTTGCGGTGCCGCGGAAACCGGGTGAAGAACGTGCCTGGCCCCGCTCCGCGCTCCAGCACGAGGTAGTCGTGACCGGCCCGCTCCAGCAGGGCGGCGAGTTGGAGCCCGGCCGGCCCGGCGCCCAGGATCAGGTAGTCGTACGTCATGTGGGCGGAATCTATCGGCGCGACTTCAGAGGGTTCTGAGATTTCGTCCCTACCGTTGACCCGTGCCCGCCGCCGATGGCCGGATCCACCTGGCCGACCCGCTGAGCCTGACCGATCTGCGCCACGCCGCGACTCCGGTGTCCGTGGTCGTCGACGCCGCCGTGCGCGACCGGGTCCGGCGTGGCCGCGACTTCCTCGGCGCTGTGCTGGCCGAGCCGGAGCGTCCGGTGTACGGCGCGACGACCGGCTTCGGTGCCCTGGTCGGCTTCGCCGGGCGAGAGGAGCTGGCCGACCAGTGCGACAACACGTTGGCCCACCTCGGCGCCGGTCAGGGGCCCGACCTGTCCCCTGATATCGGTCGGGCGGCGCTGCTCGTCCGCGCGTGGTCGCTCGCCCAGGGCGCGTCCGGGGTTTCGGCTCATGTCGTCGACGGGCTGGCCGCGATGTTCGCGACGGCGTTCGTCCCGGCGATTCCCCGCTACGGCTCGGTCGGTGCCAGCGGAGACCTGATCCCGCTCGCCTACGCCACTCAGGCGTTGCGCGGGCGCGGCGAGGCATACCTGGACGGCCGGCGGATGCCTGCCGCCGAGGCGCTGCGGCTGGCCGGGCTCACACCGCTCGAGCTCGACGGTCGAGACGCGCTCGCGCTGGTCAACGGCACCTCCCTGACCACCGCCGCGACCGGGCTGGCCCTCGTGCGGGTCCGCGCCGCTCACCGGGCGATCCAGTCACTGACCTGCTTGCTGGCCGACCTGCTCGGCTGTGACCCGGGTTTCCTCGACGCACGCCTGTTCGCCGCGTACGGGCATCCGGGCGCAGCCGACGTGGCCGAGGGTATGCGCAAGATGCTCGCCGGGACGACCCCGTCCGGCACCCGGGCGCTGCAGGAGCCGTACAGCATCCGCTGCGCCCCGCAGCTGCTGGGTGCCGCCGAGGACGCCCTGCGGTACGTCGACGGTGTCGTCGCGGCCGACCTGGGCAGCGTCAGCGACAATCCGCTGTTCTTCCCCGACGACGACGTGGTCGTGCACGGCGGTAACTTCTTCGGCCAGCCGGCCGCGTTCGCCGCCGACGTGCTGGCGATGGTCACCGCACAGCTGGGCAACCTCGCCGAGCGGCAGCTCGACCTGCTCGTCGACCCGGCCCGCAACGGTGGCCTGCCGCCGATGCTGGCCGCCGGGCCGGGCCAGCAGCACGGGTTGCAGGGGGTTCAGCTGGCCACCACCGCGTTCGTCGCCGAGATCCGCCGCGCCGCCCTACCGGCCGGCATGCAGAGCTTGCCGACCAACCTGCACAACCAGGACGTGGTGCCGTTCGGTACGCAGGCGGCGCTGCGGGCGTACGACATGGCCGCGCTGCTGGAGCTGCTGTGCGGTTCGCTCGCGCTGGGCCTGCGCCAGGCGGCCCACGTCGGTGCCCGCCGGCCCACCGCCGCCGGCTGCGCCGCTCTCCTGGACGCGCTGGCGGACGCGATCGCGCCGGTCGACCCGGACCGTCCCCTCGACGACGACGTGCGCCGGGCCGCCGCGCTGGTCACCGCGCCCGGCTTCGGACCGGCCACCACCGTCCGGCACCGGGGCGGGCGGGCGCCCCGGGGAGCCGGATCGTAAACGTCGCGCCGGCGCCGGGGTGACCGGTGGCCTCGACCGTGCCGCGGTGCCCGGCCACCACCTCGCGCAGCAGCGCCAGTCCCAGCCCGTACCGGCGCTCGTGGCCGCCCGGCTCGCGGTGGAACCGGTCGAAGATCCGGTCGGCCACGGCGGGGTCGAACCCCTCGCCGCTGTCACCGACCGTCAACTGCACCACGCCGCCCGGGGCTCGGCACAGCGTCAACGCGATCCGGCCGCCGGCCGGGGTGTGGTTGACCGCGTTGGCGAGCAACTCGCCGACCGCGCGCAGCAGCGCCGACTCGATGCCGTTCACCAACAGCTGGTCCGGCGGCCGGTCGACGGTGACGGTGAGCCGCCGGTCCACGGCCCGGTCGGTCTCGGCCGCCACCGCGGTCTCGGCGACCGCGCACAGATCGACCAGCGGACCGCCGTGTCCGCCCGGACCGACCGCGAGCCGCGCCGACAGCAACAGGTCGTCGACGATCGCACCGAACCGGCGGATGGCGGCGGCCAGCCGGTCCAGGCCGGCCCGGTGGTCGGCCGGCAGGTCCGCGTCGGCGGCCTGGCGCGCGAGCACCTGAACCCGGGTGTACGCCTGGGTGATGGGCGTACGCAGCTCGTGGCTGGCGTCGGTGACGAACCGCCGCTGCCTTACCAGCGCCTCGGCCAGCGGTGCGACCGCCCGCTGCCCTACCACAAGTGCGGTCGCGGCGGCCACGGCCAGACCGACGAGCTCCGCGACGCCCAGCGCCAGCAGCAGGTGTCGCCGGTCCGCCAACTGGTATCGGGTGTCGAAGACGGCTTGGACCGTGCGGCCGTCGGCACGGGTCTGGGTACGCACCAGGTACACGGTCCCGTTGCGCTCGACCACGTCCTCGACGGCGGTGCGCAGCGCGCGCGCCCGCTCCAGGTCGTCGACGAGCGGGAAGCCGGCCGGCGGGGGTATCGGGCCGCCGTTCACCTCGCCGTCCACATCCGTGAACAGCCACGCGCAGCCGGGCGGCGTGGCCGGCTCGCCGTACGTGGCGTTGTAACGCACCTCCCGCCAGACCTGGCGGTCCTGGGCGTGCGTCATCATGCTGTAGGCGATCGCGCCGACGAGCCCGATCAGCACGGTGATCACGAGCCCGACCACGGCGCCGACGCGGGACCGGGCCCGGCGGATGACCGCCCGCTCGTCGCCGGTCAGCTCGCCCATCACACCTCGCCCAGGCGGTAGCCGAGACCGTGGACGGTGCGTACCGCGGCGCGGCCGAGCTTGCGGCGCAGGTAGTAGACGTACGTGTCCACGATGGACGCGGCTGGTGCCTCCTGGAAGACCCGCCGGCGCAGCTCCGATCGCGAGTGCACGGCGTTGGGCCGGGTGGCCAGTACCCGCAGCAGCTCGAACTCGCGGGCGGACAGCGCCACCCGCCGGCCATCCGGCAGCGCCACGTCGCGCAGGCCCAGGTCGAGGTGGGCCGCGCCGATCCGCAGCACCTCGCTCGCGTCGAGCGTGCGCCGGCACAGCGCCCGCAGCCGGGCGGACAGCTCGTCGAGGTCGAACGGCTTGACCAGGTAGTCGTCGGCGCCGGCGTCGAGGCCCTGCACCCGGTCGTGCACGGTGCCGAGCGCGGTCAGCAGCAGCGCCCGAGCCTGCACCGCCTTGGCCCGCAGCCGCATCAGCAGGTCGAGGCCGTCGAGTGCGGGCAGCCGGCGGTCGATGACCACCACGTCGTACGGCCGGGTGAGCCCGAGATGCAGTCCGCGCTGACCGTCTCGGGCCACCTCGACGGTGTAGCCCTCGGCGCTCAGCGCGCCCGTGAGCAGCTGCACGAGCTCGCTGTCATCCTCGACCAGGAGGAGTCTGCGAGGATCGGAACCCCGTGTCCCGGTCAACGGCACACAGGTAAGAATCACACGCTGGGACACCAACTGGAACAGTGATGCTTATCTCTATATAAGGCCGGCTGACACGGCCTGCTCGCGCCGGGCCGGCTCCGCTCGGCCGCGTTCCCGACGCTCGATCCAGCTCAGCAGCGGTGTGGTCATCAGCGTGGTCACGAGCGCGACAAGTACCAGGGCGGTGAAGAGCGGGGGTCCGACGATGCCGGCTTCGAGACCGACGTTCAGCGCGATCAGCTGCATCAGACCGCGCGCGTTCATCAACGCGCCGACGCGCAGCGCCACCGCGTTGGGTTCGCCGCGCAGCCGCGCCGCGGTCCAGCAGGCGCCGAACTTCCCGGCGATCGCCACCACGATGCAGCCGACCGCGAACAGCAGCACCGCCGGCTCGCCGAGCAGCCCGAACTCGGTACGCAGCCCGGAGTACGTGAAGAACAGCGGCAGGAAGACGATCTGGCACACCGGGGTCAGCAGTCCCACGACACCGTCGGTGCGCTCGTTGTGCGGCATGACGGCGCCGACCGCGAACGCGCCGAAGACCGCGTACAGTCCGATCTCGTCGGTGTACCAGGCGATCCCGAACAGCAGCGCCACCGTGCCCAGCAGCCGGGCCTGCCCGCTGAGCGGGCGCTCCCCCATGAGCACGGCGGCGGCCGGACGCACTCCGTACCAGATGATCACCACGAAGAGCAGCGCGCCGCCGAGCGTCACGAGCGCCGGCCCGGTGCGGCCGGACGCCACCGCGAGGACGAACGCCAGCATGATCCACGCGACCACGTCGTCGAGCGCGCCGCTGGCCAAGGCGAGCGAGCCGTGCCGGGTGCCGGCCTGGCCGCGCTCGGTGATGATCCGGGCGAGCATGGGGAACGCGGTGATGGCCAGCGCGACCCCGACGAACGCCGCCGACACCCCCAGCGGTACCCCGTCGACGAGGACCGGGGCGTGCCCGTTGGTGAGGACGACGAGGAGCACGCCGAGGGCCAGTGGCGCGGTGACGCCGGCGAGGGAGACCGCTCCCGCGGTGCCGGCCAGCCCGGTGACCCGGTGCTGGCTGAACGCGTAGCCGGCCTGGAACATGAAGATCACCAGGCCGACCTGGCCGACGACGTACAGGATCGGGTAGAGCGGCTGCGGGAAGATCGCGTCCTGCACGTCCGGGAGCAGCAGGCCGAGCAACGAGGGGCCGAGCAGCACGCCGGCGAGCATCTCGCTCACCACGGCCGGCTGGCCGACCTTGCCCAGCAGCCAGGCGACGGCTTTGCAGAACAGCAGGATCGTCGCGACGGCGATGAAGAAGCGGGGGGCGAGCTCCACCGGGGTCATTGCCGCGGCACCTCCTCGAAGTAGGTCGCACAGAGCCGCTGGCGGCGGGCGTCGAGCACCATCACGGCGCCGAGGCAGAGCTGGACCACACCGCGGCCCGTGTCGGCCCACCGGTCGCCCCATCGCATCGCCCGCAGCCGCGCGGGTCCGGGCGGGGCCGCGGCCGGCGGTACCAGGTAGCAGGGGCCGCGGCTGGGCAGCGAGCGGGTGTGCCCGGCGGTGGAGGTGAGCGCGAACCGGCGCAGCACCTCCCGGGCCGCGGCGCGCAGCATCACCGGCGCGGAGCCGCGGGCCGGGCAGGCGCGGTTGGCGGTCACCCCGAACGGGATGAAGTGCGCCTCCCGCCGCTCGAGCCCGAGCCACCGGTCCGGGTCGAACACGTCGTCCGCGGCCGGTCCGGTGCGCTGGTACGCGAGGTAGTTGAACAGCAGCACCGACCCGGCGGGAAGCGTCACCCGGTCGTCCACCCGGATCGGCGCGGAGGTGATCCGGTGCGCGACGCCGAAGAGGGGGTGTACCCGCAGCGTCTCGTCGATGACCCGGTCGAGGGTGGCGTCGTCGTCGAGCGCGGCGGCCAGGCGCCCGTGGACGTGCGGGTGCTGCGCTATCGCGAGCAGCAGGTGCGCCATCGCCTCGGACATCTGCACCACGGCGGTGTTGAAGAACGCGCCCTGCAGGTACCAGGCGGTCTCCTGGGCGGTGAACGGCGGTGGCAGGGTGACCGGCGCCGTGCCGGCCTCGATCCGGCCGAGCAGGTAGCGGGTGAGCCGGTCGCGGCGATCCATGTGGCGCAGCGAGCAGCATTTCAGCGCGGTGACGACGTCGTCCGCGTTCGCCACGATCATGTCCCGCGCGTCGGGCGGGCACTCCTCGCCGAAGACCAGCTCGTAGTAGACCTCGGACCAGACCGGCATCATCAGGTCGCGCAGCCGCACCAAGCTGTACCGGTCGGTGGGGAGCCGGTCCAGGGCCCGCCGGGTGGCGGCCTCGGCCAGCTCGTACGAGCGCCGGTGCGGCACGGCGAGGACCCGTCGCGTGGTTCGGGCCACCGTGTCGTACCGCTCCCCCGGCTCCAGGTGCTCCTGGTGCATCTGCGGGCCGGGTGCCAGCCAGTACCAGAACAGATCGGAGATACCGGCACCGCGGCTGCGCCCGTCGGCGGCCGCGTGCGCGTAGACCCGCTCGAACTGCTCGGCGCCGACCTGCGGCCCGGGCACGGGTACGCCCTCCTCCCCGTTGACGCGCCTGAACACCCACTCGCGCAATCGCACGAGAAGCGCCGGCAGGAAGCCGCTCACCAGCTACACCTTCCCACGTGGACGACATCGCGGGTGAGGGCGGCGACCCGGTCGGCGCCGCAGAGCACCATCGCCCGGTCGAGGTCGTCACGGAGCAGTTCCAGCACCTGCCGGACACCATGCTCACCCGCCACCGTGAGCCCCCAGAGCACGGGCCGGCCGACGGCCACCGCCGCCGCGCCGAGCGCCAGCGCGGTCACCACGTCGGTACCCCGGCGTACCCCACCGTCGAGCAGGACCGGCAACCGGCCGCCGACCGCCTCCACCACCGCCGGCAGCGCGTCGATGCTCGCCACCGCGCCGTCGAGCTGCCTCCCGCCGTGGTTGGAGACGATGACCGCGTCGGCGCCGTGCCCCACGGCGAGCCGAGCGTCGTCCGGGTGCAGGATTCCCTTGAGGACGATGGGGAGCGTGGTGATCCCGCGCAGCCAGCCCACGACCGACCAGTCCAACGCGGCGTCGAAGGCGACCGCGCGCGGCGGCCCGGTCCCGGACTCGCGCATGTTTTCGCAGGCGAGCCCCGCCGGCAGGTCGCCGAAGTCGTGGCGAAGATCGCGAAGGCGCCGGCCGAAGACCGGCGAGTCCACGGAGACCACGAGCGCCGCGCAGCCGGCCGCCTCCACCCGCCGCACGAGCCGCTCGGTGAAGGCGCGGTCCGGCTGCACGTACATCTGGAACCAGAGACGGACACCGGTGGCCGCGACCTGCTCGACCGGCTGCGTAGCGGCCATGCTGAGGATCATGACCGTGCCGCTGGCGGCCGCCGCCCGCGCGGTGCCGACCTCGCCGTCCGGGTGGGCCAGGCGGTGAAACGCGGTCGGCGCGACCATGACCGGCATCGACAGCGGCTGCCCGAGCACCTCCACGCCGAGGTCACGCTTGCCGACCCCGCGCAGCACCCGCGGGAGCAGGCGGTGCCGATCGAACGCGTCCACGTTGGACCGAAGGGTCCGCTCGTCGTCCGCGCCGCCGGCGAAGAAGTCGTAGTGCGCGGGTTCGAGCAGTGTGGCAGCCGCCCGCTCCGCATCCGCCAGGCTGATCACGGCCGCCTCAAGGGGCCAGGCACTGAGCCAGGAACGCCACCAGCGGCGCCCGGTGGACGTCCGGCTTGTCCCACCTGTTGTCCAGGTTTTCCGCCAGATGGTGGACCGCGACGACCTGGCCGCCGCGGTGGTGGCGCACGACCGGATGCAGGTACGCGGCGTCGTGCGCCCGCCCGGGAACGTCCTGCGCTACCCGGTGTACCGAGATGTCGAACGGGTCGACCTTGTCGTGGTCCGGCCCGTACTCCAGCGTCACCGCGAACGCGTCCGTCGCCCTGTGGTCGTCCGTGGAGAGTCCGAGGCGGGTGAAGTAGTCGACCGGCACCTCGTCGTGGTAGCGGGCGGCGTCCCCGGCCACGGTGACGACATCGGCGAGCACGCCGAACTGCTGCCACAGTCCCGAGGTTCGGTTGACCCGGGCGATGACCGCGTCCGCGATGGCCTCCGGTGTGGCGTCGACCTTCTCCGCCGGCCAGGGCACGTCGTGGTACCGGCGCTCCAGCGCCTTGTGCAGCGCCCGTACGCCGTACCGGAAGCCGTGGATGAAGCCGCTCGTCGAGCGTTTGAAGTCACGCGCCTGCGACAGGGTGCCGGCGAAGAACATGCCCGGTACGTTGACCGACTCCCACTGCTCGGTCTGCGCCGGGAAGCGGTCGTTGATGGTCAGCGCCGGCCGGCAGGTGTCGTCGAAGATGTCCGGGTCGAACCGGAATCCGGTGCAGACGACGACCCGGTCGTAGCGCAGCTCGCGCACCACCTCGTCGGCCCGGCTGAAGCTGAAGGTGACCCGGTAGCCGTCCGCGTCGCGTTCGATGCGCCGCACATTCCCGTCCAGCAGCGCGTTCGCCGACTTCAGCTGGTACGTGTCGAGGAAGTTGTTGTTGACCGCGCGCAGATGCCCGACGTAGTGCGACTGCCACGCCATCCGGATCGAACTCGGTCCGGCGACGTGGATCAGCGTGGTCGTCTCCATCAGGTTGTCCGCGGTCTCGAACGCCGAGTTGCCCTTACCGAGGACGAGCACCCGCTGGTCGACGAAGTCCTCGGGGTCGACAGAGACCGTGTCGTACCACTCGGCGCTTTCGATGCCCGGGATGGCGGGCACGTACGGCTTGGAGAGACCGGTGGCCACCACGAGCCGGCGCGCCCGATACGTTTCCCCCGCCGCGTCTGTGACCTCGAAACACTCGCCCCGGCTAACCCGCACCACCCGCGTGCCGTAGCGCACCCGCGCACCGGTAGCGGCAGCGAAGTCGGCCAAGTAGCGCACCATCACGTCCGCGTGCGGGAAGTATCGCCCGGTGTACGTGGTGAACCGTGGGTCGTCCTCCTCGCCGAGCAACGAGTTCCAGTCCAGCCGAAGGTTCAGCTCGGGATCGGTGGAGCCGGTATGCGGCTTGTTGATCGAGATGAGCGTCCGATGCCGCGGAAACCGGGCGAAGAACGCGCCCGGCACGTCGCCCCCCTCCAGCACAAGATAGTCACGCCGGCCATCCCGCTCCAGTAATGCGGCAAGCTGCAAACCGGCCGGCCCCGCGCCAACGATCAGGTAGTCCAGCGGCGTCCCAGTCACGGACCGAAACCTACGACCCGCAAATCAGAGAGATTTCAACGCGCCCGGCCGGCCCGACCTGACCGAGGCACGTGCGCCGGCCAGCCATGGGCGGCGGTTGGCCTGGGCCGACGATCAGGCGGCCAGGCAGTCGAGTGCGTCGACCGCGGCCGCGTGGCGGCGCCGGTTCCCCCAAGTCGGCGAAGCGGGCCGCGGCGCGGCCAAGCGACCTGATCATCGGCGTCCAGGCTGGCTTAGCGGCGGCGCTCGCCTGGCTGCTCGCCCAACGGGTGCTGGGCACCGCGGAACCCACCTTCGCTCCCGGCTCCGCGGTGACAGTGATCGCCGCGTCGATAGGCAACCAGGCCCGCCGCACCAGCCCTCTAATGGCCCACGTCGGCGCCCTCGACCGCGGTGCGCCCGTCGCCGACCACGCGAACACGCCGGCCTGCTCGGTCGCACCCGTGATCCCGCCGACCGGCGCCGCCAGCACGTCGAGCTTCGCGAGACCGGCCACAAGCTCGCCGTCGAGCTGATCGAGCGTGCCCGGGCCAGCGAGGCGACCAACCTCGCCGCGCTCGACCCCGACGAACTCGCCACCCTCACCACCCTGCTACGCCGCGTCCTCGACACCGACGACGCACATCCGACCGGCGAAACACCCAACAGGTAGGCCCTGCTTCGAAAATCCTTGCCGGGCTGCGCCGGGTCCAGGCGACGACCGGCGGCGCCGGGCGTAAGGCCGCATACGACACCGGTATGCGACCTTGCGCCCGACTTGCCGGATCGCCGCCTGGACTCCGGCTCGCCTCGACAATTCTTTTGAAACAGGGCCTAGTAGTGCTTTGTTAGGTCGGCGTGTCGTGGGGTCGTCGGGGTGGTGCGGGTAGTTTCATGCTTCGGTGACTCCGGATGAGCTTTCGGTTGTGCGGCAACGCCTGGAGGCGTTCGCGGCGGACGTGTTCACGCCCTTGGCCCGGTCTGACCAGCGGGTCAAGGGCGAGACGTATCTGCGGGGGCTGTTGCTGGACGGGCGGCGTAAGTCGATGCAGCCGATGGCGGCCCGGCTCGGCGTGGATCATCAGGGGCTGCAGCAGTTCGTGACCACGTCGACGTGGGACACCATGGCGGTGCGGGCGCGGCTGGCCGAGCGGGCGGTAGAGTTGATCGACCCGGTCGCGTGGGTGTTCGATGACACCGGGTTCCCGAAGGACGGCACCGGCTCGCCCGGGGTGGCCCGGCAGTACTCCGGCACCCTGGGCAAGGTCGCCAACTGCCAGATCGGGGTCAGCGTCCACGCGGTCACCGATACGGCGTCGTGCCCGCTGGACTGGCGGCTGTTCCTGCCGGAGTCCTGGGACGCCGCCAAGGCCGGACCGGCCGCGGTCAAGGCGGCCAAGGCCAAGCAGCGTAAGACGTTGACGAATGCACCGCGGGCCACCGCGTCTGTCGAACCGGCCGAGGTCGATGTTGATGCGGTCGCCGCTGCCGCGACCGAGACCGCGCGGCGGCGGCGCCGCAAGGCCGCGATTCCGGAGGATGAGGGCCACCGTCCGAAGTGGATACTGGCAATCGAGATGATCGACGGGCTCGCTGCACACGGATTGCGACCACCCCTGGTCACCGCCGACTCCGGCTACGGCGACAGCGGCCCGTTCCGGGCCGCGCTCGACGAACGCGGCATCCTCTACAGCGTCCAGGTCAAAGGCGAAACCCTCGCCCACCGGTCCGACGCGGAACCCGCGCCACCCACGTGGTCCGGGCACGGCCGCCCACCGACCCGCCCGGACTACCCCGACGACGCGGCCAGCATTGCCCGGCACGTGCTCGACGCCGGCCGCGATGCCGCGACCACGGTCACCTGGCGCGAAGGCAGCAAAGGCATCCTCAGCTCACAGTTCGTGTTCCTACGGGTCCGTCCGGCTGGGCACCGCATCCCCCGCAACCCCGACGGCAGCCTGCCCGAGCGGTGGCTGATCGCGGAATGGCCCGACGACGAGGCCGAACCGGTCACCTACTGGCTATCCAGCCAACCCGCCGACACCGACCCCGTCGACCTGATCCGCACCGCGAAGATCCGCTGGCGGATCGAACACGACTACCGCGAACTGAAAACCGGCCTCGGCCTGGACCACTTCGAAGGCCGCTCCTTCACCGGCTGGCACCGCCACGTCACCCTGGTCACCGCCGCGCACCTGTTCATCACCCTGCTGCGACACGACCCAAAAGCGGCTGCGCCGGCCTGACCCTCTACAAGGTCATCCGCGAGCTGCAATACCTCCTCGCGACCTGGACCGGCGCCTGCCCCACATGCCACCAAACCGTGAAACCCTTACACCACAACCAATCTCGAGTTACCTAACAAAG
>NZ_JAVHUY010000085.1 GCF_031085175.1 Phytohabitans maris
CTGGCTCGACTCTCGTACGACGAGTTCGGGTTCGAAGATGACTTGGTGGTGTTGGTGGGTTTGGGGGTTGTTGGCTTCGTCGAGGAGGAGTTCGGCGGCGGTTTGGCCGAGGCGTTGGCGGGGTTGGCGGACGGAGGAGAGGGGTACGGCTGCGGCGGCGGCGAATTCGATGTCGTCGTAGCCGACGAGGGCGATGTCGTGGGGTACGCGGATTTGTTGGCGGGTGAGGACTTGCAGGGCGCCGAGGGCGAGGAGGTCGTTGGCGCAGAAGATGGCGGTGGCGCGGGTGTTTTTGGGTTGGCCGAGGATGCGGGCGGCGGCGTCTCGTCCGGCGGTGACGGTGAGGGCTGGTGTGTCGTACCGGCGTAGGTGTTCTTCTTCGGTGAGTCCGGCGTCGGTGAGGGCTTGGATGGCGCCGTGGTAGCGGTCGTGGACTTGTTCGAGGCGGTGTGGTCCGCCGACGAACGCGATCCGGCGGTGTCCACTTTCGACCAGGTGGCGCATGGCGAGCTCGCCACCGAGCCGGTCGTCCACGGAGACCGAACAGATGTCGGGCTGCCGCGACCGCCGGTCGAGCAGGACCACGAGCACGCCGCGGTCGCGGAGTTGGTGGAGGCGTGTGCTGGCGTCGTGGATGGGGGTGATGAGGACGCCTTGGACGCGTTGTTCTTCGAGGAGGTCGAGGTAGGCGTTTTCTTTGGTGAGGTTGCCGTCGCTGTTGCAGAAGATGACGGCCATGCCGGCGGCGCCGGTGGTGTCTTCGACGCCTTTGGCGACGTCGGTGAAGAAGGGGTTGGCGACGTCGAGGACGACGAGGCCGAGGGTGCGGCCTTTGCCGCGGCGTAGTTGGCGGGCGGCGTCGTTGGGGACGAAGCCGAGTTCGGTGATGGCGGCCAGGACGCGGGTGCGGGTGGTGGGGGCGACGATGTCGGGGCGGTTGAGGACGTTGGAGACGGTGCCGACGGATACCCCGGCGTGGCTGGCCACGTCACGGATGCTGACCGCTAGTCCCGCCACTGGTTCGCTCCCCTTCGCCGGTGTCGCGTCGCGTCCAGACACCGTAGTCTCTCACGAATGTGGGCAAGCGCTTTCCAGGGGGGCGACATGGTGGAGTTGCGGGTGGCTGGACGGGTGGTCGCGGAGTACGTCGTGGAGCCGGACGTCGACCCGAAGCACGGCCCCCGGCCATACCTGCACCCGGTGCGCACGCTGGGCGGGACGACGGTGACCGACGTACTGCCCGAGGACCACCGCTGGCATCTGGGTGTGAGCGTCGCGCTGCAGGACGTCAACGGCACCAACCTCTGGGGCGGCCGCACGTACGTCCGGGACGCCGGCTACACCTGGCTCGATGACCATGGCCGCATCGCCCACGAGGCCTGGCTCCCGCCGGTGTCTCCGTCGCCGTCCTCGCCGGTCGGGCCGTCCTCACCGTCCTCGCCCGTCGGGACGGACGGGCCGGACGGGCAGGACGGCACGCGGCTGGCCGAGCGGCTGCTCTGGCTGGACCCGGCGGGGGAGACGCTGCTGGTGGAGGAGCGCACGCTGGTGGCGGCGCCGGCGAGCCGGGGCTGGACGCTCGACGTCGCCTTCACGCTCACCGCCCCGCCGGACGCCGGCGTGACGCTGGGCAGCCCCGCGACGAACGGCCGCCCCGGCGGCGCCGGCTACGGCGGCTTCTTCTGGCGGCTGGCGCCGGGTCTGCCCGACGTCTTCACCTCCACTGTGGAGGGCGAGGAGAAGTGCAACGGCAGCACCGACCCGTGGCTCGCGGTGCGCGGCGAGGGATACACGCTCGTCTTCACCGGCCTGGCGGGCGACGACCACTGGTTCGTACGGGCGGCCGACTACCCCGGCGTGTGCGCGGCCCTGGCCTGGGAGCACCCGCTGGCGATCCCTGCGGGCGGCACGCTGAGCCGGCGGTACCGGGTCCTGGTGGCCGACGGCGCCCTAGATCGTGAAACCATTCAATGACGCTCGTGGCCACTCGGACCGCTCGGCTTGGCGTCGCGGCCAAGGCGGCCGCGCGAGGCTTGGGGTCCTTGATCGGTGCATGGCCCGGCCGTGCGTGGCGAACTGCTGCCCCTGGCGGGGCGGTTTTCGCCACGGACGCCGCGCGATCACCACTCTCCCGCGTCGATCAAGGCAAGGCCCCCGGGCAGTGCGGTGGCCAGCAACGTTTGCCGGCTTCGCCGCCGGGTGACCAGGGGCCGAAGGCCGCCGTCACCCGGTGAACGTTGGTGGCCACCGCACCAGAAGGGATCGGTTCCAGGGCGCGAGCTACCGCGACGTCCGCGGCGGTCCGACTCCAGCCGTGAGGGTGGGTCCGGACCGGCGGGAGCGACCCACGCACGTGTCGCTGCCGATCGACCCCGCCGTCACGATCCGGACCGAGGATTTGCCCGGCTCCGCCCGGGGCGCCACCGCCGACCCCCGGGTGCGTGGCCGAGTCGCGGCGCCCAGGGGCAAGGCCGCGTGCGTGCTGGTCGGGCGAGCGATTGCCGGGACCCGGTCGCCGAGGGATCGTGAAGCGCGGAGGGTGCGGCCGCGGGAACGCACCCCCGCGCAACAGTCCGGACCACCGCGGACGTCGCGGTAGCTCAAAGCTTCTCGATGCCAAAACATGCCGTCAAAACATGGGGCGTGGGATGGCGGACGGGTGGTTCCCGGGGGCGGGAGGGGGAGCCGTAGGCTCTCAGGCATGCGCCAGGAGTGGCACCAGGTTCGTAATCCCGGGCTCGAGATCGGACGCCCGACCGACGACTCTCCCGAGGTCAGGGCGTTGGGCCTTGACCATTGGCGGGCGTTGCCCCGGGCGCAGACGCCGCCGTGGCCGGACCCGGCCGTGGTCGACGAGGTGTGCGCGGTGCTCGACAACGTGCCGCCCATCGTCGCCCCCTACGAGGTGGACCAGCTGCGCGAGCGGCTGGCGCTCGTGGCGGAGGGGAAGGCGTTTCTGCTGCAGGGTGGCGACTGCGCGGAGACGTTCGCCGACAATACGGACAGCCACCTCTCGGCGAACGCGCGCACGCTGCTCCAGATGGCGGTGGTACTCACATACGGGGCGTCGCTGCCGGTGGTGAAGGTGGCGCGGGTCGCCGGGCAGTACACGAAGCCGCGGTCGGCGCTGACCGACGCGCTGGGGTTGCCGGCCTACCGGGGCGACATGATCAATTCGCTGGAGGCGGACGCGGCGGCGCGGGTGGCGGATCCGCAGCGGATGATCCGGGCGTACGCGAACTCGGCGGCCGCGATGAACATGCTCCGGGCGTACCTGGGCGGGGGCCTGGCCGACCTGCACGCGGTGCACGACTGGAACAAGGACTTCGTGCGTGCCTCGCCCGCCGGCGAGCGGTACGAGGCGATCGCGCGCGAGATCGACCGGGCGCTCGCCTTCATCCAGGCGTGCGGCATGACCGACGACGACGCGCTGCGCACCGTCACGCTCTACTGCTCGCACGAGGCGCTGGCCCTGGAGTACGACCGGGCGCTCACCCGGGTCGCCGGCGGCCGGGCGTACGGGCTGTCCGGGCACTTCCTGTGGGTGGGCGAGCGCACCCGGCAGATCGACGGCGCGCACATCGACTTCGTGTCGCGGCTGGCCAACCCGATCGGCGTCAAGCTCGGCCCCACCACCACGCCGGAGCAGGCGATCGAGCTGTGCGAAAAGCTCAACCCGGACAACGTGCCGGGCCGCCTCACGCTGGTCTCCCGGATGGGCAACCACAAGGTGCGCGACGCGCTCCCGCCGATCGTGGAGAAGGTGACCGCGAGCGGGGCCAAGGTCGTGTGGCAGTGCGACCCGATGCACGGCAACACGGTGGAGTCGTCCAACGGGTACAAGACGCGGCACTTCGACCGGATCGTCGACGAGGTGCTGGGCTACTTCGAGGTGCATCGCAACCTCAACACCCACCCCGGCGGCCTGCACATCGAGCTGACCGGCGAGCACGTCACCGAGTGCCTCGGCGGCGCGCAGGCGATCGAGGACGTCCACCTGCCCGACCGGTACGAGACGGCGTGTGACCCGCGCCTCAACACCCAGCAGTCGCTGGAGCTGGCCTTCCTCGTGGCGGAGATGCTGCGGGGATGATCGACCTACGCTCGGACACCGTCACCAGGCCCACCGCCGGCATGTGGCGGGCGATCAGCGAGGCGGAGATCGGCGACGACGTCTACGGCGAGGATCCCAGCGTCAACGCGCTGGAGGCCGAGGTCGCCGCGCTCTTCGGCCACGAGGCGGCGCTCTTCACCCCGACCGGCACGATGGCCAACCAGATCGCGCTCCAGCTCGTCGCCCCGCGCTCCAGCGAGCTGCTGTGCGACGCCGACGCGCACGTGGTGACGTACGAGGTGGGGGCCGCCGCCGCGCTCGGCGGGATCTCCACGCGCACCTGGGCGGCCGCGGGCGGCGACATCGACCCCGACGTGGTGGCCGCGATGATCCGCCCGGACGGCTTCCACGCGGTGCCGACCCGGGCGATCGCGGTCGAGCAGACCCACAACCGCCGCGGCGGCGAGGTCATCCCGCTCGGCACGCTTCAGCAGCTGCGCCGGGTCGCCGACGCGGCCGGGGTGGCGCTGCACTGCGACGGCGCCCGCGTCTGGAACGCCCATGTGGCCGAGCGGGTCCCCCTCACCACGTACGGCGCGCTCTTCGACACCCTCTCCGTCTGCCTCTCCAAGGGCCTCGGCGCGCCGGTGGGCTCGCTGGTGGTGAGCAGCGCCGAGCGCATCGCCGAGGGGCGGGTCCTCCGCAAGCGGCTGGGCGGCGGCATGCGGCAGGCCGGCGTGCTGGCGGCCGCCGGGCGGTACGCGATCGCCCACCACATCGACCGGCTCGCCGAGGATCACGCCCGCGCGGCGCGGCTCGCCGAGGCACTGGCACCGTTCGGCGTGGTGAGCGGCGCCGTCCGTACCAACATCGTGGCTCTTGATCTCGCCAAGGCCGCCCTCGACGCACCCGCACTCGGCGCGGCGGCCCGGGCCGACGGCGTCCTCGTCTCGGTCCTCGGCCCGCGGGTCGCGCGGCTCGTCACCCACCTGGACGTCGACGACGCCGGCATCGACCGCGCGATCGAGGTGCTGGTCGGCATCCTCCGCTCGTGATCGAAGCTCCCTCCACGCCGTTCTAGCGACGTGGCGGGAGCTTTGATCACCAGGGCTTAGCGCGTCCGGTGTAGAGCTCGGCCGCCGGCGGCACGCGCCCGGCGCCCGTGTCGACCGGGTAACCCTCCAGCGCCGCCGCGCCCGCGGTCCGCGCGTGGCTCACGGCCGCGTCCAGCAGGGCTTACCTTGACAGCTATATGCCTCGTGAGGAATATAGGGCTCATGGAGAGAGCCGACTACAAGCCCGGAGCCCTGGCCGAGACCTCCGCCGAGCCGGCTGAGGGCGACCGCTGGACGCTGGTGTTCATCCGCGACTTCCGGCACCCGCCGCAGAAGGTGTGGGGTGCGCTGGTGGAGCCGGGGCAGCTGCGCGAGTGGGCGCCGTTCGTGCCGGACCGCGACCTCGGCGGCACCGGCTCGGCGACGTTCACGATGCTCGGCGGCGACGGTGGCGAGGTCGAGAGCTCGCCCGCGGAGGTGCTGCGGTCCGAGCCGCCGGCGCTGCTGGTCTACGACTGGGGCGGCGACCTGCTGCGCTGGGAGCTGGCGCCGACCGGGGAGGGGACCCGGCTGACGCTGCGGCACACCGTGCGCGACCGCACCTTGGTGCCGATGGTCGCGGCCGGCTGGCACATCTGCCTCGACGTGGCCGACCTGCTGCTCGACGGCCGCCCGATCGGGCCGATCGTGGCGGACGAGGCGACGAGGTTTGGCTGGGAGGACCTGCGCGACGGCTACGCGGAGCGGCTCGCCCCGGGCTGAGCTACGACGGGTCGGGGTGCTCGGTCACGTTCTGCAGGTAGAGCGCCTCGCCCAGCTTTTCGATGAGCCCGAGCTGGGTCTCCAGGTAGTCGACGTGGTGCTCCTCGTCTTCGAGGATGTCTTCGAAGATCTTCGCCGAGGTGATGTCGCCGATCGACCGCATGTACTCGACGCCGCGGCGGAGCCGGTCGATCGCCTCCATCTCGATCTTCATGTCGCACTCGAACTGCTCCTTGACGGTCTCGCCGATCCGGAGCGCGAAGAGCTTCTGGTAGTTGGGGAGGCCTTCGAGGAAGAGGATGCGGTCGGTCAGCACCTCGGCGTGCCGCATCTCGTCGATCGACTCGTGCTTGGTGTGCTTGGCGAGCTTCGTGTATCCCCAGTTTTCCTGCATCTTGGCGTGCAGGAAGTACTGGTTGATCGCGGTCAGCTCCGCGGTCAGCTGTTCGTTGAGAAACTCGATGACGCGAGCGTCGCCTTGCATGCCGAAAGACCCCCACTATGTACGTGTGGGGGTGAGCCTACGCCCTTTCGCAGGTCAGGCGGCTAGTGGCAGCAGCGTGTCGGTGGCGCTCTCCTCGTCGATCAGGTCACAGATGCGGTCCAGGCAGGTGCCGCAGCCGGTGCCCGCGCCGCACGCGTCGCCCACCGACTCCTCGGAGTGGGCGCCGAGCCGGATGGCGGAACGGACCTCACCCTCGCGGACGCGGGCACAGATGCAGACGTACATAGACAGCCCTTACTGTGGTTAGCCTGGCCTCAGTAAGGGTGCCCTAAAGCGGCAGGTCACGCAAGGGGACGGAGGCGTTTGAGGCGTGCTATGTCCGTGGCGTGGCCGACAAATCCCTCGGTGGGGGTTTCCACGACCACGGGCACCCCCACCGTCGCGGGGTGACGCATGAGCTCACCAAACGCGGCCTCGCCGATCATGCCCGCGCCGATCGTCTCGTGCCGGTCGCGGGTGGAGCCGCACGGGTCGCGGGAGTCGTTGGCGTGTACGAGCCACAGCCGGTCCGGGCCCACCGCCGCCACCAGCGCGTCGAGCGTCGCCGCCATGCCACCCGGTGCGGCGAGGTCGTGGCCGGCCGCCCAGGCGTGGCAGGTGTCGAAGCAGACGCCCAGCCAGGGGTGGTGGTCGACCGCGTCCAGGTACGGCGCCAGGTGCTCGACCCGGGAGGCCAGCGAGCGCCCGCCGCCCGCGGTCGGTTCGACCAGCAGCTTCGGCCCGCCGGTCGCAGCCGCCCGGTCCAGCAGCGGCAGCAGCTCCTCGCGCAGCTGCTTCATCGCCACCTCGGCGTGCCCCTCGTCGACCGCGCTGCCCGCGTGGAACACCACTCCGGTGGCGCCGATGGCGGTACCCCGGGCCAGCGCGTGCGCCAGCGTGGCCGCCGACCGCTCCACCGTGGCGGCGGTCGGCGAGCCGAGGTTGACCAGCAGCGACGCGTGGATGTACGCGGCCAACCCGCGCTCCGCGCACCCGGCCAGGAACGCCTCGTCCTGTGCCGGGTCGCCGGGCGGGAGTGCCCAGCCCCGCGAGTTCGAGACGTAGACCTGGGCGACCTCGGACTCGGCACCGTCGACGTAGGGCAGGGCCGCCTTCGCGAGCCCGCCCGCCGTGGGCGTGTGCGAGCCGACCGGCCGCTTCTCCACCACCGCGGGCCGTTTCCGGCCCCTCTCGGCCGCCGGCCGCGTCCGGGCCCGCTCCGCGACGGCTGGCTTCTGCCGTGGCTTACGCCCGGACGGCTGCGCCATCCGGCGTGGTTCGCCGGCCGTCAGCCTCCGCCGGGGTTCCGGCGCGGCCGGCTTCGGCCGGGATTCGCTGGCTGCCGGCTTCCGCCGGGGTTCTGCGGTGGCCGGCTTCTGCTGGGGTTCGCTGGCTGGCGGCTTCGGCCGGGAGGCCGTGGCGGCCGGCTTTCTCCCGGAGGAGGCCGTGGCCGCCGGCTTCCTCCGGGGCGGCTCAGAAGCAGCCAATGACGACCTCGGTGCCCGGCGCGACCGGGGTGTTTTCTGGCGGGTTCTGGATCCGAACGATGCCGTTCGGGTTGAAGTCGACGCGCACCCGCAGGCCCTGCGCCTCCAGTTGCTGCTTGCCCTGCTGGCAGGGGAGGTCGACGACCCGCGAGACGATCACCTGCGGCGGGCCCTTGCTCACCTCGAGCTTGATCTCCGCACCCGCCTCGACGCCGGAGCCGCTCGCCGGGGTCTGCGCGATCACCTCGTCCTTGGCCCGGTTGTCGTCCTTGTACTGCTCGACGACCACCAGGCCGAGCGCCTGGAGCTGGGCGCGAGCGTCGTTGATGTTCTTGCCGACGACCTCGGGCACGGTGATCGGCGCGCGCCCCTTGCTGACCGTCACGGTCACGGCCGTCCCGGGCTTGACCTTGGTGCCCGGCTTGGGGTCGACCGACATGACGATGCCCTTGGGGAGCCGGTCGTCGAACTTCGCCGGACCCTCCTTGAGCACCAGCTTGGCGTCCTCGACGTCGGCCTTGGCCTGGGCGAGGTCCTTGCCGACCACGTCCGGCACGTCGTAGCGTTCCGGGCCCAGCGACAGGGTGAGCGTGAGCGTGCCGCCTTTGACGATCCGCGCAGTCGACGGCGGGTCCTGGGCGAGCACGACGTCCCTGGCGATCTCCTCGTCGTACCGGCCCTCGGCGTACTGGATCTCGAACCCGCCGGTCGCCGCCCGCGCCTCGGCCTCGGCCTTGGGCATGCTGACCAGCTGCGGGGCGACCGTGTAGCGGCCGAAGCCGGCCCACCAGATGCCGATCACCGCGAGCAGCAGCAGGACCGCCACGGCGGCCACGAGCGCCAGGCGGGCGCGGGGGTCGCCGAGCAGCCGCAGGCGGAGGCTGCCCAGCCGCCCTCCGACGCCCTCGTCGGGCGGCGGCGCGGCCCGGCGGCGGCCCGGCGGCGGCTGCTTTTGCTCGGGCAGCCGCGCCCACGAGGGGCGGTCGACCGGCGAGAGCGGGGCGATGACCTGGGTCGGCTGGGCCACCTGGCGCAGGAGCGCGGTGCTCGCGTTGGCCGAGTTGCCCAGGTCGTCGCGGACCTGCTGCACCTCGGCGAGCAGCGCGCCGGCGTCCGTCGGCCGGGCGCCCGGGTCGCGCCGGGTGGCCCGGGCGACCAGGTCGTCGAGGACCTCGGGCAGGTTGGGCACGAGCGAGGAGGGCGGCGGTACGTCGCGGTCGACGTGCTGCCAGGCAACCTCGACCGGCTTGTCGCCGTCGTACGGCACGCGGCCGGTCAGCATCTCGAAGAGCACGATGCCCGCCGAGTACACGTCGGTGCGGGCGTCGGCGTGACCGTCGGTGACGAGCTCGGGCGCCACGTACGCCACGGTGGCCATCAGCTGGCCGCCCGCCTCGTCTTCGGTGCTCGCCTCCACGGCCCGGGCCAGCCCGAAGTCGGCGACCTTGACCACGCTGTCGACCAGGTTGCCGGAGCCACCGCTCGGTGCCTCGGCGACCAGCACGTTTTCCGGCTTGACGTCGCGGTGCACCAGCCCGGCCCGGTGCGCGGCGGCGATCGCGGCGAGCATCTGCTCCAGGATCGCCAGCGCCTCGCCCGGGTTGAGCCGGCCGCGCTCGGCCAGCACGTCGCGCAGGGTGCGTCCGCGCACGTACTCCATCACGAGGTAGGGCAGGCCGCCGTGGGTGCCCTGGTCGTAGACGGCTACCACGTTGGGGTGGGTGAGCAGCGCGATCGTCTTGGCCTCGTCGGTGAACCGCTCGACGAACCGCGCCTCGCGTACCTGGGCCGGGTTAATGATCTTCAGCGCTACCGTGCGCTCGAGCCGCTCGTCGACGCCCATGTACACGGTCGCCATGCCGCCACGGGCGACCCGACCGCGGATGCGGTAGCGCCCGTCGACCAGCGTGCCCAGTAACGTGTCGGCGACCTGTATCTCCATCGGCAGGCAGTCTATGTCTTCCTCAGGCCCGGCGGCAGGAGCCTATCCACCTGGGGGCGGCGGGTCACTCGGACCGGGTGTGGGCTCGGGCGATGCGGAAGCGGTCGGGGCCGGCGGACTACTGCTCACCGGGGGGTCCGGAGTCTCGTCGACCGGCGGCGGCGAGGTGGGCGTCGGCACCGGCGGGGTGACGCAGGCGCAGCTCGGGCTGGGGGTCGGCGGCCGCACCGTCGCGCGGCCCAGCGCTCCCCGCCCGGTGGGGCTCGGCGTGGCGCGCACCGGGACGCCCCGGCTCGGCGTGGGGCTGGGCACCGGCGCGACGCCGCGCGCGGTCGGCCCCGGCGAGGCCGCCTGACCGGCCACCGCCGGCAGCCGGTTGGGCGGGGCGGTGTCTTCGCTGGCCAGCGCGCTGAGGCCGTTGACCACCGCGAAGTAGGTGCCGGCCGCGCCGGCCAGCGAGAGCGCGCCGAACGTGGTCGCGGTGAGCACTATGCGACGCGGCCGGCGCGGTGGCTCGTAGTCCGGGTAGATCACCTCGGTCGTGGCTTCGTCGAGCCGCCGGGCCGACCGGCGGGAGAGGTCGTACCGGAGCGAGCGCCAGGCGCCCGACAGCTCACGGCGTACGTTCCTCACGGCAGGGTCCTTCCGGCGGCCGGCCAGGGGTCACCGCCGCCCGAAACGGGCACGTCCGCCGGGTCTGCCGCCGGGACGCGCGAGTGTACGGGGAAAGTCAGGGGTGCTGGTGTGCGTCGGGTACGGCGTGGCAGGGTGAGCGGGTGACCGATTCCGCACCGGCCTCTCCGTCACCGGCCTCCGGAGGACCCGCCGCGTGGCTCACCCTGCCGGAGGTCGCCGAGCGCATCGACGTACCGGTCAACAAGGTCAACCAGATGGTCCGCGACCACGCGTTGCTCGCCGTGCGGCGGGACGGCGTCCTGCGAGTGCCCGCTGAGCTCGTGGTTAACCGCACGGTGCTCAAGCACCTCCCTGGCGTCCTGACCCTGCTGCACGACGCTGGGTACAACGACGAAGAGGCCCTGCGGTGGCTCTACGAGCCGGACGACACCCTTCCGGGTATGCCCGCGGACGCGCTCAGCACCGGCCGGGCCACCGAGGTCAAGCGGCGGGCGCAGGCGCTGGGCTTCTGACCTTGCGGCACCTCACCTACCTGGCCGTGCTCGCCGGCTGCCTCGCCGGGGCGCTCTGGCTGGAGCCGGCGCTGCGGGTGGGTGTCCTGCGGCAGTGGCGGCGGCTGCTGGTCACGCTCGCGCCGGTGGTGGCCGTCTTCGTGGTGTGGGACCTGCTGGCGATCGCCGCCGGCCACTGGACCTTCGACCCGGCACAGATCACCGGCGTGGTGTTCCCGGGCGGGCTGCCCCTGGACGAGCTGCTCTTCTTCGTCGTGGTGCCGCTCTGCGCCATCCTCGGGTTCGAGGCGGTCCGCAAGGTGCTGGGCGACCGGTGACGTACACGGCGGCGGCGCTGCTGGGCGTGGCCGGCGCGGTGGTCGTCGACCTCGTCGTGCTGCGTACGCGCCTGCTGCGGCGGCGGGTCTTCTGGGCGACGTACCCGATCGTCGTGTTCTTTCAGCTGATCTCCAACGGGATCCTGACCGGGCGGGGGATCGTCCGGTACGACCCGGAGGCCGTCCTCGGGCCGCGGGTCGTGTACGCGCCGGTCGAGGACCTGCTGTTCGGGTTCGCCCTCGTGCTGCTGACGCTCTCGCTGTGGACCTGGTGGGGATCCCGGGAGCGCTGATCGCGCCCCTCACCGTGCTTGCCCCGCCTCGCCCGCTCGTGGGCGACACGCGCTTGACCTTGCGGGGAGGGGGCCCGGCGGGGACACTTCGCCAACAGGCGCGCACGCCGGAGGGTCGGGGGGCCCGTGATCCGGGGTGGCGCGGGGGAGAAAGTCCAGGAGGGGGAGCCTGGTGACGACGGCGCGGCTGGCCGCGGTCCTGGCGGGTGCGCGCCCGCCGGGCATCTACCGCTGGCTGTCCCGGGCCCATCCGAGCGCCGTGCGCCGCGAGCTCGCCGCCGCCGGCTGGGCGGTGCACCCGCTCGACGGGCGGGCGCTGGGCGGGCGGCTGGACCTCTTCGACCGCTGCGCCGAGGAGCTGGCCTTTCCGGGCTGGTTCGGGCGCAGCTGGGACGCGTTTCTCGACTGCCTCGGCGACCTGTCCTGGCTGCCCGGCCACGGGCACGTACTGCTGTGGGAGCAGTACGGCGGGCTGGCCCGGTCGGACCCCAAGGCGTGGCGCCAGGCGTACCAGGTCTTCGGCGAGGCGATCGCGGTCCGCCGGGAAGCCGGTGCCCCACCCCTGTACGTCCTGCTCCGCGGCGCCGGCCCGGTCGAACACCCGGACGGAACCGCCGTGATCCCCACACTCTGACCCCGGCCCTCCGCGGTTGATCAGGGACTTCGTGGAGTGGCGCGCGAACTCCCTGATCAACACCCCAAAAGGGAGCTACTCGGTGCGGGCCGTCGCGGCCGTGGCCAGGTCGGTGAGGACCTGGCGGGCCGTGGGGTCGATGTCGGCGGTGGCCAGCGCGTCCAGGGCGACCGTGGTCAGCTCGGCGATGCGGGACTCGGTGCGGGCCAGCGCGCCGGTCGACGCGATCACGTCGCGCAGCGCGGCCACGCCGGCCCGGTCGAGGGCGGGATCGCCGAGGTGCGCCTCCAGCATCGCCCGCTCGGCCGCGCCGGCCTCCTCGAAGGCCGCCGCCACCAGGTAGGTGCGCTTGCCCTCGCGCAGGTCGTCGCCGGCCGGCTTGCCGGTCTGCGCCGGGTCGCCGAACACCCCGAGCACGTCGTCGCGGAGCTGGAACGCCTCGCCCAGCGGCAGCCCGTACGCCGACAGGCCGGCGTGGACCGCTGGCGGCGCGCCGGCCAGGGCGGCACCGAGCAGCAGCGGCCGCTCCACGGTGTACTTCGCCGCCTTGTAGCGCGCGACCTTGCTGGCCAGCTCGACCGAGGTGTGGGCGGTGGCCTGGGCGTAGACGTCCAGGTACTGCCCCACGGTGACCTCGGTGCGCATCTCGTCGAAGATCGGCCGGGCCCGGGTCAGCGTCTCCGCCGGCAGGCCGCCCAGGTGCAGCAGCTCGTCGGACCAGACCAGGCACAGGTCGCCGAGCAGGATCGCGGCCGAGTCGCCGAACGCGTCCGGGTCGCCCCGCCAGCCCTGTGCCCGGTGCCGCGCCGCGAACCGCCGGTGCACCGCCGGCTCGCCCCGCCGGGTGTCTGAGCGGTCCATGAGGTCGTCATGGATCAGCGCGCTCGCCTGCACGAACTCCAGGGCGGCAACGGTGGCGACGACCGGGTCGGAGTCGACGCCACCGGCCGCCCGGTAGCCCCAGTAGGCGAACGCTGGCCGGAGCCGCTTGCCGCCGCCGAGCACGAAGTCGTCGATCGCGTCGGCGATCAGGAGCACTGAGTCGTCGACGGTCGCGAGCCAGTCGCGCCGTCGTGCGAGAAACTCGGCGAGCGCCTTGTCGACGCGGGTGCGCAGGTCGGCGCGGTCGACGGGCGACGAGGAGGAGTCGTCTGCGGCCACATTACGACGCTAGTCGCTTCTGATCACAGCTGCCTTCGCGGGCCCGGTCCGTGCAACTTCGGGCAGATAGGGTCGGCACGCGGTGGCCAGCTCGGCGAACCTCCGGGCCTCGGGCACGTCGCGGTGCGCGGCCATTCGCGGGCGAACGCCAACGACCTCGGCGGCCGCCCGCGCGGAGCCGGAGCGGACCGCGTCGAGCAGCGCGTCGCCGGCCACCTCGCCGGCCCGCTCCACCTCGCCGAGATCGAGGCAGACCCGGGCCAGCCAGGCGCCGTACAGGGCGGCGGTGCGCGGCTGGCCGGTGCGCTCCACGGCGGCGGTGAGCAGCGGCTCGGCGCGCAGCGGGCGGCCCAGCGCGGCCATGCACCGGCCGGTCATCGCGGACAGCTCGGCCTCGTCCACCCAGTACAGCCAGGGCGGGTCCTTGGCCGGGTCGCGGCGGGCGGACACGGTGTCGGCGTGGTCGAGCGCGTCGGACGCCGCACGCCGCTCGCCACAGAGCGCCGCCGCGAACGCCACCCGGTGCAGCAGCAGCGCCCGCAGTGTGGCCGAGGCCGCCCGGCCCGCGCCGGCGACCCCGGTGCGGGCGAGCAGCAACGCCTCGCGCGGGTCGCCGTGGCCGGCGAGCAGGTGGCTGGCCGAGCCGAGCACGTGGGCCGCGAGCGGGCGGTCGCCGGCTTCGGCGGCCGCGGTGAGGGCGGTGCGGTATGCGGCGAGCGCGCCGCCCGGGTCGCCCGCGTCGGCGGCGAGCCAGCCGGTGAGCTGGGCGGCCTCGGCCACCAGACCGAGCATCCGCCGGCTCGCCGGCATCCCCTCCGGCCGGGCCAGCAGCGCGCCCAGCTCGCGGCCGGCGGGCCCGGCCAGGTCGGTGCCGCCGACCAGATCGTCTTGCCGGCGCAGGACCGCGACGGCGGCGGCCACCGCCTCCGGATCGGCCCCGCCGCCGCGCCGCCGGCTCGTGGAGCCCGCCCGGCCGCCGCCGGCGCGCGGCAGCCACGCGGCGAGCGCGTCGAGATGGGGCGGCAGGGGTGTGGCCCGGGCAGCTTCCGCGCGCCCGCCGGCCGGCTCCCGCCCGCGGGCGCCCGGCCCCGGTGGCCCGCTCGCGCCGCCCGGCGCGGT
>NZ_JAVHUY010000086.1 GCF_031085175.1 Phytohabitans maris
GGTGTGTGTTTGTTCTTTGAGAACTCAACAGGGTGTTTGTATATGCCAGTGCCAAGTTTGGTTTATACCTCGTTGCCCCTTTTTTTGGGGTGATGGTTCCTTTGGCAACTTTTGTTGCTGGGATGCTTTTCAAGTTTTTGTTGGAGAGTTTGATCCTGGCTCAGGACGAACGCTGGCGGCGTGCTTAACACATGCAAGTCGAGCGGAAAGGCCCTTTGGGGTACTCGAGCGGCGAACGGGTGAGTAACACGTGAGTAACCTGCCTCTGGCTTTGGGATAACCCTCGGAAACGGGGGCTAATACCGGATATTCACATTCTGTCGCATGGTGGGGTGTGGAAAGTTTTTCGGCTGGGGATGGGCTCGCGGCCTATCAGCTTGTTGGTGGGGTGATGGCCTACCAAGGCGACGACGGGTAGCCGGCCTGAGAGGGCGACCGGCCACACTGGGACTGAGACACGGCCCAGACTCCTACGGGAGGCAGCAGTGGGGAATATTGCACAATGGGCGGAAGCCTGATGCAGCGACGCCGCGTGAGGGATGACGGCCTTCGGGTTGTAAACCTCTTTCAGCAGGGACGAAGCGTAAGTGACGGTACCTGCAGAAGAAGCGCCGGCCAACTACGTGCCAGCAGCCGCGGTAAGACGTAGGGCGCGAGCGTTGTCCGGATTTATTGGGCGTAAAGAGCTCGTAGGCGGCTTGTCGCGTCGACTGTGAAATCCCGTGGCTCAACTGCGGGTCTGCAGTCGATACGGGCAGGCTAGAGTTCGGTAGGGGAGACTGGAATTCCTGGTGTAGCGGTGAAATGCGCAGATATCAGGAGGAACACCGGTGGCGAAGGCGGGTCTCTGGGCCGATACTGACGCTGAGGAGCGAAAGCGTGGGGAGCGAACAGGATTAGATACCCTGGTAGTCCACGCTGTAAACGTTGGGCGCTAGGTGTGGGGGGCCTCTCCGGTTCTCTGTGCCGCAGCTAACGCATTAAGCGCCCCGCCTGGGGAGTACGGCCGCAAGGCTAAAACTCAAAGGAATTGACGGGGGCCCGCACAAGCGGCGGAGCATGCGGATTAATTCGATGCAACGCGAAGAACCTTACCTGGGTTTGACATCATCGCAAATCTCGCAGAGATGCGGGGTCCTTCGGGGGCGGTGACAGGTGGTGCATGGCTGTCGTCAGCTCGTGTCGTGAGATGTTGGGTTAAGTCCCGCAACGAGCGCAACCCTCGTTCGATGTTGCCAGCGGTTCGGCCGGGGACTCATCGAAGACTGCCGGGGTCAACTCGGAGGAAGGTGGGGATGACGTCAAGTCATCATGCCCCTTATGTCCAGGGCTTCACGCATGCTACAATGGCCGGTACAAAGGGCTGCGATACCGTGAGGTGGAGCGAATCCCAAAAAGCCGGTCTCAGTTCGGATCGGGGTCTGCAACTCGACCCCGTGAAGTCGGAGTCGCTAGTAATCGCAGATCAGCAACGCTGCGGTGAATACGTTCCCGGGCCTTGTACACACCGCCCGTCACGTCACGAAAGTCGGCAACACCCGAAGCCGGTGGCCCAACCCTTGTGGAGGGAGCCGTCGAAGGTGGGGCTGGCGATTGGGACGAAGTCGTAACAAGGTAGCCGTACCGGAAGGTGCGGCTGGATCACCTCCTTTCTAAGGAGCACCATTCGCTGTAATGGCGGTATGGAGCCCGTGGCCCGCGAGTGTCGGGTTGGGGTGCTCATTTGGCGGAGACACTGGCGAACATGTTCTGCTGGCAACGGCCGATCATACCTAGTACTGCGGTCGCAAGACACGCGTGGAACGGTTTGGGGTTGGTGCGGCTGGTGGGGGATGGCACATGACACCCTGTTGAGTCCTGAGAGAACAAACTGCGGCCCCCCGGGAAGGTTGGGGGTGGGGTTTGGTTTTCTTGGTGGAGAAGTGCCAGGCATGGCCTGCTCTGACATACCGGTCACGGTGGTGGCGAGGTGTTGGGGTGTGGGGTTGTGGGTTGGTTGTTTGTTGAGATTTGCATAGTGGACGCGAGCATCTTTGTGGTCAAGTTGTCAAGGGCGGACGGTGGATGCCTTGGCACCAGGAGCCGATGAAGGACGTGGGAGGCCGCGATAGGCCTGGGGGAGCTGTCAACCGAGCTGTGATCCCAGGGTGTCCGAATGGGGTAACCCGGCACTAGTTGTGTGGTGTCACCTGCATCTGAATGCATAGGGTGTAGGGGGGAACGTGGGGAAGTGAAACATCTCAGTACCTGCAGGAAGAGAAAACAATTGTGATTCCGTGAGTAGTGGCGAGCGAAAGCGGATGTAGGCTAAACCGGTTGCGTGTGATACCTGTCAGGGGTTGCGTGGTCGGGGTTGTGGGAGCCCGCTTGTCGTGCTGACACACGGCGGAGGAGTTACAAAGTTTGTTGCTAGTTGAATGGTCTGGAAAGGCTGACCGTAGACGGTGATAGTCCGGTAGGCGAAAGCAGCAAACCTTCTGTGGGTTTTCCCGAGTAGCGGCGCACTCGTGGAATGTGCCGTGAATCTGCCAGGACCACCTGGTAAGCCTGAATACTCCCTGGTGACCGATAGCGGACGAGTACCGTGAGGGAATGGTGAAAAGTACCCCGGGAGGGGAGTGAAATAGTACCTGAAACCGTTCGCCTACAATCCGTCGGAGCTTTGCATCTTTTGGGTGTGGGGTGACGGCGTGCCTTTTGAAGAATGAGCCTGCGAGTTAGTGGCATGTGGCGAGGTTAACCCGGGTGGGGTAGCCGTAGCGAAAGCGAGTCTGAAGAGGGCGTTGAGTCGCGTGTTCTAGACCCGAAGCGGGGTGATCTAGCCATGGGCAGGCTGAAGCGCGGGTAAGACCGTGTGGAGGGCCGAACCCACCAACGTTGAAAAGTTGGGGGATGACCTGTGGTTAGGGGTGAAAGGCCAATCAAACTCCGTGATAGCTGGTTCTCCCCGAAATGCATTTAGGTGCAGCGTTGCGTGTTTCTTGCCGGAGGTAGAGCACTGGATGGTCTAGGGGCCCTACAAGGTTACCGAAATCAGCTAAACTCCGAATGCCGGTAAGTGAGAGCGTGGCAGTGAGACTGCGGGGGATAAGCTTCGTAGTCGAGAGGGAAACAGCCCAGATCACCAGCTAAGGCCCCTAAGCGTGTGCTAAGTGGAAAAGGATGTGGGGTCGCTTAGACAACCAGGAGGTTGGCTTAGAAGCAGCCATCCTTTAAAGAGTGCGTAATAGCTCACTGGTCAAGTGGTTCCGCGCCGACAATGTAGCGGGGCTCAAGTACACCGCCGAAGCTGTGGCATTCACATTTTGACTTCGCCTGGATTCTTTATGGGTTTGGGTGCAGGTGTGTGGATGGGTAGGGGAGCGTCGTGCCACGGGTGAAGCGGCCCTGTGAGGGAGTCGTGGACGTGGTACGAGTGAGAATGCAGGCATGAGTAGCGAGAGAAGGGTGAGAAACCCTTCCGCCGGATGACCAAGGGTTCCAGGGCCAGGTTATTCCGCCCTGGGTGAGTCGGGGCCTAAGGCGAGGCCGAGAGGCGTAGTCGATGGATAACGGGTTGATATTCCCGTACCCGCGAAGGAGCGACCATGATGAACCTATCTGTGCTAACCGCCCGAGCCGCTGAGACCTTCGGGTTGAGGTGGGGAGCGTGGGAACCTGGGTGGTAGTAGTCAAGCGATGGGGTGACGCAGGAAGGTAGCTGAGCCCGGCCGGTGGTTGTGCCGGGGTAAGCGTGTAGCCCGTGCCATAGGTAAATCCGTGGCGCATGTGGGTGAGGCGTGATGCCGAGCCGATTCAGGTGAAGTCAGTGATCCTATGCTGCCGAGAAAAGCCTCTAGCGAGTTTCGAGCGGCCCGTACCCTAAACCGACACAGGTGGTCAGGTAGAGAATACCGAGGCGTTCGGGTGAACTGTGGTTAAGGAACTCGGCAAATTGCCCCCGTAACTTAGGGAGAAGGGGGGCCGGACGCGTGAAGCCCCTTTTGCGGGTGGAGCGTGGTATGGCCGCAGAGAGCAGGGGGAAGCGACTGTTTACTAAAAACACAGGTCCATGCGAAGTCGTAAGACGCTGTATATGGACTGACGCCTGCCCGGTGCTGGAACGTTAAGGGGACCGGTTAGCTCTTTCGGGGGCGAGGCTGAGAACTTAAGCGCCAGTAAACGGCGGTGGTAACTATAACCATCCTAAGGTAGCGAAATTCCTTGTCGGGTAAGTTCCGACCTGCACGAATGGCGTAACGACTTCCCCACTGTCTCAACCACAGGCCCGGCGAAATTGCATTACGAGTAAAGATGCTCGTTACGCGCGGCAGGACGGAAAGACCCCGGGACCTTTACTATAGCTTGACATTGGTATTCGGACTTGATTGTGTAGGATAGGTGGGAGACTGTGAAGCTGGCACGCCAGTGTTGGTGGAGTCGTTGTTGAAATACCACTCTGTTGGGTTTGGGTATCTAACCCGGGCTCCTGATCGGGGTCGGGGACAGTGTCTGGTGGGTAGTTTAACTGGGGCGGTTGCCTCCTAAAGGGTAACGGAGGCGCCCAAAGGTTCCCTCAGCCTGGTTGGCAATCAGGTGTTGAGTGTAAGTGCACAAGGGAGCTTGACTGTGAGACTGACGGGTCGAGCAGGGACGAAAGTCGGGACTAGTGATCCGGCACTTGCGTGTGGAAGCGGTGTCGCTCAACGGATAAAAGGTACCCCGGGGATAACAGGCTGATCTTCCCCAAGAGTCCATATCGACGGGATGGTTTGGCACCTCGATGTCGGCTCGTCGCATCCTGGGGCTGTAGCAGGTCCCAAGGGTTGGGCTGTTCGCCCATTAAAGCGGTACGCGAGCTGGGTTTAGAACGTCGTGAGACAGTTCGGTCCCTATCCGCCGTGCGCGTAGGATACTTGAGAAGGGCTGTCCCTAGTACGAGAGGACCGGGACGGACGAACCTCTGGTGTGCCAGTTGTCCCGCCAGGGGCACGGCTGGTTGGCTACGTTCGGAAGGGATAACCGCTGAAAGCATCTAAGCGGGAAGCCTGCTTCGAGATGAGGTATCCCACCCTTGTGGGTTAAGGCCCCCAATAGACGATTGGGTTGATAGGCCAGAGCTGTAAGCCAGGTAACTGGTTGAGGTGACTGGTACTAATAGGCCGAGGACTTGACCTACAAAGCTGCTACGCGTCCACTATGCGAATCTGAACCAACAACCAGCCACCCGGATGGTTCGGGGTCGGGTGCGGGGTTGATAGGTTTATAGTGTTACGGCGGTCATGGCGGAGGGGAAACGCCCGGTCACATTCCGAACCCGGAAGCTAAGCCTTCCAGCGCCGATGGTACTGCACTCGGGAGGGTGTGGGAGAGTAGGACACCGCCGGACTTCTTAATCGAGGCCGCCCCTTCGGGGGCGGCCTCGATGTATTTCCGGATCAGAAGTGCAGGACCGAAAAGACCGCGCGGGTCCCGCTAGTCGCGGGACTGGATCGTGCCGCGGATCTCCCGCAGCAGCGCGCCGCCCTCGTCCTGCGTGCGGCCGGGAAACAGCGCCAGCACCACGCTGCCGTGGTCGGCCCAGCCGCAGACGGTCGTGTTTCCCTCCGGCGCGACGCTCTCGCCGCACTTCATCACGCCGCCCAGGTCGCCGGCGTCCACGTCGTGCAGCTCGGCGACCGCGCCGGTGTCGTCCGAGAGCACCTCGAAGAGCGTGTCGAGGTCGCTGCCGGGCGTCCAGATCAGCGTCGTACCACCGAAGAGGAGCACGCTGCGGCTGGCGCTCGCCGGGTCGGCGTAGACGACACCGATGCTCTGGTCGAGGTCGATGCGGGCGCCGATCGCGGTACGCAGGTAGTCGGCGGTCTCCTGGGCCCGCTGGCTCTGGTCGAGGCGCAGGCCGGCGACCTCCTGCGGCGTGTCGAGCCGGGCGTCCTTCTGCTGGGCCACGCGCCAGCCGACGGTGCCGATGAAAGCCGCGCCGACCAGACCCACCGCGAGCAGCGAACCCAGCACGATCCGCCGGGTGCGGCGGCGCCGCGGTGTGGTGGTCTCTTGCTCCTCCACCGGCTCCCCGGGCGGGGGCGTCACGTCGATCGGCTGCATGGCGCCACCGTAGCGTAGGGGTAGGTGACTCCGGGCGGAGCCGAGACGTGGCGCCTCCGTAGACTCGACGGGTGACCGAAACACCGCAGACCCACAGCTCCGGAGCGCCGACGTTGGCCGCCCAGTACCAGCCGGGCGAGGTAGAGCGGCGGCGATACGAGACGTGGGTACGCGCGGGCTATTTCAAGGCGACCGCCACCAGCGAAAAGCCGCCTTTCACGATCGTCATCCCGCCGCCCAACGTGACCGGCTCGCTGCACATGGGGCACGCCCTCGACCACACCATCCAGGACTGGCTCACCCGCCGCAGGCGGATGCAGGGCTACGAGGCGCTGTGGCTGCCCGGCATGGACCACGCCGGCATCGCCACGCAAAACGTGGTCGAGCGCCAGCTCGCCGCCGAAGGGCTGTCGCGGCATGACCTCGGCCGGGAAAAGTTCGTCGAGCGGGTGTGGCAGTGGAAGGCCGAGTCCGGCGGCGCGATCCTCGGCCAGATGCGCCGGCTGGGTGACTCGGTCGACTGGGACCGCGAGCGGTTCACGATGGACGAGGGCCTGTCCCGGGCGGTGCTCACCATCTTCAAGCGGCTCTACGAAGACGGGCTGATCTACCGGGCCGAGCGGATCATCAACTGGTGCCCGCGCTGCCTGACCGCGCTTTCGGACATCGAGGTCGAGCACACCGACGACGAGGGCGAGCTCGTCTCGATCAGGTACAGCGACGAGATCGTGGTCGCCACCACCCGGGCCGAGACGATGCTCGGCGACACGGCCGTGGCGGTCCACCCGGACGACGAGCGCTACAAGCACCTGGTCGGCACCGAGGTGGAGCTGCCGCTGACCGGCCGGCGCATCCCCGTGGTGGCGGACGAGCACGTCGACCCGGCGTTCGGCACCGGCGCGGTCAAGGTGACGCCGGCGCACGACCCCAACGACTTCGAGATCGGCCAGCGGCACGACCTGCCCAGCCTCACGATCATGGACGAGCGCGGCGTGATCACGGCGCACGGGCCGTTCCTGGGGCTCGACCGCTTCGAGGCGCGGCCGACGATCGTCGCGGCACTGCGCGCCCAGGGGCTGATCGTGGCGGAAAAGCGGCCGTACGTGCACGCGGTCGGGCACTGCTCCCGCTGCAAGACCACCGTCGAGCCGCGGCTGTCGTTGCAGTGGTTCGTCAAGACCGAGCCGCTGGCCAGGGCGGCCGGCGACGCGGTGCGCGACGGGCGGGTCCGGATCGAGCCGGCCGAGCTGGCCAAGCGCTACTTCGCCTGGGTCGACAACATGCACGACTGGTGCATCTCCCGCCAGCTCTGGTGGGGGCACCGCATCCCGGTCTGGTACGGGCCGGACGGCGAGATGATCTGTGTCGGCCCGGACGAGCAGGTGCCGAGCGGGGAGGGCTGGCGCCAGGACGAAGACGTGCTGGACACCTGGTTTTCCAGCGCGCTGTGGCCGTTTTCGACGCTGGGCTGGCCGGAGCGGACGCCCGAGCTGGCGAAGTTCTACCCGACCAGCGTGCTGGTGACCGGCTACGACATCCTCTTCTTCTGGGTCGCCCGGATGATGATGTTCGGGCTCTACGCGATGGACGGAAAGCAGCCGTTCGACATCATCGCGCTGCACGGCATGGTCCGCGACGAGCACGGCAAGAAGATGTCGAAGTCGTTCGGCAACGTGGTCGACCCGCTCGACTGGATCGAGCGGTACGGCGCGGACGCCACCCGCTTCACGCTGGCTCGCGGCGCCAACCCCGGCGCCGACGTGCCGGTCAGCGAAGACTGGACGCAGGGCTCGCGCAACTTCTGCAACAAGCTGTGGAACGCGACCCGCTTCGCCCTCCTCAACGGTGCGCACGTCGACGGCGACCTGCCGGCCGACCTTGGCCCGGTCGACCGCTGGATCCTCTCCCGGCTCCAGCACGTGATCGGCGAGGTCGACGAGCTGTCCGAGCAGTTCGAGCTGGCCAAGGTCTGCGACACGCTCTACCACTTCGCGTGGGACGACGTCTGCGACTGGTACGTGGAGCTGGCCAAGCCGGTGCTCGCCGGCGGTGGCCCGGCGGCCGAGCGCACCAAGCGGGTGCTCGGGCACGTGCTCGA
Source organism: Phytohabitans maris (assembly GCF_031085175.1). Classification (GTDB taxonomy): domain Bacteria; phylum Actinomycetota; class Actinomycetes; order Mycobacteriales; family Micromonosporaceae; genus Phytohabitans; species Phytohabitans maris. Next base: position 8,183 of record NZ_JAVHUY010000086.1, read on the forward strand.
CCAGCTGCTGCGGCTGCTGCACCCGGTGATCCCGTTTGTGACCGAGGAGCTGTGGACCGCACTGACCGGCGGCGAGACGGTCACGACGGCGGCCTGGCCGGCCCTCGTACCAAGTCTTGTCGATGATGCGGCGGAGGGTGAGCTCGCCACGCTGCGGCGAGTGGTCACGGAGATCCGGCGTTTCCGTTCCGACCAGGGTCTGCGGCCCGCGCAGCGGGTCGTGGCGCGGCTCGACGGCCTGGCCGCCGCGGGCATCGCGGGGCACGAGCCGCTGATCCGCTCGCTGGCGCGGCTCGAGGAGGCCGGCGACGGTTTCTCCGCCACCGCCCAGCTCGCGGTGACCGGCGACGTCTCGGTCGCGCTCGACACCCGCGGCACGATCGACGTGGCGGCCGAGCGGGCCCGCCTGGAGAAGGACCGGGCCGCGGCGCTCAAGGAGGCCGAGCAGACCCGGGCGAAGCTCGACAACCCGGCGTTCGTCGGTAAGGCGCCCGAGCCGGTGGTCCGCAAGATCAAAGACCGGCTGGCCGCCGCGGAGGCCGACCTCGCCCGCATCGCGACCGCCCTGGAGGCGTTGCCGAAAGCATGAGTACCGAGTTCGAGCAGGTCGAGGCGGAGCTCAACAGCCGGGGTTACACCCGCATGGTCTTCGACCTCGGCCGCATCAAGGAGCTCCTCGACCTGCTGGGGAGCCCGCAGCGGGCGTACCCGTCGATCCACCTGACCGGCACGAATGGCAAGACGTCGACGGCCCGGATGATCGACTCGCTGCTGCGGGCGCACGGCCTGCACACCGGCCGGTACACGAGCCCGCACCTGGAGACCGTGCGCGAGCGGATCAGCCTCGACGGCGAGCCGGTGAGTGAGCGGCGCTTCGTGGCGGCGTACCGGGAGGTGGCTCCGCTGGCCGCGCTCGTGGACGCGCAGGCCGACGAGCCGTTGACCTACTTCGACATGACGACGGCGCTGGCGTTCGCGACGTTCGCCGACGCGCCGGTCGACATCGCGGTCGTCGAGGTGGGGCTCGGTGGTGCGGAAGACTCGACGAACGTGCTCGACGCGGGCATCGCGGTGATCACGCCGATCGGGCTCGACCACACCGAGTGGCTCGGCGACACGATCGAGGACATCGCGTACGCCAAGTCGGGGATCATCCACAAGGGAGCGACCGTGATCGCGGCGGCCCAGGAGGAGGAGGCCGCGCGGCCGATCCTGGAGCGTACCGCCGAGGTCGGCGCGACGATCGCGCGCGAGGGCAGCGAGTTCGGGGTGCTGCGGCGGGCGGTGGCGGTCGGCGGCCAGGTGCTCACGATCCAGGGGCTCGGCGGCGTGTACGAGGAGGTGTTCGTCCCGCTGCACGGCGCCCACCAGGCACAGAACGCGGCGGTCGCGCTCGCGGCGGTCGAGGCGTTCCTCGGCGCCGGCGCGTCCCGCCAGCTCGATCCCGAGGTGGTACGGGAGGGCTTCGCCGGCGCGTCGTCCCCGGGGCGGCTGGAGCGGGTACGCAACGCGCCGACCATCCTGCTCGACGGCGCGCACAACCCGCACGGCATGGCCGCGACGGTGACCGCGTTGCAGGAGGAGTTCTCGTTCAGCCGGCTTGTCGCGGTCGTCGCGGTGCTCGCCGACAAGGACGCCGCCGGGCTGCTGGAGCTGCTGGAACCCGTGGTCGACGCGGTCGTCGTCACCCGCAACACCTCGCCGCGCGCGATGCCGGTCGAGCAGTTCGCCGCGGTCGCCGAGGAGATCTTCGGCGAGGAACGCGTCGAGGTGGCCGCCGACATGCCCGACGCGATCGAGGCGGCGGTGGCGCTCGCCGAGTCCGACGTCGAGGGCGAGTTGGCGGGCGTCGGCGTGCTGATCACCGGCTCGGTGGCGACCGTGGCCGACGCGCGGCGGCTGCTGAAGCGATGACCGACCAGCGCGAACCCGAGCCGCCAGCGAACGCCGCCGGCGCAGACGCGCGCCGCTCCGGCCTCCGCAACCCGGTGGCGGCCGCGCGCGGGCTGGGTGCCGGCACGCTGGTCCTGGAGACGATCGTGCTGCTGCTCGCGATCCAGCCGATGCGGATGCTCGGCGGCGACCTGAGCGGCGCCACGATCGGCGTGATCGTCGCCGCGGCCGTCGCCTGCGTGGCGCTCGCCGGGCTGCTGCGCCGCGACTGGGCCTGGTACGCCGCGGCGGCGCTGCAGGGCGTGCTCATGCTGGCCGGCTTCCTGCACTGGGGCCTGGCCGGCGTGGGGCTGCTCTTCGGCCTGGCCTGGCTCTACGTGCTCAGCGTGCGCCGCACCATCCTCGCCCCACCCAAGCGCGACCAGCCCCGCCCTTAGCGAGCTCGCGGCCCGCGCGCCTGTCCACGGCCGTGATCGAAGCTCCCCTGAAGTCGTTCTAACGACATGGCGGGAGCTTTGATCACAGCCGATCACCCGCGATGTTCGGGGCCCGCCTGCTCCGGCCGTCCGCCATCGTGCAGACCTTGGAGAGCTAGGGTGCGCCGCAGGGCGTGGTGGTGATCGTTCGCCCGGTTTCCGTGTGAAACGCCGGGGAACGATCACCAGGTTCGGGCGGTATGCGAGCCACCGCAGCCGTCGCGGTAGCTCTTGCCTTGATCGGCGTGGACGTCGGCCGGCTCTGGGCAGATCTTGGTACATGGCTGCCCCTCCAGGACTCTGCTGGCGAATTGGTGTTAGGCGGCGAGGTCGTATTGGAGTTGGGCGAAGCGGCTGTGGCGGGTTGGGTGGAGTGGGTGGCCGGTGATCCAGGCGTCGGCGCGGGCGATGTTGATGGCGGTGGCGGTGAGGAGGCTGTTTAGGTGGGTTTTGGGTTGTCCGGTGTAGCGGGTTCGGCGTAGTCGGTAGGCGCGGACGGCTTGGGAGATGGTGCCTTCGACGCCGGCGCGGGTGGCGTAGCGGCGCTGCCAGGTGGTGGTTTGTTGGTCGGTGCGGGCTTGGGTGAGGGCTTGTTGTTGTTCGCGGGGGGCGAGGCTGATGCTGCGCGCCCCTGAGGTGTTGCGGGTGCATTTGGGCCGGTCGGGGCAGGGCATGCAGTCGGTGCGGGAGAACAGCACGGTGGTCTTGCCGGGTTGGCTGGGGTGTTGTTTCCAGCTGATGCTGGTGGCGCCGGCTGGGCAGGTGGCCTGCTGCTGGTCCCAGTCGATGGTGAAGGTGGGCAGGGTGTGGCCGCCGTCGGTGTGGGCTTGCCAGGAGGCGTCGGGCAGGACCGGGCCGGTCAGGGTGATGCCGTGGTTACGGCGGGCGGTGATGAGTAGTTCGGCGTCGATGTAGCCGGCGTCGACCAGATGTTCGTCCGGGGTCAGGTCCCGGGCCGCCTGGGCTTGGTGGATCTGGTCGGTGACCTGCACGTCGCAGACGGTGGCGGCGGTGGTCAGCACGGCGGTGATCAGGTGCGGGTGGTCGTCGGTGCAGGTCTCGCAGAGGTGGACCTTGTAACCCTCCCAACCGTGCCCGCGTTTCATCCCGTACCGGGCGTCGGTGTCATACGCAGAGACGATCCTGTCGGCGGCGGGGGCTAACCCGTCCTCCTTCGGCTCACGCAGCCGCGCCCCGCGCTCGTCGCGGTAGAACTGCTGGATCCACACGGTCCGTAGGGTCTGCACGGCCGACAGTTCCGCCGCCCAGGCAGGCGCGTCCGGCCGGGACAACGCTCCGGCCAGCGTGTATCCATCCTCGGCGATGGTTTGTGTGAGGGTGACACGTTCGGTCTCGCTCTTGGGTAGCCGCCACTGGTCGATCCGGGGCCCGTACCGCTCATACCAATCGGTCGGCACCCAGCCCGCCAACCACGGCCCGGCCACCCCCGCGAGGGCCTCCAACGCCGCCCGCAGCGTCTCACCAACCAGTTCCAGGCGGTTCAACGACCGGACCGCGGCCAGCACATGCGTCGAGTCGCTGCGCTGACGACGGGCCCCGCCCAACATGCCCGCCTCGCGCAGGATGCCCAACACCCGATCGAAGATCAACCGTTCGGCGGCGTCCGCATCGACCAGCCGGGACCGGAACTCACTCAACACCGAGGCGTCGAACCCGGCATCGTCCAACTCCAGACCGAGCAGGTACTTCCAGTCGATCCGGCCCCGGACCATGTCAGCAGCCTGCCGATCGGTCAGGTTCTCCATGAACTGCAACACCGACACCAACGCCAGCCGCGCCGGCGACAGCCCGGGCCGACCCCGCACCGCGAACAACTCCCCAAACTCGCGATCATCAAAACGAACCCGCAGCTCATCACGCATCCGCAGGTACACATTCCCCCGCCGGAACGCAGCCCGAGCCAGCCGCGCGGTCTGCTCCGGAACCCCACGATCCTCACCAGGCCGCAGCGACACCACGCCACCATCCACAATCGACACCAGACCA
>NZ_JAVHUY010000087.1 GCF_031085175.1 Phytohabitans maris
TAGATGATCTATTCCAAGGGTGGGCTCGCTCAGCGGTACTGGAAGTACGTTATGAGGCCGCCATAACGTACTTCCAGTACCGCTGAGCAGAGACTCGGTCCTTGACCGACGGCCAGTGCCACCTGACGCCTCGGGCGGGCCTGTCGGGGCCGGGTGGGTTGCGGTCGCCTAGCGCGGAGGCTGAGGTCGCGGGAGCAACGGTCCGGACCCAACGCCAGTCAGCTTGAGTTGATCAAGGTCGGCCGACGGTGCATCCCGGGCGACCGCGACGATCCCATGATCGACACTTCGATCGGGATCGTCCCAGTAGATCGTGGTACGGATCGGCCCGCCTGAGGGCAGCTGCGTACCACGATCTCGACGCCCGCCCGGTGGTGTCCCTGATCGATCGCGGCCCGGCCCGGGCCGGTCAACAGCCTGACGCTGCTGACCGTGCCCAGCTCACGGCCTTGATCGAATCAGCGTGAGTGGCATTGGGTCCGGACCACCACGGGCATCGCGGTAGCTCATACCTTGGAGCAGATCTAGGACGGTTATGGTTCGCATGGCGCCCTAACCGTCCTAGATCTGCTTTGTGGGCCTCGTTTTCCGGGTGGCACGCGGGGAGGACGCGGGCCCTGGGTAATGATCGTCAGGTATCGCACGGGCGGACGCGCGGGGAGCGCGCCCCCAGCACTCAACACGGACCACGAAGCCGCCCAACGGACAGGGGTCGACGTCTCGCGAAGCTCTCAAGCTGCCCCGCCGGTGCGCCCAGCTCGACAGCCTCCCGCCGCCGCACCAACACCCCACCCTCGGCGGCATGGGCGGAGTTGAGCTGGGCCTGAGACCGCAGGCCTGACAGCGCGCGCCCGTCACGCACTTCACCACCGACCGCGACACCACCCCAACGGGCGGGGTCGACGTCTCGCGAGGCTGCCCCGTCTGTGCGGGCAGCTCGATAGCTCCCGCACGCACACCACGACCCGCGCCAGGGACGAGCGACGCGCGCGGCGCGAGGGTGGTTGGGCCGCGAGCGCGGGCCTCGCAGCGGATGCCGCGGCCCGCGCGCCGCCGTCCCGGGGGCGGCGCCCGAGGCGGGGCGGGGGCGCGTGGACGGGTGACCGCCGGGGTTGGGCTTGAACCGCGGGCATGGCAGCGGAGGTCGGGGATCTCGGGGAGCGCTAGCGAGCCGCCGGCCGGAGCGGTGCCCGCGGGAAAGCACCCCAAGAAAACGCTCCGCTGCGCTCCACGTTTCCCCGGGGGCCCCGCGCGTGCGGTCCGCAACTGGCGCGGGCGTGGGCAAATCTGCTGTCGGCGGCGCGAGACGGCGCTACGTGGCTGGGCCGTTGGGGTTGATGGCGCGGTAGCGGGCGAGCCAGGTGACCAGCTCGTCGGGGGGCATCGGGCGGGCGTAGAACCAGCCTTGCGCGACGTGGCAGCCGGCGGCGTGGAGGAGGCGCCAGGTGCGTTCGTCTTCGACGCCCTCGGCGACGACGCGCAGGCCGAGCGCGCCGGCCAGTTCGATGACCGAGCGGACGATGGCGGCGTCGTCGGCGTCGTTGGACATGCCGAGGACGAACGAGCGGTCTACCTTGACCTCGGCGAGCGGCAGGCGGCGCAGGTGCTGCATGGACGAGTAGCCGGTGCCGAAGTCGTCGAGCGCGATCGCGACGCCGATCTTGTCGAGGCGGGCGATCGTGGCCAGGACGCGGCGGGGGTCGGCCATCAGCGCGCCCTCGGTGATCTCCAGCTGGAGGCGTTCGGCGGGGAGGGCGTAGCGGGCCAGGCGGTCGGCGATCTGGTCGGCGATCTCGCCGTCGTGCAGGTCGCGGACGCTGACGTTGAGCGCGGCGCGCAGTTTGAGGCCGGCCGCGCTCCATTTGGCCACCTGCTCGACCACGTCGTCTACCACCCGGCGGGTGAGCAGCCGCATCACCGCGCTCTGCTCGGCCACCCGGATCAGCTCCTCCGGGTCGACCATCCCGTGCCGCGGGTGCCGCCACCGCAGCAGCGCCTCGACGCCCACCACCTCGCCGGTGTCGATCGCGATCTGCGGCTGGTAGTACATGGTGATCTGGCGGTCGCCGCCGGCCGGACCGCAGTCCAGCGCCTGGCGGAGGTCGGCGAGCAGGCTGAGGCGTTCCGGGGAGTTGTGGTCGGACTCGGGGGCGTAGACGGCGATGGTGTCGCCGCGGTGCTTGGCGTCGTACATCGCGACGTCCGCGTGCCGCAGCAGCGTGGCGAAGTCTTCGCCGTGCGCGGGGTACACGGCGACGCCCACCGAGCCGGAGACGTCGAGCGGGAGCCCGTCCAGCGCGACCGGCTGGGTGAGCGCCGCCACCACCCGCGCGGCCAGGTCGCGGCCGTCGTCGACGCTGGTCAACCGCGGTGCCAGGATCGCGAACTCGTCGCCGCCGAGACGGGCCACCACGTCGCCGGGGCGTACCGCGCCGGTGAGGCGGCCGCCCACCTCGACCAGCAGCCGGTCGCCGACCGCGTGCCCGAGAGCGTCGTTGACGTGCTTGAACCGGTCGAGGTCGAGCACCAGCAGCGCGAGGTGGGCGCCCCGCTCGGCGTGCGCGGGCAGCTGGTCGACCACCTCGCCGAGCAGCCCCTTGCGGTTGGCCAGGCCGGTCAGCGGGTCGAGGCGGGAGAGCTGCTCCTGCTCGGCGGAGAGGCGGGCCATCCGGTACACCGCGTAGAGCGGGACCAGCGCGAGCGGGATCAGCGCCGCGCTCGTCTCGGCGGCGGCCAGCATCACCGGGCTGAGCAGCAACAACGCGCCGATCGAGAGCAGCTCGAAGGGCAGACCCTGGCGGAACGTCGCCCACCAGCGGCCGCCGAAGAGCAGGCGCACCGCGACCGTGACCGAGCCGTACTTGACCAGGAACCAGGCCGCGGCGGCCGCCGCCACGACCACCACATCGCCCCACCCGATCGTGTCGAGGTCGGCGAGGCGGCTCACCGCGTACGCGGCGGAGAGGGCGAGCGCGTACTGCCCGATGTTGAACGCGGCCCGCCACCAGGCATGGCGCATGCGCCACGAGGAGACCACGACCGCCGCGGCCTGCACCGCCACCGCCGGCGCCAGACCCCAACCCAACATGATCGCGAACGAGAAGCAGGTGGACGGGAAGACGGCCGAGCTCTGCCGTCGCCCCGGCGGGGTGAACGGGCGCGCGTCGACCAGCACGGCTAGCCCGGCCATCACCCAGAACGCCGCTGGAAGGTCGGGCAACTGCCCGGGCAGGCGGGCCAGCGGAACGACACACAGAAGGGCGGCCACTGTGATGACCGCCAATACGAATGCGAAGAATGGGCGTGCTCGTTCAGGGGGAACGGAGTTCCGCGACGCTGCGGCCTCCATGCAATCCTCCCCCGCTGTCGCGCCAGTGCGTGAACCGCTCACCACCATAGGTGCGCGAGCGGTTCAGGCAGGGAGTATTCGGCGACAGTCGTGACTAACTTGAGATACGCGAGTGGTGTGCGATGTTATTCATCGCCGGTCTGCGCCACCTCCCGAGCGGCTTCCGGACCCCGCTCCAGCAGCACATCGAAACCCGTTTCATCGAGAACCGGCACTTTGAGCGATACCGCCTTGTCGTACTTAGAACCAGGATTGTCGCCGACCACCACGAAACCGGTCTTCTTGGAAACCGAACCGCTCACCTTGCCGCCCCGCGCGGTGATCTCTTCGGTGGCCCGGTCGCGCGAGTACGTGGAGAGCGTCCCGGTCACCACGACCGTGATCCCTTCCAGCGGGCGCGGACCCTCGTCGACCTGCTCCTCCACCATCCGCACGCCGGCCCGCCGCCACTTGTCGACCACCTCGCGGTGCCAGTCGACGGTGAACCACTCGTGCAGGCTCTCGGCGATCGTCGGCCCCACGCCCTCCACCCCGGAGAGCTCCTCCAGCGGCGCCTTCTCCATCGCGTCCATCGACCGGAAGTGCCGGGCCAGCGCCTGCGCCGCGGTGGGACCGACGTGCCGGATGGAGAGCGCGACGAGCACCCGCCACAGTGGCCGTTCCTTGGCCTCTTCGAGGTTTTCCAGCAGCTTGACCGCGTTGCTGCCGAGCGAGCCGTCCTTGTTGACGAAGAACTCCGAGCGGCGCAGGTCGTCGGCGGTCAGCCCGAACAGGTCGCCCTCGTCGTGGATGACGCCGGACTCCAGCAGCGCCACCGCCGCCTTGTAGCCCAGTACCTCGATGTCGAGCGCGCCCCGCCCGGCCAGGTGAAACACCCGCTCGCGCAGCTGTGCCGGGCAGGAGCGGTTGTTGGGGCAGCGGATGTCGACGTCGCCCTCCTTGGCCGGCGCCAGCGGCGAGCCACACTCCGGGCACGTCTCGGGCATCACGAACGGGCGGGCGTCGGCCGGCCGCAGCTCCATCACCGGCCCCAGCACCTCGGGGATCACGTCGCCGGCCTTGCGGATCACCACGGTGTCGCCGATCAGCACGCCCTTGCGCTCGACCTCGCGGGCATTGTGGAGGGTGGCGAGCGCGACCGTCGAACCGGCCACCCGCACCGGCTCCAGCACCGCGAACGGCGTGACCCGCCCGGTGCGCCCCACGTTGACCCGGATGTCGAGCAGCTTGGTGTTGACCTCCTCGGGCGGGTACTTGAACGCGATCGCCCAGCGTGGCGCCCGACTGGTCGAGCCGAGCCGCCCCTGGATGCTCACCGGGTCGACCTTGATCACCACGCCGTCGATCTCGTGCTCGACGTCGTGGCGGTGCTCGCGGTAGTACCCGATGTACTCCCGTACCCCGTCCATGTCGGGCTTGACCTGCCACCGCCGGCTGACCGGCAGGCCCCAGCCCCCCAGCACCTCGTAGGCCGCGCTCTGCGCGGGTGGCTGGAAGCCGCGCCGCGCCCCGATGCCGTGCACCACCATGCGCAGGCCGCGGGAGGCGGTGATCCGCGGGTCCTTCTGCCGCAGGCTGCCGGCGGCCGCGTTGCGCGGGTTGGCGAACGGGGCCTTGCCCTGCTCCACCAGGCTCGCGTTGAGGTCGCCGAACGCGGAGACCGGGAAGTAGACCTCGCCCCGCACCTCCAGGAAGTCGGGCACGTGGTCGCCGGCCAGCCGCTCGGGCACGTCGTGGATGGTGCGCACGTTGTTGGTCACGTCTTCGCCGGTGCGCCCGTCACCGCGGGTGGCGGCCCGCACGAGGCGCCCGTTCTCGTACGTCAGGTTGATCGCCAGGCCGTCGACCTTGAGCTCGCACAGGTAGGGCACCGGCTCGCCGGCGTCCCGCTCGACCCGCTCGGCCCAGGCGGAGAGCTCCTCGTCGTCGAACGCGTTGTCCAGCGACATCATCCGCTCGACGTGCTCGACCGGCGTGAAGAGCGTCGAGAACGTGCCGCCGACCCGCTGGGTGGGCGAGTCGGGGGTGCGCAGTGCCGGAAACTCCGCCTCGAGCGCCTCGAGCTCGCGCAGCAGCCGGTCGAACTCGGCGTCCGAGACGGTCGGCGCGTCGAGCACGTAGTACCGGTACTGATGGTCGGAGACGTCGGCGGCGAGCGCGGCGTGGCATTCGCGGACATCGGCGGGTGGCTCTTTCCCCGCCGCCGCGACCTGCTCCGGAGTGACCTGCTGCGGGATGACTTCCTCAGACACCTCTGCACCGTAACCGCTGGATACGACTAACGTGACTGACCATGAACGAGCCGACCAAGATCTTGCTGGACGAGTCGGAGCTGCCTCGTCGCTGGTACAACGTGCTCGCCGACCTGCCGAGCCCCCCGCCGCCGGTCCTGCACCCCGGCACGCTCCAGCCGGTCGGTCCGGACGACCTCGCGCCGCTCTTCCCGATGGACCTGATCCTGCAGGAGGTGGCCACCGACCGGTACGTGGACATCCCCGCCGATGTCCTGGACGTGTACAAGCTGTGGCGCCCCTCCCCGCTCTACCGCGCGCACCGGCTGGAGAAGGCGCTCGGCACGCCCGCCAAGATCTTCTACAAGTACGAGGGCGTGTCGCCGGCCGGCTCGCACAAGCCCAACACGGCGGTGCCGCAGGCGTACTACAACGCGGCCGCCGGCATCCGCCGCCTCACCACCGAGACCGGGGCCGGGCAGTGGGGCACCGCGCTCGCGTTCGCCTGCTCCCAGTACGGGCTGGACTGCGAGGTGTGGCAGGTCCGCGCCTCGTACGACCAGAAGCCGTACCGCAAAATCATGATCGAGACGTTCGGCGGGGTGATCCATCCGTCCCCTTCGGACCTCACCGCCGCCGGCCGCGCGGTGCTGGCCGCGCACCCCGACTCGCCCGGCTCGCTGGGCATCGCGATCTCCGAGGCGGTCGAGGTGGCCGCGCAGAACCCCGACACCAACTACGCGCTGGGCAGCGTGCTCAACCACGTACTGCTGCACCAGACGGTGATCGGTGAGGAGGCGATCGCCCAGTTCGCCAAGGTGGGGCTCGCGCCCGACGTGATCGTCGGCTGCACCGGCGGCGGCTCCAACTTCGGCGGGCTCGCCTTCCCGTTCCTGCGCGAAAAGCTGGCCGGCCGCATGGACGTCACGATCCGCGCGGTCGAGCCGGCGAGCTGCCCGTCGCTGACCAAGGGCGTCTACGCGTACGACTTCGGCGACACCGCCGGCATGACCCCGCTGATGAAGATGCACACCCTCGGCCACGACTTCATCCCCGACCCGATCCACGCCGGCGGCCTGCGCTACCACGGCATGTCCCCGCTCATCTCGCACGTCTACGAGCTGGGGCTGATCGAGGCGGTGTCGAAGACGCAGCGGGAGTGCTTCGAGGCGGGTGTGCGGTTCGCCCGCACCGAGGGCATCGTCCCGGCGCCCGAACCCACGCACGCGCTCGCCGCCTGCGTCGAGGAGGCGCTGCGCTGCAAGGAGACCGGCGAGGAGAAGGTGATCCTGACCGCGCTCTGCGGCCACGGCCACCTCGACCTGGCCGCCTACGGCGCCTACCTCGCCGGCGACCTGGTCGACCACGAGCTGTCGGAGACCGAGGTGGCTTCCGCGGTCGCCGCGCTCCCGAAGGTGCCCGCCTGATGCTGCCGACCGCGGAGGCTGTGATCGAAGCTCCCTTCACGTCGTTCTAGCGACTTGAGGGGAGCTTCGATCACAGCTAGCTCTCGTGCAGGCGTTGGGCGGCCTCGCGGACGGCGGTCAGCACGCGGCGGGCCTCGGTCGCGGACGAGCCGGCGAGGCCGCACGGGGGCGTCACCACCACCTGGTCGGGCAGTCGCTGGTCGGGGAAGCCCAGCTGGCGCCACACGCCGAGGACCTGGTCGGCGGCGCCCTTGGAGGTGCCGGTGGCCCCGGCGAAGAGGCCCAGGCCGGCGTCGATCGCCTCGCCGAGCGGGTCGAGCTTGTCCACGAGTGACAGGTCGAGCGCGACCGCGGTGGCGCCGCTGGCGCGGACCACGTCGAGGGGTACGTCCGGGGCGCAGCAGTGCAGCACCACCGGCGCGCCGGCCGCCTCCACGACGGTACGCAGCAACGAGCTCGCGGTGGACGACTCGATCGAGCGGTACGTGTACAGGCCACTGTCCGTCGCGATCCGCCCGGCCAGCGCGTCGGGCAGCGACGGCTCGTCCAGCTGGAGCAGCACGGTGGCCGCGGGCAGCCGGCGGCGTACGTCGGCCACGTGGGCGCGCAGCCCCTCGGCGAGCGACTCGCTCAGGTCGCGTACCGCCCCGTGGTCGCGCAGGATGCGGCCGCCGAGCGCCAGGTCGATGTTGGCGGCGAGGGTGAGCGGGCCGGCCGCCTGCACCTTGAACGTCCCGTCGAACTCCGCGGCCTGCTCGGTCATCTGGTCGAGGTCGCGTTCGAGCAGGTCGAGGGTGCGACGGCGGTCGCGGCCGGGACGGGCGGCCACCCGCCAGCGGGCCGCGTACAGCTCGACGGGCAGCTCGACCAGGAACGCGGCGCCCCGCCCGACCATGTCCGCGCCCGGGCCCCGGTTCGGCAGCTCGGGCAGGTGCGGGAGGTCGGGCAGCTCGCCGAGCACGATTCGTTGCGCCTCGGCGATGTCGGTGCCGGGCAGCGAGCCGATGCCCGTCGCCGAACCGCGCGGCCAGGGAAATCCGCCGGAGCGAGCGTGCGCGGACGGCGCTTGCCCACGATGGTCGTCAGCGAGCGGGCCAGGAAACTCAGTCACGGGTGCCAATCGTGGCGGAGCCGAGGACGACGTCGCCGGCGGGGTCGGGCCGGTACGCGACGAGTGCCTGCCCGGCCGCCACGCCCCGGGCCGGGCGGCGCAGCGAGGCGAGCATCCGCCCGCCGGCCACCTCGACCGTCGCCGGCACGACCTCGCCGTGCGCGCGCAGCTGTACCTCGCACTCGATCGGCCCGTCCGGCTCCGGCCCGCCGGTCCACACCGGACGGTCGGCGGCCACCTCGGAGACGTCGAGCATCTCGGCGGAGCCGACGGTCACGGTGTTGCTGACCGGGGTGATCGAGAGCACGTAGCGCGGCCGCCCGTCCGGCGCCGGCTCGCGCAGGGCCAGGCCGCGGCGCTGCCCCACGGTGTACGCGTACGCCCCGCTGTGGGCGCCCAGCACCGCGCCGGTCCGGGCGTCGACGATGTCGCCGGGCGCCTCGCCGAGCCGCTCGGCCAGGAAGCGCCGGGTGTCGCCGTCGGCGATGAAGCAGATGTCGTGCGAGTCCGGCTTTTCGGCCACGGCCAGCCCGCGCTCGGCCGCCTCCGCGCGCACCTGCGCCTTGGTCGAGTCGCCGAGCGGGAAGATCGAGCGGTCGAGCTGGTCACGGCGGAGCACGGCCAGCACGTACGACTGGTCTTTGGCCAGGTCGACACTGCGTCGCAGCAGGCCGTCGGCGCCGAGGCGGGCGTGGTGACCGGTCACGACCGCGTCAAAACCGAGGGCTACGGCCCGGTCGAGCACCGCCGCAAACTTGATCTTTTCGTTGCAGCGGAGGCAGGGATTGGGGGTACGGCCCGCCGCGTACTCGGCGACGAAGTCGTCGACCACGTCCTCGTGGAACCGGTCGGCCAGGTCCCACACGTAGAAGGGGATGCCGATCACGTCGGCGGCGCGGCGGGCATCCCGGGCGTCTTCCAGCGTGCAGCACCCGCGGGCGCCGGAGCGGTACGTCTGCGGGTTGCGCGCCAGCGCCAGGTGCACGCCGGTGACGTCGTGCCCAGCGTCGGCGGCCCGTGCGGCTGCCACGGCGGAGTCGACCCCGCCGGACATCGCAGCCAAAACTCTCACCCGACAACGGTAGCCTGCTCGTCCCCTCCCGGTTGATCAGGGAGTTCGTGGAGAGACACGCCGGCGACTCGCCCAACGAACTCCCTGATCAACTCCGTTGGGCGGCGCGGCGGGCCCGCTCGACGGCGCCGGGGAGGGCGGCGACCAGGGCGTCCACGTCGGCGCCGGTGGAGGTGTGGCCCAGCGTAAAGCGGAGTGAGGATCGGGCGCGGTCGTCGTCGGCGCCCATCGCGAGCAGTACGTGTGACGGCTGGGCCACCCCCGCCGAGCAGGCCGAGCCGGTGGAGCAGGCGATGTCCTGGGCGTCGAGCAGGAGCAGCAGCGCGTCCCCCTCGCAGCCGGGAAACGACAGGTGCGCGTTGCCGGGCAGCCGGTCGGCCGGGTCGCCGTTGTAGACGACGTCGGGCACCGCCTGCCGTACCCGGGAGACCAGGTCGTCGCGGAGAGCGCTGAGCCGGCCCGCGGTCTCCTCCTGGGTCTTGACCGCGGCCTCGACCGCGATGGCGAAGGCGGCGATGGCGGGGACGTCGAGCGTGCCGGAGCGTACGTCCCGCTCCTGGCCGCCGCCGTGCAGCAGCGGGGTGCAGGGGACGTCGCGGCCGAGCAGCAGCGCGCCCACGCCGGTGGGGCCGCCCAGCTTGTGGCCGCTGATGCTGAGCGCCGCCGCCCCGCTGGCCGCGAAGTCGACCGGCACCTGGCCGACCGCCTGGACCGCGTCGGTGTGGTACGGCACGCCGGCCTCGGCGGCCAGCGCGGCGAGCGCGGCCACCGGCTGGAGCGTGCCCACCTCGTTGTTGGCCCACATCGCCGTGACGACGGTCACCTGGTCGCCGGCGCCGTCCAGCGCGGAGCGCAGCGCCTCCACCGGCACCCGGCCCTGCGCGTCGACCTCGAGCCAGGTGACGTCGGCGCCCTCGTGCTCCTCGAGCCAGCGCACCGAGTCGAGCACGGCGTGGTGCTCGACCGCGCTGGCGATCACCCGGTTGCGGCCGGCGGCCCGGTCGCGGCGGGCCCAGTGGATGCCCTTGACCGCGAGGTTGTCGCTCTCGGTGCCGCTGCCGGTGAAGATCACCTCGGACGGGCGGGCACCGAGCGCGGCGGCGATCCGCTCGCGCGACTCCTCGACCGTGCGCCGGGCGCGCCGGCCGGGCGCGTGCAGCGACGAGGCGTTTCCGACGTCGCGGGCGGCGGCGACGTACGCCTCGATCGCCTCGCTGAGCATGGGCGTGGTCGCGGCGTGATCCATGTAGGCCATCGCATATCAGCCTAATGCGCCGGGCCGGGGTCATCCCCCGGCCCGGCCCGCGACGTGCTCACGCCCTACTTGCGTTTGCGGATTTCTTCGGCGGCTTGGGGTACGACTTTGAACAGGTCGCCGATGATGCCGTAGTCGGCGAGTTCGAAGATGGGTGCTTCGGCGTCTTTGTTGACCGCGATGATGGTTTTGGAGGTTTGCATGCCGGCCCGGTGTTGGATGGCGCCGGAGATGCCCAGGGCCACGTACAGCTGGGGGGAGACGGTTTTGCCGGTCTGCCCGACCTGGTATTGGTGGGGGTAGAAGCCGGAGTCGACCGCGGCCCGTGACGCGCCGACCGCGCCGCCGAGCAGGTCGGCCAGTTCCTCGACGAGTTTGAAGTTGTCGCCGCTGCCGACGCCGCGGCCGCCGGAGACGACCACCGACGCCTCGGTCAGTTCCGGCCGGGCGCCTTTGGGTTCGACCTTGCGTTCGACCACCCGGGCCAGCCTGGCTGTGTCGTCCACGCTGACCTGCAACGGCGTCACCTGCGCGCCGGCCGAGGCCGGGGCCGGGGTGGGGGTGGGGGTGGGGGTGAGTGAGTTGGGGCGGACGGTGACCAGCGGCAGCCCGCGGGTGACCCGGGACTTCACGATCACCGACCCGGCGAAGATCACCTGTGTCGCGGTGCCGTCGCCGTCCAGCCCGGTCACGTCGGTCAGTAGCCCGTTGTCGAGCTTGACCGCCAACCGGCCGGCGATCTCCTTACCCTCCTGGGTCGAGCCGAGCAGCACCGCCACCGGCGAGGTCGACCGCACCAGATCAGCCAACACGGCCGCCTTCGGCGCGACCAGATACTCCTCGAACAGCGCGTCCTCACCGGCGTACACCGTGCTGGCGCCGTACTGGCTCAGCTTGCCGACCAGCGGCCCCACCACACCCGGCCCACCGAAAACGACCGCGGACGGTGTGCCCAGCTCGCGGGCGAGGGTGAGCATCTCCAAGGTGACCTTCTTGACCTCGCCGCCGGAATGCTCGACAACGACCAACACCTCAGCCACAAAATTCACCCCTGCTCACACGAACTTCTCAGAAGCCAGGAACTCGACCAGCCGCACGCCGCCTGCACCCTCATCGGTGATCTTCACCCCAGCAGAGCGCGGCGGCCGCCTGCTCTGCCCGACCACCGCCGAGCTGGCACCAGCCGCACCCACCTCACCGGCCGCCACACCCAGATCGGCCAACGACAGCGTCTGCACCGGCTTCTTCTTAGCCGCCATGATCCCCTTGAACGACGGATACCGCGGCTCGTTGATCGTGTCCCACACCGACACCACCGCCGGCGCCTGCGCGGCCACCACCTCGACCCCTTCCTCGGTCTGCCGCTCGATCGTCAACAACCCGCCCTCGACGGTCAGCTTCCGCGCACCGGTCAACGCCGCCACCCCCAACCGCTCGGCCAGCATGTGCGCCATCACCTGCACCCGACCATCGGTCGACTCCGCACCACACAACACCAAATCCGGGCCGAGCCTGCCCAACACCGCCGCGAGGACCTTCGACGTGGCCAGGGCGCACGAACCGTGCAACCCGTCATCGAGCACATGCACCGCCCGATCCGGACCCATCGACAACGCCTTACGAATCGACTCCGACGCACCCACCGGCCCCATCGTCAA
>NZ_JAVHUY010000088.1 GCF_031085175.1 Phytohabitans maris
GGCCACCAACGACAACCCCACCAACGAGCGGACCGGCCCATCGGCGCACAGCACCGCGTCACACAACTCGAACAACGCATCCGCACGCCGCGACATACAGCCCAGCAACTCCTGCCGAAACCACGACAGGTCCCCGACCGCGTCACCCGGACGTCGATCATGCACACTGACCACAGACAGCCCTTGGATGTTGACGTTCTTCCCTCGACAAGAAGAATGATCAACCAAGGGCTGTCCACATGATCGACCGGGGTCCACACCCGACCGTCAAGGTTAAAGATCAAGCTAGGCGAGCCCGGGCGGCAGGAGGAGCCGAGGACCGGCGCCTTCGGCGGCGAGCTCGTCGTCCGGGTTGTAGAGGCGGCACCGGCGCAGCGACAGGCAGCCGCAGCCGATGCAGCCGCTCAGGTCGTCGCGGAGGCGTTCCAGGAAGGCGATCCGCTCGTCCAGGCGGCCGCGCCACCGCGCGGACAGTGCCGCCCAGTCGGCCTTGGTGGGTGTGCGCGACTCGGGGAGGGAGGCCAGCGCCGTGCGGATCTCCTCCAGCGACACGCCGACCTGCTGCGAGATCCGGATGAAGGCGACCCGGCGCAGCTCGGCGCGGTCGTACCGGCGCTGGTTGCCACCCGTGCGGGCGGCGCGGATCAGGCCGAGCCGCTCGTAGTACCGCAGGGCCGAGGGTGCGACGCCGGAGCGGCTCGAGAGTTCGCCGATGGTCAATGAGGTCTCGGTCATACGTCCCTTGAGTTGAAGTCCACTTCAACTTGCACCCTAACCAAATGACCGCACCGACAACCACGAGCGCCAGTCTCGGTGAGCTGCTGACCCGGCTCACCGGCGACGAGAAACACGCACCCAGCGCCTACTCGACCCTCGACGTGCTCTGGGTGCTCTACGACCGGGTGCTGCGCGCCTCCCCCGACCGCGTCGACGACCCGGGCCGCGACCGCTTCCTGCTCTCCAAGGGGCACGGGCCGGCCGCCTACTACGCCGTTCTCGCGGCCAAGGGCTTCATCCCGCAGGAGTGGCTGGACGACCTCGCCGGGCCGGACAGCCGGCTCGGCCACCACCCGGACCGCCTGCTGGTACCCGGCGTCGAGATCGGCTCCGGCTCGCTGGGCCACGGCCTCGGGCTGGGCGTGGGCACCGCGCTCGGGCTGCGGGCCCAGGGTTTCACCGACGCCCGCGTGTACGCGCTGGTCGGCGACGCCGAGCTCGACGAGGGGTCCAACCACGAGGCGATCGCGTACGCGGGCGCGACCGGCCTCGCCAGCCTCACCGCGATCGTCGTCGACAACCAGTCGTCCACGCACGGCTGGCCGGGTGGGATCGCCGGGCGGTTCCACGGCTGGACGGCGTCCACTGTCGACGGTCGGGACCACGCCGCCATCGAAGCGGGGCTGCGGGCACACAACGGTGCCGCGCCGCACGTGGTCGTCGCGGTCGTGGAGAAGAAGGGTTGAGGACGATGCGACAGACCTTTGTGGACACCGCCACCGCGCTGCTGGACAGCGATCCGCGTACCGCCGTCGTGCTCGCCGACATCTCCGGCGACGCCTTCGCGCCGGCCGCCCACGAGCACCCCGACCGGGTGGTCAACGTGGGAATCCGCGAGCAGCTCATGCTCGGTGTCGCCGGCGGGCTGGCGCTGACCGGGCTGCGGCCGATCGTGCACTCGTACGCGCCGTTTCTGGTGGACCGGGCGTACGAGCAGGTCAAGCTGGACCTCGACCACCAGGGCGTGGGCGCGGTGCTGGTGAGCGTCGGCGCCTCCTACGACGCCTCGTCCGAGGGGCGCACCCACCAGTCCCCGGGCGACGTGGCCCTCTTTGACACGCTGGGCGGTTGGACGGTACACGTACCCGGTCATGCTGGTGAGGTCGGACCGCTGCTGACCGCGGCGGCCGGCCACGACGAGCCGGTCTACATCCGGCTCTCGACGCAGCGCAACGCGCAGGCGCGGCCGGGGACCGGCCTGCAGGCGGTCCGGCGGGGTGGGCGCGCGGCGGTGGTGGCGGTCGGGCCGATGCTCGACACCGTGCTGGCGGCTGTGGAAGGTCTGGATGTGACGGTGGCGTACACGAACACGCCGCGCCCGTTCGACGTCAAGGGGCTGCGCGCGCTGGGCCACAGCGACGTGGTGCTGGTCGAGCCCTACCTGGCCGGCACGTCGAGCGCGGTGGTGTCGGACGCGCTCCGCGACCTGCCGCACCGCCTGCTGAGCCTGGGCGTGCGCCGCACGGACCTGCACCGGTACGGCAGCCCGAAGGACCACGCCCGGTGGCAAGGGCTGGATCCGGCCGGGGTGCGGGAGTCGATCAGCGCCTTTGTGGGTGCGGACGCCGGGCCCGCTCGCGGCCGAGGATGAACAGCGCTTCCACGCCGTCCCGCCAGGTGATCTTCTTGCCTTCCTCACGGCCGCGGGCGGTGTAGCTGATCGGCACCTCGAACGGCCGGATGCGGCGACGCAGCAGCTTGCCGGTCACCTCGGCCTCCATCCCGAAGCCGCGGGAATGGATGTCGAGTGACCGGTACAGCGCGACCGGCATCAGCTTGAAGCAGGTCTCCAGGTCGCCGATGTACGAGTTGAACAGCACGTTGGCCGCGGTGGTGACCGCCTTGTTGCCCACCACGTACCAGAAGCTGAAGGCGCTGTGGCTGCCGAACGTCCGGTTGCCGTAGACCACCTTCGCCCGGCCGTCGAGCACCGGGGCGAGGAGCTTGGGGATGTCCTGCGGGTCGTACTCGAGGTCGGCGTCGAGGATCACCATGTACTCACCCTCGGCGTTGCGCACCGCGGTCTTGATCGCGGCGCCCTTGCCGGCGTTTCGCTGGTGGGTGATCACCCGCAGCCGGGCGTCGTCGGCCCGGGCGAGCACCTCGGCCGTGCCGTCGCGGCTGCCGTCATCGACCACCACGAGCTCGATCTCGCACGGGTAGTCGACCGCGAGCGCCTGCTTGAGGGCGTCCGCGACACGTTCTTCCTCGTTGTAGACCGGCATCAGGATGGACAGCTTCACGGAGGTCTCCACGGGCTGCTGGCGATATCTCGACCAGCCTAGCCGCATCGGATCGAGCACATGCCGATGGGTACGAAACGGACTCCCCGGTCCCGACCGCCGGGGAGCCCGTACCCGGTCAGGACCTCGGCACCACGATGAGCCGGGCGACGAAGCCGTCACCGTCCTTGGCACCCGCGACGCCGACCTTGGTACCCGCCTCGATCTCCTCGGGCTGGACGGTCGTGGAGTGCCGGACCACGTGCAGGTCGCTGGCGAAGGTCCAGGTCGCCGTGTACCCGTCGGTCGACTTCACGGTGATCGAATCGTCATCGATCTGGGTCACCTCGCCGCGCTGCACCGCGACCGTCTTCGTGCCGTCCTTGGTCTGCACGACCGCCTCGCCGTGCAGGACGTTCTTGCGGAGCAGGACGCGCGCCTTGCGCCGTTCCCGTCGGTCTTTGCGGTCCGGCGCCGCCGACGGCGAGTCCGAGGGCGACGCGGCCGGCGACGGGTCCATTCCCATGGCCGCCAGCGCCTGCCCCTCCGCGCCCATGGCCGCCGCGACCTCGACCGCGGTCTCGCCGGCCTCTTGCACCGCCGCCCCACCGCACCCCACAAGCCCGAATGCCAGCACTCCGCTGGCCAAAACCAGTCCGAGACGTTTCATGTGAAACAGCGTCCGCCGCGCCGGCGAGGGGAGCGTCAAGCCTGTGTACGGGGTTCGTAAGGCGGCAGCATCACGGTGAAGCGGGCGCCGCCCTCGGGCGCGTGCCCAGCGTGGATCGTCCCGCCCAGCCGCCGTACGAGGCCGGCGGCGAGCGCCAGTCCGAGGCCGCTGCCCACCTTGCGTACTCCCTCGTAGCGCTGCCGCAGCGCGCCCCGTTCGAAGGCCACGGCGAGGTCGTCGTCGGTGAGCCCGGGGCCGCCGTCGCGGACTTCGAGCACGGCACCGGCCGGCGCCGGCCCGGCGGCGAGCACGACCGGCGCGCCGGCCGGGAGGATGCGCAGCGCGTTTTCCAGCAGGCCGTCGACCACCTGCCGGATCCGTCCCGGGTCGGTGAACACGGGCACCTCCCCCGCCGGAAGCTCCACCCGCAGCACCACGCCGGCCGCGGCGCACCGGCCACCCCAGGCCTCGGCGGCGTCCCGGACCAGCGCGGCCAGGTCGATCCGGACCGGCGCCAGCGGGAAGTCGGCCGCCTCCAGCCGAGCCAGCGCGAGCAGGTCGCTGACCAGCCGGTCGAGGTGCTCGGCCTCGGCGAGCATGGTCTGGCCGGCCCGCTGGGCCCCCTCGGCCGCGACGACGCCGTCGGCGAGCGCCTCGGCGTACCCCCGGATCGCGGTCAGCGGGGTGCGTAGCTCGTGCGAGACCGAGAGCAGGAACTCGCGCTGCCGTCCCTCGCTCGTCGCCAGGGCGGCGGCCAGGTCGTTGAGGGCGTACGCCAGGTCGGCGGTCTCCTGCGGCGGCTCGACCGGCACCCGTACCCGCCGGTCGCCGGCGCGCAGGCGGGCGGCGGCGGTGGCCGCGTTGCGGATCGGGCGGACCATGCGGCGGGCGATCAGCACGCCGGCGCCGACGCCGGCCGCGAGCCCCGCCAGCAGCGGCAGCCAGATGATCCCCAGGACCTCGCGCCACAGCCCGGTCGCCCGGGGCGAGACGAGCACGACACCGTTGCCGCCGGGCAGCGCACGGCCGACCACTATCGACGGACGGCCGCCGACCGGGCGGCGCATGCTCACGTCGTGCCCGGCGGCGATCCGCGCCACGACCTGCGACGGCAGGCCAGGCCGATCGGGCTGGCCGGCCCGGATCAGGTACGCGTCGATCTCCTCGGTGCGCAACTGCCCGATCAGCCGCTCCTCGTCGCCGGTGCGGCCGCTGCTGAGACGGGGGCGCAGCAGCTTGGCCGCGACCTGCGCCTGCTGGTCGAGCGAGTCGAGGGCCTGCCGCTCCGCGCCGCGCACCGCGATGGGTATCGCGATCAGGGCGGTCACCAGCACCGACACGACGGCCACGGCGCAGGCCGCAAGCACCGCGCGGGCGGTGATGGTGCGCCCGAGAGGGCGGCGGCGTACGACCGGCAGCAGCTGGGTCAGCTCGGGTCGGTCAGGCATCGACCGCGTACCCGACGCCGCGGTGGGTGCGCAGGACGGCCGCGCCGGCGCCGAGCTTGGCCCGTACCTGGGCCACGTGCACGTCGACCGTGCGGGTGCCGGTGTGCGCCGCGTACCCCCAGACGCTGGCCAGCAGCTCCTCCCGGGTGAAAACCCGGCCGGGGCGGCCCATCAGGCGGGCCAGCAGGTCGAACTCGGTGGAGGTCAGCTGCACGGGCGTGCCATCGACGGTGACCGAACGGCGGCCCGGGTCGAGCGTGACCGGTCCGACGGTGTGCGGCCGCTCCTCCGGCGCCCCCGCCGTACGGCGCAGCACCGCACGTACCCGGGCGACCAGCTCGCGCGGGCTGAACGGCTTGGTCACGTAGTCGTCGGCGCCGAGCTCCAGCCCCACGATCCGGTCGACCTCGTCGTCGCGGGCGGTGAGGAAGATGACCGGCGTCCAGTCGCCGCCCTCGCGCATCTGCCGGCACACCTCGGTGCCGGAGAGGCCCGGCAGCGCGATGTCGAGCACGCAGGCGACCGGCCGCAGCCGCCGAGCCGCCGCGAGCCCGGCCGTACCCTCGTGCTCCACGTGCACGCCGAAGCCGTCCCGGGCCAGGTACATCCGGACCAGGTCGGCGATGGCCCGCTCGTCTTCCACGACGAGCACCAGGCCCTTGGGCTCCACGGCAACCATCATGTCGGACGGGCGGTCGCCCGAGCAGCACCGCAATGTTCGAGGAACGTACGGGCGGGGGCGCCCCGCACGGGGAGTTCGGGGCGCCCCGGCCCTAGCGAACCTTTCGACCTGCCCGGCGCGGTCCGTACGACCGCGGGGTCCGGGTCGAAGAGGTTCGTCAGGCGGCAGCCGGCACGCGCAGCGCTTCCGGCGCTGGTACGCGAGATGCCTGCTGGGCGCGCTCGGCCACCAGTCGGGGACGGAAGGCGTGGCTGAGTAGCGCGTCCAGGTGCCAGACCTGCTTCGGATGAACAGCCTTGATCCAGAACCGTTCGCGGATGCCGTCGACGGCGGTCGCGGCAAGCTCGACCGCGGCGGCGCGGGGGTCCGGGTTCCAGGTGACGTTGCTGAGGTGCCGGAGTTCGGTGTTGAGGTGCAGGCGGAGGCGGTGCAGCACCCTGGTTTCCTGGGTCACCACGAGGCGGCGGTACGTCAGGAGCAGCAGAAACTCGCCCTGCAGCGGCCGATCCGGGCGGAGGCAGCGGGTGACCAGGACCGTCGCGTCCTCGGCCTCCACGCACCGCCGGAAGACGGGCATGTGGCGGCTCACGGTGGAGATGGCCACACCGGCTTCGGCGGCGGCGGGCAAGAACGTTCGGGAGAAGACGTCCATGCCGCGTTTAACGAGATGCGAACGGAATATGTCGCGGCCTGCAAGCTATAGAAGTTCCAGGATAGTGGCGTTGGCCATGCCGCCGCCCTCGCACATCGTCTGCAGCCCGTACCGGATCCCGTTGTCGCGCATGTGCCCCAGCATCGTGGTCATGATGCGGGCGCCGGAGCCGCCGAGCGGGTGGCCCAGGGCGATCGCGCCGCCGCGTGGGTTGAGCCGCTCGGGATCCGCCTCGGTCTCCGCGAGCCAGGCCAGCGGCACCGGAGCGAACGCCTCGTTCACCTCGTACACGCCGATCTCCTCGATGCCCAGCCCCGCGCGGCGCAGCGCCTTCGCGGTGGCCGGGATGGGCGCGGTGAGCATGATGACCGGGTCGTCGGCGGCTACCACGGCGGTGTGGATGCGGGCGAGCGGCCGCAGGCCGTGCTCGCGCGCCCAGTCGCTGGTGGTGACCGCGAGCGCTGCGGCGCCGTCGGAGATCTGCGACGCGGACCCGGCGGTGACCACGCCTTCCGACTTGAACGGGGTGGCCAGCTCGGCCAGCTTCGCCAGGGAGGTGTCGCGGCGGATGCCCTCGTCCGCGTCGATCGGCCCGACCGGCGCGATCTCCTGCTTGAACCCGCCGGCGTCCTGCGCGGCGGCCGCCTTCTGGTGGCTGGCCAGCGAGTACTCGTCGAGCCGGGCCCGGGAGAAGCCCCACCGCGCGGCGATCATCTCGGCGCCGACGCCCTGGCTGAAGCCGCCGTCACCGTAGCGCTCGCGCACGCCCTCGCCGAACGCCCACTGCCCGGCGGCGCTGGAGCCCATCGGCACCCGGGTCATCGACTCGACGCCGCCGGCCACGACGAGGTCGGCCTGGCCGGACAGGACCACCGCGGCGGCGAAGTGCACGGCCTGCTGGCTGGAGCCGCACTGGCGGTCGAGCGTGGTGCCGGGCACCGACTCCGGCCAGCCGGCGCTGAGGACGGCGTTGCGGCCGATGTTCCACGACTGCTCGCCGACCTGCGAGACGCAACCCCAGACCACGTCGTCGACGTGGGCCGGGTCGATGCCGGTCCGCTCGGCGAGAGCGCGCAGCACGTGCGCCGACAGGTCGACCGGATGGATGCCCGAAAGGCCGCCCTTGCGCCGCCCGACCGGAGTGCGAACCGCGCCGACGATGACCGCGTCCCTCATACTCATCGACATTACTCCCCAGTAGCGCCCGGTCCCGGCCGGCACGGCGCCCACCCGCCCCCGCGCGGGCGGCGCCCGGGCCCAGCCCCGCGCGGCGCCCGACCCTTCCCGGCGCGGCCCCTTCCCGCCCGCGCGGCGCAAGGCCCTTCGCTGTGTGCGGTGCGCGCGGCGCCCGACCCGTCTCGCCCGCGCGGCGCGGCGCAAGGCCCTTTGCGGTGCGCGGCGCGGCGCCCGACCCGTCTCGCCCGCGCGGCGCGGCGCAAGGCCCTGAGCACGGTGCGGCGCGCCCGGGCCGCGCGGCTGATCCGGTGCGGGCCAGAATTGGCGCATGGACGCCCTTAGCTGGCGGGTGCCGCGAAAGGTGCCGGCCGTCAAGCTGGCCGCGGCCGCCGCGCTCTTCGCCGTCGGGCTTCTCTTCGCCGACGGCGACGCGGTCCGCCTCGTGCTCGCCGCCGCCGTGGCCGCCGCGCTCGCCCTGTGGGCGGCCCGCGACCTGCTCGCGCCGGTGCGGCTCGCCGCCGACCCGACGGGGGTCACCCTGGTCGCGGGCTTCGCCGGCCGTCGCCACCTGGCCTGGTCGCAGATCGAGCGGGTACGGGTGGAGACCCGGCCGAGGCTCGGCATCCGCACCGAGACGCTGGAGATCGACGCGGGCGACTCGCTGCACCTCTTCAGCGAGTACGACCTGGGCGCGCCACCGGCCGAGGTCGCCGCCGCACTCAAGCCCCTGGAGAACCGGTGATCGTGGTATTTCAGTGCCCCTCTGGGGGCACCTCGATACCACGATCTGATTCCGCGACCCGACGTCGAACCCCCGATGCCGCATCGGCCTCGGCGGATCGGGGCGGGGGTGCCGACCGCGGACGGTGAGGCCGCGGGAATGCACCCCAAGAAAACGCTCCGCTGCGCTCCACGTTTCCCCGGGGGCCCCGCGCAACGGTCCGGACCACCGCGGACATCGCGGTAGCCCACCCTTTGGCATGGATCGTCTAGACGAGTAGTTCCGATGTCGGGGGTCGATGCGAGGGCATGAGGGAGGGTGTCGATGATCATGTTGTGACGCAAGACCTCGACACCCTCTTGACCGCACTTTACGTGAAGATCGATGACACGATC
>NZ_JAVHUY010000089.1 GCF_031085175.1 Phytohabitans maris
CTAGACGAGTAGTTCCGATGTCGGTCAGTGGTCGTAGGCGATCAGTGACCGGGTGATCGGTGCGCCGGTCTTGTTGTTGTGCCAGATCGCGGCGGCCATGGCCAGTAGGCGTTGGGCGATGCGGACGGCGACTCCGGTGAAGGTCCGTCCGCCGTGTTGTTCGAGGTCGAGTTGACCTTTGAGGGTGTCGTTGACCGACTCGATCAGCTGCCGGACCTTCTTGAGCAGCGCCTCGCCGTAGCGGGCTTTGTCCCGCTTGCGAGAGGGCCGCAGCAACTGGATACCCTGCTCGGCCAGGTCCCGCTCGAGTGTCTTGGACGCGAAGCCCTTGTCGCTGATCATCAGGATGCCGGTGTGCTCGGCGACCACGCCGGCTTCGACCTCGAGCATCGCGGCGAGGACCTCCCGTTCGCCGATCTTCGGGTTGGCCAGGGCCCACATGATCGGCATCCCGGTCGGGGTGCACACCAGATACAGGCGCAGGCCCCAGAAGAACCGTGAGTGGGAGGCGCAGTAGCCGTATCCGGCCCACCCGGCCAGGTCCGAGCGTTTCACCGTCGGGCGGGACATGCCGCACGGGATCGGGGTGGAGTCGACGATCCAGTGGTTGTCGAACCAGAAGTCGCTGTCACGGGCCAGGTCCCGGATGGTCTTCTTGATCAGCGGCAGGGCGGCACGGAGCCGCTTGTTGTAGCCGGGGCGTTGTGGCAGGTAGGGGAACCAGGCGCGTAGATGGATCCGGGCGTAGCGGATCCAGTGCGCCTCCGACCGGGCGCCGAGCAGGACCTGGGCCACGGCCAGGCAGACCAGCTCGGAGTCGGTCAGCAGCGGCGGCCGGCCCAACCATCGCGGCGTCCGGATCGTGTCATCGATCTTCACGTAAAGTGCGGTCAAGAGGGTGTCGAGGTCTTGCGTCACAACATGATCATCGACACCCTCCCTCATGCCCTCGCATCGACCCCCGACATCGGAACTACTCGTCTAGCGTCGACAGAGACCGTCGCGGACCCGCGCGAGGTGGCCCGCGGCCGACCACGGATCGGAGGGCACCGATGAAGCGACGAGTGACCTGGGCACTGACCGCCGCCGGGGTGGGAGCCGCTCTGGCCGCCACGTACCCGCTGCTGCTGCGCGACCGCTGCCTGCACTGGGGAGCCACCCCGGACGAGGTGATCCGGGAGCTGCCCGGCGACGACCTCATCCCCGACCCGGACGTGCTGGCCACCCGCGCGGTGGCCGTCGACGCGCCGCCCGCGGCGATCTGGCCCTGGCTGGTGCAGATGGGCAGCGGCCGGGGTGGCGCCTACACGTACGACTGGATCGAAAACCTCTTCGGCCTGGACATGCACAGCGCGGACCGGATCCTGCCCGAGTACCAGGACCTGAAGGTGGGCGACGTGCTGCCGATCGGCGCGGACGGGCCGAGCATGACCGTGGAGATCCTCGAACCGGAACGGGTGCTGTGCCTGCGTGCCGGCAACCTCGAATGGGTGTGGACGTTCGCCCTGTACCCGACCACCGACGGCGGAACCCGGCTGATCTCCCGCAACCTCATCGCCACGCCCGACGCGCCGGCGCTGCGCCGCCTGTACAACACGCTCTTCCTGGAGCCGGGCAGCCTGGTCATGGAGCGGAAGATGTTGCTGGGCATCAAGGAGCGCGCCGAGCGGACCGCCGGCGACCGGCCGCCGGCGGTCGCGCGGGCCACCGGCTGAATGCCGCCCGGTGGTGCCGCGACCCGGGTCCCAGCCGAGCGGACCGCTCAGCCAACCGGGCGCAGACCATCGGCCCTGATCGGCCACCCGCTGCCCGGATTGGGATGGAACGGGCGCCCCGCCGGCTCACCTTCACCCGGCCGACGGGACTTGTGGCCCTGTCTGGCCGGGCCTGAACGGCGAAGGCTGTAGGTAGCCGGGGACAGGGAGGGCACAGATGGCACGGCAGCGAATCGTCGTGGGTCTCGACGCGTCGGCGGCGGCGCGCGACGCCTTGTGGTGGGCGGTACGGGAGGCGGCGCGCACCGGCGCCCGCGTCCTCGTCGTGACCGCCTGGCCGGCCGCCGACCGGGCGCTGGCCCGGGACCGGGACGGCCTGTTCGAGGCGCGCCTCGACCTGCACCGCATGCAGCGGGACCGGATCGCCGAGGCGGTCGCCGGAGTGTCGCCCCGTCCGCCGATCGCGCGCGAGCTGGTGCTCGCCGACCCGGTCACCGCGCTGAGCCACGCGGCCGCGATCGCCGATGTCGTCGTCATCGGCAGCGACACCGCCACCGGCCTGCGCGGCGACAGCGTCGCCGCCGCGCTCGCGCACCAGCTGGCCCGCCGTGGACATCCGGCGGTCCTGGTCGTCGCGACCGCCAAGGTGGCCGAGCCGGGCCCCGTCCTCACCACCGCGGCCTGACGCCGCGCCGAAGGTCCCCGACCCGACGGCAGGAAGTCCGGCGGCCCGGACGTACGGACGGGGCGCCCGCGCGGATGGCGGGCGCCCCGCGGGAGCGGGCGCGACGGAGCGCGTCGCGCCGCTCAGATCTGCCAAGTCAGGTCGTCCGTGTCGTCGTCATCGCCCGGTCCGGTCGGCACGGTGACCGTGTGCCCGCCCACGGGCACCGGGTCGGCCAGCGGGACAGCGGTGCGGTGGTCGGGCAGGGCCGCCGCCGAGACGGCAAGCGCGACGGCCAGAGTACCGATAAGCATGGCAGCGGCACGGATGGTCCTTTTCACCGGTTACACCTCCTGCGGTGAACAATGCGGTTTGCACCAAACTTCGCGGGGGCCTGCGCTAATTGGTGGACGCGTTGGCTGAATTGTTTCGCCGGGGCTGTCGGCCGCTCAAGGCGCCGCCACTGTCCACCTCCTGCGTGGCCGAAGCCGGACAAGGGTCGTGCTGCGTAAATACGCGGAGCCGATATAGGTGATCTGACGAATCGCGTTCACGAGTCCGGGGTGTCCGGCGGCGGGCTCGGTGGCAGGGCCGCCTCGGCCAGCGGCACGATCAGCTCGACCTGGCAGCTCACCGGCCAGTAGCCGGTGAGGCCGGCGCGCTCCGCACGCGCGATGAGCTGCGCCGCGACGCGTTCGGCGCTGAGCAGGCCCGGCGCGACCAGGAACATCACGACGTCGACCCCCCGGTCGCTGGCCTGGGCGTAGAGGTGCTCCAGGCCATCCCCCGGCTCGGCGACCATCCATATCAATCTCTGGAGCTTGTCGCCGGGCAGGTGCGTGGCCGCGACCAGGTAGATCAGGCGGACGGTGACGGCGTACACGTCCTCACGATCACACCATCCACAGCTCGGGCCAATCTCATCGCGTGGCAGGTTCTTGCGCGGCAGACAAAGGACAGACAAAGATTTGGAACGCGTGGGGCACGATCCCGCTGGACGAAAGTAGGCGACCAATCCACTCGGTGGGCGGCGCCGAATGGCCAGAGTCCAAACGGAACGTGACGAGGAGGCCGAAGTGTTGGAGGCGTTCGGCGTCGACCCGTCGGCGGAGAAGATCTACCTGGCCATGCTCAAGCAGCCCGGCGCCGGAACGGCGTCGCTGGCCGCGAGCCTGGGGTGGACCGAAGACGCGGTCAAGGACGCGCTGGACGAGCTGGCCAGGTTGTCGCTGCTGCGCCCGTCGTGGGAGGACCCGGAGCTGCTCAGGCCGGTGCTGCCCGAGGTCGGGCTGGAGATCCTGCTGGCCCGCCAGCGTGCGGAGCTGTTGCGGCGCCAGCACCAGATCGAGGAGGGGCGGGCGGCCATCGAGGCGCTGGTGGCCGAGCACAACGCGCACCGCGCGCCCGGCGAGTCGGCGGCCCAGGTCGAGGAGCTGCTCGGCGTCGACACGGTCCGCGAGGCGCTGGAGCGGATCTCGTTCGAGGCCCGGCACCAGCTGCTGACCTTCGCGCCGGACGGTGCCCAGACGGCCGAGGCGCTGACGGCGAGCCGCCCGCTCAACCAGCGGGTGCTCGAGCGGGGCATCGAGATGCGCACGATCTACCTGACCAGCGCCCGCAACGACCGGCCGACCGCGGCGCACGCGCGGTGGCTGGTCGAGATGGGCGCGCAGGTGCGCACCGTGCCGGTCCTGCCGCTGCGGATGCTCATCGTCGACCGGGCCCGGGCGGTGGTCCCGCTGGACCCGTCGCGCACCTCGACCGGTGCCTGCATCCTGCACGGGCCGGGCGCGATCGCGGCGATGTGCGCGCTGTTCGAGCAGCAGTGGCAGCACGCCCGGCCGTGGGGCGGCGACCAGGCGACGCGGGGTACGCCGGACCTGACCGATCAGGACCGGGCGCTGCTCCAGCTCCTGCTCCGCGGCGACACCGACGAGCAGGCGGCCCGCAGGTTGGGCGTGTCGGCGCGTACGGTCGGGCGGATGGCGGCCGAGCTCATGGCCCGGTTGGGCGCGCGGAGCCGGTTCCAGGCCGGTGCTCTGGCGGCCGAGCAGGGATGGCTGCGGCCGCCGCCGCGCGAGGCGGCGCCGTCATGAGCGCGCGGACGTAGCGCCGCAGCAGGGCCGACATGCCGTACATCTCCTGGTGGGCGGCGACCTCCGGGTCCGGGACGAACAGGAGGCTGGCCTCCAGGAGCGTCGCGATCGTGCGGTCGACCGAGCCGGTGCCGGCGCCGAGCGCGGTCACCACCTCGTCGCGCCCGAAGACGGGGCGCGGCATGCACGCGAGCTGGCGCAGCGACTCCCGGGGCGGTGGGGCGATCGAGCCGATCCAGTCGTCCAGGCAGGCCTGCACGGAGAGGTCACCGGCGGCCAGCTCGGCGAAGAGCGCCTGGTCGTCGGCGAGGCGCTCGGCGTACCGGCTGATCGGGATGTGCGGGAGCATCGCGAGCTTGGTGCCGAGCACCCGGACCGCGAGCGGCAGCCGGCCGCACTGCTCGACCAGCCGTTCCGCCGCGTACCGGTCGGAGACCACCCGGCCGGCTCCGACCATCCGGCCGAGCAGGTCCAGGCACTCCATTGTGGACAGCTCGGCGAGCGCGACCCGGCAGACCGCGTCCAGGCCGCTCAGCTTCAGCCGGCTGGTCACCAGGACCCGGCTGTCGCCCAGCCCGGGCAGCAGGGCCCGCACCGAGTCCTCGTCCATCGCGCCGTCCAGGACCAGCAGCATCCGCCGTTCCGCGAGCCAGGCCCGCCAGAGCGGCACCGCCTCCCCGGGCGGCGGCGACGCGCCGGAGTACCCGAGCTGCCGCAGCAGCCCCACCGTCACCTCGTGGATCGGCCGGGGCCGGCCGTCCCGGGCGCGCAGCGGCACGAACATGACGCCGTCGGCGAAGCGCCCGTCCAGGCGGCGGGCGGTCCGGATGGCCGTCACCGTCTTCCCGACGCCGGCCGGGCCGGTGAGCACGACGACGTCCACCGCCGGGCCGCCGGCGTCGAGCAGGTCGACGAGGTGGTTGAGCTCGTCGCGCCGGCCGACGAAGTCGGGCAGGTCACGCGGCAGGCCGTTGGTGGCGCGGGACAGCCCGCCCGGTCCGGGCTGGGACTGGCCGGCCAGGATCCGCTGGTACAGGGCGGTCAGCACCGGGCTCGGCTGGATGCCGAGCTCCCGCGCCATCCGCTGCCGGATCTCGTCGTAGTAGGCCAGCGCCTCGGCGGTGCGGCCGCATCCGGCCAGCGCGGTCATCTTCGCGACGCCCAGCCGCTCCCGGAACGGATGGCGGCCGGCGACCTCGTCGATGCCGTCGAGCACCTCGGCGTAGTGCCCGAGCGCCACCTGCCCCTCCGCCCAGTCCTCGTACGCGGACAGGAACCGGGCGGCCAACCGGTCGGACTCGTTGACCGCGATGGGCACGCCGGCGAACTCGGTCAGCGGAATCCCGTGCCAGCAACGGATCGCGCCGTCGAGTGCGGCCACCGCGCCGGGCAGGTCGCCGTCCCGCAGCAGCCGGCGGCCGGCCGTCGCGTACCGCTCCAGCCGGAGGAGGTCGAACTCCTCCGGCTCGACGTCCAGCACGTACCCCGAGGCCACGTACCGGATCCGGTTGCCGACTATCTTGCGCAGCGCCGCCACGTAGATCTGGAGGTTCTTGCGGGCGGTCCGCGGCGGGTTCCCCTCCCACAGCGCCTCGGTCAGCCGGTCCACCGGGACCACGCTGCCGGCCCGGCTCAGCAGCAGCGCCAGCACCAGCCGCTGCTTCGGCGGCCCCAGGTCGACCCGCTCGCCGCCCTTCCTGACCTCGAGGCGGCCCAGCAGTTCGAACGTCGTGGTCGGTTCACGGTCGGTTCGGTGATCGTCATGCATCGCGCCGTCTTCCGTCCTCAACCTCTGCTCACGTACCCCGTGAAGGTCGTACCTCGATGGTGTTGACCCGGGAGGGTCTTGGTCAACGAAGGCATCGGGGCGGGAAGGAGCCAGGCAGGTTTCCGCCAGGCGGCTGGCCTAGATCCTTGGGTTTGGGAATCTGAACACGGGAGTCAGGTTTTCAGGCCGCGGTTTTTAGTCGTGAGCGGGTGATGTAGTCCTCGACGTGCTGGTCGATGGTGGCTAGGGCGTGGCGGAGGGTGGGTGGGGCTTGAGGCTGGTCGGCGGCGGTGAGTGGTCGTAGGAGTCGGTTGTGGAGTTTGGTGTAGAAGATCGCTAGGCGTTGCCCGTCGGGGGTCAGGGTGTAGGTGTGGGTGTGTTCGATCCGGTGGATTAGGCCGTTGGCGCGTAGCCGGCGCAGGTCGTAGGTCATCTGGCTGGTGCTGTAGCTGGTGCCGAGCAGCCGGGCGGTCAAGGCGCGAAGGCTGTTGTTGGTGATGCCGGTGACGGCGAACAGGTTCAGGCATAGGGCGCCGGTCAGGGCCATGACCCGAGGGTCGCCGAAGCGAAGCGCTGGGGCCCTCCTGCCGTCCTCGGTGAGGGTGGGCTGGGCGACCCGCTCGATGGCTGGGCTCGCCAGGACACAGCCCTGACCGACCCGGATAGTGTCCAACAGTCGGCGGTTGACGTCACGGGCCTTGACGACGAGTTCGTCGAGGTGTTCCAGGCGGCGCAGCACGCGCAGGTCGTAGGTGTCGTTGATGACGGTTTCGATACGCAGCGCGCGGCGGTCTTTGAGGTAGTACTTGATCCGCGAGTGGCGGTAGAAGGCATTGACGACGACGCCGTCGTTGTCCCGGTCGATCGCGGTGCGGAACACGCCGTGGGTGGTGGAGCGGACCTGCCGGTTGAAGATGATCTCCATGTTGTCGGGGCGGCCGATGTCCAGGTTGTCCGCGGCGAGGGCTTCGAAGAAGGCCCGAGCGTGGTGGGGTGCGCTGAACACGATGGTCTTGGCGACCTCGACCTGGCGCATGGAGATGTCCCACCAGTAGCCGGCCTGCCGGTCGGTGCCGGTGAACGGCAACGGCAGCCGGGCCCACCAGCGTTCGGCGAACACCGTAATGGTGCCGGGGCCGAGCCGGTCACAGATGTCCTGCAGCGCGGCGGGCTCGTCACAGGAGGCGAACCCGTTGGACAGTTCGGTGAAGCCGACACCCGCTGCGGTGGCTTGGCGTTTGGCCCACTCGTGCCCGTTGATCCAAATCTTGCCCGGGTAGGGAAAGTAGGCGCAGATCTTGATGAACGCCGGGCCGACCTGCTCGTCCCATAGGTAGAAGTAGTAGCAGGTGACCCGGCGTTCGACCCGTTGGTAGGAGAACCACACCGCGCCGGTCCCGGTTTCGGACTTGGTGCCGGTGAAGACTCGTTGGTATTCCTGCGCGACGCCGATCGCGGCGACCTGAGACCGGCCGGTGGCGGCGGCCTTGCGGATCAGCGGCATCATCTGATCGATCTTGCGTTCCGGCCACGGGCTGTCGGCCAGCACACCCGGTCTGCTGTTGTCCTTCTTCCCAGCAAAGCTGATGACCGGGATGTCGTTGGCCCGCGCGAACGACATCACGGCCCGGCGGAACGTCTGTCCCCGGCGTTCCAGCAACGCCGGTGATGGCACCGGCTTGCCCTCATGCTGGGTCAGGAAGCTGACCACCTGGCCGCCCACCATCAGGTTCGGCACGGACAAGGTGAGATAGACCCGGTCCAGGCAGTCGATCTCCAGCAGCTTGCGCCCGTCGAGTACGTCGTTGACCGTCACCGCGTTCGTTCTGGACACACGCGCTGCCATGACCGTGCACCTCCCGCAACCACATCCGTGGATGCGAGGATGCGACCACCGCGAGCGGCCCCACCAGGCCAATCACCCGTCTGGGCGGTCCGAGGCGAAGCCTCCCTCGTGCGGTGGCCACCAAC
>NZ_JAVHUY010000009.1 GCF_031085175.1 Phytohabitans maris
AGAGGGGGATGTTGCCGTGCTTCTTGGGGGGCAGGGTCTCGCGTTTGGTGCGCAGGGTCCGCAGCGCGCGGACGATCTGCACGCGGGTCTGTGACGGCTGGATCACCGCGTCGACGTAGCCGCGTTCGGCCGCGATGTACGGGTTGGCGAGCGTGTCCTCGTACTCGGTGACGAGCTCGGCCCGCAGCGCCGCTGGATCGTCCGCATCGGACAGCGCACCGCGGTGCAGGATGTTCACCGCGCCCTGCGCGCCCATCACCGCGATCTGCGCGGTCGGCCACGCGAAGTTGAGGTCGGCGCCGAGGTGCTTGGAGCCCATCACGTCGTACGCGCCGCCGTACGCCTTACGGGTGATGACAGTGACCTTCGGGACCGTGGCCTCCGCGTACGCGTAGATGAGCTTGGCGCCGCGCCGGATGATCCCCTCCCACTCCTGACCCGTACCGGGCAGGAAACCAGGAACGTCCACAAAGGTCAAAACCGGGATGTTGAACGCGTCGCAGGTGCGCACGAAACGGGCCGCCTTCTCCGACGCGGCGATATCAAGGCAGCCAGCGAAATGCATCGGCTGGTTGGCGACCACACCGACCGGATGCCCCTCGACCCGACCAAAGCCGACCACAATGTTCTGCGCGTACAGCGCATGCACCTCCAGGAACTCACCATCGTCCAACACATGCTCGACAACCCGGTGCATGTCATACGGCTGATTGGCCGAGTCGGGAATCAGCGTGTCCAACACCAGGTCCTCCTCACCAACATCCAAAAAGGACGGGGCGGGGAACGCCGGCGCGTCGTCCATATTGTTCGACGGCAGGTACGACAGCAGCGCCTTGACGTAGTCGATCGCGTCCTCCTCGTCCGTGCCGAGGTAGTGCGCGTTGCCGGAACGAGTGTTATGGGTACGGGCACCGCCCAACTCCTCGAAGCCCACATCCTCACCGGTGACCGTCTTGATGACATCCGGGCCCGTGATGAACATGTGCGAGGTCTGATCGACCATCACCGTGAAATCGGTAACCGCGGGAGAGTAGACCGCCCCGCCCGCACACGGCCCCATCACCAGCGAAATCTGCGGGATCACACCGGAAGCCCGCACGTTACGGAAAAAGATCTCCCCATACAGACCCAGGCTGACCACACCCTCCTGGATCCGCGCACCACCGGAGTCGTTGATACCGACCACCGGACACCCGGTCTTCATCGCCAAATCCATCACCTTGACGATCTTCTCGCCGAACACCTCCCCCAACGACCCACCAAAGACCGTGAAATCCTGCGCGAACACACACACCGGCCGCCCATCGACCGTGCCATAACCAGTCACCACACCATCGCCATACGGCCGGGTCCTATCCAACCCGAACGCCGTCGAACGATGCCGAGCCAACCCATCCAACTCCACAAACGAACCCTCATCCAACAGCATCGCGACCCGCTCACGCGCCGTCCTCTTCCCCCGCGCATGCTGCTTCTCCACAGCCCGAACCGAACCCGCATGCACCGCCTCATCCACCCGACGCGAAAGGTCGGCGAGCTTACCCGCGGTGGTGTGGAGATCCGGCGCTACGACTACCTCGACCATGAGCCAGACATTTCCCGTCTTCGTGAGTCGTCAAGAGTCTTCGTGAACCGTCAAGAGGATGTGCGTCGAAGACCGCACCTCGCTATTTACGCTTGCGGATCTCTTCGGCCGCCTGTGGCACGACCTTGAACAGGTCGCCGACGATGCCGTAGTCGGCGAGTTCGAAGATCGGCGCTTCAGCGTCCTTGTTGACCGCCACGATCGTCTTCGAGGTTTGCATGCCGGCGCGGTGCTGAATGGCGCCGGAGATCCCTAACGCGATGTACAGCTGCGGCGACACCGTCTTGCCGGTCTGCCCGACCTGGAACTGGTGCGGGTAGAAGCCCGAGTCGACCGCGGCCCGGGACGCGCCGACCGCGCCGCCGAGCAGATCGGCAAGCTCCTCGACCAGCTTGAAGTTGTCCTCGCTGCCCACGCCACGGCCGCCGGAGACGACCACCGACGCCTCGGTGAGCTCGGGCCGTGCCCCCTTGGGCTCGACCTTCCGCTCGACCACCCGGGCCAGCTTCGCCGAGTCGCCGACCGCGACCTCCAGCGGCGACACCTCGGCCGTCGCCGGGGCGGCGGCCGGGGTGAGCGAGTTGGGGCGCACGGTGACCAGCGGCAGCCCGCGGGTCACCTGGGACTTCACGATCGTGGAGCCGGCGAACACCGTCTGCGTCGCCGTGCCGTTGGCATCCAGCGCGGAGACGTCGGTGAGCAGCCCGTTGTCGAGCTTCACCGCGAGCCGGCCGGCGATCTCCTTGCCCTCCTGGGTGGAGCCGAGCAGCACCGCCGTGGGCTGCGCCGAACGCACCAGGTCGGCGAGCACAGCGGCCTTCGGCGCCACGAGGAAGCCCTGCAGGTCTTCGCTCTCGCCGGCGTAGACCTTCACCGCGCCGTACTCGCTCAGCCTGTCGACCAGCGGCGCGGCCGCACCGGGGCCACCGAGGACGACCGCCGCGGGCGTGCCCAACTCTCTGGCGAGAGTGAGCATCTCCAGGGTGACCTTCTTGACCTCGCCGCCGGAGTGCTCGACGACGA
The DNA here is from genome assembly GCF_031085175.1 of Phytohabitans maris. Lineage (GTDB taxonomy): Bacteria > Actinomycetota > Actinomycetes > Mycobacteriales > Micromonosporaceae > Phytohabitans > Phytohabitans maris. The sequence continues at coordinate 2,609 of NZ_JAVHUY010000009.1, forward strand.
CCAGAACCTCAGCCATTGAGCTCTCCTCAGACGAACTTCTCGGACGCGAGGAACTCGACCAGCCTGACGCCGCCCTCACCCTCGTCGTTGACCTTCTGCCCACCCGAACGCGGCGGCCGCTTGCTCTGCTCGACCACGGCCGAGGTGGCGCCCTCGATGCCCACCTCGCTCGCCGCGATGCCCAGATCGGCCAGCGAAACCGTCTGCACGGGCTTCTTCTTGGCCGCCATGATCCCCTTGAACGACGGATAGCGCGGCTCGTTGATCGTGTCCCACACCGAGACGACCGCGGGGGTCGAGGCAGCCACCACCTCGTACCCCTCCTCGGTCTGCCGCTCGATCGTGAGCGACGTGCCATCGACGGTGAGCTTGCGGGCACCGGTGAGAGCCGCGACGCCCAACCTTTCGGCCAGCATGTGCGGCATCACCTGCACCCGACCGTCGGTCGACTCCGCGCCGCAGAGCACGAGGTCGGGCTTCAGCGTGCCCAGCGCGGCCGCCAGCACCCTCGAGGTGGCCAGCGCGCACGAACCGTGCAGCGCGTCATCGAGCACGTGCACCGCCCGGTCCGGGCCCATCGACAACGCCTTACGGATCGACTCCGACGCGCCCGCCGGGCCCATCGTCAAGATCGTGACCTCGCCGCCGTGCGCCTCCTGGACCCGCAACGCCTCCTCGATGGCGTACTCGTCCATCTCGTTGATGACATTGCTCGCCGACCCGCGGTCGACCGTGTTGTCGTCACTGCGCAGGACGCGCTCCGCGCTGGAGTCGGGCACCTGCTTGACGAGTACGACGATATTCATCCACTCACCCGAGCCTCTCCTGTAACGGCGCGCCCACCCGCTGAAACTGGGTCGCAAAATCTGAGACTATGGCTCATACGTCATGATGTCCAGCGTTCGGCTGGAGGGAATGAGGAGGCATGGCCAGCTCACGGGAAGCGATCGCGGATGCCGCGTTCCGGCTCTTCAACACGACTGGCTACGACGCCACCAGCGCGGACGACATCGCCGCCGCCGCCGGTGTCAGCCGCAGCACCTTCTTCCGCTGGTACGGCTCAAAGGAAGCGGTCATCTTTCCCGACCACGAGAGCCTGCTGGCCGCCATCGGCAAGCGCCTGACGTCCTCCAGTGCGGAGTCGGCGATCGCGGCGGTCTCGGACGCGGTGCGGCTGGTCCTGTTCCACTACGTCTCCGAGGGCGAGCGGGCCCGCGAACGCTACCGACTCACCTCCACCGTCCCAGCGCTGCGCGAACGCGAGCTCGCCAGCACAGCCCGATACCAGCAGCTCTTCCGGCGATTCATCAGCGCCTGGGGCGATCGCTCCGAGTCCTCGGAGCTACGCGCGGAACTCATGGCCGCATCCGTCGTCGCCGCACACAATCGTGTGCTGCGGCGATGGCTACGCCGCGAGTGCACCGACCCACAGCTCGAAATCGACGCCGCCCTCGCCACCGTGCACCACCTGTTCGAAGACCGATCGGGATCCGCTCCCGCCGCCATCCTGATCGTCCAAGAAGGACTGTCGCTGCAAGCCGTCGAAAACACGGTACGAAAAGCCCTCCGCGACCAACTTCAGCCCGGCGGCCCATCCGATAGCACGAAGGTGTAGATCCGCACCAGGAAGACCTGGAGCATCGCTGCCACACGGGCCACTGTCGCGAAGGGTGGTCGCGTCAGCCCATGCGGGCCTGCCCGATGACGCCAGTCGGCGATGAGGTCGGCCAGCGAGCGGACCTCCTTCTCTGGCCGTGTCGAGACGTGGCGGCGCGGATGCCAGGGTCAGCACGCCGTCGCGGGCAGGGAGACTGGCCGCCCTTGGGAATCCCGCCCAACCGCCCGCAACGGGCACTTGAGCACCCCCCGTTCACCCCCGAAAACCCTGCCAACCGATGACCATCCCCGACAACAGTCACCCACCAGAATCTTGCGTTTTCCCAGCTCAGCAGTGTCCAATGACGAGCGTTGAAAGACAAACGAAAGGCAGCGTTGACACCTCCGACAGTGTGGGTTCGAATCCCACCCGGGGGGCACGACCTGCCAGGGCGGTCCGGTCCGGCTCGCCGGCGCGCCGACCCGTGCCGCGGGTGGCGTCGCTTGAGAAAGACGTGGTGTCGCGACGCTTCCCGGCCCACTGGCCGGCGACACGCGGGGGGCGAGGTTGACATACAAGTCACGACTTATTTATCGTCCCGAAAAGTGGGCGACCTGTACAAACGCACACCCGTCCCCAATCCTCGACCATCTGCCGGAGCGCAGCGGCAAGGGACTCACCGCGAGGGGCACGGTAGACATTCATCGACCCCGGACACATCCCCCATTCCGCGGACCTACAAGCGTTAGGAGCTCAAACCAATGCGCATCGGACACCTAAGCGTCTACGTCGACGACCAAGACAAGGCCCTGGACTTCTACACCAGCGTGCTCGGCTTCGTAAAGAAAACCGAGATCCCAGCCGGCGACTTCCGCTGGCTGACAGTAGTGTCGCCGGAAGACCCCGACGGCGCGGAACTGGTGCTCGAGCCCGACCAACACCCAGCCGCACAGACCTACAAGCGAGCACTCTACGACGACGGCATCCCATTCACCGTCCTCACCGTCAAGGACGTGACCGCCGAGTACGAACGGCTCCGCACAGCCGGCGTACGATTCACCCAGGAGCCGACGGTCACGGGCCCGGTAACCGTCGCCGTCCTCGACGACACCTGCGGCAACCTGCTGCAAATCGCGGCACAGAACAGCTGACACCCCGCGCGACGGCACCACCGGCACCAAGCGGCCCCGGAGCCGGATCAGGGCCACCCGCCGGCGTCGGCTCAGCCCTCCCGCCAAGCAGCACCCACCGCCACCCACTCCGCGCCAGCGAGCTCCCACAACCGCTGCACCTCGATCGACAACTCGTCGGGCAAGTCGTCCCCGGCCAGCTCACCGCGCAGATACGCATCCAAGCGGCAGAACCCATGATCCCAACCAGGCGCGAACCGGCCGAGATTTGCCAGCCAGAAGTCGTCGTCGAAGGGAAGCACGGCAGTGTGCCTGAGCCCAACCAGCGTCGACTCCTCGCCATCACCCTCGGCCGTGAGCCGCACCTCCAGGTCGGACGAGCCACCGCCGTCGTACTCCCAAGTAACCACCAGCAGATTGGGCCGATCACACGTCCGGATCTCGCCACCCGCATTCCCCACCAACTGATACTTACCGCCCAGGCGAAGGTCACCACTGACCGGATAGAACCAGCGCTCAAGCCGGACCGGGTCGGTCACCGCCTCCCAGACATCCTCGACAGGCGCGCCGAAGGAACGACGCAGCAACACCAAGCGGGACCGACCCGCGCCGGTGTCCTCGGCTCCCAGCCCACGGTGAACGGTCCTCAGCCAACCAAGCTGGCCGAACCCACACAGACCGATGCGGTCCGCCATGCCGCACGGCACCCTCCACGGCTACGTAAGCCTGGCCCAGAACCCTGGACGCCCTCGACGCTATCCTCCGCAACTGGCCAACTGACACCCGATGCCCGCACCTCGGCCGTCGTTCAGCCGCCGGCCTTGGGACGTGTTCCGCCCAGCGAGGCGGAGACCGGCCGGCCGACAACGCCCTGTGGCGCATCGCCCTGGCCCGCGCGGCGTGGCCGTGGCGGACCAACCGGGCCAGGTGCGCTGCCTCCGCAGTAGCGGGCCCGGCTAATCTGCTCATCATGTCCGATGGGCGCCGGCGGATTCCCCTTGCCGTCCTTTTCGGGGTTGTGGCCGCCGGCGTCGGCGTTGCGGGGTACCTTCTGTGGCTTCGGCGTCCCGAACACGCCGCCGCCACCCAGACCCTCACGGCCGTGTTGGCGCTGGCCATATCGGCCCTGCCCTGGCTGTGGCAGCGGCTGCGGCGCCGGCCGGCCTCCCCGGAACTGGTTGACCGCGCGGTCGAGCGGCTAGCCGTGGCCGTAGGGATCCGCGTCGGATTCGAAGTGGAGCAACGCGGGCTGCACTTCCCTACGCCGATCCCGCTGGACTGGCAGTGGTCGGACCGCGGGGTCGGCTCCGCAAGGCACGTCGCGGCCACGCCGGTGTGGACAGCGCAGCACCCGCCCGCCGTGCCGGGGATCAGCACAGTGGAGCCGGACGACCTCGACGGCGGGAACCTGGCGGATCTGCACCGGGTATACGGCGGCGTGGCCTCGGGGCGGGTGGTGCTGCTGGGCGACGCCGGAGCGGGCAAGACCAGCGCCGCGCTGCTGCTGGTGCAGCGGGCACTGGCACACCGCGACACCCTGCCCGATGCCGACCGGACCAGCACCCCGGTACCGGTGATGCTGACCCTGCACGGCTGGAACCCGGGCGATCAGGACGCGTTGTCCTGGGCCGCGTCCGGGTTGCTGCGCGACTATCCCTTCCTGCGTTCGACCGAGTTCGGGCCGGCGGTGGTCCACGAACTGCTGGCGACCGGCCGCGTCGCCCTCGTCCTCGATAGCCTCGACGTGCTGCCGCAGCGGTTGCGCCCGGCCGCCCTGCGAAAGCTGAACTCGCTGACGGCACAGCGGATCATCGTGCTCAGCCGTCGCGACGAGATGAGAGACGTAGTCACCAACCAGGGCCTGCTGTTCGCAGCGGCGACCCTCGAGCTCAAGTCGCCCACGGCGGCACAGGCCGCGGACTATCTGGAAAGCTGTCACGCCGGCCCTGCGCCACCGGCCTGGCAGCGGCTGCTGCGGCGCCTGCGCGGCGGATCTCGTGACGGCCTCACCAGGACCCTGACCACCACCCCGCTGATGCTCAGCCTGGTCCGCGACCTGTATGGGCGCGGCGACCTGCTCGGCGACCTGCTCGGCTCGGGCCGTCGCACCCGCAAGGCGGTCGAGGAGTACCTGCTCGACGCCATCCTGCCCAACGCCTACTCCCCGGATCCCGCCACCGACGGCCCGCCGCCGCGGTACACGGTCGACCAAGCGCGGCACTGGCTCGGCCGGCTCGCCCGACGGATGGACGAGGCGAACGATCGCGACCTGGCCTGGTGGCGCCTCGCCCGCTGGGTACCTACCTTTCCCCAGTTCGCCATGACGCTCATCATCGCGGGGACGATCGGCACGCTCATCGGCATCGGCGACAGCATCGGCGCCATCCCCACCCCGATCGCGGCCGGCATCGTCGGCGGGTTGATCTTCGGCATGCCCACCGGTCTGCTCACCCACCACGCCGGCGACCTGATGTTCGGCCGGCCCACCGACGAGCCTCGCGCGTGGGCTTTCCACCGGCTGCGCGCGCTGGCCGCCCCTACCGCCATCCTGCTGTGGCCGCTGCTGGCCGGTGCGGAGTTCGCCCTCGCACGGCTGCGGTTCACCTTCGTTGCAGCGCCCGGCGAGCAGGTGCCCAGCCCGGTCCACACGATGGTCACCGCCGCGGTCTTCGCCTTGGCGCTGTTGGTCGCGTACGCGGCGGCCCGACCGACCGGCACCGACCTGAGCGTCCTGGACCCGTTGACCTGCTGGCGGCGAGACCTCAGCTACGGGCTGCTGGTCGGGGCGGTGGTAGGGCTGGGCTGGACTCTCGTCAGCGGAGTGCCGTCAGCCCGCAGGCTCGCCTTCAGCGTGGCGTTCGGCCTTGGGTTCGGAGTGACGATGTCCCGAGTGTGGCGAGCGTTTCTGGTCTCCATCTGGCTGCGCGTGACCGGCGACGGTCCACTGCGGCTGTTGCGCTTCCTGGAGGACGCCCGGAGCAAGCACGTCCTGCGCGCCGTCGGCCCGCGGTACCAGTTCCGGCATGCCCGCCTACAGGACCGCCTCGCGACCCAGACCGCACCACCCCGCCAGTGAGCACACCACTGCCGGCACGTGCGGCGGCCGCCGGCGCTTGGCACCGCTCAAGCTCGGGCTTTGTACCAGGTTCTTGGTTCCGAGTGCAGGCAATGGATGTCGCGCCAGTGGCCTCGGCGGTTGCGCACCACCCGAATAGCCACCGATCTACACCTCGACGTGATGACCTACCAGCGGACCGAAGACCCCCACACCACGCGTCGATTGCGCGCCCTGCTGGTCGACGAAGTACTCGACTCCGAGTGCTTCAACTACCGCGAAATCTTCGACCGGATGATGGCCGGCGAACCGGTGTTCCGGACGGGCCGCACACCACCGCAACACCACACGCCCGACCGATAGAACACCCAGAACAGCCGTGCCGCCCGCCGTGCGGGAGCCTCATCAACGGGTCGGGCAGGATCAAGTGCTACGGCCCCCATCGCCTACCCGGCCGAGTGTTGATCAGGATCGTAGAGCGTCTGCTGCACGACCCGTCCGTTCGATGAACATGACTGCATCCCGGCTCGGCGTCGATTTCGGGACGTCGCATACGGTGGCCGCGTTGCTCGGCTCCGACGGGCGGGTTCGTCCGCTGCTGTTCGATGGGTCGCCGCTGCTGGTCTCGGCGGTGTACGCCGGGCCGGCCGGCCTGCTGACCGGCGTGGACGCGTTGCGCGCGGCAGCATCGTCGCCAGCGCCGGAAACGACGGCACGGCTCGGCTGTGGGACAACGTCGGCAGATGGCCCCACCCGCGTCCGTCACCCCCGTAGCACCGCGAGCGGCGGGCAATGCCGCGATCGGGCCCGCTGCGGCGCGAGCCGCGGAGCGCGGTGCCGGCCTGCGGGAGCTGTGACCAAAAGGACCACAACGCACTCTCCGTCCGAAAGGGTGACCGGGGTCACTGGCTCTCGCAGGATGCCCGTAACGCGTGCGCAACCTCCCTGACGCGTACGGACGGACAGGAGCGACCTGCGGTGACGACGAAGATTCCGCGTGCCCGGCTGCGGGCCGGCGCGCTCGCCTTGGCCACATCCCTTCCCTTCGCCCTCGGCGCGGTCGGCTGCGCCGAGGGAGGCAACGACGTGGGTACCTCCGGCGAGCAGAAGACGGTGGAGTATCCGACCAGCGCGATCCGTATCATGGCGCCGGCCGCGCCCGGCGGCGGCTGGGACCTGACCGCACGGACCATGCAGAAGGCGCTCAAGGACGGCGGTCTCAGTGCGCAGCCGGTCGAGGTGGACAACGTGACTGGTGCGGCCGGTACGGTCGGGCTGGCGCAGTTGGTCAGCAAGCACAACGCCGACCCGCACCGGCTGATGATCACGGGGCTGGTGATGGTGGGCGGGGTGGTGACGAACAAGTCGGCGGTCAACCTCACCCAGACCACGCCGATCGCGACGCTCACCGCCGAGGCCGAGGTCGTCGTGGTGCCGAGCGGGTCGAAGTACAAGACTCTGCAGGACCTGGTGGCAGACTTCAAGGCCAACCCGACCGCGATCAAGTGGGGCGGCGGCTCGGCCGGCGGCACCGACCAGATCCTGATCGGATTGCTCGCGAAGGCCGCCGGCGTGGATCCGAAGCAGGCCAAGTACATCCCGTACTCCGGCGGCGGCGAGACCAAGGCGGCGCTCCTCTCCGGCGACCTGGGCGTGGGCGTCTCCAGCGTCAGCGAGTTCAAGGAGTTGGTGAAGTCCGGGCAGCTGCGGGCGCTCGCGGTGTCCGGCGCGTCCGGTGTGGACGCGGGCGCCGGCACCCCGGCACCGACCATCAAGGACGCCGGCTACCCGGTCGAGCTGATGAACTGGCGCGGCGTCGTGGCCCCGCCCGGGCTGAGCGACGCGCAGCGGCAGGCTGTGGTGTCCATGGTGGACAAGCTGCACTCCTCGCCGGCGTGGAAGGACGCGCTGACCCAGCAGGGCTGGGACGACTTTTACAAGAGCGGCGAGGAGGCGAAGGTCTTCTTCGACGCGGAGACCACCCGGATCACGGCGGTGCTGACCGAGATCGGCCTGGCCGGGGCATGACCGCGCTCACCCACGAACGTCCGGAGGGGACGGTGCCCCCCGCCGCCCCCGGCGGGCGCCCCCTCGGCCCGCGGATCACCGCCGCGGTGGTAGTGCTCGCCGGCGCCGGGCTGCTCGTACGGGCGATCCGCGACGCGGCCCAGTCCGGCGTCACAGTGGACGGTCCACGGCTGGCTCCACTCATCGTCACCGGCGGTTGGGTGGTGCTCGCGGCGGCGTACACCATCCAGACATGGGCCGGAAAATACACCGAGGCGGAGCGCGTCGAGCGGGCGCCGCGGGCGTCCTGGCTCGTTCCGGCCGGTCTGCTGGCCGCGCTGGTCGGGTACGCGCTGGTACTGGAGTACACAGTGGTCGGTTACGTGCCGGCGACCGCGGCGTTCTTCGTGGCCGCCGCCCGGCTGCTCGGTGACCGCCCGGTGCGCGCGGTGATCCTTCGCGACGTAGTGGTGGCGCTGGGGCTGTCGTTCGCGATCTACCTGGCGTTCACGCGGTTTCTCGACATCCAGCTGCCGGCGGGAGTGCTGCCGCTATGAGCGCGCTGCTGGACGGCTTCGCCGCGGTGCTCACCCCGGAAAACCTGCTCTTCGCCGTCATCGGCGTCACCGTCGGCACGCTCGTCGGCGTGCTGCCCGGCATCGGGCCAGCGCTGACGATCGCGCTGCTGCTGCCGCTGACCTTCAACCTGGACTCGCCGACCGGGGCGCTGATCATGTTCGCGGGCATCTACGCCGGCGCCATGTACGGCGGCTCCACCACCTCGATCCTGCTCAACACGCCGGGCGAATCCGCGTCGGTGGCGACCTCCATCGAGGGGTACCAGATGGCCCGCCGCGGCCGGGCCCGGGCGGCGCTCGCGACGGCGGCGATCGGGTCCTTCGTGGCCGGTACCATCTCGACGGTCCTGCTGAGCGTGCTCGCCGCGCCGATGGCGAGGTTCGCCGTGATGTTCCGGGCCGCCGACTACTTCGCCCTCGCGGTGCTCGCGCTGGTCGCGGTGACCGCACTTGTCGGCCGGTCGATGGTGCGCGGGCTGCTCTCACTCACGCTCGGTCTGTTTCTCGGCCTGGTCGGGATCGACTCGCTGACCGGCCAGGCACGGTTCACGTTCGGGTCGGTCAACCTGCTCGACGGCGTCAACATCGTGGTGGTCATCGTCGGGCTCTTCGCGATCGGCGAGACACTCCACCTGGCCAGCCGGCCGACCGACGTACCGTCCACAGTGGCCCCGCTCGAACCGCCGCGTGGCTTCGCCTGGCTCACCCGGGAGGACTGGCGCCGCTCGTGGCGGCCGTGGCTGCGCGGCACCGCGCTGGGCTTTCCGTTCGGCGCGCTGCCGTCGGGCGGGGCGGAGCTGCCCACGTTCCTGTCGTACACGTACGAGTCGCGGCGCTCCCCGCACCGCGACGAGTTCGGCACGGGCGCCATCGAGGGGGTCGCCGGTCCGGAGGCGGCCAACAACGCGTCGTTCTCCGGGGTGCTGGTGCCGCTGCTCACGCTCGGCATCCCCACCTCGGCTACCGCCGCGGTGATGCTGGCCGCGTTTCAGATCTTCAACGTGCAGCCCGGGCCCGACCTCTTCGACGAGGGCGGCGCGCTGGTGTGGGCACTGATCGCCTCGCTGTACGTCGGCAACGTGCTGCTGCTCCTGCTCAACCTCCCGCTGATCCGGCTGTGGGTGAAGGTACTGCGGATCCCGCGGCCGGTGCTGTACGCGTCGATCCTGGTCTTCGCGACCCTCGGCGTGTACGCCGTCTCCGGCAGCGTCTTCCAGGTGCTGCTGGCGTACGCGATCGGCGTGGCCGGCTTCTTCATGCGCCGCTACGACTTCCCGATCGCGCCGGTGATCCTCGGGCTCATCCTGGGACCGATGATGGAGGAACAGTTCCGGCGGGCGCTGAGTCTGTCCAATGGGGACTTCGGCGTGTTCGTGAGCCGCCCGCTGACGGTGGTTCTGCTGTCCCTCGCGGTGCTGGCACTGGTCGTGCCGTACGCCCCGCGGCTGCTCGCCCATGGCCGCGCTGACCGGGTGCCGGCGAAGGTCACGCTCGGCGAAGACGATTAGGGCGAGCCGAGCCAGTGGTAGCGGCGCTCCGGGCGGCCGGTGCCGCCGTAGCGCAGCCGGACCTGGGCCTTGCCGGCGGCCACGAAGTACTCCAGGTAGCGGCGGGTGCTGACCCGCGACAGCCCGGCCCGTTCGGCGCACTCGGCCGCGGACAGGTCGGCGTCGCAGTCGCGCAGCACCCGCCCGACCAGCGCGGCCGTCGGCGGCGTGAGCCCCTTGGGGAGGCTGACCTGGGCCGGCCGCAGCGCGCCGAAGAGCCGGTCGACGTCGTCCTGCCCAACCTCCCCACGCGCGGCGAGCTGGCGGTGGGCCGCAGTGTACCGCGCCAGGTGCTCGCGGAGCGTGTCGAACGTGAACGGCTTGATCAGGTAGTGCACCACCCCGCCGCGCAGTGCGGTGCGCACCGTGTCCACGTCGCGGGCGGCCGTCACGGCCATCACGTCGGCCTCGACCGGTCCGTCGCGGAGGCCGCGGAGCACGTCCAGGCCGGACATGTCGGGCAGGTAGATGTCGAGCAGGACCAGATCGGGGCGGAGGCGGGTGACCTCGGTGAGTGCCTCGGCGCCGGTATGCGCGCTGCCGACCACCTCGAAGCCCGGCACCCGGGCGACGAAGCCCGCGTGCACCTTCGCCACCATGAAGTCGTCGTCGACCACGAGCACCCGGATCACGACCGCACCGCCGTGGCGAGAGGCAACCGCGTGGTGAACGTCGAGCCATCCACCGCCACCGACCCGCCGCGCCGGACGCAGACCAGGTGGATCAGGGCCAGGCCGAGGCCGTGGTGCTCGACCTTGGTCGTGTACCCCTGCGCGAACACCTCCTGGGCCAGCTCCGCCGCGATCCCCGGGCCTGAGTCCCGGACCACGACGACGACATCGTCACCGTCCACGGCGGCCGAGACCTCGACCCACCCGCCGGCGCCGACCGAGTCGAACGCGTTGTCGACGAGGTTGCCGACCACCGTCACCAGGTCGGCCGAGAGCGCGTCGTCGACCTCGGGCAGGACCGAGCGCGCCGACACGCGCAGCTCGATGCCCTGCTCCGAGGCGAGGCTGGACTTCGCGATCAGCAGCGCGGCGAGTGCCGGATCCGGCACCCGGGAGGTGATGTCGCTGGTCAGCTTGGCCAGCGACCGGCTGGCCCGGCTGATGTACCGGGTGACCTCGTCGAACTCGCCCAGCTCGATCAGCCCCGCGATCGTGTGCAGCCGGTTCGTGAACTCGTGCGCCTGCGCCCGCAGCGTGTCGGTGGTGTGCCGGCTCAAGTCGAGCTCGCGCTGGAGGGCGGTCAGCTCGGTACGATCGCGCAGCGTGGTCACCGCGCCGACCTGCCGGCCCCGCAGCATTACCGGCATCCGGTTGAGCACCAGCACCCGGCCGGCGCGCAGGCCGATCTGGTCGGCCCCGGCGGCCTCGCCGGTCAGCACGTCGAGCAGCCGCGGCTCGAGCGTGAGCGTGTGCAGCGACCGGCCGACCGCGTCTTCGGGCAGGTCGAGCAGGCGGATCGCCTCGTCGTTGACCAGCGTTACCCGGTCGGCGGCGTCGCTTCCCAGCACACCCTCGCGGATACCGTGCAGCATGGCCTCGCGCTGCTCGACCAGTCCGGTGATCTCGCGCGGCTCCAGGCCGAGCGTCTGCCGCTTGACCCAGCGGGCCAGCAGCCACGACCCGAGCACCCCGAGCGCCGCGCCCAGCAGCAGGTACGTCAGCAGGTCGGTCGCGGCGTCGGCGAGCTGCTCCGGCCACGTCGGGTACTGCTGTCCGACCGCGACCAGCCCGACCAGCTCGCGCCCCTCGTCGAGCACCGGCACGTGGGCGACCAGCGCGTCGCCGACCACGCCGACCCAGGACTTTCCGGAACGGACCGTGCTCACGCCGAGCGGCACCGGGCGGCTGCGGTCCAGACCGGTGAGCAGCGTCCCGCCTGAGTCGGCGATCAGCACGAAGGAGGCGCCGGAGACGCTGCGGGCCGCCTCCGCCTCGGCCGAGAGGCGCTCGAAGTTGACTGACGCCTCAGCCAGCTCCTGCCGTACCGTCGCGTTGGCCGCCACCGTCTCGGCGACGGACCGCAGCTGGCGCCCCTCGCCGGACCGAAATCGGGCGTCGGCCTGGGCCACCGAGACGGCCGCGACCGCGCCGACGACCAGCAGCACGATGCCGAGCTGGAGCAGCAGGAACTGCCGGGCGAGCGAGAGCCGCCACGGGCGGCGGCGTGGGCTGGTGCGCAACATGGTGGAAACAGCAAACTGCCAGGACGGGCACGAAGGCAAGGGGGTGGCATGCGGCGCCGCACACTGATGGCCGCGGCCGCCGCGCTGACGGTCGGCGGCTGCGGCGATCAGTGGTCCGGACCCGCCGACCTGCGAATCATGGTGCCCAACGCGCCCGACAGCGGGTACGACCTGACCGCTCGCACCGTCGCGCAGGCACTGGACGCGGCCGGGCTGGTCCGCGACCCGGAGGTGTTCAACCTGCCCGGGGCGAGCGGCACCGTCGGCCTGCAACGGCTGGTGTACGAGCGGGGCAACGGCGACCTGCTGATGCTGATGGGACTGGGCGTGGTCGGCGCGCAGCAGACCGAACGGGCGCGGGCGACACTCGGACAGACCACGCCCGTAGCGCGGCTCATCGAGGAACCCGCGCTCGTGGTGGTGCCGCAGGCATCGCGATACCGCACCTTCGCCGACCTCGTCGCCGCGTGGCGGGCCGATCCACGCGACACAGTCGCCGGCGGCGGCTCCAGCCCTGCCGGCCCGGACCACCTCGCGCTCATGCTGACCGCGAAGGGCATCGGCATCGCGCCTCCCCGAGTCCGCTACGCCAGCTTCGACGGCGGCGGTGACCTGCTCGCGGCCGTTTTCCGGGGCGACGTGGCGTTCGGCGTGTCCGGGCTGGGCGAGACCGCCGACCAGGTGCGCTCGGGTCAGCTGCGGGTGCTGGCGGTCACCAGCCCGGCACCGGTACCCGCCGTGGACGCGCCCACGCTCCGCGAGGCCGGCGCCGACGTCGTCTTCGCCAACTGGCGCGGGCTCGTCGCCCCACCCGGCCTCGACGACCGGGCCCAGGACACCCTGCACGGCACGGTCGAGCAACTGCACGGCTCGCACCCGTGGCGAGACGCGTTGTCCCGCAACGGCTGGACCGACGCCTACCTGGCCGGCGACGCGTTCGGCACCTTCATAGCGGCGGAAACGGCCCGGGTGACCGCCGTCCTCCACGACCTCGGCCTGCCCGCAGCCGGCTAGTGCGGTGGCCACCAACGTTCACCGGGTGACCGGCGGCCTTCGGCCGCTGGTCACCCGGGCCGGCGAAGCCGGCCAAGGTCAGTGGCCACCGCCCTGTTTCAAAAGAGTTGTCGAGGCGAGCCGGAGTCCAGGCGGCGATCCGGCAAGCCGGGCGCAAGGTCGCACACCGGTGTTGTATGCGGCCTTACGCCCGGCGCCGCCGGTCGTCGTCTGGACCCGGCGCAGCCCGGCAAGGATTTTCGAAACAGGGCCTAGCCTTGCCCACGCCACGATCTGTGCTCCCCGTTGGCAGCGGCGCGGGTTCGTGGGTACTCGACCGGGGTTGCCTGCGCCGGGACAGCAAACAAGGCCTCGACGTGTCTGGCCGGCGCTGAGCCGGTGACGGGACGTAGCACGCGGCGTCGCAGTGAAGCGGTGGCGTTGCCGATGCCCGGATCCGGTTGCGGATATGGCGCCTGAACAGTGATCGTGCTTCAATCACTGAAACGTTCCAACGCTTGGGGAGGCATCCGTGCCCGCATCCGCTTGGTCCGGACGGTCCCTGCCCCTGGTCATCATCATCTGCCTGCTGGCTTCACAGATCGGCGTCCAGTCCGCCGGTGCGCACGTCCCGGCCGTCACCGCCGGTCCGGCGGTCCTGCTATCGCACCTGCAGGTGGAGCGCAAGACCGAGCCGGTGGGCATCGACGTCGAGCGACCGCGGTTCTCGTGGGTCACGGAGTCCGATCGCCGCGGTGTCGAGCAGGCGTCCTGGCGGGTACGCGTCGCCACCAGCCCGTCGCGGCTCAACGCCGGCGACCTTGTGTGGGACAGCGGTACAACGGCCTCGGACCGCTCCGTCGACGTGACATACGCCGGCCCCGACCTCGCCCCCGCCACCGACTACGTCTGGCGGGTCGACACGAGGACCAACGTCGGCTCCGCCAGTGCCACCAGCCGCTTCCGCACCGGCCTGTACGACGAACGGGACTGGGCAGGCAGCGCGTGGATCGGCAACGCCCGCACGGAGGACACAGACCAGCTGGATCTGGGCGCAGCCGCGTGGATCTGGACGCCGGAGGCGACGACGCCGGTCGCGCCCGCGGAGCCGCGGGCGTTCCGCACCGTCCGCACCTCGCCGGCCGGCAAGACCGCCCGGACCGCCGAGATCCTGATCACCGGCGATGACCTGTACCGGCTCTGGGTCAACGGCACACTGCTCGGCGAGACGCAGGGCGCCGAAAACGAGTGGCAGCAGTCGCGGCTGTTCCGGGTCGACCTCGCCCCGGAACGCAACGTGTTCGCGGTCCGCACCGACAACGGCGCGGGGTCGCCAGCCGGTCTCGTCGCCAAGGTCCGGATCACCTACACCGACGGCAGCACCACGGTATTCGCCACCGGCACCGACTGGAAGGCCAGCAAGACCGTCCCGGCCGGGTTCGAGGCGCCGTCGTACGACGACAGCGCGTGGGGCAACGCGGTCGTACAGGCGCCCTACGGCCAAGGCCCGTGGGGCAGCAACGTGCGCCCGCCGCGTGCCGACGTGCGCCCGGCGCCGTTGCTGCGTAAGGAGTTCGCGGTCGACGGCAAGCTCATCGACGCCACGCTCTACTACGCCGCCGGCGGCTATGCCGAGGTCTTCCTCAACGGCGACCGGGTCACCGACGGCGTACTCTCGCCGGGCTTCACCGACTACGACGACACTGTCCAGTACGCGGCCGTCGACGTCACCGACCATCTCGAGCGGGGCGACAACGCGATCGGCATGGAGCTCGGCCGCGGGTTCTACGGCATGACCGGCGGCAACGTGTGGCGGTGGGACTCGCCACCATGGCACGACGACCCGGTGGTCCGCGCGGTCCTGCATCTGGAGTACGCCGACGGCAGCACCCAGGACGTCGTCACCGACGACTCGTGGACCGTCGCCGACGGCCCGACGGTCTTCGACGACCTCTACGCCGGCGAGACGTACGACGCCGGCAAGCTGCAGGACGGCTACGACACGGTCGGCTTCGACGACCGGGCGTGGGCCGCGGCAAGCGAGGTCCGGGGACCGAAGGGCGTGCTGGTACACCAGCGCCAGCAGCCGATCCGGGTCACCGGGTCGCTGCCCGCCGTCGAGATCACGCAGCCGGTGTCCGGCGTCTGGGTGGTCAAGTTTCCGCGGGTGCTCGCCGGCTGGGTGGAGTTCACCGCCCAGGGCCCGGCCGGCACCACGATCCGCGCGCAGTACGGGGAGAAGCTGCTCCCCAACGGCCGCGTGAACTTCTCCAACAACGGCGGCTTCCAGTCCGGCTTCCAGACCGACCGGTTCATCCTGGCCGGCACCGGCGCGCCCGAGTCGTGGCAGGCGCGCTTCTCGTACAAGGGCTTCCAGTACATCGAGGTGACCGGCTGGCCCGGCGGCCAGCCGCCGCCGGACGCGTTTACCGCCAAGGCCGTGCACACCGACGCCGCCGAGACCGGCTCGTTCGAGAGCGCGAACGCCACTATGAACGAGGTCCACCGCGCGGTCGTGAACACCATGAAAAACAACATCCACGGGATACCGACCGACACCCCGATGTTCGAGAAGAATGGATGGACCGGCGACGCCTCGGTGGGTGCCGAAATGTTCATGCTCAACCTCGACGTGCACGAGCTCTTCGCGAAGTGGATGCGCGACGTCCACGAGACCCGCGACGAGAACGGCGCACCGCTGGTGATCGCGCCGAGCTCGGGCGACTGGGGCCAGTGGGGTGTGAACCCGCCATGGCACTCGGCGTACGTGATGATCCCGTGGTGGCTTTACCAGTACGGCGGCGACGACCGCGTCCTGACCGAGCTCTACGACGGCATGAAACGCTACGTGGAGCTCGAGTTCAACAGGTCGTCGAACGGCATCGTGGCCAATCCGCGGCTGGGCGACTGGGTCAGCCCGGAGGCCAGCCCGGCCGGCGGCAACGCCCCCGAGGACGTCCGCGTCTCCGGCACGGCATACCTCTACGCGATGCTGACCGCAATGGAACGCTCCGCGCGCCACCTCGGCAGGGCCGCCGACGCCGCCGCGTTCGCCGGCCACGCCGCAACCGTGAAGGCCACGTTCAACGACACCTTCCTGAACCGCGCGGACGGTTTCTACCGCGGCAACGGCGACCGCGGCTACCGGCAGACCCACAACGTGCTGGCACTCGCCTTCGGGCTGGCCCCCGACGAAGGCACCGCGAAGCGGGTGGCCGACAGCGTCGTCGCCGACATCAGGGCCAAGGGCATGCACCTCAACACCGGCGTGCTCGGCACGAAGTACCTCCTGCCGGTGCTCACCGATGCCGGGTACGCCGACGTCGCGCTGCAACTGGCCCAGCAAACGACGTACCCGTCATGGGGCTACATGGTCGAGAACGGCGCGACCACGATGTGGGAGCACTGGGCGCTGGAGGCACGGTCGCGCGGCCACTACTTCCTCGGCACGGTCGACGACTGGTACTTCCACGACGTGGCCGGCATCCAGGCTTCCGCGGAGACCGGATACGACGACCTCACCATCGCGCCCAAGGTCACCAAGCAGCTGGCCTGGGCGAAAGCCACCACGCAGACGCCGTACGGCCCGGTCACCAGCGACTGGAAACGAACCGGCCGCACGCTGACCCTCCGCGCGACCGTGCCAGTCGGCGCCCGGGCCACCGTTGAGCTGCCGGCGCGGAACGCATGGGCGGTCACCGAGCGCGGCGTCCCGGTCGCCGACGCGGACGGCGTCCGCAACGTGCGGCACAGCGGCGGGACCGTCCAAGTCGAGGTCGGCTCAGGCCACTACACCTTCGTCGTCGACGAGCGGCGCGGGCTGGCCGGTGCCGCGATCGACCGAACCGACGAACTGACCACGCTCGTCCAAGAGCTCCGGGCAGCCGGGAAGCTGAACGCCGGCCAAGCTCGAAAGCTGCACGGCTATTCCGCGGCGGCACGCGCCCACACCCGCGCGTCGCTCGACGAACTGCTCCACAGCGACGTCCTCGGCGCCGCGCGCGACCTCGCCGCGGCACACCGCCAGATCGAGGCGTTCGACGCCGCCGCACGCCACCAGGCGCTCAGCCTGACCGACCGGGCCCGGCTGGCCGCCGCCGTCCTGGCGGTTCGGGACGCGCTCGGCGTGGCCGTCGCCGACCTCCTCACGCTCGACCTAACCGCCGCGCCGCCCGACGCCGTGCTCCGTCCCGGCGACACCGCGGCGGTGACGGTCAGGATGGCGAACGGCGGCGCCGGCCGCCTCAACAACGTGCGGGCCACCATCACCGGGCTGCCCGACGGCTGGACGGCCACCCCGGGCAGCGCGCGGCTCACCAACCAGCTGCGTCCCGGCCACTCCGCCGCGAAAGGCTTCTCCATCCACGTGCCGTACCGGCAGAAACCGGGCCCGGCCGCCGGCACCGCCGTCGCGGTGTACGTCTTCGACGACGCGACGCTCACACTGGCGAAACCGTTCGAGCTGACGGTCGACTCGCCAGCCGTCGTCGACTCCGTGACCGCGGCGCCCGCGGAAACCCGGCCCGGACAGCCCGTCACAGTACGCGCGGTCATCCGGAACGTCGGACGTGCCGCCGTCGCCGGCCGGGTCGAGCTCGACCTGCCGCCGGGGTGGAGCGCGCCCGCACCGACGGCGACGACCATACCGCCCGGACAGACCCACACCGCGACCTTCACCGTCGCCGTGCCGCGCGACGCCCGCCAAGCGGTCGAAGACGTACCGCTGACCGCCCGCTTCGTCAGCGACGGCGAGACACTCGCGACCGGCGCCGGCACCGTCCGGGTGGCCATCGCACCGAACGTGGACGACGCGATCGACCACGTCGACCTCGGCCTGGCCACGTCAGAACAGACGCACAACCTGACCGCGTCGCCCTCCTCAGGCGCCAGCACCGAGGCCGGACTCACCCGCCGGTACGCCGGCCACCTGACGCCGTTCTCGCAGTTCGAGTTCGACATGGCGGTCACGCCCGGCCAGCCGTTCGTGGTCCGCGCCATCGAGACCTACGACAAGGCGCAGGTCAAGCGCTACAAAATCTACGTCGACGGCACCGAGGTGCTCTTGCGCACCTTCGACCACGCCGGCGGGACCGGCACCGAGACCTACGAATTCGTGGTACCCGCCTCGCTCGCCGCGACCGACGACACCATCCGCATCCGCTTCGAGCACCAGGGCGACCCCGCCTACTACGACCCGTCCATCGCCGACGTCTGGACCCGCCCGCTCAGCTAACCCACCCCGAACCCCCACCGAGACCATGCGGGGCCTTGGATGCAGTCCCGGCCGGCAATCTCGTGCAGGCGTCGGGCGCTGCGGAACTCGTCCGCCTCCTCCAGCCCGCGCGTACCTCCTCAAGGCCACCGCGGGGTCGGGCGGCCCGGGCGGTCGCGGTGGTCGTCGTTCCAGCGGCGGACCTGGTCGGCGACGTGTGCGGCGAGGTGGTCGCCGTCGGGTCCGTGGCCGATGATGCCGACCTCGTACCGGTTGGTGCCGTCACCGCCGGTGCTGGCGCGTAGGGTCAGGCACGCGTGGCTGGCCCGGTCGGTGGTGGCCATGGCACCCTGCGGGGTCGACCAGCCCGGCGTCGACGGCCGGCTGCTGGACGAGCATGCGGCTGATCGCGTCGGGCAGCACGCAGGCCAGGTAGAGGTCGAGCCATTCCAGCGATTCCTGGCCACCGAATCGCACCCCGGTCCATACCCGCCGTGCCGGCTGGTCGAGGACCCCGGCCAGGGCGTCCGGGTCGATGTGCTGGTCCTGGTGGGCGTGCAGGGTGACGCTCTGGTCGCCGGTGAGGCCGATCGTGCGGCGTGGGTCGCCGGCGATGCTGTCGCGCAGCGGCATGAAGCTGCACAGCTGGTGGCCGTGGGTGCCGCCGCCGTGGTGTCGACGGGCTGGATCGACACCACCGACCTCAACCCGTTCACCGGTGTGGACGATCGCTCCTTCCCGCAGACCCGCCGGGTCGCCGACCTGCGGAACGACTTCGCCGCCCGCGCCGACTGGGGCGGAGCCGCCCACGCCCCTCGCGTTCCTCCATCAGCCGGGCAGCCAGGCCGGCCAAGGGGTCAACTCGTGTTGGTCGGCCCCATCCGCTGTCTGTCTACAAGGGATGGTCGAGCCGCCCGACCGAGGCCGTCACCGTGAGCCGCACGAGGTCGGACCGGTTCGGGCGTGCTCAGACGGTCAGCACTCCGGTGGCGAGCGCCCCGCCGTCACAGGTCAGGTTGGCGCCGGTGACGTAGCCGGCGGCGGAGCTGAGCAGCCACAGAATGGCGGCGGCCGGCTCAGCGGCCGACGCGAGGCGCCCGACCGGCACCTCGCGTTCGATCTGTGTGCGCACCGCTTCGATCTGATCGCCTGTCACGTTGGCCCACATCAGCGGCGTCTCGGTCGCCCCCGGCGTGACGGCGTTGACCCGGATGCCGGCGCTCGCGTATTCCACGGCCAGTGCGCGCACGAACGAGCTGATGCCGCCCTTGGAGGAGGCGTACGCGGCTGCGGCGCCCCTTCTGGGTGCGACGAAGCTCCACGGTGAGGAGATGCAGACGATCGACCCGGGCCGTTTCGCTCGTCGGAAGGCCTTGATCGCCTCCCGGCACGCGAGGAAGGTGCCGGTCAGGTTGGTGGCGATGACGTTGTTCCACATCTCCAGTGTCAGCTCGTGTGTGGGCGTACCGGCCTCGATACCGGCGCTGCACACTGCTCAACTATCTGGTGGAGCCAGGCAGACTTCCCCGCGCGCTGGGCGTGGCGGCGACGCTGAACGAGATCACCTTCGCGTTGTCTCCCGTGCTCGCATCGTTGCTCGGCGCGGTCTCGCCGGTGTGGGCCATGGTGGTAATGACCTCGCTCGGTGTGGGACCGATGCTCCTGATGCCGAGCATTCCCGAGGCTCGCGGGCTGCACGTTGACGACTCGGTCGGTGCGCGACAGCGGATACCTCGCGCGGTGCTCCTCTGGTTGTTCTGCGCCACCGCGACCGGAGGAGCGGTCGCGGCCGTCGAGGTCGGATCGGAGGGCACATCGCTTCGACTCTCGCGGGCGCCGCCGTCGTCGGGTTCTTCCTGCCGATCCTGGCCACGTTCTACTCACTGGCCCTCGACGAGCTCGCACCACCGCGGCGCCGAGCGGAGATCTTCGCACTACTGCGGACAGCGACCGCACTCGGCGTCATCACCGTCAGCGGGCTACTCGCCCTCCTCGGATCGCGGGCCACACTCATCGGCAGCTTCGCACTCCTACTGATCGCCATCTCACTCGCGACAGCGCACTCCCTACTGCCCTTCGGCGGCGACGGACCATCGCCTTCCAGTTCTCGGCGAACACCTGCCGGTCGCCGTACGCCTCATCCATCGCCCGAGTTACCGAAGGCTGACGGTCTTCAGGGGTTCGCGGCTGCCCCTCCCGCGGCGCGGTGGCGAGCACCGTGTGACCGTGCTCGTCGACCCACCGGATGAGGCCGTCGATCGGGTCGAGCAGGGTGCGGCCGAGCGCGGTGAGGCCGTACTCGACGCGTGGCGGAACCTCGGCGTGGACGACGCGGCTGACGAGGCCGTCGCGTTCGAGGTCGCGCAGAGTCTTGGCGAGCATCCGGCGGGAGATGCCGTCGATGTTTCGCAGGATCGTCGTGAACCGCTGCTCTCCTTCGACCAGCGCTGCGATGACCACGAGAGACCACTTGTCGCCGATCATCGTGCGCAGACCCCGCAACACCGACGAGAGACGCTCGTCCGCACATGTGGCGGAGACATTCGTACCAGAGTCCATCGGCCTTTTTGCGCCCTCTCCCAATAGGAAACTCGACGTGCGTACCGCACTAAATAGTGCCCCTTGCCAGCTGGGAATCAACCGCCGCACCGGAGTGCTCACGCCGACGTGACGGTCGTCGTCACGATAGATCCGCCTAAGGAGAGTTGGAAATGACAAGGATCGCCATCGTCGTCGGGAGCGTACGGCCGGGTCGCTACAGCCGGGCCGTCGCGGATTGGGTACTCGCCGCGGCGAAGGACCGGGACGACGCCGAGTTCGAGCTGGTCGACCTCGCCGACCACCCGCTTCCGCACCTCGACGAGCCGGTGCCGGCGTCGGCCGGCAGCTACGCCAACGCGCACACGAAGGCGTGGGCCGAGGTGATCGGTGGGTTCGACGGGTTCGTTTTCGTGACACCCGAGTACAACCACTCGACCAGCGGCGTACTGAAAAACGCCATCGACTACCTCTTCGCCGAGTGGAACAACAAAGCGGCTGGCTTCGTGAGCTACGGCGTCTCGGGTGGCGTACGCGCCGTCGAGCACCTGCGGCTCGTCGCCGCCGAGGTGAAGTTGGCGACGGTCCGGGCACAAGTGGGGCTGCTGTTCCACAACGACTTCGAGAACTTCGTGACCCTGACCCCGCAGCCGCACCAGGTCGCCGCGTTGACGGCGACCCTCGACGACGTCGTCGCCTGGTCGAGTGCGCTCGCCCCGCTACGCGCCTGACCGGAAGGTGCGAGCGGGCTCACCGGCCCGCTCGCACCTCTATGGTGCGGCGGGTGTCGGCGCGAACCGGTTCGCCGGCCGTGGCAGGCCGTAGTGGTCGCGCAGCGTGCTGCCGGTGTAGGCGGTACGGAACAGGCCGCGCCGCTGGAGGATCGGCACCACGTGGTCGACGAACTCCTCCAGGCCGGACGGGAGCAGCGGCGGCATGACGTTGAACCCGTCGGCCGCGCCGGAGGTGTACCACTCCTCCATGGTGTCCGCGATCCCCGCCGGTGTACCGGTGACCGTGCGGTGCCCGCGGCCGCCGCCGAGCCGGCCCAGCAGCTGCCGGACGGTGAGGCCCTCGCGCCGGGCCAGGTCGGTGACGAGCGCGAACCGGCTCTGCGCGCCCTGTACCTCGGTGACGTCGACACCGCCGTCCGGCAGCGGTTTGTCGAGGTCGGCCTCGGTCACCTCGATGCCGGTCAGGCTGGCCAGCTGGCGCAGGCCGTACTCGGCGACCTGGAGGCGTTCGAGCTCGTGTGCGCGTTCGGCCGCTTCGGCCTCGGTGCGGCCGAGCACGGGGACGATGCCGGGCAGGATCTTGACCAGGTCGGGGTCACGCCCGGCCGCGGCCACGCGTGCCTTGAGGTCGGCGTAGAAGGCCTGGCCCTCGGCGAGGGTCTGCTGGGCGGTAAAGACCGCCTCGGCGTAGCGGGCCGCGAACTCCCGACCGTCCGATGAGGACCCCGCCTGAACGAGCAGTGGATGTCCCTGCGGCGTACGCGGCACGTTCAGCGGCCCGCGGACGCGAAAGAACCGTCCGATGTGGTCGATGGTGTGGATCCGGTCGCCGTCGGCGTAGCGCCCGGATTCCTTGTCGCCGAGGAGGAAGTCGTCCTCCCAGGAGTCCCACAGTCGCAGGCACACCTCGACGAACTCGGCCGCCCGCTCGTACCGGTGGCGATGCGCCGGCACATCGTCGAGGCCGAAGTTCTGCGCCGCTTCCCTACCGGCCGTGGTGACGATGTTCCAGCCGGCGCGGCCGCCGCTGATGTGGTCGATGGTCGCGAACCGCCGGGCCAGGTTGTACGGCTCTTCGTAGGTGGTCGAGGCGGTCGCGATCAGTCCGATGTGCTCGGTGGCGCCGGCGAGGGCGGCGAGCAGGGTGGTCGGCTCGAGCCGCCCGACCGGCCGGTGGCGGACGTCGCCCTGGAGCGAGGGCCCGTCGGCGAAGAAGACCGAGTCGAACCTGCCCCGCTCGGCCACCCGCGCCAGGTGCCGGTAGTGCGCGACGTCCCACGCGGCGGTCAGGCCGCTCTCCGGAAACCGCCAGGCCGACTCGTGGTGGCCGACGGTCATCAGGAACGCGTTGAGGTGCAGCACGGCTACCTCCCCGCTTCCTGGACGCCGAGCGCCTCCAGCAGCGACTCCCGGTACCCCAGGAAGGCCGGCTGCCGGTGCGAGCGCGGCGCCGGCAGCTCGATGCTCTGGTCGACCGCGATGCGTCCCCCGTCGATCAGCAGCACCCGGTCGGCGAGGGCGATGGCCTCGTCGACGTCGTGGGTGACGAGCAGCACGGCCGGCCGGTGCCGGGCGCACAGCTCGCGCAGCAGCCCGTGCATGCGAATCCGGGTCAGCGCGTCCAGCGCGCCGAACGGCTCGTCGGCCAGCAGCAGCTCCGGCTCGGTGACCAGCGAGCGGGCCAGCGCCACCCGCTGCTGCTCGCCGCCGGACAGCTCGTTCGGCCAGGCCCGCTCGCGCCCGGCCAGCCCGACCTCGGCGAGCGCGGCCCGGCCGCGGGCGTCGGCGTCCGGGCCGCGCAGCCCGAGCACGACGTTGGGCAGGACCCGCTGCCACGGCAGCAGGCGGGCGTCCTGGAAGACGACCGAAGAGTTCTCCGGCACGAGTACGGTGCCGGAGCCGGCGACGTCGCGGTCCAGTCCGGCCAGCGCGCGCAGCAGCGTGCTCTTGCCGGAGCCGCTGCGCCCGAGCAGCGCCACGAACTCGCCGTCGGCGATCTCCAGGTCGAGCCCGTGCAGGACGGTGCGGTCGCCGAAGCCGCGGACCAGCCGCTCGACGCGGACGGTGCGGGGTGGCGCGGCGGTCAGTCCGCCAGCGTGCGTCGCCATGACAGCGCCCTCCTCTGTACGAGCCGGACCGCGCCGTCGGAGAGCAGGCCGAGGATGCCGTACAGCACGAGGCCGACGATGATGACGTCGGTCTGCCCGTACTCCCGGGCGAGGTCCATCATGTACCCGATGCCGCTGGTCGAGTTGATCTGCTCCACCACGACGAGAGCCAGCCACGCGGCGACGACCGCGAAACGCATGCCGAGCAGGAAGCCGGGCAGGGCGCCGGGCAGCACGATCCGGCGCAGGAAGACGCTCGGGCGCAGCCGCAGCGACTCGCCCAGCTCGACGTACCGGCTGTCGATGCCGCGCAGCCCGTTGTGGGTGTGGATGTAGACCGGGACGAGCACGCCGAGCGTGATGGTCGTGACCTTCATCTGTTCGCCGATGCCCAGCCACAGGATGAGCAACGGCACCAGCGCCAGGGCCGGGATCCCCCGCTTGATCTGCACCGGACCGTCGACGACCGCCTCCCCCCAGCGGCTCAGCCCCGAGACGACGGCCAGTACGACGCCGATCACCGTGCCGATCACCAGTCCCAGGGCGGCCCGGCGCGCCGAGACCGCCAGGTTGTCCTGCAGCCGGCCGTCCGCGATCAGGTCGCCCGCCGTCGTCACGACGGTCCACGGCGCCGACAGGGTACGCGAGTCGATCCATCCGGTCGCCGAACCCACCGTCCACAGTGCCAGGAGCAGCAGCGGCCCGATGGCGGCGCCGAAGGGTATCGGGCGGCCCGGCCCGAGCCGGCGTCGCCGACGCGCCGGCTCGGGCATACCCGGGCGGGTTTCCGGCTTTGCCGGTGTGAGGACGCTCATGGGTTGCCTCCCGCGCCGAGCGCGTCGGCGGCGACCGTCTCGAACCGGCGGTCGTAGAGATCCTCGGCCCTGAGTGGCTTGTTGCCGGTCTCCTTGGCGAGCAGGTCGATCGTCTCTTGATGCCGGGCGATCGCCTCGGTCCAGCTGCTGGGGATGTCGGCCACACCGGTGTTCTCGACGATCCATCGGCCGTCCTCGGTGCTGAGGCCCTGGTCTTTGACGTAGTACCGTTCGATCCACTCGTCCGGGTGCGCCTCGCGCCACCGCCACGCTTTGGCCCACACCTCGACGTACTCCCGGATCGCCGCCGCCTTCGCCGGATCGGCCAGCACGCTGATCGGGGCGTAGAGGTGGCCGGGGTCGTCGCGCAGGCCGTGCGGGATCGTCTTCGCGCCGTCCTTGCCGTACTTGGCCTCGTAGCGCTTGATCTGCACCCCGCCGATCGGTGCCACCTCGACCTGACGGCTGGCCAGCGCCGTACCGTAGACGTCGTTCGTGCTCGGCAGCTCGACGAGCTCGACGTCCTTCTTGCTCAGTCCGGCCTGGTGCAGCACCCGGAGCACGAGCGCGCCCTGCGCCTGGCCCGGACTGTACGCGATCTTCTTGCCCCGCAGGTCCGCGAGCGTGGCGACCGCGACGCCAGGCGCGATGCCGAGCCGGTAGATGGCATGGTTGAGCGGGTCCTGGCGAAACCTCGACGCGACGATCTTCGTGGGGATGCCGGTCCAGTGCGAGTGGATCGGCGGGATGTCGGCGACCGAGCCGAGGTCGAGCGCGTCGGCCCGGAACGCCTCCAGCGTCTGCGGGCCGCCGCTGATGTTGGCCCACTTGACCTCGAACGTCAACGAGTCCGCCAGGCCGGAGAACTCGATCGCCTTCTGATGCTCCTTGTCGCCGACGGCGAGCGTGGTGCCCTGGGGCACCGTGTCCGGCAGCGGCGCGCTGGCCAGCTCGGCGTCCGGCTCGTCGTCGGCCGCGCAGGCGGTCAGTCCCAGCGCGACCGCGCCTACGGCGGCGGACAGCAGGGTACGGCGTGTTGCCATGGGACGCTCCTGGGGTCTCGTGCGGCTCGTGCTACTGGCCGCGCGGCGGCGCACGCGATCCATAAACCCTATGGGTTAGATAGGAAATAGTCAACGCTTCGCGGGCACGAGGTTCGATACCACACACGCTCCGGAAGGTTCGTTGACAGCCACAGCGAGGGATGCTGCACTGGCTCCATGCCTGGCGGCGTGCGGCTTACCATCCGCGGCCACATCGACTTCGGTCGCGTGTGGTCGAGTTCCTGTCCGCGTTGACGGTCCACCTCCGCCACATCACCCCTGCTTCCACATCGTGGTACACGCGTGCATTCATGCCGCACGCTCTCCTGCTTGTCCACAAGGGAGACTCATGTCTCGACGCTTTCCGCGAGTGGCGGTGGCGACCACCGCGCTTGCCCGGATCCCGGACGGAGCCGCCGAGAACCGCGGCGTCGCGGCCGGACGCGGGGAGGCGGAAAGGCTGATCGCCGCCGCGACGGCGACGGGCTCGACCCGGCATCGGTCAACGCCCCGTACACACCGCCACCGCCCGGGCCTGGAGTGTGGCGGCCGACGCCACCCGCTTTCGCCGCCGCCACCCAGGCCGGCAGGTCGCGGCGCACACGCTGCGCGAGGCGTGGCGCCTCTTCGCCTGAGACACCCGGTCCCAGCCGACCAGCCAGGTCGTGCCCTGGCGCGGCGCTCCCGGCCGCTCAGTGGGTCCGGGAACGGGACATCCGGCGCAGCCCGGTGGCCAGCGCGACGAGGGCGAGGGGCCCGACGACCAGGACGGTGCCGATCGCGGCGATGACCGGCTCCACGTACATCACCACCGAGTTCCAGATCTGCACCGGCAGGGTCTTGGTGGACGGGCCGCCCATGAAGAGCGCGATGAGCAGGTTGTCGAACGAGGTCAGGAACGCGAACAGCGCGGCGGAGAGCACGGCCGGAGCGATGATCGGCAGGGTGGTGGTCCGGAAGGCGACGACCGGGCTGGCGCCGAGCCCTTGCGCGGCCCGCTCCAGGGTGGACCGGAAAGCCGCCATTCCCTGGCACCTTGCGGATCCGCGGGAACGCCGTGGACGTATTCCTATCGGCTAAGTATGATTTGACCATGACTAGTCAGGCACCCGACCTCATCTCCCCTACCGACGCCGGTGCACGCGTGGCGAACGGCGCTCTTCTCGTCGACGTGCGAAGCGCGTCCCGCCGCGTGGCGGACGGCGCCATCCCGGGCGCGATCATCGCCGACCGCCACGATCTGAAGGCGGTGTTCGGCGTCGTTTCGGTGGACACGCCGATCGTGGTGGTCTGCGGCTCCGTCGACGGTTCCCGGCCGGTCGCCGAGGCGCTGGTGGCCGAGGGCTTCGCCGACGTCGCCCACGTGGACGGCGGCTTCGCCCAGTGGCGCGACGCGGGACTGCCCGTCGAAGCGGCGCCCGCGGCCGGCTGAGCGCTGATCATCCCTCGCTGTGCGACCCGCCTCCTGCCAGCCCTGGGCTGGCAGGAGAGGCGTCCGCTGCCGAGGCGCCGCTCAGGTGCCTCATTCCGGGTCGCGCAGCAGCGGGAGGAGCTGCTCGCCCTGGCGTCTGATCTCGGGAAGGTACGGGGTGTCGGAGAGCACGAAATGGGTGATGCCCAGGCTCTGGTACCGGCGCAGCGACTTCGCCACGTCTTCGGCGGAGCCGACAAGCCAGGTGGTGCCCGCTCCGCCCCCGCCGAACTTCCCGGGCGCGGTGTAGAGATTGTCGTCGAGGACATCTCCGCGCGCGGCCAGGTCGAGCAGCCGCTGCTGCCCCACCGCCGCCCGCCACGACGGATCCCGCAACCTGCCACCACTCTCGGCCATCCGCGCGACCTTCGCCTCCGCATCCGCCCACGCCTGCTCGGTGGTGTCCCGCACCAATGTGGTCACCCGCAAGCCGAACTCCAACGGCGGCAACTGACGCCCGAGCTTCTCACCCAGGCCCTTGAGCCGCTCTATCCGCTCGGCGACACCGTCCAGCGGCTCACCCCAGAACAACTGCACGTCCGCGTCGGTAGCGGCCACCCGCTCCGCAGCCGCTGACGCGCCTCCGAAATAGAGCCGCGGTGCCCTGACCGGCCTTGGCTCCACAGTAGAGTCCGTGACGCTGAAATACTCCCCGCGGTGGGTGACGCTCTCCTCAGCCCACAGCCGGCGCACGATGCGGATGAACTCCCGGGTGCGGGCGTAGCGGTCGGCTTGGTCGCCCTCACTGTCACCGTACGCCGGGAGGTTGTCCTTACCCGACACGATGTTGACAAGCACCCGTCCGCCGGTCAGATGGTCCAGGGTCGCGGCGGCAGAGGCGAAGTTGGCCGGCCGCCAGTAGCCAGGCCGGACCGCGATCAACGGCTGGAAGGTCGTGGTCCGCACGGCCAACGCGGTGGCCACGGTGAACGTATCCGGGCGGCCCCAACCGGTGCCGATCAACGCACCACCCCACCCGTACTTCTCCACCGCCAACGCGTGACTGGTCAACGTCTCCAGACTGTTGTGCCCCACGACGACATCGTCGCCGTGGTGACCCGGCTCGACCTGGTTCGGGATGTACCAGAGGAACTCGCGGCTCATGACGGGACCCTTCCGCTCGCGACCAATGGTGGCCTGGATCACACATAAATCCTATCGACCCGATAGGTATAGTATAGAACATGGTCGGGCCGCTCCTTCACTCCAGACGCGAGATCGACCTCGCGCACTGCGCCAGCGTGCTCTGTCTGCGCTGACTCGCTGCCACACCGCCCACCGGGATCGCCGCCGCATGGCCGCCGCGGCAATTCGGACCTCGATCCGCCTTCCACCGAAGTGTTTCCGCGCATCGTGCATTGGAGCAGCTCATGTCCGAGCTACGCGAGACCGTCGAAAGCGCCGCACGGGCACACCGCCGCAGATGGCCCTGGGCCGCGGGTGCCGCTGTCCTGCTCCTCCTCATCGCCGGGATCGGACTCGCCGTCGACCGCGGCGGCGTTTCCGGTGACGCGTCCGCCGCCGCGGGCGAGCCGGTCCGCGGCGGCACCCTGGAGTTCGCCCTGATCGACTTCCAGCGCAGCCCGGATCCGCAGTGGGGCACCAACTATGCCGAGTCGCTGATCGGCAACAACATCACCGACAAGCTGACCTGGCAGGACCCCGAGACCGGCGAGATCACGCCGTGGCTGGCGAAGTCCTGGGAGTACAACGACGACCTGACCGAGTTCACCTTCCACCTGCGCGACGACGTGACTTTCAGCGACGGCACGCCGTTCGACGCGGCAGTGGTCAAGGCCAACCTCGACCAGTACGTGCGCGGCGACAAGGCGCTGGACATCAACCCCAACGGTGCCGTGCTGCTGCCCGGCTACATCGAGACGCGCACGCCCGACGAGTACACCGCCGTGGTCCGCTTCGAGAAGCCGCTGGCCAGTTTCCTGCAGGCATCGTCCTTCACCGCCAACGCGCAGCCGGGCTTCCTGTCACTGTCCACATTGAAGCTCAGCGCCGCGGAACGCACCGACCCGACCAAGGTGATCGGCACCGGCCCCTTCGTGTACGAGTCCTGGGAGGAACAGGTCAAGACCGTCCTGGTCAAGCGGAAGGGCTACAACTGGGCGCCACCCGCGATCGGCCACACCGGCGAGGCATACCTGGACCGGATCGTCTTCAACACCATCCCCGAAGCCAGCGTCCGCACCGGCTCCCTCGCCTCCGGCACCATCGACGCCACCCTCGACGTCGGCACCACCGACGAGAAACCCCTCACCGCGCAGGGCTTCACCATCATCCACCGGGGCGTGTCGGGCACGGCCATCTTCTTCAACCTCAACTCGCAGCTGTTCCCCACCAACGACATCGCGGTACGCAAGGCGATCCAGCTCGGCTGGGACCGCGCGGCGATCGAGAAGACCGTGCTGACCGACTCGTACTCGGTGGCCAGGTCGGTCCTGGCCGACTCGGTGCGCGGATACGTGGACTACAGCGGCTCGGTGCTGCGGTACGACCCGGAGGCCGCCGGGAAGCTGCTGGACGAGGCCGGCTGGCGCCCTGGGCCCGGCGGGATCCGGGTCAAGGACGGCAGGTCGCTGGTGGTCAAGCTCATCGGCATCAACAACCTCGTGGTCAACAAGCCCGCCTACGAGTCGATCCAGCAGGACCTCAAGAAGATCGGCATCGACCTCCAGCTCACCGTCGTGCCGATCCCGGACTACGCGGCCCTGCAGGCCAAGGCGAAGACCGACGCGAACATCACCGCGGCCAACCGTTCGCGCAACGACCCGGCCGTGCTCAACCTGCAGTACAGCCCGCTGCTGGGCAACGGCGCCTACCTCACGAAGGACTCCACCGGCGTCGACGTCGAGGAGGTCACCCGCGTCCTGGGCCAGCTGGAGCTCACGCTCGACCCGGCCGAGCGGGACGCGTACGCCAAGGCGGCGCAGGACATCCTGCTCGACAAGTACGCGCTGGTGAACCCGGTCTACAACCCGTCGCAGGTGATCGCCCACGCGGGCTACGTACACGGGATCATCTTCGACGCCCAGTCCCGCAACCACTTCGTGGACACCTGGAAGAGCAACGGGAAGTAGGACGCCGTGCTCCGCTACGTCGCGCTGAAGGTGGGCCGGGCCCTGTTCGTCGTCTGGGCCGCGTTCACCCTGACCTTCGTCCTGCTGTTCGTGCTGCCGGCGAACCCGGTCGACCTGCTCTTCGACCCCGCCGAGATCAACGCCGTCCCGCCGGAGGTCCGGGAGCGGGTGGCGGAGAACTACGGCTTCAACGAGCCGGTGCTCCTGCAGTACCTCGACCGGCTCGGCCACGCGCTGACCGGCGACTTCGGCAACTCCGTGCAGTCCGGGCGGCCGGTGACCGCGGCGATCCTCGACGTGCTGCCCAGCACCCTGATCCTCGCCGCCGGCGCGCTCGTGCTGGCGCTGGTCATCGCGTTCGTGATCGCGCTGGTGGCGACCTCGACCCGGCACGACTGGGTACGCAACCTGGTGGAGGCGCTCCCCTCGACCTCCGTCTCGGTGCCGGTCTTCCTCTCCGGCATCCTGATCCTGCAGATCTTCTCCTTCCAGCTCGGTTGGTTTCCGGCCTTCGGCGACGAAGGCTGGCGCAGCCTGGTCCTTCCGCTGGTCACCCTCGCGATCCCGGTGTCCGGCCCGATCGCGCAGCTGCTCGTGCGCAGCTTCGCCAAGGAGTTCCACTCCGGCTACGTCACCACCAGCTGGGCGAAGGGCGCGACCCGCGGCGCGATCGTCATCGGGGACGTCTTCCGCAACGCCAGCCTGCCGGCGCTGACCATCGCCGGAGTCACGTTCGGCAACCTGATCGCCGGCTCGGTGATCACCGAGACCGTCTTCGCCCGCAAGGGCATCGGCCGGATGACCCAGACCGCGATCAACACCCTCGACCTCCCGCTGGTACAGGGAATCGTCGTGCTCGTCGCGGCCAGCTTCGCGCTGATCAACCTGGTCGTCGACCTCACCTATCCCGTGCTGGACCCGCGACTGCGGGCCACGCTCGCGGCCCCCACCGCCAAGGCCGCCTCAGGAGGAGCGCGATGACCGTCGAACTGGAGACGCTCGCCCCGCCGGCGGCCGCGCGGCCCGCGTTCGCGCCCTCACTGGCCGGGCGCGCCGCCGAACTCGTCCGCCAGCCGATGCTGGTGCTCTCCTGGCTCGTCGTGGCGGTCGTGATCGGCTGGGCGGTCGTGCCGGACCTGTTCACCTCCTACGGCCCGTACGACGGCGACACCACCGCGAGCTTCGCGCCGCCGAGCCTGGAGCACTGGTTCGGCACCGACCGGCTCGGGCGGGACCTGTTCGCCCGCAGCGTGTACGGCGCCCGCACCACGCTGATCGCCACGCTGCTGGCCGTCGTCATCGCGTTCGGCATCGGCACGGTCGTCGGCCTGGTCGCCGGCTTCGCCGGTGGGATCGTGGACACCGCGGTCATGCGGGTGGTCGACGTGTTCCTGGCCATCCCCAGCCTGCTGCTCGCGATGGTGGTGGTCTCGGTCCTGGGCTACTCCACGCAAAACATCGCCCTGGCCGTCGGCATCTCCTCCATCGCCTCGTTCGCCCGGGTGATGCGGGCCGAGGTGCTCTCGGTGGTGACCCAGGACTACGTCAAGGCGGCGTACGGCCTGGGCGTCGGCCGGCTGGGCGTGATGCTGCGGCATGTGGTGCCCAACTCGCTCAACTCGGTGGTCGCGCTGGCCGCGCTGGAGGTCGGCACCGCCGTCCTGGCCGTCGCCTCGCTCGGCTTCCTCGGCTACGGCGCCCCGCCGCCGCAGCCGGAGTGGGGGCTGCTGGTCGCCGAGGGGCGCGACTTCGTCGCCGTCCACCCATGGACCTCGATCCTGCCCGGGGTGGCGCTCGCGATCGTCGTGATCGCCACCCATCGGATCAGCGCCTCGTTCCGGAAGGACCGCCGCCGATGAGCACAGTCGATCCCCTGTTGCGGATCACCGATCTCGCCATCGACTACCGCACCGGGCACCGGGAGTGGACGACCGCCGTACGCGGCGCCAGCCTCCACGTCCAGCCGGGCGAGTTCGTCTCGCTCGTCGGCGAGTCCGGTTCGGGCAAGACGACCCTGGTGCACGCCGCGCTCGGGCTGCTCCCGCCGGCCGCGCGGATCCGGTCCGGCGCGATCGCGTACTCCGATGTGGACGTCACCGGCTGGAACGACCGGCGGATGGCGCTGGTGCGCGGCAACTACGTGGGCTTCATCCCGCAGGACCCGAACACCTCGCTCAACCCGGTCAAGAAGATCGGCCAGCAGGTGGTCGAGGCGGTCCGGTTCAACGCGCCCAAGCCCGGCAACGCCGAACGCCACCACCAGGCGGCCTTGGACAGCCTGCGGACCGCCGGGCTCAAGGACGTCGAGCGGGTCTTCCAGCAGTACCCGCACGAGCTCAGCGGCGGCATGAAGCAGCGCGCGCTCATCGCCATCGCACTGGCCGGCAAGCCGAGGATCATCGTCGCCGACGAGCCCACCAGCTCGCTGGACGTCACCGTCCAGAAGGTCATCCTCGACCACCTCGTACGGCTGCGCGAGGAGCTCGACATCGGCATCCTGCTGGTCACCCACAACCTCGGCGTGGCACTGGACCGCTCCGACCGGATCCTGGTCATGCGGGACGGCGAGATCGTCGAGCAAGGCCCGGTCGACCAGGTGCTGGAGCAGTCGACCAACGAGTACACCCGAAGGCTGCTCGACGCCGCACCCACCCGGCTCGCCGCCTCCTTCGGCGCGCGGCCGGTCCGCGCCGAGGCGCCGTACGTGCTGCGGGCGCGGGCGCTGTCCAAGACGTACCGGCTGCGCGGCCGGGGCCAGCGCCGTGACCTGCGCGCGGTCGACGGCGTGGACCTCGC
Source organism: Phytohabitans maris (assembly GCF_031085175.1). GTDB lineage: Bacteria > Actinomycetota > Actinomycetes > Mycobacteriales > Micromonosporaceae > Phytohabitans > Phytohabitans maris. The sequence continues at coordinate 35,519 of NZ_JAVHUY010000009.1, forward strand.
CGTGCGCAAGGGCACCACGCACGCGATCGTCGGCGAATCCGGCGCCGGCAAGTCGACGCTCGCCAGCATCCTGGTCGGCTTCACCGCGCCGGACCGCGGCACCGTCCACATCGGAGATACCGAGCTCACCGGCCGGCGCCGCGGGCGGCTGCGGGAGATCCGCCGGCACCTGCAGTTCGTCTTCCAGAACCCGTTCACGTCGCTGGACCCGCGGTTTACCGTCGGCCGGATCGTCGCCGAACCGCTGCACGCGTTCGGCTTGGCACCCGGCCGGGCGCAGCGGACCGCCCGGGTGGTCGAGCTGCTGGCGGCGGTGGCGCTGGACGAGAGCTACCTGCACCGGCTGCCCGGCCAGCTCTCCGGCGGGCAGCGCCAGCGGGTCGCGATCGCCCGGGCGCTCGCGCTCAACCCCGAGATCCTGGTGCTCGACGAGGCGGTCAGCGCGCTCGACGTGTCCGTGCAGGCCCAGATCCTGCGGCTGCTGGTCGACCTGCAAGCCGGGTACGGGCTCAGCTACGTGTTCGTCACCCACGACCTGGGCGTCGTACGCCTGGTCGCCGACGACGTCACGGTGATGAAGGACGGCGTCGCGGTGGAGACCGGCCCGGTCGAGCGGGTGTTCGGCGAGCCGCGGCACCCGTACACCCGGGAACTGCTGGACGCGATCCCGGGCACCCGGCTGGCGCTGGCCGGCCCGGGTTAAGGAGGTCCTGTGCCACGTCAACTGCACATCAACGTCAACATCCTCAACGCGGGCGTCTTCGGCGGCTCGTGGCGGTTTCCCGGCACCGACGGCACCGCCAGCTACACCGTCGAGCACTACACCGCCATCGCGGAGAAGGCCGAGCGGGCCAAGCTCGACGCGGTCTTCCTGGCCGACGGCCCGTCGCTCGACCCGAGCACCCGGCACCGCACCGGCAACAACCTGGAACCGACCACGGTGCTGGCCCGGATCGCCGCCCGGACCGAGCGGATCGGCCTGATCGCGACGCTCTCCTCGTCCTACAACGACCCGGTCGAGCTGACCCGCCGGCTCGGCGACCTCGACCACGTCAGCGGCGGCCGGTTCGGCTGGAACGTGGTGACCACCGCCGGTCCGGTCGCGGCGCGCAACTTCGGCCGCGGCGGCGAGCCGGAGCACGCGCTGCGCTACCAGCGCGCCGCCGCGTTCACCGAGCAGGTGGTCGCCGCCTGGGCGGCGCGGACCACGCACACCTCGCCGCAGGGCCGGCCGGTCGTGGTCCAGGCCGGTGGCTCCACCGACGGCCGGCGGCTGGCCTCCCGGGTCGGCGAGGTGATCTTCTCGGCCGACCAGGACCTCGACCACGCCCGCGCGTTCCGCACCGGGATCCGCGACGGCGCGGTCGCGTTCGGGCGGCGGCCCGAGGAGGTCGTCGTCCTTCCTGGACTGTCCACAGTGGTTGGCAGCACCACGGCGGAGGCCCGGGCCCGGCGGGAGCTGCTGGACGAGCTGCTTCCCGACGCGTACGCCCGCGGCCGGCTCGCCGGCCAGCTCGGCATCTCCCTCGACGGGCTCTCCGACGACGAGCCGATCCCGGCCGAGCTGCTGGTCGACCCCGACGAGGCGGGCGGATCGCAGACGTTCTACCGGGTCGTCAAGGCGATCATCGACCGGGAGAAGCCGACGCTCGGGCAGCTGTTGAAGCGGCTCTCCGGCGGCGGCGGGCACCGGATAGTGGTGGGTACGCCGGAGCAGATCGCCGACGACATCGAGACATGGTTTCGGGCCGGCGCGGCGGACGGGTTCAACGTGATGCCGGACGTGCTGCCCTCGGGCTTCGACGACTTCGCCGACCACGTGATACCGGAGCTGCGCCGGCGGGGCCTGTTCCGGACCGACTACACCGGCACGACCCTGCGCGACCACCTCGGGCTCGGCCTGCCCCCGGCGCCGGCCGGCGGGCGGCTGCCGCTTCCGCGACTGGAGGTGACCGCCCCGTGAGCACACCCGTCCTGGTCACCCTCGCCGTCGGCGGGCCGGTGCCGCTCGCGCACGCCGGGGCGGTCGCGGCAGTGGCCGAGGAGGTCGGGGTCGCCGCGATCCGCCTGGTCGACGCCGGCCACACCCTCGATCCGACCGTGGTGGCCGCGTACCTGGCCGGCGTCCACAGTGGCCTCGGCTACGTCGCCGAGGTGCCGACGACCGGCAACGCGCCGTACAACGCCGCGCGCCGCCTGCTCTCCCTCGACCGGGCCGCCGGCGGCCGGATCGGTGTGGCGCTGCGCGCCGGGGAGGGCGACGAGGTGAGCGAGGCGACCGTACCGGACCCCGCCGCGACCGACCCGGTCCGGCGCTGGACCGAGTACGCCTGGGTGCTGACCCGGCTGTGGGAGTCCTTCCCCCGGGCGGCCCTGCTCGGCGACCAGGCCGCCGGAGTCGTCATCGACCAGGACCTGCTGCGCCCGGTCGACCACGAGGGCGCCTTCTACCGGGTGGCCGGCCCGCTGGACGGCCCGTCGTCGGTACAGGGGCGGCCGGTCATCGTCGCGGACCTGGGCGCGCTCGACGCCGCGGCGGTCGCGCGCTCGGCCGACGTGGTCGTGGTCGACCGGGAGCGGGCGGCCGGTGCGGACACCGCGCTGGCCGAGGCGCTGCGCCGCGCGGGCCGGTCCCGAAGCGACGTGGCGCTGCTGGGCCGGGTGCGGGTCACCGCGGCGGACCCGGCCGCGCTCGCCGGCGACCTGCGCGCCTGGGCCGGCGAAGACCAGCTGGACGGCTTCGAGCTCGTCCCCGCCGGTGACGTCGAGGCGGTGGTGGCCGCGCTGCGGGCGCTGGTGCCCCGGCTGACGGATCCCGCCGCCCCGCCACCCACGCTGCGGGCCGCGTTCGGCCTGCCGGAGGTCGCGGCGGTGCTGTCGTGACCGCGGAGGCGGTCCGCGCCGAGGCCGCGGAGTACACGGTGGACGGTGTCCGCGCCGCCGCCGCACCGATCCTGCGGCGCCTGGCCGCCGGCGCCCGCGAGCGCGAGCAGGCCCGCGCGTACGCCTTCGAGGAGGTCCGGGCGCTCGCCGAGCGGCGGATCACGCTGGTCGGCATCGCCACGGCGGACGGCGGTGCCGGCGGCTCGGTACGCGACGTGGCCGACCTGGTCATCGCCGTCGCCCGCGCCGACTCCAACGTGGCCCAGGCGCTGCGCAGCAGCTTCCTCACCGCCAACCAGGTGGCCAGCCGTCCCGACCTGCCGCACCGGGAGCGGACCCTGCGCCGGTTGCGCGACGGCGACCTGTTCGCCGGCACCGGCAACGAGCGCACCGGAGGAGCCAGCGGATCGGTCAACACCACCATCCGGCGCGACGGCGACGGATACCTGATCAACGGCGAGAAGTACTACTCGACCGGGGCGCTGTACGCGTCGTGGTTCTCCGGCTCGGCCAAGGACGAGAACGGCACGGTGCTCGGCTTCACGGTGCCGGTCGACCGCGAGGGCGTACAGCGGCTCGACGACTTCGACGCGGTCGGGCAGCGGCTGACCGCGAGCGGGACCACCCGGCTGGTCGACGTGCGCGCCTTCCCGGACGAGGTCGCGGTGCGCGACATGTCCACGGTGGACAGCCCGTGGCTGGGCTCGTTCGCCCAGCTCTACCTGGCGGCGGTCGAGGCCGGTATCGCCGCCGCCGTGCTCGACGACGCGACCTGGTTCGCGCGCGAGAAGGCACGGCCGATCAAGCACAGCACCGCGGACCGGAGCGTCGACGACCCGTACGTGCGCGAGACGGTCGGCCAGATCGCCGCCCGCGCGCACGCCGCCCGTTCGGTGGTGCTGCTCGCCGCCGAAGCCCTCGAAGGCCTGCGCGGCCTGTCCGGGGCGCGGGCGCGGGCCGCCGGCGCGGCGGCCGCCGTCACCGTCGCGCAGACCGGTGTGATCGCCATCGAGTCCGCACTGCGCGCGGCCGAGCTGCTCTTCGACGTCGGCGGCGGCTCGATCACCAACCGCGACCTCGGCTTCGACCGGCACTGGCGCAACGCCCGCACGGTCGCCAACCACAACCCGCGCCAGTGGAAGGCTTCGGTCGCGGGCGCGTACCACCTGACCGGCGAGGAGCCCCCGACCACCGGCCTGTTCTGAGAAGGAGACCCGATGACCGTCAACCTCGACCGCGTGCTCGGCCGCACCGGCGTGCTGATCACCCCGCTCACGCTCGGCGCGATGAACTTCGGCCGGTGGCAGGAGGAGGGCGAGAGCATCCGGATCGTCCACGCCGCCCTCGACGCCGGCATCACCGCCATCGACACCGCCGACGTCTACGGCCAGGGCGGGTCGGAGGAGATCCTCGGCAAGGCGCTCAAGGGCCGCCGCGACGACGTCTTCCTGGCCAGCAAGTTTCACGGCCAGATCGGCGACGACCCCCGGCACGCCGGCAACTCGCGGCGCTGGATCGTACGCGCCGTGGAGGCGAGCCTGCGCCGGCTCGGCACCGACCACCTCGACCTGTACCAGGCACACCGGCCCGACCCGCACACCGACCTGCTGGAGACGCTGCGGGCCCTCGACGACCTGATCCACCAAGGCAAGATCCTCTACTACGGCACGTCCGTCTTCCCCGCGCACCAGCTCGTCGAGGCGCAGTGGCTGGCCGAGAAACACGGCCTGATCGCCCCGCACACCGAGCAGCTGCCGTACTCCCTGCTGGTCCGCACCGTCGAGCGGGAGGTCTTCCCGGTCGTGCGCCGGTACGGCGTCGGTGTGATCAGCTACGGCCCGCTGGCCGCCGGCTGGCTCTCCGGCGGGTACCGGATCGGCGGCCCGCAGCCGCGGTCGGCGCGCGCCGAGCAGATCCCGGGCCGGTTCGACATCACCCTGGAGCGCAACCAGCGCAAGCTCGCCGCCGCCGACGCGCTCGCCCGGCTCGCCGAGCAGAACGGCCTGACCCTCGTCGACCTCGCTCTGGGGTTCGCGCTCAACCACCCGGCGGTCAGCAGCGTCATCATCGGCCCGCGCACGCTGGAGCATCTGGAGGCGTACCTCAAGGCGGCCACGGTCGAGCTCGGCGACGACGTCCTCGACCGGATCGACGAGATCGTCGCCCCGGGCACCCACTTCCTGGAACGTGACACCGGGCGCGACACCCCTTCCCTGCAGCCGCCCGCGCTGCGCCGCAACCGTGGAGGCGATCCCGCATGAGCCACGGGTTGTGGCAGAGGTTCGGCACCGACTACCCGTACCAGACCCAGCGTGAGATCGTGCTCTGAGATGACCCGCTTTCACCTGAACGTCTCGCTGATGACGCCCGGCCACTTCCGGCACGCGTGGCGGCTGCCGCACGTCGACCCACTGGCCTACCTGGACATCGACTACTTTCAGCGGCTGGCCCGGATCGCCGAGGCCGCGAAGATCGACGCGGTCTTCCTCGGCGACGGTCCCGCCCTGCGCGGGGAGATCGAGGACGCACCGGGCACCGGACTGGATCCGCTCGTGCTGCTCGGCCACCTGGCCGCCATCACCACGCACCTCGGCGTCGTCGTAACCAGCTCCACGACGTACAACTCGCCGTACAACCTGGCCCGGCGCTTCCAGAGCCTCGACCACGTGACCAAGGGCCGGGCCGCCGTCAACATCGTCACCACCGGCACGCCCGCGGCCGCCGCGAACTTCGGCCTGACCGAGCACCCGGACAAGGAGACCCGCTACCGGCGGGCGTACGAGTTCCTCGACGTGGTGACCCGGCTCTGGGACGGCTGGGAGCCCGACGCGATCGTGGCCGACAAACGCGGCGGCCGGTACGCGGAGCCGTCGCGCATCCACCGGATCGACCATCGGGGCGAGTTCTTCTCCGTCGCCGGACCGCTGCCGGTCACGGCCGGCCCGCAGGGGCGGCCGGTCGTCGTGCAGGCCGGCGGCTCCGACGGCGGGCTCACGCTCGCCGCCGCCTTCGCCGACGTCGTGTTCACCGTGGCGCAGACCCGGGCCAGGGCGGTCGCGTACCGCGACGACATCCGCCGCCGCGCGGCCGCCGCCGGCCGCCACCCCGACGACGTCAAGGTCTCACTCGGCGTGGTCGTGCTCGTGGCGGCGACCAAGCGGGAGGCCCGGGGGCGCGAGCGGCAGCTCTACGCGACCCTGCCGATCGAGCGGCTGACCGCGATGCTCACCCGCAACCTCGGCCTGCCGGCCGGCGTGTTCGGCCCGGACGACCCGATCACCGCCGGCGACCTGCCCGACACCGTCCCCGCCGCTGCCTTCTCCACCGGCTTCAGCGTCTCCACCCGGGAGCTGATCGCCGAAGCCCCTCGCACGCCCCGCGACCTGATCCAGCGGGGCGCCGGCGGTGCCGGGCACCGGCTCCTCGTCGGCTCCGCCGAACAGGTCGCCGACGACCTCCAGGCATGGTTCGAGGCGGGCACCGCGGACGGGTTCACCGTCATGCCCGCGGACACCGCCGTAGACCTGGAGAACTTCGCCACCCTGGTGGTGCCGATCCTGCAGGAACGAGGGCTGTTCCAGCGGGAGTACCCCCATCCCACCCTCCGCGGCCGCCTCGGGCTCCCGTTACCCCGGCCCCGGCGGCTCGCCGACAAGGTGCCGGCCTGATGTCCGCCGCGGTCCGCTACGGCGACCCCGCAGCCGTCCTCGCTGCCCTCAACGAGGTCATCAGCCTGCAGCTGGCACACCGCTCGGTGCGCAGGTTCGGCACGCGGGACGTCACCGACGACGAGCTGGCCGCGCTCGTCGCGGCCGCGCAGTCCGCGCCCACCTCCGCTAACCTCCAGTCCTGGAGCGTGGTCGCCGTCCGCGACCACGCCCGCAAGGTCCGGCTGGCCGGTCTCGCCGCCAACCAGGCCTTCGTCGCGCAGGCGCCGCTGTTCCTGGTGTGGGTCGCCGACCTCAGCCGGGCCAACCGGCTGGCCGTACGCGCGGGTGCGAGGGTCGCCGCCACGGACTACCTGGAGACCACCCTCCTCGGCGTCATCGACGCGGCGCTGGCCGCCCAGAACGCGGTGGTGGCGGCGGCCTCGCTCGGCCTCGGCACAGTCTTCGTCGGCGCGGTCCGCAACCATCCGGAAGAGGTCGCCGCCGAGCTGCGGCTGCCGCCGCACGCGGTGGCGGCCTTCGGGCTGGCCGTCGGCGCACCGGACCCGGCCGAGGCCGCCGGCGTCAAGCCCCGCCTGCCGCAGGCCGCGGTGCTGCACCGGGAGTGGTACGACGCCGACGCCGCGGACGCGCACATCGCCGCGTACGACGAGCGGCTGTCGGCCTACAACAGCCGGTACGGGCTGCCGGGCAACTGGAGCGACCGGGTGCTCGCCCGGCTCCGGGGCCCGGCGTCCATGGCCGGGCGGCACCGGCTGCGGCAGACGCTCGCACGCCTGGGCCTGCCGTCCCGCTGACCTGCCCGCCGCGGCGCTACGGCGCGGCGGCGTGCGCCGGCCGGCCGGGTATCGCGGCCAGCAGCGCCTTGGTGTAGTCGTGCCGCGGGGCGTCGAAGATCTGCTCGGTGGTGCCGGTCTCGACGACCCGGCCGTGGCGCATGACGACGACGCGGTGGGCGATCTGCCGTACCACGGCCAGGTCGTGCGAGATGAACAGGTAGCTGAGCGACAGCTCCTGCTGCAGGCGCACGAGCAGGTCGAGGATCTGCGACTGCACCGACACGTCGAGGGCTGAGACGGGCTCGTCGCAGACGAGCAGGTCGGGCCGGCAGGCGAGCGCACGGGCGATGGCCACCCGCTGGCGCTGCCCGCCGGAGAGCTCGGTCGACCGGCGGCGCAGCAGCTCCGGCCCGAGTGCCACCTCGTCGAGCAGCCGCGCGACGGTGCGGCGCCGCTCGGCGGCGGTGCCGGAGGTGAAGACCTTCAGGGGTTCGGCGACGCAGCGCTCCACGGTAAACCTGGGGTCCAGCGTCGAGGCGGGGTCCTGGTGGACGAGCTGGATGTGCCGGCGGGTCCGTCGCAGGTCACGCCCGCCGAGCGTGGTGATGTCGGCGCCCTGGAAGAGGATGCGGCCGGCGGTCGGGGCGGCCAGCCGCAGCACCATCCGGGCGGTCGTGGTCTTGCCCGAGCCGGACTCGCCGACGACGGCGACGGTCTCGCCGGCGTGCACGTCGAAGCTGACCCCGTCGACCGCCCGGGTGGCCCGCTGCTTTCGCCCGTACACCTTCGTCAGGTCACGGACGCAGAGCAGCGGCATCGGGGCGTCCGTGCGGGCCGGTGCGCGTACCTTGCGGGCGGAGGTCAGGCCGGGCAGGGCGGTGACGAGCTCGCGGGTGTACGCCGCCGCCGGCCGGTCGAGGACCTGGGCGGCGGGACCGGTCTCGACCATCCGGCCGTGGCGGAGCACGACGACGCGGTGGGCCCGCTCGGCGGCGACCGCCAGGTCGTGGGTGATCAACAGCACTCCGGTGCCGCCGGCGTTGAGCGCGGTGATCTGGTCGAGGATCACGCGCTGGACGGTCACGTCGAGCGCGCTGGTCGGCTCGTCGGCGACGATCAGCCGGGGCCGCAGGGCGATCATCAGGCCGATGAGGACCCGCTGGCGCATGCCGCCGGAGAGCTCGTGCGGGTAGCGCCGGGCCAGCGGCTCCGGGTCGTCGAGCCCGGCCGCCGCGAGCGCCTCGACCACCTTGCGGCGCACGCCGCGCCGGTCGACCAGCCGCTGCGCGAGCAGCGCCTCGGCCACCTGGTCGCCGACCCGCATGACCGGGTTCAGCGCGGCGAGCGGATCCTGGGCGATGAGGCCGATCCCCCGGCCGCGGACCTCCCGCCACCGCCGGGCGTCGAGCGGGAGCAGGTCGCGGCCCTGAAACGCGATCCGCCCCGAGACGTGGGCGGCCGGGAGGGTCAGGCCGAGCACGGTGCGGGCCATCGTGGACTTGCCGGACCCGGACTCGCCGACGACCGCGACGACCTCGCCCTCGCCCACGGTGAGGTCGACGCCGTCGAGGGCCGGTACCGCCGGGTCGACCCGGTACCGCACGCGGAGGTCCTCAATGGACAGCAGCGGGGACGTGCTCATGCCGCGCCCGCGAAGAGCAGGTCGCGCAGGGTGCCGCCCGGGTAGCTGGACCGGAAGTGGCCGGAGCGCTGCAGCAGCGGGACCACCTCGGCGACGACGTCGTCCAGCCCGGTCGGCATGAGGTGGGTGGAGAGCACGTAGCCGTCGCAGGCGCCGGCGTCGAACCGCGCCGCCATCTCGGTCGCCACCTCCTTCGGCGAGCCGACGAAGGTGGGGCGGGCGTAGATCTCGACCATGAGGCTGCGCAGCGTGTGCCCGTCGCGCTCGGCCCGGGCCCGCCACGCGGCGACGGTCGCGCGCGGATCGGCCTTGGACTGGACCCGGCCCTGCATGACCGGCGTGTCCGGCACGTACGGCTCGACGTCGGGAAGCGGGCCGTCGGGGTCCCAGTCGTGCAGGTCCCGACCCCAGACCTGCTCGGCGAAGGAGAGCGCGCGCTCGGGTCCGATCTGGGCGAAGCCGATCTCGCGGGCCCGCTCGGCGGCGTCCCGCCCGGTCTCGCCCAGCACGATCCGGGCGATCGGCAGCACCAGCACCGAGCGCGGGTCGCGGCCCGCCGCGGTGGCGCGGGCGTCGATGTCGCGGCGGAACGCGATGCCCTCGTCGCGGCCGCTGTGCCGGGAGAAGACGACGTCGGCGACGGCTACCCCGAAGTCCCGGCCGTCGGGTGAGTCGCCCGCCTGGATGAGGACCGGCCGTCCCTGCGGCGGCGGCGGGATCGCGGGCTCGCCGCGCAGGCCGACGTACCGGCCGGTGAAGCTCGCCGCGGCCGGCGCGGGCGCCCACAGCGCGGCGCAGGCCGCCAGCACCTCCTGGGCCCGCACGTACCGGTCGGCGTAGGGCAGGTAGCCGCCACGGCGGAAGTTGCCGCCGGTGAAGGCATCGGAGGAGGTCACGACGTTCCACGCGGCTCGGCCGCCGCTGAGGTGGTCGAGCGTGCCGAAGGAGCGGGCCAGCTCGGCCGGCTCGTAGAAGGTCGTGTTGACCGTGGCGGCCAGCCCGATCCGGTCGGTGACCTCGCTCAGCGCCGCCAGCATCGCGAAGGAGTCGGGGCGCCCGGCGATGTCGAGCTCGAAGAGCTCTCCGCGCTGCTCGCGCATCCGCAGCCCCTGGCCGAGGAAGAAGAAGTCGAACAGGCCGCGCTCGGCGGTCTGGGCGGCGTGGCGGAACGAGGCGAAGGCCATCTGGTCGCCGGCCGCGGGGTCGCGCCACACGGTGGTGTGGTTGACGCCCTCGACGAACGCCGCCAGGTGCATCTGGCGGCGTGGCGATCCGGGCTCGCCGGCAGCGGGCGCGTCGGGCATGCGCTGAAGGATACCCCGCGTCCCGGCGACCCTTCGTTACACCGGCGACGGAAACTTTGTTACAGCTATTGCTGCCAGAGTGGCGAATTACGTACCAGGTCGCGTGTGGGCCAGGACACCGGGCGAGTCGTTGACACGACGAAAATCGCTCGGCTAACGTCGCTCGCGTGACCATCAGCCGACCGTGTGCCCCGCGTCTGACCACGGGCGACTGTCGGCTGCGCGGCGCTCACTGTCGCTAGCGCCGGAGCCCGTGCCCGCCGTTCCGAGCGGGCTCGCCAGCGCGGACCGTCCCGCCGCACACTCGACCACAACCCCCGAAAAATGTTCGGCCCCTCGGCCGGCATAATTTCATATTAATCCGATAGGTTAGACAGGTTCGATCGGAGTCTCGCGGCTCGCGACCGGCCCGCTTTCAGTGAGGAACCCACCGTGCGCGTGACCGCTTCACGTCCCGGCCAACGCCGCAGACCCTCGACGCTCGCCAGAGCCGGCGTCGGGCTGGCTGCCGCCGCCACCCTCCTCGTCGCCTGCTCGTCCGGCGACGGCGCCGCCTCGTCCTCGGCGAGCGACACCCCACGCCGCGGCGGCGCCCTGAAGATCGGCGTCGCCGGCGACCCGGGCTGCCTCGACCCCCAGCAGAACGGCAACGCCTCGTCGATCAACATCAGCCGGCAGGTCGTCGACAGCCTGACCGACCTGGACCCGCAGACCGGCGCGACCGCGCCCTGGCTGGCCACCTCGTGGACGGTCAACCCGGACGCCACCCAGTTCACCTTCACGCTCCGCGACGGCGTGACGTTCAGCGACGGGTCGCCGCTGACCGCGGAGGTCGTGAAGAAGAACTTCGACACCGTGGTCACCCTGGGCGCCGCCACGTCGCTGGTGACCGGCTACCTGGCCGGCTACCAGGGCACCACCGCACTGGACGCGCACACCGTACGGGTCGACTTCAAGCAGCCGAACGCCGGCTTCCTGCAGGCCACCTCGGTCGTGCAGCTCGGCATCCTGTCGGCCGGCACGGTCGCGAAGAGCGCGGCGGAGCGCTGCCAGGCGGGCAACCTCGTCGGCACCGGCCCGTTCGTCCTCGAGTCGTACACGGCGAACCAGTCGGCCCTCCTCAACCGCCGGGCCGGCTACGCGTGGCCCTCGGAGGTGTCTCGGCACCGCGACGAGGCGTACCTGGACTCCGTCGAGTTCGACATCGTCAGCGAAGCGAGCGTACGCACGGGCGCCCTGCAGTCCGGGCAGCTCGACGCGGTCACCGACGTGCAGCCGGACGACGAGGCCTCGTTCGGCAGCGGCGGGTTCAGCCTCCTCGCCCGCGCCAACCCGGGTGTGGTCAACACCCTGTTCCCGAAGCCGACCTCGGCGTTCGCCGCCGATCCGGTGATCCGCAAGGCGATACAGACCGGCCTGGACCGCAGCCAGCTGACGGCCGTGCTCAGCGGCAGCTACCAGCCGGCCACGTCGGTGCTGGCGAAGACGACGCCCGGGTACAAGGACGAGCAGCCGGCGTTGAAGAGCGACCCGGCGGCCGCCGGCAAGCTGCTCGACGACGCCGGCTGGGCGAAGGGCGGCGACGGGATCCGGGCCAAGGACGGCAGGCGCCTCAGCCTCGACGTCGTCTTCATCTCCAGCGTGGTCACCAACCAGAGCGTTCTGGCAGTGGTGCAGCAGCAGCTCAAGGACCTCGGCATCGAGCTGAAGCTGCGCCCGCTGGCCGTCGCCGACTACCTCAAGGCGGCGCAGGACCCCACCGTCAACTTCACGTTCGGCAACTTCACCCGGCCGGACCTGGACATCCTGCGGTCGGCGTTCTCGTCGGCGGCGGCGACCTCACCCAAGCTGACCGACGACGCGCTGGAGCAGCTCTACGTGCGGGCGCGGTCCACCGCCGACGCCACCGCCCGGGCCGCGATCGGCGCCGAGATCCAGGACCGGCTGATCGCCGGCGCGTACGCGATCCCCGTCTACGAGCTCTCCCAGGTCGCCGCGCACAGCGGCGCCGTACGCGGCCTGCGCTTCGAGTCCTCCTCCCGGCTCGTCTTCTACGACACCTGGCTGGACCGATGAGCGGACGGCAGCTGCATCTCGCGCTCTCCGCCGGCGTCGGCGGGGTACACCAGGGCGCGTGGCGGCGGCCCGACAGCCGTACCGAGCAGTGGGGCACGCCGGAACTCGTCATCGCGCTGGCGCAGGAGACCGAAGCCGCCAAGTTCGACGCGTTCTTCCTCTCCGACATCTCCGCGCCCAACCGCGCCCTGACCCGGGTCCAGGCGCCCTACCTCTACTTCGAGCCGCTCACCGCCGCGGTGGCGATCGCCCGGGCGACCAGCCACATCGGGGTGATCGCCACCGCGTCGACCACGTTCCACGAGCCGTACAACCTGGCCCGCCAGGTGGCGACGCTGGACCACCTGAGCGGCGGACGGGCCGGGTGGAACGCGGTCACGTCCAGCGTCGGCGAGCAGAACTTCGGGCGCCGGCCGTGGCCCGACCACGCCGGGCGGTACGAGCGGGCCGCCGAGTTCCTCGACGTGGTCGAGCAGCTGTGGGACAGCTGGGAGCAGGACGCGGTACGGCACGACCGGGCAGCCGGTGTTTTCGCCGACATCGACAAGATCCACCCGATCGACCACGCCGGCACCCACTTCGCGGTCGCCGGGCCGCTGAACGTGCGCCGTACCCCGCAGGGCCGCCCGGTGATCGTGCAGGCCGGCTCGTCACCGGCCGGGCGGGACCTCGCGGCCCGCCACGCCAGCATGGTCTTCACCGCCCAGCGGGAGCTGGCCGAAGCCCAGCAGTTCTACCGCGACCTCAAGTCACGGGCCCGCGGGCACGGCCGGCCCGACACCGACGTCGCGATCCTGCCCGGGGTCAGCCCGATCATCGGGGACAGCGCGGCGGACGCCGAGGAGATCCGGGAGAGCCTGCTCGACCTCGTCGACCAACCGACCGCCACCGCCCGCCTCGCCGACCAGCTGGGCGGGATCGACCTGAGCGACATCGGGTTCAACGAGCCGATCCCGGTGGAGCGGCTCCCCGCCGCCGGCGACATCGAACGCCGGCGCAGCCGCTTCCAGATCTTCGCCGACCTCGCCCGCGAGGAGCGGTGGACCGTACGCCAGCTGGTCGGCCTGGAGGTGGCCTCGTACGGGCACTGGCGGCTGGTGGGCACCGCCGAGCAGGTGGCCGCCGAGCTGGAGCGCTGGTTTCTGGCCCGGGGCGCCGACGGCTTCGTCCTCATGCCGCCGTATCAGGGCGCGCTGACCCGCTTCTACCAGTGGGTCGTCCCTCTCCTGCAGGACCGGGGAATCTTCCGGCGCGAGTACGAGGGGCGCACGCTCCGCGACCACCTCGGCGTCTCCTATCCGGCGAACCGGTGGGCGTCGTGACCGCCGGCTACACGGTGCGCCAGGTGGGGTGGGACGACGCCGGCGCGGTACGCCTGCGGGCCTTGATGGCGCAGGAGATCCTGCCCCGCTACGCGGGCCTCGACCTGTCCGCGCAGCGCGTGACGCCACCGCGCGCGGAAGACGTGGTGGCCACCTTCGTCGCATACCAGGGTGTGGCGCCGGTCGCGACCGCCTCGCTGGTCACGGTCGGCCGGTACCACGAGGTCAAGCGGGTCGTCGTCGACCCCGGCCACCGGCGCCAAGGGCTCGCCCGCGCGCTGATATCCGCGATCGAGGGCCTCGCCGCCGAGCGTGGCATCGAAGAGCTGGTGCTGCAGACCGGCATCCGCCAGCCGGAGGCGATCGGTCTGTACGAGTCGCTCGGCTGGCGGCGGATCCCGCCGTTCGGCCCGTACGAGCGGGACACGGTGGTCAGCGTCTGCTTCGGCAAACGGATCGCCGCCACGGCGGCAGCGGAGCGGCACGATGGGTGAACACCGGTTCGTGGTGGGCCTGCGGCTGGACGACCCCACGGTACCGTCCACTGTGGACGTCGCTGGGTACCGGCGGGCGGCGCTGGCCGCGGAGGCCGCCGGCGCCGACTTCGTCCTCGTCGACGACGGCTACGTCGCCGCCGGGCGGGGCGTCGGGCCCGACCCGGTCATGCTCGCGGCCCGCCTCGCGGCCGCCACGTCGCGGATCGGGGTGGTCGCGGCCGCCGCGGTGACCTACGGCGAGCCCTTGCTGATCTCGTCCGGGCTCGCCACCCTCGACCACCTCAGCGACGGCCGGGCCGGCTGGCTGGTGCTCACCGCGCCCACCGCGGCGCAGGCCGCGCTGCACGGCGCCGCGCCCCGCCCGGAGCGGGAGCTGTGGGACGAGGCCGGCGAGGTCGTCGACGTGGTCGGGCGGCTCTGGGACAGCTGGGAGGACGGCGCGGTCATCCGCGACGCGCGCACCGGCCGGTACCTGGACCGGCGGCGCCTGCACCGGGTCGACTACACCGGGCCGGCGTTTTCGATCGCCGGGCCCTCCATCACGCCTCGCCCGCCGCAGGGGCACCCGGTGGTGGCCGTGCGCGCCGACGCCTCGGGCAGCCGCGCCGTGACCGCCCACGCCGACGTGCTGGTCATCGCGGTCGACCCGGCGGCGCCGGGCGACGCGGTCGCGCGGCGGGCCGGGCAGGCGGTGGCGGAGTCCGGGCGGCCGCGCCACCAGGTCCGCGTGCTCGGCGAACTGCCCGCGGGCGGCACTGTCGGTGCCGTCGAGCGGCTGGCGGCGGCCGGGGCGCTCGACGGCGTCATCGTCCCGGCCGGCGACGATCCGGTCGCCGCCCTGCGGGCCGCGCTGGGCTCGCGCGGCGCCGCCGCCCCGCCCGCCGGACCCACGCTGCGCGAGCGGCTCGGCCTGCCCCGGCCCGCGAACCGGTACGCGACCGCACCGCCGGCCGCGCCGTGACCGGGTACGCGCTGCGCCGGGTGGGCCAGGCGATCCTCGTGCTCTGGGCCGCGTACACGCTCACGTTCTTCGCCGTCTTCCTGCTGCCCAGCGATGCGGCCGAGATCATGGCAGCCGGCAGCGACAGCACCAACAGCGTCGACCCGGCCACGCTCGCCGAGTTCCGCGCCCGCTACGGGCTCGACCAGCCGCTGCACCTGCAGTACCTGCGAGCGCTGGGCGGCGTGTTCCGCGGTGACCTCGGCACGTCCATCCACACTGGACGCCCGGTGGCCCGGATGCTCGGCGAGGCGATCGGCCCGACGGTGACGCTCGCCGCGCTCGGCATGCTCGTCGGCGTGCTGCTCGGCGCCGCGCTCGCCGTCGCCATCACGCTCGTCCCGCGGCGCGGGCCGCGCCACCTGCTCGCCACCGTCCCGGCGGTCGGCATCTCCGTACCCACGTTCTGCGTCGGTCTGGTCCTGCTGCAGGTGGTCTCCTTCCAGTGGGGGCTGCTGCCGGCCTTCGGCTCGTCCGGGTTCGAGTCGCTCGTGCTGCCCGTGCTCGCGCTCAGCCTTCCGGTGGCGGCGCTGATCGCGCAGCTGCTGTCCAAGAGCATCGAGGCCGAGCGGTCCGCCGAGTACGCCGACATCGCCCTGGCCAAGGGCCTCTCGCGGCTACGAGTGCACCTGGCCCACGTGGTCCGCAACGCGCTGCTGCCCGCGTTCACCATGGCCGGTCTGCTCGCCGGCGAACTGTTCGGCGGCTCGATCGTGGTCGAGACGGTCTTCTCCCGCGCCGGGCTCGGGCGCGTGGCGCTCTCCGCGGTACAGGCCCGGGACCTGCCGGTCATCCTGGGGGTGGTCACCGTGGGCGCCTGCGTCTTCATCGTGGTGAACCTGGCCGTAGACCTGCTCTACCCACTGCTCGACCCCAGGATCGCGGTGGCGCGGTGAGCACCGCCGTCCTCGCGCCCCGCCGGGCCTGGCCGCGCCGGGCCCTGCGCGCCGCGGTCCGGCTGCCCGGACGCGCCACCGCGGTACTCTTCATGCTGCTCGTCGCCGCCTGGGCGGTGCTACCCGGACCGCTGGCGACCCACGACCCGCTGCGCGTCGTACCGGCCGACCGCCTCCAGCCGCCCAGCGCCGCGCACCTGTTCGGCACCGACGAGCTCGGCCGCGACCTGTACAGCCGGGTCGTGCACGGCACCGCCCTGTCGCTGCAGTCGACGCTGGCGGCGGTACTCATCGGGCTGGCCCTGGGATCCGTCCTCGGCCTGCTGGCCGGCTTCGCCCGCGGCGTGGTCGACGCGGTGGTCATGCGCCTCGTCGACGTCCTGCTCGCCGTGCCGAGCCTGCTGCTCTCGCTGGTGATCGTGGCCGCGCTGGGCCCGGGCACCGCCAAGATCGCGTGCGCGGTCGGGATCGGCTCGATGCCGGGGTTCGCCCGGGTCGTACGCGCCGAGGTCCTCCGGGTCCGGGCCTCCGGCTACGTCGAGGCGGCCACGGTGGTCGGCGCGCGGCGCTTCTCGATCGTGCTCTGGCACGTCGTCCCGAACGCGGCCGGCCCGGCGATCGTCCTGGCCACCACGACCATCGGCACCGCGATGCTGGCGATCTCGTCGCTCGGCTTCCTCGGGTTCGGCGCGCCGCCGCCGGCGCCCGAGTGGGGCAGCCTCATCGCCGGCGGCCGCGGCTACCTGGCCACCGCGTGGTGGATCAGCCTGCTGCCGTGCCTGGTCGTGGTCCTGTCCGTCCTCGCGGTCAACCACCTCGCGCGGACGGCCGACCGGGCGCGCGTGGCCGGTGTGCCGTGACCCGCCCACACCCGAGGAACGGAGCATCCCATGGCCGCCCCTGACCACGACCGGCTGTCCCAGCTCGCGTCGAGACTGACCAACCCCCAGGCGTTCGTGGGCGTGCTCGGCGACCGCCGCCCGGACGCCGTCGAACTGCTCGGCGGCAACCCCGCCACCGAGGCGCTGCCGGCCGCGGCGCTGCGCGCCAGCATCGACGGGCTGCTCGCCGACGGGGTACGAGCCGCGCCGGCGCTGCGGTACTCCGGCCCCCGCGGCCTGGACGAGCTGGTCGCCTGGCTGGCGGACCGCGAGGGGGTCGAACCTTCGCGGATCGTCGTCACCAACGGCGGCCTGCACGCGCTGTCGCTGGTCACGCAGGTGCTCCTGGACGCCGGCGACACCGTCGTCACCGACGACCCGATCTTCCCCATCGCGCTGCGCGTGCTCCAGCTCACCGGCGCCGGCGCGCTGCCGGTACCGGTCGGGCGGGACGGCCTCGACGTCGGCGCGCTGGACGAGCTGCTGGCGCGGGGGCTGCGGCCGCGGGCCGTCTACACGGTCGCCGACTTCCAGAACCCCACCGGCGGGGTGCTCGGCGCCGCCGCCCGCGCCCGGCTGGTGGACCTGGCCGAGCGGTTCGGCTTCGTGGTGCTCTCCGACAACCCGTACCGCACGTCCCGGTTCGCCGGCGCCGACGAGCCGGACCTGCCGGCCGGCAGCGACCGCGTCGTGCGGATCAACACGTTCTCGAAGTCGCTCGGCCCCGGCCTGCGGCTCGGCTGGCTGGTCCTGCCGCCCTGGCTCGTCCAGCCGGTGCTGAACGTCCGCGCCCGTACCGACCAGCACCCGTCCACGTTCACCCAGGCGGCGATCCTCGGCATCGTACGCCCGGCCGGCGCGTTCGACCGGATCCTGGCCGCCCTGTCGGCGCTGCACGGCGCCCGGGCCGCGGCGCTGGCCACCGCCCTGCGCACCCACCTGGCCGGGCAGGTCGAGGCCGAACGGCCCGACGGCGGGTTCTTCGTCTGGGCCCGGCTGCTCGACCCGGCCGTCACCCTCGAACCGCTGCACCGCGCCGCCGCCGCGCACGGCACCGGCTTCTCGCGGGGCACGTCGTTCGCCGTACCCGGCGGGCGCGACCACGACCGGTACCTGCGCCTGGGCTTCAGCGACATCCCGGAGGCCGGCATCGAGGAGGCCGTCGGCCGGCTCGCCGCCGCGGTGAGCGCCGTCCGTGACGGACGCGGCGCGTGACCCGCGTACCACTGTCCATCTTGGACCTCGCGCACATCCCGGCCGGCGCCGAGCCGCGGCGGGCGGTGAACGGCCGGCCGGACCGTCGACGGCGTCGTCGTACCGGCGCCCTACGACCGCGGCGCGATCACCGCCTCCCCCGCCGTGCGGCGCCGGCAGGAGCTGCTGCAGCAGCCGGAGGCGCGGGCGGAGCCGTACCCGGACCAGGTTGCCGCGCTGCGCTGCCTGCTCGCCGGCCGCTACCGCGCCGGCGACGGGACACCGGCCTCGGCGTTTCCCGGCGGCGCCGCCGACGTGGAGGTCTGGGCGCTGGGCAGCAGCGGCGGCGAGCGGGAGCGGGCACTGGTCGCCGACCGACGAGCACCCACATCGCCGGGGTGGCGGAGGTCGTCGTCGCGCGGCTGGCAGCGCTGCGGCGGCTGACCGGCGCGGACGAGCTGATCGTCACGACCGCGGCGCACAACCCGGACGACGTCGACTCCTCCATCCGGCTGCTCGCCGAGGCCTGGCACGCGTAGCCGCCGGCGCGGTGGCGGCTCAGGCCCGGGCGAAACGGGCCAGCGAGTCGGCCAGGTACTCGATCTCCAGGGTCTGGATGGCGAGCCGGCCGGTCGCGACCCGCAGGTGCTGCTCCCGCCGCCGCGGGCTGATCCAGCTGGTGGAGCCCATGCTGGTCTCCACCCCGGCGTGCGCCAGCCCGGTGAACGCCCGCTCCTCGTCGACGACCGGCAACCACACGATCAGCCCGTCCTCGCCACCGACCTGCACGCCCCGGTCGGCGAGGGCGGCGACCAGCGCCGTCCGGCGGCGCCGGTACCGGCGCCCCGCACGCTCGACGAGCCGGCGGGTGTCGCCGTCGCGCAGCAGGTGGGCGAGTGCGTCCTGCAGGACCCGGCTGTTCCACACGCCGGACATGCCACGGATCCGGTTCACCGCGCGCACCAGGTGCTCCGGCCCGGCCAGCACCGACGTGCGCAGGTCCAGACCGAAGGCGGCGCAGTACGAGCGCTGCCGCAGCACCTGCCCGGGAAGCAGCGCACCGAGGCTCAGGTCGCGCCCGGCGAGCAGGGGGCCGAGCGTGTCGTCCTCGAAGACCTGGACCTCGGGGTGGCGGGCCAGCACCTCGGCCAACTCCTCGAGCCGCTGCTCGGTCACCCGGCCCCCGGTCGGCACGTGCCCCCTCGGCTGGTACACGAACGCTCGGGCGCCCCGCCGCAACGCCGCGCGGAGCATCGCCGGGCTGGGCCCCTCGCCGTCCCAGTCGACCCCGATCATCGGCACCTTCAGGTGGTCGAGCAGCGTCAGCGTCCGCATCATCGTCGGCTGCTCGACCGCCACCGGCCGGCCGGCTGTGAGCACCGCCTGCACACCCAGGAAGTTGCCGTGCCAGCCGCCGTCCGCGGTGGTCCACGCCTCAGCCCGGAACGGCCACGTGCGCCGGACCGCGCCCAGCAGCGCCGGCGTCACGAACGCGAAGTCGAACGCGTGCAGGTCCGGCGACCGCACCCCGGCCAGGACCGCCTGCTCCAGCGGCGGAAACAGCGCCGGGTCGGGTTCGCCGTCGGCACGGTCGACGGAGAGCACGCCGCTGGGCGTCTGGACCTCCACCCGGCTCCCGACCGGCAGCACCAGCGTGCCGCGCCGCCCGGAGGCGCGCAGCATGCCGGCCCGGGTCAACTGGTTCCACGCCTCCTGAACGGTGGTCGGGCTCACCTCCAGCGCCCGCGCGACGTCCCGGATCGCCGGCAGCCGGGTGCCGGGTCTGATCCGCCCGGCGTGGATCTCGCTACGCACCTCGTTCGCGATACCCGACGCGGTCCGGCTCGCTATCCGCTCCGCGAACCCGTCGACCGACACGTCCCGCCACGCCGGCGCAGCGGCCGCGTTCAGCGCCATCCGGAGCCCATCATCACGTACCACCGATTCATCCGGCCGACCCGGCCACTTTACCGTCGCCCGGCTCCGCGCCCGTCCGCGGCAGCGACACCGCCACACGCGACACAGCCGCGGGGGCCAACGGCCAACGTACCCGTTCAAGATCCCAGACAGTGGAAACTCGTTGCTATTCCTACATCGCCCGTAGGAATATTACGGGTATGCCATCGACGGTCTTCCTGACCTCGCGGCGCGCCATCGACTTCGGGCGCGTCGCCAGCGGCCTCTGTCCGTAGTCGAAGCCACTTCCCACACGTCTCCCGCCCGGCCTTCGCCGGGCACGCGATGAGGTCCGGCCGTTCAGCCGCGATCATCCGCCCACTCGAGCTCCGGCGCCCGGAACGCCTGGATGTGGGAGAGCTGGATCGCGGCGAAGTCTTCCGACTCCTCGGCCCTGACCACATTGCTGGTCAGAAAGTTCATCCCGTGCTCGCCGGCCCACTCCGCCGAACGCAAGCTTCCGCCGCCGTACCACATCCGGCTGCCCAGACCCGGCGAGTGCGGCTGGACGCGGTCGGAGAAGACCTCGAATCCCTCCACCCCGCGAAAGCCCCCGGCCGGCTCGCCGCGGATCAGCTCCAGCAGCCGGCGTACCCGTCCATAGCCGAAGTCCTCGTGGTCTGCCGTGTCCGGGTACAGCGTCTGCTTGACCTGCTCCCAGTGCATCGGCGGGCCGACGCTGACGCCCGGGTTGAGCCGACCGCCGCAGAGGACGTCGACGGTGGCGAGGTCTTCAGCCAGCCGCAACGGGTTCTCCCAGCCGAGCGGGATCACCGCGGTGCCGAGCGCGATCCGGCTGGTGCGCTGGGAAGCCGCCGCGAGCACCGCCACCGGCGACGAGATGCCGTAATGCAGGTGCCGGTGCCGCACCCAGGCGCTGTCGAAGCCGAGCCGCTCCCCCAGCTCGATGACCTCCAAGGTCGACTCGTGCCCGGGCCTCGGATCCGCACCGTCGAAGAGCCCGATCGTCAGGAAACCCAGCTTCCGCAAGGGTCGCACCGTCACCGCCCGATTCCGGCAGAGCCCACCACCGGCCCCCTGAACCGGCGGATCAGGCCGCCGACCGCTGCGAGGGCGGCCCGACGGCCGAGTACCCGCCCATGTGGTAGACGAGCGGAGCGCCACCCCGATCGTGCTGGCCCTGCAGCGGCTCGGCCAGCACGATCGCGTGGTCACCGGCCGGCACCCGCCTCGTCACCCGGCACAGCAGCCACGCCGCCGGCGAGTCCAGCAGCGGCACCCCGTACGGCCCCAGCCGCCAAGCGCCATGCACCGCGAACCGGTCGATACCGCTGGTGGCGAACGTCCTGGCCACCTCGTGCTGGCCGTCGGCGAGCAGGTGCACACCGACGTACGCCGCGCGCTCCACCGTCGGCCAACTGGACGAGCCCCGGTCCAAACAGAACGACACCAGCGGCGGCCGCAACGACACCGACGTGAACGACGTCGCGGTGAACCCCACCGGCGGCGAGCCGGGCACTGTCACCACCGTGACCGTCGCGGCCAGCCGGCGCATCAACGCCCGGAAGGCGTCCGCGCCGAGCGGCGGCACGCGGTCGAGCAAGCCCATAGCCGAACCCCATGACCTTCAAGTGAAGCAGCCTTGCCGGCAAATCCTATAGGTAAAATATGCGATACGGAAGGTCTCAGACCGCTGCGCAGCAGGCCAGCGAGGAGGTGGCCGGCGCGCGCCCGGACTGGCAGGCCGAGACTCACGACCCGGCAAGAGCCCGGAGAACGGCGAGTTGGCGGGCGTCCCGGTCGGCCACGAGCTCCGGGTAGGTGCGCCCGGCGAACGCGTCGTCCGCCTGGTCGACCAGGGTCCGCACGGTGGTCTCGTCCATCGGCGGCTCCCCCAGCCCACGCCAGCCCGCCTCCAGGCCGACGCCGAGGTGCGCCAGCCAGTGCCGCAGCCCTCCCGGTCCGCCGCCGAGGTGGAACGCCTGGAAGGGACCGACGGTTGCCCACCGCAGCCCGATCGAGTTGACGACCACCGCGTCGAGCTGGGCCACGGTCACCACGCCCGAGCGCACCAGGTGGATGCTCTCGCGCAGCAACGCCGACTGCAGCCGGTTGGCGACGAACCCGGGTACCGATCGGGCCAGTACGATCGGCGCCTTGCCCACCGCCCGGTAGAAGTCCTCCGCACGCCGCACCAGTGCCGCGTCGGCCCGCTCGCTGGCGACGACCTCCACGAGCGGGATGACGTGCGGCGGGTTGAACGGGTGGCCGACCACCACCCGGGCCGGATCCCGCAGGTCCGCGCCGAGGTCGTCCGGTAGCAGCGACGACGTGGAGCTGAGCAGGAGCGTGTGCTCCGGCGCGGCCTCGACCACCTGGGCGAAGATCTGCCGCTTCAGGTCCAGGTCCTCCGGGGCGTTCTCCTGCACCACGTCCGCGCCGTCGACCGCCCGCTTGAGGTCCGGTTGGACCTCCAGCCGCGTGGCGAGCTCCGCCGGATCGGCCGCGCCGCCAGGCAGCGTGGGCGCGAACAGGGCCAGGCCGTCCCGGACGATCCGCTCGGCGTCGGCACGGCGGCTGTTGACCCGCACCCGCAGCCCGTGGGCGAGGAAGAGCGTGGTCCAGCCGAGTCCGATGGTGCCCGCGCCGATGATCGTCGCGGTGCGCTGTGTCGCGTCGGGCATGCCCTCCGACCGCCTTTCTCTGGATGTCGACGAGGCTCGTACGGGCAGCGTGGAGACCGCGGCTCGGACGCCGCTCAAGTCGGGGACGAGGCGGGGCCGCGCGGCAGTAGGGCGGCCGGCAGCAGCGTCAACGCGCCCCAGGGCCTGCCGGACGAAGTCGCGAGCCGGTCATCCCGGGTGCTGGCCGCGTGAGTTCCGCTGACACTAGTTCGTAGTACGAATTACTGCTAGGCTTTCTCGATGGCCACGACGATGGGGCTTGGGGTCGCCGCCGCCCTGGTGCGCACGTCGCACCTGGTGCAGCGGGTGTTCGGCGAGGTCGCGCGGGCGCACGGTCTGCCGCCGCAGCAGCTTCAGCTGCTCTGCGTGCTGGTCAGGGGCCCGGTCGGGATGACCGAGCTGGGCCGGCTGATGCACCTGGAGCGTTCCACCATGACCGGGCTGGTCGACCGGGTCGAAAAGCGCCGCCTGGTCACCCGGGTCTCCGACCCCACCGACCGGCGGGCCTGCGTGGTCAGGTTGAGCGACGAGGGCTCCCGGCTGGCCGTCGCGGCGCACGACGAGGTGACCACGCGGCTGGAGTCGATGACGGAGGTCCTCGACCCCGGCGAACGGGGACAGCTGGTCGCCATGACCACGCGCGTCCTCGCCGCGTACGACCCCTCGTGGGCCGCACCGCGTTAGCTAGGCCCTGTTTCGAAAATCCTTGCCGGGCTGCGCCGGGTCCAGACGACGACCGGCGGCGCCGGGCGCATCGCCGCCTGGACCTCGGCTCGCCTCGACAATTCTTTGAAACAGGGCCTAGCGGGTCACCGGTTCAGCCGCGCAGGCGTTCCGCGGGCCGGCTGGCCCCGACCAGCTCGCGCACGGCGGGGGCGGTCTCGGCCGCGAACCGTTCGACGTCGTACGGGCTGTTGGCCATCACGGTGAAGACGCTGGTGCCGTGTCCGAGCGCGAGTTCGGCGAGCTGCTCGGCGGGTGCCGGTCTGCCGAGGTTGAGCAGTCGGACGATGTCCCGTGGCGAGCGTCCCGCCGCCGTGGCGGCCTCGTCGATGATGGCGTTGCCCTCGGCGAGCTGGCCGGCATCCGCGAGGCGCGGCAGGGACGGAAGCCAGCCGTCCGCGGCGCGTCCTACCAGTCGGAGCATGCGCGGGCGGTACGCGCCGACCCAGATCGCGATGTCGTGGGCGGGAGCGGGTCCGCGCCGTAGGCCGTCGACCCGATAGTGGCGTCCCGCGATCCGGATGGCGCCCCGGGTCCCGGTGTCCCAGCACGCGCGGATGATCTGGACCGCCTCGTCCAGCGCCTCGACCGCCGCGCCGGGCGAGCGGCGCGGCCCGCCCATGCTCGCGACGGCGTCCATGAACCCGCCGGCGCCGAGCGCGAGCTCCAGCCGGCCGCCGCTGAGGAGGTCGAGGCTCGCCGCGGCCTGGGCGAGGACGGCCGGTGGGCGCAGCGGTACGGGGTGCACGTTGCCGGCGAGGTGGATCGTGTCGGTTCTGGCGGCGACGTAGCTCAGCAGTGTCCAGGTGTCCAGAAACGCCGGCTGGTACGGGTGGTCCTGGAAGGTGACCAGGTCCAGGCCGGCGCGCTCGGCGACCCGGGCGAGGGCCACGATCCGCGACGCGTCCTGGGCCGACGGGACGACGTTGGCGGCGAACCGCAGCGGGTGTCCGTAGTCAGCCATCGACGACGTCCTCGACGTCGCGGGCCCGGTACGTCTCCTCGACGGTCCGGCCCTCGTGCAGCCCCCAGCTGACCACCCGCGTCGGGATCAGGCGGATCAGCGCCGGCGGGCCGGGGATCGCCTCGGCCCGGCCGCGGATCTCGATGCCCCGCGGTCGCCAGGGCGGCAGCACGTCGTCGATGACCAGCGCGGCCCGCCCCGACCTGGCCACGTCCCGAAACTTCTTGGACCGGCCGAGGTTGCGGCCGCCGATCTCGACGTACGCCCCGCCGGGGTCGAGCGACCAGCCCAGCGGGGCCACGTGCGGCATGCCGTCCGGCCCCACCGTCGCCAGCCGCCCGAGCCGGAGCCGGTCCTCCCGCAGGTACGCGAGCTCGGCGTCGCTGAAGGATCTCATCGGGAGGTCACCAGCTCCTCTCGGGTGGGCGTGGCGGCGGGCGCGTCGCGACGGGTGGCGAAGAACCCGATGGCGATGCCGAGCGCCGCGGTCGCCGCCGCCAGCCAGAACAGCGTGGTGAACGTGGAGTCCGGCAGCCGCCCCGTACCGGCGGAGGCGATGACCGCGGCGGCGAGCGCGGTGCCGACCGCGCTGCCCACCGTGCGGGCGATGTTGTTGATGCCGTTTGCCGTCCCGGTCCGGGCCAGCGGCACGATGTCGGCGATCAGCTTGGGCAGCGAGCCGATGACCAGGCCGGTGCCGGCACCCACGATCGTATAGAAGACCGCGTGCTGCCACATCTGGTCGTGGGCGAGGACGAACAGCACCGACCCGACGCCGAACAGCGCCCAGCCGCCGGTCAGCGGCCAGCGTGGTCCCAGCACCCGGGCGATCCGGCCGACCGCCATGCTCGCCGGCACGACAGCCAGCATGCCCGGCAGCATCAGCAGGCCGGCCACCGTGATGGTGGAGCCGAACCCGACGCCGCCCACCGCGGGCAGCTGGGCATAGAGCGGCAGGGCAAGGTAGAAGAAGTACGATCCGGCGCCGAAGAGGAACGCGGCTGCGTGCGTCATCGCCATCGGCCGGTCGCTCAGCTCACCGACGTCGAGCAGGGCATCGTTCCTGGCCCGCTCCACCCCGGCCAGGACGGCGAACAGCACGGCGCCGAGCGCGAAGAGGCCGAGCACCCGCGGCGACGACCAGCCCCACGACGGCCCTTTGGCCAGGGCCAGCAGCAAAGCGACCAGGCCGCCACCGAGCAGCACGGCGCCCGGATAGTCCGCCCGGCCCGCCGCCACGTACCCGCCGACGGGCACCCACAGCGCCGCCAGCAGCAGGCTGACCAGGGCGATCACCGTGCCGAGGATGAACAGGTACCGCCAGGAGAGGTGGTCGGCCAGCAGGCCGCCGACGACCAGGCCGGCACCGCCGCCGGCGCCGACCGCGCCCGAGACCAGACCCATCGCGAACGGCAGCCGGTTGGCCGGCAGGGCCTCGCGGAGGATCGCCATCGACAGCGGAACCAGCGCCAGCGCCGCACCCTGCACGGCCCGCGCCGCGATGAGCTGACCGATGTTCTGCGCGGCTGCGGCGCCGGCCATCCCGACGGCGTACACGGCGAGCACCGCCAGCGTGACCCGGCGCCGTCCGAACAGGTCGCCGAGCCGTCCCAGCAGCGGGGTCAGCACGGCGCTGGACAGCAGGAACGCGGTCAAGATCCACGCCGCCGTGGTAGGGGTCGCGTGCAGCCGGACCTCCAGCAACTTCAACGCCGGGACCACCACCGTCTGCATCAACGCGTACCCGAAGACCGCCACCACCAGCGCTACCAGGGTCCTGGTCGCGCCCCGTCCTTCCGCCGTACCCACGATCGGCTCCTAGTTCGTTATACGAAGTATTCGTAACACGAAGCACTTTAGTTCGCACTACGAATAACCGTCAACCGGAGCGTCGTGGCCACTCCCACGCACCGACATCTGCCAGCCCGGCCCGCAAGGGGCTCCGCGCAGCTGTCGCGGCGGGTACTCGTGGCACATGGTCCAGGTGGCCGTAGGTGGGCACCCACATTGGAGCCCGCCGTGCCGTCGGGACCACCGCCCCTCTTGCGTCACCGCCCCCTCGGTGCGCAAGAATGCCGTCATGGCCGAGGACCGGGAGTTCCCTTCAGACTCCAAACTGGACACCACGGTGCCGCACTCGGCGCGGATCTGGAACTACTGGCTCGGCGGCAAGGACAACTTCGCGGTCGACCGGGCCGCCGGCGACGAGGTGATCGCACACATCCCGGACATCCCGGTCGGGGCCAAGTCCGAGCGCGCGTTCCTCAAGCGCGTGGTCAGGTTTCTCGTCCAGGACGCCGGCATCGGTCAGTTCCTCGACGTCGGCACCGGGCTCCCCTCGGCGGACAACACCCACGAGGTCGCGCAGTCTCTCGACCCGCGCTGCCGGGTGGTCTACATCGACAACGACCCGCTCGTCATGGCGCATGCGCGTGCGCTGCTGACCAGCGCCCCGGAAGGCAGCTGCGACTACGTCGAAGCCGATCTGCGCCAGCCGGAGGCGATCCTCGCGTCCGCGCGGCGCACGCTCGACTTCTCCCAGCCGATCGGGCTCATGCTCCTCGGCGTCGTCAACCACCTCATGGACGACGAGCAGGCGTACGGCGCCGTCGCGCAGCTGGTGCGGGCGATGCCCACCGGTAGCTACCTGGTGCTCACCCACTCCACCGCGGAGATCCACGGCGAGCCGATGCTGCGCGTGATGCGGGAAACCACCGAGCGCGGCGGCACGCCAATCCGCGCCCGGACCAAGATGGAGCTCGAACGGTTCTTCGACGGGTTGGATCTGCTGGAGCCCGGTGTCGTCACGTGCTCGCGCTGGCGCCCCGACCCGGACTCCGACGAGCCGGAGGTCTACCTGTTCGGCGGCGTCGGCCGCATCGGCTGAGCCGAGCCTCTCCACGCCAGCCACGAGGGCAACCCACCGGCGTGGGCGAGGGTCACCGCGAGCTGGGCGCCAGGATCCGGTTGTCGTACGCCGCACGGGCGGCGTCGATGTGGGGCAGGTGCGTGATGCTCCACTCGAGCAGCGGCGCGGTGGCCTCGCGCAGGGTCCGGCCCATCGGGGTCAGCTCGTAGCTGACGTGCGGCGGCATGACCTCGCGGACCGTGCGCGTCAGGATCCCGTCGCGCTCCAGGTCGCGCAGCGTCACGGTCAGCATGCGCTGGCTGATGCCGTCGATGGCCCGCTTGAGCTCGGTGAAGCGCCGCGGCCCGTCCTTGAGCATGCGCACGATCAGCAGCGCCCACTTGTCCCCGACGATCCCGAGGACTTCGCGGGCCTGGCACGGGTCCTGCACTGGTTACCTCCTGAGAACCGGGGCACCGAAAAGTGCCGTATTGCCGGGGCCGAGTCGCGGGGATCACGATGTTCCCGGTTACCCAACGGTACCGAGGCACGAGGAGGAACCGTACGGCCATGGCCACATTTCTGCTGGTACACGGCGCCTGGCACAGCGGCCGGAGCTGGGACCGGACGGTCCCGCTCCTGGAGTCGGCCGGGCACCGGGTGCTCGCGCCGTCGCTGACCGGCTACGGCGACAAGGCACACCTGCTGGGCCCCGAGGTCGGGCTCGGCACCCACGTCGACGACGTCGCCGGCCTGATCGAAGATGAGCGTCTCGACGACGTCGTGCTCGTCGGGCACAGCTACGCCGGGATGGTCATATCGGGAGTTGCCGACCGGGCCCCGGAGCGGATCGCGCACCTGGTCTTCCTCGACGCGATGGTCCCCGAAGACGGCGAGACCGCGGTCGACGTCCTTCCGATCACCAAGCAGCTCATCGACGTCGCCGTGGACGGCTGGCGGGTTCCGCCGATGCCGGAGCAGCCGCCGCCGATCGGCTTGTTCGGGGTCACCGATCCCGACGACGTCGCCTGGTTGCGCTCGATGCTGTCGGACCACCCGGTGCGGTGCCTCCAAGAGCCGGTCCGGCTGGACAACCCGGCCGCGCGCGCGATCCCACGCACGCACATCCACTGCGTCAGAGGTCGGCCGGCGGGCATCACCCGGCGTCCCGTCCCAGCAGGCGACCGGGTACGGGAGCTACCGACCGGCCACGACTGCATGATCACCATGCCTGCCGAACTCGTCCGGCTGCTGCTCGAGGCGGTCTAGAAACCTTTCGGAGTCTGGGTGATGGGCTCTGCGGAGGGCGGGGTGCGGCGCGTCCCGGCGTTTCTTCAGACACGATTTGCCCCGGCCCGCGCCAGCTGCGGACCGCATGCTCCCGCGGGCACCGCGGAGGCCGGCGGCGAGCTGGCGCTCGCCGAAATCCCCGGCCTCCGCTGCCGGCTCCGCGACCCAAGCCCAACCCTGGGGCGAGGTCCGCGCTGAAGTCGCGGTCACCGCCCACGGGGAAGCTGCGCGGGCCGCACGCACAGACGGGGCAGCTCCAGAGCTTCCCGCACACACACATCCGCCCCGGCCGGCGGCGCCGTGGTGAAGTGTCATGGACACACAACCGCCACGGCTCCCCGCAGGGGGCCGGGGTGAGACCGCCGACCGCGCAGGGTGAGGCCGCGGGAAAGCACCCCAAGAAAACGCTCCGCTGCGCTCCACGTTTCCCCGGGGACCCCGCGCAACGGTCCGGTCCACAACGGACATCGCGGTAGCCCAAATCGGCCTACGCGACCAGTGCGTCGCGACGGCGTCGGTGCCGCCGCCGCCGTCGTCAGGGCGTGGAGGGCTGCACGCCTTGAATCGCCTCGGCGAAGGTCCGGGGTGGGCGGCCGAGGGCGCGCTGCACGCCGTCGGACACGTGTGCGTCCTTGCCCAGGCGCAGCGACTCGGCCACGTTGGCGAACGCTTCGGCGTCCGTGGCCGGCACGCCCTGCGTCACGAGCTCGGCGACGTACTCCCGCCTCGACAGCGGCACGTAACGGATGGTGCGGCCGGTGGCCTCGGAGAGGGTGGCGGCCACTTCGGTGAGTGTCACAGCGTTTGGGCCGGACAGCTCGTAGGTCTGGCCGGTGTGGCCATCCTCGGTGAGGGCGGTGACCACCACCGCGGCGACGTCGTCGGCGTCGAGGAAGCTGGCGGCGCCGTCGCCGGCGGGCAGGCGCAGCTCACCGGCGTTGACGGCCTCGGCGTAGATGCCTTCGGTGAAGGTCTGCGCGAACCAGCCGGGGCGGCTGATCGTCCACTCCAGCCCGCTGTCGCGTACGGCGGCTTCGCTGTCGAGCGCCGCGTGTCGGATGCCCGCGCTGCCCTGGATGTAGTCGGGATCGTCGAGGCCGCGGCCCGAGGCCAGGACGATGCGCCGTACTCCGTGGCGCACCGCGCTGTCGACGAACGGGCGGACGAGCCGGCTGCCGTTGAGCTGCACCAGGTAGAGCGCGCGCACGCCGTCGAGCGCGGCGTCCCAGGTGCCGGGATCGGTCCAGTTGAACGGGTGCTCGCCGGTGCGGGACGCCGCGCGCACCGGTATCCCGCGGGCGCGCAGACGGGCGACGACGCGGCGACCGGACTTCCCGGTGGCGCCGGTGACGAGGATCGGTTGTGCGTTCATGACCTGAGCCAACCGGGATGGGACGCGAGGATCCATGCTCTGGACGATCTGACCGATGTCACGGCGTCTACACTCGGCACGGTGGATGCCGTCTCCGAGCTGCTGGCGGGCGTGTGGGCTCGCGGTGCGGTGTTCCGGCCGGCGGTCCTGCGACCGCCCTGGGCGTTGCGGATGTCCACCGGTGCCCCGCTGATGCTGGCCATGATGCTGCGCGGCCACGCCTGGGTGGTCGCCGACGGGCGGGATCCGGTGCGCATCGCCGAGGGCGACATCGCCGTCGTGCGCGGCGACGTGTCGTATGCCGTGGCCGACGCCCCATCGTCGGCGCTGCCGTCGGGTCCGATGTGGACGGTCACGGCGGCCGACTACTGCCCCGGCGGCACCGGGCCCACGCGTTCCTGCGGCAGGCGCGACGACGACGGCCCCGACGACGGCCCCGTGCTGCTCAGCGGGGCGTTCGCACGCCGGGGTGGGCTCAGCGGCCACTTGCGGCACGCCCTGCCCTCCCTGCTGGTCGTCCCCGCCGCGGGCAGCGCGGTCCCGTCGACGCAAGCGATGGTCGAGGAGGTGACCCGCAACCGGCCGGGGCAGCTGCTGGTGCTGGAACGGTTGCTGGACCTGATCCTGGTGTCGGCGCTACGTGGGTGGTTCGACGGCGCCCCGGGCTGGAGCCGCGCCTTGGACGACCCGTGGGCGGGCAGCGCCCTGCGGCTGATGCACGACAGTCCGGCGCACCCGTGGACGGTGGCCGAGCTCGCCGCGAAGACCGGGGTGTCGCGGGCGGCGTTCGCCCGCCGCTTCACGGCGCTGGTCGGCAAGCCGCCGATGACCTACCTGACGGGCTGGCGGATCGCCCTCGCCGTTGAGCTGCTGCGCGACACCGACCTGACCGTCGACGCGATCGCCCGGCGGGTCGGCTACTCCGGGGCATTCGCGTTGAGCGTGGCGTTCAAACGGGTACGCGGCTCGCGGCCCAGCGACCACCGCCGACCGGCCCTGCGATCAGGACGCTGAACAACACGCCTGCGAGCTGTGCAATCTGTCCAGTTGTGCGCCAACTGTAGGGCCTGGGTCGCCCATTCAGGTGAAAGCAGGATCGCATGGACTGAGCTTCACCGTTGCCCAATAAAGTACGCAACCGCACAGAAGCGCCAATTCACGGAACATGAAGCGCAAATCCGATCGGGCGGGGGCGCAATGCGGGCACGGGGGATGGCACCGCTCCGCGACGGTGTTGGTCACAGCCGTGCGCGACGCCGGGCTGCCACGCGGCTGCTGGGCAGGAT
The DNA here is from genome assembly GCF_031085175.1 of Phytohabitans maris. Classification (GTDB taxonomy): domain Bacteria; phylum Actinomycetota; class Actinomycetes; order Mycobacteriales; family Micromonosporaceae; genus Phytohabitans; species Phytohabitans maris. Next base: position 66,745 of record NZ_JAVHUY010000009.1, read on the forward strand.
TGGGGGTGCCTTAGGCATCCTCCTGCCGGTCGTATTCGCGGGCTTGATCGCCACCCCTACCGAAGTCGAGGCCGCGCTCCCGCAGGAGTGCAGCCCCACGACCATCTTCAACCTCGCCGGCCTCCCCGCAGGAGGCTCGTCCGGCAACGCCGGCAACATCTACGCGCTCGACGTCAACACCGGTCAAAACACGATGATCGGCAGATTCGGCAGTGGAAACAGCACCGCCCTCAACGGCCTCGCCGTGACGGACGACCTGAGCGCCGCCTACGCCGTGACCCAGACCAACGGCACCACGATCTGGACCCACACGCAGGCCGGCGTCAACAGCTCCGTCTCCGCCCCGTCCACGGGCATGACCATGGTCATGGGCGCGGTCGACCCGGTCACCGGCATCTACTACTACGCGGGATACACGGGATCCGGCGCGGGTCTGACACTCGCGATCTTCGGGTACGACCCCGCCACCAACACCCCGCTGGGCCGGTTGGCGAACGTCTCCATGGCGGGCACCGGGTTCTCCACGGGAGACATAGCCTTCGACGGTAGCGGCAACCTCTTCGTCGTCGCCGGCACATACAACACCGTCGGCACCAACACGTCACAGATCCGGCGCGTCGACGGGCCGCTACCGACCTCGGGTCCGGCGGTGACACTCCCCCCGACGACGCTCGCGACGAACACCGCGCCCGTGGGATCGGGGTTCTACAACGGAATCGCGTTCGCGGCCGACGGAACACTCTTCGCGCAGTACGCGACCACCGGCACCGCCACCCTGGTCGACATCAACCCCAACACCGGCGCCGTCACCACGACGACCGCCCAGGGCGGGGTCGCGAGCGGCATCATTCTCACGGACCTCGCCGGATGCAGCCTTCCCGGCACCCTGACCGTGCAAAAGGATCTCCCCGCCGGCCGCGCGGGCGCCGACGACCAGTTCACGATTACGATCACCGGGGGCGGTATCACCGAAGGCAACAGCAACACCACCACCGGCACTGCGGCCGGAATCCAGGACGAAAGGGTGGGCCCCCTGCCGGGGATCCCCTCGACCGAGTACACCATCAGCGAGTCGCTCGCGCAGGGGACCACCACCAGCATCGACGCCTACACCACCTCCTGGTCGTGCGAAGACACCAATCCCGGTGGCGGGGTTGTCCATTGTGCTCGTTCGGCCGACGCCCGCGCTGGCGCAGGTTGAGATCGACCAGCCGACCAGTTGCGCGGAGTCCAGCCCGTTCATCTACAACCTGCACAGCCTGGACCCAGGTCGGCGGCGCGGCGCAGACCTACGTCATCACCGAGACCGGCGCCGGCGCCGACCTGGCCGACTACCAGGCGACGTTCTCCTGCCTCGATCAACTCTTCGACCCGCCGCAGCCGCTCACCGTCGTCCGACAAGGACCGGGGCAATGGAGCGTGACGCCCGGTCCGGGCGCCGCGAGCAACGGCGGGGCCCGCGGCATCGTGTGCACGTTCGCCAACGTCGACGTCGCCAGCCCGCGGCTCACCCTCTCAAGAACGTCACCGGCGACGCCCCGCTCGCGCCCGCGACGGCGTGGACGCTGCACGCCGGCGGCCCGACCCCACTGTCCGGGACGAGTGGATCCAACCCGGTGACGAACGTGCTGGTCACCGCCGGCACCTACACCCTGTCCGAGACCAACGGCCCACCAGGCTACGACGGCCAGGGCTGGACCTGCACCGACGCCGACGGCAACCCTGTTGCGGTATCGCAGGACAACACCGTCACGATCGGCGCGAAAGTCACCTGCACCCTCACCAACAGGCGCCAAGGTCTGCCCGTGACAGGGCCGTCCCACTGGTGGCTGCCATGGCTGGCCGGCCTCGGCGCCCTCCTGGTGATCGCTGGCCTAGCAGTCCGCTTCGCCGTGAACGGCCGCGCCCGGCTCGTGTGGCGGCTACCCGGACAGTCCTAGGGCCTGGTCATCGGGTCCGTGCCGGACCCGACCGCGACGGCGTCCAGCAGCCCTACCCGCCCGGCCGGGTCCGCCGACGTGGCCGGGCGCGGATGTGGTGGCATACAGCCATGACGACCATCCGGTCCATCGGCTTGTTCGTGCTCGCCGCGCTCGCGGAGATCGGCGGTGCCTGGCTGGTCTGGCAAGGCGTCCGGGAGCACCGGGGGCTGCTGTGGATCGGCGCGGGCGTCGCCGCTCTGGGCCTCTACGGCTTCGCGGCCACGTTGCAGCCGGACGCGCATTTCGGCCGGATTCTGGCCGCCTACGGCGGCATCTTCGTGGCCGGCTCCCTGGCCTGGGGCATCGTGGTGGACAAGTTCCGACCCGACCGGTACGACGTTGCCGGCGCGGCGATCTGCCTGGTCGGTGTCGCGGTCATCATGTACGCCCCGCGCGGCTGAAGGCGCCCGGCACCGCCACCGGCGGGCGCTGTCGGCGCGCCGCACCGCCGGCGACCCGGCCGGCCAGGCGCGCACGCTGCACTGGCTCGGCGCGGCCTACCAAGGACTGCGCTGCTGCTGTTCACCTGGAACGACCTGATCGTCGCGCTCACCCTCGGCCGCGCCACCCAACCCCTGACCGTCGCCATCTTCGCCCAGCTCCGGCAGTACGGCGCGAACATCGACATCATCGCCCCGGCGGCGTTCATCTCACTTGCCATCCCGCTCGCCGTGTTCCTCGCCCTTGCAGCGCGCTTTCACCCGCGGCCTGCTCGCCGGCTCCACCAAGGGCTGACTGTCCAGGTTCCATCCAGGTTTTCGCCAGCCCGGCCGGCCACGCTCTCCTGCGATGGCCGGACCCGCCGGCCGTGGACCTGGAGGTGGACGGATGCGAGTACGTCGTGGTGTCGTGGTGTCGAGCGTTGTGGCGGCGGTGGGCGCGACTCTGGTCGCGGCCACGGGGGTGGTCATGCCGGCGGCCGGGGAGTTCAACTCGGGCGTCGTGGTCGCGCAGGACTGCCCGCCGGAGAAGTGCGGGAAGGTCGCGCCGCTGCAGAACCGGGAACGGTGGTAGCACCTTGCCACGATGGCTGTCCCGTCGCGTGCTCGCGTCCGCGTCGACGCTGGCGTTCGCCGTCGCGGGTTTCTGCGCCGTGGTCGTGGCGGGTGCGACGCCGGCCGCGGCGGCCGAGTCCAGACAGGTCGTCACCGCCGAGATCCCGCGGGAGGAGCAGGCCAAGGTGATCGTCCGGCTGCCGGTGACGCGGCTGACGGCCGGCCAGCCGCGGTTCTTCTACGGCCGGTACGCGGCCACGAGCCGGTACGGGCTGATGATGGCCGCGCAGCTGGTGTGCACTGTGAACGGCCGCGGCTACACCTCGGTGACCTCCACGATGAACCATCGCGGGGCGGAGCTCGACCCGTTCGCGCGGGTGATCAGCGTGCGGTGGCTGTTCGTGCCGCCGGTGACCGGCGACTACAACTGCCGGTTGATCGGATACGCCAAGACCGACGACACCGAGGTACCACCGGACGCGAAGCTGGTGGTCGTGCCCGGGGCCAACACGCTGTTCGGCATGCACGACGACGTGAAGGCGGGCGCGCTGGAATGGCGGGATCCGGACAGCTACCTGCCCCCGGTCGAAGTCGCCAACCCGGTCGCGTACGTCTTCGACGACAGCACTTGGACGGCGGACCCCGGCGCGCGCCGGCTGGACGTCCGCGCCGACGTCGAGGTAACCGCGGTGTCGACCGGCGGCGACCGCCCGTTCGCGCCGCTGCTGACACTGACCGCGCAACAACTCGGCGGCGACGGCTGCGGCACCGCGACGGCCACCGTCGACCCCGGGGAGATCGTCACCCATCACTACAAGGTGCAACTCACCACCAGGGCAACGATATCCACAGCGACTGGCTGCACCCGAGCGTTCGACGTGAAGGTGAAGGTCCAGTACCGGCCGTGGCCGCAGCCGGGGCACACCCGCCACGGTGGCCGCGTCGAGGGCGGCCGCTACAGCAACCTCATCCTGAGGAACGCCTGACGTCCGGCACCGCCGCGCGGTTCCTGGCACCGGCAGTGGCCGGTGGTCGGCTACGTCCCGCCGTCCGCCTCCCATCGACCGTCGCGAACACTTTTCGCCGTACCGGCGAATAAGGGTTGGTAGTCCGGACGGCGAGGGAGGCGGACTTGGTTGTGATGGCGCGCTTCGAGGCGCGGGGCACGGAGACGGATGCCGAGCTGATCGGACGGGCGGCCAACTCGCCGGAATGCTTCGCCGCCGTCTTCGACCGGCATTACCAGCACATCTACGTGTACGCGGCACGCCGGCTCGGGCCGGACCTCGCGGAGGACCTGGCGTCCGAGACGTTCCTGATCGCGTTCGACCGGCGGGCCGGCTACGACCCGGCGCACGCGGACGCCCGGCCGTGGCTGTACGGCATCGCGTCGAACCTGATCGCGCGGCACGGCCGGGCCGAGTCCCGCCGGTACAAGGCGCTCGCCCGAGCCGCGGAGAACGGACCGGTCGCCGCCCACGACGACCTCGTCGCCGGACGAGTCGACGCATCCGCGGTCCGGGGCGCACTGGCCCGGGCGCTTTCCGGCCTTCCCCGCCCAGTGCGCGACGTGTTGCTGCTGGTCGGCTGGGCTGGGCTGAGCCCGCAGGAGGCCGCGGAGGCGCTGGACATCCCGGCGGGTACCGCGCGGTCCCGGTTGCACCGGGGGCGGCGGGAGATGCGGCGGGCGTTGGGGATGGACTCGGAGGTGGACGAATGATGGACGAGTTGCGCATGCTGCGTGAGGTGTTCGGACCGGACGAGGCGGCGCCGCCCGCCGCCTGGGAGCGGTCGCGGACCGCCCTGCTGGACCGGATCCGCGCGGCCGAGGCGCCGGCGGCGCCGCGCGGCCACCGGCGTACGCGCCGCTGGCCGGTGTTGGCGGGCCTGATCGCCGCGGCCGCCGCGGTCGGCGTGGTCGGCATGGTCGCGGTGGAGAACCTGGGCACGCCGGTCGCACGGGACGGCAACGTGCTGGACCAGCGTCACGCGGGCGGCGCGCTGCCGTTCGCGCGCCCGGCCAGCGCCGCCGAGGTGCTGGAGAACGCGGCCTGGACGGTGAGCCGCAAGCCGTGGGTGGCACCCCGACCGGACCAGTTCATGTACAAGGAGGCCAGGGTCCTGGTCAACGACAAGGCGCTGACGGAGCAGGCGCCGAACGGTCCGCTCGTCCCAGGCCGGACCAGCGTCGTCCGCACGCAGGAATGGACCCGGATCGACGCGCGCGTGTGGGCGAACATGGACGAAGGCAAGCTCGTCGTCCGACACCAGGAGCGGGGCATGGTCTGGGGCGAGATCCCGTACGACGACCTGGCCCGGCTCACCACACCGGAGGCGGTGCTCGCCTGGCAGCGGGCACCCAAGCCGTACGGCGTCGAGCTAGACGCCCTGCTGAGCCGATACGTGCTACCGCCAGCGGTCGAGGCGGCCGTCTTCCGCGCCATCGCACGCCAAGAGGGCGTCCGGCTCAACCCCGACGCCGTAAACATCGACGGCCGGCCCGCGGTCGGGCTCGGCGTCACCGTCGACGGGTACCGCAGCCAGGAACTGCTGTTCGACAAGCAGACGTACGCGCTGATCGGCGAGCGCTCCGTCGCCATCGCCGACCACACCAAAGTAGCCCTCGACGGCACCTCGCACATCCGCAAGGGCGACCTGTTCCGCCAAGCCGTCTACACCGCGTCGATCATCGTCGACAAGGTGGGCGACACCAGGTAACGGAGGCCGATGGGAGCGTCGCGAGTCACGCCCGCCGCTTCGGCGTCAAGGACGCCAGCCTGTACGCCCACATCAAGAACGCACAGGACCTACGCGTCAGGCTCGCCGCCTTGGCCGGCCGCGCGGGCAAGGACGCCCTCGTAGCCTTCGCCAACACCTACCTCCGCAACTGGCCAACTGACACCTGATGCCCCAGCCTGGCCTGAGGACGGCACCGTCCCCGACGTCCGCGCGACGATGTGAATCCACCCCCGGATGTCCACAGTGGATCAGAGGGGCGTCATCACCAGGACGGGGCAAGGCTGGATGCCGCAGCCGGCCGACCAACTCCCTCAAATTCGCAGGGCGACCGAGTCGACCGGCCGCGGCACTCGATCGCGTCCGGGGATAGCGGGGCGAGCTGTGCCCGCCGAGCGGTCAGCTAACCGGTGCGGCGGCGTCACAGCTGGCGCAGTCCCACGGCCAGTCGTCTCCCGGGTCGTCGGGGTCCTCGGGGGCCTGCACGACGATCACGGCGGCGGCGAGGCGGGAATCGGATGCCTCGCCATGTCCCGCGGCCTGCGCGGAGGTGCCGACGGTAAGCGACAGGAGCACGCCGGTCACAAGTACCGGGAGGAGCAGTCGGAGCCTGGCTCGCATGAGGTGATCCTCTCTTGAAGGGGCGATTCGCGGGCGTCGAAGGTTGCCGTGCTGGCGCCCATTTCCAGGGCTGCCAGCCGGCTCGGCGTTCGTAGGGATCGAGACGTCATCGACCGGGCATTCACCGGCCACCATGTCGCGTCAGCCCGGGGCACCCATGCGGCAGCCGGACCCCGACGTGACTGGACTTGACTTCAGTTAACCTCGTGATGACTACGGTATGCGAGACCGTCACGTCGAGGCAAGACCTTGTCACGAACTTTTCCCGGCACCGAGGCGCTGGTCGGCCGACTCATATCGCTCCCCGCCAGGTAGTTGACTGAAGTCGAGAGAACGTTACAGTAGTAACTTGACTCAAGTTGATGAGGTGAGGGCCAGCGTGGATCGGCGAGCCGAGCTCGGGCGGCGGCTGCGGACGCTGCGGGAGTCGAAGGGTCTCACGCAGCGCGAGCTGGCCGGCGACTTCGTCACGCCGAGCTACGTCTCACGGCTCGAGGCGGGACGGCGCCAGCCCACCCCGGACGTGCTCCGCAACCTGGCCGCCGCCCTCGACGTGAACGTGAGTGACCTGCTCGGCGAACCGCCGACCGACGCCGGCGCCGCGTACCCGGACACCTCCCTTCTCGAAGAGGTGCTGAGCCCGCACCCGGAGGACGCCGAGGACTACGCGGCCGCCTCGGCGGCCCTCGCGGTCACCTGGCGAGCGGCCCGGGCCGCCGGCGACTTCCACCTCGCCGCGGCGACCGGGATGCGCCGGCAGCGCGTCCTCGCCGCGCTGGACGAGGGAGCGGCCCGGATCGAGCTGCTGGACGAGCTGGCCGCCTTGCCGCAGATCGGCCGGCATCCGTGGCTGTACACCATGGTCGAGGCGGACCGGGCGGCCGAGCTGCTCGCCCGCGGCGATCTCGGCCGCGCGCGCGAGCTGGCCACCGCCGCCGCGGAGCGGGTCGGCGACACGGTGCTGGCGCGCACCGCCACTCATGTCGAGGTGCTCGCCGTCCTCATCGCCATCCTCGTCGAACAGCTGGAGACCGAACCGGCGCGAACCGCGATCGACACGTCGCTGCGCGTCGCCCGGTCCACCGGCCGCTCCGCGGTGCTCGGCCGGGCCCACGAGGCCGCCGCGCTGGCGCTGGCCCGGATGGGTTTCCCGGAGCAGGCCCGCGACCACCTGGACCGCGTCCACCACACGCCGGTGCCGCCCACACTCCCCCTGCGCGAGTGGATACGGCTGTGCCGGACCTCCACCTCGGTCCTGCTCGACACCGGTGGGGATCTCGCCGACGTCGGCAACTGGCTGCAGAACGCCGAGACCGCCGCACGCTTACTCGGTCTGCCGGTGGAGTGGCGCCGGGTGCTCCTGCTGCGGGCCCGGTACGAACTGGCGGCCGGGCTCAGCGCGCGCTGCCTGCGCACCACCGACCTCATCCTGAGCGACCCCGGCGGACTGGCGCATCTGGACACGGTGCGCACGCGCGTCACCCGGGCCCGGGCGCTCGCCCTGGCCGGACAGCGCGCCGAGGCCGTCCGGGACCTGCGCGAACTCGCGCTCATCGCCGAGGACCTGCACTCCTACCGGATGGCGGTGCAGATCTGGCGGGACATCGACCAGTTACGCGCGCCGGACGAGCCGGCCCGCCGACCGGAGGGAGAACCCCGATGACCGTACGCACGATCAGCCACGTGGAGCTGATGACCGAGGACGCGGACGCCGCGCTCGGCTACTTCGTCACGGCCTTCGGGTTTACCCCGGTCGCCCGGGCCGAGTGGCCGGACCGGACCTCGACCCTGCTGCGCGGCGGGGTGAACATCGTGGTCACGACGCCGCGCGGCGCCGGTCCGGTGCGCGACTACCTGGACGGGCACGGTGACGGCATCGCCGACGTCGCGTTCACCTGTGACGACCCCGCCGGCACGATGCGGCGCGCGGTCACCGCCGGAGCGCGGGCCTTCCCGGCCGGGACGCTGGGCGCGCCGGCGGCCGAGGGCTTCGGCGCGGTCCGCCACACCCTGCTGCCCACCTTCGCCACCGATCCCGGCTGGCTGCCGGGGCGCGGATGGCATCCGCTCGGCCCGGTCCCGCCGGTCGGCGCCGACCTGGGCCTGGACCACGCCGCGGTGTGCCTGGCCGCCGGCACCCTGCGCGACACCGTCGAGCACTACGAGCGCGCGTTCGGGTTCGAGTGGTTCTCCGCCGAGTACATCGAGGTCGGCGAGCAGGCGATGGACTCGATCGTGGTCCGTACCGGCGACGGCGCGACGTTCACCATGATCGAACCTGACGCCACCCACGAGCCCGGCCAGATCGACGACTTCCTGCGCGGCAACAACGGCCCGGGTGTGCAGCACCTCGCCTTCACGGTGTCGGACATCGTGGCGGCGGTGCGCGAGCTGTCGTCCCGCGGGGTGGGCTTCGCGCGGACGCCGGGTTCCTACTACGACACCCTGCGGGCCCGCGTCGGGCACCTCGACGAGCAGCTCGGCGACCTGCGCGAGACCAGCGTGCTGGCCGACCGCGACGAGTGGGGGTACCTGCTGCAGATCTTCACCCGCCCGCCGCACTCGCGGCCGACGCTGTTCTACGAGCTGATCCAGCGGCACGAGGCACGCGGCTTCGGCTCGAACAACATCCGGGCGCTGTACGAGGCGGTCGAGCGGCTGCGCGCCGAGTCGCTCACCGGATCGGGCCGGGCCTGACATGGCGTACCTGGGACTGGCCGACCTGGCCGCCCGGGCACGGCCGCTGTTCGCGCCGTCGGCCTGGGACTTCGTCGCCGGCGGATCGGGTGACGAGCGCACCCTGGCGGCGAACCGGACGGCGTTCGAGGCGATCCGGCTGCGCCCCCGGATGCTGCGCGGGATCGCCGCCGCCGATCCCGCGGTCCAGGTGTTCGGCCGGCGCTGGTCCGCGCCGGTGGGGGTCGCGCCGATGGCGTACCACGGCCTGGCCCATCCGGGCGCGGAGCCGGCGACGGTGGCCGGGGCCGGGGCGGCCGGGCTGCCGGTGATCGCCGCGATGCTCTCCGGTCACCCGCTCGAGGACCTGGCCGCCGCGGCCCTGAGTCCACTGTGGCTCCAGCTCTATCCGTTGCGGGACCGGGCGGTCACCGCCGACCTGCTGGCGCGCGCGGAAACGGCCGGCGTCGAGGCGATCGTGCTCACCGTGGACGCGCCGCGGCTGGGCGACCGCCGCCGGGACAAGCGGTCTGGCTTCCGGCTGCCACCCGGCCTGGCCCCGGCCAACCTGGCGCCGTACCGGGCGATGGCCGACCCGTCCGGCCCGGCGGCGCACACCGCGGCGGCCTTCGAGCCGGCGATCGGCCCGGAGTACGTGGCCTGGCTGGCGTCGCGCACCCGGCTACCGGTCGTGGTGAAGGGCGTGCTGCGCGGCGACGACGCGACCCGGGCGGTGGAGTCCGGCGCGGCCGGTGTCCTGGTGTCCAACCACGGCGGGCGGCAACTGGACGGGGCGGTCGCGGCGGTGGACGCCGTCGCCGAGGTCGCGGCGGCGGTGGACGTACCCGTCTTCGTCGACGGCGGCGTCCGCGGCGGCGCCGACGTCCTGGCCGCGCTGGCCCGGGGCGCGACCGCGACCTTCGTCGGCCGGCCGGTCCTGCACGCACTCGCCGTGGGCGGCGCGTCCGGGGTGGAGCAGGCACTGGCCGGGCTCACCGCGGAGTACGCCGACGCCCTGCTGCTCGCGGGGTGCCGGCACAGCGACGATGTCGACGAGTCCCTGCTCGCCGACGGTTCCGGCGCCGCCCGCCACCGCGGCGGCCCGGGCGACCTGGACGCCGGCCTCCTGCACGGCAGCGTCACCGACCCGCTGCTCGACACGATGACCTTCCTCAACGAGGTGACCGAACGGTTTCCGGACGCGGTCTCGTTCGCGCCCGGGCGGCCGTACGACGCCGAGTTCTCCCTGGACGACGTGCTGGCCGACGTCCGCGCGTACGTCGACCACCGGGCCGCCGGCGGCGACCCGGCCGCGGCGGAGCGGAGCCTGCTGCAGTACGGCCCGACCGCCGGCCTCGTCGGCGACCTGATCGCCCGGCTGCTGGCGTCGTCCGAGGACGTCCACGTGCCGCCCGAGTCCATCGTGGTCACCGTCGGCGCGCAGGAGGCGCTGCTGCTCGCGCTGCGGACGCTGTGTGCCTCGCGGGACGACGTGCTGGTGGTGCCGGGTTCCTGCTACGTCGGCGTCTGCGGGGCGGCGCGGCTGCTCGACCTGACCGTCCGGCCGGTTCGCGAGACCGCGGACGGGATCGACCTCGGCGAGCTCGACCGCGTGGTCCACGCCGAGCGGGTGGCCGGACGCCGGGTGCGGGCCTGCTACGTCGTTCCGGACGCGGCCAACCCGTCGGGCGCCACGCTGAGCCGGGCGGACCGGGTCGCCCTGCTGTCCGCGGCCCGGCGGCACGACTTCCTGATCCTCGAAGACAGCCCGTACCGGGTGTTCGCCGGGGCGGACCCGATGCCGTCGCTGAAGTCGCTGGACACCGGCCGGCGCGTGGTGCAGATCGGCTCGTTCGCCAAGACCGCCTATCCCGGGCTGCGGGTCGGTTATCTGGTCGCCGACCAGACCGTGCGCCACCCGGACGGGCGCCGCACGACGCTCGCCGGCGAGATCGCCAAGGTCCGCGGCATGGTCACCTGCAACGCCCCCGGCCTGACCCAGGCGGCGCTCGGCGGGTTCCTGCTGAGGCACGACTTCCGCCTCGACAAGGCGACCGCGACCGCCGCCGCGCACTACCGGCGGACGCTGGACGAGGTGCTCCGGACACTGGACGAGTGCTTCCCGGCCGGCGAGCGCGAGCGGCTCGGCGTCGCCTGGAACGTCCCCGCCGGCGGCTTCTTCCTGCGGCTGCGGGTGCCGTTCCGGGCGGACGAGGCGGCCCTGCGGCGCAGCGCCACGGAGTACGGGGTGATCTGGACCCCGATGGCGTTCTTCGCCCTGGACGGCGGCGGCCGCGACGAGATCCGCCTGTCGTGCTCCGCGCTGGACCCGGCCCGGGCCCGCGACGGGATCCAGCGGCTCGCCCGGATGATCCGGGACCAGCACCAGAGCTGACGCGTCCGCCGCCGCCCCGGTTCACGGAACGGCGGCAGGCCACGGCGTCAGGACTTGACCAGACCCGCCGCGCGCTCCGGGTCGGTCTCGCCGACGCCGTACGACGGGCACAGCGCGGCGAGCGGGCAGGCGCCGCAGGCAGGCTTGCGGGAGTGGCAGATCCGCCGGCCGTGCGCGGTCGCCCGGTCGGCCAGCGGTGCCCAGTCCCGGCGCGGGAACAGCGGGGCGACCTCCGCCTCCACGTCGACCGGATCCCAGGCGTCGGTCCATCCCCAACGCGCGCAGAGCCGGCCCACGTGGGTGTCCACTGTGAACGCTGGCCGCCCGTACGCGTTGGCCAGCACCATGTTCGCCGTCTTGCGGCCGACCCACGGGATGGCCACCAAGGCGTCCACGGTCCGGGGCACCCGGCCCCGGTGCGCGGACGCCAGCCGCCGGGCGACCTTCTGGACCGCCTCGGTCTTGAGCCGGTAGTAGCCGACCGGACGCAGCATCTCCTCCAGGACGGCCGGGTCGGCTTCGGCCAGCGCGGCCGCGTCCGGGTACGCCGCGAACAGTTCCGGTGTCACCGAGTTGACCCGTTCGTCGGTGGTCTGCGCGGCCAGCACCCCGGCCACCAGCAGCTGGAACGGGTCGTTCCAGCGCAGCCGCAGGCGGGCGTCGGCGTGCCGCTCGGCGAGGATCCGGTGGATCTGCCGGGCCCGCCGGACCAGCCCCAGGCGGGTCTCCCGCGGCCGGGCGGTGAAGTGCTTCGACGGCCCGCCCTCACGTTTCGGCCGGACCAGGACGGCGCTGCTCATGCCGGCACCTTCGCCGCACTCAGCCGGGCGGCTGTCTCGGCCTGCCAGGCCGACAGGGAACGGCGCAGCGCGGCCGGATCCGGGCCGTGCCGCAGCACGCCGGTGGTGACCGTCAGCATGGCCCGTCCCGGCCCGAGCGACCCGCATGCCCCGACGACCTCGTCCGGATCGCGGCCGGCCCGCCCGAGCCCGGGCACCTCGGCCACCGCGTCGCGCAGCCGTCCCAGCAGGTCGGCGGACTCGGGGGCGCGGGCGCCGACCACCGCCGCGGCCGGGCCGGCGTCGCCGTAGCCGTCGTTGGCCGCGGCCACCGCGTCGGCCAGTTGCTGGGCGACGGTCCGCCCGTCCGGCAGCACCGCGGTCTGCGCCTCGGTCGCGCCGTGGTTGGAGGTCCGGACCAGGACGAACACCGCCGTGCCGGTGCGGTGCGCGTGGCTCAGCAGCGGCGCCAGCGTGCCGAACCCCATGAACGCGGCAGCGCTCATCGCGTCCGCCCGCAGCACGCTGTCCGGGCCCAGAAAGGTCGCGGCCAGGTCCGCCATGGTGTCGTCGGCGTCACCGCGCTTGGCGTCGGCCAGGACGAGCATGCCGCGGTCGTGGGCGGCGTCGGCGAACTCGCGCAGCAGCTCCAGACCGGCGGGGCCGAGCCGCTCGAAGAACGGGGTCTGCACCTTCACGGCGCCGATCCGGTCGCCCGCCGCGTCGAGCACGATCCGGCAGTAGGCGCGGGCGCCGGTCAGGTCCGGGGACAGCGCCCAGGCCAGCAGCCACTTCTGCGACGGGGCCACACCGAGGCAGAGGGGGCCGCGGTCGGCGGCGAGGCGGGCCCAGCGATGGGCGAACGGCGTTGTCACGGGCGGGATCCTTCCGTAGCGGGTACGAACAGCGGGACCAGTTCGGCCAGGCCGGTCACCACCGGCGGGCCCGGTTCGGCGCCGGTGGCCGCGCGGTCCAGCCAGTAGCCGGTCAACCCGGCGGCGGTGGCCGCGCGGGCGTCGTGGTCGAGGTGGTCGCCGACGTACGCGGCCTCGGCGGGCGCTACGCCCAGCGCCGCGCAGCCGGCCCGGAAGATGCCCGGATCGGGCTTGCCGACGCCGCCCGCGTCGTCCACGCACACCATCGCCTGGAGCCGGCCGCGCAGGCCGACGAGGCGCAGCCGGCGGTCCTGGTTGGCGTGGCCGCTGTTGCTGACCGCGCCGACCCGGATACCGCCGGCGCGCAAGGCGTCGAGCGCCGGTCCGGCATCCGGGAACGCGCGCAACGCCCGCTCGCAGTGGCGCAGGTACCCGGCGAACCAGGCGTCGGCCGCGTCCGGCCCGGCGGCGAGCGGCAGACCGAGGTCGGCGCAGACCGCGCGGGCACGGCGCCGGCGCTGCTCCGGGAACGTCAGGTCACCGCCGGTGAACCGGGCGAAGAAGTGCGCGCCCCAGAACCGCCACCGTTCCCGCGCCGCCGCGGTCTCCGCCGGGCCGAGACCGGGCCGCAGGTCGGCGAGATGGCGGCCGAAGCCCTCCGCGTCCGCGCCGCGGAAGTCCAGGAGCGTGTCGTCCACGTCGAACAGGACCGCGCGCATCTACGGCTCCCGGCCCGCCGCCACGGCCCGGATCAGCCGGGCGGTGAGCTCGGCACCCGGGCCGGACACGACGTCGTAGTGGTCGGTGCCGGCGCGGGACACGTGCAGGGATCCGGACAGCGCGCGCCACCGGTCCAGGTCGGGCCGGTGGTCGCCGGCCACGACCAGGTGCACGGGACCGGGGTGGGGACGCGGCCGGAAGGCGCGCAGGGCGCGGTCGTTGCCGGCGAAGGTAGCCCACCGCTCGGCGAGCACGTCCGCGGTCAGCCCGGTGTCCGGCAGGTGGCGCAGCACCTCGGCCAGCGCCTCGTCGACCGGCCGCGCGCCCGCGTCCGGGGGCAGGACCGGCGGTTCGGCGCCGAGCAGGCGGGCGAGGTCGTACACGAAGGACTGCAGGGTCGAGTACGGGCCGTCGAGTGCGACCAGCTCGTCCGGCAGGCCGGAGTCGATCGCGACCACCGGCAGGGTGGTCCCGGTGCGCTCGCGCATCCGGCGGGCCAGCTCCAGCGCCACCACGCCCCCCATCGACCAGCCGGCGAGCACGCCCGGCGCGTCCGGGCCGAAGGCGATCAGCTCGGCGAGGTACCGGTCGGCCATCGCGCCGACGTCCGGCACCGGGCCAGGCGCGCTGGCCAGGGCGTGCACCGGATGCCCGGTGAGGCGCGCGGCGAGTTCGCGGTAGCCGAAGACCGATCCGCCGACCGGGTGCACCAGCACGATCGGCGCGCCCAGGCCCTCCCGCCGCAGCGTCACCAGGCTGGTGCGGCTCGTGGAGCGGTCCGAAGTGGACCGGAGCCGGGCGGCCAGCGCGGCGACGGTGGGGGTCTCGAACAGCGTGGCGGGCGGCAGGTCGTAGCCGATCTCGCGGGCCCCGGTGGCCACCCGGATCGCCAGCAGCGAGTTGCCGCCGAGGTCGAAGAAGTCGTCGTGCACGCCCACGGTCTCCCGGCCGAGCGCGGCCGCCCAGATCCGGGCCAGCGTCTCCTCGACGGCGTCGCGCGGCGGCCGGCCCGCCCCGACCGGTGGTTCGGGCGCGGCGGCGGCCCGGCGGCGCAGGGCGGCCCGGTCGACCTTGCCGTTCGGGGTGATCGGGAACGCCGGCACCGGGATCAGCCGGTCCGGGACCATCGGCGCGGGCAGGCGGCCGCGGCAGTGCGCGCGCACGTCGTCCGGGTCGGCGTCGCCGAGCAGGAAGCCGGCCAGCTGGTGGGTGCCGCCGCGCGGAACGGCGACGACCGCCGCACCGGTCACGCCGGGGCAGCCGGCCAGGACCGCCTCGACCTCGCCCGGCTCGACCCGGTACCCGCGGATCTTGATCTGGTCGTCGGCGCGGCCGACGAACTCCACCGCGCCGTCGTCGTGCTGCCGGCCGAGGTCGCCGGTGCGGTACAGCCGTGCGCCGGCCGGACCGTACGGGTCCGGGACGAACCGGTCCGCGGTCAGGCCGGGCCGGCCGTGGTAGCCGCGGGCCAACTGCACGCCGCCGAGGTACAGCTCGGCCACCGCGCCGGGCGGGACCGGGCGCATCCGGGCGTCCAGCACGTACATGGTCGTGTTGGCGATCGGCCGTCCGATGTGGACGGTCGTGGCGTCCGCCGGGATCGGGTGGTACGTCACCGCGATCGCCGCCTCGGACGGCCCGTACGAGTTGAGCAGCGGCACGCCGAGCCGGCTGTGGCAGCGCCGCACGAGTTCCCGCGGCAGCGCCTCGGCACCGACCACCACGGTCCGCACCGCCGCGCAGCCGCTGAGGTCAGGCTGGTCGAGCAGTGCGCGCAGCATCGACGGCACGACGTCCACCACGGTCACCCGGTGCGTGGCGATGGTGTCCAGGAGCCCGCCCGGATCGGCGCCGTCCAGGGCCGGGACGACGGTGGCGCCGCTGGTCAGCGCGAGGAAGACCTCCTCCAGCGCGATGTCGAACCCGCCGGCCGCCTGGTGCAGGACCCGGTCGCCGGGACCCAACCGGATCAGGCCAGCCGCGGTGCGGAGCACGTTGCTGAGGCCGGCGTGGGTGTTGACGACGGCCTTGGGGACGCCGGTCGAGCCGGAGGTCGAGACGAGGTACGCCGCCGACCGCGGGTGCAGCGCCACCTCCAGTGGGGTGTCCGGGACGTCCGGGCCGGTCTCGGTGTCCGCGGCCGTGGCGAGCGTGAGCACGGCACCAGCGTCGGCGATCTGCCCGGCCCGGCGCTGCGCCGGAGCGTTCGGGTCGAGGACGAGCACCGCGGCGCCGGACTTGAGCACGGCCAGCAGGGCCACGATGCGTTCCGGCCCGCGAGGCAGGGCGACCCCGACACAGGTGCCCGGTCCGGCGCCGCGGGAAGCGAGCGCGCGGGCCAGGCGGTTGGCCCGGCGGTCCAGATCGCCGTAGGTCAGGGCGCCGCCGGTCCAGCGCACGGCGACCCCGTCCGGGTCGGCGGCGGCCCGCGCCTCGACCAGGGCGTGCGCCCGGAACTCCGGCTCGTGGCCGGCCGCCGTGTCGTTCCAGGCGTACAGGACCCGCTCGCGCTCGGCCGGGTCGAGCAGGTCGGCGTCCGCCACCGGACGGTCCGGGTCGGCCAGGGCGGCGAGGGCACGCCGGTACGCCGCCGCGAACCGGGCCACCGCGTCCCGCCCGAACCGGGTGCCGTCCCAGCTCCAGATCGCGGTGCAGGTGCCGCCCTCGTCGACGACGTTGAGGGCCAGATCGAACGGCTCGTGCGCGACATCGACGTCCACAGTGGACGCGGGATGGCCGGCGAACGTCTCCCGGGCCGGCTCGGTGCGAAACGTGCTGAACGAGGCGTGGAACGGCAGCCGGCCGGCCGGACGCCCGTCGCGCAGCGCGTCGGTCAGGCGGTCGAACGGGAGCTCCTGGTGGCCGAGCGCGGTCAACGACTCGCGCCGGGCGGCGAGCACCAGGTCGCGCAGGGTGGCGCCGGGGTCGACGCGGAGCCGGACGATCACGTTGTTGCTGAAGAACCCGATCAGCCCGGCCGCGGCGGGGTCGGTGCGGCCCGCCGTCGGCATCCCGACCAGCAGGTCGTCGCCGCCGCTGAACCGGTGCAGGACCAGGGTGTACGCGGCGAGCAGTGGGGCGAGCAGGGTGCTGCGGGTCGCGGCGGCGAGCGCCCGGGCGGGCTCGACCAGCGCGGCGGGCAGGGGGCCGTCGACGAGGACGTCGCCCGAGCCGCGACCGTTCTCGCGTGGCCGCCCGGTGGGCAGGTCCAGGCGGGCGGGGGCGTCGCGCAGCGCGTCGGCCCGGTCGCCGGCCACGGCGCGCAGCCGCTCCGGCGGCCACGCCCGGCGCTCGGCCACGGCGATGTCGCGGTACTGCCGGGCGGGCGGCGGCGGGTCGTAGGGACGTCCGGCCGCGAGCGCGGCGTAGCAGTCGCCGAGCTCGGTCCGGGCGATCTCGAACGACCAGGCGTCCGCGGCGATGTGGTGGGTGGCGAAGGAGAGCACGGTACGGTCGCCAGGCAGCCGGATCAGCCGGCCCCGGGTCATCGGGCCGGTGCGGAGGTCGTACCCGCGGCTGTGGTCGTCGCGCAGCACTTCCCGGACGCGCGCCTCGGCCTCGGCCTCCGGGACGCCGCGCAGGTCGTCCACGCGCAGCGGCGGGTCCTCGTCGGTGACGATCTGCCAGACGGTTCCGTCGCGCTCGACGAAGCGGGTGCGCAGCACCTCGTGCCGGGCGCGCAGCCGGCGCATCGCCTCGGCCACGAGCTCGGGGTCGAGCGGCGCCTCGACCCGGAGCGCGATCCCGGTGGCGTACAGGACCGACTCGGGATAAAGCCGGTCGTGCACCCACAGGCGTTCCTGGGCGAACGACAGCGGGGCCCGCGCCGGGGTGGGTGCGTCCGGATCGGGGCGCGGGGCGGCGGCGGGGGAACCGCCGCCCCGCAGCCGTCGGGCGAGCAACGCCTGCTGTGCCGGCGTGAGCCGGGCTGGGCCGCCGGCGACCGTCATGACAGCCTCCGCAGCTGCTCGCCTGCCTCGTCGTCGCCGAGCGCCAGGATCTGGGCCACCAGCAGCTCCTGGACCAGGGCGGCCTGCTCGGTGACGGTCTGCCGCTCGAACAGGCCGTTGAAGGCCACCTCGACGCCGAACTCGGCCCCCAGCGCGAACGCGAGCCGGGCCAGGGTCAGCGAGTGGCCGCCCAGGTCGAAGAAGTTCGCCGTGGCCGGCACCGTATCCAGGCCGAGCAGTTCGCCCCAGATCCGGGCGACGACCTCCTCGGAGGGGCCTTGCGGCCGGTCCGCCGGGTCGCCGGTCACCGGGCCGGGTTCGGGCAGGGCGGCCCGGTCGACCTTGCCGGTCGGGGTGAGCGGGAAGGCGCCGAGCGTCACGAACAGCGACGGGACCATGTAGTCGGGCAGCCGTTCGCGCAGCATCGCGCGGAGCGCGGCGGGGGCGGGCACGTCGCCGGTCAGGTGGCCGACCAGGCGGGCGTCGCCGCTGGCGTCCCGGCCCGCGGTGACCACCGCACCGGTGACGCCCGGGCACGCGGTCAGGGCCGCCTCCACCTCCGCGGCCTCGATCCGAAAGCCGCGGACCTTGATCTGGTGGTCGTCGCGGCCGAGGAAGCGCAGGTGCCCGTCCGGTCCGACCCGTACGACGTCGCCGGTGCGGTACATCCGGCTGCCCGCCGGGCCGTACGGGTCGGGCACGAACTGGGCCGCGGTCCGGGCCGGCAGCCGCGGATAGCCGTGCGCGAGCGCGGGGCCGCCGATCACCAGCTCGCCCGGCGCGCCGGGCGGCACCGGCCGCAGCCGGGCGTCCAGCACGTACATGGTGTGGCTGGTCAGCGGCCAGCCGATCGGGGTGTTCGCGGCGTCCCCGCCGAGCCGGTGCAACGACGCGAAGATGGTCGCCTCGGTCGGGCCGTACGAGTTGTACGCCTCGGCGACGTGCTCGCTCAGCCAGGCCGCGACGGTGGCCGGCATCGCCTCGCCGCCGCACAGCACCTGGATGCCCGGGTCGGGCCGCCAGTCGAGCTGCGCCAGCAGGCGCCACAGCGACGGCGTGGCGTGCACGGTGGTGGGGCGCCACGCGTCGACCAGGGCGGCCAGCGCGCCGGGCTCGGTCGCCCGCACGGCGTCGGCGACGTAGACGTGACCGCCCGCGGTGAGCGGCAGCAGCAGTTCGAGCTGGGCGACGTCGAACGCGACGGTGCTGACCGCCACGAACCGCGTGTGCCGCCCGAACCGCAGCTGCGCGCGGAGCGCGCGGAACACCCGGGACAGGGCGGCGTGCGGGACCGCGACGCCCTTGGGCCGACCGGTCGACCCGGACGTGTAGATCAGGTACGCGGGGCGCTCGGGAGGGAGCGGCACCGGACTCGGGACGGCGTCCGGGCGTTCCGCGTCCACCTCGACCACCGGGATCCCGTCCGCCAGCCCGGCCGGCGCCCCGTCGGTGACCAGCGCCCGGGCACCGCAGTCGGCCAGCACGTAGCGCAGCCGGTCGGCCGGATGGGCGGGGTCGAGCGGCACCCACGTGCCGCCGGCGCGGGCCACGGCGAGCAGCACCGCGGGCAGCTCGGCCCGCCGGCCGACCAGCACGCCGACCCGGTCGCCGGACCGCACGCCGAGGCTCTGCAGGTGGGCGGCGAGGCGGTCGGCGTACCCGGTCAGCCACGCGTAGTCGCGCTCACCGTCCGCATCGGACACCGCCGGGCCGGGTCCGGCCGACCACACCGCCGTACACAAATCGGTGCCGGTGTCCTCGTCGCGCACGCCGGCCCGGCCGCGGCGCAGCAGGTCGTCGTGCTCGGCCGGGGTCAGCACGGGCAGGTCGGCGACCGGGCCGGCGGGAGCGGCCACCGCGGCGGCGACCAGGCCGGCGAAGCGCCCGGCCAGCGCGGCCACCGTGGCGGCGTCGAAGAGCTCGTCGTCGTAGGCCCACACCGCGGCGATCCCTCCGTCGGCCGTACCGGTCAGGTCGAGGGCGAGGTCGTACTGCGCCACGCCGCCGGGCAGGTCGTACGGGGTGACGGCGGCCGGGCCCAGCGAGCCCAGGGCGGGCTCGGCGGGCCGGTACGAGAAGGTGGTCTGGAACAGCGGCGTCACGCCGGTACCGCGGGCCGGTGCGACCGCTTCGACGAGGCGCTCGAACGGCACCTCGGCCTCGATGGCGGCGAGCACCCGGCGGTGCTCGGCGGCGATCAGGTCGGACACGGTCCCGGCGGCGCCGATGTCGCCGCGCACCACCAGCATGTTGAGGAAGCACCCGATCAGCCGGTCGATCTCGGGCCGGCCGCGCCCGGCGGCCGGGATGCCGATCACCACGTCGCCGGTCCCGGCGTGCCGGCCGAGCAGCACCCGGTACAGGGCGAGCAGGAGGGTGAACGGGGTGACCTTCGCGGCGCGGGCGGCGGCGTGCACCCGCGCGGCCAGGTCGGGCGGCAGTGCCGTGCGGTGGAAGGCGCCCAGACCGGTGCGGGTGGCCGGGCGGGGGCGGTCGTGCGGCATTTCCAGGCTCTCCGGGGCACCCTCCAGCGCCTGCCGGGCCGTCTCGACCCGCGCCGCCAGGCGGTCGCCGCGCGCCTGGGCATGCTGCCACAGGGCGTAGTCGGCGTACTGGACCGGCAGGTCGGGCAGGTCGGCCGGGCGGTTCTCCAGCCCGGCCGCGTACGCCTCGCGGACCTCGTCGAAGAGCAGACCGACGGACCACGAGTCGGAGGCGATGTGGTGGATGGTGAGCACCAGCACGGCCTCGTGCGGGCCGCGTGGGATGAGGCGCACCCGCAGGGGCAGGTCGGTCTCCAGGTCGTAGCGGTACTCGGCGGCCGATGCCGGGTCCAGGTCCGGGTCCACCGCGAAGTCCACGGTGGCCCTGGCCGCGACGATCTGCACGGGCCCGCCGGCGCCCGGCCGGTACCGCGTCCGCAGCACCTCGTGCCGGTCGACGACGGACTGGAAGGCGGCCCGGAGCCGGTCCGCGTCGACCGGGCCGCTCAGCCGCAGGGCCAACGGGACGCAGAACTGCTCCGGCCGGGCGGCCATCCGATCGGCCAGCCAGAGACGCTGTTGCGCGAAGGACAACGGCGCCACGGCCGCCGGGTCGCGGCGCGGTACCGGGCGGGTCTGCCGGGAGAGCAGGCGTTCGGCGAGGAGCCGGCGCCGGTCGTTGCTCAGCGTCGGTGCGGACATGGCGTCTCCCTGCGGTCGGTGGGTCAGGCCTCGGCCCAGACGGTGTGGGCGGTGCCGCCGAGGGCACGGGCGAGGGACTCGGCGCGGTCGCCGAAGGCTTTGCGGGTGCGGGCCGCGACGGTGCCGAAGCCCCGCAGCGACAGGCTCACCCCGGCACGGCCCTGCTCGTACTTCCAGACCCCGCAGATGCGCCCGCGGTCGAGCAGCACCGCGGAGATCCAGCCCTGCGGCCGGTAGATCTCCTCCTTGCGCTCCGGCGGCAGGAGCGCCTCGTGGTACCGGGGGCAGGCGGCCACCACGTACGGGTCGAAGCCGGGCAGCAGCCGGGCGTGCGGTCCGCGGGGCAGCGCGGCGGTCGTCAGCTCCTCCAGATCGGCGGCCCGGACGAAGCCGCGATGCCCCGCCACGTCGACCGGGGTGAGCTCGTCGCCGAGCCCGGCCATCGCCCGCCCGGCCTCGGCCGGCTGGCAGCCCCACCAGCGGGCGAAGTCCTCCCGGGCCACCGGCCCGTACGCGGCCACGAACCGGCGGACCACCTCCGCCAGAGCCCTGTCCGGGGCGATCGAGTCCCACTCGGCGTCCACCCAGTCCCGCGGGTTGACGAAGGTGACGTTGCGCCCGCGTCCACCGCCGAAGCACAGGTCGCCGCGGTACGCGGAGGGCTTGAACAGGTCGCCCCATCCGGAGCGCAGCCGCTCGGCCATCTCGGGCCGGCCGATCCGGTCGGCCACCGCGGCGGCCAGTTCCTCGCGGGTCAGCTCGGCGCCGGACAGCGCCGCCGGGATCGCCGCCTGGATCGCGTCCAGCTCGTCCCGGGTGATGCCCTGGTAGCGCAGCCAGGACGGGGTCAGGTGCGCGCGCCGCATCCGGCCGGCCGCCGTCCACAGTGGCAGCTCCGCGGCCGGCAGCAGGTGCAGCGTGCCGCGCATGGCCCAGGTCTTGACCAGCGCGCGGTCGGTCACCGCGGCGGCCACGTCACCCGGTACGAGCTTGTCCGACCGGACGGTGACCGCGAGTTCCGCGCAGGAGGCGACCTGCGCGTGCAGGCCGCAGAGCCGGGACGCGACGCCGGTGACGGTGTGTCCCGCGTCGCCGGGCTCCCCGGCGAGCAGGTGCCGCCCGAGGCGGAAGGCGAGCACCTGCTCCCAGGTGACCGGGACAGCGGGTCCGGCCCCGGTCATGCCGCCCGGTTCGCGGTCATGAACCGGCGCAGGCTGGCCGGCCGCATGTCGATCCAGACCCGATCGATGTGGTCCAGGCATTCCTGGCGGGTGCCGGTGAAGCCGGCGTCGAACCATCCCGCCGGCAGCGTCCGGTCGCTCCACCAGACGGAGTACTGCTCCTCCTCGTTGCGGACGACGGTGAACTGCTCGTCGTTCTCCGGGGCCGTCATGTCGTCTCCTTCCCTCGGTCCTGCTGTTAACTAGAGTTATTTCTTGCCGCTCCATTGTCAACCCCAGTAAGCATAACTAGAGTCAACACACTAGACGGCCGCCGTCTCGCGTGGCCCGCACCCCGGAGGAAGAGCCGTGACCCACTCTTTTCCGCCGCGCATAGTGGATCTCGTCGTCCGCCAGGTTCAGGCCCAGCCGGACGCCACCGCGGTCAGCGCCGGCGACCACTCGCTCACCTACCGCGACCTCGACCGGGCGTCCGATGCCGTCGCGTCCCGGCTGACCGCGGCCGGCACCCGTGCCGACGACGTCGTCGCGGTGCTCGCCGACCGCTCCCCCGACCTGATCGCCGCGCTGCTCGGCATCCTCAAGGCCGGCGCGGGATATCTCGTGGCCGACCCGTCCGCGCCCGCCGAGCGGCTGGCCTGGATCCTCGGCGACGCCGCGCCGGCCGCGATCCTGACCGGACCCGGGCACGCGCCGCCCGGCGACCCGGCGGTGCCGGTGCTGCCCCTGACCGGCCCCGCCGCCGGTCCCGCCGCCCCGGTGCCGGTCGCGCCCGGCACGCTGGCGTACGTCAGCTACACCTCCGGATCGACCGGCCGCCCCAAGGGTGTCGCCGTGCCGCACGACGCGGTCGTCCGGCTGGTGCACGACACCCGCTGGGCGAGCTTCGGACCGGACGACGTGTTTCTGCAGGCGTCCCCCGTCGCGTTCGACGCGTCCACCCTGGAGATCTGGGCGCCGCTGACGACCGGCGGGCGGCTCGCCGTGCACCCGCCCGGCCCGGTCACCGCGGCGAGCATCGCCGCGACGGTCGCGGCCGAGGGGGTCACCGTCCTGTGGCTCACCGCCGGGATCTTCCACCAGCTCGCCCGCACCTCCCCCGGCGCCCTGCGCGGCGTCCGGCACCTGCTGGCCGGCGGCGACGTGGTCGCGCCGCGGCAGATCGCCCAGGTCCTGGACGCGGTGGCCGGGCTCACCTTCACCAACGGGTACGGCCCGACCGAGAACACCACCTTCACCACCTGCTGGACCACCAGGACCGCCCCGACCGCCGGGACCACCCCGATCGGGCGCCCGATCGACGGAACCGCGGTACGGGTCCTGGACGACGAGCTACGCCCGGTGCGGCCGGGCACCGAAGGGCGGCTGTGGGCCGCCGGCCGCGGCCTGGCCCGCGGGTACCTGGGCCGCCCCGGCCTCACCGCGGAGAAGTTCCGGCCCGACCCGTGGGGCGCTCCCGGCGACCGGATGTACGACACCGGCGACCGGGTCCGCGTCGGTGCCGACGGCGCGATCGAGTACCTCGGCCGGGCCGACCAGCAGGTCAAGATCCGCGGCTTCCGGGTCGAGCCGGGCGAGATCGAGCAGACCCTGCGCCGCCACCCCGAGGTGGTCGACGCGGCCGTGGTCGCGCAGACCGACCCGGTGACCGGGACCCGGCTGGTCGGATACGTCGTGCTGGCCGGCACCGCCGGACCGCAGACCGCCGCCACTGTCCGCCGCGACCTCCGCGCCGAGCTGCCCGAGTACATGATCCCGGCCGCCGTGCTGCCGCTGGACCGGATGCCGCTCACCGCCAACGGCAAGGTGGACCGCTCCCGGCTGCCCGCCGCCGACCGCGCGCCCCGCACCGTGGAGGGTGACTACCACCCGCCGTCCACGGGCACCGAGGCCGAGCTCGCCGACGTGTGGGGCCGCGCCCTGCGGGTCGAGCCGATCGGCGTGGACGACGACTTCTTCGAGCTCGGCGGGCACTCGCTGCTCGCCGCCGAACTGGTCGGCGAGCTGCACCGCCGGTTCGCGGTCCGGGTCCCGGCCCGCACGCTCTACCGCGACGCGACCATCCGCCGGCTCGCGGCGGTCGTCGACGAGCTCCGGGACACCCTGGGCGTGGCGGCATGACCGCGCCGGCCGTACCCCGCTGCCCGTTCGGCTTCGGCGCCGCCGCGAGCCTCGACCTGATCGACCCCGGCCTGTACGCGCACCGGGACCCGCACCCGATCTGGCAGGGCCTGCGCGAGCACGACCCGGTCCACTGGCAGCAGGTCGGCCCGGATCTCGGCTTCTGGTCGGTGACCCGGTACGCCGACGTCGACCACGTGCTGCGCCGGCACGACCTGTTCACCTCCGAGGAGGGGTCGCTGCTGACCCTGCTCGGACGCGGCGATCCGGCCGGCGGCCGCCAGATCGCGGTCACCGACCCGCCCCGGCACACGCAGATGCGCGACCGGCTGCAACGCGCCATGACCAAGCGGTCGCTGGACACCCACGACGGCATGATCCGGGCGGAGATCCGGCAGCTGCTCGGCGCGGTCACCGACGGCGTCCCGGTCGACGTGGCCGCCTTGCTCACCGACCTGCCGATGGCCGTGACCGGCACGCTGATGGGTGTGCCGCGCGCGGACTGGCCGCGGCTGACCCGGCTCACCACGATGGCCATCGCGCCGGACGATCCGGAGTACGCGCTGCCCGGCGGCCCCGGCGCGACGCTGCGCGAGGCGCACCGGGAGCTGTTCGCGTACTTCCAGGACCTGCTGGACGACCGCCGCCGGGCCCCGGGCGAGGACCTGATCAGCCGGCTCATCGCCACCGAGGTGGACGACCGGCCGCTCGGTTCGAGCGAGATCGTGTCCAACTGCTACAGCCTGATCCTCGGCGCCAACACCACCACCCCGCACGTCCCGGTCGGCGCGCTCGCCGAGCTCGACCGCAGCGGCGGCTATCGGGACTGGGCCCGCCGCCCGGAGCTGCTCGCGTCCGGCATCGAGGAGGCGCTGCGTTGGGTGTCCCCGGCCAACCACTTCATGCGGCACGCCACGCGGGACACCGAGATCGCCGGGGTGCGGATCCGGGCCGGCGACCCGGTGGTGGCCTGGCTCGGATCGGCCAACCGGGACGAGCGCGTCTTCGACCGGCCGCACCGGTTCGACGTACGCCGCAAACCCAACCGGCACATCGCCTTCGGCGCCGGCCCGCACTACTGCATCGGGCACACCGTCGCCCGGGCCACCCTGCGGGCGCTGTTCGCCGAGCTGTTCGACCGGATCGAGTCGTACGAGGTGGTGGGCGAGCCGCGGCGGCTGGTGTCCAACTTCATCGCCGGGTACAAGCACCTCACCATCACCGCCCGGCTGCGGGACGTGGCGTCGTGACGGGCAAGTGGCTCACCCGCGCGCCCCTGCCCGAGTCCGCGGCACTGCTGTTCTGCCTCCCCTACAGCGGGTGCGGCGCGAGCATGTACCGGTCCTGGCCTCGCTTCGCCGGCGGGATCGAGCTGTGCCCGGTGCAGCTGCCCGGCCGGGAGAACCGGATGCGGGAGCCGGTTCCGGACACGTACGAGGAGATCGCCGAGGCGGTGGCCGCCGCGCTGCGGCCGGAGCTGGACCGCCCGTACGGGCTCTTCGGGCATTGCGGGTCGGCGCTGCTCGCGTACCAGACCGCGGTGGAACTGCAGCGCACCGGCGCCCCGCGCCCCGCCCACGTCTTCGTGTCATCCCAGGTCGCGCCCGACGAGGGCCCGTACGGCCGGTTCCTGCGCATGGACCGGGAAGCGCTGCGGACCGAGGTCGCCGAGCTGATGCGGCGTACCGGTAACCCGCCGGTGCCCGACCTGGTCGAGCTCTGCCTGGACGTGCTCACCACCGACGTGGCGGTGAACCGGCGCTACCGGCCGGAGACCCGGACCGTGCTCGACACGGCGCTGACCGCGATCGCCTGGACCGACGACGCCGAGGTCGAGCCGTGGCGCACGGAGGGCTGGGAGCGCTACGGCACCCCGACCCACCGGGCCCTGCTCGACGGCGGCCACCACAGCTTCCTCGACGCCCCGGCGCCGCTGCTCGACCTGTTCGCCACCGGCCTCGTCACCGGCCTCGTCACCGGCTCAGAGATGGAGAACGTCGGATGACCACCACTCAACTCCCCCGGCCCGCCCTCGCCGTCCCGGGACCGGCCGAGCCGCACGCCGACGGCACCACCCTGGCGCACCGCCTCGTCGAGGCGCGGGCCAAGCGCACCCCGCACGCGCTGGCCGCCACCGCCGGCCGCGAACGGCTGACCTACCGCGACCTCAACGCCCGGGCCAACCGGCTGGCCCGCACCCTGCGCGCCGCCGGTCTGCGCACTGAGGAGCCGGTCGCCCTGCTGATGGAGCGCTCGCTGGAGATGCTGGTCGGCTTCCTGGCCGTGCTGAAGTCCGGCGGCGCCGCGGTCCTGCTCGACCCCGGGCATCCCGACCAGCGGCTGCGCACCGTGGCCGCGGCGACCCGGCCGCGGCTGGTGCTCACCCTGGAGTACCTGCGCCGCCGGCTGCCCGAGCTGCCCGCCGTGCTGCTCGACACCGACTGGCCGGAGATCGACCGGCAGGCGCCCGACGACCTCAACGTGCCGGTGCACCTGGACAACCTCGCGTACCTGGTGCACACCTCGGGGTCGACCGGCGAGCCCAAGCGGGTCGGCGTGCCGCACCGCTCGGTCGCCCACAGCATCGCCACCCACCAGGCCGGGCACCGGATCACCGCCGACGACCGGGCCGCGTGGATCTCCCCGCCCGGCTCGTCGGCGGCGGTCGGCGAGATCTGGCCGTACCTGGCGGCCGGCGCCAGCGTGCACGCCGCACCCGCCGGCATCGTCGCCGACGTCGATGACCTGCGCGACTGGCTGCTGCGGTACGCCATCACCAAGGCGTTCCTGCCGATGCCGCTGGCCGAGCTGATGGTCAACCTTGACTGGCCGGCCGACACCGACCTGCGGCTGGTCACCATCGGCAGTGACACCGTGCGCCGCTGGGCGTCCGCCGCGCTGCCGTTCGAGGTGGCCGTCTCGTGCGGCTCGGCCGAGGCGAACGGGGTCACCAGCAGCCTGCTCCCGTGGGAGGGCCGGCTCACCAACCGCACCGCCACCGCCGCCGACCGGGCCGGGCTGCCCCCGGTCGGGCGGCCCTGGCCAGACGTACGCCTGCACCTGCTGGACGCCGCGCTGCGCGCCGTCCCGGCCGGAGCGATCGGCGAGATCTGCGTCGGCAGCCCGGAGCTGGCCCGCGGCTACCTCGGCGCGGCCGGCCTGACCGCGGACCGGTTCGTGCCCAACCCGTACGGGCGGCCCGGCACCCGGCTGTACCGCACCGGCGACCTCGGCCGGATGCGCCCGGACGGGCATCTGGAGCACCACGGCCGCACCGACCGGGACATCAAGATCCGCGGGTTTCGGGTGTCGCCGGCCGAGATCGAGGCCGAGCTGCTGAAGCTGCCCGGGATCCGGGACGCCGCGGTCGTCGCGGTCGAGGGCGATACCGAGGGCGCCGACCGGCGGCTCGTCGCGTACGTCGTCGCGGACCCCCGCCCGGACGCGGCCCGGATCCTCGCGTACCTCGCCGAGCGGCTCCCCGCCTACCTGGTCCCGGCGGTCGTGACCTTCCTGGACCGGATGCCGCTGACCCCGAACGGCAAGGTGGACCGCGCCGCCCTGCCCTCGCCCGACTGGGTGTCGATGGCCCGCTGCGGGGAGCACCGGAAACCGCGGGACGAGCTCGAGGCCGGGATCGCGGACGCCTTCGGCGAGGTGCTCGGCCACACCGGCGTAGGCGCCGAAGACAACTTCTTCCATCTCGGCGGGGACTCACTGGCCGGAGCGCGGCTGGCCCAGCGCCTGCGGGCGCTGCTGGGCAGGCGGGTGCCGCTGCGCGTGATCTTCCAGAACCCCACCCCGGCCGCCCTGGCCGGGCGCCTGCGCGCCTGACGTCGTGCTGTACGAGATGATGCCCGGAACGCCGGGCGCCGTGATCGACCGGCTGGTCGGCCGGCTCCGGGCCTGCCCGGACGTCGCCGCCTGGCCCGTCGACCTGGCCGGTCGCAGGTTCGTCGTGGTCAGCGGCGACGAGTCGCGGGTGCCCGCGCTCGACGCGGCCACCGCCGAGGTGGTGCTCGCCGAGCACAGCACCGCCGACCGCGGGTACTGGCTCGTCGGCCGGGAGAGCCGGGTGGCGCCCGACCAGGTCCGGATCGGCCGCGCCGCGGTCGGCGACGGCGGCGTGTGGTGCGCGGCCGGGCCGTGCGCCCTGGAGTCGGTGCCGGACACCCTGGAGACGGCGCGCGTGCTGCGCGCCCAGGGCGCCCGGGCGCTGCGGATGGGACTGTTCAAACCGCGCTCGAGCCCGTACCACTTCCAGGGCAAGGGGCGCGGCGGGCTGGCCGACCTGGCGGCGATCCGGGCCGAGGTGGGCCTGCCGGTGGTGACCGAGGTGCTGGACCCGCGGGACGTGCAGGTCGTCGCCGAGGTCGCCGACTGCCTGCAGGTGGACACGCGCAACATGTCCAACCGGGCGCTGCTGGCCGAGCTGGGCACGATCGACCGGCCGGTGCTGCTCATGCGCGGGCTGCGCTCGTCGGTGTCGGACTGGCTGCGCGCCGCCGAGTTCGTGTTCAGCCGCGGCAACCGGGCCGTCGTGCTGTGCGCCCGCGGGGTGGCGACGTTCGACGACTCGCTGGCCTTCCAGCCCGACTTCGGCGCCATCCTGGCCGTCCGGCAGCGGTGCGACCTGCCGGTCGTCTTCGACCCGAGCCACAGCACCGGACGCCGGCACGCGATCGCGCCGGCCGCGCTGGCCGCCGCCGCGTTCGGCGCCGACGGCATCCTGCTGGAGTCGTTCCTGCGCCCGGAACGGCTCTACCGGCCGGGCGACGGCGACCAGATGTACCCGCCGGGTCGGGTGGCCGAGCTGCTGGAGGCGTGCCGCCAGGTGCGGGCGGTCTTCGACCGGGTCGACGTCTGAGGCACGCAAGACGGGGCGGGCATCCACTGTGGATGCCCGCCCGTCCCGTACCCGGTCAGCCGAGCTCGGACACCGCGGTGGCCGGGGCGGCGGCCGCGCCGACGAGGATCCGTTCCAGCGTGGCGAGCTGGGCATCGATCGACTCGGCGTGCCAGAGCGCGGTGTTGTACTCGACGCCAAGCTCCAGCTCGTCCCCGCGCCGCATCGCGGTGTACGAGATGTCGTAGCGGGACGCACCACTGGAGACGTACCGCCAGGTCGACACGCAGTCCGGCAGGGCCAGGTTGACGTCGTCGCCGTCCTGCCAGGCCACGGTGACCTGGACCAGCGGCAGCCGGTTCGCCGCCCGCCGCGCGCCGATCAGCCGGGCCACGTCCGGCAGCGGCAGGCCCTGGTTGTCGTACGCGTCGATGGTCACCTCCCGGACGCCGGCGACGACCTCCGCGAACGTGGCCCCGCACGGCACCCGGACCCGCAGCGCCAGCACGTTGACCGAGCACCCGACGAGCTCGCGCGCGTCGGCGCGCTGCCGGTTCTCGGCCGGCGCCCCGACCACGAACTCCTCCTGCCCGGACAGGCGCGACAGCAGCACCGCGCACGCCGCGGCGAACACCACGAACGGCGTGGCCGACAGCTCCGTGCCGAGCGTCCCGACCGCGCTCATCAGCGGCGCCGACGGCACCCGGTCGTAGTGGCCACCGGCGAAGCTCAGGCCCTCCGGCGCCACCAGGTCGGTGCGCAGCCGCAGCTCCGGCACGCCGCGCAGCGCAGCGGCCCAGTAGTCGCGCTGGCGGTCCCCGGCCGGGCCGGCCAGCCAGTCGCGCTCCCACCGGGCGTACTCGGTCCAGGTCAGCGCGGGCGCCGGCAGCGCCGCCGGCCGGCCGTCCCGGGCCGCCCGGTACGCGGCCACCAGATCCCGCCGGAACGCGGACAGGCCGACCTCGTCCACGCCGATGTGGTGAAACACCACCAGCAGCCGGGCCCGGGCCGGCCCGGCCACCACCAGCTGGGCCCGGACCGGGGGCTCGGTGCGCAGGTCGAACCCGGACACCGCCTGCTCGCGGGCCATCCGGTCGGCGGCCGCCAGGGCCCGCTGCTCGCCGAGGCCGGTGAGGTCGTGCACCTCCAGCTCCGGCCCGGCGCCGGGCACGACCTGCTGCACGGGGCCATCCGCGGTCCACTCGTACCGGCACCGCAGCGCGTCGTGCCGGGCGGTCACCGCGGCGAACGCCGCCGCGAGCGCTTGCGGATCGAGCGTGCCGGTCAGGTCGAACTCCAGCGGGACGTTGTACGTCGGCCCGCCGGGGGCGAGCTGCTCCATCACCCAGATCTGCCGCTGCGCCCCGGTCAGCGGGGCCGGGCCGGGATCGGCGGCGGCCGGTTCGGCGGCGGCCGGCAGCAGGGCGTCCAGCTCGTCGGCGCTGAGCCCGGCCAGCAGTCGCAGGGTCTGTACGGCCTCCGGCTGCTCCCGGCAGATCACCCGGGCCAGACCGTCCACAGTGGGGTGTTCGAAGATCGCCCGGATCGGCACCTCGACGGCCAGCTCGTCACGGGCCAGCAGGGCCAGCCGGGCCACCATCATCGAGTGGCCGCCATGCTCGAACACGTCGTCGTGCGGGCCGTACCCGGGGTCGCCGAGCTCCCGGCGCCACAGTGCGAGCAGCGCCGGCCGGACCGTGTCGAGGCCGGGCGGGTCGCCGGCGTCCGGCTCGCCACCGGGCCGCCCGGCGGAGGCGTACCGCGGGACGGCGGCGGGCGGCAGCGCGGCCACCTCGTCCAGCGGCACGGTGATGCCGCCGATGACCGGAAACCGGTCCGCCGGGCCCAGGTCGACCACGACGCCACCCGGCCGCCGGTACCCGACCCGGCCGGTGTCCGGGCCGGGCGGCACGAGCACGTCGTCGATGCGCCCGCCCGGTCCGGCGCTGTGCAGCCGGCCCAGCGCGAAGTCGGGGGCCACGCAGTCGCCGATCAGCACCTCCCGTTCCGAGCCGGACCGCTCCCCCGCACCCAGCATCGGCAGCCGACCCAGCTCGAGCTCCGGATCCGCGCACCCGGCCCGCAGCACCGCTTCCAGGTGCCGGATCAGGCAGCGCACGTACTCCGCCTCGAACAGCGCGTCGTCGTACTCCACCCACAGGGTCACGCCGCTCGCGCCGACCTCGGCCTCGATCAGCAGGTCGAAGCGGGCGCGGCCGCGCGGAATCTGCTCCTCGGTGGCCCGGACCGGGCCGAACGGCACGCCGTCGGCCACCTTCGGCGACTGGGTGACCATCACCTGCACCAGCGGCGGGATGCTCGGGTCGCGGCCGGGCAGGCCCTCCACCATGCTGGTGAACGGCACCTCCTCGAACTCCAGCGCGTCCAGCACCGCGTCCGTGGTCTCGGCGAGCAGGCCGCGAAACGACAGGGCCGGGTGCGGACGCAGCCGCAGTGGCAGCGTGTTGGCGAAGAACCCGACCACGTCGTCGAAGCCGCCCGGGCTCCTTCCCGCGCCGGCGGTGCCGATGACCAGGTCGTCGTCCCCGGTGTGCCGGTGCGCCACCGCCGCGAACGCCGTGATCAGCACGCAGGCCGGGGTGCTGCTCTCCCGCATCGCGAAGTCGAGCAGCCCGCGGGCGGACGCCGGGTCCAGGTCGAACCGCTCACGCGCGCCGCGCTCGGACTTCACCGCCGGGCGCAGCCGTCCCTTGTGGAGGTCGAGCAGCGCGGGGGCGCCGGCCAGCCGATCCCGCCAGTACGCCTGTCCCTCGCTCAGCTCCCCGCCGGCCAGCGCCGCCCGCTGCCGCGTCACGTGGTCGGCGAACCGGGCGGCCGGCGGCGGCAGCACGGGCGGCCGGCCGGTCAGCTCGGCCGTCATCAGCTCGTCCAGGTCGGCGCGGATGAGCGCCAGCGACTGCCCGTCGGCGACCAGGTGGTGGCAGCCGATGAGGAGCAGGTGCTCGCGGGGGCCGAGGCGCAGCAGCATGCTGCGGGTCAGCGGCCCGCCGGCCAGGTCGTACGGGCGGTCGGCGAACTCGCGGGCGATCCGCTCGGCCGCCGGGCGGCGCTCGCCCGCCGGCAGGTGACCCAGGTCGTGCGCCGGGCCGGTGGCCAGCGACAGGGACTCCCGGTACCGGCACACCGGCGCGCCGTTCTCGGTCGGGAACGTGGCACGCAGCGACTCGTGCCGCTGCGCCACCGCGTCCAGCGCCCGGTCGAGCAGGCCGACGTCGAGGTCGCCGTCCAGCCGCAGCTGCCACAGCTCGTTGTACAGCCGCGCCGCCGGGGAGAGGTGTTCGATGAACCAGAGCTGCTCCTGGGCGTACGAGAGGGGCACCGGCCCGGCGGCGACCGTCGGGAAGTCGAGCATGACGCCTCCTCGTCACCGGGGCCGGGCGGCCAGGATCTTGGTGACCGAATGCGTGTGCGGCTCCGGCACGTCCGCGTGCGACGAGACGATCGTGACGTCTTCGACCCGCAGCAGCTCCCAGCCGGTGTACATGCGCAGGTACTCGTCGTGCGCGGGCAGCAGCCGGGGCGGATTGAGGTGCCGATCCAGCTGCTGCGCGCGGTCGTTGAACGAGCAGAGCACGTGCACCCCGCCCGGCCGGGTCGCCGCCTGGAGGTTCCGGACGGTCCGCCGGGCCTGGTCCAGGCTGGAGTTCCAGTGCAGCACGCTGTCGCAGACCACGACGTCGTACCCGCCGCCCGGGACGGCCCGCGAGACGTCCGCCGTTCCCCAGGTGATCCGCGGCTCGTCCGGCCAGAGCCGGCGGGCGTGCTCCAGGGCCAGTTCGGAGATGTCGACCGCGTCCACGGTCGCGCCGGCACGGGCCAGGAAGACCGTGTTGCGGCCCTCGCCGCAGCCGGCGTCGAGTGCCCGGGCGCCGTCCAGCGTGACGTGCCGCTCGAGCCCCGCCACGTACGGCTCCGGCTCGACGCCCCACAGGCACGGGGTCAGGGCGTACCCGTGGTCGCAGCCCCCGGCGTTGGCGGCCGGGTCGCTGATCGCGGTGGTCATCGGTTCTCCTCGGGGGTGATCTCGTCCAGGGTGCGGACCTTGGGCACGGGCGAGAAGATCAGCCACAGCAGCGCCAGCGGCGTGCCGATGGCGCTGACGTACAGGGCGTTGTGCAGGCCGATCCAGTCGCCGAGCAGGCCGGCACCGACCGCGCCGATCGGGATGACGCCGATGGTGACGAACCGGAAGCTGGCGTTGACCCGGCCGCGCATCCGGCTCGGCGTGATGGTCTGGCGCATCGTGATGCTGGTGATCGCGGAGATCACGATGCCGAGCCCGACGACCAGGTAGACCGCGCCGAACAGCACGGCCTGCACCGGTTTCGGCCCGCCGACGAACGGCAGGGCCACGATCGGGGCGACGGTCAGCGCGGTCGACCCGACCAGCGCCGGGCCGACCCCGATCCGGTCCACCAGCTTGCCGGTGACCAGCGCGCCGAGGGTGCCGCCGACGCTGCCGACGGCGAAGACGACACCGATGACACCGGCGCTGAGACCGACCTCGCGGTTGGCGTACACCAGGAACAGCACCATGACGATCTGGGAGAACAGGTTGAACGTCGCGGCCTCGGCGGCCAGGGCGCGCAGGTGCGCGTTCCCGAACGTGGCGACCAGGCCCTCCTTGATGTCCCGGAAGACGCCGCGGACCCCGCCGGTGCCGCCGCGGATCAGGTCGTCCTCGGACTCGCGGTGCCGCATCGCGCTGAGGCTCAGCGCGGACACCAGGAAGCTGAGCGCGTCCACGGCGATCGCGAACGGGGCGCGCAGCACCTGCACCAGGACGCCGCCGAGACCGGGGCCGACGATGCCGGAGATCTGCTCGGTCCCCTCCAGCTTGCTGTTCGCGTTGATCAGCCGGTCGTTGTCCAGCAGGGACCCCACGAACGCCGGGTACGCCAGGTTGAACACGACGGTCAGGCAGCCGACCACGAAGGCGGCGACGTAGAGCATCGGCATCGAGAGGATGTCGCCGAGCGCCAGCAGCGGGATGATGCCGAGCGCGAGGAAGCGGCCCAGGTCGGCCGCGATCATCAGGCGGCGGCGGCGCATCCGGTCGACCAGGACGCCGGCGAACAGCGTCAGCACCAGCCCCGCCAGGTCCTTCAGGCCGCTGAGGATGCCGATCTCGGTGGCCGACGCCCCCAGGAAGACCAGGGCGGTGAACGGCAGCGCGATCTCGGTGATCTGGCTGCCGATCGTGGACACGCCCTGCCCGAACCAGAGCAGCCGGAAGTCACGCCGGGAGTGGTCGCGCGGCGGAGCCGGCTCGGGGGGCGGGGTGGTCACGGGTGCGAGTGCGGTGGTCATCGGTGAACCTCCTGGCGAACTGGTCAGGCCGCTGCCGCGGTGGGAATGGCACGGGCGCCGGCGCACCGGCGCAACTTGTCGAGGGCACGGCTGGGGTCGTCGGCGACGACGGTGAGCCGTGAGGTGGCGAAGACGCCGCCGGCCGGGTCGCAGACCGGGTCGCCCCGGTACGGAACCTCGGCGGCATGGCCGGTGGCGGCGACGTCACCGCTGACCGTGTGGTCGTCGTACAGCGCGAAGATCGGCAGCCCGGTGGCCATCGCGGCCAGCCGCATGGTGCCGGAGATGCGCGGGTTGATCTCCAGGACCCGGGCCGCGCCGTCGGCGGTGACCAGGTACTCGATCTCGATCAGGCCGACCGCCCCGGCGGACACGGCGAGCGCCCGCGAATCGTCGCGCAGCCGGCGCTCCAGGGCCGGGTCGGTCGGCTCGTACGGGCACAGCCGCAGCCGGCGCCAGGGCGGCACCAGCGCGGTCGAGGTCGGCCCCTTCCAGATCGGCGGCAGGGTCACCACCCGCTCGCCGTCCCGGAAGACGACCATCGAGTACTCGACGCCGTCGGCGTACAGCTCGGCGATCTCGCCGGGGGCCGGAGCGCGGTCGCTCAGCCGGGTCAGCACGGTCCCGCGGCTCTGCGTGCCGTGCCGGGCCTTGATGACGACGAGCGGGTCGCCGGCGACCCCGGGCAGCCGGTCGCCGGTCGTCCAGGGCAGGCCCGGGCAGCCGCAGGCGTCGAAGAACTCCTTCATCAGCCGCTTGTCCAGCCCGATCCGGGTGGCCCGAGCGGATTGCGCGGTCGGCTGGAACCCGGATCCGGCGAGTGCCCGCGCCAGGGTCCGGTCCCGGCCGAGCGTGTCGTGCCCGGAGTGCAGCACCACCCGGCGCGAGCCGATCCGGGACAGGGCGTCGCGGACCACGCCGACGTCGACGGCGGGCGCCTCGCCGAGCACCACGGTGCGGTCCGCTCCGCCGGGGCCGAGGAAGTGCGGGAACCAGACGCCGACGCTCTCCGGCATGACCAGGTGCGCGGCGGGTTCGGTGGTGGGGGTCATCGGGCTCCTCCCGCGGCCGGGACCGGCGGGCCGGCCGCGCCCAGCCGGTCGAGGGCAGCGTGGAACGCGGCCCGGTACGGCTCGACCAGCGCTCCGGCGGTGTCGTTGAAATACGGCCCGGGAAGGCTGACCCAGCTGTCGTGCAGCGCCTCGGCGGCCGGTAGGTCGCCGCGACGGTGCCGGAAACGCCGGGCCAGCACGTCCGGCGGGTACGGGTGCCGGTGCCCCGGCTCGGCGCCGGTGAAGACGCTGCTCAGGTGCAGCGGCCGGGTGGCCGGCACGTCGGCCTTGACACCCTGCCGGCGCAGCGCGGCCACGAGGTCGTCCCGGCTGAACCCGGCCCGCTCGGGGTCGACCGTGACGACGACGTCGTACCAGCCGCCCATGGTCACGTGCGGGGCGATCACCGGACCGGTCAGCCCGGGCCGGGCGACCAGCGGCTCCAGCAGCCGGTGCACATTGGCGCGTTTCGCGGCCACCAGCTCCACGATCCGGTCCAGGTGGCTCTGCGCCAGCACCGCCGCGGGCGGGCTGATCCGCAGGTTGCCGCCGAGCCCGACGTCGGCCAGCCGGCGCAGCCGCGGATCGCGTACGGTGCGCTCGCTGCGCTGTTTGAAGGCGGTCAGCAGGCAGGCCAGGTCGTAGTGGCGGGAGTCGCGGGCGAGCAGCACCCCACCCATCCCGCCGGAGACGAGCTTGAGCCCGCCGATGCTGAAGACGGCGAGGTCGCCGAAGGTGCCGACCGGCCGGCCCCGGTACGTGGACCCGTGCGCGTGCGAGCAGTCCTCGACGAGGGCGAGCCCGCGCCGCCGGCACAGGGCGGTGATCTCGTCCATCGGCGCCGGGTGCCCGAACAGGTGGGTCACCGCCACCGCCCGGGTCCGCGGCGTCACCGCCCGCTCGATGCTCGCCGCGCTCACCGTGCCGTCCGGGCCGTCGCTGTCCGCGAGCACCGGGACGGCGCCGAGCAGGAACAGCGGAGAGGCGGTGGCGAGGAAGGTGAACGTCGGCACGATCACCTCGTCGCCGGGGCCGAGCCCGAGCGCGAAGTACGCCGCCAGCAGGGCACTGGTCCCGGAGTTCAGGGTGAGCGCGTGCCGCCCGTCGTGCCGCCGGGAGAACGCCGCCTCCAGGCCGGCGATCTCCGGCCCGTGGTCGTAGTCGAAGGAGCGGCCGCGCCGGATCAGCTCGGCGGCCCGGTCGGCCGCCGCGCGGTCGTAGACCGGCCAGCGCGGCGGGTGCGGGATGACGACGGGATCGTCGGTACCCATGTCGGCCTCCTAGGCGGCGACGGCCGCAGGCGCGGCCGCCGGGTGCGCCGGGGCCGGGATGAGCCCGCTCCGGACCCGCGCGAGCAGCCCGGCCGGGTCGGCGTGGACGAAGAAATGACCGGCGTCGAAGGTGTCGAGGATGAAGTCGCCGCGCGTCTCCACGCCCCAGGCGGCCATCCGGTCCGGTGACGCCTCCGGGTCGGTGCGCCCGGCGAAGGCGTGCACCGGGCAGGACAGCGGCGGGCCGGGCGGGCGGGGCGCGGTTTCCACCGCGGCCAGGTCGGCACGGACCGCGGGCAGCACCAGCCGGCGCAGTTCGGCGCTGTCCAGCACCTCGTCCGGGGTGCCGCCGAGCCGGCGCAGGTGGGCGACCAGATCGGGTTCGCTCAGGTGGTGCGCGGCCGGACCGGGCGGCGCGGCCGGGCCGGGCGAGGCGGCCACGAACAGCCGTTGCGGCGGCCGCCCCGCCGCGGCGAGGACGTGCGCGGCGTGGTGGGCCACCCGCGCGCCCATGCTGTAGCCGAACAGCGCGTACGGCCGGGCCGGCTCGGCCAGCATCGCGCGGGTGAGCCGATCGACCAGGATGGACATGGCGGCCACCGGGGGTTCGCCGATCCGGTTCTCCCGTCCGGGTAGCTGCACCGCGACGACCTCGGCGACACCGGTCAGGCCGGCGCCCCAGCCGCGGTAGAGGGAGGCGCTGCCACCGGCGTACGGCAGGCAGTACAGCCGCATCGGCGCCTCGGGGTCTCGCTCGTGGATCCGGAACCAAGGGTTCATCGCTCGCCCTTCCCCGCGGCGGCAAGGACCGCGGTCGTGTGTTCGGTGTCGGGGGCGGACGCCAGGCGCCGGTGTCCGGCGGCCCGCCA
Source organism: Phytohabitans maris (assembly GCF_031085175.1). Classification (GTDB taxonomy): domain Bacteria; phylum Actinomycetota; class Actinomycetes; order Mycobacteriales; family Micromonosporaceae; genus Phytohabitans; species Phytohabitans maris. The sequence goes on from NZ_JAVHUY010000009.1 coordinate 104,330, forward strand.
CAGCGCGGCCGGCTGGCCCCATCTGGTCGCCTCGGTCCCGGCCAGGCGGTAGTAGTGCTGGATCGCGGCGTCGCCGGTGAGTCCGTAGGTGCCGTGCAGGTGCAGCGCGCGCCGGGTGACGCCGGTGGCCGCCTCGGCGGCGGCGGCGAGGGCCTGGATCGCGGCCAGGTCCGGCTCGCCGTCGGCCGGCGGCCAGGCGCGCGGCTGCGCAGCCGCCGAGTCCGGGCTGCCGGCGGCGTCCCGGTCGGCCAGCCAGGCGGCGTACGCGGTGAGCAGCCGGACCTCCTCGATCCGGACCAGGTCGGCGGCGAGGGCGAAGCCGGTGGCCTGGAAGGCGGCGATCGGTCGGCCGAACTGGTGTCGCTCGCCGCTGCGCCGGACCGCCAGGTCGTGCGCGCCGGCCGCGAGACCGACGAGGTAGGCGGCCTGCCGGATCCGCGCGCGGACCAGCGCGCCACCGGCCGGGGGCGGCGCCGTGGCCGGTGGGCGAGCGCCCGCCGCGACCCCGGCCGCGGCGGCCGGGCCGGTCTCCGCGGCCAGGCACCCGGACCGGTACGTGTCGCACGCCGCGACCCGTCCGAGCTCCTCGGCCACCACGACGCCGTAGCTCAGCCCGAGCCCGAGCCCGCCGGCGGCCGGCGCGATCTCCAGGCCGTGCAGACCCAGCCGGCCGAGCAGGTCGTGCACGTCGCCGCGGGGCGGTACGCCGCGCAGCGCCTGGCGCAGCGCCGCGCGCAGCTCGTCCTGCAGGGCGTCGGGCAGCGGCCTCATCGCGCGCTCCCGGACAGCGAGCCGGCGATCAGCTCGAGCATCACCTCGGAGACGCCGGCCGAGATGGTCAGGCCGGGCGCCTCCCGCCAGGCCGACTCGAGGCAGCGGGCGGGGCCGGTGGTCGGGGCGGTGGCCGCGCCGCGCAGGGCGGCACCCCACTCGGCCACCGCGGCGGCCGACTCGCTGGTGTGCAGCTTGGCCATCGCCGCGAACACCGGGTCGAAGCGGTCCTCCTCCAGCCGGGCCAGCGCGGCCCAGGCGAGCAGCCGGGCGGCGTCGGCGCTGGCGCCGTGGCGGCCCAGGTCGGCCAGGCTGTCGGCGGCGTCACCGGGGGTCAGCCCGCCGCGGGCGGTGTCGTACCAGCGGGCCGCCTTGAGCGCGTAGTCGAGCCCGGTGCGTTCCATGGCCAGCGCCGTGGTGAGCGCGGCCCAGCCGGCGCCGGGCGCACCGAGCACATCGGACTCCGGGACGAACACGGCGTCCAGGTCGACCCGGTGGAAATGCTCGTCGGCGAGACTGGGTATCCGCGTCGCGCGGACGCCGGGCGCGTGCAGGTCGATCAGCACGAGGGTGATGCCGTCGTAGCGGGACGCGGGGTCGCCGGTGCGCACCGCGGCGAGCGCCACGTCGCAGAGGGCGGCCTTGAGGCTGTAGATCTTCGTACCGCTCACCCGGTAACCGCCCGGCACGGGCTCGGCCCGGGTGGTCAGCGCGGCCAGGTCGGACCCGGCCTCCGGCTCGGTGTAGAGCACGCAGGCGAACCGCTCCCCGCCCGCGAACCGGGGCAGCCAGCGTCGTTGCTGGTCCGCCGTGCCGATGGCGCGCAGCACCGACCCGACGATCTGGACGGTGTTGATGTGCAGGGTGTCCGGGACACCGGCGCGGGACAGCTCCTCGGCGACCACGGCGACGCTCATCGGCCCGCCGTCGAGGCCGCCGAACTCGGCCGGCCAGTCGGGGGCGAGGACGCCTGCGGCGCCGATCGCCCGGTAGAGCGGGCGTTCGTCGGGTTCGCCGGCGCCGGCCGCCAGGTCGTCGATGGCGCGGCGGACGCCAGGCGTCGCCAGCACGGCGCGAACCCGGGCACGCAGCCGGCTCTGGTGCGAGTCGAATCCGAAGTCCACGACCCCTCCTTTCTCTAGTGCATCGAAGATTACTCCAGTAAAGTTCGCCCTGTCACTCCCGTAAACCCAATTTCCTGAGGAGGAGCGGTGACTGTTGACAGCGAGCTGATGCGCCGGCTCAGCCGCATCCCGGCCGACCGGCGGACGAGCTTCCTCACCGGATTGCGGGCGGCCATCGCCCCGCCCGCGCCGCTACCGGACGACATCGAGACCCTGATGCGCGAGTGGGCGCCCGGCGAGACCCCGCGCACGCCCCGCACCGTCACCGAGGTGTTCGCCGAAACGGCCGCCCGGCATCCCGGCCGGGTGGCGGTCGTCGACGGCTCCGGCCGCCGGACGTACGCCGACCTGGCCGCCGAGGTCGAGCGGTTGGCCGCCGCCCTGCACGCCCGTGGCGTGGACGCGGAGCGCCCGGTCGCGATCCTCACCGGACGCGGCGACGCACGGGCGGTCATCGGGATCCTGGCGGTGCTGCGGGCCGGCGGGTACTGGGTGCCGATCGACCCGGGCAATCCGGCCGAGCGCATCGCCGCCGTGCTGCGCGACGCCGATCCGGTCCTGGTCCTGGCCGACGCCGGCACCGAGCCGGCGCTGCCGCCGGACGGTCCGCCCGTGTTTCGCCTGGACCGGCCGTGGCCCGCCGCGCCCCCGCTCGCCGCCTCGCCCGGGCACCCGCACCGGCTGGCGTACGCCATCTACACCTCGGGCAGCACCGGCGTGCCCAAGGCGGTGCAGCTCGAGCACGCCGGCGCGGTGCACTTCGTCGAGACCGTCCAGCGGATGTTCGAGCTCACGCCCGAGGACCGGCTCATCCAGTACGCGTCGCTGGGCTTCGACGTGTCGGTGTTCGAGATCTTCGCCGCCCTGCTGACCGGCGCCTCGCTGTACCTGCCCGGCGACGACGAGCGGCTGTCGGTGACCGCCCTGTCGGCCGCGCTGCGCCGGGAGCGGATCACCGTCGTGGACCTGCCACCGGCCATCCTGGACCTGCTCGACCCGGCCGGCTTTCCGGACCTGCGGGTGGCCTTCGTCGGCGGCGAGGCGTTCACCGGCGAGCTGACGACCCGGTGGGCGCGGCACTGCCGGTTCCTCAACGGGTACGGCCCGACCGAGTGCACGGTGACCGTGGTGGCCAAGGAGTGCACCGGTGAGTGGACCACCTCGCCGCCGATCGGTCGGGCGATGGACAACCACGTCGCGTACGCCCTGGACGAACGGCTGCGCCCGGTGCCGGTGGGTGAGCCGGGTGAGCTCTGCGTCGGCGGTCCCGGCCTGGCCCGCGGGTACGCCGGCCGGCCCGGCCTGACCGCCGACCGGTTCGTCCCGGACCCCTGGGCCCGCCACCCGGGCGACCGGCTGTACCGCACCGGTGACCTGTGCCGCTGGACCGCCGACGGCGACCTGGTCTTCCTCGGCCGCAACGACCGGCAGGTGCAGGTCCACGGGCACCGGGTGGAGCTGGGCGACGTCGAGTCGGCCCTGGTCCGCACCGACGGGGTACGGCAGGCCGTGGCCACCACCGAGGACAGCGGTCAGCTGGTCGCCTACGTCGTACCGGTCGCCGCGCCGGCCGACCTGGCCGCGATCCGCGCCCGGACGGCCGAGCTGGTCCCCCGGCACATGGTCCCGTCCCGGCTCGTCGAGGTGGACGCGATCCCGCTGACGGTGAACGGCAAGACCGACCTGGCCGCGCTGCGCCGGATCCGGCCGGCCGGCGGCGACGCCGGCGTGGCCGAGCTGACCCCGACCCAGCGGCGGTTGCGCGAGACGTGCCTGTCGCCGGTGCTCGGGACGGTCGCCGCCGGCCCGGACGACGACTTCTTCGAGCTGGGCGGGGACAGCATCCAGGCGATCCGGCTGCTGTCCCGGGTACGCGAGGAGTTCGGCGCCGAGATCGCGCTGGGCGACTTCCTCCGCGCGCCGACACTGGCCTGGCTCGCGGGCGCGGTCGAAACGGCCGCGCCGGCCGGGGCGGGCAGCGGCCTGGATGCCATCCTCGCCGGCCTGGCGGACCTGTCCGACGACGAGGTCGAGGCGATGCTCGCCGAGTGAGCCCGGACGGCGGCGGGTCCCGGATCGGGATCCGCCGCCCCGTCGTGCCGGAACGTCTCAGAGCGCGAGCGAGGTGAGGGCGCGCTCGACGACGGCGACGCCGCGCAGGAAGTCGTCGATGCGGATGTGCTCGTCGTCGGTGTGGTCGAGCCGGCTGTCCCCCGGGCCGTACGTGGCCATCGGCACCGACCAGACCTCGCTCAGCGTGTTCATGTCCGAGGTGGCGGTCTTCACCTTGGCGCCCGGCTCCCCGCCCTCGGCCCGGATCGCACCGCTGAGCGCGCGCACCACCGGGTCTGCGCGCCGCACCCGGCAGGCCGGCACCGCGCCCCGCACCGTCACGGTGGCCGCCGGGACCCGGGTGCGCACGGCGGCCACGCAGGCGTCCACGTCGAATCCCGGCGGGGTCCGGACGCTCATCTCGGCCTCGGCGTGCTCCGGGTCGCCGCGCAGCAGGGTCAGCGTCGCTGCCGGGTCGGCGAAGCTCCGGTGCGCCGACGCCGGGTCGGCCGGGTCGGCGCCGATCTCGTCCAGCAACACCGCCCAGGCCCGGACGGCCAGCTCCACCGCCCGCGGGTACGGGGCGCTCGGGTGCGCTCCCGGGCAGTCGGCGCTGACCCGCAGGTCGAGCTTGCCCTTGTACCCCAGCACCACGTCGGACCAGCCGCTCGGCTCCCCGACGATCACGGCGTCCGGGCGGGGCAGGGTGTCCCGGACCGCCATCGCGCCGCGGGATCCCGGCGTTTCCTCCTCCACCGCACCGACCACGGTCAGCCGCCCCCGGAAGCCGGTGGCCCGCGCCGCCCCGCAGGTGAGCGCGGCCATCGGCCCCTTGGCGTCCACCGCGCCCCGGCCGTGCACCGCGTCGGCGGTGACCCGCAGGGGCGGCCCGCCGGGCACCGTGTCGATGTGCCCGAGCAGCAGCACGGACGGCCCGGGACCGCGGTCCAGGACGCCGACCGCGTTGCCGGCCGCGTCCAGGTGCGCGGCGAACCCCAGCCGGCGCATGTGGCCGGCCAGGCAGGCGGCGACCTCGTGCTCCGCGTACGACGGCGAGGCGATCGCGACCAGGTCGGTCAGCAGGTCGACGGGCGAGGTCATCCGGCACCGACCAGTGTGCCGCCGCCGGCCAGCGCCGCGCGTACCGGCTCGGGACCGGACCCGGCGGCGACCACCACCCGCGGCACTCCGCCGGCCAGCGCCTCGCGCGCGGCGACCAGCTTCAGGGCCATGCCTCCGGCCGCGTACGCCGGCAGGGTGTCTGCGACGGTCACCGCGGGCAGCACCGAGCCCGGGTCGTCCGGGTCGGTCTGCACGCCCGGGGCGCCGGTGAGCAGCACCAGCGCGCGGGCCCCGAGTGTCGCCGCGATCGCCGCCGCGGCACGGTCGGCGTCCACGTTGACCGGTGCGCCGTCCTCGTCCGCGGCCGGCGGGGACACCACCGGCACCACGCCGGCGCCCAGCATCGCGAGCAGGACGGCCGGATCGGCGCGGTCGAGGCGACCGGCGTGCTGGTCGTGGACCACCACCCGGCGACCGCCGGACACCGCCCGGACCGCGCGCTTGCGCCGGGCCCGCAGCAGACCGGCGTCCAGGCCGGTCAGCCCGGCCGCCGGCACCCCGTGCCGGGCCAGGCCGGCGACCAGCCGCGGCTTCACCATTCCGGCCAGGGCCAGGTGGACGACCTCCAGCGTCGCCGCGTCGGTGTAGCGGGTGGTCACGCCGTCCGGCGAGACCAGTTCCCGGCGCGGCACGCCCAGCCGGCCGGCGAGCCGGTCGATGTCGGCCGACCCGCCGTGGACGAGCACCACCGGGACGCCCGCGGCGTGCAGGGCGGCGATGTCGGCGCACACCGCGGCCGCGTCCACCGCGGCGTTGCCGCCGCACTTGACCACCACGACGTCCATACCGGCCTCCTAGATCGGGTGCAGTCCGGTGAAGCCGAGGCCGGACTCCTCCGGCCAGCCCATCCGGATGTTCAGGCACTGCACGGCATTGCCGGCGCCGCCCTTGACCAGGTTGTCCAGGGCACCGACGGCGGTGACCCGCCCGTCGCCGCGGTCCACCGCCGGGCCGACGTCGCAGAAGTTCGAGCCGGCCAGGATCTTCGGGTCGGGCAGCCGGAACGCGCCGCGGCGCTGCGCCACGATCCGGACGAACGGCTCGGCCGCGTACGCCCGCCGGTACGCCTCACGCACCTCCCGCGGCCCGGCACCGTCGCGCAGCCGGGCCCGGCACAGCACCTGGACCCCGCGCACCGCCTCGACGCCGGTCGCGCTCATCCGGCAGGGATGCCCGGTGGCTTGCGCGATCTCGGCCTGGTGCCGGTGCCGCAGCGGCGCGAACACGCGCATCGCGCCACTGCGCTCGGCGTGCGCGTCGCCCGGCCCGCCGCCGGCACCGGACCCGCTGGAACCGGTCCGGGCGTCCACCGCGACCTCGCCGTCGATCAGCCCGTCGACGGCCAGCGGATGCACGGCGAGGATCGCCGCGGTGGCCATGCAGCCGGGCACGCTGATCCGGTCGGCGCCGGTCAGCCGGTCGCGGTACAGCTCGGGGATCCCGGGCGTGAACGACTCCAGCAGCTCCGGCGCGGTGTGCTCGACGCCGTAGTGCTCGCGGTACACCAGCGGGTCGCGCAGCCGGAAGTCGCCGGAGAGGTCGAGCAGCACCTTGCCCCGGTCCAGCAGGCGGGGCACCAGGGCCATCGTCTCGGTGTGCGGTGCGGCCACGAAGAGCACGTCCGCGCCGCTCAGCGCCGCCGGATCGGTGAACGCCAGCCGGGTACGGCCGCGCAGGTTGGGGTGGGCCGTGTCGACCGGCCGCCCGGCCAGCCGCGCCGAGGTCACCGTGGTGAGCTCGATCTCCGGGTGGCCGAGCAGCAGCCGGACCAGTTCGCCGCCGATGTACCCGGAGCCGCCGACCACCGCCGCGGTCGTGGTCACGACGCACCTCCGACGATCCGGTCCACGATGGACGCGGCGATGTCGAGCCCGCCGTGCGCCGCTTGCAGCCCGGCGAACTCGACCCGGTGGTTGACCTCGAGCACCAGCACCGCGCCGGCCCGGTCCTCGACCAGGTCGACCCCGGCGATGTCGGCGCCGGTGGCCTCGGCGGCCCGGACGGCCAGCTTTTCGGTGTCCGGGTCGAGCACGCACGGCTCGGCGCGACCGCCGCGGGAGACGTTGGTACGCCAGTCGTCGGCGTACCGGCGCATCGCCGCGACCAGCTCGCCCCGGACCACCAGCGCGCGCAGGTCGTAACCGGGCTTGTCCACGTACTCCTGCAGATAGACGACCTGGGCCTGCGGCGATGGCTGGGCCCCGACGTGCTCCAGCACGGTGGCCGCCTCCTCGGCGTCACGGACCCGGGTGACGAGCCGTCCCCAGGACCCGACCAGCGGCTTGAGGACCACCGGGAAGCCCACCTCCGCGGCCGCCTCTTCGGCCGCGGCCGGCGAGGCGGCCAGGACGGTGCGCGGCGCCGGCAGACCCGCCCGGGCCAGCGCCAGGCTGGTCAGCCACTTGTCGCCGCAGGTCTGCACGGCGGCGGCCGAGTTGACCACGGTCATCCCGGCCGCCTCCAGCATGGTGGCCGCGTAGCGGGCCCGGACCTGGCCGATCTCCCGGTTGAGCACGAGCCCACCCGGGCCGGCCGGGCCGGACGCCGCGCGGCGCAGCGCGTTGGTGTCCAGCACCTCCGCCGCGTGCCCGCCCCGCCGCAGGGCGGTCAGCAGGCCCTTCTCGTCCGGACCGACCCGGGAGGCCAGCACCAGCACCGGATCGCGACCACCGCGGGCGTTCACTCTCCCCAGTCCTCGGCGACCTCGGGTGCGAGGGCCACCAGCAGCGGCGCGGTGCTGACCACCTCGAGTTCGCCGCGGCACTCGGCGCACTCCAGGATTTCGTGCAGCACCGGTTCGGCCGGCGCGGTCACGGTCTCGAAGCATTCGGGGCAGGTGGTCGTCACTTCGGTCCTCCTCGATTGTCGGTACGCGCGAAACTGTCAGAACGTCAGAACGTCGCGAACAGGGGCGAGTCGAGCCCGGGCCGCAGCGCCGAGCGGGCGGCGCGGGCGATCCCGGCCGCCGTGATCCCGACCGCGTCGAGCAGCTCCTCCTGGCTGCCGACCGCCGAGACGTACATGTCGCCGACGCCCATCCGGACCAGCCGCGGGCCCGGCCGGGAGGCCAGGAGCGCGGCCACCGCCGAGCCGAGGCCGCCCTCGCGCCAGTGCTCCTCGACGGTCACGACCGCCGCGCAGCCCCGGACGGCGCCCGCGATCGCCGCGCCGTCCAGCGGTTTCAGCGTGTGCACCTGGACCACGCGCGCGCTCACGCCGTCGGCCGCGGCCAGCACCTCGGCCGCGGCCAGCGCCCGCAGCGTCGGCAGCGGGCCGCAGGCCAGCAGGCAGACCTCGGTCCCGTCACGCCGCACCCGCGGCACGCCGATCCGGGGTGGTGGCGCCGGCGGCAGGTCCGGAGTCGGCTTGCGGCCGAGCCGCAGATAGACCGGACCGTCGCGATCGTGCGCCTGGTCGAGCAGGGCCACGGTGTCGGCCGCGTCGCCGGGGACCAGAACCGTCATCGCCGGCATCGCGCGCATGACCGCCAGATCCTCCAGCGCGTGGTGGGTCGGCCCGAGATGACCGGCGGCCAGGCCGCCGTGGGTCGCCGCGATCCGGACCGGGAGCCGGTTGTACGCGATGTCGATCTTCACCGTCTCGGCGGCGCGGCACGCGGCGAACGCGGCCATCGTGTTCACGTACGGCAGCCACCCGTCGTGGGCCAGTCCGGCCGCCACCCCGAACAGGTTCTGCTCGGCGATGCCCAGGTCCAGGTAGCGGTCCGCGGCCGGGCCGAAGTCGGCGCCGGTGAACAGGCCGGTGTCGGAGTCCAGGCAGATCACCCGGGGGTCGTCCCGCATCCGGGCGATCAGCCAGTCGCGGTACGCGTGCCGGGTGGCGACCGGCGCCGCGACCGGGGCGGTCACGACGCCTTCCGGAGGCTGAGGTCCCGATGGGCGCGGGCGGCGACCCGGGCCGGCAGGGTGGTGTAGTGAGCGTCGATCCGGTTCTCCGCGGCCGGTACGCCGTTGCCCTTCACCGTCCGGGCGATCACGACGCCGGGCCGGCCCGCGGTCCACGGGGCGGTGCCCAGAGCCGCGCGCAGCTCGCCGTGGTCGTGCCCGTCCACCTCCCGGACGTCCCAGCCGAAGCCGCGGAAGCGCTCGCCCAGCGGCTCCATCGGGCAGACCCGCTCGGTCGGCGACCCCAGCTGCAGGCCGTTGCGGTCGACCACGGCGACCAGGTGGTCCGCCCGGGTCGAGGCAGCCGCCATCACCGACTCCCAGCACGAGCCCTCCTGCAGTTCGCCGTCGCCGAGCAGGACGTAGGTGCGCCGCCGCGGCCCGAACCGGCCCGCCTCGCGCATCCGCGCGGACAGGGCCAGGCCCAGGCCGAGGGCGAGCCCGTGGCCCAGGGATCCGGTCGGCAGCTCCACACCGGGGACCGCCCGGGTCGGATGGCCGAGCAGCCGGCTGCCCCGCCGGCCGTACCCGGCCAGCTCCGCGGGGTCCAGGAAACCGCGCTCGGCCAGGGTGGCGTACAGGGCGATGGCCGCGTGCCCCTTGCTCAGCAGGAAGATGTCGCGCCCGGGGTCGTGCGGCCGCTCCGGGTCGACCCGCAGGACGTCGAAGTACAGCACGCTCAGGATGTCCACACAGGACAGCGAGCCGCCGAGATGGCCGCCCTCGGCGCCGGCGCACATGTCAACGACGTGGTGCCGGATCCGGGCGGCGGCCGCCTCGACCTCGGTCGCGGTGGTGCGGCCGGCGGCTGGTACGGCGAGGACGGTCATCGTGCCCTCGCCATGCTCGCCACGGTCGGCAGGTTCGCCCAGACCTTCTCGAACGCGTCCGCGTACCGCTCCAGCGCCGGTCCGGCGTCCGGGTGCAGGTGCCGCTTCTGCAGGGTCAGCGAGTCGTCGATCACCGCGCTGGTGACCGGGGTCGGCGGGGTGGGCGCCGGCGCGGCGTACGACCAGGGCACGCCACCGCCGAAGCCGACGCGGTCGGTGAAGACGGGCTGCTCGGGGAGCGGCCGGATCTGGTATCGCGACATGGGCACTCCTTCGGCCTGCAGCAGGCGGTGTACGGCCCGGCGCAGGGCACCGGGGGTGACGCCGGGCAGGCCGGCGGCCGCCGGGTCGAGCCGGAACCGCAGGATGTGCCAGGCGTGGGTGCTGCCGGGCACGACACCCGGCGGGATCAGCCCTGGCAGCGACCGCAACCGGTCGAGGAAGGCGGCCACGTGGCGTTGCCGGGCCGCCTCGTACGCCGGGAACCGGTCGAGCTGGGACAGCGTGAACGCGGCCTGGACGGAGCTCATCTTGTGGTTCCAGCCGAGCCGGTGGGACAGGTAGTCGCGGTCGCGGCCGGGCTCGATCACCTCGCCGAACTGCCGGACCGTGCGGGCCCGCGCGCCCACCGCGGCGTCGGTGAAGGTGACCAGGCCACCCTCTCCGCAGGTGGGCAGGTTCTTCGTCACCTGCAGGCTGAACGAGCCGGCGTCGCCCAGCTGCCCGACCGGCCGGCCACGCCAGGTGGCGGCGTGGGCCTGCGCGGCGTCCTCCACCACGGCGAGGCCGTGCCGGGCGGCCAGCGCGCCCAGCCGGTCCATGTCGGCCGGCTGGCCGTGCAGGTGAACCGGAAGGATCGCGGCGGTCCGCGGGGTGATCGCCGCCGCGACGGAGTCCGGGTCCAGCGTGAAGCTGACCGGGTCGATGTCGGCGAAGACCGGCACCGCGAGCTGGTGCAGCGGCGCGAGGGCGGACGCGACGAAGCTGAGCGCCGGCACCACCACCTCGTCGCCCGGCCCGATGCCGAGCGCGGCCAGGGCGAGGGACAGGGCGGTCGTGCCGTTCGACACGGCGACACAGGCGGGCGTGCCGCAGAGCTCGGCCCAGCGGTTCTCCAGCCGGCTGACCGCGGTCTCGCCGTCCGCGTTGGAGACCAGATGGTCGTCCAGCACGGCGGTGACGGCGGCCCGGTCGGCGTCGGTGATCACCGGCCAGGGCAGGTTGCGCAGCGCCCGGGGCACGGCCGGGGCGCCGCCGAAGGCGGCGAGCACCTCCGCGGCACGCCGGCGGACCGGAACGGACGGGGCGGTCACGGTGAGCTCCTTCGCGGTCGTGGTCATCGGAGGTCGGCGGCGGCACGGCCGAGGGCGGCGTGCGCCTCCTGGTACGCCCGCCGCAGGCTGCCGAGGTGGTCCCGCAGCGGGCCGGCGCAGGCGGCCGGGTCGGCGCGGCCGTGCGCGGCCGTCACCCGGACCGCGGTCCAGCGGTGCGCCACCTGCTCGACCCGGCGACCGGCCTCGGCCAGGGCGGGCCGGTCCCAGCGGGCGCCGAGCGTGCGCAGCAGCTCGCCGTGCAAGGCCGCCTGGGCCTGCATGCCCCAGCCGAACGTGTACGCCTCGGCGAGCAGCTCCGGGGTGGCCGCCGTGCCCATCCGCGCGCAGTACCGGCGGAGCCCCTCGGCGCCGGTCCAGACGTCGCCGGAGAGCGCGGCGAACCCGGCGGCGTTGACGTCCAGGGCGAGTCCCAGGCGACCCGGGTCGAGGGCCGGGATCGCGGCCGGCAGGCGGACGTCGAGCCAGCGGCCGCCGCTCGTGACCGGGCCGCTGAAGAAGACGTCCTGCTCGTCGTCCACCCCGGCGGCGCCGCAGCTGCGCAGCAGCACCTCGGCGGGTAGCGGGCCGGCGAAGCTCGGGGGCATGGCGTCGGACACCGCCACGGTGCCGGCCGTCCCGTCCACGTCGTACACCACCAGGAGATGGGCGGCGTGCACGTCGCGGTACGCGGGCCGGAACGGCAGGTGGTAGTTGTCGACCGCGACCACCGGTAGCCGCCCCGCGGCGAGCGCGTCGCGCCACTCACCGAGCGGGTCGGCCGGGTCGATCGCCCGCCAGCGCGAGGTGACCTCGTGCAGCGGCAGCAGGCTCCCGGCCAGGTCGCCGGGGCGGCGGCAGGGCCAGTAGTACTCCTCCGGCCGCACGTCGCCGGGGTGATACCGGAACTCCCAGCTCAGCCCGAGCACCTCGACCGGGTCGTGGCCCGCCTCCAGCAGCAGGGTGGCCAGCGTGGACTGCAGGCAGCTGACCGGGTCGCGGTACCACTGGGCTACGCCCCGAACGCAGGTCATGCCGCGTTCACCTCGTCCCGGGACGGGCACAAGGTGGCCGCGAAGACGTGCAGCGCGACGTTGTGCGGCAGGCGCAACCGGCGCAGCTCGGCCCGGCGGGTCACCGGCACGCGCTGGTACCAGATGTGCGCGGTGACCCCGGGCTGGACGTGCCGCGGGTAGTGCATGGCCGACGTGGCGACGGCCTCGTCCTCACCGAACACCGCCGAGGCGGCCCAGAAGTCGGAGACGCGCACCGTCTCGAAGTCCACGCTGCCGTCGGCGAAGTGCAGGGCCACCTCGTCCTCGACCCGCCGCTCCCCCGCGGCGAGCAGGCAGCACCAGTCGTACCGGCCGGGCGGGACCGTCACGAGCTGCCCCTCGCAGCGCACGTTGTCGGGCCGGCCGGGTCCGGCGGCGGGGAAAGCGAAGCGGACGCCGCCGATATCGACCGGGCGGCCCAAGGGCAGCTCCTCGCCGGGCAGCGAGTTGCGCCAGACGTTGAACCGGCCGCCGCCGGTGTCGCCGGCCTGGGTGATGCCGGCGTTGTTGAGGTGTGCCGCCAGCTCGATCGGGACCTGCTCCCGCATCGGAGGTGCTCCTTTCCAGGACGTGGCGTCCGCGCCGGTCAGGCGACCAGGGCCGGTGAGGGTTGCTTCGGTCTCAACGGACACCGCCGCTCCTCCCGACGGCGATCCGCCGGTCCCGCAGCCGCTGGTAGAACGGCCGGTGATGGGCGTCGAAGGCGGCGAGCACGGGATGGTTGGCCACGGTGTCCGGATACTCGGCGGCTACGGGGCGGAAGCCGTCGGTGGCGCCGGTGCGCACGTGCCACCGGCGGGTGCGCTGCCACTGCGGCAGCAGACCCGGTGACCAGGACAGCGCGTCCGGCCGGAAGTCCCAGCCGACGGCGGCGCAGACCGCCGCCACGGTGGCCGGCGGATCGGTGACGAGGTCGTCGGAGTCGACCACCACGGCCGCGCCGCCCGCGGCCGTGACCGCGTCGTGGATCTCGGCAAGTCGCTCGAACCCGACCTCCGGGCTGGTCAGCCGCGGGTTGAGGGCGAAGTGCGAGGCGATGGCGGCCGCCGGGTCACGGATGAGGAAGACGTGGCTGACCCGGCGCAGGAAACCGCGGTCGGCCAGCAGACCCGGGTAGCGGAAGTCGGTGGTGTCCTTGAAGAAGACGGGTCGGTCCGCCGCCAGCCGTTCGATCCGCGCGACCAGCTCGGCCTCGCTGCGCACGGTGTGCCCGGCCACGGCGTACTCCCCGAAGTCGGTGAGCTGCGAGAACGGCTCGTGCAACACCACGTGATCGCCACGCTCGGTGATCATGCGCAGGAAGGCGGTCGATCGTGACCGCGGGGCGCTCCACAGCGCCACCACGGATGGACGACTCCCGACGCTCCCGGACATCCCTGCCACCTCCTCAACTCCAGTAAGGCTATGATGACTGTAGTAATCTAATGTCGTCAACACCGAGATTTCGTCGAGGACAGGCGATTCGAGTACCATCCAGGGAGCGGCGTGGCGATACAGTGGTAAACATTGGGCTTAGTGACTGGAGTCGACAGCACCCATGAAAGACCTCGTGATGGGTCAACCGGAGTTTGGTAACCGTCTGCGCAGCCGCCGCATCGAGCTGGGTCTGTCGCAGAAGGCCCTGGCCGGCGACAACATGACGCCCAGCTACATCTCGCTGCTGGAGAACGGCAGCCGGGTGCCCAGCCTCGAGGTCGTGATCCGGCTGGCCCGCCTGCTCGACGTCACCCCTCAGGAGTTGCTCGGCCATGAGGTGGAGGGCCTCGGCGGCGGCCGCGGCAGGGAGCCTTCCGAGCTCGTCGCCCAGGTCGAGATGCGCCGTCTCTCCGAGATGGGCGACCTCGCCGGGGCCCGCAAGCTGATCGAGGAAAAGCTCGCCGGCGCGCGCCGCACCGGCAACGACGAGGCGGGCCTGGCGTACGGCATCGAGCTGCTCAAGGTCCTGACCGACCAGGGCGACCAGGAGAAGCGGCTCGCCCTGGTCGACGAGCTGCGGCGGTTCCCCAGTGTGGACCGCTCCCCCGCCATCCAGGTCGTGCTGGCCGCGCACAACGCGTCGATCCTGCGCGAGATGGGCCGGCTCGCCAGCGCGCACAAGGCCGCCCAGGAGGCGGTGGAGCTGGTCAGCGAGGGTGAGCTGAGCGGCAGCAGCGAGCACGTCCAGCTGCTCGGCATCCTCGCCTCGATCGAGGTCGAGACCAACGCCTTCGACGCCGCCGAGCGCACGATCGAGGAGATGATCCGGCTTGCGAACGACGGCGGGTACGCCGGCGTCCTCGGCCGGACGCACTGGATCGCCAGCATGGCCTACTCCCGCATGGGCCGCCCGGCCCCGGCGTACGAGCACCTGCTGGCCGCACACCAGACCCTGGTCTTCGGCACCATGACCCTGCACGACTGGCTCCGGTTCTCCCGGTTCACCGCGTCGGTCCTGCTGGAGGGCGGGCACGACGTCGAAAAGGCCCGCGACTGGATCGACTCGGCCGAGCTGAACGCGCGCCTGGCCGGGCTCGAGCCGGACCGGCTGGCGGCGCAGCGCGAGCGCGCGCACTACGAGCTCACCGCCGGCAACCCGGCCGAGGCGGCCAGGCTCTACACCGAGCTGCTCGACCGGCCCCAGCAGGTCAACAGCAGCGAGACGGTGATCGCGCTCGCCGGGCTGAGCGACGCGCTGCAGCGGGTCGGCCGCATCGACGAAGCCATCGAGTGGCAGCGCAAGGCGGCGGAGCGCTACGAGGCGGACGGCAACTACCGCCGGGCTGCCGAGTCCTGGCGCAAGATCGACGCCCTGCGCCAGCAGGCCGCCGCCCGGGGCTGAACCGGGCCGCTGCGCGGCCGGCACCCTGCTGGCAGGGCACGCGCCAGCGGTCGTAACAAAGCGGCCACCGTCCATTCTCGACAATGCGGGCGACCGCTAGGCTTCGCGTGGCGGGTTGAGCTATCTCTCCGGGAGGGACAACACCATGAGCGACAGGTCGTCCACCGACGGCGAGCCTTACACCAAGATCGATACCTCCGTGCCGCACTCGGCGCGGATCTGGAACTACTGGTCCGGTGGTAAGGACAACTACGCCGTCGACCGCGAGGCCGGGGACGCCTTCGCCGCGACCTTCCCAGGGGTGTTCGACCTCGCCAAGCAGGCCCGGCAGTTCCTCATCCGGGCCGTCACCTACCTGGCCACCGACGCGGGCATCCGCCAGTTCCTCGACATCGGCACCGGACTGCCGACCCTGGAAAACACCCACGAGGTCGCCCAGCGCGCCGCGTCGGACGCCCGCATCGTCTACGTCGACAACGACCCGCTGGTGCTGACACACGCCCGCGCACTGCTCACCAACACCACCGACGACGGCGTCACCGCCTACGTCAACGCCGACCTGCACCACCCGGAGCAGGTCGTCGCCGACGCCCGAAACATCCTGAACCTCACCCAGCCGGTCGCGGTCATGTTCATGGGAGTCCTCGGCCACGTCGCCGACGACGACGAGATGCGCTCCATCGTGGCCCGCGTGATGGCCGCCGTCCCCTCCGGCAGCTACCTCGTGATGTGGGACGGCACCAGCACCAGTGACGACCAGGTCAGAGCACTCGAAGACTACAAAGACACCGGCGCCGTCCCGTACATCGGGCGAAGCCCGGAGCAGATCGCCCGCTGCTTCGAGGGCCTGGAAATACTGGAGCCGGGCCTGGTCCCGGTCTCCCACTGGCGCCCCGACCCCGACGCCGGCACCGTGGCGCCGGTAGACGGATACGGCGCCGTGGCACGCAAGCCCTGACAGCGAAACGCGACACCGCGACGTCCTGAAGCGGCTCAACCAGCCGGATCGCTGGAGTCCCCAGCCGCCCCGAGGGCCATCGCGGAGAGTAGTTCGTACGCGACATGGGCGCCGGCGAAGCCGGTGATCTGGGCGTGGTCGTACGGCGGCGCCACCTCGACGACGTCCGCGGAGACGAGGTTGGCGTCGCGGAACGAGCGGAGCATGGCCAGCAGCTCCCGGCTGGTCAGGCCACCCGGCTCGGGCGTGCCGGTGCCGGGCGCGTGTGCCGGGTCGAGGACGTCGATGTCCACGGAGACGTACACCGGCCGGTCGCCGACCCGTGCCCGGATCCGGTCGATCGCGCCGGCCAGCCCGTCCGCCTCGATGTCCGGGCAGGTCACGGTCGTGAAGCCGATGCGGCGGTCGTCGGCGAGGTCGGCGGGGCCGTACAGCGGGCCCCGGATGCCCGCGTGCACGCTCGCCTCGCGGTCGATGAGCCCTTCCTCGGCCGCGCGCCGAAACGGGGTGCCGTGCGTGTAGTCGGCGCCGAAGTAGGAGTCCCACGTGTCCAGGTGGGCGTCGAAGTGCACCACCGCCACCGGGCCGTGCCGGCGGGCCACGGCGCGCAACAGCGGCAGGGCGATGGTGTGGTCGCCGCCGATGGTCAGCAGCCGGGCCCCGGTGGCGAGCAGTTCGTCGGCGCCGCGTTCGATCGACGCGATGGCCTCCTCGATGCCGAACGGGCTGCACGAGATGTCGCCGGCGTCGACCACCTGCATGGCCGCGAACGGCTGGACGTCCACCGCCGGGTTGTACGGGCGCAGCAGCCGTGAGCTCTCGCGCACGTGCCCCGGGCCGAACCGGGCCCCTGGGCGGTACGAGACACCGGTGTCGAAGGGCACGCCGACGACGGCGACGTCGAACGCGCTGACCTGGTCGAGCCGGGGCAGCCGGGCGAAGGTGGCGGGCCCGGCGAACCGGGGCACGGTACGGGCGTCCACCGGGCCGACGGGTCCGGCGCCGGCGGGCGAGGTGTGGGGCACAGGATCTACCTTCCGTGGGGCATTCGGGTGCCGGCTCAGGCCAGCACCTTGGAGAGGAACGCGCGGGTGCGTTCGTGCTTCGGCGCGCGCAGCAGCTCGTCCGGCGGGCCGGACTCCACCACCACGCCGTCCGCCATGAACACGACGCGGTCGGCCGACTCGCGGGCGAAGCCCATCTCGTGGGTCACGACGATCATCGTCATGCCGTCCGCGGCGAGGCCGCGCATCACCTCCAGTACCTCGCCGACCAGTTCCGGGTCGAGCGCCGAGGTCGGCTCGTCGAAGAGCATCAGCGCGGGGCGCATGGCGAGTGCCCGCGCGATGGCGACCCGCTGCTGTTGACCGCCGGACAGCTGTGCCGGATGGCTACGTTCCTTGTCCGACAGGCCGACCCGCTCGAGCAGCGACCGGGCCCGTTCGACCGCCTCGGCTTTCGGCTCGCGCCGCACCTGGATCGGCGCCTCGATGAGGTTTTGCAGGACGGTGAGGTGCGGGAAGAGGTTGAAGTTCTGGAAGACCATGCCGATGTCGGCGCGGCGCCGGCAGATCTCGCTCTCCCGCAGCTCGTACAGCTTTCCCCGCGCACGGCGGTAGCCGACCAGCTCCCCGTCCACTGTCAACCGTCCAGAGTCGACCTTCTCGAGGTGGTTGACGCAGCGCAGGAACGTGCTCTTGCCGGATCCGGACGGACCGATGAGGCAGACCACCTCACCGGGGAACACGTCCAGGTCGACGCCGCGCAGCGCCCGTACGTGGCCGAAGCTCTTGGTCACCGCCTCGGCGCGGACGACTGGTTCGGTCATGTGGAGGCCCCCTTGCCGAAGCGCCGCTCCAGGAAGTACTGCCCGACGCTGAGCACACCGGTCATCACCAGGTACCAGAAGCAGGCGACGGTGAGCAGCGGGATCTGCAGGAAGTTCCGGGCGTAGATGGTCTGTACCGAGGTCAGCAGGTCGGGCAGGGAGATCGCGATCACCAGCGACGTCATCTTCAGCATGGAGATCGCCTGGTTGCCGGTGGGCGGGACGATGAAGCGCATCGCCTGCGGCAGGACGATCCTGCGCAGCGCCTTGCCGGGCGGCATGCCGAGCGCGGCGGCGGCCTCCGACTGTCCACGTGGGACGCTCAGCAGGCCGGCCCGGATGATCTCCGCCATGTACGCGGCTTCGGCCAGGCCGAGGCCGAGCAGGGCGGCGCCGAAGCGGCTGATCAGCGAGTTGGTCTCGGCCTCCACGAAGACCGGGCCGAAGGGTACGCCGAGGCCGATCTTCGGCAGGACGGCCGACAGGAAGAACCAGAACAGCAGCTGGACGAGGACCGGGATGCTGCGGAAGAGCGCCGAGTAGCCGAGGCTCACCGCGAGCAGCACCGGGTTGCCGGACAGCCGCATGACCGCGAGAATCCCGCCGAGCACGATGCCGATCAGCATGGCGAGCACGGTGATCCGCAGCGTCATGAGGAGTCCCTCGAGCACCGGCTCGGCGAAGAGGTAGTCGCCGACGACGTCCCAGCGCATGGCCGGGTTGGTCGCCAGTCCCTCGACGATCATCACGACGAGGAGCAGCAGGAGCCCGGCCAGCAGCCACCGCCACGGATGGCGGCGGGGCACGACCACCTCGTCCAGCCCAACCGTTCCGGTACGCCGGGACGGGAGGATCTTCAGCGTCACCGCTCAGGCTGCCTTCCCGTTGACGGTGATGGTCGTCAGGGCGGCGTCGGTGATCCCCCACTCGTCGAGGATCCGGCCGTAGCTGCCGTCTTCGATCATCGAGGTGAGCCCGGCTCGGATGGCGTCGGCGAGCACCTTGTCGCCCTTGGGCAGGGCGATGCCGAGCGGCACGGCACTGACCCGGTCACCGACGACCGCCAGCTGCCCGCCGGTCTGGTCGGCGAAGTAGAGGTTGGCCACGTGGTTGGCGAACGTGGCGTCGACCCGTCCGGTGACGATCGCCTGCGCCACCTCGGAACCGGAGGGGAGCGTCTGGATGTCGATGGCGGGCTTGCCCGCGGCCGTACAGTCGGCGGAGAGCTTCTCCAACTGTCCGATGTATACGGTGCCGACGGTTTCGCCGAGGACGGCGCCGCAGAGGTCGTCCGGCCCGTCGATCCCCTTGGGGTTGTCCTTCTTCACCAGCACCGACGTCCCGCTTTCCAGGTAGTCGACGAAGTCCACCTCGGCCTGCCGCTCGGTGGTGTCGTTCATGCCGGAGGCGACGATGTCGAACCGGTCCGCCTGCAGGCCGGGAAGCAGCCCGGCGAAGTTGGTCTCCACCCGTTCGATCCGCAGGCCGAGCTTCTGGCCAAGCGCGTCCATCAGGGCCGGCTCGATGCCGTCGTACTCGTTCTTGTCGTTCTTGAAGTTGAGCGGCGGGAAGTTGAAGCTCGTGCCGACGCGGAGTACCCCGGCGGACTTGATCTTCTCCGGCAGGGTGACCTGGATCGGCTGGATCGCCGAGCTGGTCGGCTCCGCCGCGCTGTCGCCGCCGGATCCGCCGTCACCGCAGGCGGCCACGGTCAGCAGGGCGGCGGCGACCGCGACGGCACGGGCGAACAGCCCGGACCGGCGCGTCGAAAAGGATACGGTCATCGTGTTGTCTCACTTTCTCGGATGCCGGCGCGCCCGAGCGCGCCGGGGTCAGAGGTGTCGAAGAAGACGTCGGCCGGGTGCCCGGGCGGGTTGGCCGGATGCGCGGCCGCCCACCAGCGGGCCAGCTCGTCGCCGGTCGGGCGCCACACCGACGGGTCAGCGGCGAGCGTGGCGAGCAGCTCCTCGACCAGCCCGATCCGCCCCGGCGTGCCGCAGATCTCCGGGTGCAGCTGAAGGACGAAGAGCAGACCCTCGCGCCGGCAGCCCTCCAACTCCAGCAGCCAGTTCTCCAGCACCTCGCCGTACGGGGAGATCCTGGACTGGCCGGCCGGGATGGGCGGGTTGACGTTCCAGTAAAAGGCGATGCGGTCGTCCAGCGCGTGGTGCACCGGAAACTCCACGATGGACCGTCCGGCGCCGGCTTCGAGCGTGAACGGCGTGTCGTCGCCGTACCAGCTCGACGACCAGGCGACCCCGAGCCGCGCCAGCTCGGCGGCGAGCGACGGCGGCCACTCCCCGACCGGCAGGCGGAAGCCGCGCGCCGGCTCGCCCGTGACGGCCTGGAGCAGTTCGGCGGCGCGGGCGAGGCGCTCGGTCCGTTCCGCCGCCGGCATCCGGTCCAGCGGCTCGTACGCGTACCCGCGCAGGCCGACCGCGTGCCCGGAGCGGACGGCGTCCCGCACCACGCCGGGGTGCTCCTCGGCGGTCACGGCCGGCGTGAACCAGGTGCTCGGCACGCCCGCGGCCGCGAGGGCGTCCAGCAGCCGCCCGGCGCCCCGGGTCGCGCCGTAGCGGAGCACGGAGAGCGTCTTCTGCCGGCCGGCCATCCCCGGCTCGGCGAGCAGCAGCGCCTCGGCGTCGAAGTTGACCGTCACCAGCGCGGCGCAGCCGTACCCGTCCGGCCAGCGCGGCGTCCCGTCCTCGTGCCGCACGGCTTCGCCGGTCACGACGGGCCTCCCGGTGAAGGACGGGACCGCCACCACGCGGCGACGTCCCTGAGTCGGGCGAACCAGACGCCATCGGCGGCGGTCATGTGCTCCAGGAGCCGTTCCAGCACGATGACCCGGCCGGGCGTGGCGGAGACCTTCGGATGCCAGATCGTGGTGAGGCAGGACCCGGCGCGGTGGTGCCCGTCGAACTCGCGCCGCCAGTTGTCCAATGTGGAGCGATAGCTGGCGATGCGGTCCTGGCCGCGCGGGAAGTCCGGGTCGCGGTGGTAGGCGAAGTAGGCGTAGTCGTCCAGGTCGACCCGGGCGGGGATCTCCACCAGGTCGGTCACCGTACCGTCGAGGACGTGCCGGTACGGCCGGTCGTCGTCCCGCATCGAGCTGGAGTAGCCGATGCCGTGTTCGAGGAGCAGTCGCGGCGTACCCGGGTGCCAGTCGCCGGAGGGCGTGCGGAAGCCGACGGCCGGTGCGCCGAGCTGCCGGCGAAACACCTCCTGCGAGCGGGTGAGCACCTCCCGCTGCCGGTCCGGCGTCAGGTCCCAGTAGCACTCGTGCTGGTCGCCGTGGTGCGCCGCCTCGTGGCCGCGGTCGACGATGCGCCGGCAGGCGTCCGGCCACATCTCGACCACCCGCGCCGGCACGAAGAACGTGGCCGGTACCGAGAACCGGTCGAGCAGATCCAGCACGCGCGGCAGCGCCCGGTACGCGTCGTACCCGCCGAGCGCGAAGTGCCGGGGTGAGCGCCAGATGCTGCCGTCCAGCATCGCGGCGCCGGTCGGGCCGTCGAGGTCGAACGCGAGGGCGACGCAGGAGGTGGCGCCCTCCGGCCAGATCGCGGCGGTCATGCGCGCGGTCCCGGGTATCCCGTGGCCCAGTCACGAGCGGCGGCGACGTCGGCGGCGAGCGCGTCGAGCTGCTCGGCGACGCGCTCCGGTGCGGTGGCCCCGGCGGCCGTACGCCGGCTCACCGCCGCCTCGATGCTCAGTACGTCGCGCACCTGCGCGCCGAGGCGGGCGTCGACGCTCCGCAACGCCGCGGCGTCGAGGTCGGGCAGGTCGCAGCCGCGTTCCTCGCAGAGCCGCACGAGCCGGCCGGTGATCTCGTGGGCCTCGCTGAACGGGACGCCGCGCAGCGCCAGCCAGTCGGCCACCTCGGTGGCGAGGGCGAACCGGGCGGCCGCGTCGCGGCGCATCCGCTCGGCGTCGAACTCCAGGGTGCGGATCATGCCGGCCATCGCGGGCAGGGTCAGCAGCAACGTCTCCACGCTGTCCATCGCGGCCCGCTTGTCTTCGGCCAGGTCCCGGTTGTACGCCAGCGGCAGCCCCTTGAGCACGCCGAGCAGCCCGGTCAGGTTGCCGAGCAGGCGGCCGGCCTTGCCACGGGTCAGCTCCGCGATGTCCGGGTTCTTCTTCTGCGGCATGATCGAGCTGCCGGTCGCGTACGCGTCGTGCAGCCGCGCCCACCGGAACTGGTCGGAGACCCAGAGGCAGACCTCCTCGGCCAGCCCGGACAGGTGCAGGCCGGCCATCGAGGCGGCGAAGAGGAACTCGGCCACGTGGTCGCGGGCGGAGACGGCGTCGACGGAGTTGGCGCAGACGCCGTCGTAGCCGAGCCGGCGCGCCGCCTCCTCCGGGTGCGGCACGATCGGCGAACCGGCCAGCGCGGCGGCCCCGAGCGGCGAACGCGCGGTGCGCGCGTCCCAGTCGCGGATGCGGTCGGCGTCGCGCCAGGCCCGCTGGGCGTGCGCCAGCAGCAGGTGCCCGAACGCGACCGGCTGGGCCGGCTGCAGGTGGGTGAAGCCTGGCGCCAGCGTGCGCGCGTGCCGGCGCGCCTGCTCCAGCAAGGCGTCGACCACGTCGAGCAGGCCACTGTGGACGGTACGGGCCCGGTCGCGCAGGTACAGCCGGAGGTTGTTGGCGGCCTGGTCGTTGCGGGACCGGCCGGCCCGGATCTTGCCGGCCAGCGGACCGAGCCGCTCGGCGAGCACCCGCTCGACGAAACCGTGGACGTCTTCGTCGCCCGGGGCGGGGGTGAGCGCTCCGGCGCGGTACTCGCCGGCGATCGCGGCCAGCGCGGCGTCGACCCGCGCGGCCTCCTCGGCGGTGACCACGCCGACCCGGCTCAGGCCGGCGACGTGCGCCCGGGAGCCGGCCACGTCGTACGGGAGCAGGTCGAAGTAGGCCGGCTCGGAGCGGGACAGGGCCGCCATCTCCGGCGCCGGCGGGACGGCGAAGCGCCCGCCCCAGAGGCGCCCGTCAGCGGACATCGCGCGCCTCCCCGGCCGGCCCGGTCAGCTCCTCCACCGCGCCCAGCAGCCGGTCGACCTGCCTGGCCGTGGCGGCGCGCACCAGTGGCAGGTCGACGCCGGCCGCGCGGTACCTCTCCAGCCGGCGGCGCACCTCGGGCACCGGTCCGGCGGCGGTGAGCGCCTCCACGTACCCGTCGGGGATGGCGGCGAGGAGCGCGTCGAGCCCCTTCTCTGCGTAGATCGAGGAGAGCTCGGCCGGGGCGTCCGGGCTGATGTTGGGCTCGCCGACGAGCACCTTGCCGCGGGCCGTGGACGGGTACTTGAACTTGGACGCCACCTCCCAGCGCACCGCCTCCAGCGCGGCGGCCTTGGTCTCCTCGATCGAGGTGTTGACGAGCTGGGCCACGGTGAAGCCCGCCCAGTCGAGGCCGGCGGCCCGCCGCGCCTGCCGGGCGATGGCGAGCGCGTTCGCGCTGTACTCGGGGGAGGTGCCGGCGTCGAGCAGGACGCCGTCGGCGATCTCGCCGGCGATCCGCAGGCCGAGCGGGCTGGCCGCGGCGATCCAGATCGGGATGTCGGCGCGGGCGGGTGTCCAGTTGAGACCGACCCCGTCCAGGCTGACGTACCGGCCGCGGAACGTGACCTGCGCGCCGGTGAGCAGCCGCCGGACGCACTCCACGTACTCCCGTAGCACCACTCCGGGCGCCTGCGGCGGCAGGCCGTTGCGGGCGGCGTGCTTGTCGGTGCAGGCGCCGACGACGAGCACGAACCGCCCGCCGGAGAGCTCGTCGAGGCTCGCCGCGGTCTGCGCCATCACCAGCGGGCTGCGCAGCCGCACCACCTGCGTCGTGCCGAGCGCGATCCGGCTGGTCGCGGTCGCGAACGCGGCGACCGCGGAGACCGAGTCGCGGTTGGTGTAGAACGTCTCCGAGAAGAACCCGGTGTCGAAGCCGCGCGCCTCGGCCCGCGCCATCAGCGCCGCCATGTCGCCCACCGAGGCGGACGGGTCGTAGCCGACCGCGAAGCCGAGCCGCGGCCGGGAGGTGGTGGTCATCGGGAAACGCTCCGTTCGTCGCGGGGCAGGGCCGGGGTCATCACCCACAGCACGGTGGCGGGCTCCGGACCCGGGTTGTGAAAGGCGTGCGGCACGCTGACGAAGGTGAGCGCGTCGCCCTGGGCGAGCTCGTGCACCTCGCCCTCCAGCGAGACGGTGAGCCGGCCCTTGATGACGTGGACGAACTCGACCTCGACCGGGAAGGTGTAGTACTCCGCGCCGGACCCGCCGCCGGGCTCGATCTCGCTGAGCAGCACCTGGATCCGGTGCTCGTCGCCCGGCGTGAGCTGGTACTCGGTGAGCCCTTCGCCGCCGAGCGCGACCCGCGTCAGCCCGCCGGCCCGCACCAGCCGCCCCTCCGGCCCGTTCATGATCTCGGCGAGCTGAACGTCGAGCGCCGAGCAGATCCGCAGCAGTGCGCTCACCGACACCGAGGCCCGGCCCCGCTCCAGCTTGGACAGGAAGCTCTTGGTCAGCCCGCTCCGCCCCGCCAGCGACTCCAGCGTCTCGCGGCGGCGCAGCCGCACGGCCCGCAGCCGGGCACCCAACGCGGCGACCGCGGCGTCCGGGACGCCGTCTGCCTCATCCGGTGAACGTTTGATCGACACTCTTCCCTCACAGCGGCCGTCTACCTCCGTGACCTGCACTAGGACACAAGAGTTTCATAGCACGACACAGTGTTTCGTGGAAGTGTCGAGGTGGGTCGGGCTGGTAAAACTTCCCGGCGGACGGGTCAGGCGGCGGCGAAGGCGCTGTCGAGGATGTCGAGCCCTTCGCGGAGCAGATCCTCGCCGATGACCAGCGGAGGCAGGAAGCGCAGCACGTTGCCGTACGTGCCGGCGGTGAGCGTGATCAGCCCCTGGCGGTGGCAGGCGGCCGAGACCGCGGCGGCCAGGCCCGGCGCGGGGGTCTTGGTGTCCGGCTCGACCAGCTCCACCGCGAGCATCGCGCCGCGGCCGCGTACGTCACCGACCGCCGGGAACCGCCGCGCCAGCGCGGCCAGTCGCGGCTTCATCACCGCCTCGATACGGCGGGCCGCGCCGCACAGGTCCTCGGCCCGCATCGTCTCGATCGCGGCCAGCGCCGCCGCGCAAGCGACCGGGTTGCCACCGTACGTGCCACCCAACCCACCCGGGTGCACCGCGTCCATCACCTCCGCCCGCCCGGTGACAGCGGCCAACGGCAGCCCACCGGCGATCCCCTTCGCGGTCACGACCAGGTCCGGCACCACCGCCTCGTGCACGCAGGCGAACCAGTCCCCGGTCCGGCAGAACCCGGTCTGCACCTCGTCCGCGACCAGGACGATCCCGTGCTCGCGGCACCACTGGGCGACCTGGGCGAGAAACCCCGGCGCCGGTACCACGAAGCCGCCCTCACCCTGGATCGGCTCGACGATCACCGCGGCGGTGTTCTCCTCCCCCACCTGTGCGTGCACCTGCGCGGTGAAGGCGGCGAACGCCTCCTCGGCACACCGCTGCGGCCCGGTCGGCCACCGGTACGGATAGGCCATCGGCGCCCGGTAGACCTCGCCGGCGAACGGCCCGAACCGATGCTTGTACGGCATGTTCTTCGCCGTCAACGCCATCGTGAGGTTGGTACGACCATGGAAGGCGTGGTCGAAGGCGACCACCGCGCTCCTCCCGGTGTGATACCGGGCGATCTTGATCGCGTTCTCCACCGCCTCGGCGCCGGAGTTGAACAGCGCCGACCGCTTCTCGTGATCGCCGGGCACCACCTCGTTGAGGCGCTCGCAGACCGCCACATACCCCTCGTACGGCGTCACCATGAAACACGTGTGGGTGAACGCGCCGACCTGCTCGCGGACCGCGTCAACCACGCGCGGGGCGGCGTTGCCCACCCCGGTCACCCCGATGCCGGAGCCGAAGTCGATCAGTTGGTTTCCATCGACGTCCAGGACGATGCCGCCGGCGGCCCGCTCCACGTACACGGGCAGGGTGACGCCGATGCCGCCGGCCACCGCGGCCCGCTCGCGGGCGTGCAGCCGGATCGAGCGCGGACCCGGAATCGCGGTCTTCAGAATGCGTGCTTGCTCCATCTGGCCATGATCAGAACGCCCGCGCCATACTGTCCAAGTCCCGATCACTATCGTTTCCATGCCTGAGCGGTATGGAGGGGTGGCATGGAACTCCGCACACTGCGCTATTTCGTCGCCATCGCCGACCACGGCGGTGTCACGCCCGCCTCGGCGGCGGTCCGGGTCGCCCAGCCGGCGCTCTCCCGCCAGCTCCGCGGGCTCGAACGCGAGCTCGGCACCGCCCTCTTCGAGCGCGGCCGCGGCCGGCTCACCCTTACCGCCGCCGGCGCGGCGCTGCTCCCGCTGGCCAGAGACCTGCTGTACCGGGCGGAGGGCCTGCGCGCCGAGGCACACGGGCTGGCCAGCGGCCGCCTGCGGCACCTGCGGATCGCGGCCCCGCCGACCACGATCACCGACGTCGTCGCGCCGTTCATCGCCGAGTCCCGGCCCGACGACCCGATGCCCTCGGTCGCCGCCGCGTCCCCGCCGGAGCTCCACCACCTGCTCGACCGCCGGGCGGCCGACCTCGTCCTCTCCCCCACCGCGCCGCCGCCGCACCTCGACAGCCGGCGCATCGCGGACTTCCCGATCTGGCTCTACGTACGCCCGCCGGAGCCGGAGATCCCCGGCGACGTGGTCGAGATCGCCGCCCTCGACCCGGCCCGCCTCCTCGTGCTGCCCCGGCACTTCGCCCAGCGGCAGCTGCTGGAGCGGGCCGCCGCCCGCGCCGGCCTCGCCCTGGACGCGGTCCGCGAGGTCACCTCGCCCGAGATCGCGCAGGCACTGGCCGCCGCCGGCGGCGGGCACGCCGTGGTCTCCGACGAAAGCCGGTTCGGCCTGCGCGGCGTCCGCATCGACACCGGCGGCGGCATCCTCACCATGCCCGTGTACGCCGCCTGGCACCCGCGGCATGTCGCCGCCCGGCAGCTCGCCGGCACCGCCGAGCGGCTCACCGAGTTCTGCGCGTCCCACTTCGCCCAGGCGTGAGCCGCACCGGCCCGGAGCGTCCGGAACGCCGCACCCCCACCGGGAAGGGAGCCCGGGGCGCGCTGGCTAGTAGCGCCAGGTCCAGGAGTAGTGCAGCTCGTAGACGCCGTTGTGACCCTCGAAACGGTGCACGCCGGACCGCGCGCTCTCGTCGAGGCTGTTCAGCGTGTACGGCAGGTGCGCCGACACGAGGAATACGTCGTCCCCGAACGAGTTGACGATGAAGGTGATCAGCTCGTTCGCGTACCAGCCGCTGAGCGAGCCAAGGATCTGCGCGATGATGTCGTTCTTCACCTCCGGTTCGTAGACGTCGCGCGTCTCCTCGCGGATGCGCTCCAGCGATCTCGTCGGAGCCCCACTCGCCCATCCCGGTGCCCGTCTCGTCGACGCAGACGACCCGGTTGACGGTGAACTTGATACCCGTCTTGGGGCCGCGCGGGGGGATCGGGACCGGCCGGACCTCTCGCTGGGATGTCGCGAGATCGGCTCGGGGGCCGCGCCGGTCTTGGCGATCGCCGAGGCTGCGGGACGAGGTTGCGTTGGGCGCCCCGTCAGCCGGCGACCGCCTCGCGTTCCTGGTCGATGATCGCCGGGAAGTCGACGAGGTCGTAGTTCGCGAGGACGACCCCGACCCACTCGGTGTCCAGATAGATCGACCAGTTGGTGTTGCCGCCGGCGATACCGCCGCCGTGGCTGGCGATCCGCTGGTCGTCGAAGGACCCGGCGATCGGCCCGTACGCCTGGAACGATTCGCCGCGCCGCGGGTCGGCCGGCGCGCCGCCGGCCAACGGCGGGCTGCTGACCTTGCCGCCCAGGTACAGCTCCCGGTACGGCCGCTTGAGCAGCGTGTCGCCCTGCAACGCCAACGCGAAGCGCACCAGGTCAGGCCCGGTCGAGAAGCCGCCGCCCCCACCCGACCCGACGTAGCCCCGCGCCGCGTTGCTGCCGAACCCGCCGTTGATCGTCGCCCCGGCCGACAGGTTTCGCACGCCGTCCACCCGCGAACCGTCCTGCTGATAGATGTACGGGTGGGCGATGCGCGGGTCGGTCAACCACCGCGGCCGGGTGTAGTAGGCCGAATCGGTCATGCCAGCCGGCGCGAAGATCTGCTCCCGCACGTACTGCTGGAAGGGGCGCCCGGACACGGTCGCGACGATCTCGCCGAGGATCTCGTACCCCTCGCTGCTGTACGCCTTGTCGGTGCCGGGCGTGAATCGCAGCGTCAGCTCGCGGGTGCGTCGCTGGATCGTCTCGGTCCACTCCTCGACGCTGTGATAGACCCGCTCCACGTCGGTGCCCATATAGCTGGTCAGCCCACCGGTGTGGGTCAGCAGGTGGTGGATCGTAACCTTGCTTGCGACCTCGGCGGGAAAGCCGCTCAGGTGGGTGCCGATCTTGTCGTAGAACCTCAGCTTGCCCCGCTCGGCGAGCTGGACGACAGCCAGGCCGGTGAACGGCTTGGCGGCCGAAGCCAGGTTGAAGATGGTGTCGATCCGGTTCGGGATCGCGCGCTGCTTGTCGGCCATCCCGTACGAGCGGGCCAGCACCGTACGCCCGCGGCGGGCCACCAGCACGGTGCCGGAGAACCGGTCCTGACTGGCCAGGTGCGCCAGGTACCGGTCGTAAGGGCCGCCGTAGCGGATGGCCGCCGGGATCACGCCGTCCGTCGACCCACCAGCCATCGCGGCTCCTGCCGTGGCGAGGACACCGCTCGCCGCAAGCGGAACGGTGCCGAGCGCGCCGAGCGCGGTCCGACGCGAAAACGCAGTCATGTACCTCTCCCGTGGTCCGTCGTGGGCTTTGACGCGATCAAATCCGGACGGCCGTTACCCCAGCGTTATCAGGCCGGGCGGTAACCTCGCCGGCCCCAGCCGCGCGCCGCAACGACGCAGGTCGGAACGCACTCCACCGGCAGGCCAGAGCGGGATTTGCCCCGGTCCGTCGCAGCTGTGGGCCGGATGCGCGGGGTCCCCGGGGAACGTGGAGCGCAGCGGAGCGTTTCGTGGGGTGCTTTCCCGCGGGCACCGCGGAGGCCGGCGGCGAGCTGGCGCTCGCCGAGATCCCCGGCCTCCGCTGCCGGCTCCGCGACCCAAGCCCGACCGGGGACGAGGTCCGCGCTGACCGCCCACGGCGGGTGCGGGGAAGCTGTGCGGTCGCACGCACAGACGGGGCAGCTCCAGAGCCTCCCGCACACACACATCCGCCCCGGCCGGCGGCGCGATGGTGAAGTGTCATCCCTCGGACGGCCACCGGCTCCCCCGCAGGGGCCGGGGTAAGACCCGCTGTGGTGCGCAAGCCGGCCTCACACGTGCGGACGCGGTGCCTGCGGAGAGGTCAGGGTGTCCAGACCGTGCGGCGAGCCTCGTACTCCAGGACGCCCTCGGCCCGGGTGGCCACGTCCGCGCTGACCTCGCGGCGAACCAGGTGCAGGGCGAGTTCCAGCCCGGAGGTGATGCCAGCGGCGGTGACCAGGTCGCCGTCATCGACCACCCGGGCGTTCTTGACCAGGCCGCCCCGGGCGGTCAGCTCGGCCTTGGCGCCGTTGTGCGTGGTGCACGCGGCCCGCGCCACCGCCGGCACGGCCACACCGGCCCCATCCCCAGCCGGTACGACACGACAGGGAAACAGTCGGTGGCGACACCGGTCCGGTTCCCGCGACCCATCGACTTCTCTAACTTTTCCGGCGTGTTGGAACGCGGTTGGAACCTTTCCGGGCTCCGCGCCGACTACTAGCAGAGCCGGGTCGCCCGGTTCGGGTGGAACCCATCTTCCGGCGGAAGGATTCAATGCCATGAAGACCGCGTTGCGGCGTACCGTGCAGGCCGGTACGGCCGGCCTTTTCGTCGGCGGTGTCGTGCTCCTGGCGGCCGCGCCGGCCGCCGCCCACGTCACCGTCACCCCGACGGAGACCTCGGCCGGCTCGTACACGGTGCTGACCGTCTCGGTACCGCACGGCTGCGACGGGGCCGGCACGACCAAAGTGGCCATCAAGATCCCCGAGGACATCATCGCCGTGACGCCGACGGTCAACACCAACTGGACCGTGCAGAAGGTGATGGCCGACCTCAACCCGCCGGTCAAGGACAGCCACGGCAACGAGGTCACCCAGCGGGTCAACGAAGTCGTCTACACCGCCAGGGCGCCACTGCCCGACGACATGCGCGACACGTTCGAGCTGTCCCTGAAACTGCCGGACACGCCCGGCAAGACGCTGGTCTTCCCGTCCGTGCAGACCTGTGAGAAGGGCGAGACCGCCTGGGTGCAGGTGCCCGCCGACGGCCAGAACGCCGACGACCTGGAACACCCCGCCCCCGGCTTCAAGGTCACCGAGGCCGCCAAGGAAGGCGACGAGGCGCCCGCCGCCAATGCCAACACGGCGCTGACCGGTGCACAGAGCGACGCCGGCGACAGCGACAGCGGTGGTACCAGCGCGGTGAGCTGGATCGCCCTGGCGGCCGGCATCCTCGGTCTGCTGCTGGGCGGGTTCGCGGTCCTGCGCCCGAATCTCACCAAGTCCCGCGACACCACGGCCTGATGCCGGTCGCTGCCCGACGCCCGCCGACCCGGCTGGCGGGCCTGGCCGGCGCCGTGCTCTGCGGGCTCCTGATAGCGCTCGGGCCGGCAGCCCCGGCCCGAGCGCACGCCGCGCTGCTCGGCACCGACCCGGCCGACGGTGCCGTGCTGCCGGGCCCGCCGGCCGAGGTCACGCTGACCTTCAA
Organism: Phytohabitans maris; assembly: GCF_031085175.1. GTDB lineage: Bacteria > Actinomycetota > Actinomycetes > Mycobacteriales > Micromonosporaceae > Phytohabitans > Phytohabitans maris. The sequence goes on from NZ_JAVHUY010000009.1 coordinate 134,877, forward strand.
CGAACCGGTCCAGGTCCGCGGCGGTGCCGTGCGGCTGCTGGACGCCGCCGGCAGCGAGCAGCCGGCGCAGGTCCGCACGGTGGACACCCGGGTCGTCATCTCCGTGCCGCCTGGCCTGGGTGACGGCAGCTACGTGGTCACCTGGCGGGTCATCTCCGCCGACAGCCACCCGGTGGCCGGCGGGCTCACGTTCGCCATCGGCGCCCCCACCCCGACCGGCGTCCAGGCCGGCGCCGCCGCGGTCCCCGAGCCCAGCCGCGGCGTCCGCCTCACCCGCCAGGTCACCGAGGCGCTCGGCTACGCCGGCGTGCTCGCCAGCGCCGGCCTGGCCGCCTTCGCGCTCCTGCTGCTGCCCCGGGCGGGTGGCTCCGGCACCCTGGTGGTGCGCCGCCGGATCTACGCCGTCCTGCGCTGGTCGGTCCCGGTCACCCTGGCCGTCCTCGTCGTCGCGCTGCCGGTGGTGGTCGCCTGGCAGGACGGCAAAGGCCTGGACGCGCTCGCCGAGCCGGAGACGTGGCGCACGGCGCTGACCGGCGACACCACGCTGACCGCGCTGCTGGCCGCGGTGGGCCTGGCCGTGACGTTCCTCGCCGTCCGCGCCACCCGATCGCCGACCCATCCGTGGTACGCGCCGGTCGCGGGCGCGGCCGCCGCCGCGCTGGCCGTCGGATCGCTGGCTCTCGCCGGGCACACCCGCACCTTCGGCCCGGCCGCACTCGTCCTCTGCGCCGACCTGCTCCACGTCACCAACGCCGCCCTCTGGTTCGGCGGGCTGATCGGCCTGACCGTGCTGCTGCTCCCCTCGTCCCAGGCGAGCGCCAGCGCGGCCGCGGCGGTCGTCGCGGGGTTCTCCCGGATCGCCGCGTGGCTGGTCGCCGGCCTCGCCCTGACCGGCGTGCTACTGGGCTGGCGGATCATCCGCTCCTGGTCGGCGCTGTTCGGCACCGCCTACGGTGCTGCCCTGCTGGTGAAGGTCGGCCTCGTCGCGGTCATCATCGCCATCGCCGCGTGGAACCGCTACCGCCTGGTCCCCCGCATCACCCCGCAGCAGAGCGCCGGCCCGGCCTGGCCGGTGCTGCGCCGCACCGTACGGGCCGAGGCCGGACTGCTCGCCGCCGTCCTGGCCACCACCGGCGTCCTGGTCACCCAGAGCCCCGTTCGGGAAAGCACCACCCCGTCCGCACCCCCGGACCACCCGGCGTCGGTGGAGCTCACCGCCAGGCTCGGCAGCCACAGCGCGGTCGTCGTGCTCACCCCCGGCACCACCGGCGTCAACGCCTTGCAGCTCAACATCCTCGACGCCGGCAAACGACCGGTCGAGCCGATCGCCGCACCGGAACTCAGCTTCAGCCTGCCCGCACAGGACGTCGGCCCGCTCGAACGCCCGGTCTCCCGCACCGCCCCCGGCCGGTACGAGGCGGTCGCCGAGTTCCCGCTGCCCGGCCGATGGATCATCGAGGTCAGCGTGCGCACATCCAAGTACGAGAACCCGATCGCCCAGATCCCCGTGGAGATCCCATGACCCGGCGCACCGGGCGAGTGATCGCCGCGATCACCGCTACCACGGCGGCCCTGCTGCTCACCGGCTCGCCCGCCGCCGCGCACGTGCTGCTCGCCAAGGCACAACCCAACGGCGACGGCAGCACCACACTCACCTTCACCTTCGACCACGGCTGCGGTGACTCGCCCACCACCGAACTGATCGTCTCCCTCCCCGCCGGCGCGACCCCACCCACCCGCACCGAACAACCCACCGGCTGGAATGCCACCATCACACCCAGTCGGGTCACCTGGACCGGACCCGGCCTCAACGCCGGCGCCGAAGCCGCCTTCTCCCTCGTCACCCGGCTCACCGGCACCATCGGCCAACCACTGCGCTTCCCCACCGTGCAACGCTGCCCCAACGGCCAAGCATACGAATGGACCGACCCCCAACCTGGCGACGAACACCCCGCACCCAGCCTCATCGCCACCGGCGCGATCCTCGCCCCGCAACCCGCCGCCGCACCCCGAACACCCGCCCCGCCCACGGACACCGGCGGCGCCAGCCTGCCACAGGCGGCCGCGGCACTCGCCGTCCTCGTCCTCGCCGCGGGCTCCGCCGCCGCGGTCGTCACCCGCCGGGCCAACCCCGTGCGCGAGTAGCCGGCGTGGCGTCCAGGCCGGTGAGGCGGGGGCTCAGCTTCCACAGCCGCCGCACCGCACCCCGGTTGTCGACGAGCATCGCCGGCTCCGCCGGCGTGAAGCCGTCGTAGTAAGCGCCGTTGACGACGTTCGCCTGCGGCGAGGCCAGGTGCGCGACGACCGCGCCCGTCAATTCCCGCACGAACGCCCGAGTCACCGCCCGGACACGCATGGTCAATGCCGAAAGGAACCCCTAAGGTTACCGGCAGGAGTGCGTAGTTTTTCCGTCAAGAGACACGACATCCGCGTCGTCGGTTTGCCAAGCTGCCTCCGGTGTCCCGGGTGCGCGCCAGCCGTGTGCGCGGTGACCCACATTCGTCTGTCGGGGGCAGGCCATGTGGATGAGGTCCGCACCCTTCGCGCGTACCCGGAAGGGAAGCATGGATCTGCTCACCCCGGCCGTCAAGCCGCCGCCGGCGCCGCGACACCGCCGTAGCGCGGGCCTCCCGCCCGCGCCGCGAGAAGGCGGGACGCGGCTGCAGGCCGCGGCCCGGGAGCGTCGCGAGCCGGCTACGACGCCGGCGCGGATCCGGGTGATGGCACTCGTCGCGGCCGCGCTCGCCGTCGCGCTGGCGGCCCTGCTGACCTTCGAGGTACGCCGCGAGCGGGGCGGCCTGGAGGTGATCGGCCGCCAGACGGCGCCGGTGGTGATGGCCAGCAGCGACCTCTACTTCGCCCTCGGTGACATGGACGCCCAGCTGGCCAACATCCTGCTGGTCGGCAACGACACCGGGCTCGGCTTCACCCGCGGCGACGCGCTGAAGATCTACCAGGAGCGGCGCGGGCAGGTCAGCCAGGCGCTGCAGCGGGCCTCGGAAACGGCGGACGCCGATCCGGAGGCGGCGCGGGCGGTCCGCGACATCCTCGACGGACTGGGCCGCTACGAGACGCTCGCGGCGCAGATGGTCCTGCTGGACGAGCAGGAGAGCCACCCCGCGGGGCGACCCACGGCGTCGACGCTGGCCAAATACCGGGAGGCCACCGACCTGCTCAAGGCCGTGCTGCTCCCGGCCGCGCAAGGGCTCATCGACCGCAACTCGCAGATCCTGGAGGAGACGTACCAGCGGCAGCGGGGCCTGGCGCTGACCGTCCGCACCTGGCTCATGGCCGTCGGGATCCTGTTGCTGGCGGCCCTGTTCCTGCTGCAGGTGTACGTGTCCCGCCGGTTCCACCGCTGGCTCAACCCGGCGCTCGCGCTCGCCACCCTGATCGCTGCCGTACTCGTGCTCTCCGGCCACACGTTGACCACCAACGGCGCCGAGTACCTGCGAGTGGCCAAGAAGGACTCGTTCGACTCGGTGCTGGCGCTCAACCGGGCCCGGGCGGTCAGCTACGACGCCAACGCGGACGAGAGCCGTTACCTGCTCGACCCGCAGCGGGCCGGACAGTACGAGAAGGCGTTCCTGGACAAGACCCTCCAGCTCGTCGCCCTCGACGGCGCCACGCTGTCCACATTCGACGAACGGCTGAGCGCGGCACAGCGCGCGTACCGGGCGGACCGCACCGCCATCGAGTGGCAGGGCTTCTACGGCAAGGGCTTCCGCAACATCACCTTCGTCGGGGAGCGGGAGCTCGCGGAGAAGACGCTTGAGACGTACCAGGTCTACCAGGTCGACGACCGGCAGATCCGGCAGCTCGCCAGCGGCGGGCGACTGCGCTCGGCCATCGCGTTCTGCACCAGCTACAACCCAGGCGACTCCAACTACCACTTCAGCGAGTACGACAAGGCGCTGTCGGCCTGGATCGACATGAACGAGGGCTGGTTCGAGCGCAGCATCCGCGATGGCGAGCGCCAGCTGGCCGGGTGGACGGTCATCCCGGCCGTCGCCGCCGTGCTCGTGCTCGGGCTGCTCGCACTGGGCCTGCGCCGCCGACTCGCCGAGTACCACAGGAGCATCGGATGATCGCCTGCCGGCAGAGCGGCTGCACCGGCGCCTACGCGGCCGACGGCTACTGCGACGAGTGCGGCCACAAGGCCGGCTTGGACGGCGCCGCCGCCCCGGCCAGCCACACCCGCGTCGCCGCGCGGGGCGGGCTCGGCGCGAACCTCGTCGTGGTGCCGCCGGTGCCGCTGCGCGACCCGCTCACCGCGGTCATGGCCGACCCGAGAGTGCCCGAACACGACAGGTTCTGCGGGCACTGCGGTGAGCCCGTGGGACGCGGCCACGACGGGCGCCCCGGCCGCACCGAGGGGTTCTGCGCGAAGGACGGCACGCCGTTCTCCTTCGTGCCCCGGCTGAGCCCGGGCGAGGTCGTCGACGCCCGGTACGAGATCCTCGGCGCGCTCGCCCACGGCGGCGTCGGCTGGGTGTACCTCGCCCGCGACCGCAACGTCAGCGACTCCGCCGCCGAGCGCTGGGTGGTCCTCAAAGGACTGATCGACACCGGCGACCGCGGCGCGCTGGCGTCGGCGATCACCGAGCGGCGGTTCCTGGTCGAGGTCGACCACCCCAACATCGTCAAGATCCACGACTTCGTGCAGCACCCCGACCCCAAGACCGGCCAGCCGGTCGGCTACATCGTGATGGAGTACGTCGGCGGCCGGTCGCTGCGCGAACTCGCCGTGGCCAGCAGCGGACCGGACGGCGGGCGGATCCCGCTGCCGCTGCCGCAGGTCCTCGCCTACGGGCTGGAAGTGCTACCGGCCCTCGGCTACCTGCACGCGCGCGGGCTGCTGTTCTGCGACTTCAAACCGGACAACGTGATCCAGGCCGAAGAACAGCTCAAGCTCATCGACCTCGGCGCGGTGCGACGCGTCGGCGACAACGACTCGGTGCTCTACGGCACGCCCGGCTACGAGGCGCCGGAGATCCGCGCCGCCGGGCCCTCGGTGGCCTCCGACCTCTACACGGTCGGGCGCACGCTCGCCAGGCTCAGCATCGACTTCCCCGGGTTCGCCACCCGGTACGCCGGCCGGCTGCCGGACCGCGAGGACGTGGAGCTGTTCGCCCGTGAGGAGTCCTACCACCGGTTCCTGCGCCGGGCCACCCACCCCGACGTCCGCCAGCGGTTCCAGTCCGCCGGCGAGATGGCCGACCAGCTCCTCGGCGTGCTCCGCGAAGTGCTCGCCGCCGCCGACGGAAAGCCGCGGGCCAGCGGCTCGACCCGGTTCACGCCGGAGCGGACGGTCTTCGGCAACGTCGACAGCGAGCTGCTCGGGCCGCGGGTGGCGGCGGCGCTGCCCGTGCCGCTCGTCGATCCGGCCGACCCCGCCGCCGGGTTCCTCGCCGCGCTGAGCGCCAGCGGGATCGACGCGCTGCGGTCCGCGCCCGTACAGAGCCTCGAGGTGCGGCTGCAGATCGTCCGCGCCCTCGTCGACGCCGGCGACCCCGAGGCGGCCGGGGCCGAGCTGTGGAGCCTGCCGGACGACGGCACTGACTGGCGACTCAACTGGTACGCCGGCCTGATCGCCCTCGCCGGCGGCCGGCCCGACCAGGCCCGGGCCCAGTTCGACGCCGTGTACGACACGCTCCCCGGCGAGCCGGCCGCCCAGCTCGCGCTCGCCGCCGCGTGCGAGCTCGTCGGCGACGCCGCCGGCGCCACCCGCCGGTACGAGCGGGTCTGGCGGGTCGACCACGCCTACGTCAGCGCCGCGTTCGGCTTCTCCCGGATGCGGCTGTCCGCCGGAGACCGGGCCGGCGCCGTCGCGGTACTGGACGAGGTGCCGGAAACCTCCAGCCAGCAGGTGCCGGCGCAGATCGCCGCCGTCCGCGGCCGCCTCGACCACCGGCCCGGAACGCTGACCGACGTGGACCTCATCGAGGCCTCCAGCCGCCTGGAGCGGCTGCGCCTGGACACCCGGCGGCAGGCCACCCTCGCGGTGGAGATGTTTCAGACCGCCTTGCGATGGCTCGGCCGTACCGGTCCTGGCAACGCGGCGGTCGCCCCGCCCGGGGCGATGCTCGGCCACGGGCTCACCGAGCGGGAGCTGCGCTTCGGGCTGGAGCGCAACTACCGGGTCCTGGCCAGCCTGGAGGAGGACCAGCGGCTGCGCTGCGCCATGGTCGACCAGGCCAACGACGTACGCCCATGGACGATCGTCTGAACCAGGAGAGCCCAGTGACCAGTCAGCCCGGCTTCCAGGCCGAGGTGCACCAGAACCCGTACCTGCCGGCCGCCGGCACCGTGGTCGACGCCGTCGTGTCGGTGGCCGCGTCCGCGGTGGCCCGCCACGCCGCCGCCGGACCGCCGGACGCGGCCCAGGTCATCATGGTCGACTGCTCCGGCTCGATGGACGACCCACCCAGCAAGATGGCCGAGGCGAAGAAGGCGACCATCGCCGCCATCGAGAGCCTGCGCGACGGTGTCGCGTTCGCCGTCGTGGCCGGCCGGGACTACGCCGAGCTGGTGTACCCGCCGGCGCCGCCGCTGGTGCCGGCCAGCCGGCAGTCGCGCGTCGAGGCCCAGCACGCGGTCTCCCGACTCGGCGCCGGCGGCGGGACGGCCGTGGGCAGCTGGCTGCGGCTGACCAACAACCTCTTCACCGGCCACCCGGCCGAGGTCAAGCACGCCATCATGCTCACCGACGGCCGCAACGAGCACGAGACCCCCCGGGAACTGGCCACCGCGCTGCGCGGCTGCGAACGCCACTTCGTCTGCGACACCCGCGGCGTCGGCAGCGACTGGAGCGGCACCGAGCTACGCCTGGTCGCCTCCGCCCTGCTCGGCACCGCCGACGGCCTGGCCCACCCCGAGGAACTCGTCGCCGACTTCCGGCTGATGACCGAGACCGCGATGGGCAAAGCCCTGGGCGAGGTGACCCTGCGGCTGTGGACACCGGCCGGCTCCACCATCCGCTTCGTCAAGCAGGTCTTCCCCCACGTGGACGACCTGACCGGCCGCCGGAGCCCGGTCAGCCCACGGATCGGCGACTATCCCACCGGCGCCTGGGGCACCGAAAGCCGCGACTACCACATCTCCGTCGACCTACCGGCCGGCGCGACCGGCGAGGAACGGCTGGCCGCCCGGGTCAGCCTCGTCGACCACGACCAGGTGCTCGTCGAGTCGCGGGTCACCGCGACCTGGACCGCCGACCAGACGCTGTACACGAGGATCAACCCACGGGTCGCGCACTACACCGGCCAGGCCGAGCTCGCCACCGCCATCCAGGACGGGCTCGCCGCCCGCGCCGCCGGCGACGCCGCCACCGCGACGGCCAAGCTCGGCCGCGCCGTACACCTGGCGCACCTGACCGGCCACCACGAAACCGTCGAACTGCTCAGCCGCCTCGTCGACGTGATCGACCCACGCCACGGGACCGTGCGACTCCGCGACGACGCCACCGGCGTCGACGCCGAGCTGGCCAACGTGCGCTCCGTCAGGACCGTCCGAATCGGACACGGCTGACGGGTCATCCGGCCTCGACCTAATACGGCGTTGATGCCTCCGACCGGAAAACGACCGCGGACTTCAGCTCGAACCCCACGACCACCCGCTCGCCCACCAAGGCGGCGACGTCGTGGTGGCCGCTGACCGCGCGGATCCGTGTATCGCCCAGTTGCAGGATCCACTCCGTCACCTCGCCGGCGAAGACCTTGTCGTGGAGGGTCGCCGCCAAGGTCACGCCGTACCCGGCCATCGCCGCTGGAGTGCCGATGCTGATGTCACTCGCCCGCAGGAAGAGGTCGTACCTGCCCTCGGGCAGCCCGTGCCCGTCGGCGACCTGCGCGGGCAGTCCGTTGGCCAACCATCCCTCCCGCTTCCTCTCGAGGGCGACGCGGTTGTCGATGCCCAGGAAGTCCGCGACATAGGGCGACTTCGGCGATCGGAAGAGCTGCTCCGGTGTCCCGACCTGCGCCACCCTCCCGCGTTCGAGTACGACGACTCGGCTACCGAGCTGCATTGCCTCGGTCTGGTCATGTGTCACGTAGACACCGGTGAACCCGAGACTCCGATGCAGCTCACGGATCTGCTGGCGCAGCTGGACCCGCAGGCGGTAGTCCAGGTTCGACAAGGGCTCGTCGAAGAGGATGAGGCTCGGCTCGCCCACGAGCGCCCTCGCGAGGGCGACGCGCTGCTGCTGGCCCCCGCTGATCTGTGAGGGCAGCCGGTCACCGAGGTGCTCACATTCGACGAGGCTCAGCGCCTCGTGGGCGCGACGTCGCCGCTCCTCGCGGGGCAGGCGGCCGCGGTAGCGCAGGGGAAACTCGACGTTCTCCACCACCGACATGTGTGGCCAGAGCGCATAGTTCTGGAAGACCATCCCGAGATCGCGGCGGTGCGTCGGAACTTCGACCCGGTCGCCGAAGACCCGCTGATCCGCGATCGATATCTCGCCGCTGTCGGGACGCTCCAAGCCCGACAGGCAGCGGAGCAACGTCGTCTTCCCGCACCCGCTCGGGCCGAGGAGCACCAGCATCTCACCTGGCTCGATCGCGAGGCTGAGCTCGTCGATCGCGGGCACGTCGCCGCCGAAGGTCTTGCACAGTCGGGCGATCTCGACTCCGCTCATCTCCTAGGTCCTTTCCAGCGACCTGGTGCCGCCGATCAGCACCGCCGCGACGATTCCGATGGAGCTCACGACCACCATGAGCAGGGCTACGACGGCGATCTGGGGAGCGGTGCCGAAGTTCGTCGCGTCGTAGAGCAGCGCTCCCATCACCCGGCGCCCAGGCGAGGTGACCATGAGCGAGACGGCGAACTCGTGGACCACCATGATCACGACGAGGGAGGCGGCCACGCCGATCCCGGTGCGGGTCAACGGCAGGCCCACCCGCCAGGCGGTGGCCAGCGGGCCGGCCCCACCGACCCGGGCCGCTTCGGCGTACTCCGGCCCGACAGTCATCATCGCGCTCAGCTGCGGCCTGATGGCGTGCGGCACCATCAGGCTGACATAGGCGACCACGACCATGGCGGTCGTCCCGTACAGCCGGAAGGGAGGCTCGGTGTAGGTGAGCAGGAAGGCGAACCCGAGCAGCACCGCCGGCATGCTCAGGCTGACGCTGCTGAGCAGGTCGACGCCGCGCCGCGCCAGTCGGGGCGCACCGGAGCGACCGACCAGCGCGAGCGCGCACAGATAGCCCACCGGTACTACGATGACCACGGTGAACAGGACCGCCCAGCCCGTCGTGGCGATCGCCTCCTGGGTCGTCGGGTTCGACAGCGCGCGGTCCCAGTTGGCGAAGGTGAACGACGCGACGTCGATTCGACCGGACCAGTAGGGCACGAGCGACACCACGATCAGCGCGGCGAGCGGCAGCACCACCGCGACGCCGAGGTAGAGCGCCACCGGGATGAGCGCCCACCACGAGCTTCGGGTGCCGACCCGTCCCCCAGGACCCGACATGGCGACGAACCGGCGCTCGTCGCCGATCGCCCACCGCTGGCCGGCGACCACGAGGACACCGAAGAGCAGCAGCGGGACGGCGAGAACGGCCCCCATCGCGTAGTCGACCGGCGGCGCGCTGGCCACGCGGTACATCACCGTGCTGATCACCTCGATGTTGCGCGGCCCGCCCAGGAGCAGCGGCGTGGTGAACTGACCGAGCGCGAGCAGAAACACGATGCCGGTCGAGTAGGTCAGCGCCGGCCTGAGCAGCGGGAGCGTCACCCTCCTGAAGGTCTGCCACCCGTTCGCCCCGAAAGCCGACGCCGCCAGCTCCAGCTCGACGCCTCGCTGGCGGAGGCTCGCGCTGACGAACAGGTAGACGAACGAGGTCAGGGTGATCCCGGAGATCGCGATCATCCAGGTCATGCTGTAGATGTCGATCGGGCCCGTGTCGGCGGAGAAGAGGCCCGTCTCACGCAGCAGCCGGTTGATCACGCCGGTCCGCGGCGAGAGCAGGTAGGTCCAGCCGGCCACCTTGGCCACCGGGGGCAGCATCAGCGGCACCATCGGCAGGAAGGCCACGACCCCGCGCATCCGCGGCGGCGTCCGCTGCGCGACCCAGGCGAGCGCAGTCCCGCTCGGGACCGCGACGACCACCGTGCCGACCGCGAGCACCAGCGTGTTGACCAGCGCGCTGCCGAGGCCGGGGTAGTCCAGGGCCCGCCGGAAGGCGCCGGTGTCGGTCGCCATCTTCGCTTCGAGGTTGACCAGCGGCCACAGGATCAGCACGGCCATCAGCAGCACCAGGGCCCACCAGGCGATGCCTCGCCGGTTCTTGCGGGACGCCATGAGGACGGGACCTCAGCGACCCAGGCTCGGCAGGAACTGGCCGTCGTAGAAGGCGGACTGCTCGGGGGTCAGTACGCCGTCGGTCAGGTGGCTGTCCTCGGGGATCGAGGTCATGGTCGAGGGCACCTCGCCGAGCTCGGCCTTCTGGAGGGGCGTCCACGCGTTGCCCTCGCCGAAGAGCGCGACCTGACCCGCCGGCGACAGCAGCCAGTTGGCGAGCACCTGGGCGGCGTTCGGGCGGGCGGTGCCCACGATCCCGGTGTAGCCGCCGATGGCGATCGCCGGCTCCAGGGGTACGAACTCGATCGGCGCGCCCTGCTCGGCCAGCGCCTGGGTCGAGGACTGCGTCGCGTAGAAGCCGACGGCGATCTCGCCCGATCCGACATCGGTCGCCAGCGGCGTAGTCCCGTTCTCGTAGGCGCGCGGCCGCAGCGACGCCAACTGCTTGAGGGCGTCGGCGCCACCCATCTCCTGGGTCGCGTAGTACCACCACTGCTCGGCGGCCGGCGAGCCCTCCCCCGGGACGATGCCGATGTTCCGGCCCAGCGCGGGCTGCAGCAGGTCCTTGTACCCGGTGATGGGATCCGCCTTCAGCTCCTTGAGGCGGTCGGTGTTGACGGCGGCGCCCAGCGGCGTGGCGCCCGACATCACGTACTTGTCGCCGCCGAGCACGTACGACGGCTTCTCCGACCAGTACCTCGCGAGCGCCGGGCCCGTGATCTCGGGCAGCCGATCGACGTTGCTGTCCCACCAGCCCTTGGACGACGCCATCGCGACGTCGGCGCCGGTCGAGGTCGTCCCCTTCTCGGCGTCCAGCTTCGCGGTCAGTTGGCCGGACGCATAGTGGACGACGACCAGCTCGATGTCGGGGTAGTCCTTCGCGAAGGCCGGCGGCAGCGTCGTCGTCGCACCGTCGCTGGCGGTGTACAGCACCACCTTGCCCTCGGCGTTCGCCGCGTCGACGATCTGCTGCCACTCGGTCCCGCCACCGAGGTTCGGGTCGACGCCGCTCGTCGGTCCGGCACCGTCGGACTCCGAGCCGCACCCGGCGGTGAGAAGCGCCACGGCACAGAGCGCCGGCGCCAGAAGGAGGGTTGCCCGCTTGAGGATCACGCTGTTGCCCCTTAGCTCGCCCGACGTGCCATGTATGAGATATCAGATTCTGACCTTAGAGAGTCGCCGGGACGATGCGCAAGGTTCATCTTCCTGGGGGCGTTCGTTACCGAGCCCGGTGCCGGATGGCGGCGGCCTGGGCCTGCGGAGGCGGACCCGACCGGGGATCGGGCCGGGCGGCGCGCGCCGGCTCAGGCGGCCACGAGCATCGTGAGTGTCTCGGCCACGCAGGCCGGCTTCGGCTCCCCTTCGACCTCGACGGTGTACCGCAGCCCGACGCGTCGTCCAGCTGGCACCGTCTCGATGCTCTGCATCGTGACGTGCGCGCGAATCCGCTGCCCGGTCCTGACCGGACTCGGAAATCGGACCCGCTCCGTCCCGTAGTTGAGCCGAGCCCCAGGTATCTCGAACCGAACGACCTCGGCGCTGAGTGCGGGGATCAACGACAGGGTGAGGTAGCCATGGGCGATCGTCCCACCCAGTGGAGACGTCGACGCCCTCGCCAGGTCGACATGGATCCATTGACGATCGCCGGTTACGTCGGCGAACCGATTCACGCGCTCCTGATCGATCGTCAGCCAGCTGGAGACGCCCAGGTATTCACCCCGAGCGCTCTCGAGCTCACCGAAGTCCCGGAAGATTCTCAAAACGACTCCTGTTTCGGGAGGCAGCTGATCCTTCTTCGCCCGGATCCTCGCGATGCAGACGACAGCCGCGAGGGCGAGCGGTGCGACCACCAGAAACGTCTCTCCGAACGCCGCACCGAAGGCGTCGCCGTACGCCCTCCGCACGGTCTCGTGAAGCTCGGCGAGCTCCGGGATCGCCCCCTTGACGGGCACCGGACCGGTCACCTCGCTCGGGTCGACGTCGGCGAGCGCGTCGGTGAGATGGGCGCTGGTCCGCTCGGCCAGGACCGCGCCCATGACGCACACCCCGACCGCACCGCCCATCGAGCGGAAGAAGCTGACCAGGCCACTGGCCGCTCCGACCTGCGGCAGTTCGACGTTGTTCTGCACGGCGACGATGAGGTTCTGGGCGGTGACCCCGAGGCCGAGTCCCAGTACGAACAGGTACGCCGCCACCAGGCCGAGCGGCGTGGATGCGCGGACGGTCCCGAGGAGGAGTAGGCCCGCCAGTACAAGGACTGCCCCGCCCACGAGCCACGACTTCCAGCGACCGGTCACGCCGATCGCGCGCCCGGACGCCACGCTCGCCACGCCGAGCGCCCCTACCGCGAAGACGGTCATCAACCCGGAAGCCGTCGCACTCATCCCGCGAGCGAGCTGGAAGTACTGCGTTGGATAGAGCGACGAGGCGAACATCGCGGTGCCCATGAAGGCCGCGCCGCTCGTGGCAAGAAGCACTGTGCGGTCGCGGAACAACCGCAAGGGCAAGACCGGGTCGACGGCGCGCCGGAGCTCGAACACGATGGCCGCGCCACCGCTGAGCCCGCCCGCGACCAGGATCAGGGCGCTCACCAAGGAAAACCAGGCGAACTCGTGACCGGCCAGGCTCAGCCAGATGAGCAGGAGCGACGCGCTCACCACGACGAGCGTGGAACCGACCAGGTCCAAGTGGACCGGGCGCCGCACCGTCGGCAGTCGCAGACTGGTGTGGAGCAGCGCTACCGCCGCGGCGGCGATGGGCAGGCTGATGACGAAGCAGCCTCGCCACCCCACCGGCGAGTCCACGACAAGACCGCCGATGAACGGACCCGAGGCCGTCGCGATCGCGTAGACGGCACCGAAGTAGCCGGCGTAACGCCCGCGCTGGGAGGGCGGTGCGATCCAAGCGACCGCGACCTGGGTGAGCGCGACTATCCCCCCGGCACCAAGGCCCTGGATGACGCGGGCGGTCAGCAGCACTTGCATGTTCGGCGCCAGAGTGCCGACGACCGCGCCGGCACAGTAGATGGCGATCGCCGTCTGGAGCAGACCACGCTTGTCGAACAGGTCGCTCAGCTTCCCCCAGACCGGCGTGGCCACGGTCATCGCCAGGAGCGTCCCCACGACGACCCAGGTGTAGCCGGTCTGGGTGCCGTCCAGGTCGGCGACGATCCTCGGGAGAGCGTTCATCACGATGGTGCTCGGCAGCATCGAAACGAAGAGCGCGAGCATCAGGCCCAGGAACGCCAGCCTGTGGCGGCTTCCCGCGGCCGGTGGGTCCGCCCGACGCAGGCTCACGCGATCGTCATGCCCCCGTCAACTGGCAGCGTCTGGCCGGTGATGTAGCCCGCCGCCGCGGAGGCCAGGAAGACGACCGTGGCAGCCAGCTCGGCCGGGTCGCCCATGCGGCCGGCGGGGATCCGCGCCTGCTGCGACTCCAGGTAGCCGGGCGGGTACTGGTCGGTCATCTCCGAGGCGAAGAACCCCGGCGCGATCGCGTTGACCCGGATGCCCTTGCGCCCGGTCCACTGCTGGGCCAGGTCGCGGGTCATCCCGATCAGGCCCGCCTTCGAGGAGGTGTACGCCGCCTGGGGCAGCCCGGCCGTCGTGAGGCCGAGGACCGAGGCGATGTTGATGATGCTCGACCCCGCCCGCATCACGCGGCCGCAGGCCTGCGCCATCCAGTAGCAGCCGTTGAGGTTGACGTCGATCACCTGCCGGAACTGGTCCGGCGTCTCGCGCGTCGCGGGCACGGCGGTGCCGACACCGGCGTTGTTCACGAGGACGTCGACGTGACCGAACTCCTCCATCGCGAGCGCGACCAGCTTGCGGCAGGCGTCGGGGTCGGCGACGTCGGTCTCGGCACAGCGGGCCCGCCGTCCGGTCGCCTCGACGAGCGCGGCCGTCTCGGCCAGCCGGTCGACGCGCCGGGCACCGAGGACGACGTCGGCTCCGGCCTCCGCGAGACCCTGGGCGAACGCGACCCCGAGGCCGCTGGAGGCGCCGGTGACGACGGCGACCTTCCCGTCGAGACGGAACAGTTCCGGGACAGGCATCAGGGCCTCTTCCGTGGCGGCGGTCTGCGGACGGCTCGCGGCAGGGCGTCGCGGGCGAGTTCGAGGAAGCGAGGCACGGCTTCACCGGCCGTGTCGAAACCGGGGCCGCTGCCGACGCCGGACCGCCTCCGGTGGTCGATGCCTGCCGCGATAGCCGCGATCTTGAAGTTGGCGAGGGCCAGATGGAAGTCCCAGTGCGCGAGCTCACGACCTCCGGCTCCGGCGTACATCTCGGCCAGGCGGTCCGGGGCGGGCAGCCGGTCGCTGGTCCACGCGCTCGGGCCGCCGGTGATGAGGTCGAACGCCGGGTCCCGGTACGCACACATCATGGCGACGTCGGAAACCGGGTCCCCGATCGTCGAAAGCTCCCAGTCGACCACGGCCGCCACATCGGTATCGCGGACCAGCGTGTTGTCGATGCGGTAGTCGCCGTGCACGACCGTGCTGACCAACTGCTCCGGCACCCGGCGGCCCAGGCCGCGAATGACCTCTTCGGCGAGGGGCAGGTGCTCGGCGCTCCCGGTGAGGGTCCACTGTCCGGTCCAGCGCCGCAGCTGGCGGGCCGCGTACCCGTCGGGACGCCCGAAACTCGCCAGTCCGACAGCGCGATGGTCGACCCGGTGGAGCGCAACCAGCGAACCGAGCATGCTGGCCACGACCCGACCGACCTCCGGATCACCAAGCTCGGCCAGCTCGTCCCGGGTCCGCAGCGCGCGGCCCTCGACGAACGCGCTCACCGCGAAGGGGCCACCCAGGAGCTCCTCGTCGACGTGGAGCAGAACGGCCTCGGCCACCGGGACGTCAGAACCCCGGAGCGCCGCCGTCACCCGGTGCTCCCGCGCGACGTCGTGTGCCGAGGGTGTTCGGCCCGCTCTCGGTGGCGTCCGCAGCACCCAGCGGCGCACGCCGTCGGTGATCCGGTACGTCAGGTTGGACCGGCCACCGGAGATGAGCGCCGCGTCGAGCTGACCGACCGGCTGGTGGCCGGCCAGAGTGAGCGCCGCCGCCACACCGGCAAGCTCGCGGGCGGAGAGGGCTGCCGCGGCGTCCACGGTCACAAGCCCCCGACCCGCTGGATCGCCCGCCGCGCGATCGCCCAGCGGTGCACCTCGGACGGACCGTCGTAGATGCGGAAGGGCCGGAGCTCGCGGGCGACCTTGGCGACCGGCAGCTCGCTCGAGACACCCAAGCCGCCGCAGAGCTGCATGGCACGGTCGACCACCCGGTTCAAGGCCTCGGCGGCAAAGGTCTTCGCGATCGAGGTGCTCCTGGCCGCACGGCCGCCCCCGTCCAGCTCCCGGCAGGCCTCGAAGAGCAGGGCGCGGGTGGCGGCCAGGTCGATCTCGCTGTCGGCGATCAACTGCTGGACCATCCCGAGGTCCGCGAGTCGCCCATCGAACGCCCGCCTTCCCGCGACGTGCTGGATCGCGATCTCGTGGGCTCGCCGCGCGGCACCGGTCCACCGCATCACGTGGGTCATCCGCGCGGGTCCGAGCCGCACCTGCGCGTAGCGGAACCCCTCGTCGACCTCGCCCAGAACGTCGTCGTCCGGGACCATGACGTCGGTGAACGTGACCTCGCAGTGACCGCCGAGCATTGCGCGGTCGATGGTCCCGATGTGCCGGTTCACCTCGATTCCAGCGCGATCCGCCGGCGCGAGCAGCATCGTGGCCCCGCCTGGGTCACCCAGCTCACCGCTGGTCCGAGCCATGATGATGTAGAACCCCGCCCCGTCCGCGCCCGTGATGAACCACTTGCGTCCGTTGACCAACCACCCCCCGGAGACTCGCGTGGCGGTCGTGGCGAGCAGCGAGGGATCCGAGCCCGCGCCCGGCGCCGGCTCGGTCATCGCGAAGGCGCTTCGCAGGTCGCCTCGCACGAGCGGGCGGAGGAACCGCTCGCGCTGCCCCGGCGTCGCCACGCGGTCGAGGAGATGGACGTTGCCTTCGTCCGGCGCGTTGACGTTCAACGCCATCGCGCCGAACAGTGAGCGGCCCGCGGCCTCGAAAACGGGCGCGCGGTCGACCATGCCCAGGCCGAGGCCGCCGAGGTCTCGGGGGCCGTGCGGGGACAGCAGTCCGCGTTCACGCGCACGGGCCTGTAGCCGGACGCGCAGCGACTCCCCGCCGGCTGCTTCGACGTCGCCGTCGTGCTCGTCGTCAACGGGGAGGACGTGCTCGGCGATGAACTCCACGACCTCGGTGACCAAATCTCGCTCGGACACGGGCGGAATGGTAGCCACGCCGGACGGTGGCTCGTACGGTCCTCGGTCCGCTCCGCTGAACAAGTCGCTCGACCGGACCGCTGGAACCAGCGAGTCTCGCCACCATGACTGTGAACGGTGGCGGGGCGACGTACGCGCCGTTCGATCTGACCGGCAAGGTCGCGCTGATCACCGGAGGCAACGGCGGCATCGGCCTCGGCATGGCCGAGGGGCTCGCTCGTGCGGGCGCCGCGGTCGCCATCTGGGGGCGGGACGCCACGAAGCTCGACAAAGCCGCGGGACGGCTGTCCCAGTACGGCGCCGAGGTGCACGCCGCCGTGGTCGACGTGAGCGACGCCGGCGCCGTGGCGTCCGCCGTCGACGCCACGGTCCGATCCCTCGGCCGGATCGACTCGGTCTTCGCGAACGCGGGCGTGGGTGGTCGCACCAGGTTCCTGGATCTCGACGCCGCCGAGCTGCACCGGGTGCTGGCGATCGACCTCGATGGCGCTCTGTGGACACTGCGCGAGGCGGCGCGGCACATGGTCGCGCGTGCCGAGGCCGGCGATCCAGGCGGCTCGCTCGTGACCACGTCGAGCGTCTCCGCCGTCCGCGGTGCGCCCACGCTCCAGTCGTACGCCGCCGCGAAGGGCGCGCTCGTCTCGGTCACGAAGGGGCTCGCGGCCGAGTTCGGGCGGCACGGCATCCGGGCGAACACGATCATCCCCGGCTGGATCCGCACCGAGATGACCGAGGGCAGCTTCGAGCGGCCGGAAGTGCGGGAGGCGATCCTCAAGCGCGTGCCGATCCGGCGCTGGGGCACGAGCGAGGACTTCGCCGGCGTCGCCGTCTACCTCGCGTCCGACGCATCGGCGTACCACACCGGCGACACCTTGGTCGTCGACGGCGGTTACACGACGTCCTGAGGAGGGACGCCAACCATGGAGGAGCAGATGAACGAGGAACGAACCGACCCCGCGGCCGGCGGCCCGGTTCTCGTGGTCGGGGCGACCGGGAAGCAGGGCGGAGCCACCGCACGGGCACTCCTGGCCGCCGGGGTCCCGGTCCGTGCCCTGGTGCGCGACGCTGACTCCGAGCGCGCGAAGGCGCTCGTTGAGCTCGGGGCGAGCCTGGCGGTGGGCGACCTCTACGACGCGGAGTCACTCGTGCGGCCGTGCACCGGGGTGCGGGCGGTCTTCTCGGTGCTCAGCCCGGACATGGCGAACCCCGGGGCCGATGCCGAGCGGACCCACGCGCGCAACCTCGTCCCGGTGGCCGCGGCGGCAGGGGTGCCCCACTTCGTCCAGACGTCGGTGTCAGGCGCCGGCCACCACCTGGCGGCGCCCGGATGGGACGAGGGTCGCTGGCACCGCTCGTACAGCGATCAGGTGCCGCCGATCAGTGAGTACTGGGCCAGCAAGGAAGAGGTCAACGACCTGGTCCGGAAGGCGGGCTTCGCGGCCTGGACCATCCTCTACCCTTCCACGTTCATGGAGATGTTCCGCCGCCCGTCGGTGTACTTCGAGGGGCGGACGGGCAATCGCCTGTTGGCGGCTGTCGACCCCGAGACGACCTACGCCCTCGTGACGGTCGAGGACATCGGCCGCGCGGCCGCCGCCGCCATCATGGACCCCGACCGGTTCGACGGCGTCGAGCTCCAGCTGGCGGGTGACGTCCTCACCTTCGACCAGATCGCCGAGGTGCTGTCGCGCGCCTGGGGCGAGCGGATCCTCCCGCCCGAGCTTCCGATGACGGCGCGGGAGGCGCTGGCCAAGGGAATGGTCGCGCCGATCGTGCAGGCGAGCGAGTGGAACCGCGACGTGGGCCAGCCCGCCACCCCGGAGCAGCTCAGGTCCTTCGGGGTCGAGCCGCTGAGTCTCGAGGCGTGGGCGCGGGCCTGCTCCCCGGGCCGATGAGCCCCGAGGAGCGGGTCGAGGCCCTGACCCACCGCCTCCTGGCAGACCACCCCCCGGCGGCCACCGACCGCGCGCGCTTCCTCGCCGCCCAGTACGACGCGGGGCTCACCTGGGTACACCACCCCGTCGGCCACGGTGGGATCGGCGTCGAGCGTGACCTCCAGCGAAGAGTGTTCGAACTGCTCACCTCCGCCGGTGCGCCGAACCTCCAGGTCGAGAGCAGGCTGGCGTACTCGATGGGCGCGCCCAGCGTGGTCGCGTGGGGTACGGCCGAGCAGCGGGAACGCTATCTGCGGGCCATCGCGACCGGGGAACGCTGGTGTCAGCTGTTCTCCGAGCCCGGGGCGGGCTCCGACCTCGCCGCCATCGACACCCGCGCGGTGCGCGAGAACGGCGGCTGGCGGGTGACCGGGCAGAAGGTCTGGACATCCATGGCCACCTCCTCCCAGCGGGGCATGTTGCTCGCGCGGACCGACCCGGCCCAGCCCAAGCACCGCGGACTCACCTACTTCGTGCTCGACCTGACGGCCCCTGGTGTCGAGATCCGGCCCCTGCGCCAGATCACCGGCGAAGCGGAGTTCAGCGAGGTGTACCTGACCGACGTCTGGATCCCCGATGCCGACCGGCTCGGTCCGGTCGACGCGGGCTGGAAGGTCGCGATGTCGACGCTCATGAACGAGCGCGACATGTTCGGCACGAAGGCGACTGAGAGCGGCCCTGTCGAGCTCGCGCTCGCCCTGTACCGCGAGAGAGCTGGCGACGATCCGGCTCTCCGGTCGCGGATGGCGCGGTTGTGGCTGCGCGGCCACGTGCTCCGCCTGTACGCCGCGCGCGCTGCCAGGCGGGCGGGCGGGGCGCCCGGTCCGGAAAGCTCGGTGAGCAAGGTCGGGTTCGCCGAGCTGAACAAGGCCGGCTACGAGCTCTGCCTCGACCTGCTCGGCGACGAAGCGCTGCTCTACGACACCTACGAGCCCAGCGGGGGCGCGTCCCGGGACCCACGTCGCCTCTTCCTGCGCTCCCGGGCCAACTCCATCGAAGGTGGGACGACAGAGATCATGCGCAACATTCTCGCCGAGCGCGTGCTCGGCCTGCCCGCCGAGCCGAGGGTCGACAAGGACCTTCCCTACTCCTCGCTCCGGCGTGGCTAGTCCGGCTACGACGGCGCCGACCGTGGACGAGCCAGCGGAGCTCCGCGACCTCCGCTCGACCTTGCGGCGGATGCTGGCGAAGAGTGCACCCGAGTCGGTCGTGCGCCAGCACCTGGAGTCCGCGGACGGCTTCGACCGTGCGACCTGGCAGCGGCTGGCCACCGAGATCGGGGTCCACGGGCTGGCCATCGCCGAGGAGTACGGCGGGGCCGGCTGCGGGCTGCGCGAGCTGGTGGTCGTGGGTGAGGAGTTCGGCCGCACGCTCTGCCCGGGGCCGTTCCTGTCGACCGTCCTGCTGAGCGCCACCCTCGTGGCGAGGTCCGAGGACAGGATCGCCATGAGGGCCGTCCTACCGGGGATCGCCGACGGGACGCTGGTGTGCACCGTCGCCCTACCAGGGCACGGGTCCGGGTGGGACGCCGCGGAGACGACCGTGACCGCGGCGCCGGACGGCGAAGCGTGGCGGTTGACCGGGACGATCCCCCACGTCCTCGACGGCCTGGCCGCGGACCTCCTCCTGGTACCGGCCCGCCATGACGATCTCGTCTCGGTCTTCACGGTCACTCCAGACGCACGGTCCACCTCGGTGGAGCCGGTGCTCGCGATGGACCAGACCAGACGGTTCGCCCGGGTCGGCCTGGCCTCGGCCCCTGCCACGCTGGTTGGCCGGCCCGGGGCGGCGCACGAGCTGGTCGCCGAGGCCACGACGATCGCCGCCGTCGGGCTGGCTGCCGATCAGGTGGGCGGCGCGCGACGGATGCTCGAAGTCACGACGGAGTACGCGCTGACCCGCTACCAGTTCGGCCGCCCTATCGGCTCCTTCCAGGCGGTGAAGCACGCGCTCGCCGACATGCTGATCGGCACCGAACTCGCCCGCGCGGCGCTCGACGACGCCGTCCGTGCGGTCGACGAGGGTGCACCGGACCTGGCCACCGCGGTGAGCGCCGCCAAGGTCGTGTGTTCCGAGACCTACTACGACGTCGCGGCAGCCGCCATACAACTGCACGGAGGGCTCGGCTTCACCTGGGAGCACGGTGCTCACCTGTATTTCAAGCGCGCGACGGCTGACCGGATCCTGCTCGGCTCGCCGGCGCACCACACGGAGCGCCTGGCCGCCGCGCTCGGCCTGTGAGTGGATCGCCGCTACCGCGGGAACGGGGCGCGCGGAAGCTCAAGGCCTCGGCCGGTCAGCGCCGCCGCGAACTGGTCTGCCAACCCGGCCGCGCTCGACGCGTGGTCGAGGTGGATGGTGCCGAATCGCTGGGCCAGTTCCTCGTACACGGCGTCGAGCTGCTCGGCCCGGGATCGGTGCCACCGCGCACGGCGGCCGACGCTGGTCGTCAGCAGAACGGCACCGCGCCGGGTGAGCACCCACGCGCAGTGGGTCAGGTGGGAACGGATCTCGGACAGGTCCCAGTCTCGCCGCCCCAGGTCGCCGAGCACCGCGTCCATCGCCACCACGTGCGGCCGGTGGGCGACCGCCACCCGAAGCTGCACCCGCCGGACGTCGTACGCCGTGGCGCCAGCGGTCGACGCGTCGCACCAGGAGACGTCGTGGACCGCCGCCATCACGCCCCCCAGCACCTGTGGCCAGCCGCCAGACCTCGGCGCGAGCAGTCGTCGGCCCGTCC
Organism: Phytohabitans maris; assembly: GCF_031085175.1. Classification (GTDB taxonomy): domain Bacteria; phylum Actinomycetota; class Actinomycetes; order Mycobacteriales; family Micromonosporaceae; genus Phytohabitans; species Phytohabitans maris. The sequence continues at coordinate 156,129 of NZ_JAVHUY010000009.1, forward strand.
GGTCCCCGATGACGGCGAACCGGACATAGCACCGTTCGGCGCCGGTCGGCAGCCTCCGCCGGGCAGCCCCGATCGTGGTGCCAGTCGGCCGAGAGTCCATCTCAGTCATGTCCACCAACTCCCTGACGTCGTGGCGGGCGTCACACCCGGTCGTCGTCAGCCTCACCGGTCCGGACCCCCCTGCCATGCGCGGTTCTACCTACATGCCTACCTAGGTTTTCCGGCTACAATCCGGGCGATGGGTCAGTCCACCCACCGCTCCGACGGTGGTGTGTTGCCCGCAGAGGTGACGACCTTCGTGGGCCGCAGGCATGAGTTGGGCGAGGCGAGAAAGCTGCTCTCGTCCTCACGGCTGGTGACCCTCACCGGGCCCGGTGGCGTCGGCAAGACCCGCCTCGCGTTGCGCATCGCCGCCCAAGCCCGGCGCGCGTTCCCGGACGGCGTCGTGCTGGTCGAGCTGGCCGAGGTGCGGAGCGCGGAGCTCGTGCCGCACGCCGTCGCCCTCGCTCTCGGCTTCCGCGACGAGCCCTCCGGCTGGACCGCCGAGACCCTGGCCGAGCGGCTCGCGCAGCGGCACCTCCTGCTGGTCCTGGACAACTGCGAGCACCTCATCGTGCCGTGCGCCCTGCTGGTCCGGCGGATCCTCGCGCACGATCCCGAGGTCCACGTCCTGACCACGAGTCGCGAGGCGATGAAGATCGGCGGCGAGCACACCTACGCGGTCCCGCCGCTCCCGGTCCCGACCTGGGAGGTCGGCTCCCGGGCGGCTGACCTGGTGCGGTACGACGGAGTCCAGCTGTTTCTCGACCGGGCCCGCGCCCGACTGCCGGGCTTCGTCATGACCGAGACGAACGCACCGCACGTGGCCCAGATCTGCCAACGTCTCGACGGGATCCCGCTGGCGATCGAGCTGGCCGCCGACCGGGTGCGCGCCCTTCCGGTCGAGCAGATCAACGCCCGGCTCAGCTCCAGGCTCCGGCTCCTGACCACCGGTGACCGGAGCGCGTCGGCACGTCACCAGACCCTGCTCGCGTCGATCGCGTGGAGCTACGACCTGTGCGCCAAGCCCGAGCAGCTCCTGTGGGCGCGCCTGTCGGTGTTCCCGAGCAGCTTCGTCGTCTCCACGGTCGAGTCGGTCTGCGCCGGCAGTGGTCTGGCCGCCGACGACGTCGTCGACCTACTGACCGATCTGGTCGAGAAGTCGATCCTCGTCCGGGAGGACGACGCCGGCCCCGAGGCGAGATATCGGATGCTCGGGGCCATCCGCGAGTTCGGGCACGATCGGCTCGTCGAGTCCGGCGACCTCCACGCCGTCCGGGAGCGCCTCGTCGAGTGGTGCTCGAGGCTTGCGACCGGGTACCGCGAGGGCTGGTTCGGTCCCGGTCAGCGTGAGTGGTCGGACCGCCTGCGCACCGAGCACCAGACCGTCGCGTCCGCACTGCGCTTCGCGCTCGACGGCCGGGAGCCGGCGCAGGCCATGAGCATCGCGTCCGACCTCAACCTGTACTGGGTGACGGCTGGCCTGATGTCGGAGGGCAGGCACTGGCTCAGGCGCGGCGTCGAGGAGTCCGAGCCGGGGACTCCGGGGCGCGCCACGGCGCAGCGCTGGCTCGCGTACTTCTCCTTCTACCTGGGCGACGTGGGCGTCGTACCTCGGCTGCTCGCCGATGCTCGGGCCGAGCTCGGACCCACGCCGAGCCCCGCGGACCTCGCGTACCTGTACTTCGTCGAGGGGATGGCCGCGCTCACCGACAGCGACCCACATGGGGCACAGGCTCCGCTCGACGAAGCGCTCCGCCTGTTCGCGTTGTGCGACGAGGTCGTCGGAAGAGCGCACGTCCTCCTCGGCTACGGCGTCACGCGGTGGCTGTGCGGGGATCTCGCCTCGGCGCAGGATCTGCTCCTGGAGTGCCTGTTCCTCACCGGCCAGCACGTCGAGAGCACGCTGCACTCGAGCGCACTCATGAACCTGGGCATGGTCATCTGGGATGCGGGTGAGGCGGCGGCAGCCGAGGCCATGGTGCTCGAAGCCCTCCGGCTCAAGGTGAACGACGAGGAAGAGCTCGGTCAGGCCATGTGCCTGGACGCGCTTGCCTGGTTCAGCGTCGCCGACGACCCGCGCCGCGGGGCGACCCTGGCCGGGTGTGCCGAGGCGGCGTGGCGGCGCAGCGGGTCCTCCATCGAGAGCGTGGGCGCGCTGCGCAAGTTTCGCGACGCCTCGCTCGAACAGCTGCGGGCCCGGCTCCCCGGACCCGTGCTCGCCTCCCTCATGGCGGCCGGTGCCGAGCTGTCGCCGACGCAGGCCCGCGACTACGCCATGCGCGTCCAGGACGGTGGCGACGGGCAGAAGGACCAGGCAGAGATGTTCCTGCCGCTGACCAAGCGCGAGTGGCAGGTCGCCCAGCGGGTCGCCGAGGGTCTGGGCAACCGGCAGATCGCGGGCCGGCTCGCGATCTCACCGCGCACGGTCGACGCCCACGTGGCCCACATCCTCGAAAAGCTCGCCTTCGGCAGCCGCACCCAGGTGGCCGCCTGGGTGATCGAACGCCTCCGCGGGGCACGAGCCTGACGGTCGACGCGACCGGTGCTGACCCGAGGTCAGACTCGCCCGCGCTTGTGACATACGCTGTATAGCGCATGACACGTGGAATCTGGAGGTAGGCGTTCGATGATCGAGCGGCCGGACAACCTGACCGACCTCGTCTTCGCGGCGATCCGACGGCGACTCGTCGAGGCGAGCCTGCCGCCGGGCAGCTCGGTCAGCGAGGCGATGCTCTCCAAGGACCTGCAGGTCAGCAAGACCCCGGTCCGCGAGGCTCTGCTGCAGCTGCGCCACATCGGCCTGGTCGAGTCGACCGGACGTGGCCTTCGCGTCGTCGTTCCGACCGCCCGGATCATCCGTGATGCGTTCGAGATGCGGGCGGGCCTGGAGGCTGCCGCGGCGCGGTACGCCGCCGCTCGCGCCACCCGCGAGCAGAAGGCCGAGCTCGTGCGGCTCGCGCAGGCCTCCGTCGAGGTGGCGGACGACTTCGAGGCCTTCCGCGAAGCGGACACCACGTTTCACCTGGCGATCGCGGCCGCCGCCGACAACGCGATGCTGCACAAGGCGGTGGGGGATGCGGTGGTGCTCACCCAGGTCCTGCGCCAGCGAGACGTCCACCTCGTGCGTGACTTCGGTCCGGACGGAAAGGAGCACGCCAGCATCGCGCGGGCCCTCAAGTCCGGCGACGGGGCCACGGCCGCGGACCGGCTCTCCGGTCACATCCTGCGGATCATGGAGCAGCTGCTGCAGGCCTTCGCGCAGGAGGCGGAGGGTGCGGCCGAGCTCCGCCCCTCAGGACTGCGCTCTCTGGTCTGAGCGCCGCTCAGCGAAACCCTTCCGCGCGCGCCGGACCGTCACGCCACTCCAGCGCGGCCTTCAGCCCGCCCTCGCGGAGCCGCTGCGAGAAGTCCCGAGCACCGGGCCGCAGCGCTCCGCTCAGCGAGTGCATGGCCCACGCCTGGTTGAAGTGCGTCCGCATCCCCATGATCTCGTACGCCTGGTTCACGGACTCCTTGTTGGCGGCGAGCAGTGACGGCGCGATGTGGCTCATCGCTCGCAGCTCGCGCATCGTCCGCTCCTCCAGCTCGCCGGGCGGGAACGACTTCGCGACCCACCCCATGGCGGCCGCTTCGGCGCCGGTCACGCTGTTGCCGGTGAGCTGGAGGTACTTGGCCTGGGCCATGGTCATCTTCCAGGGGAAGTACGGGATGTCGGGCGAGGTCATACCGCGCATGGGTGGGTAGCCGATCTGGGCGTCGTCGGCGACGAAGGCGATGTCGCACAGCGACATCAGCTCGGTCCCGCCGGCCAGGCAGTGGCCGTGCACCATGGCCACCACGGGCTTCAGTAGCTCCCACACGTTCATCCAGTCCCGCAGGCAGCTGCGGGCCCACTGGTCGGTCCAGCCGTCGAACTCCTCGGCGTCGATCCACCGTTCCGGACGGGTTCCGTCGTCCCAATAGGACTTCGCCGCCGGCGTGCCGCCCGCCGCTTCGGGTCGCGGGGCAGCCGACAGGGCGTAGCCGCCGGAGAACGACGGTCCGTTGGCCCGGATGAGGATGACGGTGACGTCGTCGTCGCTTTCGGCGGTCCGCAGCGCGTCGATGATCTCGCGGCGCATCCGGAAGGTCAGCGCGTTCCGTCGCGCCGGCTGGTTCAAGGTCACCGTGGCGATCCGGTTTTCGACGGAGTAGCGGATCTCCTGGTACTCCGCTGGGAGTTCGCCGGCCTCGGACGCTGTCGTCATAGCTGCTCCTCAAGTGCTGGGTCTGCTTGAAGCCGGGCCCGGAGTTCGGACTTGAGCACCTTTCCGGTCGGGTTGCGCGGAAGGGGGCCGGTCAGGATGACCACCGCGGACGGCACCTTGTAGGCCGCCGCCCGCTGCGCCACCTGGCGCTGGAGGTCTGCCGAGGTGACCGCCGACCCGAGGCGCACGTGTACCGCCGCGGCCACCTCTTCGCCGAGGATGTCGTGTGGGATGCCGAAGACCGCGACGTCGACCACGTCCGGGTGGGTCGCGAGAAGCCCTTCCACCTCCGCGCAGTAGACGTTCTCGCCGCCGCGCAGGACAACGTCCTTGATCCGGTCGACGATCCGAAGAAACCCTTCGTCGTCGACGGTCACCAGGTCGCCGGTCGCAAACCAGCCCTGGGCGTTGTGGAAGGGGTCGCTCGGCCGATTCCAGTAGCCCTTCGCCAGGGTGGCGCCCCGCAGCCACGCCTCACCGACCTCGCCCGGACCGGCGTCGGACCCGTCGGCGGCGACCACACGCACCTGGCAGACGGGGAAGGGCCGCCCGGCGGCGTCCGGCCGTTCGAAGAAGTCGGACGACGCGATGCCCACCATGGCACCGGTGGTCTCGGTGAGTCCGTATCCGGTGCTGGCCAGGACGCCTCGCGCGAACTGCTGCCCGATCCGCTGGATCTGGTTGCCGGGAGTGGGTGCGCCGCCGGTTCCGATCTGGCGAAGGGTGGGCAGCGTCGTGCCCGCCGCCTCGGCCTCGTCGAGCAGCTGCCGCACCATCGTCGGGACGCCCGCGAAGCCGTCGAGGCCGAGCGTGTCGATGAGGGCGACCGCCTTGCGGGCGTCCCACCTGCGCATGAACACCAGGTGGTGTCCGCGCGAAGCGGCGACATAGAGCTTTGGGAGGTTGGAGATGTGAAACAGCGGGCCGCCGACGAGGGCCTGCGACGGGCTGCGCACCGGTCGGACCGGCTCCGAGCGGGCCCGGTTCACGGCCGCGTGGAGGGCACCCTGGTAGAGGATGTTCATCAGTGCGGTGGTGTGCGCTCGATGCGTGGCCACGACACCCTTGGGCTGGCCGGTCGTGCCGGAGGTGTACATGATCGTGGCATCGTCGTCAGGGGCGATCGCGGCGGCGGGTGCGCCGGCGTCTGCGCGGGGCCCGGCCGCGACCTCGTGCCAAGCCAGGTCACCCGAGCGCGCCTCCGATTCGACTTCGACCACCGTGCGGAGCACCGGCAGACCGGAGCGCTGTGCGCCGACGAGCCGCGCGCGCTCCCCGTCGGCGAACAGCACGGTGGCGCCGCAGTCCGCCAGCACGTAGGCGAGCTCCTCGCCGTTCCACCAGGAGTTGAGCGGCACGGCGACGGCCCCGACGCTGGTCGCGGCCGCGAAGGCAAGGGCCCACTCCGGGTAGTTGCGCATGGCGACGGCGACCCGGTCGCCCGGGCGGACCCCGAGGTCGCCGACCAGACTCCCGGCGACCCGACCCACCACGTCGGCGTACTGCGACCACGTGACCGTGCGGCCCTCGTAGGAGAGAGCCGGGGTGTCGCCCCAGGACGCGGCTCGTCCGAACACCTCCGCCAGCGTCGAGGGCGCGTTCCGGTAGACCGTCACCGGCTCGCCACGCACCTGCACCACCGAGGTCTCGAAGTCGGCACCGGTCGCCACCAACGCGGCCTCGATCGCGGTGCGCGACAGCTCCTCGCCGGTGCCGATGGCGATGCTCTCGGAAATAAGCGTGCTCCTCACTCGTGGTCGGGTCGCCGCTCAGACTTCCGCGGACGTCTCGATCGGGCCACACTTCGGTTCCGGGGGGCTGAACGACCGCACATTCAGGTGATGTCGGCCTCACCGAGCGGGCTGAGCGTCACGAAGGCGCTCTCGTGGAACACCAGCGGCGGGACGTCGTACGACAGGCTGAGCGCACGGATCCGGAGCAGGACCATGGTGTGGTCTCCGGCCGGCGTCTCGCTCTCGGGGACGCAGTCGAACCTCGACACCGAGTTGGCGAGGAAGACGGCGCCGCCGTCGGTGAGGTTGCCGAGATCGATGCCGGTGAACCGGTTCCCCTCCCGTGCCGCCAGTTGCCGAGCCTCGATCTGCTGGTCGGAGGCGAGCACACTGACCCCCAGCGAGGGGAGCTCACGGAGTACCGCCCACGTGCGCGAGCTGTTCTGGATCGCGACGCCGATCAGTGGCGGGTCGAGCGAGACCGGGATGAAGGCACTGATGGCCATCCCGACCGTCTCGCCCTCCGGCGTCGTGCCGCACAGCGCCACGACGCCGCTTGGAAAGGTGCCGAACACCCGACGAAGAACCTCGGCCGTCGGATCGGTGTCGTTGATGTACGGCGTATCCCGGGTCATGTCTCAACTCCTCACACCAGGCCCTCGGCAACGGCCGAGTCGATGCTGGCCTTGTCGCCCAGATAGCTCGCCTCCAGCAGTTCCGCGTCGCGCCGCAGATCGGTCGCGGTGCCCGAGGCGACCACAGAGCCGTGGGCCATCACGTACCCGCGGTCGGCGACCGTCAGGGCGGCAAGGATGTGCTGCTCGACGAGGAGCACGCCCATCCCACGCTCGTCGGCGATGCCGCGGACGATCGGGAGGAGCCGTTCGACGACGATCGGGGCCAGGCCCAGGCTCATCTCGTCGAGAAGGATCACTTGCGGATCCGCGACCAGCGCGCCGGCGAGCGCCAGCATCTGCTGCTCACCACCGGAGAGCAGTCCAGCGCGCCTTCCCATCAGATCCGCGAGCACCGGGAAGTGGCCGAGAACGTCGTCGATGGAGACCCTCGACCGGCGGTGCCGGCGCAAGCGGAGATTCTCCGCCACCGTGAGCCGGTAGAAGAGCCCGCGCCCCTCCGGTACGAGGGCGAGCCCGCGGCGCGCCACGATGTGCGCGGCCGCGGGTGCCGGCTTGCCGCCGACACGGACCGAGCCACCCAACCGCGGGAGGGCACCGGCGATCGTCAGCAGGCTTGTCGTCTTGCCGGCACCGTTGGCTCCCAGGAGGCACACGACCTCACCGGCGCAGACGGTCAGGTCGAGGTCACGAACCACGGGAAGCCTCCCGTAGCCACACGTGAGGCCCTGGGTTTCGACGAGCACGGTCACGATCCCACCTCCTCCCTCCCGGCGCGCGCGTCGGCTGCCACGCCCGCGGTCTCGAACGACTGGCTGCCCAGGTAGGACTCCAGGACGCGCGGATCGTTCCGCACCGCCGCTGGGGTCCCCGCGGCGATCTGCTTGCCGAACTCGATGACGTAGACGCGGTCGCAGACGCTCATCACCAGGTGCATGTCGTGGTCGATGAGCAGGCAGCCGACCCCGGTGCCCGCGATCCGGCGCAACTGGTCGCCGAAGGCGAGACTCTCGGCGCTGTCCAGCCCGGCCGCCGGCTCGTCCAGCAACAGCACCCGCGGCTCGATGGCCAGCGCTCGGGCCATGCCGACCGCCTTCTGCCTCCCGAGCGGCAGCTCGGAGGGCTTGCGCTCCTCGACGTCGGTCAGGGACATGAGCGCCAGCGCCCGCTCGACCGCGGCAGCCGGTGGGGTACTGGGTCGCACGATGTCCCGGAGCATGCCGAGCGCCTCGTTGCCCGTCTCGTTGGCGACCCGCACGTTGTCGGCGACCGTGAGGTCGTCGAAGAGCTCACCGGCCTGCCAGGTCCGGACCAGGCCACGTCTGGCTCGGTCATGCGCCGGCCGGCGGTCGAGCCGGTCGCCTGCCAGCTCCACCTGCCCGGAGCTGCGTGCGAACCCGGTGAGGGCGTCCACGAAGCTCGTCTTGCCGGCGCCGTTCGGACCGATGAGGCCGACGATCTCGCCGGCGCGCACCTCGATGTCGATGTTCGACACGGCTTCGACGCCGCCGTACCTGACGGTGATGCCGCGGGTCGACAGCGTCACGTCTCCGATCTGCCGGCGGGTCGTCACGGGAGCCGGGCCGCTGCCGGACTCGACGGCCCGGACCGCGGGCTTTGCCGGGGACCTGCGAGGCGCGAAACGGGCACGTGCCTTTTCGTAGTCCGACCGGGTCTTGCCCGCGATCCCGATCGGGTTGAAGAGGACCGTGAGGATGAGCGAGACGCCGGTGATGAGCATGTAGTAGCTGCCGAGGTGGAGGTTGCGGTCCATGAACACGTAGACGACGCCGAGACTCGCGGAGATGCCGGCGAGGAGCGCGCCGCTGACGCTGGTGATTCCTTGCAGGTAGGCGACCGCGAGGAAGGACAGACCGATGAACACCCCGAAGGACTCCGCGGACAGTTGGCCACGGCTGTAGCCGATGAGCCCGCCGCCGAGACCGGCCAGGAAGGAGGACGCCGCGAATGCCGCGAGCTTGACCCGGGGAACGTTGATCCCGATGGCCGCGGCGGCTCGCTCGTTCGATCGGATCGCCAGCATTGTCCGGCCGGTGCCGGCGCGCATCAGGTTCCCCACGCAGACGAAGGCCACCACCACGATGACGAGGACCAGGACGCCGAAGGGCAGCCGCGCGATGCTCTGACCGCCGCGCACCGACAGATCCCATCCGAAGATCTCGGGGTCGGGAATGAGGTTCGCCGTGGCCGAGACGAGCTTGGGGTTGGCGATGACGAAGTCCTGGAGCGTGAGTGCGGCCGCCAGCGTCACCACGGCGAGCTGAGCACCGCGGATGCGCAGCGCGGGGATGCCGACGAAGACTCCCGCTACGGCCGCCAGCGTCGCCGCGATGAACAGTGACAAGGGGAACGGCACCGAGTCACCGAGCTTGGAGAGGACGATGCCGGCGACTCCCGCGAACGCCGCCTGCGCCAAGGAGATCTGACCGAGCATTCCGGTCAGCAACACCAAGGAGAGCGCGATCAGCGACACGGCCAGGCTGGTGATGACACCGAACCGGTACGTGCCGGAGGTCAGGGCGAGGCCGGCGAGCCCGACGGCCGACCAGAGAGCCACCGTGCGTGGACGGTTCCGCGGGATCAGCACGGCCGGGAGCGACGACCGTACGTCGTCACCGCGGGTGGGGATCGCGCGTCCCAGGACGAAGAGCGCCACGACGATCACGACGAACGGCACCACGTTGGTGAGCCCCTGCTTGGCCCAGTCCGGCCACCAGTCCTTCGTCTGGGAGAGGTACTGGAGCTCGGACTGGACCACGCCGAGCGTCAGTGCGCCGGCCAAGGAGACGGTGAGCGAACTCAGCCGAGCGACGAGCGCGCCGGCCAGAGCGGGGACCACCAGGAGCGGCATGGTCGAAGGCGACAGGGTGCCGGTGGCCGGCCCGGCCAGCACCAGGATCAGGGCGGTGAACATGGACGAGACCGTCCAGGTGACGAGGCCGGTCACGTTTGGTGACAGCCGGGCGAACCCGGCCGCTCGTTCGTTCTCCGCGGAGGCCTGGATGGCCAGTCCCATCCGGGACCTCTTGAACCAGACCGCGAGGGCGACCGAGAGCACGAGGGTGATGCCGACCAGCCAGAGCCGGTCCTTCGCGACGTTGACACCGGACAGCTCCACCACGCCCTGCGGGAGAGTCACCGACCGGAGCAGCGGTACGGTGCCGTACTTGAGCCCCACGACGGCCTGGAGGGTGAGCAGAATCCCGACGGCGGCGACCACCTTCGCCAGGGGTGGCGCTTTGCGCAGGGGCCTCGAGACCGCCAGTTCGGTCAGGGCACCGAGCAGCCCCGCAACCGCCACCGCGATCGCGACGGCCGACCAGGTGGGCGTTTCGCCGACGTCGAAGGAAGGAAGCCATGGCACCGGCAGCGTCAGTCTGCCGTGTCGCAGCTCCTCGTAGACGTACATGGGCACCGCGGCCATCGCCGCCGCGGCAAAGTTGATCATCCCGGTGCCCTGGTAGGTCAGAACGACCCCGAGGGTCAGGGCGGCGTACACCGCCCCGACCCCCAGGCCGAGCACGAGGAAGAGGAGGATCTCACTCACGACGCGACTCTCAGCTTCTCGCTCGAAGTGACCGGTCCGGCTACGGCAGGACCGCGGAGATGTCGACCGGCTGGTCGGGCAGCGGCGCAAGGGTTCGGTCCGCGCCCGGGGTGGCGTAGACGTTCCCCGTTCCACACGCGGTCGTGCCGGGCCAGGAGGGCTTCGAGCAGTCCCATCCGTTCGTGCGGAAGGGCTGCCGGTCGCCCTTCCACGTCTTCACCCCGGCGTGGACCACCTCGGCCGTCAGCGGGTCGGTCTTGGTACCGACGTCGCGGAGCAGCTGGGCGGCCATGAGCGCGGTGTAGAAGCCGGTCTGGCGCTGGGTCACGCTGCCGTCCTTCGGCAGGCCCGAGGTGTACTCGGCGAAGGCGTCGATGTCACCCCGCACCTCGGCCGGGATGTCGGCGAACTCGGGGAGGTAGTACGGGGCGCTGAACAGGACCTTGTCGAGCACGCTCGGGTCGAGCTGCGGGATGATCTCCGTGTTCGACCCGGCCGTGATGTGGCCGCTGAAGCCCGCGGACCGGAACGCCGGCACCGCGGCCAGCGCGTCGGCGGCGACGTAGGTGCTGATGGCGTCCGGCCCCCAGGCGAGTACCGTCGCCGACTGGACCGTCCAGTCGGACTGGGCGGGGACGTAGAACACCTTGGTTTCGAGGCCCAGCTTGACCGCGGCGGGTGAGATGACCTTGTCGTAGGTTTCGTGGCTCGTCGGGTTGTCCACCATGACGACGGCGACCTTCGAGGCACTGAGCTTCTTCAGTTGGACCAGGTTGGCCGCGTAGCCCTCCTCGGCCGACCCCTGCATGAAGTAGGCGTCCCCCACCGCGGTGTCCATGCCCGGGGTCAGCGGGAAGCTGCCGAGTTCGGCGAGTCCGGCGGACTTCAGTACGGGGAGCATGGCGTCGGCGCCGAAGTCGGCACCCTGGACGGCGAGCACGGCCTTCTGCTCGACGAACTGGTTGGCACAGTTCACCGACGCCTCGGGTGTGCCATCGGTCTTGCAGGCGATCGCCTTCAGCGGGTGGCCGTTGACACCGCCCAGGTGCTCGTTGACGTACTTCACGCCGGCCTCGAAGCCGAGCCGGACGTCGGCGAGTGAGATGGAGCCGCCCTCGAGATTGTGGAAGCCGACCGTGACCGGGTTCATCGAGCCGTCCGCCGCGGTGCCGGACGGCAGCGCCGCCCTCCCGGACGGCGCGGCCGAGCTGTCGTCGGAGTCGTCGCTTCCACAAGCGGAACTCACAGCGAGCAGGGCGGCGAAAGCGATTCCCGCCGCGATCTTGGATGTCCTCACTGTGTCACCTTTCGGTTAGCAGACGGACATGCCGCCTGTCCCAGCTGTGCGTGCGGTCCACGTCACAGTTCCGTTGGGCACCGTATGGTACATGAGATATCGTACGTCGCAACAGACTTGAGTGGAGGAACAGTGAAGACACTGCGTGTCGCTCGTGACGGCGTGGGAGCCCCTCGGCTCGAGTCGCTGCCCCTGCCGTTTCTCGCGCCCGGGCCGACAGCCACGGCTCTGGACCGGGAACTGGCTCCCGAGCCGAGCAGCATGTCCGGGGTGCGGCAGGTGCGCGCGGTCACCACTCCCGCCGGGCCGATCGAGGTGGTCACCGGCCGCAGTACGCGTCGACTGTTCCTCGTGGTCTCGGGAACGCTCCAGGTGATCGTCCCCGACATGCGGGCCAGGCTCGGCGCCGGCGACGTGTTGTTCCTCGACGTCCCCGTTCCGCTCAAAGCGCCCGTGCGGATCCGGGCGGCGACCGCCTGCTCATACCTTGAGGTCGAGGTCGGGCCGGCCTGGCTGCCCATCGGCACCGTGCCTCCGTCCCTGGACGAAGGCCGGCGGACGGCACACACCCCGCCCCGCCTGCTCCGGATGTTCTCCGCCGGCGAGGTCGCCCACCTGGTGCCTTTCGACGACCTCTTCTCGATGCCGTCCGAGCAGGGACAGGAGGCCACCGCCCTGAGCTTTGTGTGCCTTTCACCGTCCATGCGCTCCGACTGGCACACCGAGACCGGAACGAGCCTGCTCGTCGTGCTCGCCGGCGGGTTCGAGGTCGAGGTCGGCGGGGACGGCGGCCGGCGGACCCTGAGGGCGGGCGACGTCTGCCTCGTCGAGGACTTCGCGGGCCAGGGGCACAAGAGCTCGTCGGACGGCGAGACGCGCTTCGCGGTCCTGGCCCTCCCCCGGGACCACCGGTGGAGCCGGCGCGCGGGAGTTGAGGCGTGACCGCCGAGTTCGATCTCTTCGAGGCGCTGGAGACCTGCCGGGCCATCCGCCGGCTCCGGCCCGACCCGCTACCCGACGAGCTCATCGAGCGACTTGTCCACTTCGCGACCCGCGCCCCCAGCGCGGGAAACCGACAGCTCTGGAGGTTCCTCGTGGTCACGGCGCCCGAGGACCGGCGGTGGTTTCGGGACATGCTGGTCGAGGCCGTCGGCGATCGCTACCCGGAGCCGGCCGTGGCGGACACCTCACCCACCGCACACGCGCAACGGCGGTACCGGCGGTTCATCTTCGACTTCGACCAGATCCCCGTGCTCGTCCTGCCACTCATCGAGAACGCGTTCCCCAGCAGGGAGAACCCGGACGTCCGGTACGCCTGGTCCTCGGTGTACGCCGCGACGCAGAACCTGCTCCTCGCGGCCCGCGGCCTCGGCATCGGAGCGGCGATGACCACGAACCACCTGGAGAACGAACCCGCGGTCCGCGAGCACTTCGGCATCCCGCCGGCGTTCGAGATCGGCGCGACCATCCCGCTGGGCTACCCGATCGGCCGCTACGGCCCGCTGACCCGCAATCCCGTCGTCTCCACGATGTTTCGGGGGCGCTTCGGCACGGCTTGGACCTAAAGGCCCAGCTGCCATACGAGATCTGATAGACAAGATCTGACACACGACATACTGTTGCCGTTCATGGAGTTGGTGACGGAACCGCGACTTCGCGAGATCATCGAGCAGATCACGCCCTACCTGGACAGCAGCCGGGCGCCCGCGGTCCGGCAGCCGCCAGCCGACCCGGTCGCGCGGGACGCGTGGTTTGCCGAGGTCACGGCGGACCGCGCGAAGCAGCAAGCACGGATGGCGCAGATGGGCGGCGGGAGCGGGAGCACCCGGCCGACCGTCGAGGGAGTCGACGTCACCGAGGTCCGCATCCCGGTGGCCGGGACCTGCGGCTGGTCCGGCTGCGCCGAGTGCGCGGCCGGTTCGATCAACGCGATCGTGTACCGGCCCGCCGGCGTCAGCGACGCGCCGGCCTACCTGCACTTCCACGGCGGCGGCTTCTGGGTCGGCGGCGGGCTCGACGTGTTGCGCGGCAGTGCCGCGGTGCACGGTACGCGAGCCCGCGAACTCGGCGCCGTCGTCATCGACGTCGACTACCGCATGGCCCCCGACCACAAGTTCCCACTCCCGGTCGAGGACTGCTACACGGCACTGACCTGGGTCGCGGGCAACGCCGAGCGGCTCGGTGTCGACGCGACCAGGCTCGCGGTCGGCGGCGGCAGCGCCGGCGGCAGCCTGGCCGCGGCGGTCGCGCTGATGAGCCGCGACCGAGGTGGGCCGGCGCTCTGCGCGCAAGTGCTCAACATCCCGGTCACCGGCAGCGGCTGCAACACCGCCTCGATGCGCCTGTTCGCCGTGGGCTATGTCATGACCCGCCAGAACGCCCTGGAGATGTGGGAGATGTACCTCGCGTCACCGGCCGACGCGTACGAGCCGTACGCCTCCCCCATGCACGCGTCCAGCCTCCGCGGCCTGCCTCCCGCTCTGGTCATCCTCGGTGACTACGACGTCCTGCGCGACGAAGGCAGCGCGTACGCCCGTCGCCTCGTCGACGACGGGGTCACCGTGACGATGCGCCGCCTGCCCCAATGCCACGGTGCGGCCCTGCCCGAGAACGGTCCGGAGACCGAGCGCCTCACCGACGCGTTCCTCCGCGCCAATCTGCGGCGCCCGTAGCGCCACCGGCTTTCGGGCGGGCCGCCGTCAGCCGCCGTATTCGACCTCGCTGAGCCAGGTGTCCACGTCCTGACCCGCGGCGTCCCAGATCGCATCGGCCACCCGATCGGGCGTAAACCTCCCGTCCTGGCTGAGCCTCCCGCAGACCGTCACCGACACGGCGCGGATACCGTCGGGCGCGAGGGTCGTGTCCAGGCTGCGAACCAGGTTGCGCAGGCCGGCCTTCTGGACACCGAGCGACGCGGCGCGGTGCCACGGCTGATCCGCCGCCATGCTGCCGGTGGCGGTCACCCGCCCACCGGCGGACATGAACGGCCGGGCCGCCTGGATGGCGGTGAGCAGGCCGCCGACACCGAGCGCCAGGTCTTCGAGGAGTTCGGGAACGCTCAGCTCCAGCGGGTCCTTCTCCCGAAACGCGCTCGGGTTGAAATGCACGACATCGATCCGGCGACGGCGTTCGCCCGCGAGCTGGATCGATGCCGCGGTCGCGCCGGCGTCGGTGATGTCGACATGTGCGTAACCGGCGACGGCCCCCGTTCGCTCGACATCGGCGGTCAGGGCGTGAAGCGCGTCGTGGTCGATACCGAGCAGTTCGATGTCGTAACCATCTCGCGCGAACCGCCGGGCGACCGATCCGCTCACACCGGGACCAGCTCCGACGACCAGCAGGACCGGCCTGCTCATCTGGCGCCACCCTCCACTAGAGCGATGCGCCCCCGTCGGTGTCGATGACCTCGCCGACGATCGCGCTCGCCGCGTCCGAGGCGAGGAACGCGACGACGTTGGCCGTCTCCTCGTGGAGGAGGTAGCGGCCCAACTGGTTGCGGATCAGGGAGTAGAACCACATGTCGTTGAACGCCGGGATCTTCTCCTTCGTGCGCACCATGGACGCCGGGTTCACCCCGGCCACGCGGATGCCGTGGTGGATCACCTCGGCGGCGAGAAACCGGGTGAACGACGCGAGCCAACTCTTGCCCGTACCGTAGAGAAGGTTCCTCGGCGCACTCGGCATGTTCGCGGAGGCGCTGCCGACGTTGACGATGTGGCCGCGACCCTGCGGGATCATGTAGTCCAGCGCGGCCCTGCTCGCGTACATCGGCCCGGCCATGGTCCCCCGCAGTGACCTGTCCAGGTCCTCTCTGGTGGCCGTGCCGAAGTCGACCACGGCGACGTCGACAGCGCTGTTCACCAGCACGTCGATCCCGCCGAGCAGGTCGTGGCATTCCGCCATCCACCGTTGGATGTCTTCCCAGTCCGTCGCGTCGCCGTGGACGCCGAAGGCCCGGGTTCCCCACTTCTCGGCTACGCGGGCGGCTACCCCGTGCGGGTCCGGCCCGGCGTACCGCGGCATGCTGCCGGTGGCATCGGTGGACTCGACCTTGATGTCGACCAGGGCGACATCGGCGCCGAGACCGGCGAACCGGTTGGCACAGGCCTGGCCGAGCCCCGCGCCCCCACCGCCGGTGATGACCACCTTCCGGCCGCGCAGGTCGAGCAGGTCCGTCAGCCGCTTCTCGATCGAGTCGAACGGCATCCGTTGCTCGTCCCACAGGACATCGAGGCTGTCACCGGACTCGACGGCGCGGGAGTAGAGCGTCTTGAAGTAGTCGCTGCCCATGATCTCGTCCACCTTTCCCCGGAGGCCGGGCTACAGGCCCAGGCGGGTCGGCTCCTCGGCGGTTCCGAAGGCCACGTGGCCGGCGCCGTCGGCCGCACCGCGCATCTCGTCGGCCAAGGGCGCCTCCAGCTCGTGCAGCCGCGGGAGCACCTCCTTGGCGAAGAGCCGGAGGGACCGCTCGGCCTGTTCGATCGGCATGGCCCCGAACCGCACGTTGAGAACGAACTCCTCCGCGCTGGTCTTGCTCTGGATCTCCTTGAGCTTCTCGAAGACCTGGTCCGGGGTGCCCCACGCCTGCGGCCGGGCGCTCTTCTCCACCAGCGTCTCCTGGTCGGTGATCGCGTTGCCGAGCTTGGCGTACTGCTCGTACCCCTTGGTGTTGCGAAACCGCTCCGGGTCGTCGAACTGGTAGTGGAGCTTGCTGCTCTCGCCCGCCTCGAGGGAGTGCACCTTCATCGCCGCCCAGGCTTCCTCCTCCGTCTCGGCGCAGGTCATCCGCACCACGACGGTGGGCTGGGTCGGCTCGAGTCCGTTGCCCGCCCGGATGCTGTTGAACGCCGCGACGTCCGCCGAGTAGTCGTCCCAGCTCTTCTGGTTCGTCATCAGCATCCCCAGCCCGGCGCTGGCGGCGATGGGCAGCGTCTCGGGGCTGGTCCAGGCGATCCGCATCCGGTCCATGAGCCGCTGCGGGTTGCGGTACGAGGGGCGGATCGTGGTCTCGGGGATCGTGAAGTGCTCGCCCTGGTGCGAGAACCACTCCTGGGACATCGCCTTGCGGAGGATCTCCAGGGTCTCGTTGAACCGACTGCGCGCCTCACCCATGGGCACGCGGAACGCGTCGAACTCCCGGATCGCGGCACCCCGACCCATGCCCAGCGTGAGCTGGCGACCCTGCAGCAGGTTGTCGAGCGCGCTGATCTGGTCCGCGACCACCAGCGGGTCGTACCAGGGAAGCACCACGATCATCGTGCCGAAGTCGATGTTGCTGGTCCGGCCGGCCATGAAGGTCAGGTGCTGCAGCGCCCCGCCGGTCATGACGTACGGCGTGAAGTGGTGGTCGATCGCCCAGTACGAGTCGAAGCCCAGCGGCTCGACGAGCTCGGCCAGCGCGATCTCCTCGTCGTAGATCTGCTGGTCGGTGACCTTTGGCGGGCCGGGCGCCTTCGCGAGGAAGCGGCCCCAGTCGTGGTAGTTCTGAAAGTTGAAGTGAACTCCGACCTTCACGGTCTCTCCTCCAGCATCGTCAAGAGGGCCCCTGTTCCGCGGAGTCAAGCACCAGCCGGGACGCGGCTCCACGACTTCGTTCCGGCTCGCTGAACATGTCGGAACGCGGTCGGGTGTTCTGCTCTGCGAAACGGCAGGCTGGTCGGCCAGAAGCTTCGCGCCGGAGAGTCATGCGGATGAAGATCGGCGCGCAGCTCGCTGTCACGACCCGCACGATCGACGCCGTCACGCTGGCGCGGGAACTCGAAGCCCGGGGGTTCGAGTCGTACTGGGCTCCGGAGCACACCGTCGTGCCCAAGCATCCCGGCATCCCGTTCCCCATGACCGGGGGTGAGATCCCGGACGTCTACCACCAGATGGCCGATCCGTTCGTCGTCCTCAGCATGATGGCCGCCGTCACCAGCCGGCTTCGGGTGGCCACCGGGGTCTGCCTGGTGCCGGAGCACCCGCCGCTCACGCTCGCCAAGGCCGTCTCGACCCTGGACGCGTTCAGCGCGGGCCGCTTCCTGTTCGGCCTCGGCACCGGGTGGCTCCG
Source organism: Phytohabitans maris (assembly GCF_031085175.1). Taxonomy (GTDB): domain Bacteria; phylum Actinomycetota; class Actinomycetes; order Mycobacteriales; family Micromonosporaceae; genus Phytohabitans; species Phytohabitans maris. The sequence goes on from NZ_JAVHUY010000009.1 coordinate 173,700, forward strand.
CGAGGTCACCGAGCTCCACAACCCGGCGGCCGCCAAGCCCTGGGCTTACACCATCCAGGCGGTCGCGGCGATGAAAGGGCTGTGGGCCAACGAGTCCGCGGCGTACGACGGGGACCTCGTCTCGTTTCCGGAGATGGTCTGCGACCCACGGCCCCTGCAACGCCCGCATCCCCCGGTGATCGTCGGGGCGCAACCCACGCCGGTGGCCGCGAGCCGGATCGCGGCGTGGGCCGACGGGTGGCTCGCCACCGGTGTGACACCGGCACAGGTAGCCGGGTTCCGGGCCGCTCTCGACGCCGAGTGCGCCCGGATCGGACGGGACCCCGGCGAGGTGTCCATCACGGTCGGCGTGCGCGACCCCAGTGAGGAGATCCGTGAGGCGTACGCCGCGGCCGGCGTCGAACGGCTGATGGTCCTGCTCTACAACCACCCGGGCACCCGCATCCCGCTGGAGGACTGGGCCGCGGTCGGAGTGGCGACCCTGTCGGCCCCGCCGCCGACCCCTGACCAGACCCTGCACGCGCTCGACGCGGTGGCCGCCATGGCGGGGCTGTGAGCCCGGGGCTCCCTCGGCCGCTGCTCGACGGCCTGAGGTTCGCCGAGAGTCCGCGATGGCGAGACGATCGACTCTGGTTCTCCGACATCTTCGCCGACCGGGTGATGACCGTCGACGAGTCGGGCCGGGCGGAGGTGGTCGTCGAGCTCACCCACGGTGAACGCCCTAGCGGCCTCGGCTTCCTGCCCGACGGCCGGCTGCTGATCGCCAACCTCAACGAACCGACCCTCCTGCGCCTGGAGACCACGGGGAAGGTCGTCGTGCACGCCGATCTGTCCCAACTGGCCGTGGGCGGACTCAACGACATGGTCGTCGACGACCGGGGGCGCGCCTACGTGGGGTCGATGGGTACCCACTCGAATGCTGAGCCGCGACCCGTCGACGCGGACGGCGTCGTGATCCTGGTCGAGCCGGACGGCAGCGCCAGGGTCGTCGCCGAGCGGCTCGACGCCCCGAACGGGCCGGCCCTCCTCGACGGGGGAAACACATATGTCGTCGCCGAGTTCCCGGCCCAACGGCTGACGGCGTACGACCGGGGTCCGGACGGCTCGCTCTCCGCCCGCCGACCGTGGGCCGACCTCGCCCCGGGCAGCGCCGACGGGATCGCCGCCGACCCGGCCGGTGGGATCTGGTGCGCGTCGCCGTGGACGTCCGACTGCCGGCGGGTCATCGAGGGCGGCGCCGTCGCCGACGTCGTGGACTTCACCGGCCGGATGCCCCTGGCCTGCGCTGTCGGCGGCCACGACGGTCGGACCCTCTTCGTCCTCAGCTGCCTGGGCGGAGCCGAAGCCATCGCCGCCCGGACCTGCACCTCGGTGATCGAGACAGTCCGCCTCGCCCCCTGAGGAAGGCGGCCAGGGATCAGGGTCGGTCAGAGCGCTCCGTCGGCGCGGAGCTCGGCGATCCGTCCGGCGTCGAGCCCGGCGAGCTCCGCCAGCACCCGGTCGGTGTCCTCGCCGTAGCTCGGCCCGGACCGGTCGTACCGGCCGCCGATGTAGGTGGGCGTCTCGGAGAACCAGGTCGGATGCTCCTTGACCGGCCAGCGGCCCAGCTCGCTCTGCTCTAGCTCGACCAGCCAGCCGAGTGCCTCCAGCTGCGGGTCCGACTCGTAGCGGTCCTGCGCGGTCTGGCACACGCCGGCGGGCACTCCGCGCGCCTGCAGCTGGTGCATGAGCGCGAAGCCGTCCCGGGATCGGGTCGCCTCGGCCACGAGCCGGTCGAGTGCGCCGGCGTGCTTGATCCGGTCCGCCAGACTTGCGAACCGGTGGTCGTCACGCAGCTCCTCGATGCCGAGCACGTCGGTCACGCCGTACCAGTCGGCATCGGTGAACGCCGCCAGCGCGAGCCACCGGTCGTCGCCCCGCGTGGGGTACGCCCCGTGCGGAGCGGCCCGCTTGTACGGCGAACCGTTGCCGTAGCGAGCCCAGTCCCGGCCGTTGGCGGTCTTGTCCAGGATCGCGGTCCCGGTGAGGTAGAGACCCGTCTCCCCCTGGGAGGCGTCGATGTGGCAGCCCAGCCCCGTGACGTCTCGACGGTAGAGCGCGGCGAGCATCGCCGTCGCCATGTTGTAGGCCCCGAACCAGTCCAGGTAGGAGTAGCCGATCCCGGCCGGCGGAAACGGCGCCGGGAGCCCCGACATGTCGCTCATCCCCGATATCGCCTGGGCGCTCGGACCGAACGTGCGCACCTGGCCGTAGCTCCCCCGTTCGCCCAGGCCGCTCTGTTGCACGTAGATGATGCGGGGGTTGAGCTCGCGGAGCCGGTCGTAGCCGAGTCCCATCCGGGTCATGGTGCCGGGCGAGAAGCCCTCCACGACCATGTCGGCATCCCGGATCAGGTCTTCGAGGATCCTGCGCGACGCGGGATGCTTCAGGTTGAGCGAGAGCGACCGCTTGCCAGAGTTGATCTCCATGAAGGAGCCGCTGCGGTTCGGGCTGCCGTCATCCCCGGTGTAGCTGGGCGTGGGGAGCGCTTCGACCGCGGCGTCCCGCTCGGCGCGGCCTCCGGGCGGGCAGGCGCCGAGCGGACTGAACCGCATGCGGTCCGGTCGGCTGATGTGCTCGACCTTCACCACGTCGGCACCCATCGCGGCGAAGAACCGACCCGCCCCCGCGCTCGCCAGCATCCAGCTCATGTCGACGACTCGCACGCCGGACAGCGCGAACGGCTTGCCGTGCGGGCTGACGACGGTCGCTTCGTTCCGGGGCGACGTGTACGCCGGCCGCCGCTCCGGCCGGCCGCGGCTCCACTCCGCCTCGACCTCGTCGGTGTGCTCACCCACCAGCGGCGGGCGTGGCCCCCGCGGCCACTCGAACTCCTCCGTGACCCACTTCCCACCCGTGTAGAGGAACGTGCGGTCGAGCTCGGGGTGCTCGACGTCGAAGAACGCACCCCGCCGCAACCAGTGCTCGTCCGTGGCGTTCTCCTCGGGGCGCCGCACCGGCGTCCAGGGGAGGTTGAGTGCCTGCGCGTCACGCCAGACGTCGCGCTCGAACAGGGTCTGTCCGACGAGGAGGTTGACCTGGTGCGCCAGGCGGTCCCGCGCCTCGTCGCTGTTCCGGTAGTCCGTGGCGTACTTGGGATCGCCCAGGTTGGCCGCGAAGCCGTACTTGCGGAGGAGCTCGACGGTGGCGTCCCACTCGTCGCCCTGAGAGCGGACGTAGGTCCGGTACGGCAGGACGTAGCGACCGTCCTTGGTCAGCGCGATCGACGGACTGCGCGCGGATGTGGTCGAGTGCCGGCACGTGACGCGGCGGTGCACCTGCTTGAGGTAGATCCAGTCCGGCAGGTCGGTCTCGGTGTTCTGGCTGACGGCCTGGTGCACGCTCGTCGAGAGCGCCTGCCCCCGTCCCGTGTGGAGCCGGTAGGTCAGGGCGGCCAGGATCGACATCGCCGCCATCTCGCCGGCGATGTAGTACGCCTGCCACATCTGGGGCGCGATGGGCGGGGTGTCGTACCCGCCAATCGGGTCCGGGTCGTATCCGCAGTTCATCATCACCCCGCCCAGGGCGAGGTGGACCAGGTCGCTGCCGGCGTAGTCGCGCCACGGACCGATGTCGCCGAACGGCGAGATCCTCGCGTGGATCAGGCCGGGCTGGGCCGCGCGCAGGACGCCGTACCCGAGACCGCGGTCGAGGAGGTAGTCCCGCGGCCGGCTGTCCAGGATCACGTCGGCCTGTGCGGCCAGGCGGCGGAACCGCTCCTGGTCGCTTCCCGAGTCCAGGTCGAGGACGATCGAGCGCTTGCCCAGGTTGTGGTGCCAGAAGTACAGGCTCCGGTCGGGGTGCGGCTCGTCGTCGAGGAACGGGCCGTACGTCCGGGTCTCCGCTCCGCCCGGCGGCTCGACCCGCACCACGTCCGCGCCGAGGCCGGCCAGCACCTTCCCGCAGTACTCACCCAGCTCGTCGCCGACTTCGAGCACCCGCAGCCGGCCCAGGAACGCGAAGTGGTCCGCCGGGTCGCCGGGCCGGGTGATCCCCTCGTGCGGTGCGTCGCTCATGACAGCCTCCTCGCTTTGAGATACCATATGCCATACAGCACACGTCGCCATACCGGCGCGTTACATCTCACGCTCGGGCCGACCCGGCACACGCGAGCGAGGCGAAAGGGCGGTCCCCGCATGATCGAGAGGCCGGACAGCCTCACCGACCTCGTGTTCGCGGCGATCCGCGACCGGATCGTCGACGCATCGCTGCCACCGGGCAGCTCGGTCAGCGAGACCACGCTCGCCAGGGAGCTGACCGTGAGCAAGACGCCGGTCCGCGAAGCCCTGCTGCGGATGCGCCGGATCGGACTCGTCGAGCCGACGTCGCGGGGACTCCGCGTGACACTGCCCTCGGCCCGGTCGGTGCGGCACGCGTTCGAGTACCGCGCGGTTCTGGAGTCGGGCGCCGCGACCTATGCGGCCCGCCACGCCACGGGCGAGCAGCTCGACGCCATCACACGCTGGGCTTCGGAGTCCCTGCGCTGCGCACGGGACGGCGCTCCGGCCGACTTCAGGCAGACCGACCAACAGTTTCACGTGGCGGTCGCGGACGCCTCGGGAAACGAGTTCATGCGCTCGGCGATCGAGGACGCCTTCGTCCTGACGGTGGCGCTGCGTCAGCGTGACGTCAGCCTGGTCCGCGACTTCGTCCCGGACGCGCTCGAACACGTCGAGATCGCCGACGCGCTGCGTGCCCGCGACTCCGCCGCCGCGAGCGCCCTCCTCGCGAGCCACGCGCTCCGCATCATGGACCAGTTGCTCGACGCGATGGCGAAGCCCGGCGCCGCGGTACCCGCGCGTTGAGCCCCGCCATGCGCCCCCTGCCGCGGCCCACCGCCCTGTCGCGCCCGTTCTGGGACGGCTGCCTCGACGGGAGACTTCTCGTGCAGCGCTGTTCGAGCTGTGCGCGCTGCTTCTTCATCCCCAGCGTCTTCTGCCCGCACTGCCTGGACACCGACTACGAGTGGGTCGAGTCCTCCGGTCGGGGGCACGTCGTCACCTACACCGTGGTCTGGCGGCCGCCGACCCCGGCCTTCGACCCGCCGTACGTCGTGGCGGTCGTCCAGCTGGAGGAGGGGTACGAGATGTTTACGAACATCGTCGGCGCCGAGCCGGACGCGGACCTGATCGGGGCCGCGGTCCAGGTCCGGTTCCATCGGGAGTCCGAGGAGATCGCCCTGCCGTTCTTCGAGCTCGCACCCGCGACCGGGCTACGCCCGTGAGATCCCGGCAGGCCGTCATCGTGGGCGCGTTCAACACGCGTCAGGCTCGGAGGCTGGACGGGGAGACGTCCGACACCGTGACCTCGGCCGCGATCCGGGGTGCGTTGGGCGACGCCGGCCTCGATGTCGCAGACGTCACCGGCGTCAACGTCCTGCCGGGACTGGACTATCAGAACGGCTCGCGCAAGTTCGGCTACGCGATGGGCATCCCCTACTTCTGGGCCGGTCGGGCCATGCCGGGCGCCGCGTCGGTCCTCGAGGCGGCCACCGCGATCGAGGCCGGCGTCACCGACGTCGTCGTGCTCGCCGCCGGCGAGGCGGGGATCCACCAGGACGCCGCGAGCACGGCGCCCTGGACCCGCCCCTCGAACGAGTTCATCGAGTGCTGGGGCCTGATGACTCCCGCCGAGTTCGCCCTGTCGGCGAAGGAGTACATGCACAGGTTCTCGGTCGACCCGGCGAAGGTCGCTCACGTCGCGGCGGTGATCCGGAACAACGGCGCGCGCAACCCGGAGGCCGTCTACTACGGGCGCGGCCCGTTCTCGGCGGAGGACATCCTGGCCTCGCGCATGGTCGCGGACCCCTATCACCTGCTCGACTGCGCCACGACCGCGGAAGGAGGCAGCGCCCTCGTCCTCACCACGGCGGAGCGGGCGCGGGACCTCCCGGGGGTCGCCGTCGCCGTGCTCGGCGGCGGCTCCGAGAGCTGGGGGCCGAGCTACACGCACCCGCCGACCTACGAACGGGTCGGGATGCTGGGCAGGGACGCGGCCGACCGCGCCTTCGCACGCGCCGGGATCGCTCGCGAGGACGTCGACGTCTTCGAGCTCTACGACAACTTCAGCTGGGAGATCATCAGGTACTTCGAGGCGTTCCGTTACTGCGGTGTCGGCGAAGGACCCGACTTCGTCGCCGGCGGCGCCATCGAGGTCACCGGGCGCTATCCGGTGGTGACGGACGGCGGCACGATGTCGCACTCGCACACCGGGGAGTCCCAGCGGATCCAGCGGGTCGTCCAGGCGGTGCGCCAGCTGCGCGGCTCGTCCGCGGCCAACCAGCTGCCGGACCCGCGGGTCGCCCTCGTGGCCGCACTCGGCGACGTCGTGCTTCTCGGGCGGCAGGACTCTCGCTGAGACGCTCCCACTGAGATGCTCCCACCGAGACATCCTCGCCGAGACATGATATCTGAGATATCATCGCGGAAAGCGAGCCGAGGAAAGGGAGAGACCTGGGGATGACCACCACCGACCTGCCGATGATCATCAGCGTCGACGACCACATCATCGAGCCCCCCACGCTGTTCGAGAGGTGGCTGCCGGCGAAGTACCAGGACCGGGCGCCCCGGGTGGAGCGGCGGCTGATCAGCAAGGAGTCGAAGCTGTTCAACGGCTTGGTCGAGGATCCGGACGGGGACCCCGGAGACGTCTGGCTGTTCGGCGACTCCGCGTACGTGCTCCGGCGGCCCATCCTCATCCTCGACGGCGTCGAGACCACTGCCGACATGCGTGGCAACGAGCCGGCGACGTACGACCAGATGCACCCCGCGTGCTACGACCCCCAAGCCAGGCTCGACGTGATGACCTCCCAGCACGTCGAGGCCTCGCTCGCCTTCCCGACCTTTCCTCGATTCTGCGGTCAGGCACTGAGCGAGCAGACCAGCAAGGACCGGGACTTCGGGCTCGCGTGCGTCGAGGCATACAACAACTTCATCGTCGAGGAGTGGTGCGGCAACTCGGGCGGCCGCCTCATCCCGCTCCCCGTCGTGCCCCTGTGGGACCCCGCGCTCGCCGCGGCCGAGGTACGCCGCAACGCGGCGCGTGGCGTCCGCGCCGTCACATTCAGCGAGATCGTCGGTCACCTCGGCTTCCCGTCGATCCACCACGGCAACTGGGATCCGTTCTTCGCGGCGTGCGAGGAGACCGGCACGGTCATCTGCATGCACATCGGCTCGTCGTCGAAGATGATGCCGATGCCGCCGGACGCACCCGACGTCATCACCACGACGCTCCAGTTCTCCAACTCCTACGCCTCGATGGCGGACTTCATCTTCTCCGGCGTGCTCGACCGCTTCCCGGCCCTCAAGCTCGCCTACTCGGAGGGTCAAGCCGGTTGGCTCCCCTACGCGATGGAGCGGATGGACCACGCCTACACCCACCACACCTGGGGGCACGGCGAGGTCAAGATGCAGGAGCTGCCCTCGACCTACGTCCGGCGCAACATGTACGGCTGCATCTTCGCCGACCGGCACGCCATCGAGCAGGCTCCCCACATCGGCGTCGACAACCTGATGTTCGAGGTCGACTTCCCGCACGCCGACGGCCCCTACCCGCACACCCTCGAACACCTCGCCGAGCAGTTCGCCGGAATCGACGCCGAGACAACGTACAAGATCGTCCGCGGCAACGCGATCCAGCTGTTCCAGCTCGACCTGGACCGCCAGCCCGCCTGACCGCGACACCGGGCCGCCTTTCGGGGTCGGGGAGAGGGCTCCCGGCCTTCCGCGGATTCACTGCGGAGGACGCGATTTCGGGCTACCATCTCTGTCCGTCGTGGTCCAGGCCGTTGCTCCCGCGGCCCCACCCGTCCGCTGTTGGTTGCGGTTACCCCGCTTTGCCTCCGGCGGGGGCGCTCCGGCTCCGGGAAGGGGGTGCCATCTGTGTGCCGTCGACCCGAGGGAGTTGAGCGGACCAGCGCCCCGGGGCGCCAGCGTTGGTCGTGATGGTTTGCGGTGCGTGTGGGGTGGCGCCCCGGGCGCTGGTCTACCTGGGGTGCGGGTCGACGGCACACGGAATGGCACGGGCGGCGGGTCTGTGCGCCTTCGGCGCATCTTTCGGCGCTGCGCGCCGCCGCCCCTCGGCGCGCTTCGCGGCGCGCTTTCGCGGCGAGTCGTTGCGTCCTTGCGCTGCGCCGCGGTCGCCGGCGTCACACGAAGCCGGACGCACAGACGGGGCAGCTCGACAGCCCCGCTACGCCCGCCGCCCCCGCAAGACCGCCACGCCGCCGCACGGCACAGGGCGCCCGGGCGCCCGGAAGGGGTGACCGTGACCAGCGACGGAGGGTGAGGCCGCGGGAGCGACGGCCTGGACCACAACGGGCATCGCGGTAGCTCGGAATTCTCTTTACCTACCTGGGATCTGGGGCCGCCGCACGGGCACCTCGACCCCGAAGGTCTAGCGGAGCACGCGCCGGTGGGTGGCGACGACGTCCCCCACGGCGTCCACGAACGAGGCCAGGTCGGCGTCGGTCACCGGCAGGGGGAGTGCCAGGTAGCCCCGACGGGCGATGTAGAAGCCGCGCAGCATGAGCTCTATGTGCAGCAGGGCGCGCTTGTCGGGCGCCGGGTCGATGTCGCGACCGCTGACTATCGGGGAGCGCTGGAAGTGCAGCCCCAGGATGGAGCCGACACCGGTCGCCTGGACAGCCACGCCGAACTCGGCGAAGAGGGCGTTCAGCCGGTCCCGGAGTCGGTCACCCCGCGCGTTCAGCTCACCGACCGCCTCGGGCGTGAAGACCTCGCGGAGTCCCACCAGGCCGGCCGCCATCGTGACCGTGTTGTTGTTGAACGTCCCGGGGTGCGACAGGCTGCCGGGGACACTCGGGTCGAACCGCTCCATCAGCCGCCGATCGCCACCGAACGCGCCGAAGCTGAACCCCGCGCCCAGATACTTTCCGAACGTCGTCAGGTCGGGCACGACGCCCAACCGTTCCTGAAGTCCACCCGGCGCCAGCCTCGACGTCATCACCTCGTCGACGATGAGCACGACGCCGTGTCGAGCCGTCGCCTCACGGATCGTGCGGACGAACTCGGCGGTCGCGGGCACCGCGCCGCCGCCGCCGAGCATCGGCTCGAGGATCACCGCGGCCAGGTCGTCACGGTGCCGCTGGATCGCGGCCAGCGTCCCGGGCACGTCGTTGTAGTCGCAGACGAGGTACGGGTACGGAGCGTTGAGGGGGGCCTCGCCGCGGAAGCTCAGCACGCCTCCGTGGTAACCGCTCTCGAAGACCAACACCTTGCTCCGACCGGTCACCGCGCGGGCGGTCCCGATCGCGAAGAGGTTCGCCTCGGTTCCCGAGTTCGTGAACCGCAGCAGCTCGACGGAGGAGAACCGCTCCGTGATGGTTCGGGCCAGCTCCACCTCGTAGTTGTTGGGGCCGCCGTAGGACAGCCCTTCGTCGAGGACCCGGCGCACGGCCGCCAGGACCCTGGGGTCGGAGTGGCCGTAGAGGCCGGCAGAGTACTCACCGAGCAGGTCGACGTAACGGTGCCCGTCGAGGTCGGTGAGGAACTGCCCCTCCCCCGCCACGAACGTGACCGGGAACGGCGCGTAGTAGAGCGAGGTCCGCGTGTTGCCCCCCGGCAACACGGCGCCCGCTTCCCTGAACCGACGCTCACTGCGGGGATTGCCCGCGACGTACCGCCGTTCGGCCAGGGCCAGCAGCTCGCGCAGCTCCGCCTCGACGTCGGTGGTGGTCATGCGCTTCTCCTAAGATCGACGGTCTAGGGCCTGTATCAAAGAGTTTGTCGGTGCGAGCCGGAGTCCAGGCGGCGTCAGGTGGTGGCGGGCGCAAGGTCGCATACCGGTGTTGTATGTGGCCTTACGCCCGGCGCCGCATGGCGGCGTCTGGGCCCGGCGCAGCCCGGCAAGGAATTTGATGCAGGCCCTAGGCCAGCCGGATGTCGAGCCATCCGTGCTCGTTGACGACCGCGGAGTCGCCGGTGCGAAGCAGGACCGTGGTGGTGGTCGACTCGAAGAGGGCGGGACCCGTGACCCGATCCCCCCGCGCCACGGTCTCCATGCGGTACACGGGAACGTCGATCCAGCCATCCAGATAGACCTGACGCATACCGGCACCCGGGCTGTGGCCACGGCCCGTCGGCAGCGGCTCGGCGCGCAGCTCCGGCAGCTTGCCGACGGTGGTCGTCCGCGCGTTCACGATGACCACCTCCTGCCCGGGCGCGCTGTACGCGTAGAGCTCCTGGTGTCGCTTGTGGAACCTCGCGACGACCTCGTCGACGAAGTCGCTCGCGTCGACGTCCACGTCGGTGATGGGCACGGTGATCTCGTAGATCTGCTCGCCGTACCGCATATCGAGCGCGCGCCGGACCTCGATCCGCCCGTCGAACCCGTCGAGCCGGGCCCGGCCCTCGCGCTCCATGTCGAGCAGCAGCCGCCGCATCCCCTCGGCCGACGTCGACGCGGCGTCCCCGATGTGGGAGCGCACCATCTCGTAGCGCAGGTCTGTGGCCAGCATCCCCCAGGCGGACAGGACGGACGCGACGTTGGGCACGACCACCCGCTTGATGTCCAGAAGCCGGGCCACCTCGGTGACGTGGACGCCTGCCGCACCGCCGAAGGCGACCAGCGTGAAGCCGCGCGGGTCGACGCCTCGACGCACGGACACGATCCGGATCCCCTCGGCCATCGTGGTGTTGACGACCTTGGAGATACCCGCGGCGGCCTCGACCGTCGAGACCCCCAGGACCTCGCCCACGGCTGCGACCGCCGTTTCCGCGGCGGCGGCGTCGAGGGGCAGATCGCCACCGGCGAAGCCGGCCGGGTCGAGCAACCCGAGGACCACGTTCGCGTCGGTGACCGTGGCCTCCGTGCCACCTCGCCCGTAGCACGCCGGGCCGGGTACCGCTCCCGCACTCTCCGGTCCCACGTGGAGGATGCCGCTGTCGACCCGGGCGATCGAACCGCCACCCGCGCCGAGCGTGTGGATGTCGAGGGTGGGCAGCGAGACCTTGGCGATGCCGACCTGCTTCTCGGCGGTCAATGGCGCCTCACCGTCCTGCAGCAACGCGATGTCGGTGCTGGTGCCACCCATGTCGAAGGTGATCAGATCGCCGGTGCCGACGAGCTTGGCGGCCTGTTTCGCGGCCGCGATGCCGCCGGCGGGCCCGGAGAGGACGGCCCCCGCGGCGAGCCGGCTCGACTCCGGGATCGTGGCCACGCCGCCGTGCGAGTGCATGATCATCACCTCGCCGGCGTAGCCCGCGTCGGCGAGGCGGCCGCTGAGCCGGGACAGGTAGTCCGCGAGCACCGGGCCGACGTACGCGTTGACGACCGTCGTCCAGACCCGCTCGTACTCCTTGATCTGCGGCAAGACCTCGCTCGACAGCGACACGTACGTGTCGGGAAGCCGGTCCGCCAGCGCCACGGCGGTCACCTGCTCGTGCTCGGGGTTGCGGTAGGAGTGGAGGTAGCAGACCGCGATGGCCTCGGCTCCCGATGCGGCGGCCGCCTCGACCGCGGCCGCGAGCGACTGCGCCGCGAGGGGGATCGCCGCCGTACCGTCCGCCCGCATCCGCTCCCGGACCCCGAAGCGTCGCGCCCGCGGCACCAGCGGCAGGGGCGGCGCCATCCGCACGTTGTACCGGTCCTCCTTCATCCCCTCGCGCATCTCGATCACGTCCCGGTGGCCCTCGGTCGTGAGCAGTGCGACCTTCGCGCCCTTGCCCTCCAACAGCGCGTTGGTGGCCACCGTGGTGCCGTGCACGATCCGCTCGGTCGCACCCAGCATCTGGTCACGCGTGGTGCCAAGCGCGGCGGCGAGCTTGGTCAGCCCTTCGAGTAGCCCGTCCGAAGGGTCCCGCGGGGTGGAGGAGGACTTTGCGATGACCACCCGGCCGTCGCCGTCGACCGCGGCCAGGTCGGTGAAGGTGCCGCCGATGTCGATGCCAATCCGGTACACGCTCAGGCTCCCGTCGTGAGGAGAGTGTCGTCGGCCGAGACGAAGCCGTTCTCGACGTCCCGCCGCCGGGCATCGGGAGAGCGCGCGGCCGGCGGCCCGTAGCCACCGCCGCCCGCGGACTCGACGAGGAACACCGAGTGAGGTGGGACCTCGATGTCGACCTCCTTGGTCCGGAGCTCCCGCACGTCCTCCCCCGCCAGGAGTCGGTACCGGTGCGGGACACCGTCGCGTCCGCCACACGTCCCGAACGACGGGTGCCTGACGCCGTCGCCCGCCGTGTTGGCCACCGCCGTCTGCTCGGTCTCCATCCGGAGCCGGAGCACCGAGCCGGCACCTCCACGGAACTGCCCGTCGCCGAACGAGTCGGGCCGGAACTCGTGGTGCTCGAAGAAGAGCGGGAACCGGACCTCTGCCACCTCGACCGAGCCGAACTTGGAGGAGCCCATCGCCTGGCCCTCGCCTGCCGTCTCCCACCCGTCTCCGGCCGGGGAGGCCCCGCCCCCCGGCCGCGCGTGGAAGAGGTGCCAGATGAACTGGCGGCCGGTCCGCGGGTCGACACCTTTGATGGCGATCCGGAACCGCCGACCCCAGCCGGCGATCACCCGATCGGGACAGGCACCCACCAGGGCCTTGATCACGGACTCGGCGATCTCCTGGGCACAGTGGTTCGTGGCCAGCGTGACCGGCCCCGGGGCGCGTGCCCACACCACCGTGCCCTCCTTGGCGGTCACCGTGAGCGGCCGGAACGTCCCCGAGTTCTTCGGGGTCCGCGGCTCGATGAGGAAGGACAGGGCCATGTAGACCGCGGACATCATGTTCGGGTAGGACGAGTTGACGAAGCCGGTGACCTGAGGGTGGGAGTCGCTCAGGTCGACGTGGAGCGAGTCGCCCGACACCGTGACCGTGGCCCGGATGTAGACGTCCTCGGCTCCGTGGCCGTCATCGTCCAGCACGGCCTCGCCGAAATAGACCCCGTCGGTCCAGGTGGAGATGCAGGCCCGGGTCTGGCGCTCGGCACTGTCCAGGATGGCGTCGACCGACTGGGCGACCGTGTCGGCGCCGTACTCCTCCAGCAGTTGGACGATCCGTCTTTCCCCGACCCAGGACGACCCGATCATCGCCCGGAGGTCGCCCAGGAAGTCGTCGGCGTGCCGCACGTTGGTCGCGATCATCCGCATCACGTCCTCGCGGACGGTGCCCGCGTCGTACAGCTTGAGCGGGGTGATCCGCAGCCCCTCCTGCCAGATTTCGGTCGCGCTCGGGTTGTACGCGCCGTGCGTCGAGCCGCCGATGTCGCTCTGGTGCGACCGGTTGATCGACCAGAAGCGGAGCTCGTCTTCGAAGAAGACCGGCACGAACGTCGTGAGGTCGGGCAGATGGTTGCCACCGTGGTAGGGATCGTTGAGCAGGTACACGTCCCCGGCCCTGATCGAGTCGCCGAAGAAGTCCGTGATGGCGCGGACCGCCCACGGCATCGAGCCGACGTGGATCGGCACGTGCTCGGCCTGCGCCACCAGCCCGGCCTCGCGGTCAGTGATCGCCGTAGAGAAGTCCCTGCTCGAGTTGAGGATCTGCGAGTAGGCGGTGCGCAGCATCGCCTCGCCCATCTCCTGCACGATCGCCTCGAACCGGTGCGTGATGACCGAGACGGTCACGGGATCGACCACGGGTGCCTGCTCTCTTCCTGCTCCCGGACGTCTTGCGGACCGCTTGAAGCCGTAAGGCGGGAGCACCGTTGATGAGATACCATACTCCATATACCGTACGTCCTTGCGAGCCATCTGCCGGCTTCCCGATTCATCAGGAGGCGAACGTGAGCGTGATCATCACCGTGGCTCCCACGGGACCCATCGCGACGAAGCAGGACAACCCAATGCTGCCCACGCAGCCCGACGAGATCGCCGACCAGGTCGCGGAGGCGTACGCAGGTGGGGCCTCGGTGGCCCACCTGCACCTGCGCGACCGCGACGACCGGCCGACCGCGGACCTCGACATCGCGGCCCGCACCGTCGAGCTCATCCGGGAGCGCTGCCCCATCCTGGTGCAGCTGTCGACCGGCGTCGGCCTGACCGTGCCGTTCGAGGAGCGCGAGCGGCTCGTCGAGCTGCGCCCGGAGATGGCGACGTTGAACCCGTGCAGCATGAGCTTCGGCGAGGGCGAGTTTCGCAACCCGCCCGCCGGCGTCCGCCGCCTCGCCGCCCGGATGCGGGAGCTCGGGGTCAAGCCGGAGCTCGAGATCTACGACACCGGTCACCTCGACGCGTGCCTGCGGCTCCGGGACGAAGGGCTGCTGGCCGAGCCGCTCCAGTTCAGCATCGTCCTCGGCGTCCGCGGCGGCATGGCGGCGACCGCCGAAAACCTCATGACCATGGTGCGCCGGCTCCCGGCGGGCGCGGCCTGGCAGGTCATCGCCGTCGGCCGGGCCAACCTGGAGCTGACGGCGATCGGCCTGGCACTCGGTGGAAACTGCCGGGCCGGGCTGGAGGACACGCTCTACCTCCGCAAGGGGGAGCTGGCACCGGGCAGCGCACCTCTGGTCGCGCGCGCGGCTGCCCTGGCGCGCGACCTCGACCTCGCCGTCGCCGACGTCCACGGCGCCCGTCGCCAGCTCCAGCTCCCCCACCGGGAAGGGTGACCGCGATGACCGACCAGGTCTCGATGACCATCGGCGGCAACGCCGTCGCGACGACAGCGTCGTTCGAGGTGGTCGACCCGGCCACCGGGGCACCCTTCGCCACGGCACCCGAGTGCACGGAGGCCCAGCTGGACGAGGCGATGCGGTCAGCCCGCGACGCCTACCGGAGCTGGAAGCAGGACGAGGCCGCCAGGCGCAAGCTGCTGCTCGCGAGTGCCGACGCGGTCCTGGCCGCCACCGACACGATCGCCCCCGTGCTCACCCACGAGCAGGGGAAGCCACTCGCCGATGCCCGGATGGAGGTCCGTTCGGTAGCGCTGTGGCTCCGGCACTTCGCCGGGCTCGATGTCGACCGGGAGATCCTCCAGGACGACGACAAGGTCCACATCCGCGTCGAGCGCCGCCCCCTCGGCGTCGTGGCCGCGATCACCCCGTGGAACTACCCGCTGAGCCTCGCCGCCTGGAAGATCGCCCCCGCGCTGCGCGCCGGCAACACGATGGTGCTCAAGCCCTCGCCCTACACACCGCTCGCGACCCTCCTGCTCGGCCGGATCCTGGCCGAGGTACTGCCGGCCGGCGTCCTGAACGTGATCAGCGGCTCCGACCCGCTCGGTGCGCTCATGACCGGGCACCCCGTCCCGCGCAAGATCTCCTTCACCGGCTCGGTGGCCACCGGCAAGCACGTCGCCGCCGCGGCGGCCCCGGACCTCAAGCGCATCACGTTGGAGCTCGGCGGCAACGACCCGGCGATCCTGCTCGACGACATCGACGTCGAAGCGGTCGCCGAACGGCTCTTCTGGTCGGCCTTCCGCAACAACGGACAGGTCTGCTCGGCGGTCAAGCGGGTCTACGCCCCCGAGCGCCGGTACGACGAGGTCGTCGAGGCGCTCGCCGCCGTCGCCCGCTCGGTGCGGGTCGGCGCCGGAACCGATCCGCGCAGCCAGCTCGGCCCCCTCAACAACAAACCCCAGCTCGATCGCGTGGCCGGACTGGTCGACGACGCGGTGAGGCGCGGGGGGCAGGCCGTCGTCGGTGGCGACCTCGTCGACGGCCCCGGCTTCTTCTACCGGCCGACGATCCTTCGAGGGGTCTCGGACGGGATGGCCGTCGTCGACGAGGAGCAGTTCGGGCCGGTGCTCCCGGTCCTCTCCTACCGATCGGTCGACGAGGTCGTGGAGCGGGCCAACGACACCCATTTCGGGCTCTCGGGCTCGGTGTGGGGCACCGACGCCGACCGCGCCGCGGCCGTGGCCGACGAGCTGGACTGCGGCACGGCGTGGGTCAACACCCACCTCGCACTCCGCCCCGACCAACCCTTCGGCGGCGCGAAGTGGAGCGGCATCGGCGTGGAGAACGGGCACTGGGGCCTGCACTCCTTCACCGAGGTGAAGGTGCTGCACCGGAGCCGCGCGTGATCGCACCAACGGCCGCGCCGGCGGTACGTGCCGTCGCCGGCGAGCCGCTCTCGGCCGACCAGCAGACCCGACTGCACCGCGCCATCTGGGCCGAGCGCGGTCGCCGGTTGGACGTCTCGATCACCGTCTCGCCGTGCCCGTACGACGACGCGCGCCTGGTCGAGCTGCGGCGCGCGGGCCGGGCCGTCGGCTTCCTGCCCCACGAGCTCAGCTCGCACCTCACGAGGGACCGGTTCCGGACCGTCTTCCCGGAGATGGACTCCTACGCCGAGTCGCCGGCGAACGGCTTCGTCAACACGGCGGACATCTGGGGGTGGTTCGACTACGAGACGGCTCGCGACGCGCCCTGGCCCGACCTCGACGAGCCGGCCACCCTGGCGACCGTGGCGGCCGCCGGGCGCACCATGCTCACCCTCGACCAGTACATCGTGGCCAGCCAGGACCAGCACCTGCTGACCGGCCACCACCTCGACGACCGCCGCAGCTGGTCGCGGCTGGCCACGTCGTACGACGGCCGCACCATCGCGGCACGGTTCGACGGTGACCAGCCGGAAGAGGGCCGCGAGGACGAGCCGCCCACCCCGGGCTCGCTGCTGGTCGCCTACGACCTCGCTCCCAGCGACAGCGGCCGGATGCTCGGGGTCCGCACGCGGTCCGCGACCCCACCGCTGGAGTCCCTCTGGGACGACCTGTGGACCCGGACCACCGGCGCCTACGTCCGCGCCGGGTACCCGGCCCGCCTCGGCACCAGCCCTGCCGACTACCTCGCCGGGCTCCCCCGGATCCCGCGGCAGCCTTCCACCTACGCCGGCCGGTTCGCCGTACCCCTGGTCGTCGATCCGCGCATCCCGTGGCAGGAGCAGGCGCGTCTGCTCGGGGTGCGGCTCTCGAGCCAGTCCCAGCGCTTCTCCTTCGCGGCCGTCGAACCGGCCGCCTGCCCCGACGTGCCCTACGTCGGCTGGTTCAACGCGTGGCATGCCCGCTTTCCCGGGCCCATCAGCTCGATCGACGCCCGTGCCGAGCTCGCCGACGACGAGTGCGGCGCCACGCCGATCGAGCTCCTGGCGATGAACGTGGCCCTGCCGGACCTGGTGCGGACGTCCCGCTTCTTCGAGGCGGTCGGCTTCGTGATGACCACACCCACCCCTGTCCGCTGCCTGTGCCTGTACCGCTGGCGGGGAGCACCGGAGCTCGGCGCCAACCAACACCCGATTCCCTACTCGATGTTTCGGCCCCTCGTCCGCGGGCGGGCCATCACCACCACCATCCCAGCGACGATCGAGGAACGCCGATGACCACGCACTTCATGCAGCGGGTACTCCAGGACCACATCGACGCGGGTCACGGGTCGCAGACGGTGTGGTGGGACGAGACGCGGATCCCGCTCGACAGCATCGGGAAGCGGGTCACCGACCTGTTGGACCTGCGGGGCCGGCGCGCGGTCGTCACCGGTGGGGCCGGGATCAACCTCGGGCAGGCCTGCGTAAACAGGCTGGCCGGACTGGGCGCGGACGTCGCGGTCGTCGACCTGAGCGCGGAGCAGGTACGTGAGCGCGGCTTCTCGCGGCACCCGTCCGCGCCGGACGCGGCCGGCGTCGCCGCCGCCGCGGCCGAGAAGTGGGGAACGAAGGTCGTCCCGATCCACGGCGACGTCATGGACTGGGACGGCGTCCAGACCGTCATGGCCGAGGCCGCGGCGGCGCTGGGCGGCATCGACATCCTGGTCAACAACGCGGCCGACGTCGTCGTCGGCGACTTCGTCGACTTCGGGCGCGAGGAGATCGACCGTTCCGTCCGCGGCACGCTGACCGGACCGATGTACTGCACGCGCGCGGTGCTCGACTACATGCTGCCCCAGGGGCAGGGGCGGATCATCAACATCGGCTCCGAGGCCGGGAGTTCCGCGATGCCCTGGCTGACCGTGTACGGCGCCCTGAAGGCCGGGCTCGGGCAGTTCACCCGGTTCCTCGGCAAGGAGCTCGGCCCGCGGGGGATCCAGGTCCTCGGCGTCAACGCCGGCTCGATGTGGGGCCCGGGGCGGCCACTGACCGAGGACCGTCCCGAGACGCTCTACCCGCGCGGGCGGACCGCCATCCAGCGCTACGAGCTGCCCGAGGAGGTGGCGAACATGGTCGCGTTCCTCGCCAGTGACGCCGCCAGCGCGATGAACGGCGCCATGGTCGACATGGGCGGCGGGATGGCGGTCTGAGTGCGCATCCCTGTGACGGCCGCGACGGTGACCGGCGAGTCCGAGTCCGCACTGGCCGACGAGTTCGCCCGGCGCGGCTGGACCGACGGGCTGCCGGTCACGGTGCCGACGGCCGAGCGGGTCAACGCCTGCCTCGCCGCGGCGGGCCGGGAGCCGGACGAGGTCCTGCTCAGCGTCGAGGAGAACCGACGTGACGTCACCGTCCGGCTGGCCGCGGTCAACGCCGTCCTGGCCGGCTGTGCCGCGGAGCAGTTCCCCGTCGTGGTGGCCGCGATCCAGGGCTGGGCCGACCCACGGTGGGGTGCGGGAGACCGGACCTTCTTCTACATGTCCAACGCGAGCACGGGCGGCGGGGCGCAGCTCACCGTCGTGAACGGACCGGTGCGTCACGCGCTCGGCATGAACAGCGGGACCAACCTCTATGGCCCGGCCGCCCACGCGAATGTGGCGATCGGGCGGGCTCTCCGGTTGGTCCTGCGCAACGTCCTCGGTTTCCGCCCGGACACCCTGGACCAGGCGACCCAGGGCCACCCGGGCAAGCTCGGCTTCTGCCTCGCGGAGAACGAGGAGCAGTCGCCCTGGGAGCCGCTGCACGTCGAGCACGGCTTCAGCGCGGACGACAGCACCGTGATGGTGATGAGCGGGCGGGGCCCCGAGCCGATCGAAAACCGCACCGGCGCCAGCGCCGAGGGCATCCTGCACACGATCGCGGACACCCTCTCCCGGCTCGGCGCCATGGTCCCCGGTGGCCCGGTGGTCGTGGTGATGGGGCCGGAGCACGCCGACATCGTCGGCTCCAAGCACGGATGGTCGAAGCAGGAGGCCAAGCGGTTCCTCTACGAGAACTTCCGACGACCGGTCGCGGACCTGGCCAGGGCCGAGCTCAAGTTCCGGCCCGACCCGGTGCGGGACAGGACCGAGGGTGGCATCACCTACCGCTACGGGGCACGGGACCCGGGCGACATCGCGTTGATCGTGGCCGGGGGCCGCAACGCCGGCATCTCCTCGGTGATCACCAGCTGGTGCTACGCCACGCCGCCGGGCGAGTTCATCCTCGCGCCGGTCCGGATGCCCTGAGCACATACCGAGAACAAGGAGGTCGCGATGGCGATCGAGGCGTTGGTTCCCGTCCCGGACGATGCGGTCGCGGAGGTGCGGACGGCGGCACGGCCGACGCGCACCGAGAGGCTGGTGGTCGGCCTCCTCGCGAACACCAAGCGGAACGCGCCGGAGCTCCTGACGGCCGTCGCGGCGCTTTTGGAATCCGAGCTGCCGGGGGTCGAGTTCGTCGGCCCGGTCGTGACCGAGGGAGTGATGCTCCCGTCCGCGGCTCAGCTGGCTGACCTGGTCGACCGCTGTGACGCCGTCCTCACCGGGCTCGGTGACTGCGGATCCTGCTCGGCGACGACGATGCACGTCGCCACAGACTTCGAGGCGCGCGGCGTGCCGGCCGCGGCGATCTGCACGGAGCCGTTCCTCGCCTCGGCGTCCGCCATGGCCGCGCGCCGGGGCCTGCCGGGCTACGCCTTCGCCCGCGTCGCGCACCCGGTGTCGAGTCTTGAGCAGCACGAGATCGAGGAGCGCGCCCAGGAGGCGCTGCCGCAGGTACTGACCATCCTGGGCATCGACGCACTCCGGGCGGCAGCACGCCGCGAGGAGTTCGTGGCCGGGATCGGCGAGGTGGCCGGATGAGCGACCCCGACGAGTACGACGTCGCTGTCGTCGGCGGTGGGCTCGCCGCCCTGTCCACCGGCCTGTTCGCCGCGGGCTTCGGCCTGCGCACCGCCGTGGTGACCGAGATCGTGATGGGTGGCGAACTGATCAACCTCGAGGAGGTCGTGCGGTTCCCCGGGATCGCCGATCCGATCTCCGGCAGCGAGCTGGCCAGCCGGGTCGAGGCGCAGGCGCTGGAGGCCGGCGCCGAGTTCGTGTTCGACGACGTCACCGAGATCGCCAAGGAGGGCACCGGATTCGTCGTTCGCGGCCTTGCGACAGAGATCCGGTCTCGCACAGTCGTCGCGGCGATGGGGGCCGGCCGCCGGCGTCTGGGCCTGCCCGGTGAACGTGACCTGGAGGGTCGCGGCGTCTCCTACTGCGGCACCTGCGACGGCCCGCTCTTCAAGGAGAAGCCCGTCGCTGTGCGGGGAGACCACGAGTTCGCCGGTCGTGAGTCGCTGGTCGTCGCCCGCTACGCCTCGACGGTCACCTTGATCACTCGCCATGGGCAGCCCGACCTCTCCGATGCGACCAGGTCAGCCATCGACGGGAGCGACCGGATCCGCGTGCTGTCCCATGCGGAGGTGGAGGCGCTGACGGAGTCCGACGGGGTGCTGGGTGCGGTGCGGGTCCGCGACCTCGATTCCGGCGGGGTCACCGATCTCGACGTCGCGGGACTCTTCGTCAACGCCGGCATGGAGCCGAGGTCGTCGCTGCTGCGGGGCCTGGTGGATCTCGACCCGGATGGCTCCGTGCGGGTCGACGTCGGCATGCGGACCTCCGTCGACGGGCTGCTCGCGGTGCGTGAGCTCAGGTCCGACTTCGCCGGCTACGCGGTCGCCGCCGCCGGGGACGGTGCTGCCGCCGCGGGGTCGGCACGACGCCTCGTCAGGAGCTAGAGACCTTTCGGGATCGGGGTTTGCGCGTCCGTCCGCAGTGGACGGCCGCACGGGCTCGCCGTTTCCCGGCCGAAACAGATCCAAGAGCCAAGACCCGAAGATGCGAGCTACCGCGACGTCCGTCGTGGTCCCGACCGTCGCTCCCGCGGCCTCACCCTGCGCGTTCGGGCAAGCTCACCCCATAACCCCCGACGCCGGCCCGGCTACGCCGGCCCAGGTCGGGGTGTGCCGCACGCGACCCTTTGTCCTCTTCCAGACGCCCTGCTGGTGCGATCAGGGACCTCGTGTAGCGACGCGCCACCCGACAACCCGCCGCAGAAACCATGACCAGACCGCACCGATCCCTTGATCGACGACAACCAAGGCCATAAGCCAGCAGATCGTGGTACAGGGCTGCCCCTGCAAGGGCAGTTCCGTACCACGATCACTAACCGACAACCGCGACCATGCACCCGCAGCGCAGCGCGAGCCAGCGATGGGCATAAACCCGACTCCGGAAGCTCTCTAAGGTCGCGGCCAGAGGCCGTGACCGGCTCTTCAAGGGGTGAGCTTGACCGCCGCGGAGGGTGAGGCCGCGGGAGCGACGGTCCGGACCACGACGGACAGAGCGGTAGCCCAAACGTTCCTGGTCTTGATCTTTTAAAGACACGGCGGCCCGACGCCCACCCTGATCCCGGAAGATCTCTGGTGCGGCGCGGTCAGCGCCCCTCCCATCGGGGAGGCCGTTTCTCCTTGAACGCCGCGATCCCCTCCGCGACGTCCCAGGAAACGAGCAGTCGCGCCTGGAGTTCCGCCTGGAGCCGGAGCAGCTCGTCGGTCGCCCCGTCGACCGCCGCGTTGACCAGGCGTTTGCTCGCCTGGACGGACAGCGGTGCGTTCTCCGCGATCCGCGCGGCCAGGGCCACCGCGGCCTCCTGCGCCCGTCCGGGCTCGACCAGCTCGCTGACCAGGTGAAGGTCGAACGCCTGCTCGCCCGTCAGCCGCTCGCCCGTCAGCGCCATCCGCATCGCTACGGAGTGCGGGAGCCGGGTGGGCAGGCGCAGGAGCCCTCCGGCGGAGGCGATAAGGCCCCGCGTGACCTCGGGCAGCCCGAGCTGTGTGGTTCGTGAGGCCACGATGAGGTCGCACGCGAGGGCCATCTCAAGACCGCCGCCGAGGGCGTAGCCTTCTATCGCCGCAACCAGCGGCTTGCGCGGCGGTCTCTCGGTGAGGCCGCCGAAGCCCCGCCCCGGCACCACGGGCGACTGACCGGCCGCCACGGCGCGGAGGTCGGCGCCGGTCGAAAACGCCTTCGCCCCGCCGTGCAGGACCCCGACGCGCGCGCGGTCATCCTCGTCCAGCCGGGTGAAAGCATGCGCGAGCAGCTCGGCGGTGGGCTGGTCGATGGCGTTGAGCACCTCGGGACGGTCGATCGAGATGACCAGGACGCCGTCCCGGGCCTCAAGCACGACCGTGGGGACCGTCATGCCTTTGGCCCACCGGCGACGTAGAGCACCTGACCCGAGACGAACGAGGCTTCCTCGCTGACGAAGAACGACACCGCCGCGGCGATGTCCGCCGGCTGGCCCACCCGACCGACGGGGATCTCCGCGGCGCGCATGACGGTGTACTCGTCGTACGGCATCCCGATCCGGACCGCGGTTTCCCTGGTCATCTCGGTGACGATGAACCCGGGGGCCACGACATTGGCCGTGACGCCGAACTTGCCGAGCTCCATCGCCAGCGTCTTGGTGAACCCCTGGAGCCCGGACTTCGCCGCGGCGTAGTTGGCCTGCCCCTTCTTGCCGAGTGCGGACGTGCTGGAGAGGTTTACGATCCGTCCCCACCGGGCTCCGACCATGTACTTCTGCGCCGCCCTCGACATCAGGTAGGCGCCGCGCAGATGTACGTCGATGACGGCGTCCCACTCGTCGGGCTGGAGCTTGAACAGCAGGTTGTCGCGGACGATTCCGGCGTTGTTGACCAGCACCGTCGGCTCTCCGAGCTCCGCGACCACGCGATCGACCGCCGCCGCGACGTCATCCTCCACCGAGACGTCCGCGCCGACGGCGAGCGCCCTGCCACCGGCGGCCTCGATCTCCTCGACGGTGGTGGCGCACGCCTCCGCGGAGAGGTCGAGGACGGCGACGGCGCAGCCATCGGCCGCCAGCCGGTTCGCTACCCCGCGGCCGATCCCCCGGGCACCTCCGGTCACGATCGCGACCGGGCTCCTGCCTTGACCGAACACAGTGGACCGTCCTTTCTCGACTGAGGTGACCCCTACGTGGTCCGCGCGAGCCACGCCCGCACGACGTCGCCGGCGTTGTCCAGCGCGGGCGGGCGGTGGCGGTACCGCGGCGGCGTCAGGGAGTAGACCGCCGGGTTCCGCACCATCGGCACGCCCTCGACGTCCACGACGGGTTCGAGGCCGAGCCGAGTCGCCAGCTCCACCCCGCCACGCACGTCGTTGATCGGCCCGCACGGGAGCCCGGCACGGGTGAGCAGCTCGGCCCACTCGTCGGCGCCCCGGCTGGCCAGCGCGGCCGCAAGCTCCGGGCGCAGCTCGTCGCGGTGGTGGTTGCGCAGCCCCACCGTGGCGAACCGCGGGTCGGCCGCGAGGTCGCGCCGTCCGAGTACGTCGCAGAGGATCCGGAACTGGCGGTCGTTGCCCGCCACCACGATGAGCTCCCGATCGGCTGTCGGCAGCGGGCCGTACGGGAACAGGCTGGGGTGCTCGTTCCCCATGCGCTGGGGGACGACGCCGCCGGCGACGTAGGCCGAGGACTGGTTGATCATCGAGGAGAGCGCGCTCGACAGCAGGTCGATCTCGATGAGCTGCCCGCGGCCGGTCCGGCCACGGTGGTTCAACGCGGCGAGCACCGCGACGGCCGAGTGCAGACCGGTCATCACGTCGATGGCGGAGATACCGGCCCGCAGCGGGGGTCCGTCAGCCTCGCCGGTCATCGCCATCATCCCCGAGGCCGCCTGGATGAGCAGGTCGTAGCCGGGCATCGCGGCGCCCGCGTGAGTCCCGAAACCACTGATGGCGCAGTAGACGACGCCCGGGTTGGCCGAGGCGACGTCGTCGTACCCGAGGCCGTACCGCTCCATGCTCCCGGGCCTGAAGTTGTGGACGAAGACGTCTGCCCGGCGGGCGAGCGTGCGCGCCACCGCGAGGTCGCTCTCGTCGGCGAGGTCGAGCGCGATCGACCGCTTGTTGCGGTTCACGGCCAGGTAGTAGGTCGACTCGCCGTCCCGCACCGGCGGCACGAACGTTCTCGTGTCGTCGCCCGCCGGGCTCTCGACCTTGATCACGTCGGCGCCGAGGTCGCCGAGCAGCATGGTGCAGTAGGGGCCGGCGACGATGCGGGAGAAGTCCGCGACGACGAGCCCCGACAGCGGCCCGTCGCCCGACACGTCAGCCATTCCCGGTCGGCTCGAAGGTCAGCCCCTGCCACGAGCCTTCGGCCCGCCAGGCGCTGATGAGGTGGTCGAAGGCGACGATCCCGGGCCCGTACGCCCCGTTGCGCCGCGAGATGGTCGCGTTGGGCTGTCCTTCGTTGTTGTAGTAGCCCGGGGTGCACGACTCGAGGAACTCGAGGTTGGCGCGCGAGGACTCGAAGACGGTCTGGACCCAGGCCTCCTCGTCCGCCACCACCACGTCGACCGCGCGGGCACCCCGCCGGTCGACCTCGTGGATGACCTGGCTGACGTGCCGGCTCTGGACGTCGAGCACGTGGGCGAAGTTCGAGCTGACGCCCACCTGGTTGAGCGCGACGATGAAGAAGTTCGGGAAGCCGCTGGTCTGCATCCCGTAGAGCGTCGAGATCCCGGTGGAGAACTTCTCGCTCAGCTTGCGACCGCCCCGGCCGACCACGTCGTAGCCGAGCCTGCTCGCGAACGGCGCCCCTACCTGAAAGCCGCTGGCGAAAACGAGGCAGTCGACGTCGTACTCGGTGCCGTTGACCACGATCCCGGTCGGGGTGACCCGCTCGATCCCCCGGCCGTCGGTGTCGAGCAGGGTGACGTTCGGCCGGTTGAAGGTCTCCAGGTACTCGTCGTTGAAGCACGGCCGCTTGCAGAGGGCCCGGTACCACGGCTTCAACCCCTCGGCCGTGGCCGGGTCGCGCACGATGTCGACCACCCGAGCGCGGATCTCCTCCATCTTGGCGAAGTCGTCGAGCTCGTCGAGCACACCGCCGCTCAGCGTCCGGAGCCGGTAGATGGCGGTCCAGCCGTCGTTGACCAGGTCGGTCTCCGCGTCGCCGCCGGCCACGAACGTCGAGAAGTTGTCCATCCGCTCGCGCTGCCATCCGTGCCGGAGCGAGGCGAACCACGCCGGGTCGGTCGGCCGGTTGTCGCGCGCGTTGACCGCCGACGGCGTGCGCTGGACGACGTACAGGTGTCCGGCGCTGGCGCCCAGGTGGGGTACCGCCTGGACGGCGGTCGCCCCGGTCCCCACGATCGCGACGCTCTTGTCCGCGAGCCCGTCGAGCCGACCGTTGCTGTCGCCTCCGGTGTAGCCGTAGTCCCAGCGGGTCGTGTGGAACGTGTGGCCGCGGTAGGACTCGATGCCGGGCACGCCCGGCAGCTTCGGCTTCTGCATCGCGCCGGCCGTCATGCAGACGTAGCGGGCGGTGAACACATCGCCGCGGTCGGTCTCGACCGTCCAGAGTCCGGTCTCCTCGCGCCACGTGACACCCGAGACCCGGGTCTGGAGCAGCGCGCCGTCGTAGAGGCGGTAGTGCCGGGCGATCCGCCGGCAGTGTTCGAGGATCTCGGGTGCCTTCACGTACTTCTCGCTGGGCATGTAGCCCGTCTCCTCCAGCAGCGGGAGGTAGATGTAGGCCTCGGTGTCGCACGCGGCGCCCGGGTAGCGGTTCCAGTACCACGTGCCGCCGAAGTCACCGCCCTGCTCGACGAGCCGGATGTCGTCGTAGCCCAGGTCGCGCAGGCGCGCGCCGAGGAGAAGCCCGCCGAACCCCCCGCCGACGACCACGACGTCGACGTGGTCGGCGACCGGCTGGCGCTCGATCCTCGGCGTGTACGGGTCGTCGATGAAGTGCGCGAGCTCGCCTTCGAGGGCCTGGTACTGGCGCGAGCCGTCCGCGCGCAGCCGCTTGTCCCGCTCGATCCGGTACTTCTCGCGCAGCGCGTCGGGGTGGAACCCGAGTGCCCGCTTGTCTGCCTGCACTGTCACCTGACGTCTCCTGGGAGGGCTGTCGCCCGGGCCGCGTTGCGACGGACCGCTGCGATGATCTGGGGCCAGGCCTCGGGCACGATCCCGTGGCCCATGCCGTCGACGACTTCGAGCCAGGCGCCCGGTACGGCGTCCGCGGTCGCCTGGCCACCACTGACGTCGACCAGGCGGTCGTCGCTCCCGTGGACGGCGACGGTCGGCACGCGCAGGCCGCGGAGCGCGGGCGTCCGGTCCGCCGAGGCGATGGCGGCCGCCTGCTGCCGGAGCCGGCCGGCCGGGTCGTGTGCGCGGTCGTAGGCCGCGGCCGCACGGGTCCGCGCCGCCTCCTCGTCGAACGGGAAGCCGCTCCCGGCCAGCGCGCGCGAGCGTTCCACAGCCGCCTCGACGACTCCCGCACGCGTGGCGGGAGCGGGTCGGCGCATCAGCTCCATGATGGCCGGGTCCGCCTGGCCGACCGACGGGTCGCCGGTGCTCGACATGATCGAGCAGAGGGAGAGCATCCGCTCCGGCCAGTGGATCGCCACGAGCTGCGCGACCATGCCTCCCATCGACGCGCCGAGGATGTGGGCGCGATCGATGCCCAGCGCGTCGAGAAGTCCGACGCTGTCGGCCGCCATGTCGTCGAGGGTGTAGGGCAGGGTGCGGAGGTCGCCGTCTCGGATCGCGGTGAGGTCAGGGACTCCTTCGAGACGCTGGGACAGCCCGACGTCGCGGTTGTCGAAGCGGATCACGAAGAAGCCCGAGTCGACCAGGTCGTCGCGGAAGCTCACGTCCCAGCCGTCCAGCTGGGTGCCGATGCCCATGATCATGAGGAGCGGCGGGTCCGCCGGGTCGCCGTACGTGGCGCAGCACAGGCTGATCCCGTTCGCGGTGACCGACCGCGTGACCTCCGCTCGCAGGTCGTGGCGGGTCGATCCCACCGGGCCTCCTCGTCTTCGCGGCCGCCGGAGAGTGCCGGCCGGCGGCTGGCGCGCTCGTTCGGGTCTGTCACTCGTTCGGGTCGGTCAGAAGAAGTTGCTGAGGTTCTGCGACAGCAGGATGGTCTGGTCGAGGTAGATGTGGCGCCGGGCGATCCGAAACCCTTCCTCGGTACGGCGAAGTACGTCCTCGCGACGTCCGATCCACTCGTCGATCTCCGACTTCAGCCGGGTCCGGTAGAGGTGGAAGCAGGTCTCGACGGTCAGCTCGGTGCCCGAGTCCTCGACGATGCGGACATTCGTCACGAGGTGGCGGGTCCGGGACGGCGGGTCCTCTGCCCAGGCGGTCCCGGTCCCCAGCTTCTGCACCCGGCCGACGAGCGTCGCCTTGTCGTCGTCGAAGAACGCCATCTCGCCGGGCCGCGTGAACTCCCGGGAGAGGTTGCGGCGCGGAACGGTCCGACGGATCGGCATGAAGTACGCCGTGTCGTCGGTGAACAGGTCGACCCACTCCTCGAATCTCAGGTGGTCCAGCAGGGCGGCCTCGTGGGTGTAGAACCGCTCGACCTCGTACTGCAGGTACATCGCCGCGATCTTCTCCGGCGCGATCGCCGTCTCCAGGCGCATGGTTTCCATGGCTCGTCAGTCCTCAGATGTGGTCGCCGGGCGTGGTGGAGGAACGCAGCTCGTCCCAGCCGGTGCCCTTGACCCACTCGAGCCAGGACAGGTAGGTCCACAGCTGCGCGTACTCGTTGACGGGCGCCTCGATGCGGGCGACACCGTCCTCGTGGATGATCTTGCCGCGGCCGAGCCCCATCTTGAGGAGCTGCGGGATGTCCCGGCTGGCGCCGCCGCGGGTCTGCATCGTGCTCTGCGACCAGTTCTCGCCGTCCTCCTGCTCCAGGAAGCCCGCCGGGCCGAACGAGTGGATCTGGCGACCGAGCTGGGCCCTCTGCTCCTCGGGCGACTCGTTGCGGTCCCGGAAGCTGAACCACCACACCTCGGTGACGCCCGCGCTGCGCGGGACCCGAAGGCTGATCTGCGAGTCCATCGTGAACCAGGCGGTCGGGAAGAGGTGCGGGTGGCCGGCGAACCGTGACCCGACCGGGCCGAGGAACGCGAGCGGACCGGGGTTCTGACGCCAGGTCACGAGCTCGTGCATCTCGGTCGGGAGGGTTTTCAGTATCGAGTCGAGGCTCGGGCCGGAGATCGCGTGTCCGTACTCTCCGAGCGCGACCAGGGTGTCCAGGTCGGTGGGGAGCCGCTGCACGCCGAGGCTCTTGCCCTCGTCGGTCTTGGCGCCTCCGGTGTCGGTCGCGTCGGCACTGGGGATCATCCCGACGGCCTGCGCGGAGATGTGGGTGATCTGCGGGTGGTAGTAGTCGAAGGCGTTGTCCACGGCGAACTTCCAGTTGCAGTTGAGCGTGAACTTCTGGACGCCCGGACGGGCCTCGATGTCACCCCGCTCGGCCAGCAGGTCGATGCCGATCCGGCCCGTGCGCCCGAGGAACTCCAGCAGCGGCGGGGCCTGCGGGTCCATGGTCGCGAAGATGAACCCCTTGTAGTTGTCGAGCTGGGCCACCTTGCGCAAGGGATGCTTCGTCTTGTCCAGGTCGTCGTGGTAGAAGTCCGACATCCCGGGTACGCCGACGAGTTCGCCGTCCAGGCCGAACGTCCAGCCGTGGTAAGTGCACATGAAGTTCCTGACGTTGCCCTCCTCGGCCCGGCAGACCGCGTTGCCGCGGTGTGTGCAGGTGTTGAGCAGAGCCTTGATGCCGCCGTCGCGCTGGCGGACCACGAGCACGTTGTCCTTGCCCATGGGCGCCTCGAAGAAGTCGCCCTTCTTCGGGATCTGCGTCTCGTGGCACAGAAAGAGCCAGGCCCGCCCGAAGATGTGCTTCATCTCCAGCTCGAAGATCTCCTCGTCGCTGAAGATCCGGCGGTCCAGCTCCCCGGTCGCCACGTTGACGAGCGACTCGAGGTAGGCGGTGGTTCCGGGCGCCGCGGTGGTCATGTCAGTTCTCCCCTCGTTGCTGAGGAAGGTCACGCACGATCGAAGACGTGGCCCCAGTACGCCGAGGCGTCGTAGGTCACGACCGACCAGGTATCGTCATCGATGAGCAGCCCGTCGGTGCCGTACTCGACCCCGAAGCCGGACGGGGACTCCACGTAGAAGGACAGCATCTTGTCGTTCGTGTGGCGCCCCAGCGTGGCCAGTTGCCGGATCTCGCGCTGGTGCACCTTGTCCAGGGCGCGGCCGACGACGTCGAGGTCGTCGACCTCCACCATGAAGTGGTTGATCCCCGCCGACCCGTCCCCGTAGACCGGAGCCACGGCGAGCGAGTGATGCCGCGGGTTGGTGTGCAGGAAGGTGAGGAGCAGCCCCGGGACCGGGACGATGTGGTCGCTCACCTTGAAGCCGAGGACCCGCCGGTAGAACTCGGTCGTCTCCTCGGCGTTGTCGCAGACCACGACGACGTGCCCCAGTCCCGTGTCCGCGCCATCGGGAGCGGTGGTGACGAACCGCGCACCCGTGGGCGAGACGAACGGCTCCCGCATCATCGTCGCGCCGTAGTGGAACTCCAGCGCGTACCCGGCAGGATCGGTGCAGCGGAGCAGCCGGCGTACGCCACGGCGCTCGGCGAGCCCCGCATCGTCCTTGTAGGGAACGCCGGCCCCGTCGAGTGCGGCCGCCACCTCGTCCAGGGCGTCAGGCCCGGAGACCTGCCAGCCGACGTAGTCGAGCTCGTCGTCGCCGACCCGCAACGTGAGGCGATGAGCGCGCTCGTCCATACGCAGGACCAGGGCGTCCTCGCCGTCGATTTCCTGGCGAGAGGCGGTCATGCCCAGGATCTCGGTCGCGAAGACCTCCCAGTCTTCGAGGCTCTTCACCCGGAGTCCCAGGTAGCCGAGTGCTTCGACTCTCGTCATGCGTTGACCCGTCCCCTCTGGTTCACGTCGAGCTGGTCCACCGATCGTGCGAGGGGTGGGCGCGCCCGACAACGAAGCCGTTCCGTCTGGTCGAACAGGCGCGCGGCACGCATCAGGCGACCAACGTGCTGACGTGGCCGGAGAGCTGCTCGGCCGCCTTGAGCATCACGCCCTTGTAGCGCAGCACGGAGCGGCCGACGGCCGCGGCCGACAGTGACAGCGCGGCCACCGGCTTGTGGGTCCGCCGGTCGAGGACCGGCACCGCGATGCACGAGACCCCGAGGAACGTCTCCTCGAAGTCGGTGGCGAACCCCTCTTCGCGGACCCGGTCGAGCGCCCGCCCCAGCAGGTCGGGGGTGGCGATCGTAAACGCGGTGAACCGGTAGTAGCGGGCCTGCATGGAGCCGCCGGTTCGCGGCTGGGAGAACGCGAGCATCGACTTCCCGAGCGCCGTCGCGTGCTGTGGCCGGCGCATGCCCACCGCGGTGTTGATCCGAACCGACTCCGGTCCGAACAGCTTCTCGACGTACAACACGCTCGATCCGGCGGGCACGGCGAGATGGACCGCCTCGCGGGTCTGCGCGTAGAGCTCGCTCAGCACCGGCATCGCCCGGTCCCGTAAGCCGTTCGCACGCGCGACCGCGACCTGGTTTCCCAGCTCGAACGCCCGGGTCGACAGCGCGTACTTGTCGCCCGCCCGCCGTACGTAACCGCTGTCGATGAGAACCGTCAGGAGGCGGTGCGCGGTCGACTTGGGAAGGCTGACGACCTGAGCGAGCTCGGAGACGCCCATGACGGCGCGAGGGCCGCCCAGCGCGTCCAGGAGGGCCAGCGCCTTGCCTGCCGATGTGTCGTGACTGCTGCCGACCCCTTCGTTCTTGGCCCGCTGGAGATCCACCAGACCCTCCTCTCCCCACTGCCGTCCCCGCACCGTTCCACTCTTGGGAACATTAGGGACGTGAGATATGGTATATCAGACGCCAGGATGTCGATCGCAACTTTCTCGAAGCGAGGAACGGGATGCAGCACAGCGCCATCGTGGGAGCCAGCGCCGCGGGCGTCTCAGCCGCGATCGCGATGCGCTCGCACGGCTACGACGGACGGATCACGGTCATCGACCGGGACCCTCATCCGCCGTACGAGCGCCCCCCGCTCTCCAAGCTGGCGGACCGCACACTCCGCCCGATCGCTCCTCCCGGCCGGTTCGCGGAGCTCGACATCGAGCTGCGGCTCGGCATCGAGGTACACGGCGTCGATCCGGTCTCCCGCACCCTCCACCTCGATGCCAGCGACTCCCTGAGGGTCGACGCCCTCCTGCTGAGCACCGGGGTCGCCGCGCGGCGGCTGACCGTCCCGGGCTCCAGCCTCTCCCACGTCCTCGTGCTGCGGGACGCGTCGGATGCCGCCCTGCTGGCTGACCGCCTCTCCGCCGGCGGTCCGCTGGTCGTCGTCGGAGCGGGCTTCATCGGGCTGGAGATCGCGGCACTGGCCCGCGAGCGCGGGCTCGACGTCACCGTGGTCGAGGTCGGCGCCCGGCCGCTGCAAAACCTCGACGAGCGCATCGGTCTGCGGGCGCTGGAGCTCCACCAGGACCGCGGAGTGCGGTTCGTTCTGGGGCGGACGGTGGAACGGTTCGAAGGGGTGGGCGCCGTCGAGGAGGTCGTGCTCGACGACGGCACGCGGATCCCGGCGGCAACGGTCGTCGTCGGTGTCGGTGTCGAGCCCCGCACCGAGCTTGCCCGCGCGATCGGCGTACGGACCGACGGCCAGGGCATCGCCGTCGACGCCTACGGACGCACCGACGTGTCATGGGTGTACGCCGCCGGCGACGTCGCGAGCCAGCCGCATCCCCAACTCGTCGCGGGGCCGGGCCGGATCGAGCACTGGGACGTCGCTTTGAAGCACGGCACCGCGGTCGGCGCGACCATGGCGGGGCATCCGACAGCGTTCACCGAGACGCCGTACGTCTGGTCCGACCAGTTCGGACTCACGTTCCAGATGTTCGGGCGCCCGCGCACGACCGACGAACTCGTCATGCGACCAGACTCGACATCGAAGTCCTACCTGGGTTTCTGGCTCCGCGACGAAGTCGTCGTCGCGGTGTGCGGCCTCGACCGCCCTCGCGATGTCGGGGCGGCGCGCCGGCTCGTCCAGCTCCCCGTGGGAGCGCATCGCGACGCTCTCGCCGACGGCGGCATCGAGCTCAGGGCCCTGATCAAGACCATGACGCGCGGCTGACGCCCGCGATCCGACCCATGGAGTGTGAGGACCACGTGACCTGGACAAAGGCGTGCGGCACGTCCGACATCGAAAAGGGCGAGGGCTTTCAGCTCGACCGGGAGCACCCGATCGCCCTCTTCAACGTCGACGGCGAGTACTTCGCGATCGACGACACCTGCACTCACGACGAGTCGTCGCTGGCCGACGGGTACGTGGACGGGGACGTGGTCGAGTGCGCGTGGCACTTCGCCAAGTTCTGCATCAAGACCGGAGAGGTGCTCAGCCTTCCGGCCACCTGCCCGGTCGCCACCTACGCCGTCAAGGTCGAAGGCGACGACGTCTTCGTCGACCTCCCCGACTGAACCCGACAACCCGACCGACGAGGAGTCCGCCCGCCGTGACGACCCAGACCGACTCGACACCAGCCCTGACCTACGACAGCACGCACCGGATCGTTCACACTCCGGACTACGAGATTCAGATCAACGAGGCCGGCGAGGGTCACCCGGTCCTGCTGATCCACGGCACCGGCCCCGGTGCCACGGGCTGGTCGAACTTCGCACCGAACATCGAGCCGCTGTCGCGACGGTTCCGGGTCGTCGCGGTGACGATGCCGGGCTGGGGTGAGTCGAGCCGGCAGAGCGTGGCGTCCGGTTTCGACCAGGGCGAAGCGGTCAAGCAGTTGATGGACGCGCTCGGCATCGAGCGGGCGGCCGTCGTGGGCAACTCCATGGGCGGCGGGATCGGCATCATCATGACCGCGAGGTGGCCGGAACGGGTGTCCCACCTGATCACGATGGGATCCGGGGTGTGGGGCGTGAACGTGCTCTCGCCGGCCGGGATGAGCGAAGGGTTCAAGGTCCTCGTCGAGACCTACCATGACCCGTCGCCGGCGAACTTCAAGAGGCTGGTCCAGGTGATGTGCTTCGACCCCGCCTTCGCCACCGACGACCTCGCCGACCAACGGTCCCGGGCGGCGCTGGCGCACCCCGAGCACCTCGGCGACTGGCTCGACCGCGCCAAGGTCGGCCTTGGTCAGGAAGCCTTCATGTCCGCGGCGGGTGCGCTCTCGACCTCCAGCGTGCCGGCGCTCGTCATCCACGGTCGCGATGACCGGACCGTCCACTGGGAGCTCAGCCTCCGCGCGATGTCGATGATCCAGGACTCGCGGATGGTCCTGCTGAACCGGTGCGGCCACTGGGCGCAGCTCGAACACGCCGCGGAGTTCAACCGGCTCGTGGCCGAGTTCGTCACCAACCACTGACCGAGGAGAGCCTGACGTGCGCGGACTTGAGGACCGGGTCGTACTCGTCACCGGCGGCGGCTCCGGTGTCGGGCGGGCCATCGTGGACCGCTTCCTCGACGAGGGCGCGCGGCTCGCGGTCCTCGAACGGGACGCCGACAAGGTCGCCTCGCTGGAGTCGATCGGAAGCAAGGAGCTCGTCACGGTGACCGGCGACGTCACCTCCTACGCGGACAACGAGCGGGCCGTCGCTGCTGCCGTGGAGACGTTCGGGCGCCTCGACGTACTCATCGGCAACGTCGGCATGTGGGACTTCAGCCGCAACCTGGTGGATCTCTCGCCGGGCGAGCTCGAAGCGGGATTCCGTGACCTGTTCGCCGTGAACGTGCTCGGCTACCTGCTCGGCGCGAGGGCGGCAGCGGCGGCGCTCAAGAGGTCGCGCGGCGCGATCATCCTCACGCTCTCCAACGCGTCCTTCTACCCGCGGGGCGGTGGCGTCCTTTACACGGCGACGAAGCACGCCGGACTCGGCCTCGTGCGGCAGCTGGCCTACGAGTTGGCCCCCGAGGTTCGGGTGAACGCAGTGGCTCCCGGAGCGATGGCCACCAACCTGACCGGACCGAAGTCGCTGGGCCTCGACCGGCGTCAGATCAAAGACATCCCGATCCAGGAGTACCTGGAGAAGCACTCCGCCCTCGAACGCGCGATCGAGCCAGCGGACTACGCCGGTACCTACGCGCTGCTGGCTTCGAGCCACGACGCCCTCACCGTCACCGGCACCGTCTTCGACATCAGCGCGGCGGGTACGCCGCACCGCGCTCGATGACAGAGGGGCTGCCAGACGAGCCCGCCGGTGCGGCCGATCTCAGCCCTTCAGGCCGGTGTGTGCCAGGCCCTCGATGAACTGGCGTTGGGCGATGACGAAGACGATCAGCACCGGGATCGCGGTCAGGGAGGCGGCCGAGAGCTGGACGTTCCACATCGGACCGCCGTACGCGTCGACGAACTGGGTCAGGGCCTGGGGCAGGGTGAACTTCTCCGGGGTGGAGAGGAAGACGATCGGTTCCAGGTAGAGGTTCCAGCTGTGCAGGAAGGTGAAGATGGAGACCGCGCCCAGGGCCGGCCGGGACAGGGGCAGCCCGATGCGCCAGAAGGTCGCGAAGCGGCCCAGCCCGTCCAGCCGCGCCGCCTCCTCCAGCTCGACCGGTAGCGCGATGAAGAACTGCCGCATGATGAAGGTGGCCAGCACGCTCGGCGCGCCGAGGATCGGCACCAGGATCAGCGGCCAGTGGGTGTCGACGAGCCCGAGCGCGTTGAACATGCGAAAGAGCGGCACGATCGTCACCTCGCTCGGGATGAGCAGGCCGAGCAGCACCACGAGGAAGAGGAGGTTCTGTCCGCGGAAGCGGATGCGGGCGAAGGCGTACCCGGCCATCGACGACACCGCGAGGGTGCCGAACGTGACGACCAGGGCGATGTACGCCGAGTTGAGGTACTGCCGGGCGAACGGCTGGGTCGTGAACGCGTCCCGGTACCCGTCGAAGCTCACCGACGTGGGGATCGGTGAAGGCGGGAACGCGAACACCTCCGACACCGGCTTGACCGATGAGGTGACCATCCACCAGGTGGGGAAGACGAACGGGATCGCCAGTACGCAAAGGGTGCCGTAGAGGAGCACCTTGGCGCGCGGCGAGAGCTTACTGCTCATGGAAGACCCACCTCTTGCGCATCTGCCACTGCACGACGGTCAGCGCCAGGACGATGAGGAACAACAGCACGGAGATGGTGGCGCCGTAGCCGAAGTGGTGGAACTGGAACGCCTGCTGGTAGAGGTAGTAGACGAGCACGGTGGTGGAGGAGCCGGGGCCGCCCTGGGTGAGCACGGCGATCTGGGCGAAGACCTGTAGTGAGCCGACCACTGTGATGATCGAGGTGAGCAGGATCGTCGGGCTGATCAGGGGTACCGTGATCCGGCGGAACTGGGTCCACCGGCCAGCCCCTTCGACCCGGGCCGCCTCGTAGAGCTCGCCCGGCACGCCCTGCAGCGCGGCGAGGAAGAGCACCATGTTGAGGCCGACGTTCTTGACGACCTGCACGACGATCACCGAGAGCATCGCGGTGAGGTCACCGCGCAGCCAGTTGGGGCCGTCGACGCCGATCGTGTCCAGCAGGCCGTTGATGCCGCCGTTGTCCTGCAACAGGAAGCCCCAGACGATGGTCCAGGCGACCAGCGACACGACGACCGGCGAGAAGAACATGACCCGGAAGAACGCGGTGCCACGCAGCCGCTGGTTGAGCAGCACCGCGAGGAAGAGTGCCAGGCTCAGGTTGAGCGCGACAAGACCGATCGAGAAGAGCGCGGACGCCCGCAGCACGCCGGGCAGGTTGGGGTCCTCGGCCATGGCACGGTAGTTGCCGGCGCCGACGAAGTCGAACGTGTCGGCGAGCACGTTCCACTCGTGCAGGGAGTACCAGACCACCAGGCCGAGCGGGATCAGTACGAAGAGCACGCTGCCGACGAGCTGCGGCGCGATGAACAGGTAGCCGGCCAGGTGGTCGCGGCGGCGGGTGGTCCACCAGCGGCGCCCGCCGTCGAGGGCGGGCCGGTGCGAGGTCCGGCCCGCCTTGCGGTCGTCGGTCAGCAGTGGCATCTACTTGGCCAGCAGCGGGTCGATCGCGGTGCACACGCCGCCGAGCACCGCCGGCACGTCCGCGCCCGGCTTCCACAGTGGATCGAGCGCCGAGCGGACCGCCTGCGACAGCTCCGCCTGGCCGGTGTGGCTGGGCTTGACGACGCCGCTGGAGATCCCGTCGATCACGACCGCCTCCAGCTGCTCCGGCTTGAGCAGCGGGTTGGTCTTGGCGAGCGTCTCCGTCGTGAGCAGCGACGTACGCGGCGGCGGGAAGAACTGCGCGAGCTTCGCCGAGTTGGCGGGGTTGGTGAAGAAGGAGAGGAAGTCGGCGGCCGCCTCGGCGTTCCTGCCCTTCTTGAGCACGCCCAGCCCGCCCTGGCCGATCACCGCGTACCTGCCCTTGGGGCCGGTCGGCAGCGTCACCAGGTCCCAGCCGAACGCGCCGTCCTTGAGCAGCGAGGCTCGGGAGATCTGGGTGATCGTCATGCCCGCCTCGCCGGCGAAGAAGTCGGCGGTCGTACCCGGGCCGGGAAACGCCTTGTCGGTGAACGTCGCCTTGTGCAGGAACGTCATCGCCTCGACCATCTCCGGTTTGTCGAAGCCACAGGTCTTCCCGTCGGCGCTCCACGCCTCGGCTCCCCAGCCGGTCCATACCGTGGACAGGTTGTCCCAGCCCTTGTAGTCGAAGTCGCGTACCACCAAGCCCGCCTTGCCGGTCTTCGCGTTGATCGCGGCGGCCAGCTTCGTCGCGTTCTCCCAGGTCCATTCGTTCGCGGCGATGAGCTCGGCGGGCGTCTTCTGGCCGACAACCTTGACCAGGTCGGTGTTGACGAAGATGCCGAAGGGCGAGGTGGAGAAGGGGTAGCCGTACAGCTTGCCGTCGGCCTGCCAGAGCTTCGTGGCGGCCGGGGCGAGCTCGTCGAAGCCGTACCCGTCGGTGCCCTTGAGCGTGTCGTCGAGCGGCAGCAGGGCGCCGGAGGAGACGAAGTCGGGTGCCGCGTTTTCCAGGACCCAGGCCAGATCGGGCGGGTTGCCGCCGGCGATCTGCGTGGTGAGCGTGGTCGTGTAGCTCTCGAACGGGATGGCGTCGAAGGTGATCGCGGTGACGTTCGGGTGTGTCTTCTTGTATTCGTCGGCGATCTCGTTGAAGAGCTTGACGTGCGCCTCGTTTGCCGACCAGGTGGTCATCCGCAGTGTGATCGGGCCGTCGTCGGCCCCGCCGCCCTCGCCGGAGCCGCAGGCGGTAAGGCCGAGCAGCGCCGCCACCGCGACCGCGACCGTTGTCCGTGCTCGCGTTGTCCGTGCTCTCATGAGGATCCCTCTCAGTAGCCCGAGACGTCGGGCCAGCGCAGCTCGACGCCCTCGGCGGTGAGGCGGTTCTGGAAGTCGGCCAACAGGCCGGGGGTATCGTGCACGGCGGCCGGAGTGGTCCGGCGGGCCAGGCAGAAGTCGGCGAGCACGCCGGCGACCTCGCCGGCGTTCCACTCGACGGGGTGCAGTCGATAGGAACCGTTGGTGATGTGGGTGGTGCCGATGTTCTTCCCGCCCGCGATCAGGTTGGTGACCCGCCGCGGAAGCAGGGCACCCAACGGGATCTCGAACGGGCACGAGGCGACGTCGATGTAGTTGTCGCCGCCGGTCGACGGGTGCAGGTCGATGCGGTACATGCCGACGCCCACACTGTCCGGATAGGACACCGCACCCTTGTCCCCGGGAACGGCCAGCGACAGCTCCTGCTCGACGACCGTGTACCGGGCGCGGATGCGGCGGGACTCGCGGATGTACGGTGCCTGGGCGAGACCGTCCGGGCTGCCGGTCACGTCGCCGCGCAGCCGCAGGCCGGGAAAGCCGGTGCCGCCGTCCGGGCGGGGCGCCTCGGTCTGCAGCCAGTAGAGCATCGAGCGGGACAGCTCGCGGGCCGCGGCGATAGCGGCCGCCGGGTCGGGTACGTCGACGACCGGCCCCTCCAAGTAGTCGATCTGCGGCCAGTTGACCAGGCAGATGTCGCTGTCGTAGAAGCCGTCCCGGAAGTTGCGCCGGGCGGCGATCCGCCGGAACGTCCACAGGTTGCCGTCACCCGGGTCGCGCCGCTGGTCAGCGACGACGAGTCCCGGGTCGTCGTCCGGGTTGGGGGTGAACGACCGCTCGCTCAGCTCGAGCGTGCGCGGGTGCGGGGCGCGGAACGACAGCAGCCGGTCGCCCCAGAACGGCGGCTGGTATGCCCGCCAGAAGTCGTACCGCTCGGGCTTGTCTATCGTGTGGTCGCCGTCGACGTGGTCGACCGCGAAGCAGACCGAGAACGCCTGCATGTTGGCCGGCTGCGCCTCGTCGGGGGCGCTCGGCTCGCCGGTCTCCGCCCGCGACTCGAATCCGGTCACGTACTCGGTGCCGGTCAGCGGCAGCAGCTCGCCGGTCTCAGTCGCGTCCACAATGTACGGTGCGGTGACCGTCACCTCGCG
The DNA here is from genome assembly GCF_031085175.1 of Phytohabitans maris. Lineage (GTDB taxonomy): Bacteria > Actinomycetota > Actinomycetes > Mycobacteriales > Micromonosporaceae > Phytohabitans > Phytohabitans maris. The sequence goes on from NZ_JAVHUY010000009.1 coordinate 212,115, forward strand.
GCCCTCGTACGCCACGGTCACCGCGGTCACCCGGTCACCGTCCACATCGGCCGACACCGGGTGGGCCGGCTGCAGGACCACCAGACGGCCACTTCCCCGGTACGGCGCGAGCATGCTCTCGATCACCGCGACCGCGACCCGCGGCTCGTGGCACAGGCGGCTCACGTAGCCGGCGCCCGGGTTGAGGTGGCGGTCGGCGCGGGCCCGATCGGTCAGCGGGTAGAAGCGGCGGTAGTGCTCGCGGATCCCGTCGCGCAGCGCCCGGTAGGAGGCGGTCACGCCGAACTGCTCGACCCAGCTGTGCTCGTCGGGCGGCACCGCCTGGCTGGTGAGCTGGCCGCCGAGCCAGTCGTACTCCTCGGTGAGCACGACCCGCCGCCCGGCGCGCAGCGCGCCCAGAGCGGCAGCGACGCCACCGAGTCCCCCGCCGACGACCAGCAGGTCGCAAGTCAGATCTGACAACACGTGCCCTTTCCGTCGGAACGCCTTCATCGCGGTGGTGCCAGGGTCGTGCCCTCGACCTGCTCGCAGTCGAGAAGGATCTGCGTGGGCCCGGGTGTGCCCTCGATCAGCCGCGTGAGCACCTCGACCGCCTGCCAACCCATCTGGCGCCGGGGGATGCGAAACATCGTGAAGTCCACATCGGATGGTGCGGGCCTGGTCGGGTCGCCGAGGGCCACAATGGACAGATCACGGGGGATGTCCAGGCCGCGCTCCCGGGCGACCGAGGCGATGGCGGAACCGTCCGCGTACTCCTCCATGAACGCGACCGTCACGCCACGGGCGAGCAGCGAGTCGAGCAGGTCGGCCGGGGAGCGGTCCTCGACCGGCTCGCGGATGCCGGTGGCCCCGACCGCGGCGACGGCGGCCCGGAAACCGCGCTCGCGGTCGGCGTGCGACTCCGGCGCGGCCGGCCGGTCCTGCCCGTCCAGCCCGGTCTGCGGCGCCGGACCGACCGGGTGGTCGCCCTGCCCCACGTACGCCAGGGTGCGGTGCCCGACCGCGACGGCGCGCTCGACGATCGCGACGGTTGCCACCGGGTAGTCGGCGCCGACGTAGGGCACCGGGCCGCCGGCGTCGTCGCGGCGGCCGACCGAGACGAACGGCTGCTCCTCGGCGACCAGCCGGGCCAGGTCATCCCGGTCGAGCGAGCGGCCGAGCAGCACGCAGCCGTCGGCCAGCCGCAGCCGGTTGTCCTCGTGGAAGATCCGGCGCCGGCCGTCGACGACCGAGGCGCTGGTGAAAAGCAGCAGGTCGCAGCCGAGCGACTCGGCGCCCTCCTCGATGCCGACCAGGAACGGATGGAAGAAGTCGCCGGTGCCGGCCGGGAACACCGGCTCGTACGTGAACACGCCGAGGATGCGGTTGCGGCGGGCGGCCAGGCGGCGGGCGATCGGGTCGGCGACGTAGCCAGTGCTGCGGATGGCCTCCAGCACGCGGTCCCGCGTCTCGGGCGCGATCCGGACGTCGCTGTCGGCGCGGCCGTTGAGCACCAGCGACACCGTCGCCTGGCTCACGCCGGTCATCCGCGCGATGTCCTGCTGGGTCACGCGCCTGCTACGCGATTCGGTCACGTTGTGTGCCTGCCGGTTTCTGCTAATACGCATTATGTTTCGTCGCCGTGAACTGTAGGCATGGGCGCCACCGCCGCGTCAAGACCTTCGGCCGGGAAACTTCCTTGCCAGGCGCCCTTGATAATTCGTATTAGCGTATTGACATGCCGTACCGCCGGGGCTTGACTTCTCGACCAACGAGAGGCGTCCATGTCCGGATGCCGGATCACCGAGGGTTACCGGAGGACCGCCATGGCCCGTACCCCTGAGATCAGCCGCCGCACCCTACTGCGCGGCGCCGCCGCGGTCGCCGGCGGCAGCGCCGCCGGCCTGAGCGCCGCCACCCCCGCACTCGCCGGACCCGCCGGCTTCCCCACCTACCGGTACGTGCGCGACGCCTTCGCCGGCCCGCTGCGCTACAACCCGACCGGTGAGTTCATCTTCCCGTGCGTCCGCGGCGTCTACGACAAGATCAGCAACCGTCTCGGCCGCTACTACCTCTACTACGGCCCGCACGACGCGCCCGGCGGCATCTGCCTCGCCTACGCCGACCGCCTCGAAGGCCCGTACACCGAGTACGCCGGCAACCCCATCGTCGACCGCAACCTGCCCGGCGGCGTCACGGTCAGCCACGTCGCCTCGCCGCACGTGGTCTGGGACGCCCCGACCCGCCAGTTCTACCTCTACTTCCACGGCGAGAACTACACGACCCGGGTGGCCAGGTCGACCGACGGAGTCCACTTCACCGACGAGACCCCGATCCTCTCCACCCGCCTGGTGCCCAACACCACCGAGACCTCGTACGCCCGGGTCTTCGAACACTCCGTCGCCGGCAAGGCCAACCGCTACGTGATGGTCTTCATGACCGTACACACCATCGGCCCGGGCACCCGCAAGATCTTCTGGGGCTGGTCACCGAACGGCTGGAGCGGCTGGCAGTTCTCCCCCACGCCGCTCGTCTCCCCCACACCAGACGGCTGCACCGACATCTCCGCCGCCCACCTGCTCAAGCGCAACGGCACCGCGTACCTCGCGTACCACGGCAACACCGGCAACATGTACCTGACCGAGATAGGCACCAACTTCGACCGCGAGGTCCACCTCGGCGTCTTCCACCGCCCCATCGCCTCCGACAACGGCCGCACCGCCTCACCCGCGTTCGGCACCGACGGCGGCGTGCAATACATGCTCTACGAGGCCGGCCCGCGGCTCGACGCCCGCATCTGCGTAGCCCGCGCCACGTGACGAGCCGTACAGCGCGTCATCGGCGCACACTGCGAGTCTTCAACGGCACCGTGACCCGCGGGATCCAGCGCAGCGACGGGTCGTCGGCGTGGGCTCAGCCGCGGTGGAGGCTGGGTGCCGCGGCGAGCAGGCGGCGGGCCAGGGGATGCGGGTCGTCGTGCAGGATCTGGTTGGTGGGGCCGGACGCCTCGATCCGGCCGTGGTGCAGCAGCGCGACGCGGTCGGCGATGGTTGCCACCACGCCGAGGTCGTGGGTGATGAACAGCAGTGTCAGGTCGAGCCGGCGGCGCAGTTCGGTGAGTAGGTCGAGGATCGTCGCCTGGACGGAGACGTCGAGCGCGGAGGTTATCTCGTCGCAGACCAGGACCTGGGGGTTGGCGGCGAGGGCGCGGGCGATGGCGGCGCGTTGCTTCTCTCCGCCGGACAGCTGGCCGGGGTAGCGGCCGGCTACGGCTGGCGGCAACCGGACGCTGCCGAGTAGCTCGCCGATCCTGCCCCGGACGCCGCCCGGGCCGGCCGTGTCGAAGTGGCGCAGCACCCGGGTGAGCTCGGCGCCGACCGTGCGGCGAGGGTTGAGCGACTCGCTGGCGGACTGGAAGACGATCTGGATGGCCCGGCACTGGTCCTGGCTTCGCCCGCGGGCGGTCCGGGCGAGCGACTCGCCGTCGAGGACGATGGTGCCGGCGTCGGGCCGGTGCAGCCCCGCGACGCAGCGCCCGATGGTGGTCTTGCCAGAGCCGGACTCGCCGACCAGTGCCAGGCAGGCGCCGGCGGGTAGGTCGATGTCCACGGCCGAGGCGGCGACCACGCGCCGCCCGGCGCCGCGGTGGGTGGCGGTCAGGCCGCGGACCCGCAGCAGAGCGCCGGCCGGGGCGGGAGCGCCGACGCGGGCCCGCCGGCGCGGATTGGGTACGGCCGCGATCAGGTCGCGGGCCTGAGCCGTGGCGGGCCGGGCCAGGACGGTGCCGGTGGGGCCGTGCTCGACGAGGCGGCCGGCGTGCAGGACCGCGATCCGGTCGGCGAGCGGCGCGACGGCGGCGATGTCGTGGGTGACGTAGACCATCGCGGCGCCGGTCTCGGCCCGCAGCCGGTCGAGGTGGGCGAGGAACTCGTGCTGGGTGGCCGTGTCCAGGCCGGTGGTGGGCTCGTCGAGGACGACCACGGCCGGGTCGAGCACCAGGGCCTGGGCGATGACGACGCGTTGGCGCTGCCCGCCGGAGAGCTGGTGTGGAAAGCGGCGCAGGAATGCGCGGTCGCCGGGTAGCCGGGCGTGTTCCAGCGCGCGGCTGACCGCCTTGTCGGCGCTGGCCGCCCGGCCGTGGGCGCGGAGGATTTCGGTGAGCTGTGTGCCGACGCGCCGGGCGGGGTTGAGTGCCTGCGCCGGGTCCTGCGGGACGTAGCTGACCAGCTGGGCGCGCAGCCGGCGGATCTGCGGCTCGGCGCGGCCCAGCATCGGCTCGCCGGCGATGCGTACCGCACCACCGGTGATGGCGGTGCCCGGGTTGGCGAAGCCGAGCAGGGCCAGCGCGGTGGTGGTCTTGCCGGAGCCGGATTCGCCGATGACGGCGAGGAAGTGTCCTGGGTGGACGGTGAACGACACGTCGTCGACGATCGGCCGGCCGGCGCCGGCCACCACGCGCAGCCCGCGTACCTCGACCGCGGGCCGGTCCACCGCCTCGGGTGTGGGGCCGGTCATGCCGCGACCGTCGTGGTGGCGCGGCGCAGGCGGGCGGCGAGTTCGTCACCGCCGAGGTTGACGGTGATGGTCAGGACGGCGATCGCCAGTGCGGGTGCCAGCACGGCCCAGGGTTGCAGAGCCAGACCGGCGCGGTTTTCGGCCACCATGAGCGCCCAGTCGGCCGTCGGCGGTTGCAGGCCGAGCCCGAGGAAGTTGGCGCCGGCGACCATGGCGACCATGGCGCTGATCCGTGACCCGACGTCGGTGAGCACGAGTGCGGCGATGTTGGGTAGCACGTCCCGGCCGGCGACGCGGATCCAGGTCTCGCCGCGGGCGAGGGCCACCTCGACGTAGCCGCGCACACCGACCTCGAGCGTGGCCGCGCGGACCACCCTGGCGATGCCGGGCACGTTGGCCAGGGCGGCGGCCAGCACGACGACTGCCGCGCCGCGGCCGGTGCCGGCGGCGAGCACCGCGAGGACCAGGAACGGTGGGACGGCGATCAGGACGTCGACCGGGCGCATGAGGACGGTATCGGCGCGGCCGAAGAGCCCGGCCGCGAGGCCGAGCCCGCCGCCGACCAGGTAGGCCAGTGCGCCGGCGGCGAGGGCGAGCACGACGACGGTACGCCCGCCGTGTAGCAGCCGGCTGGCCACGTCGGCGCCGAGGTAGTCGGTGCCGAGCGGCTGACCGGCGCCCGGCGGGGCGAAGGGCAGGCCGACGACGTCGGTCGGGTCGTGCGGCGCCAGCCACGGGCCGGCCACCGCGACGACCACCAGTAGCGCCGCGACGGCACCGGCGGCCCGGCCGGCCCACCGCCGCCGACCGCGCGTCATGAGCGGCGCCCGCCGGCCGTGCGCAGCTTCGGCACCAGCGCGACGACCGCGAGATCGGCCAGCAGGTAGCCGGCGACCGTGACGGCGGCGAACAGCAGTGTCACCGACTGCACGTACGGCAGGTCCCGCTGGCCGATGGCGCGGACCAGATCCTGGGAGATCCCCGGGTAGTTGAACACGGTCTCCACGACCACGATGCCGCCGACGAGCCAGGTGACGCTGCCGGCCAGGAGCGGCATCGCCGGGGCGAGGGCGTTACGCAGCGCGTGGCGGGTGACGATCCGCCGTTCCGGTATGCCGTGCAGGCGGGCCATCCGCACGTACTCCGTGGCCATCACCTCGGACATCTGCGCCCGTACCATCCGGATCGACTGCGGTGCCATCACCGCGACCAGCGTGACGACAGGAAGTACGAGTATCTCCGGTGTGGACAGTGGGTGCGCGCCGGGCGCCACCATCGAAACCGCCGGCAGCACCGGTACCGCGAACGCGAACGCCGCGATCAGCAGGGTGGCGGTGACGAACTCCGGCAGCGACCCGACGGTGACCGCGACGGTGGTCACGACCCGATCCCGGGTACGTCCCGCGCGGGCACCGGCCCACGCGCCGAATCCGACCGCCACCGGAACGAGCACGGCGGTGGCCACGGCGGCCAGGACGAGAGTGTTGGGCAGCCGGGCGGCGACAATCTCCGTGACCGGCCGGCCGGAGAACGACGACCGGCCCAGGTCGCCACGCAGCACCCCGGCCATCCAGTCCAGGTACTGCTCGACGGCGGGCCGGTCGAGGCCCAGCTCGGCCCGGAGCGCCGCCTTCTGGGCCGGCGTCGCGGTGCCGGCACCGGCCCCCTTGGCCAGGATCACGTCCGCCGCGTCGCCGGGCAGCACCCGCATCGCCAGCGCGAACCTCTGATCCCAGGCCGGGCGCCGCCACCCGGTCTCGTTGCTCGCCGCGCCGGAGACCAGCGCCTGCCCGTAGAACCACTCCAGCGCGTAGCTGCCCCAACTGGTCTGGGTAAAGGGCCGCTTGAGGTACACGTCGGTCCAGTACGAGTCGGCCGCGGACTTGGACACCTCGATGGTGATGCCGGCCCGCTTGGCGTGCTCGGCGAAGAGCAGCGCCGCCTGCACGTAGCCGGGCGTGACGTCAGCGGTGTGCAGGGTCAGGCGGAGGTTCTCCTTGCCCGCCTCGCGCAGCAGGGCACGGGCACGGTCCGGGTCGTAGACCCGTTGCGGGATCGCGTCCGCGTAGTTCGGCGCGCCCTTGCCGTACAGGTCGTTGCCGACCTCGCCGTAGCCGAAGAAGACCGACTCGACGATCGCCTCCCGATCGACGGCCAGCTTCAACGCCTCGCGCACCCGCGGGTCGGTGAACGGTTCCCGGTCGACGAACATGTTGAACGAGTGGAAGGTGCCCACCGCGGAGGCGTGGATCGTCAGGGACCGGTTGCCTTGCTCGGCCTTGGCCTGCACGTACGACATCTCGTGCACGATGTCGGCCTGCCCGGACAGCAGGACGTTGAGCCGCGCGTCCGCTTCGGCCGCCAGGATGATCTCCACACTGTCCACATAGGGCTTTCCGGCCTCCCAGTACCGGTCGTTGCGGACCAGCTTCGTCCGCTCACCCGGCGCCCAGCCGTCGAACCGGAACGGTCCGGTGCCGACCGGCGGATGCTCCCGGTCGAACCTGTTCGTACCGTCCTGCACGACATAGACGTACCAGCCGGCCAGCAGCCCGCCCAGGTCCGCCATCGGCTGGGTCGTGCGCAGCTCGACCGTGTGGTCGTCCACCACCCGCGACGCCGCCGCATCCACCATCGCCAGGTCGGCGGCGGCAGGCAGCTTGTTGGCCGGATCCAGGATGCGCCGCACGCTCCACAGCACGTCAGCGGCGGTCAGCGGCTTGCCGTCGTGCCAGGTGACGCCCCGGCGCAGCCGGACCGTCCACACCGTACCGTCGGCGTTTGGCTCCAGCTTCTCCGCCAACCGGGGGCGCGGGACCAGGTCGTTGTCGTGGGCGACCAGCTTGTCGAAGATGTTCTTCGCCACCGCGCCGCCGCCCCACGAACCCGCAAGGTGCGGATCGAGCACGTCGTCGGTGGTCGAGGCGCCCGAGACGACCACCCGCAGGTTGCCACCGCGACGCGGTGACAGGCTACCGGCGCCGGCAGGGGCATCCGACCGGCAGCCGACCAAGGCCGGCGCGCCGAGCAGCACGGCTCCGGCGAATGCGCCCCTGAGCAGGCTCCTTCGAGCGACCTCGGGCATCTGGGCAGGCGAGGGCAGAGCGGGCATCGAGATCCATCCTTCGTGGAGTCATCGTGACGACCGCGACGCGAGGTCTCCTGACTCCCGGATCAAAGCTCACCCCGCCTTCCCAGGCTCTTCAGCCCAGTGGCGGATGGGGTTTGCTCCCCGGTCACAGTGGCGAGGACCGTGCCGGACTCACACCGGCTTCCCTCACTCGTCGCGGCGCTGACCCTAACAGATCAAGGGCGGCCTGACCTATGCCCACGTAACGATTGTCACGTACGAGGCCGGGCGCCTCGACCGCGGTGGAGGCGTGTGGCTGGCCGTGTCACAGGGCGGCCAGCCACACGCGATGGCCTCAGCCGAGTGCGGTGACGGTGAGCGTGAGGGTGTACGTGCCGGGCGTGGTGGTGACCGGCAGGCGCAGGTCGAGCGCGGCACCCAGGGTCGCACTGCCCTTGGCGTGGCCGGCGCCGGCGAAGCCGAGGGTGGCGGAGGTGGTCAGGCCGTCGCCGGTGTCGATACCCGGCGGGACGGCAGCTCCGGGTTGAGCGCCGGCGCCGGCGGCGAGCACCGACGGGGTCCAGCCGAGGTACTTGCCGGAAAGGCCACCGGTGAAGTCGCTGGCCTGGCCGGAGATGGACCAGCCCGGTGCGCCGGCGCGGGTGTCGGTCACCGTGATCGGCTTCAGGTCACCGGTTGACCGCAGGTACGAGCCGTTGTTCACCGCGTCGGTCATGGTGACCGTCCGATCGGTGGCATCGATCGTCCAGCTGAACTCGCCCGGCTGTTCCGGCACCGTCGCCGTGATCGTCTGCTCGCCGCCCGTAGGCACCGATACCAGCGTCAGCGGCGTCCAGGCGTCGAGTGAACGGTTGTCGAATGTGTCCTGCCAGGTCGTGATGTCGGTGAGCCGCAGGAATGCCCCGATGCCGTAGGTGTGTCCGCGGGTGAGGGCACCGGCCGTCACCCGGAGGCGGATGGTGAACGCGCCGCCGCTCGCCCGCATCGAGTCGTGGTAAAGCTGTCCACCGCTGCTGTCCAGCGACGTCGCTATCCAGTTGCGGCTGCCCTGCCGGCCGGGCTGCCACACCTGGGCATCGAAGAGTCCGACGTCCAGCGAGTAGGTGAGCGTCGGGCTTGCCCAGTCCGGTACGGGGAAACCGGCTCCGAGGATGGTGAGCCAGGTTTCCGCGTCCGGATCCAACGGGGCCTGCGGCAGGACCACCAGCTGCGGCCGGCCGGTGGCCGGGAAGACCCGGAAGGTGAACGGATCGGACGCCGACCGGGCGCCCTCGACGTTGGCCGCGACGACCCGCACGGTGGCTCCGTTGGCGGCGAGCGGGATCGAGGGGATCGTGACGAGGTACTCCGTGCTGCCCTGGTAGGGCTGGGAGTACTCGGCTCCGGCCCAGGGCCGCCACGTGGTGCCGCCGTCGGTGGTGCGTTCCAGGACGATCTTGTCGGGGTCGATGGCCGGGTTGCCGGTGGCCTGGAACCTGACGACGGCCCGGCTGCCCTCGATGGCGGCCAGGTCGCGCGGCGGCTGGGAGAAGGTCGGCGGGGCGTACGGCGCGGTCGTGAGGCGCAGTGCCGTGGAGATCGCCTCACCGTCCTCGTTGGACGCCACGATGCGCACGTACGTGTTGTTCCAGGAGGAGTCGATGGCCGGGATCGTCAGCGCTTCGCCGGTCGCGCCGTCGATGGCGGACCACGGGCCGTTCGGCGCGGCCGCGCGCTGCCACCGCAGGTCCGCGTCACCGTCGACGTCGGCGGTCACGGTGAGGTCGCGGCCTTCGACGTAGGGAGCGGCGGCCGTGGTCGACGGGTTGGCCAGGATGACCGGGACGTCACGTACGTCCGGCGCGGAGTCGAACCGGACGGTCAGGTCGAACGGCGGCTTGTCGGGGTCGGCGGAGAGACCGCTGCTGTGCCAGTAGCTGGAGAGCTCCGTCTCGTACTGGAAGTCCACAAAGGACTCCGGCCACGAGCCCCAGTCCGGCTGTGCCCGCTTGACCGCATCCGGGATCGCCGACGTGGTCGACCGCACCCCGTCGACGAGCGGGAAGTAGTCCACGCCGGAGAAGTTCGGGGAGATCTGCGCACCGCCGCCGGGCTCGACCGTGGTGTCCAGCCGCACCTGCTCGAAGGTTGCCACGGTGACCTGGCGCGCCGGTACCTCCTCCCGCTCGTCCGGGTCGTCGCGGCTCGCACCCATGCCGCCGGCGATCGCGGTGAGGGTGCCGGTGCCGTCCTCCGCGATCGTCAGAGTCGGGTCCTTCAGGTACCAGGTGACCAGGCCGGAGTAGGCGTTCGCGGTGAAGGCACCGTCCCAGTGGATCGTCGCTTCGCCGGTCACGGGGTTGGCCGTTCCGGTGCCGTTGGTAAACAGCGCCCGCTGGTTGAGCTGCGAGCCGCTGCTCGGGATGCACTTGGTGGCGTCCGAGATGCCCAGTGCGGTGCCGTCCGGCGCGCGGTGGACGATGCGGACGTTGCCCTGCTCGGCCTGGAACTGCTCCTGGGTCCCCGCGGAGAAGAAGTTGCAGCCCGTGTTGGCCGGGTTGCCGCCCTGGTAGATGTTGTTGACGCCCCACTCGAGGCTCGCGTGGGCGACCGGGTCGAGGCTGCCCCCGCCCGTGATCACGCGGAGCGTGGCGGCAGACGAGGCGGCGGACGGACCGTGGTCGTTGCCGACGACGACCCGGAACTGCGCGCCGTCGTCGCCGGGGCGGGTCTTGAAGGCGTGGTCGGCCCCGGTGGCGCCGGCGACGTCCGACCAGGTCGGGTGCTCGGCGTCCCGGCGCTGCCACTGGTACGAGAAGGGGCCGGTCCCGCCGGCGGTGACCGTGAACCGCGCGCTCTGGTACGCCTGCACCGACGTGTCGTGCGGCGGCTCGGTCACCGTCACCGCGACCGGGGTCACGGTGAGCCGCGCCTCGTCGGAGCGGCGCTGGACGAAGTCGGCGTCGAAGACCCTGACCGAGTAGGTCGCACCGTTGTCGGCGTAGGTGGCGGTGAAGGTGTAGGTCGCCGCGTTGCCGCCCGGCAGCGGGACACTGCCCCGGGCGTCGGTGCGGTACCAGGTGTAGATGCGGGCGCCGGGAAACTCGGCGGTGAAGGTCACCGCCCCGCCGTCGGCCACCGTCTGCGGTTGGGGTTGCTGGGTGTACCCGGTGTCGGACTCGGCGGCGAGGCCGGCGGAGGGGATGCCCGCCGGCCCGGACGCGGCCGCCAGATCGGTCGCCTCGGTCCGGACGTGGGCTGGTGAGGAGGCGGCCGCGGTGAGCAACGCGCTCACCGTCGCGAGCCCGAGGGCCACCCGGGCGGGAAGAGGTCGTAGACGCACAGTCAAGTCCGCTCGTCGTGATGGATCGGCTGGTGGAGGGCCGCATGGCTCGACCGCGACCGCGTTCCGGAACCGGCCGTCGGCCATCGCCGGTACCGGATCATAGGCACCCGGAAGTTAGGTTAGCCTAATCTATGATCAAGGCAACAGGCTCGGGCGGCTCGGGCGCCCGACCACCGCGAGGCGGCGGCGCTGCTACGGCTAGCCGTGCTGCTGTTGCTGGCCTACACCGCAGGCACCAGCCTGGCCGAGACCGGTCGGGTCGTGCCCCGGCTGGTCGCCGATCGCGGTGTGGAGTACCCGCCCGGGCTGCTCTATCCACTGGGGACGATCGTCACCGCCGTGGCAGTGACCGCCGCGGGCGTCGGGCGGATACCTGCTGGGCCTGCTCGCCACGTTTAGTGCCCTGGCCACCTCGCTGCTCGTCAAGTCCCTCGCCGCGGCTGGCCGGAACCGGATAACCGGCGAGGTCCACTACCCACCGGTCGACCTCGTCCTGGATTTGGCGATCCGCGAAGCGACGTTGCTGTTGACCGTGCCGCTGATTCCGCGGCGGGCCTCCGGCACCCGACGGCCGCTGGCGTGGCTGTTCGCCCCGCTGGTAGCGGTGTTTCTGCTACCCACGAACTACGATGTGACGATCGGTGTGCAGCCGTGGGCGGCCCTCGCGGTAATGATCGGCTTCATGCTGTGGGTCCTGGTCGACGCCCGCGGCGGCTACGGCCAGCCCGAAATCCTCGCCGGCGCCTGGTTCTGGACCTTCACCGTCGGCACCGCGGCCCTCCCGACCACCGGCGCCGTCGCCCTTCACGCCAAGCCCGGCTACCGCGACGTCATGGTCCGGACCCAATGCCACTCACGGTGGTACGCAGGTGCCCTCGGGCGGGCGGATTCGTACCACGATCTGCTGGGACGGTCCGCTGTTTGAGCGGTGTCTGCTGGACTCTGCGCCTCGGGCTGATCTTGGAGTGCCGATCATGGGACCGTCCCGGTCGGTCGCGCGATCTTGACCAAGATCGGTGAGTGGCATCGGGACCGCGCCGCCGCTCCCGCACCCCTGCGCGCCTGGTCGCGGTCACCGCTCCATTTGCCACGGGCGGAAGCGGATCCGAAGCCGATCTAGAACGTTTAGGGCTCTATATCAGCCCTAAACGTTCTAGATTCACAACCATCGAGAGCAGGGCGGCGTCTGCGGGACAGATATATGCCAAGCGTGGAGGGTGAGGCCGCCGGACCACGAACCTGTGTTTCGCGAGCGCGGCCTGGCCCAACGCCACCCACTTAGTCAAGGCGCGTTCTCCAAGACCACCCCGAGAACGGCCGCGTCCTCGGACGGGCACGGATCTTCCGTGCTCCCATTGGTAGCCCAGAGCAGCCTTCCATCATGATCAAATCGCGCTCAGCGGCATCGGGGCCGGACCGTTGCTCCCGCGGCCTCACCCTGCGCGGTTCGCGGTCTCACCCTGGCCCCGGCGGGGAGCCGCGGCCGTCCAAAGGGGTCCGTGCGTCCACGACACCTCACCACCGCGCGGCCGCCGGGGGGGGCGGATGTGCGTGTGCGGGAAGCTCTCGAGCTGCCCCGTCTGTGCGTGCGACCGCACAGCTTCCCCTGCACCCCACCGCAGGCGGTGACCGCAACTACACGCCCCCAGGCTGGGCTTGGGTCGCGGAGCCGGCAGCGGAGGCCGGGGATTTCGGCGAGCGCCAGCTCGCCGCCGGCCTCCGCGTTGCCCGCGGGAGCATGCGGTCCGCAGCTGGCGCGGACCGGGGCAAATCGTGTCTGAAGAAGCGCCGAGACGCACCACACCGCCGACTACGAAAGCTCTGTAGCCATCGTTTTGCGAACGTCCGCCAACAGCCTGGCGATCAACGCATCGGTCACCCAGGCGTCGCCGGTGCGGCCGGCGGCGCCCAGCCAGTCGCCGACGTCCCACGTCGCCCGGCAGGCCGCCAGTGCCGGGAAGCCATCCACCTCGGCCAGGCTCAGCGGACGGACCTGCTGGTAGCCGGAAAGGACCGCTGCCCAGCGTTCGCGATCCTCGTCCGGCGAGTCGGGCCCACGGTAGAAGGTGACCAGGTCGTACGCGCGTAACCCGAACCCGCAGTGATCGAAGTCGAACGTGACGAACCGCCCGTCGTCGCCGACGTTGGTGTTGCCCCGGTGCAGGTCAGCATGGATGATTCCGTACGCGCCGCCGATCGCTCGAAGTCGATGAAACTCGTCGGTCAGTCGCTTGCCGAGCTTGCCGAGTTCGGCAAGGTCCGCCGCTGCCGGGCCCGAGCCGGCGTAGGGTGCCAGGCTGGCCAGCGGCCGTTCGACAAGGATGCGTTCGTCGAGGTGGTAGCGGTCGTGGCTGGTTTGGAAGGCGTCCATCTCCAGGTGCATCCGGGCGATGCCGGAGCCGAACACGCGCCATTGCTCGGCGGTCAGCGCGCCCTCGTACGAGGGCATGCCGGGCGCGTGGGTGAACAGGGCGAAGCAGCGTTCGCCCTCGGGCGCCGTCAGCCGGCCGAGCCGGTCGCCGACGGTCCGCTGGTATGGGCGGATGACACCCAGCCCGGCCGCCGCCAGGTGATCGAGCAGGTCGAGCTCGAAGCGGAAATCGGATTCCGAACGGATCCAGTATTTGTCGCGGTTGTAGACCCGCAGCACGCGGCGAACGCCCTCGACGTCGGTGACGAGGTACGTGTCGTTGAAGCCGCGGTTGAGCAGGCCCACCTTGACCGGCGCGGCGACGGCGTACTCCCGCTCCACCAGCTGGGCGAGGTCGTCGGCGTGGAGCAGCGAGTGGGTCACGCGCATATCGAGCGAGCCTATGCGCGGCCCAGGCAGCCCGCCAGGCAGAGCCCGGGTTCGATGGCATCGGTGCATGTCAAGGCGGCCGCTGGCGGGCAGGCAGCAACTGGATCGCGCTGACCAGGATGACGGCCGCCGCCGCCGGACGGAACCGGCTCCGGCAATAGGCGCATCGCCGTCAGGGCCTGCGGGGCGCCGCGCCGGGCGCGTGGGTGTTCGGGACGACCGGTCCGGTCTCGTAGGCGAGCACGACCGCCTGGGCGCGGCTGGCCAGGTGCGGCTTCGCCATGGCCCGGTTGAGGTGGGACTTGACGGTGGCCTCGGTGATGACGAGAGACTCGGCGATCTCGGCGATCTCGGCGATCTCGGCGTTGGAGGCACCGGTTCCGATCTGGCGCAGCACCTCCATGTCAAGGCGCACGCCGACCACCGCCGGCCGGACAACGTCGCGGTCCTCCTGCGCGAGGTCTTCGTGGCGCTCAACCACCGGGCTACTGCGTGCCCACCTCACCGACCCGAACGAGACCGTGCGCCTTGACCTGCCAGCACGCGCGAAACAGGCTGGATGGGTTCGCGAGCCAAAGCCCGATCGATGAACGCCAGATCGATGGAGGTGCTAACGATGGCGCTTCAGGGCGGACAAGGACGCTCCGGTCGAAGCCTTTGTGGCTAAGGCCGACCGCCACCCGGTGTTCGAACTCCTCCCGATCGACGAGGACCGCCCTGCCGGCCGCGGACGCTGACGGATCCGCCGAGATCACCGTGGGCTCCGCTCGCCACGAGCGCGACACGTCCGCGGTGCGGGCCAGAGGGCCCGAGCGACGTCTGCTCAGCCGTCGGTTTCGACCGGCTGTGTGGCACGGGCCAGCAATGCGGCCTCGATCCGCAGGCCGATCCCGATGAGAACGATCAGCCCGCCGAGGATGAACGGACGGTCGGAACCCGCGCTGGCGAGCGTGAACAGCGTGATGAGAAGGCCGATCACGATGGTCGCAGCCCCCAGGTTGCGCAACGTGACAACGATCGGCATCCGCCGAGTGTGACACGCCATCGTCGTGCCGTGGGGCCGCCACCCACCCCGATCGGCAGCCCAAGATCCGGTCATGCCGATGATGTTGCGGGAAGACTGCGTCGTGAACGGCGAGGTCTCTGACTTGGACCGATTCCGAAAGCACGCCGACCCCACGGACGCCGAGACCGCGGAAACCATGCTCGGCCTGGCTGAGGCTTTTCGAGCAGGAGCGGCTGAGGAGGGTGAGCCGTTCGGCTGGGAATCGACGGAAGCGTCACGGCTGGACGATGTCTGCGACGCCTTCCTGGCCAATCGTCCTCCCGCCGACTACCGCCGCAGCATGATCATGAGCATTGGTGCGTACCTCGGTGAACTACTCGTCCGTCATCGGCTGCATGAAGGTGACCGGGTCGTCTTCCGGGTCGAAGGCAGCCATGCGGTGCTCGCTCGCACCCCGGACCTGCTCGAACTGGCCGGCTCCGTGCCGGTGTCAGAGGACCAACGCGACGGCGACTGGCAGGAGATCCGCGACCAGACCCGTCGCGCCCGGGCGGCCCGCCTCAACCAGCGATGACCGCCTTCATCGACACCAATATCCAGCCGCCGGCTGTGCGAGCGGGCCCTCGTCGGTGAGGTGGCCGCCGGGGTGGGCCGATGAGAGCTTGATCATGTTCCCGGATGACTGCGGCGGCCGGGTGTGACTGGGACCCGGGTGGCGCGACGCACCGCCCTACGGGCAGCATGGCGGGCGTGTCCCAGCCGTCTCCGCTCGCTACCGCGCAGCAGAACGCCCGTGCGCTGCGTGACGCCGGTGACCTCGCCGGTGCCCGGGTGATGCTCGACCAGACTCTGGAGGGCGCCAAGGTCGCTCTCGGTGAGGACAACCCGGATGTGATCGCGACCGGGCAGGTGCTGGCCGGCCTGCACCGGGAGGCGGGCGACCCGATGGCCGCGCGGCGGGTGCTGGAGGAGGCGTACGCGGCGGGTCAGCTGCACCTCGGCGACGGGCATCCGCTGATGCTGTCGATCTCGTTCGACCTGGGTGGGGTGGCCGAGGAGCTGGGCAACCGGCACGAGGCGCGGCGGGCGTTCGGGCGGGTGGCGACGCTGGGGCCGGCGGTGTTCGGCGACGACCACTGGACGGTGCGGGCGGCCCGGGAGTATCTGGGCGACGCCCCGCCCTCGGCCGAGCTGACCATCCCGTCGGAGGAGCCGCCGGCACCGCCGCCGATGCAGTTTCCGTCGTCGGCGGCGTTCGCGCTACCGGGCACTCCGCCCCCGGCGAGCATGCCACCACCGGCGAGCATGCCACCCCCACAACCGGCACAGGTGTACGCGCCAGCGCCGCCGCCTGTCCACAACCCACCACCGGCGTACGGCGGGGACTCCGAACCGACGTACCACGTGAGCCGCCCACGGAAAGTGCGCGGCGCGACGGTGGCCGCGATGATCGCGGCGGCCGCCGCCGTCCTGGCCGCGGGGTTCGTGGCGATCCAGGTGGTGTTCACCGGTGGGGGCGGTGACACGCCGCCGCCGGCGCCGACGCAGGGGCCGCGGCTGGCCGGTGAACCGCCGACCGAGCTGAAGGTGCGGGTGGACGGCACCGCGATCACGGTGACCTGGAAGGACCCGACGGACGGGACGGTGCCGTTCATCGTGGCGGGTGCGCAGTCGGGGCGGCAGCACAAGGCGATGGCGACCATCAGTCCGGGTGAGACCAGCGCGACCATCAACGGCTTGAACCCGCGGTTGGGCTACTGTTTCACGGTCCTCGCGGTCTACAGCACCGACGAGTACGCGACCTCGGGCCAGGTGTGTACGGAGCGTAACACCCCGACTCCGAGTTAATCCACAGTCGTCAAGATCGACCGCAACTGAAGCGACCTGCGCCGATACGCTGCGCAGCGGGGTTATCCACAGGCTTGGCGGCGCCTGTCCACAGCGGGTACCCGCCTACCCAACGCACGCCCTATGATGGTCCGCGGCATTTGGGGAGGAACGCATACGACGAGCAGCGCGGGAGGACGCCGGCCCGCGTTCACGGGGTGGGGAGGGCGGCCGACTGTGGTCACCACAGGCAACGGCACAGCGGAGGTCACGGGCGCGAGCCCGGTGCGGAGCAGGAAACTCAAACGCGGCGGCATCGTCACCATCGCCACGGTGCTGGGTCTGGTGGCCGCGATGGGCCTGACGATCCTGGGCCTGGGCGCGGCCGACAACGCGGTGGCCAGCTACGACGCCAGCTCCTGGCTGTGGAGTTCGCTACGCAGCGAGATGGCCCGGGTCAACGGCGTGACCGGGCGGGTCGACACGCGGCTGCAGATCCCGCGCGGCCAGGGGCACAGCATGCAGGTGTCGCAGACCGACCGGTTCCTGATCCTGCGCGACCTCAACACCGGCCAGGTCAGCTCCCTCGACCTGGCCACGCTGCAGATCACCGCGACCACCAAGACGGTCGCCGGGGTCGGTGTGAGCGTGGCGTTGCAGGACGACAAGGCGTTCGTGGTCGACGCGGTGCAGGGCGTGGTGCGCCAGTTGGATCCGCGTTCGCTGGTGCCGGTCGGCGAGGCGGTGCACTACCCGCCGGGCATCACCGGCGGCGCGTTCGACGGCACGGGCAGCCTGTGGGTTGCGGTGCCCAGCGAGGGCACGGTGTCGGCGGTGACCGCGGCTCCGCTGCCCGACGCGCCGGCCGCGTCCGGCGGCGCCGGCGGCAGCGGCCAGAGCCCGGCGATCGTGCGCACTGTGGACGTCGCCGACCCCAGCCACGACCTGACGATCTCCACATTGGACCAGGGCGTCGCGGTGCTCAACCGCACCACCAAGACGCTGACCACGGTCAAGGGCGAGGACAAGCAGGCCACCCCGCTGACCATGGACGGGCTGGGCTCGCTGCCGCCGCGCACCAACGGTCCGCGGGTGCCGGTGACCGTGCCCGACGCCCGCCACGTGTGGGTGGTCGACCCCGACAAGGTGCAAGACTTCGCGGTGCCCGGCGAGGGCGCCAAGCTGGAGCCGGCGGTGGCCTGGGCCGGGCGGTTCTACGCCGCGGACGCCTCGACCGGCACGGTGTACGTGTTCGACGCCAGCGGCAAGCTGGTCGACAAGATCGAGGTCAAGGACGCGAACGGGCCGCTGGAGCTGGAGGTCCGGGAAAACTACCTGTTCATCAACGCGCCCAACTCGCAAAACGCGACCGTGGTCGACGACAAGCACCAGGTGCGCACCGTCGACAAGTACGCCAACGACGTGCTCGGTGGCGACCCGCCGCCGCCTCCCCCGCCGCCGGTGAAGAAGGATCCGCCGGTGGGCAAGCCCGGAGCGCCCCGCTCGGTGACCGCGACCGGCGGCAACACCGAGGTGACGGTCGGCTGGCGCGCGGCCAACCCCAACGGCGCCGACATCACCAAGTACGTGGTGGAGGGCGACGGCAAGACCGTCGAGGTGGGCGCCGACCAGCGTTCGGTGCGGATCACCGGCCTGGTCAACGGTCAGGAGTACCGGTTCGCGGTGCACGCGGTCAACGCCAAGGGCGCCGGCCCCAAAAAGCAGAGCAACCCGGTCGTACCCACCTCCGAGGTGCCCGATCCGCCGGCGAGCGTGACCGCCGAGGCCAAGCCGGACGGCACGGTCGTGGTGAAGTGGCCGGCCGCCAACGGGCAGGGGCTGGACATCCGCAAGTACACGGTGACCGCCGTCGCGGCGGGCGCCGCCGCACCGGCCGGCGAGTCGACCAAGACCGAGCTCGTCGTGCCGGCCGGCGAGCTGGAGTACGGCAGCCAGTACGCGTTCCAGGTCGTCTCGGTCAACGAGCGCGGCGGCGCGTCGAAGGCGTCCCCGGTCAGCAACAGCGTGGTGCCGTTCACCACGCCCGAGGCGCCGCCCACGGTCGAGGCGACCACGGTGGCCACCAAGGCCGGCACCATCCGCGTCCGCTGGGCCGCGCCGGCCGACAACGGGCGCCCGATCACCGGTTACGTGGTGGAGGCCAACGGCGACCGCAGCGAGGTCACCGGCACGACCACCGAGGTCGGCGGGTTCGGCGAGGCGGAAAACGTCACCGTCAAGGTCCGCGCGGTCAACGAGGCCGGCGAGGGCAAGGAGGCCACCGACACCGCCCGCACGGTGAAGAAGCCAGCGGTCACGATCACCGGCAGCTCGGCAAGCCAGACGGCGGTGACGGTCAACGCCACCGTCCAGGATGGCGGTGGCACCACCACCTGCAGCCTGGCCGTGGGTGGCAAGACCGCCACCGCCAACTGCAACGGCAGCACCACGGTCTCCGGCCTCCAGCCGAGCACGGCATACACCTTCACGTTCACCGCCACCAACGCGGCCGGCAACGACAAGGGCACCGGCAGCCGCACGACCGGTGACGTGCTCGGCACCGTGACCTGCATCAACGGCAGCTCCGGCGACCAGCGCACCTACTGCAATACCGGGATCAACATCTACACCGGCACCAGCCAAAACGGCACCAGTGTGGGCACCGCGCCAAACGGCACGAAGCTCAAGGCGTTCTGCCACAAGAGCGGTCAAAACATCACCTCGTACGTCTACAACAACGACAAGACGACGTCGATCTGGATCCAGGTGGACTTCAAGGGGGGCAAGAATTACATCCCCTACGCCTGGTTGAACCTCGACGGTAAGGGCACCAGCACCAACACCGATCCGCTGCCGGCGTGCTGATGACCGCGACCGTCAACCACACCCAGGCCGCGAGCCCTCCCGAGGGGCTCGCCCCGCAGCACGTGCAGGGCTTCGCGCACCTGGCCGCGCGGCTGGCCGACAACATCGGCGCGGTCGTGCTCGGCAAGCCGCAGGTGGTGCGGCTGGCGCTGACCGCGCTGTTCGCCCAGGGGCACGTGCTGCTCGAAGACGTCCCCGGGGTCGGCAAGACCACCCTGGCCCGGGCGATGGCGGCCACGATCCATGGGCAGTGGCGGCGCATCCAGTTCACGCCCGACCTGCTGCCCGCCGACGTGTCCGGTGTGACGATCTTCAACCAGGCCACCCGGGGCTTCGAGTTCCACCCCGGCCCGGTCTTCGCCAACGTGGTGATCGCCGACGAGATCAACCGGGCCTCCCCCAAGACCCAGTCCGCGCTGCTGGAGGTCATGGAGGAGCGCACCGTCACGGTCGACGGGGTACGGCACCCGGTGCCCCGGCCGTTCCTGGTGGTCGCCACGCAAAACCCGGTCGAGATGGACGGCACCTACCGGCTGCCCGAGGCGCAGCTCGACCGGTTCCTGGTCAAGCTCTCGGTCGGCTACCCCAGCGAGGCGGTCGAGATCGAGGTGCTGCGCGGCGCGACGATGCGCTCACCGGAGGCCCTGGAAGCGATCGCCGACACCAACACGATCGGCCAGATGATCGCCATGGCGCAGCGGGTCCACATCGCCGACCCGCTGTACGCGTACGCGGTGCGGCTCGCCGCCGCCACCCGCAACCACCCGCAGGTGCGGGTCGGCGTGAGCCCACGCGGCGTGATCGCGCTGACCCGGGCGGCCTGCGCGTACGCGCTGATCGAGGGGCGCGGATTCGTGCTGCCCGAAGACATGAAGACGCTGCTGGAGCCGGTCTTCGCGCACCGCGTGCTGCTCACCTCCGACGCCCAGCTGCGCGGGGTCACCGCCGCCGACGTGCTCAACGACGCGATCGAGCAGGTGCCCGTCCCGCTGCCCAACGGCCAGCAGGCCACGCACCAGGCCACGGCCCACCAAAACGGCGCGCCGCACCAGAACGGCACCGCCTACCAGGCGAGCGCCGCGCCGCCCGGACAGTACGGAACTCCGGCGCCGCGCCACCAGGGCTAGGACACCGGACCGATGCGGCTCACCCCTCGCGGCACCGGCCTGCTGGCCAGCGCGGTCGTGCTGCTGGCCACCGGCTTCTGGTTCGGCTACCCCGAGCTCACGCTGCTGGGCAGCGCAGCGGCGATCGCGGCCGGCTGCGCCCTCGCCCACGCGGCGTGGCGACCCGGGCTGTCCGTCCAGCGGGTCGCCGACCCGGACCGGGTCGCCCGCGGCGATCCGGCGACGATGACGCTCACCGTCCGCAACACCGGTCGCCTCGCCTCGGCCAGCCTGATCGCCGAAGACCGGTGCGGCGCCAAGCCGGTGCCGGTACCGCTGCTGCGCCTGCGCCCCGGCCACGACACCACGGTCAGCTACCCGGTCCCCACCCACCGCCGGGGCGTGATCCCGGTCGGCCCACTGCGGGTCACCCGCCGCGACGCGCTCGGGCTGGTCTCGCTGGCCCGCGCGCACGGCGACACCACCACCGTGTGGGTGCACCCGCGCATCCACCACCTCAGCGCGGTACCGGCCGGCGTCGCCCGCAGCCTCGACGGCCGCATCGACCGGGTGCCGCACGGCACGATCACGTTCGACTCGCTCCGCGAGTACGTGGTCGGCGACGAGCTGCGCCGCGTCCACTGGCGCACCAGCGCCAAGGTCGGCGAGCTGATGGTCCGCGAAGACCTCGACACCTCGCTGCCCCAGATCGTCGTACTGCTCGACGACCGCGTGACGGCCCACCCGCGCGAGAGCGTCGAGGAGACCTTCGAGTCAGCGTGTGAGGCGGCCGCCTCGGTGGTGGCCGCCGCCGTACGCGAGGACGTGCCGGTCACCCTGCAGCTGGTCTCCGGGGGCGGCGGCACGGCCAACTTCCTCGACCGGCTCGCCGAAGCACACCTGCACCGCGACGGCGACCTGCACGCCGCCACCGTCCGGCTGCGCCAGCAGCGCCTCGGCGACACGCTGGTCTTCCTCACCGGCCCCGGCGGCACCGCCGACCTGGGGCTGGTCGGCGCGCTGCGCGGCACGTACCCGGCGGTCGTGGTCGGCATGTTCGGCTCGGACGGACCGACCCCGGCCGCCGTCGACGGCATGGTGATGCTGGACGCCAAGGACGGCCCCGAGTTCGCCGCCGAGTGGGAGGGCGTCGAGCGCTTGTGAGCGAGCTTGCGAACGAGCCATCGGGCTCAGCGAAAGAGCCGGCCGCGGCCGGGAGCATCAGACGGCCGTCCACGAGGATCCTGCGGGCGGCACCCGTACCCGTGGTGCTCATGATTTTGATCGGGTTGAGCGGCGCGGCGCTGGCGCGGATCTACGCCGGCCCGCTGCTGCCCCAGCTGGTCGCCGGCGCGGCGATCGGCTCGGTCGGGGTGGGCGCCGCGGCCCGCCGGCTGCCGTCGTGGCTGGTGGCGCCGGTGTCGGTGATCGCGATGGCCATCTACACGGTGGTCGCGCTGCGGCTGGCCGCCCAGCGTGCCGAGCTGCCCGGCGGCCTGGCCGAGCTCCTCTCCGACGCCGCCCGCAACGGCATCCCCCGCCTGCTCACCGCCATGATCCCGGTCGAGCCCACGCCCGACACCGTGCTGGTACCGGTGGTCGGCGCCTGGCTGGCCGGGCTCGCCGCCACCGAGGTCGCGGTGCGCGCCGGCCGCGTGCTGCTCGGCTACCTGCCGCCGGCCGGCCTCTACGCCGGCGCCCTCTACGTCGTGGGCCCCAACGCCGAGGCCGCCGTGCTGCCCACGCTGGCGTTCGCGGCGGCGGCCGCGGCCGGGCTGGCCGTGACCGGCCGCCCGGCACCGTCCGGGTCGGGCGACCTGGCCGCGCCGGTCCGGGCCGCCATGCGGGTACGGGTGGCCGCCGGCGCCGCCGCGGGGCTGGCCGCGATCGTGGCGCTGGCGGCGGTGGTCGGCCCGTTCGTCGCCGGGCAGGTGGGCACGCGGCCGGTCGACCCGCGCAAGTACGTGCAGCCGCCGCAGGTCGACAGCCTCGACGAAAACCCGCTGATCCGCATCTCCGGCTGGGCGCTCAACCCCGACCAGCACCTGCTCGACGTCGCCGCGGAGCCGGGCGGGCCGGTGCGGCTGCGGCTGGCGGTGCTCAGCGACTACGACGGGATCACCTGGCGGGTCGGTGGCACGTACCGCACGGCCGGCCGGGTGCTCCCCTCTCCCGCCGTCGCCCCGGACTCCACTGTGGACACCGTGCGGCAGCGGGTCACGATCGCCGACCTGACCGGGCGGCTGCTGCCCACCGTGGCCACCCCGACCGCGATCGACGGGGCCCGCGTCGCGTACGACCCGGGCAGCGGCACGCTCATCCGCCCCGAGGGCCTCCACCCCGACCTGCGGTACTCGGTCACCTCCGCCCGCGAGCAGCCCGACCTGGGCCTGCTCTCCGCCGCCGACGTACCCTCCGGCCCGGCGGTGGCCCGGGTGCTGCGGATCGGCGACGGGGTACCGGAGCAGATCGAGCGGCTGGCCGACCAGCTCGCCGACGAAAACGGCGCGCCGTACCAGCGGGCGGTGGCGATCGAGGAGTTCCTGGCCACGCACTACCGGGTGGTCGCCGACGCGCCGAGCGGCCACGCCTACCCCAACCTGGGCTTCTTCCTCTTCGGACCGCGCGGCGGCGGAGGGCAGGAGGGCACCTCCGAGCAGTTCGCCGCCGCGTACGCGCTGCTGGGCCGGCTGATGGGCCTGCCGACCCGGGTGGTGGTCGGCTTCCAGTCCGCGACCGGCAGCGGCCCGGTACGCGGCGCCGATGCGCTGGCCTGGCCGGAGGTGCTCTTCGAGGGGCTGGGCTGGGTGGCGTTCGACCCGATGCCCAAGCCGGACACCGAGCCGCGGCCGGTCGAGGAAGACTTCAAGCCACCCACCGAGCCGCCGAGCGAGCCGCCCACCGAGGCACCCACCGCGACCGCCGCCGCCAGCGCCTCGGCCGAGCCGGTCGCCGCGCCGGGCGACACCGGCGGCGACCCGACCGCCGCGATCGTGGCCGGCGGGCTGAGCACGCTGCTGGTACTGCTGATCGGCGGCACCGCCGCGGTGCTCCTGACCCTGCGGCGCGGGCTGCGCCGCCGGCGGTTGGAGCAGGGGCCGCCGGCCCAGCGGGTGGCCGGCGCGTGGCTGGAGGTCAGCGACGCGCTGCGGCTCGCCGGCCGCCCCGCCGGCTCGCACCTGGACGCCACCGAGGTCGCGGCGCACGCGCACGTGGCGGCCGAGGGGCGGCGTGCCGGCGGGCTGCGGCAGGCGGCACCGCCGATCGGGGAGCTGGCCGAGCTGGTCAACCGGGCGACGTTCGCGCCGTTCGCCACGGACGAGGACCAGGCGCGGCGGGCCGGCACGCAGGCGGTGGCGTACGCGACGGACCTGCGCTCGCGCCGCTCCTGGTGGCGCCGGCTGCTCTGGTCGCTGCACCCCGGCCCGCTGCGCTGGCACAAGCGCCGCTGATCGCCGCCGTGCCGCCGCCCGTGCCGCCGCCCGTGCCGCCGTGCCGCCGCCCCGCCAGCCCGCCGCTCACGCGGACCCGGCACGGTGGCGCGGCGGCGCGGCGAAGCACGGGCCTCGTGCGTGACGTAGAGATCTCGCTAAGTTAGCCTTTCCTAACGTGAGGGACGAGTCGCTCGCCGACCTGCTGGGAGGGCGGCGCGGCGCGCTGGACGCGACGGTGCCGCCGCTCGCGTTCGTCGCCGGCTGGCTCGCCGCCGGCCAGTCGCTCTGGGGCGGTGTGGTCGCCGCGCTCGTGGCCGGCGCCGCCGTCGCCGGGTGGCGGCTGTCCCGCGGTGCCCGGCCCGGCGCCGCCCTCGTCGGGTTGCTGGCCGTCTGCCTGGCCGCGCTGATCGCCGTCCGCACCGGCCGCGCCGCCGACTTCTTCCTGCTCCAGCTCGTCTCGAACGCGGCGAGCGCGCTCGTCTGGGCGGTCAGCATCGTCCTGCGCTGGCCCCTGCTCGGCGTGATCGTCGGCGCGGTTCTGCGCCAGCGCACCCGGTGGCGGCGCGACCCGGACCTGCTGCGCGCCTACGGCCGGGCGAGCTGGATCTGGGTCCTGCAATACGCGATCCGCCTGGCCGTCTTCCTCCCGCTCTACGCCGCCGACCAGGTGGCCGCGCTGGGCGTGGCCCGGGCCGCGCTGACCTGGCCGCTGGTCGCCGCCTGCCTCGCGGTCAGCTGGTGGGTGATCCGCCGCTCCCTGCCCGCCGAGCACCCCGGCCTGCGCCACCCGGTCACCACCGGCCCGGCCGCTCCGGCGCCGGCATCGACCGAGGCCCACTGAAAGATCAAATTCAAGAGACACATTCGAGCTACCGCGACGTCCGTCGTGGTTCGGGCCCAATGCCACTCACCCTGATTTTGATCAAGATCACAGCGGAGTACCACGATCCGCGCGACCCAGCCCACGCCCGACGCCGATCAAGGGGCGGACGGGACCTCGACCCCGAGCTCAGGGGACCCGGCCCAGCAGATCGTGGTACGGATCCACCCACCCGAGGGCACCTGCGTACCACGATCTCGACCGCCGCCCGCGCGGCCCGGCCCACCCGGGCCCGTCGACGGCCTGGCGCTCCTGAGCGTGGCTCACGGCCTTGATCGAACTAGCGTGAGTGGCATTGGGTCCGGACCGTTGCTCATTTGTTGGCCTCATCCTCCGCGTCTGGTCGCGGTCACCCCGCTGTCGCCTCCGGCAGGCGCGTTCCGGACGATCCGGGACGGCATCGGGCCAAGGCCGCGCCCGGCTCGGATGCGTGCGGCGACCGCTGCCCGAAACGTCCGTCGGGTCGCCGGCCGGTGTCTGAGGCTGGGGCGATGACAGGCTCGATGCCGTACGGCACGGAGCGCGATCCGGCCCGGTTGGTGTCGTTCAGCGACGCCGTCATCGCCATCGCCGTCACCCTGCTGGTGCTGGAGATCCGGCCGCCCGACGACACCCGGCACCTGTGGCACGGCCTCGCCGCGCTCTGGCCGTCCTACCTGGCCTACGCGGTGACCTTCATGCTGATCGGGCAGATCTGGGCCAACCACCACGTCATGTTCGACCACATCCGCAGCGCCGACCGGGTCGTGCTGCTGCTGAACACCGTGCTGCTGATGGACGTCGCGTTCCTGCCGTTCGCGGCGTCGGTGCTGGCCGAGGCCTTCCGCGACGGGCACGGCGAGCGGGCGGCCGTCGTCCTGCACGGCATCGCGTTCGAGCTGGCGGCCATCCTCTTCAACCTCATCTGGTGGCACGCCCGCCACCGCCGCCGCCTGCTCACCGACACCCTCGACCCGGCCGGGGTGACCGCCATCGCCCGCCGCTTCCAGCTCGCGCTGGCCTGGATCGCCACCGGCACCCTGCTCGGCGCCGGCTATCCCCCGCTCGGCGTGGCGGTGATCGCCGCCTTCATCCCGTACTACTGGCTGCCCATAGCGGGTAAGCTGGCGAGGGTGAGACGTCGCCGGCGGCGGTAGTCGAGTGCCGGTGCTCGGCCCGGATGAGTACGAGTGCTCAACGACCGGCGGCCGCGCATCGCGAGGATCGGTGGCATGACCGCTCCGGTTTCGCGCAAGAACACCACCGCGTTCTTCGTACAGGCGATGCTGTCGTTCGCCGTCTCGCTCTTCGCGGCCTGCGCCGCGATCGTGTACCTGCCCGTCGGTGTCTGGATCCGCGCCTTCCTCGCGCTGGCGCTGCTGTACGTGGTCACGTCCTCGTTCACGCTGGCCAAGTGCATCCGCGACCAACAGGAGAGCGCCGAGGTGGTGAGCCGGGTCGACCAGGCCCGCCTGGACAAGCTGCTCGCCGAGCACGACCCGTTCAAGGTCCACCCGGCCGCCTAGGGCCACCACCCTTTGCCGGCTTCGCCGGCGCCGGGTGACCGGCCGAAGGCCGGCGGTCACCCGGTGAACGTTGGTGGCCACCGCACTGTGACTAGTGACTTACGTCCGGGGTGGAGTCGAGCCGCGGATCAGGCCGGGCGGCGCAGCTCGCGCAGCCGGCGATATGCCTCGAAGCCGTCCGGGACCCACTCCCATTCGTCCAGGCGCCGGTGCAGCTCGTCCTCGGCGAGGAACGCGTACCAGTCGACCTCCTCCGGCTGCGGCCGCACCGGCCCGTCGACCCGCACCTCGTAGACGGCCGACCACCAGGTGTGCGCCGGTGTCTCGTACAGGAAGCGAAACAGCGGGACCGGCGCCAGCGGCCCGTCGACGCCGAGTTCCTCGGCCGCCTCGCGCCGGGCGGCCGCGTCGTACGTCTCGCCGGCGCCGAGGACCCCACCGACGAACATGTCGTACAGCGAGGGGAAGACGAGCTTGCGAGCCGTACGGCGGTGCACGAAGATCCGCCCGTCCGGGTCGCGGGCCAGCACGAACGCGGCCCGGTGGCGCAGCCGGTTCGCGTACACCTCGCGGCGCGGCGCCTGCCCGACCACCACGTCGTGCTCGTCGACCACGTCCAGGATCTCGTCCGCGGAAAGCGGCGCCTCGTCGGCCACGACCCCGATCCTAAGCTCGCCGGGTCTTGGATCGTCTCGAAGCCTCCGCGCCGGGCCGGTGGTCACGGGAGGCGGTCGCGCAGCCCGGCCCAGCGTCTCAGCCCGGCCAGCAGGGTGGCGTCGGTGACCCGCCGCGCGAGCGGCGCGCTGGCGGACACCAGGTTTCCCGCAGCCAGCGGCGGATCTCGCCCTGCTCCTTCGACCCAGACCGGCCAGTGCCGGACCGTCAGTCGTACCTCAGCGCGCTACGCGGGCAGGCAGCGGCCGTCGCGGTGGCGGCCGACCACCTGCGGCGCCCGACCGGCGCCGCCCTCGACCCAGCCGACGGCACATCCGGCGCCGGCCCGGACCGCGTAGATGGTCGCGCCCAGCGGCGCCGGGTCGGTGTAACGGACGGGTCGCACCACCGGCCCGGGGAGGCCCGCCGCCACCAGGGCCGCGCGCAGGGACTCGACCGTCGGCGGCTCGGCGAACTGGCAGGCGTCGAACTCGGCGCGGCACACGGCGCCGAGGTGCGCCTCGAACGCCTCACGGATCCGCTCGACGTACCTCTCCCCGGTGTCCCGGTCGATGCTGGAGAGCGGGCCGCGCGCCGCACGGTCGCCGGCGAGCCGCTCGCAGTAGCCGTCGCCGGGCGCCTGCGCGCACGCCATCAGCTGCGCGGTGCTCGACACGGCCGGCTCGCCGGAGGTCGCGGCGCGGAGCAGCGGCACCAGCACCGCGCCGCCGGTGGCGAGCAGCAGCAGTGCGCCCAGCGCCAGCCCCAGCCGCCGTCCCCGCATCGAACCAGGCTAATCCGCGGGTAGCTTGCGCTGAACCTGGGTCGAGGTAGCAGAGTGTGGACCATGACCATCGAGGTAGCGCCCCCGCGCAGCGGGGCCGACCGCAAGCGCGACACCCTGACCCGCCTGGAGAACGACCTCGACGTCTGGGTCTCCACCGCCAGCCCGAACGGCGCGCCTTACCTGCTGCCGCTCTCGTTCATCTGGATCGGCGGCGGCCTGCTGCTCGCCACACCGGAAAGGAGCGTCACCGGCCGCAACCTCCGCGCCTCCGGCGTCGCCCACCTCGCCCTCGGCCAGACCCGCGACCTGGTGCTCGTCGAGGGCACGGTGACCGCCTACACCCGCGAGGAGGTGCCCGCCGACCTCGCCGAGGCGTTCGCGCGCCAGCACTGGGACGCCCGCGAGAGCAAGCCGCCGTACGGTTACTTCCTGGTCACACCCCGGCGCGTGCGTGCCTGGCGTGAGGAGAACGAACTGGCCGGCCGCGAGATCATGCGGGACGGCCGGTGGCTGGTCTGACGCCCGTGCGCGCCGGCATCGTGATCCTTCCCGACCAGCGGTGGTCGGCCGCCGCCGGGCGGTGGCGGCGCGCCGAGGAGTACGGCTTCGCGCACGCCTGGACGTACGACCACCTCGGCTGGCGCGACCTGGTCGACGGTCCCTGGTTCGACGCCGTCCCCACCCTGGCCGCCGCGGCCGGCGTGACCTCGCGGGTCCGGCTCGGCACGATGGTGGCCTCGCCCAACTTCCGGCACCCGGTGCACTTCGCCCGCGAGGTGACCGCGCTGGACGACGTCTCCGGCGGGCGCCTGACGCTGGGCGTGGGCGCGGGCGGCGTGGCCGGCTTCGACAACACCGTGCTGGGCGGCGAGCCGCTGCCGCCGCGGGCGCGGGTGGACCGGTTCACCGAGTTCCTGGCGATCCTCGACCCGCTGCTGCGCGATGAACGCGTCACCTACCACGGCCGCTACTACACCGCGGTCGACGCCCGCGGGACGCCCGGCTCGCTGCAAACCCCGCGGGTACCGCTCGTGGTGGCCGGCCTCGGCCCGCGGTCGATGCGGCTGGCCGCCCGGTACGGCGCCGGCTGGGTCACCACGGTCGGCCGGATGGACTCGCTGGACGCGTGGTGGCGCGCGGCCCGCGAGTCCGCCGCCCGCTTCGCCGACATCCTCGCCGCCACGGGGCGCGATCCGTCTACTGTGGACCGCTACGTCTCGCTGGACGCGGCGCCGGTCTACTCGCTCTCCAGCGCCGCCTACTACGCCGAGGCGGTGGGGCGGGCCGCCGAGTGCGGCTTCACGGACGTGCTGTCACACTGGCCGCGCGCGGAGAGCTGGTACGCCGGCGACGAGGCCGTGCTCGACGACGTCGCCGCGAGCGTGCTCCCCGCCCTCACCCGCTCTCCCCACGGTCTGTGATCAAAGCTCCCCTCAAGTCGCTAGAACGACGTGAAGGGAGCTTCGATCACAGGGGCGGCGAGACGGGCAAGCGGCGGGTGGGCCAGGGTACGCGGCGGTTGAGCAGGCGCATCCCGGGGGCCTCGACCCACCGGTGCAGGGCGTACGCCAGCGCGTAGGAGACCAGCAGCAGCGCCGCCGCGATGCCCAGCGCGGGCCACAGCGCCCACGGTCCACGCAGGTCCAGGAGCTCGGCCGCGGTCACGATGACCGTCAGGTGGACCAGGAAGAACGCGTACGAGACCTCGCCCAGGTGGACCACGACCGGGTGGCGCCAGGGCGAGCGGTCGCCGCGCAGGTCGGCCAGCGCGGCCGCCGGGATGAGCAGGGCGGTGCCGACGACGACGGCCGCGGTGTCCCGGGTCACCGCCGGCAGCCAGCCCACGGCCAGGTAGTTGGCCACGAAGATCGCCGTCGCCGCGCGCAGGCCGGGGCCGCGCCAGGCGTCGAGCAGGACCAGCCTGGCCAGCACGATGCCGAGGGTGAACTCGGTCATCCGGGTCACCGGGAAGACGTACACGAACCAGCGCTCGTGCTCCGGCACCACCGCGACCTCGGCGATCCACGGCATCGACCAGGTCAGCGCGATCAGGACCAGGGCGCTCGGGTACAGGGCTACGGGTCTCCAGCGGCGCAGCAGGGCGTGCAGCAGCGGGAAGCAGAGGTAGAAGAACATCTCGCAGGACAGCGACCAGCCCAC
The DNA here is from genome assembly GCF_031085175.1 of Phytohabitans maris. GTDB lineage: Bacteria > Actinomycetota > Actinomycetes > Mycobacteriales > Micromonosporaceae > Phytohabitans > Phytohabitans maris. Next base: position 242,049 of record NZ_JAVHUY010000009.1, read on the forward strand.
CGGGTTGATGCCGAGGTAGACGAAGTCCTGCGTGTACCAGCCGTGCAGCAGCACCGCGCCGGCGCCCAGCGGCTCCCAGAAGATCGGCGGGACGCGGTCGGTGACGTACAGCGAGACGACGGCGAGCGCGAGCGCGACAAGGTACGCCGGGTAGATGCGGGCCACCCGCCCCTGCCAGAAGCGCAGCGGGCCGCGGTCCGGGCGGGCGGACCAGGTCAGCACGAAGCCGGACAGCACGAAGAAGAACGAGACGCCCAGGTCGCCGGCGTCGAACAGCAGCTGCGCGCCGCGCCGGGCGACGGGGTCGGTAAGGGTGACGAACGAGTACGCATGCAGACCGAAGACCCCGAACGCGGCCGCGAAGCGCAGACCGGTCAGCGAGGGCAGTCGGGACACAACGCCCGACTCTAGCTCCCCGCCCGGCACGGCGGCCCGGTGCGGGCGCCGCAGACAGATGGCGCGCCGCGGACGAGAGGGCGCGCGGAAGACAAAAGGAGAGGCCGCCACGGGGGAAGCGGCCTCTCCAGTCCCTAGGTTACCCCGCTTCCGGCGTTCGTGGGGGGCCGGCTTTGTTGAGTCACCGCTCAGTGTCGGTTGGCCGACAAACGGATCGTGACCTGACCTGTCGGGCATCCCGCGAGGTGGCTGGAGTAGCTAGAGTGACCAGCCGAAAGAACCCCCAACAGGCATTCTTCGGCGGCGGACGGGAGGGCCGGTCACCGTGTCGGACGAGACCGCGCCCTCCGCCGTGGTGCGGCGGCTGGGCCGGGAGTACGGCTGGCTGCTGGCCGCGGTCGGCCTGGGCGCGCTGGTGCTGGTGTGCTCTGTGCCGTTCGTCACCGGGTCGGGCATGAGCTGGAACTCCGGTGACCCGCTCGCCGCCCCGGCCAAGGTCGCGCCGCAGGCCGGCAGCGCCCCGGCTGCCGTACCAGAGGGATCGGCTGGACCACCGACCAGTGCCGCGCCCACCGCGCCGGCCGCCCCCTCCCGCACGCCGGCCAGGGCTGGCACGACGCGGCCGCCGGCGGTCCGCACGACCGCGCCCGCTCCCCCGCGCACGACGGCGCCGGCCGCGGCGCCGCCCAGGGCGCCGGTCGCGCTGGGCCCGGAGGGCGGCCCGATGGGGCTGTGGCAGATGCTGCGGGACTACTGCGCGCGCACGCACGAACGGGACGCGGAAGCGCAGCTGCGCAACGGCACCGGCCAGGCGGAAGACAACTGGGAGTGCCGCTGGGAGCGGCGTGGCCGGCAGCTCATCGACATGCACGGCGCCTGCCGCGGCCGGTACGGGAGCGTGGCGTTCGCGCAGTTCTCCAACCGTAACGACGCCTTCTCCTGGCACTGCTACCGCCGGTAGCCGCGAGCGGCGACCACCCGACCGCCGGCATGGAGCCGGGCGAGTGGCATCCTGTGCCACCCGCCCGGGAGTCGGTGTGTGGGGGTGGTGGGCCGGGCCGGCCCGCGGCGTGGGGCACTCCGGCCGGCCCCCCCCGGGGTGGGCGGACCGGGGGCATCAGGCCGCCCGCTGGCCTGACCGTGGGGGATTCAGGCCGTCTTTCCGGCCCGATTGTGGGGATCGGGCCGCTTGCGGGACCCGGGTAGGGGGAAGGAGAGGACCCCTACCCGGGTCGCTGCTGCTCGGGTCAGTCCCCGATCAGCCGGTCGTAGTCGTGCAGTGCCATCGCGACGTCCACCTGCGCCCAGAAGCGGTGGTAGTTGAACGTCGGTGCCTGGCCACCGTTGAGGTAGGCCTCCACCTTCGGGAAGTCCGGGTCGTCCTCGTAGAAGGACCGGATGCTCAGGAAGGTGCTGTTGGAGTTGATCGGGTCACCGTTGGGCATGGTGCCGGTGAAGCCCGACGGGACGTAGACCGGGTCGTCGAACCGGTTGTAGTCCGCCCGGGTCTCCGGCACCGACACGCCCTTGTCGTCCTTGTGGTTCAGGACGGCGTCGAGCAGCGCCTTCGCGGTGGTCGCGGCCTGGGTGTCACCGGACTTGGCGGCGTAGTACGTCAGCGTGCGGGCGTACGCGCCGGTCACGCCGACGTCCGTGGTGTGGTCCACGACGGTCACGTGCAGGTTGCTGTTGTTGACCGAGGTGGTGCCGCTGCTCCAGTTGCCACCGGGCTGGCCGGTCCACTGCAGGGTGGACGGGACCTGGTACGTGGTGCCGTTGACCGTCGTGTTGGCCAGCGCCCAGTCGACCCACTTGTCCAGCAGCGCCTTGGCACGGGCGTTGCCGGTCTCGTGGTAGTACTCGGCGACCCGCTCCATGCTCCACGCCTGGAAGCCGAACCACTGGTTGGACGGCGGGTCGTGGTAGACGGGCTGCCAGTCGTACGTCATGCCGTAGAACGTCGGCAGGTTCGACGGGCGGGCGCTGTAGTTGCCGCCCCAGCTGTTGGTCGCGCCGCCGGCGATCGCACCCTCGGCCGACTGCAGCCAGGTGTAGAAGTCGATCTGCCGGGTGAGGCTGGTCGCCCAGTCCTGCTGCGCGGTGGCCGACCGCGGGATCAGACCGTTCACAGTGGACAGTGCCCAGGCCGCGAACGGGTTCTGGTAGCCGCCGTGGTTGTGGCTGGAGCCGATCCGCCACGCCCAGTCGCTGCTGCCCTGCGGGCCGCCCCAGGCGTAGTACCAGGAGAGCAGGTACGCCGAGCTGCTCTTGCCGGTGCCGGGGGTGCAGCTCGTCGAGGCGCAGCCCGGGTTCTTGAAGTACTTGTCGTACATCGCGTAGCGCAGGTAGTCACCCATCTGCGCGGCCTTGGCGACGGTCGACGAGACGGCCGAGGCGTTGCCCTGCTCGCCGGCCCACTTCTGGGCCCAGTACGCGGCCTGGACGGCGCGCGCGTCGGCGTCAGGGGCGTTGGTGTACCGCCACTGCCGGGCGTAGGTGGAGTCGCCGATGAACAGCGGCAGGTAGCCGTTGGGGCCACCGAAGTTGAACGTCTCGCAGGACGGGTGCGGCACGGTCTCCCACACCGACTCCTGCGGGCCCCGCTGGTAGGTGTTGATGTACGCGGGCTTGGTGGTGCCGTCGCCGCAGCTGCCGTAGCCGTACGTGTTGTCGACGTCGATCAGCCAGTGCATGCCGTACACCCGGTTGCTGCCGTAGGTCTGGGTCAGCTCGTTGTACAGCGGGTCCTGGCCCACCGGCACCGAGGAGTCCAGCTTGCCGCCGGTACCCGGGTACTGGCTGGGCAGGTCGGCCTCGGGCGCGTAGTCGGCCGGGTCGTTGGCGTTGTAGTTGCCCTGCGTGTTGCTGGGGATGATGTACCGCTCCATCACCTGCCACGCGTTGTTGAACGCCGTCCAGTTGCCGGTGGTGCGCCCGTACATCGCCTCGAGGAACAGCCAGTAGCTGAACGCCTCGGACGTGGTCTCGTGACCGTGGTCGGGCGCCTCGACCAGGAGCGTCTCCACCGAGTGGTAGGGGACGCCCTCGGGGCTGAAGTACCCGTTGGCCGGAGCCTTGATCTTGTTGTAGAGCTCGAGGAACTCCTCGCCGTACCGGCCGGGGTCGGTGGTGTTCTCGTCGTCGGTCACCGTGACCGCGGTCTGCGCCGCGGTGTAGTTGGTGGCGCTCGCGGTGACCGTGGCCGTGTCGTTGTTGGCGTCCGCGTCCTGTGCCGCGTTGACCGCGACGTTGACGCCGGTGCTCCAGTTCGTCGAGTTCAGCGTCACGCTGGTGGCCCCGAGCGTCACGTCCGCGTCACCGGTCTTGCTCAGGGTGACCGGCACGCTGCCGGTGGGCGCCGCGCTCAGCTTCACGTTCAGCTGCGAGCTGCTGCCCTCGGCGACGTTGAGCGTGGCCGGGGTGACGATGCTGGCCTGGCCGGTGCCGGTGACCGTGAAGGCCCGCTCGGCGGTGGCGGTCAGCGCCGGCGTGCCGTTGTCGTACGCCCTGGCCTGCACCGTGTACGAGCCGGCGGGCAGGCCGGTCATCGCGTAGCTGTACGGCGCGGTGGTGTCCTCGTTGACCAGCAGGCCGTTGCGGTAGAACTCGACCTTGCTGATCGAGCCGTCGGCGTCGCTGGCGTTGGCGCTCACCGTGACGTTGGCCGGCGCGGCGAACGAGGCGCCGGCGGCCGGGCTGGTGAGCGAGACGGTGGGCGCCTGGTTGGAGGAGGCGCCGTTGCAGGCGGTCCCGTTGATCGTGAACGCGGTCGGCTTGGCGTTGGTGCCCGAGTACGAGCCGTTGAAGCCGATCGAGAGCGAGGCGCCGGTGGCCAGGTTGCCGTTCCACGGCATGTTGGTGGCGGTGACGTTGGCGCCGGACTGGGTCCAGTTCGCCGACCAGCCCTGCGTGACGCGCTGGTTGCCGGGGAAGGTGAACCCGAGGTTCCAGCTGGTCAGTGGGTCACCGAGGTTGTGGATCGTGACGCTGGCGGTGAACCCGGTGTTCCAGTCGTTGGTCGTGTAGGTCACGTCGCAGGCGGTCGCGGCGTAGGCCATGCCGACGGGCACGCCAACCATCCCTCCCGCGACCAGTGCGCCGGTGGCGATCATCGCCAATCGGCGTTTTCTTGCGGTGAGCTTCATCGTGGAGTGTCTCCTCGCGGACCTGGCCGAGTGGGCTCGGCCGGCACCTTCTACGCGATCGTGTGAGAGCGGGCGCGCAGGGCGGAAGGCGCCTGTGGTGACGTGGGGCATCCCGTCCCGGACCGGGGGTGATCCGTTAACAAACCAGGCGCCGGTTCCTGACTCGGATGCCCTCGGCGGCCCGTGGTCGCGCGGTGTTGGCTCCCTCACGCGATGTTTCGACAGTCTTGCATGGGAGCGCTCCCGCAGCAAGTAGGAGCGTTTTTGGTTTCGCTCCAGTGTGGCCAAACGGGCCCTGACCTGCCGATCTAGCGGCACCGCGGGGTTTCACCGGCATTCGCTGGAGGTTTCGATCTTGTTTTGGGTCTTTCACAAAGCCGTAACGGGTACTACAGTCCAACCAACGTCGATGGGAGCGCTTCCATTGATGTCGATGCAAGTAGCGGGGGACAACACTACAAGGGACACCGCTAGCGCCATCAGCGGAACCCACACCGCTCAGCCGCAGAGCTGGCGGCGGGCCAGCCCGGACTCCGCCGCCAGCGTCTCACCCCCCGGTCGAGAGGAGGTGGAACCAGAGCCACTCGCGTGGCCCGGCTCCCGCGCGACATGCGCGACGAGGAGGGAAGATCCTCTCGCGCGTGTGTAACTGATGGTGGGGACGGGGGTTGCCCTCCCCGTCCCCACACCCCACTCTGATTGAAGATAAACCCCACCACCTAATGGGGTAATCGGTCATCGGGACAGGCGCGAGCCCCAACCGGTTGACCGGTTAAGTAGGCGGCATCGGACCCAACGGATCCCACCGCACCGCCGTCGCGCAACCCTCCGATCGCCGTCGCGCCGACCTCACGGCCGGTCAGCGCGGACCGGCTCAGCCGACCCGCCGTGCTCAACCCCTCTGCCCGCCTCCGCCCGACACGCTCGGCACCGACTCGCCAGCGGGAGGCCGTCACGCGTCGCGACTCATCTGACGACGGTCCGTGCCTACGGACCTGGTCGGGGCGGCCCACCCGGACCTGAGCGGGCGGGACGACTCCGGCCGGGTGATGTGGACGAGCCTTCGGCCACATCACCACCCGATCACCCCATTTCCATCCGCCACGATCCGGGTTAGCCTTGGGAGCGCTCCCAGACCACGGGGGATGGGCCACCACCGAGGAGACCCGAACATGTCCGTACCGACCAGGACCACCGCTGGCGCCACCCCGACCGCAGACTCGGCCAGATCGGCCCTGCTCCGCGGGGCCGAGCCCGACGATCTGTCCCGGGACCCAGCGGTCGACGCCCCGCTCGGTCTGGCGTTCCCGGACGGCTTCGGGTGGGGGGCCGCGACGTCGGCGTACCAGATCGAAGGGGCGGCCAAGGACGACGGCCGCGGTGAGTCGGTGTGGGACACGTTCAGCCACACGCCGGGTCGCACCAAGAACGGCGACACCGGCGACGTCGCGGTCGACCACTACCACCGGTACCCCGAGGACCTCGACCTGATGAAGGGACTGGGGCTGCGCTCGTACCGGTTCTCCATCTCCTGGTCCCGGGTGCAGGCCGACGGCACCGGCGCACCCAACCAGCGCGGCCTCGACTTCTACCGCCGCGTGGTCGCCGGGCTGCTGGAGCGGGGCATCGAGCCGATGGCCACGCTCTACCACTGGGACACGCCGCAGGCGCTGCAGGACCGGGGCGGCTGGGAGTCGCGCGACACCGCGTACCGCTTCGCCGAGTACGCCGAGCACGTGTACGCCGCCCTCGGCGACGTCGTGCCGGTGTGGCTGACCATCAACGAGCCCAAGACCGTCGTGCAGAACGGGTACATCACCGGCCACCACGCGCCCGGCAAGCAGGACGAGCCGCTGGCGTACCAGGTCGCCCACCACCTCCAGCTCGGCCACGGCCTGGCGGTGCAGGCGCTGCGCGCCTCCGGCAGCCCCTCGCGGATCGGCCCGGCGTTCAACCTGCACCCCTGCTACCCCGCCGACGACTCCGCCGCCTCGGCCGCCGCCACCCGCCTCTACGACGCGTACGAGAACCGGCTCTACCTCGACTCCGCGCTGCGCGGCCAGTACCCCGAGGACCTGCTGGCCGACCAGGGGCCGGACAGCCCGCTGGCCCGTTCGATCCGGGACGGCGACCTGGCCATCATCTCCACGCCGGTCGACCTGCTCGCCGTGCAGTACTACACGCCCTACTACGTCACCGGCGACGGCGGCACCGAGCAGCGGCACGCCACGTCCGAGGCGTTCTGGCAGCAGATCTACCCCGACGGCATGTACGACATCCTGACCCGGGTCACCCGCGACTACGGCCCGCTGCCGCTCACCGTCACCGAAAACGGCCTGCCCTGCCCGGACGTGCTCGGCCCCGAGGACGACATCGACGACGTGCAGCGGGTCGCCTTCCTGCGCGACCACTTCGCCGCGGCGCATCGCGCGATCGCCGACGGGGTGCCGCTGGAGAGCTACCACGTCTGGTCCCTTTTGGACAACTTCGAGTGGGACCAGGGCTACGACGAGCGGTGGGGCCTGGTCTACGTCGACTACGCCACCCAGCGGCGCGTCCTCAAGCGCAGCGCCCACTGGTACAAGCGGGTCATCGCCGACAACACTGTCTGAATGCGCGACAGCGTCACCAAGAGGCGGGTCAGCGAAGCCGAGCTGGCCCGCCTGGTGTCATCCGCCTTCGGCCCGTCCGCCAGCGTGGCCGGGTGGCGCGAGCTGGCCGGCGGCACCTACAACGCGGCGTACGCGGTCACCCTCGACGACGGCCGCGAGCTCGTGCTCAAGGTGGCCCCACCACCCCACCTCGAGCTGCTCACCCACGAGGTCGACCTGATGCGCACCGAGGTCGACTTCTACCGGCGGGCGGCCGCCGTGGGCGTCCCGGTGCCCGAGGTCGTGTACGCCGGCTTCGAGCGCGACCTGCTCGGCACCGACTTCGCCTTTTTCAGCCTGGTGCCCGGCACCGACCTGCGCTCCCTTGTGGACAGCCTGCCCCCGGCCGAGATCGCCGCGCTGCGCGGCCAGGTCGCCGGGCTCACCGCCCGCCTCCACACGATCACCGGCAGCGGGTACGGGTACCCGCTGCGCGGCAGCCGCAGCTGGCAGTCGAGCTGGCGGGGTGCGTTCGGCGCGATGGTCGACGACCTGATGGCCGACGCCGAGCGCCTATCCGCCGCCAAGCCGCTGCCGGCCCCGCCCGAGCGGATCGCCGCGCTGATGCGGCGGCACGCGTCCTGCCTGGACGAGGTGACCCGGCCGGCGTTGGTCCACTTCGACCTGTGGGACGGCAACGTCTTCGTCGAGCGCGGCCCGCAGAGCCCGGACGGCTGGCGGATCACCGGGTTCATCGACGGCGAGCGCGCCTTCTACGGCGACCCGATCGCCGAGCTCGTCTCGCTGACGCTGTTTCGCGAGCCGGAGCCGGAGCTGCTGGCCGGCATCGAGCTGACCGAGAGCGTTTCGCGCCGGTTAAACCTCTACACGACATACCTCTACGTGATCATGGCGATCGAGGGCGCCACCCGCGGCTGGTACGACGAGGACCGGGTGAAGTTCGAGTCCTGGCTAGCGGAACGTATCGACGCACAGTTGGCGTTGCTCTGAGGATCGACCACACTGGTCGCCATGACGTTCGCCCCGGGGCTGCTCCTGCACGACCGGTACGCCATCGTCGAACAGATCGGCGTCGGCGGGATGTCCGAGGTCTGGCTCGCCGTTGACCAGGTGCTCGACCGCCCGGTCGCGGTCAAGGCACTGACCGCCACCCTCGACGACGAGCCCGACCTGTTCGCCGCGACCTGGCGCGAGGCCAGGGCGACGGCCAAGCTGACCCACCCGCACGTCACCCAGGTTTACGACTACGGAGAGCAACGGCTTGGCGACGGCACGGTGGTGCCGTACCTCGTGATGGAGCTCCTCGACGGCCGCAACCTCGCCGACCGGCTGACCGCCGGACCGCTCCCCTGGCCCGAGGCGGTCCGCACCGCCGCGCAGGTGGCCGACGGCCTGGCCGCCGCGCACCGGATGGGCGTGGTGCACCGCGACGTCAAGCCCGGCAACGTGATGCTCACCCCCACCGGCGCCAAGGTGCTCGACTTCGGCATCGCCGCGTTCGCCGGCTCCCGCCCCGAGGGCGACGGTGGCTGGCTGGTCGGCACCCCGGCGTACGCGGCTCCGGAGCGGCTCGACGCCGGCCCGCCCGACCCGGCCGCCGACGTGTACGCGCTGGGCGCGCTGCTCTACGAGGCGCTCACCGGCCGGCCGCCGCTGCCGGTGGCGACCTGGGACGAGGCGGAGGAGGCGCACCGGCGTTCACCTGTGGTGGCCCCGCCCTCGGTGCCCGGCCTGCCCTCCGGGGTGGCCGCGCTGGTGCTGGCCTGCCTCTCCCACGACCCGGACCGCCGCCCGAGCGCCCAGGAGGTGGCCGACGCGCTCGACGCGGCCGTACCCCCGGCCGACGGCCGCACGGGCGATGCCCGCCGCCTCGGCGCCCGCTCGGGCGACGCCCGCCGGCCCGGTCCCCGCTACGCCCGCGGGGTCGCCTCGGCCGCGCCGACGCCGGCGCCGGTCGGGCCGCGCACGGCGGTGGGGCGGCCGCTCCCGCCGGCGCCGCGGAGCGCGCCCGGTGCCCGGGTCGAGCGGCAGCGCCGGGGCCTGCGCCCCACCCTCATGATCATGACGGGCCTGCTGCTGGCCGGCGGGCTGACCGCGGCCGCGCTCGCCTCGTTCGCGCCGAGCGACAACGGCGGCGCCGCGGGTGGAGCGCCCGGCGCCGGCCCGGCCCGCACCGCGCCGCCCCGCACCACCGCGCCGCCCACCCCCTCCCCCGCCGACCTGGTCGCGCAGGTCGACCAGACACTGGAACGCGCGATCGCCGACGGCCGCATCGACGACGACGCCGCTGACGACCTGCGCGACGGCGTCGACGACCTGCGGCAGAGCCTGGAAGGCGGCGACCCCGACGACCTGCGCGACGCGGCGGCCGACCTGCTGGAGCAGATCAACGACTTCAACGAGGGCTCGGTGGCGCAGGAGGCCCGCTTCGACCTGACGCTCGCGCTGGACCCGTTGCTGCGCAACAGCTAGCGCCTTCTTCGTGATCGAAGCTCCCTTCACGTCGTTCTAGCGGCATGAAGGGAGCTTCGATCACCGGGCGGGCTGGCGTCTCTCAGCTGGCGCGTAGGAAGGGGAGCAGGGTCTGCGTCGGGTCGGGCAGCAGGTGACCCGAGGTCGGTAGCATGTGGACGGTCGCGTGCGGCATGACCTTGTTGAGCCGGCGCTGGATCTCGTAGGAGTCGAGCAGGGCGTCCTTCCCGCCGACCATCGCCAGCACCGGGATGTCGATCTTGCGCAGGGAGTCGTCGGAGAAGGTCGGGACCCGCTCGGTCCGGGGCCGGAAGTGCTTCGCGATGAGCAGCGCGAACGAGCCGACCTTGTCCTCCGCGATGTCCTGGGCGCCGGGCCCGAGCGCGTACCGGACGGTCTGCCGCAGTCCCTTGTCCCCGAACGGCCGCAGCCTGAACAGGGCACGCAGCATCGAAAGCTTGCGCGGCCCGATCCCGCTGGGCGTCAGGAGCGCCAGCCTGGTCACCCGCTCGGGGTGACGCAGCGCGTAGTCCAGCGCCATCCAGGCGCCGAGCGACACGGCGAGCATCGCGGTCTCGTCGAGCCCGAGCCCGTCGAGCACGTCGTCCAGCCACCGGGTGTACGCGTCCGTGGCAAGCGAGGGCCGCGTCTGGGCGCTCAGGCCGGGCTCGCCGATCACGTCCACGGCGTACACCCGTAGGGACTCGGCGAGCCGCTCGATCTGGTGCAGCCACATCGCCGCGTTGGCGCCGAAGCCCTGGAGGGCCACGACCGGCGGGGCGTCGGGCGGCCCGCTGACCACGACGAAGGTCTCCCCCTCGCAGGTGGAGAGCGTCAGCCGCTCGTTCGGAACGGGCCAACCGCTCAGCAGCTCCCGGTAGCGCTTCTCCACCTCGGCCGCACCGGCCTCGGATCGGTAGATCATCAGTCCGTCTCCATGCGGGAAGTACGACTACCGGGAGTACCCGAATGAACGTGGTCAAATCGCTGACCGGGCGGCCGTCCGGTGGAGCGGGCCGGCTGGCGCTCATCCTGGCGCGCTGTGCGGCCCTCGCTGCGCTCTCCGCCCTCACCCTGCTCGGTGGCCTGCTCCCGCTGGCCACCGGCTGAGCCCTCTCCTGCTGGCGGGCGGCGCCGGATCTCACCCACCGAACGCGGCACGCCAGCGGCTCCGGCCGGCAGCGCGACCTAGTGCGGTGGCCACCACCCTTTGCCGGCTTCGCCGGCGCCGGGTGACCAGCGGTCGAAGGCCGCCGGTCACCTGGTGAACGTTGGTGGCCACCGCACGAGGGAGGCTTCGCCTCGGACCGCCCAGACGGGTGATTGGCCTGGTGGGGCCGCTCGCGGTGGTCGCATCCTCGCATCCACGGATGTGGTTGCGGGAGGTGCACGGTCATGGCAGCGCGTGTGTCCAGAACGAACGCGGTGACGGTCAACGACGTACTCGACGGGCGCAAGCTGCTGGAGATCGACTGCCTGGACCGGGTCTATCTCACCTTGTCCGTGCCGAACCTGATGGTGGGCGGCCAGGTGGTCAGCTTCCTGACCCAGCATGAGGGCAAGCCGGTGCCATCACCGGCGTTGCTGGAACGCCGGGGACAGACGTTCCGCCGGGCCGTGATGTCGTTCGCGCGGGCCAACGACATCCCGGTCATCAGCTTTGCTGGGAAGAAGGACAACAGCAGACCGGGTGTGCTGGCCGACAGCCCGTGGCCGGAACGCAAGATCGATCAGATGATGCCGCTGATCCGCAAGGCCGCCGCCACCGGCCGGTCTCAGGTCGCCGCGATCGGCGTCGCGCAGGAATACCAACGAGTCTTCACCGGCACCAAGTCCGAAACCGGGACCGGCGCGGTGTGGTTCTCCTACCAACGGGTCGAACGCCGGGTCACCTGCTACTACTTCTACCTATGGGACGAGCAGGTCGGCCCGGCGTTCATCAAGATCTGCGCCTACTTTCCCTACCCGGGCAAGATTTGGATCAACGGGCACGAGTGGGCCAAACGCCAAGCCACCGCAGCGGGTGTCGGCTTCACCGAACTGTCCAACGGGTTCGCCTCCTGTGACGAGCCCGCCGCGCTGCAGGACATCTGTGACCGGCTCGGCCCCGGCACCATTACGGTGTTCGCCGAACGCTGGTGGGCCCGGCTGCCGTTGCCGTTCACCGGCACCGACCGGCAGGCCGGCTACTGGTGGGACATCTCCATGCGCCAGGTCGAGGTCGCCAAGACCATCGTGTTCAGCGCACCCCACCACGCTCGGGCCTTCTTCGAAGCCCTCGCCGCGGACAACCTGGACATCGGCCGCCCCGACAACATGGAGATCATCTTCAACCGGCAGGTCCGCTCCACCACCCACGGCGTGTTCCGCACCGCGATCGACCGGGACAACGACGGCGTCGTCGTCAATGCCTTCTACCGCCACTCGCGGATCAAGTACTACCTCAAAGACCGCCGCGCGCTGCGTATCGAAACCGTCATCAACGACACCTACGACCTGCGCGTGCTGCGCCGCCTGGAACACCTCGACGAACTCGTCGTCAAGGCCCGTGACGTCAACCGCCGACTGTTGGACACTATCCGGGTCGGTCAGGGCTGTGTCCTGGCGAGCCCAGCCATCGAGCGGGTCGCCCAGCCCACCCTCACCGAGGACGGCAGGAGGGCCCCAGCGCTTCGCTTCGGCGACCCTCGGGTCATGGCCCTGACCGGCGCCCTATGCCTGAACCTGTTCGCCGTCACCGGCATCACCAACAACAGCCTTCGCGCCTTGACCGCCCGGCTGCTCGGCACCAGCTACAGCACCAGCCAGATGACCTACGACCTGCGCCGGCTACGCGCCAACGGCCTAATCCACCGGATCGAACACACCCACACCTACACCCTGACCCCCGACGGGCAACGCCTAGCGATCTTCTACACCAAACTCCACAACCGACTCCTACGACCACTCACCGCCGCCGACCAGCCTCAAGCCCCACCCACCCTCCGCCACGCCCTAGCCACCATCGACCAGCACGTCGAGGACTACATCACCCGC
>NZ_JAVHUY010000090.1 GCF_031085175.1 Phytohabitans maris
CGTCTAGTCACGTTTCCCCTGGTGGGGGAGCTCGTTCCGGGCTGAAAATTGGGGGTCCGGTCGCTCGTTGACATCGTTGCTGCTTGGCTGTTGAGGCCGTCGTCTAGTCGGATGCTGGGAGCCGCGTTGTTGGGTTCTTCACTGTTGCTTCGAGCACGCGGATTAGCTTCGCTTCGCCCTTGCGGCTCCTGCGGGCGACCGGTCTGGTATGGGTTCGGCTGGGGTGGGGTGGTCTGTGATGTTGGAAGAGACGCGGGACCGCGACGAGATCGTTGAGCGGGTCGCGGCGTTGGATATCGGCAAGGCTGAGGTGGTCTGTTGTGTGCGGGTGCCTAGCCCGAGCGGGTCGGGACGGCGGGCGCAGGAGGTCAGGACGTACCCGACGATGACCCGGTCGCTGATCGCGTTGGGTCAGTGGCTGGCCGGGCTGGGGGTGACCCGGGTGGTGATGGAGGCGACCTCGGACTATTGGAAGCCGCCGTTCTACTTGTTGGAGGCGGCCGGGTTCGAGGTGTGGCTGGTCAACGCTCGCGATGTCAAGCACCTGCCGGGACGGCCGAAGACCGACAAGCTCGATGCGGTGTGGTTGTGCAAGGTTGCCGAGCGGGACATGATCCGTCCGAGTTTCGTGCCGCCCGCGCCGATCCGTCAGCTTCGCGACCTGACCCGCTACCGCATCGACCTGGTCGGCGATCGGGGCCGGGCCAAGAACCGGGTGGAGAAGTTGCTCGAAGACGCGCAGATCAAGCTGTCCGTGGTCGCCAGTGACATCTTCGGTGTGTCCGGGCGGGCGATGATGCAGGCCCTGATCGCCGGGGAACGCGACCCGAAGACCCTCGCTCAACTGGCCCGCACGCGCATGCGCACCAAACTGCCCCAACTGGAAGAGGCGTTCGTCGGCCGCTTCAGCGAACACCACGCGTTCCTGCTGGCCCGGATGCTCGCCCAGATCGACACCGTCAACGCCGATATCACCACGGTCGAGCAGCGCATCGCGGAGTTGGTCGCCCCTTTCGCCGCAGCGGTGACCCGCCTGGATGAAATCCCCGGCGTCGCTACCACCGCCGCCCACGCCATCCTCGCCGAGATCGGTGTGGACATGACCCGATTCCCCACCGCCGGCCACCTGGCCTCCTGGGCCAAGTTCGCCCCCACCGTCAAACAATCCGCCGGCAAGAACAAGGGCAACGGCGCCACCGGACACGGCAACCCATACCTGGCCCGCACCCTGGGCGAAGCCGCTGTCGGCGCGTCAAAAACCAGCACCTTCCTCGGACAGCGCTACCGCCGCATCGCCAGACGCCGGGGCAAGAAGAAAGCCGTCGTCGCCATCGGCCGGTCCATCCTGACCATCGTCTGGCACCTACTCCACGACGAACAGGCCAGGTTCATCGACCTGGGACCCGACCACTACGACACCCGCACCAGCACCCAACACGCCGTCCGCAACCACATCCGCGGCCTGAACGCCCTCGGCTACCAGGTCACCCTCCAACCCGCCGCATAACCACAAACAAACCCAGTCCCGGCTCCACTGCGCTACGCCGGGACGCTGCCGCACGCCCACCAACGCTCATTTTCGGATTAGTGTCCCGTGCGCGGGGTCGCCCGCGATGTGCGCCACGTGCACAGGACAAGGCCACGCGGTAAACGCGGTGACGCGGTGTACGTCTTGTGAACGTCTACGCTGCCGATTCCTTCTCTTCAGGATCAAGGCACCGCGCAAGCGCGGCGCACCGTGCGCGCTCGCGGATCGCCCTGCGGGCGGGCCTCCGGCCCGTCCTCGGCCGCCCGCGGCACGCCGCACCTGCCGTCGCTACTTCTCCTCATCGAAGTAGCCGGGCTCCACCCGTTCGATCCGTGCTGCCAAGCGCTCACGGCGACGCAGCATCTCCCGCAGACGGCGCACCTCCTCCGGTCCGTAGACCTCGCGGTCGGCCTCCATCTCCTCGCCCATCTGGACCGTCCACCACTGGCCTACGAACGACCCACCGGCGAAGATCGCGCCGACAACCACCGCTACGCCCAACTCCTTGGTCGCCGAGAAGACAGCGAGCACTCCGCCCGTCACGAAGCAGCTTGCGCAGAAGAGCGCGTAGATCCGAGCGATGCCTTGAGACCCGAAGCGGCCCCGTAAGTGGACAGGTCCAAGCCGAAGCCGCCAACCGCCCATGCGGCCGTGGTAGGCGTTCACGAACTCCGCATCCAACGCATCGAGGTCCGCCACAAGTCTCGCAAGGTCTGGCTGCTTTCCGTCCGCCATGGTCGCCCCCTTCGCACCACGAGAGTGCCAACGGTCCGCAATCAACAGAAAGCGCACTGAAACACGGATGGACCGTGTTGGCACCGGGACTCCGCCCCGGACCCCGGCCCTCCTCGGAGATCAGGGAGGTTCGGTCACCCAGCGGGATCTCCTCGGTCGGACACCGAGAAGGCTGCCCCACCGAGGAGATCCCGCCCACCACCGCCTGCTGCGCGCGGCAAGCCGCCGCCACGGAAAGCCGCCCCGGGCCTACGGCCCGGGGCGGTAAGCCACACAGCGGCGGGCAACCGCGCCGTCGTAGAGTCGGCCGCTACGAGATGCGTCTGCTCGCCACTCATCAGACCTATTCGGAGATGCCCGCCCCAGCGACCTAGGAACTGCCTCTATCAACTAGATCACGATCTCTGGACGGAGCCTCGAAGGCGTCCCTATGGTGAAGGACGTTCCCCGACTGACTACCTAACGTAATGATTGCGTGACGTATTCGGCGGAATGTCGTTGAACGACGGAGCCCGCGGAGTCCGAGGTGTCGATAGCATCTCGGAACCCGCGGGCTTTGTCTCGCCGTACTACGTCAGGTCGACAACCGTCGCCCCGCCGCTGCCGCCCTTCATGATGTTGGCGACGTTGACCGCGTCGGCCTTCGCCCGGTAGGTCTCGCTGGTCATAAGGACCGCGTTGTTACCGGTCGACACCGCACGGCAGTAGTACGGCTGGCTGGAGCTGCTGCTCCGCCGGATCTCGTACCGGACCACGTCCGGCACCTCCTATTCACTTATCCCGCCCCCAGGAGCGCGCACGCGCTGCGGGAACGGTTAGCACTCTACGCGAGCGAGTGCCAATCTTGGCGATCGACACGCGCGGCGATTCGTACGTGAGTACGGCCACACCGCCGCTAGGCGAGCTTGCGCGAAACCACCAGCGTGGCGCCAACACCCAGAAGACCCAGCTCGACTGCGGTGAGACCCAGGTGCTTCGCCTCAATCCGCGCGAAGTGCTGGAGCGCCGCAGCGCCCACGAGGCACGCGGCGAGTACCGCGACGTGTTGTGCTTTCATCGTTACCCCTCTAGATCGATCTGTGGGCTGCCTGCCCTCGTCCGATCCAGTGTGGATCATCGCTACGACATTTCCTAAGCATTCAGCCCTCTCCTCCGAGGACGCAAGACTCGACTCGCCTGGGAGCGCAGGGCGCCGATCAGGGCGTGGGCACCCCCGCTTACCCCCGATGCGCCCCCGAACAGCGAGCGACGGCGAGATCCAGCGAGACACCGTGAGACCCACCCGTTCAGCCGGGCACCGGGTTTGGGCTGGTCAGCGGGGCGAAAGCGGAGGGTGTGGGATTCGAACCCACGATGAGTGTCACCACCCATAGCGGTTTTCAAGACCGCCGCCATCGGCCACTAGGCGAACCCTCCCTGGCCGTCGCCCTCTCGGCGCTCCGCGCAAGCGCGGAGCGTCACCTCGCGGAGCGTCACCTCGCGAAGTGCCAAGGCGCGGCCGTGCCTAGTGTGCCATGGGGGCCGCGGTTCTTGGGTGGGACACTGTGGCCGTGCGCGCGATCACGATCCCCAAGTCCGGCGGGCCGGAGGTACTCACCTGGGCGGAGGTGCCGGATCCCCGGCCTGGGCCTGGCGAGGTCCTGATCCGCACGGTGGCGTCTGCCGTCAACCGTGCGGATCTGCTGCAGCGGCAGGGGCACTACAACCCGCCACCTGGTGCTTCGCCCTACCCAGGGCTGGAGGTCAGCGGCACCGACACCGCGACCGGCGAGCCGCTCTGTGCGTTGCTCGTCGGGGGTGGGTACGCGGAGCTGGTCGCGGTGCCGGCCGACCACACGCTGCCGGTGCCCGCGGGCCTGTCCGTCGAGGAGGCGGCGGCGCTGCCCGAGGTGGCCTGCACGGTGTGGTCCAACCTCGGCCACGACCTGAAGGGTAAGACGCTCCTGGTGCACGGTGGCGGGAGCGGCATCGGGACGTTCGCGATCCAGTTTGGGGTGGCACTGGGCGCGACGGTGATCACCACGGCCCGCAGGTCCAAGCATGACCGGCTCAAGGCGCTTGGTGCCGACCGGACCATCGACTACACCGGCGAAGACTGGGTGACCGAGGTCCGCACGGCCGGCGGCGCGGATCTCATCCTCGACATCGTCGGCGCCCGCTACCTCGCGCCAAACATCGAGGCCCTGGCCACCAACGGGCGTTTGGCGATCATCGGGCTGCAGGGTGGGGTCAAGGCGGAGCTCGACCTGCGGGCGTTGATGGCCAAGCGGGGGTCGATCTCCGCGACCACGCTGCGGGCCCGTGGCCACGACGAAAAGACCGCCATAGTACGAGGAGTGCGTGACCACGTCTGGCCGCTTGTCGAGTCCGGGGCGATCAAGCCGGTGATCGACCGGCGGCTGCCGATGTCGGCGGCGGCGGAGGCGCATCGGGTGGTGGAGGCGAGCGAGCACGTCGGCAAGGTTTTGCTGACGATCGGCTAGGGCCTGTATCAAAGAGTTTGTCGGTGCGAGCCGGAGTCCAGGCGGCGTCAGGTGGTGGCGGGCGCAAGGTCGCATACCGGTGTTGTATGTGGCCTTGCGCCCGGCGCCGCATGGCGCCGTCCTGGGCCCGGCGCAGCCTGGCAAGGAATTTGATACAGGGCCTAGCTTGATCTTTAACCTGTGTGGTGGCGTCGGGGATTGGTTGATTTCTTCGTCTTGGGTTTCGGTTTCCCGGCTTCGCCGGTGGTGGCGGTGTGTACGTCGTAGCGGCGGGTGGGTTGGTCGTTGCGGCGGCCGGGTGGCCGGCCGGGTCCTGGCCGGGCGGGTTTCGGTGCGCTGGCGGGGCAGGCGAGGTTCGTGCGTAGGTGCCGAAACCCGCGCCGGACACGGGCGGGGGTGAGGCGTTCGGGCGGTGCGGGTTGTTCCCATGGGCGGCGCAGGTCGACGGCGAGGGGACGGGCTAGCCGTAGTTGGGTGTAGGCGGCGATGGTCAGCCAGGTCCAGCGGTCGGCGGCTTGTGGGGTGCGTAGTCTGGGCGTGGTCCAGCCGAGGGTCTGTTTGAACAGCCGGAACATGTGCTCGATGTCGAAACGGCGTAGGAACGCCTGCCAGAGCAGGTCCACGGTGACCGGGTCCGGGTCGTGGCCGGGACCGCCGCGCGACCACCACAGCCAGACTGGTTTGGCGGTAGCGCCGGAGGGCAGCCGGGTCACGTCGAGGCGGATCACCGTGCCGTGCAGGATCGGTAGGACGGGACAGTCGGCCCAGGCGGCGCGGCGGGTCAGCTTCGGGTGCAGCCGGTACCAGGCCCGGGCGGTCGCGGTGCCGTAGAGGCGGGTCTGGGTCGTGGTGGTCACGTCGGGCTCGCCCCAGCTGGCCGGGTCGGCGAAGCCGAACTCACGGCCGTGACGCAGCGGCCGGCCGGGGGTACCCGGCAGGCGCACCGGTGCCGGGCGGCGCAGCACCCGGTCCGACCGCATCCGCGCCAGGACCTGAACCGGCAGATCCCGCAACAGCCAAGCCAGCCGGGCCGCGTCGTAGCCGGCGTCGACCACCAGCCACATGTCGAGGTCACCGACACGCCACTGTCCGGCGTCGATGAGCCGGGTCACCACGTCGCGTACCTGAGCAGCGGTGACCACGGCCAGATCCGCGCCCGGCGCGAGCCGGATCATGTCCAGCGGCGCGGTCCATGAGGTGCGCCCAGTCTCCAGCGCGGCCACGAACGAGTACGGCCAGCCCGGGATCATGATGTGCTGATCCTTGCCCCGCCCGTAGGTATGACACAGCATCCGCTCCGGCGACGTGTGTGCTTCCGGACGCAGCCAACTGGTGACATCGGCCGCCAACACGATCCGGCCGTCGGCCGCACGCGGCACCGGCACGCCGGCCAACGCCCGACGA
>NZ_JAVHUY010000091.1 GCF_031085175.1 Phytohabitans maris
CGCGAAGTTCTTCACCGTGCCGTCCTTGACAAACTCACGCATCTGGTTCGGCGTCCCCAACCCGGTCAACGCCACCTTCCCCTTGTACTGCGAACCGGACAGATACCGCGCCGCCGCCGCCACACCCACCGTGGTCGGCGAGATGATCCCCTTCAAGTCCGGGTAGGAAGACAGCAGCCCCTGGGTCTCCTGGAACGACTTCTGATCCTCGTCATTGCCGTACGCCACCGTAACCAACTCGATCTTGGAATACTCCGGCTTCTTCAACTCGGTCTTCATCAACTCGATCCACGCGTTCTGATTCGTCGCGTTCGCCGTCGCCGACAAGATCGCAATCTTCCCCGCCCCACCGATCTGATCCGAGATCAACTTGACCTGGTTCTCCGCGATACCCTGCGCGGTCACCTGGTTGACGAACAGATCCCGGCAGTCCTTGTTGGTATCCGAGTCGAACGTCACCACCTTCGCCCCACCCTGCCGAGCCTGGTTGACCGCACCACAGATCGCATTCGGATCATTCGCCGAGATGACGATCACGTCCGAACCCTGCTGGGTCAACGTGTTGATGTACGACACCTGGGACGAGGCACTCGCCTCGGAGGGGCCGACCTCCTTGTACTCACCCTTGAACTCCTCCACCGCCGACTTACCCCCGTTATCCGAGACGGTGAAGTACGGATTGTTGACCTGCTTGGGCAGGAAGGCCACCGACAGCCCCTCCTTGATCTGCCCGGACGCACCCCCACTGGCGTTACCGCCGCCGGCCGGGGTGTCGCTCTCGTCGCTGGCGCAGGCCACCGGGCCCAGCATCAGCGCCGACAGCGCGGCCACGGAAGCGCCTAGGCGCATGCGTCGGGTCCGCATACCTCTCATGGCTCTTTCCTTCCTCGACGAAACAGGGGCACTCGACGAAAACAAGGGGCACTCGACAAACACGGGGCAGGCTCTAGCCGCCGGCGGCGGTCGACACGGCGGGTCGTCGGCGGCGCAGGCGGGCGCGGATCATGCTGGCCGCGTTGGGGCCGACGACGGAGACGATCAGCAGGGCGCCGGTGACGACGGTGAGTGTGTCGGCGGGTACGTCGGCGAGTTGCAGCGCGTTGCGCAGCGTGATGAGCAGCAGGACGCCGGCGATCACGCCCAGCAGGTTGCCGCGGCCGCCGAAGATGGAGACCCCGCCGAGCAGGACGGCCGCGACGACCGAGAGTTCCAGGCCGCCGCCGTTGTCGGCGCGGGCGCTGGCGTAGCGCATGGTCCAGAAGAACCCGGCGAGCGCCGCGATCGTGGCGGTGAGGACGAACAGCCAGAACTTCGTCTTCGCCACCGAGATGCCGGAGAACGTGGCGGCCTGCTGGTTGTTGCCC
This sequence comes from Phytohabitans maris, assembly GCF_031085175.1. Taxonomy (GTDB): domain Bacteria; phylum Actinomycetota; class Actinomycetes; order Mycobacteriales; family Micromonosporaceae; genus Phytohabitans; species Phytohabitans maris. The sequence continues at coordinate 1,365 of NZ_JAVHUY010000091.1, forward strand.
ATCGCAAACAGGGCCCGCCCGATCGGGGTGGCGTGCAGCACGATCCCGAAGACGGCGGCGAGGGCGAGCACGACGAGGGCGACCCAGGGGACGGTGGTGCCGGGCAGCGCCTCGATCGTGTTGCCGGTCCAGGAGAACGGGAAGTCGGCCACCGCTTTGTCGCCCAGCACCACGTAGGCGAGTCCTCTGTAGAGCGCGAGGGTGCCGATCGTGACCGCGAGGGAGGGCAGGCCGAAGCCGGTGACGAACAGGCCGTTCACCGCGCCCAGCACCGCGCCGAGCACCAGGACGAGCGGCAGGATCAGCGGCAGCGGTACCCCGGAGAGCCAGAGCTGGCCCATCACGGCGCTGGACAGGCCGAGCACGCTGGCCACGGACAGGTCGATCTCGCCGGTGACGATCACGAAGGTCATCGGCAGCGCGATCAGGGCGATCGGGATGACGTCCAGCAGCAGGAAGCCCCAGAAGCGGGAGGAGGCGAAGCCCTCCACCGTCGCCGACGAAACCACCACCACGGCGGCGAGGACGACGATGACCAGCACGTCCCAGGAGCCGAGCCGTCTAAGCACCGCGGGCCCTCCTTCCCCTCAACCTGCTGGCGATGCGGGCGGTCAGGGCCCGGTCCAGTCCGATCGCGGCGAGAATCAACGCGCCGACGACGGCCTGCTGCCAGAACGGGTCGATCCGCAGCACCGGCAACGCGGACCCGATCGTCGACAGCAGCAGCGCGCCGAGGGCCGCGCCGTAGACCGAGCCGCTGCCGCCGAAGATCGCCACCCCGCCCACCACGACGGCGGCGACGACCTGTAGCTCGATCCCGTTGCCGGCGGCGGCGTCCAGCGTGCCGAACCGGGCCGCGTGCAGCACACCGGCCAGGCCGGCGAGGGCGCCAGAGATGGCCATGGCGGTGAACACCCGCCAGCCGACCGGGATGCCGGACAGGCGGGCGGCCTCCGGGTCCGAGCCAATCGCGTACATCTCCCGACCCGAGCGGTAGTTACGCAGGTAGTAGCCGGCGAAAACCAGCACGGCGATCGCGAACAGGGCCAGGACGGGGATGCCGAGCAGAGTGGCGGTGCCCATCCGCTTGAAACCGCTGGGCATGTCGGCCGCGTTGATCTGCTGCCCGGCCGCCCACGAGTAGTCGACGCCGCGGAAGACGTACAGCGTGCCGAGCGTGACCACCAACGCGGGCACTCGCGCCACGGCGATCAGCGCCCCGTTGACGATTCCGCACAGCAGGCCCAGACCAACGCCCGCCAACACCGCCAAGACGATCGGCGTCTCGGACATGGCCAGAAACAGCTTGCCCGTCGCGAACGCGGACAGCCCCAGCACCGAACCGACGGAGAGGTCGACGTTGCGGGTGATCACCACGATCGCCTGCCCCACCGCCAGCACGACAAGGATGGTGGCGCCGAGCATCAGGTCCTTGCGGGACTGGGCATTCAGAAACCGCGGGTTGTAGATGGTGGTCACCGCGACCAGCAGCACCAGCGCAAGGCCGATGCCCAGCTCACGGACCACGAAGAGCCGGCGCGCACCCCGCACGTCACCGCGGGCCCGGGTGGGCGGCGGAGCGGCCTGCCTCGTGGCGGTGCTCATCCGGCATCACCCGCACCCTGCCCGGTCGCGGCGAGCATGACCGACTCCTCGTCGGCCCGCTCGCGGGCGATCTCCTCGACAAGCCGACCCTCGTGCATCACCAGCACCCGGTCGGCCATCCCCAGCACCTCGGGCAGCTCGCTGGAGACCATCAGCACCGCCACGCCCTCGGCGGCCAGTTGGGACATCAGCCGGTGCACCTCCGCCTTGGTGCCGACGTCGATGCCCCGGGTCGGCTCGTCCACGATCAACACCTTCGGCGATGTGGACAGCCACTTCGCCAGGACCACCTTCTGCTGGTTACCACCGGACAATGTGGACACCGGATCGGCGAGGTGACCGGCCTTGACCCGCAAGCGCTGGAGCCATCTGCCGGCGTCCAGCCGCTCGACCCGCGGGCCGAGCAGGCCGAGCCGGGACAGCGACCAGCGCCGGGTCAGCGTGGCGTTGCGTTCGATCGACAGCTCCATCACCAGGCCCTGCTGCCGGCGGTCTTCCGGCACCAGCGCGACACCAGCGGCCATCGCCACCGCCGGCCGCCCCCGGGGCAGGCGTTTTCTGCCGACGAAGACCTCACCCGAGTCGTACCGGTCGACGCCGAACACCGCCCGGACCACCTCGCTGCGCCCGGCACCGACCAGGCCGGCCAGCGCGACGATCTCGCCCGCCCGCACGTCGAAGCTGACCGCGTCGAAGACGCCGAGCCGGGTCAGGTCACGCACCTCCAGCACGACGTCGCCGGCCTCGGTCTCCTGCTTGGGATAGAGCTGGGAGACCTCCCGGCCGACCATCCGCCGCACGACCTGTCCCACGGTCAGGTCGCCGGTCGGGTCGGTGGAGACCCAGCGGCCGTCCCGCATCACGGTGACCCGCTGGCACAGGGCGAAGACCTCGTCGAACCGGTGCGAGATGAACAGGACCGCGGCACCGGCCTCGCGCAGCGAGCGGACCACGGCGAACAGCCGCTCCACCTCCACACCGGAGAGCGCCGCCGTCGGCTCGTCCATCACCAGCACCCGGGCGTCGAACGACAGCGCCTTGGCGATCTCGACCAGCTGCTGGTCGGCGATCGACAGGCCACGCGCCGGCCGGTCCGGATCCATCCGCACACCCAGCCGCGCGAACAGCTCCGACGTGCGCCGCCGCATGGCCGCCGCGTCGATCCGGCGCAGGCCCCGCAGCGGCTGCCGGCCCATGAAGATGTTTTCCGCCACCGAGAGGTCCGGAAACAGCGTCGGCTCCTGGTAGATCACCGCGATCCCGGCCGCCCGGGCGTCCGCGGGTCCGGCGAAGTGCAGCGGCTCGCCATCGAGCGCCACGAACCCCTCGTCTGGCGCGTGCACCCCGGCCAGGACCTTCACCAGCGTCGACTTGCCCGCCCCGTTCTCCCCCACCAGGGCGTGCACCTCGCCCGCGCGCAGCTCCAGCCGGCCATCGACCAGCGCTTGCACGGCGCCGAAGGACTTGCGCACCCCGGACAGAGTGAGCAACGCCGCAGGGTGCTCGGGACGTTCGGGCACGCACGCCTCCCCTGCATCGGGTCGAGATGGCAAGAAGCGATTTGTGAAACGTTTCACAGGTTCGTGGGATAGACGTTAAGGGCTCGTTTCGGGATCGGTCAAGGGTTTCTCTCGGGTTACCGAATCGTTAGGGAGGCAAGGGCTTTCCCGCCGCCCGGTATCCTGAGGCATTCTTGACACGATTCAGTACCGTCCCGGCGGCGTCGAGCGGGGCGGAGACGAGGAGGCGACGGTGTCGGAGACCCCGCTGGTCAGCATCCGTGACGTGGCCAGCCACGCCGGGGTATCCGTCGGCACCGTCTCCAACGTCCTCAACCGCCCCGACATCGTCGCCCCCACCACCCGCACCCGCGTCCTGGCCGCCATCACCGAACTCGGCTTCGTCCCCAACGACGCCGCCCGCCAACTACGCCGCGGCAAAGGCCGCACCCTCGGCCTCGTCGTCCTCGACGTCGCCAACCCCTTCTTCACCGACGTCGCCAAAGGCGTCGAAGACACCACCGGCGCCGCCGGCATGGCCGTCATCTTCTGCAACAGCGACGGCAACCTCACCAAAGAAAACGCCTACCTCGACCTCCTCGAAGAACAACGCGTCCAAGGCGTCCTCATCACCCCCATCCACGACGCCAGCACACGCCTCCACCAACTCCGCGACCGCGGCGTGCTCGTGGTCCTGCTCGACCGGCGGTCGCGGCAGCCCGACATCTGTTCGGTCTCCGTGGACGACCGGCTCGGTGGCGAGCTCGCCATGCGCCACCTGGTCGAAAGTGGACACCGCCGGATCGCGTTCGTCGGCGGACCACACCGCCTCGAACAAGTCCACGACCGCTACCACGGCGCCATCCAAGCCCTCACCGACGCCGGACTCACCGAAGAAGAACACCTACGCCGGTACGACACACCAGCCCTCACCGTCACCGCCGGACGAGACGCCGCCGCCCGCATCCTCGGCCAACCCAAAAACACCCGCGCCACCGCCATCTTCTGCGCCAACGACCTCCTCGCCCTCGGCGCCCTGCAAGTCCTCACCCGCCAACAAATCCGCGTACCCCACGACATCGCCCTCGTCGGCTACGACGACATCGAATTCGCCGCCGCCGCAGCCGTACCCCTCTCCTCCGTCCGCCAACCCCGCCAACGCCTCGGCCAAACCGCCGCCGAACTCCTCCTCGACGAAGCCAACAACCCCCAAACCCACCAACACCACCAAGTCATCTTCGAACCCGAACTCGTCGTACGAGAGTCGAGCCAG
>NZ_JAVHUY010000092.1 GCF_031085175.1 Phytohabitans maris
CCGCCCGCCGTCCGCCCGCCGGCCGCCGCTCGCCCGCGCCGGGGCCCGCGCCCGCGCCGGGGCGGGTGGCCTTGTGGTGGGGGGACGGCGCGCTCGCGGCGCCGGCTAGTGCGGTGGCCACCGACGTTCACCGGGTGACCGGCGACCTTCGACCGCTGGTCAGCCGGCGCCGGCGAAGCCGGCAAAGGTTAAGTGGCCGCCGCACTAGGAAGTCGTCGTGCCGCCGTTGCCGTTGGTGTCGCTGCCGTTGGCCGGTGGTGTGCGCGCCTCGCCGCGCGCCGCCCGGGCGGCCGCCTCGCCCGCCGAGCCGAACCAGGCCCTCGCCCGCCCGGCCGCCCCGCCGACCCACTCGCCCATCTCGTTCGCACCGTCGCCGAGCCGCCGCAGCAGCCCGACCAGCGGATCCTGCGTGCGCGCGAACTCCTCGCGGTAGGACTGCGCCGCCGCCTTGATCTCACTGGTGACCGACGCGCTGCCGTCGTCGTCGCGCCGCGGGTAGTCACCGTCGAGGATCCGCTGGTAGCCGCCCGAGTCGATCCAGTGCCGCAGCGCCGCGGCCCGGGCCACCGGCACCGGGTGGGTGCTCCACGCGGTCATGCGGAGCTTGTGCAGGCTGTCGCGGATGTCGCCGCCGCCGTCGTACTCCGCGGCCTGCTCCAGGAACGCCGCCGTGTCGATCTGCGACAGGTCACCGCCGCCGGCCATCTTCATCAGCAGGCGCAGTGAGGCCGACGGGTCCTGGCCGGCCAGCAGCCCCGCCCGGTCGGCGGAGAGCTCGGCCTTGCGCCACCACTCCAGCATCGCGGCGATGATCGCCCGCAGCGCGAGCGAGCCCACCGGCAGCCAGCTGAGGCTCTGCGCCCAGCTCGTGAGGATCACCAGGATCGTCTTGTAGACCGCGTGACCGCTGCGCACGTGGCCCAGCTCGTGCCCGAGCAGCGCGCGCAGCTCGTCACCGTCGAGCTGCTGGATGGCCGCCGTGTTGACCACGATGAACGGCTTGTCGAGCCCGATCGCCTCGCCGTTGAGGAACGGGAGCTGCCGCACGTACAGCTCGGGCAGCTCGGGGACGTCCAGCGACTGCGCCGCCTCCGTATACCGCTGGTAAACAGCCGGGTACTGCCGGTGGTCGACGCGGATGGCCGAGGCGAGGTAGGCCAAGCGGAAGGCCCGCTCGTTCCACATCCCGAAGAAGGCCTTGACCACGTCGTCAAAGCCGCGCAGCTCGCGCAGCGCGGTGAGCGCGCCCCGGTCGGCCGGGTGCTCCCAGGCCCGGGAGCTGATGCCCGTGAGCACCACTCGCCGCCGCACCGGCGGTCCAGCCGGTGTCGCCGTTCCGCCCGCATCCTCTGACGTCATGGTCACTCCCCCGGGTAAGTGTGGTGCCGCTCTTGCCGATGGTGCCCCAGCCTGTCCACCTCGTCCATGGCTGGCATCCCGGATATCTCCCTTAGGTGGTGGTGCCGGGGACGGCGAAGGCCCAGCCGGTCGTATCCACGACCAGATCAGCATGGTGGGCCGTGGCGTCCGCGGCGAAGTGCGCCTCCTCCCCACGCCGCCACTGCACGAGGTACGAGGAGAGGGTCCCGCCGTCCCGGCGATCCGTGCGTCTGATCCGTTCGGCGAGCGGGGCGGTCAGGAAGACGGAGAAGGTCAGCTCCGGCCTGATCGCCGCCCGCGCCGCCGTGACCCCTTCCAGCACCGCCACGGGCGCCGGTGGCACCTCCGTCCACTCTGGAGCGAAGTGCCCCGCCTCCCAGTCGTACCGCCGGTAGTGCCCAGCGCGCCCCTCCCGCAGCGGGGCCAGCACCCACTCCTCCAGCCGCGGCCAGAACGTCACCTGGTCACCCCACCCGTCCAGCAGGTCGTCGGTGTGCACGACCGGTGTCTCCGGCCCGATCGCCGCCGCCAGCCGCGCCGCGAACACGGTCTTACCCGCCCCACTCGGCCCGTCGACGGCCACCAGCCGCGTGTCACCCAACCGGGGTGACCGCGCCCAGACCTCCCGGGCAATCTCCTCGACGACGCTCACACCCCCGCCATCACCCTCCCGCCACCCTCCCGCGCCCCGCGCGGCCTCAGCCCGCCGCCCAGCCACACCGCTGCCGCACCGATCGGCCTCGGGCCGCTGCTCGGTCACGGCCTGGTCGGGGCGAGTGCTCTCGGCCCGCCGCTCGGCGCGGTGACCGCCTTCGGTGCGGGGGTCGGGCGCGCCGCCGTCGGTGGTCGCGCGCGGGCGCGGCTCGGTCGTCATGCCAGTGCCGACCGGATCTCGGGGAGGCGCGGCGGTCCGGACTCGATCAGGCGCCACAGCGCGCCGGTGTCCAGATGCTCCTCCACCAGGTCGCCGAGCAGGTCGAGCGTCCGCTCCCGGGCCGCCGCGAACACCGTGTCCTCCGCCACCGTGAAGCCCGCCCGCCCCGCCAGCCGCGCCGCCTCGGTCAGGAACCGCCGGCGGAACTCGTCGGACTCGAACGCCCCGTGCCAGTGCGTCCCGAACACATTGCCCGCCGCCGCACCCTCCGCGCGACCGTCCGGGTACCGGATCAGCGGGGCGAGCGACGGGTCGGCACGCGAGACGTACCCGTGGTGGATCTCGTAGCCGCGCACCGGCACCGAGCCAAACGCCGCGCCCACCGACTGCGCCAGGGTCTTGCGCGCCCCGAACGTCACCTCGACCGGCAACAGCCCCAGCCCTTCGACGGTGCCCCGCCGGCTCTCCACCTCGTCGTGGATGCGCGTGCCGAGCATCTGGAACCCGCCGCAGATGCCGAGCACGGGACGCCCCGCGGCCGCGTGCGCCAGGATGGCGTCCGCGAGCCCGGTCTCTCGCAGCCACGTCAAGTCGTCCACCGTGGACTTCGAGCCGGGCAGCACCACCAGGTCGGCGTCGGCGAGCTCGGCCGGCTCGACCGTGAGCCGCACCCGTACCCCGGGCTCGATGGCGAGCGCCTCGGCGTCGGTCGCGTTGGAGACCCGCGGCAGCCGCACCACCGCGACCCGCAGCCACTCCGCCCCGCGCGGCGGCGCCGGTCGCCCGAGCACCCGCCCGTACGCCAGGGAGTCTTCGGCGTCCAGCCACAGATCGAGCCGCCACGGCAGCACGCCCAGCACCGGCCGGCCGGTCGCCGCCCGGATCATCTCCAGGCCGGGGGCGAGCAGCCCGGGGTCGCCGCGAAACTTGTTGACCACGAATCCGGCCACCAGTGCCTGGTCGGCCGGCTCCAGCAGCGCCACCGTCCCGAACAGCGCGGCGAACACTCCGCCCCGGTCGATGTCGCCTACCACGATCGCGGGCAACCCCGCCCGCCGCGCCAGCCCCATGTTGACGAAGTCGCCGTCGCGCAGGTTGATCTCGGCGGGGCTGCCGGCGCCCTCGCAGACCACCACGTCATACTCGGTGCGCAGCTCGGCCAGCGTCTCGAAGACCGCCTCCGCCAGCCGCGGCCGCAGCGCGCGGTAGTCGCCGGCCGTCACCGTGTCGATCGCCTCGCCCAGCAGCACGACCTGGCTGGACCGGTCGCTGCCGGGCTTGAGCAGCACCGGGTTGAACCGCACGTCGGCCGACACGCCGCTGGCCGCCGCCTGCATCGCCTGCGCCCGCCCGATCTCGCCGCCCCGGCCGGCGCTGTCGACGACGACGGCCGAGTTGTTGGACATGTTTTGCGCCTTGAACGGCGCCACCTTCACGCCCTGGCGGTGCAGCCAGCGGCAGATGCCCGCGGTGAGCACACTCTTTCCCGCATCGGACGTGGTGCCGGCGACGAGCAGCCCGCCACTCACCGTCGACCCCCGACCGCGACCCGACCGCGCCAGCCCGTCACACCGACCGCAACCGCACGCCGCGCGCCGGGCAGGCCAACCAGCGCCGCCACACGCCGCGCGCCGGCCAAGCCGACCGCAGCCGTTGCGCGCCTTGAACCGGCACCCGCCGCGCGCATCATGCCCGCGCGGGCGACCAACGCCGCCGCACGCCTGGAGCCGGCCGGGCCGGCCGCGGCCGGCGCACGGCTGGCATTGGCCGCACCGACAGCCACCGCGCGCCCAGCGCCCGCACGGCCGACCAACGCCGCCGTACGCTTGGCGCTGGCCAAGCCAACCGCCGCCGTCACGCGGCTAGCGCTCGCCGCACCGCCGGCACGGCTGACCAATGCCGTCGTGCGTCTGGAGCTGGCCAGGCCGACCGACGCGGTGATGGCGGCGGCCAGGGCGACCGCGGCGAGGCCGACGGTGCCGGAGAGGCGCGCGGCGCGGCGGATGTCGAGGGCGACCGGGCGCGGACCGTCGCCGAGGAAGGGGCGGGTCTCCGAGCGTCCGAAGTAGACGTTGCGGCCGCCGAGGCGGACCCCGAGCGCCCCGGCCATCGCCGACTCGCAGTGGCCGGCGTTGGGGCTGGGGTGGTCGGCACCGTCTCGCCGCCAGACCCGCAGCGTCTCCGCCCGCTCGCCATCGACCACCGGCGCGGCCGCCACGGTCAGCGCGGCGGTCAGCCGGGACGGCACGAGGTTGAGCAGGTCGTCCAGCCGCGCCGCCGCGGTGCCGAACCGGGCGTAGCGCGCCGAACGGTGCCCCACCATCGCGTCGAGGGTATTGGCCGCCCGGTAGCCGACCAGGCCGGGCAGCCCGGCGACCGCCCCCCAGAAGAGCGGTGCCACGACCGCGTCGGAGGTGTTTTCCGCGACCGACTCGACCGTCGCGCGGGCCAGCTCCGGCTCGTCGAGGGCGGACGGGTCGCGCCCGCAGAGGTGACCGAGGCGTCCCCGAGCCGCGGGCAGGTCGGCCCGCTCCAGCGCGCCCGCCATATAGCCCGCCTCGCGCCGCAGCGTGCGCCCGCCCAGCGCCGCCCAGGTGCCCGCCGCCACGAGTGCGGCCCGGGCCATCGGCCGCCGTCGCGTGGCCGCGCTCGCCGCGACCGCCGCCGCCACCGGAACCCCCACCGCGAGCGCCGTGAACACGGCACCCGCCGCCCGACCCGGCCGGTAGATCCGCCGCTCCAGCGCGGTCGCCGCCCGCCCGAAGCCCGCCACCGGATGGAACCGCCGCGGGTCGCCCACCAGCGCGTCGACGGCGAAGCCGGCGAGCAGGCCAGCGGCGTTGGCCAGGCCCATCGGGCCCCGACTCCCGGTCGCGGCGACGCGCGCGGCGCCACCGTCACCGTGATCGCGAAGGACGCGAAGGGCTGTCCCACGAACCCGCCGACGCATTACCCCACCTCCTCACGCAGCCTAGGCCCTGCCCAGGCCCCCGACACCGGCTCCCTGCCGCACTCGCCAACCCCGCTACCAGGCCCGTGGCCTGCCCACACGACCGCCTGTCGATAGGCCGCCGCGAGCGC
>NZ_JAVHUY010000093.1 GCF_031085175.1 Phytohabitans maris
AGGGATCGCAGATAATCAACTCGCAGGCTCTGTCTGTTCTGTAATGGTTTGCAACAGGTGGGTCAGGGTGGTCGGTTCCGGCATGGGTGCGATCGTGGTTCCGTGCAGTTTCAGCAAGGGCTGGATTTCGTTGATGGCTCGGCGGATGGTGTGGCGGCTGGTGGTGAACATCGCCGCCAGGGTCGGCTCAGGCAGTTGCAGGCGTAGGTGCAGGATCGTGGCCAAGACCTGGTCGGGCAAGGTGAATCGGGGTGGCCGGCCGGACCTTGGCGCGTGGGTGCGTTTGCCTTGCTGTTGGGCGAGGCGGGCGGCCTGCTCGTGTCGGGCGTCGCGGTGGGTTTGGCGCAGCTCGTCGAGGTCGGTGGTCAGCTGTTGGAGGTCCTGTGTGGACAGTCCGGTCAGCAGCGGATCTGATAGCAGGGCTGGGTCGGGCGCCGGACGGTCGGGCTGGTGGGCGGCGTCCCCGATCGTTGGTTGCGGGTGCAGGGTGTAGTTCCAGTCGCCGTGGAAGGCGTGTCTGGCGATCGGCACGGCGGCCATGTCGGCGTCGCTGACCTCGACGCCGGTCGGGTACTGGCCGGTGTCCAGTTCGGCGTGCACGCGTAGCCCGGTGCGGGTGGTCGTGGCGGCGATGGATTGCACGACGACCTCGTGGCTTTCCAGGGGCCGGCCGCGCCAGTTCATTGTGATGTGGCTGAAGAGCCGGTGCTCGACCTTGTTCCACTTCGAGGTGCCGGGTGGGAAGTGGCAGACGGTGACCCGCAGCCCGGTCTGTGCGGCGAACGCGGCCAACTCGGTCTTCCAGGCCCGGGTGCGGTAGCCGTTGGACCCGCCCGCGTCCGCGGTGATCAGCAGCCGCCCGGCGGTCGGGTAGTCGGCGCGACCGATCGCGTTCCACCAGCGGCGGATCGACTCGACCGCGAACGCGGCGGTGTCGTGATCGGTGCCGACGTTGACCCAACCGGCGTCAGCGGCCAGATCGTAGACGCCGTAGGGCACGACCTTGCCCAGGCTGTCGCTGGGAAAGTCGTGCGTGCGCGTGGCGACCGGTTCGCCCTTGGGCCGCCACTGCCGGCCCGGGTTGCTGAACTGCCCGACGAGTTCCTTCTTCTTGGTGTCCACGCTGATGACCGGATCTCCAGCGTCCTGATAGTTCTTGACCTGGTCGTTGATGTAGCGGAACTGGGCGTCCCGGTCCGGGTGCCGCTTGCCCTCGATGGTCTTGGTCGGGGCCTGCAGGCTGAATCCCTCCGCCCGCAGCAGGTCAGCGACAGTGTCCGCGCCGATGCGGTGGCCCTGCCGGGTCAACTCCTCGGCCAGTCGGCGGGTGGATTTCGTCGTCCACCGCAGCGGCGACATCGGATCGCCCCGCTCGTCCGGCTCGACCAACGCCAGCAACGCCGCGCGCAGCTCAGGATCCAACTCGACTAGCCGCTTCCGACCACCGCCAGGCCGACGCGTGCGACCCAACGGCTGACCGCCAGCGTCTAGATCGGACACTCCACGAGCCACCGTGTTCTCGGCCACCCCGGCAGCCCGCGCCACCGCCCGGATCCCGCCATACCCCAACGCGCGAGCCTCGGCAGCCATCAACAACCGACGCTGCCGCTCATCCAAATGCGGAAACAGCACCCGAAACTTCCCCGCCAACACCAACTCGGTCTCCACCGTCACGGCCATACCACATCAGACACCCGCACGAAGCAGAAACGCTAGTTATTCTTCGGTGATCCCCAAGGTTGCGCGCAAATGTCCCATGCAGCGAAGGCTGCTGGGAAGCGGACTATGAACTCAGCGGTTCAGGGGGCTGACGGCGTGACCGAAAGCCCCCACCTTGGATGCCTCAGGGCTCGACATGCTGCAGACACTACTCACACCCACCGGTCATCGCGCAACCAGGTTCCCGCCTGGGGCGAGTGTCGTCAACCTCGTGGCCCGCAACACGCGTTGCTCGACTCCGCGATCGTTGCGGCGAGGCCGAGGGGCATGACGCGGTGGTGTGCCGTGCTCGACCGGCGCCTGGCGGCGGGGCTGTGGTTGAATCTCGCCGCGCCGCATCCGCCGGACGCCATCGGCGACGCGGTCCCGCCGGCGCGAGATCTCAAGACGGTCGTGTGGCTGACCCGGTGGTCAGCAGCTCCCGTTGCAGCGCGTCGAGGAGCGACACCGCCGGCAGGTCGGGAACGCTGAGCTCGGCGATCCGGACGGGACGCCGGTGCAAGGCGCTGAGATACATCGCTTGGATGGTGGCGAACTCCGTGAGTGCCGCGGCCAGGCGGGTCGCCGGCGGGGCGGCATCGTCGCAGAGCCATCCGCACAGCGACTCCACCAGGGCTGCCTGGCCGGCGCGGTCCTCGGTTTGGTAGTCGTGGTCGGCCACGACGAGGCCGCCCGGTGAGCAGGCTCGCCATCCCCACATCGTCCACTCGGCGTTACCGCGGGTGCCGACGACCGCGACCCGCTTGTGGTGGTGGCGTTCGCGTGCCCGGGTTGAGCGTACGTGCGGTGCGACCGCGCCGCAGCGGAACAGGCCGGTGCTGCCGTTCTCGAATTCGATCGTCGCCAGGCAGGACCCGGGTGCGCGATGCCCACGGCCGTCGTCGGTCAGCTCTTCGACGCCGCCGACCTGTGCGAACACCGTGGCGGGCGAGCCGCCGACGGCCGTGATCGCCTGCAGAACATGCGTTCCCTGGTAGGCGACCGTATGGCGGGCGGAGCCGTCGACGCACTCGATGTCGCCGAAGGCCCCGGCGCGTGTCATGTCGTGGAGCCGTTTTCGTGCGGGATGGAAGTGCAGCTGATGGTTGACGACGATCTTCATCGGTGTCTCGGTGGCGAAGCGTCGCAGCCAGGCCAGGTCGTCGATGTCGACGCCGACCGGCTTCTCCAGGACCACCCCGGCGACGCCCGCTGTCTCACAGTCCTCGAGTAGCTCACGCCGCGCTGTCGGTGGCGTGTTGAGGTGCACGATGTCGGGGCGCTGGGTGTGCAGCATGTCGCGGTGGTCCCGGTAGGCGGCCGGGATGCGCCAGCGATCGGCGAACGCTTCCGCGGCACCCGGGGTCCGTGACGATACGGCGACGAGACTGGCGGAGCTCACCAGCGCATAGGCGGCGGCGTGCTCTGCCGCGCGGCGGGCGTTGGCGCCGATCAATACGCTCTTGAACGTTGGCTGGCTCATGGGCGGATGATGACCTTGCCGCAGTCTCGACCGCGTTGAAGTGTCCACGCTTCGCCGATCGCATGGAGCGGGAAGCGGTGCGTGATCAGGCGTCGGGAGAGGTCGGGGTGCGCGGCGATCTGCTCGAAGAGGCGCCCTGTCGATCCGGTGTTGTAGTGCCAGCAGCCGATCAGGGAGATGCCGCGGAAGATCAGGTCTTGGCTGACCCGGATCACGGTCTCGTGGTAGGAGTTGCCGACGAACGCGACCGTTCCCCGGCGCGCGACCGCGTCGATGGCCAGGCGCTGTGCCGCGGCCGCCCCCGAGCATTCGATGACCACCCGGGGCAGCTCGCCGTGGCAGGCGTCCCGGACGGCGTCGACTCCATCGTCCGGGTGCAGCACGGTTTCGGCACCCAGGTCGAGCGCTAGGGCCTGTACCAAAGTCGGTTTAGAGCCATTCGTTGATTGCGGCGATGTGCACGGTGGCTTCGTAGCGGACGGCTAGCTTGTCGTATCTGGTGGCCACGGCTCGGTTGCGTTTGAGCCGGTTGATGCCGCATTCCACGGCGTGGCGCTGCTTGTAGGTCTCGGGGTCGAAGGTTGGTGGCCGGCCGCCCTTGGCCCCGAGCTTGCGCCGGTTGGCGTCCTGGTCGGCCTTGGACGGGATGGTCGCCTTGATTCCGCGTCGGCGTAGGTAGCGGCGGGTGCCCTTGCTGGTGTACGCCTTGTCCGCCAGGGCCCGGTCCGGGCGGGTCCGGGGTCGGCCGCCGCCCAGCCGGGGTACCCGGATCCCCTCAAGCACCGCGATGAACTGCGGGTTGTCCCCGCGTTGCCCGGCGGTCAGCACGATCGACAGTGGCTTCTGGCCCTGCTCGCAGCCCAGGTGCAGCTTCGTGGTCAGCCCGCCGCGGGAGCGGCCCAACGCGTGGTCGGCCGGCTCATCGCGTACCCCGCCGGGCGGTTCGGCCTGCGCAGCTGCGTTCTTACGCGCCCCGGCGGCGTGCTGATGCGCACGGGCTACCGTCGAGTCGACCGAGACATCCCAGACGATCCGGCCGGCCGCGTCCGCCATGGCCTGCAGCGTGCTCAGGATCAGGGCCCAGGTTCCGGCGCGTTGCCAGCGTCGGAACAGGTTGTAGGCAGCCACCCACGACCCGTAGTACTCCGGCATGTCTCGCCAGGGCGTGCCAGCCCGGGTCCGCCACCGGATCCCGTCAATGAGCTGCCGTTTGGTCCATATCGGCGGCCGTCCGGCCTTCTTCGGCGTCGGCAGCAACGGCGCCAGCACCGCCCACTGCGCGTCGGTCAGGTCGTGCCGCCTCGTCACCGCTACAGTGGCCACGAGGTCTCCGTATAGATGGTCTTCTTGGTCGAAAACTCATCTACCGGAGACCTCGCTATCTACCGGTCCTGACACGCCGAAATTCCCAAACCGTCACCGACCGACTTTGGTACGCGGCCTAG
>NZ_JAVHUY010000094.1 GCF_031085175.1 Phytohabitans maris
GGTCAGCATCCGTGACGTGGCCAGCCACGCCGGGGTATCCGTCGGCACCGTCTCCAACGTCCTCAACCGCCCCGACATCGTCGCCCCCACCACCCGCACCCGCGTCCTGGCCGCCATCACCGAACTCGGCTTCGTCCCCAACGACGCCGCCCGCCAACTACGCCGCGGCAAAGGCCGCACCCTCGGCCTCGTCGTCCTCGACGTCGCCAACCCCTTCTTCACCGACGTCGCCAAAGGCGTCGAAGACACCACCGGCGCCGCCGGCATGGCCGTCATCTTCTGCAACAGCGACGGCAACCTCACCAAAGAAAACGCCTACCTCGACCTCCTCGAAGAACAACGCGTCCAAGGCGTCCTCATCACCCCCATCCACGACGCCAGCACACGCCTCCACCAACTCCGCGACCGCGGCGTGCTCGTGGTCCTGCTCGACCGGCGGTCGCGGCAGCCCGACATCTGTTCGGTCTCCGTGGACGACCGGCTCGGTGGCGAGCTCGCCATGCGCCACCTGGTCGAAAGTGGACACCGCCGGATCGCGTTCGTCGGCGGACCACACCGCCTCGAACAAGTCCACGACCGCTACCACGGCGCCATCCAAGCCCTCACCGACGCCGGACTCACCGAAGAAGAACACCTACGCCGGTACGACACACCAGCCCTCACCGTCACCGCCGGACGAGACGCCGCCGCCCGCATCCTCGGCCAACCCAAAAACACCCGCGCCACCGCCATCTTCTGCGCCAACGACCTCCTCGCCCTCGGCGCCCTGCAAGTCCTCACCCGCCAACAAATCCGCGTACCCCACGACATCGCCCTCGTCGGCTACGACGACATCGAATTCGCCGCCGCCGCAGCCGTACCCCTCTCCTCCGTCCGCCAACCCCGCCAACGCCTCGGCCAAACCGCCGCCGAACTCCTCCTCGACGAAGCCAACAACCCCCAAACCCACCAACACCACCAAGTCATCTTCGAACCCGAACTCGTCGTACGAGAGTCGAGCCAGTTCGCCCGTCCTTGACATGCGCGCGACGGCGCTCGTATGTTTGGTGTCTCGACTTGAAACGGTTCACAAACCGGAGTGGCCAACGTGCGACGTGTCTGCTTCATCCTCCGGGTCAGGCCGGATCGGCTCGCCGAGTACCGGGAGCGCCACGCCGCCGTGTGGCCGGACATGCTCCGCGCTCTCCGCGACGCCGGCTGGCACGACTACTCGCTCTTCCTGCACGACGACGGCCTGCTCGTCGGCCACTTCCGCACGGAAGACCTCGCCGCCTCGCTCGCCGCGATGGAGCGCACCGGCGTCAACGCGCGCTGGCAGGCCGAGATGGCGCCGTTCTTCGAGGGTCTCGACGGCCGCCGGCCGGACGAGGGCTTCACGGTGCTACCCGAGATCTTCAACCTAGAAGCCCAATTGGAGGCCCTCGATGACTGAAGCGGTACGCGCGGCTCTGCGGGTGCAGCGGGTTGAGTTGCCGTCGTGGGCGTTTGGTAATTCGGGTACGCGGTTTAAGGTGTTCGCGCAGCGGGGTGTGCCGCGTACGCCGTTCGAGAAGGTGCAGGATGCTGCGCAGGTGCATCGGTACACGGGTGTCGCGCCGACGGTGGCGTTGCACATTCCGTGGGACAGGGTGGATGACTACACGCATCTGGCGGGGTTCGCGAAGGAGCATGGGGTCGGGTTGGGGACGATCAACGCGAATGTGTTCCAGGACGACGACTACATGCTCGGGTCGGTGACGAATCCGGATCCGGCGGTGCGGCGTAAGGCCATCGACCACCTCCTTGAGTGTGTGGACATCGCGGCTCAGGTCGGTGTCCGCGACGTGAAGTTGTGGTTCTCGGATGGCACGAATTATCCGGGTCAGGACTCGATCCGGGTCCGGCAGGACCGGCTGGCGCAGGCGTTGCGGGAAACCTACGCGCGTCTCAATCCCGACCAGCGTCTGTTGTTGGAGTACAAGTTGTTTGAGCCGGCGTTCTACACTACGGACGTCCCGGATTGGGGTACCGCCTACGCGCACTGCCTACGGCTGGGTGAGAAGGCGCAGGTGGTGATCGATACCGGGCATCACGCGCCGGGTACGAATATCGAGTTCATCGTGGCGTTCCTGCTACGCGAGCAGAAGTTGGGGGCGTTCGATTTCAACTCGCGGTTCTACGCCGACGACGACCTGATGGTGGGGTCAGCGGATCCGTTCCAGTTGTTTCGGATCATGCATGAGATCGTGTCGGCGGACGCGCTCAAGTCGGGGGCGGGGATCGCGTTCATGCTTGATCAGTGTCACAACATCGAGCCGAAGATCCCGGCGCAGATCCGTTCGGTGATGAATGTGCAGGAGGCGACGGCGAAGGCGTTGCTGGTCGACCACGACGCCCTGGCCGAAGCTCAGCGGGCCGGTGACGTGTTGGGTGCGAACGCGGTCTTCATGGACGCCTACAACACCGACGTGCGTCCCCTGCTCGCGGATGTCAGGCGGGAGATGGGTTTGGACCCCGACCCGGTCGCGGCGTATCAGCGGTCGGGTTATGGGGACAAGATCGTCGCCGAGCGGGTCGGCGGCCAGCAAGCCGGATGGGGAGCCTGAAAAGTGTCCACCGTTGACGACTCGCCGGTTGAGGATCTGATCGGCCGCTCGAACCGGCTCGGCGCCGACCGCCGCAACACCAACTACGCCGGCGGTAACACCTCGGCCAAGGGCACCGGCATCGACCCGGTCACCGGGCAGCCGGTCGACCTGGTGTGGGTCAAAGGGTCGGGCGGCGACCTGGGCACGCTCACACCGGCCGGGTTGGCGGTGCTGCGGCTGGACCGGCTACGCGCCCTCGCGCAGGTGTATCCGGGGGTGGAGCGCGAGGACGAGATGGTGGCCGCGTTCGACTACTGCCTGCACGGGCGGGGCGGGGCCGCACCCTCGATCGACACCGCGATGCACGGCCTGGTCGACGCGGCACATGTGGACCATCTGCACCCCGACGCCGGTATCGCGTTCGCTACCGCGGCCGACGGTGAAGCCCTCACCAAACAGTGTTTCGGGGACCGGGTGGTGTGGCTGGGCTGGCGGCGTCCCGGCTTCCAACTCGGCCTGGACATCGCCGCCGCCAAGCAGGCTCATCCGCGGGCGATCGGGGTCATCCTGGGCGGGCACGGCATCACCGCCTGGGGCAACAGCAGCGCCGAGTGTGAGGCCAACTCGCGGGAGATCATCCGGACCGCGCAGGCGTTCATCGACGAACGCGGCCGCCCCGACCCGTTCGGCCCGATCATCGACGGCTACACCGCCCTACCGCAGCCGCAGCGGCACGCCCGGGCCGCCGCCCTCGCCCCGCTCCTGCGCGGGCTGGCGTCCACCGACCGGCGGCAGGTCGGCCACTACACCGACACCGCCCCGGTGCTGGACTTCCTGGCCCGCACGCAACACCCCCGGCTGGCCGCGCTCGGCACCTCCTGCCCCGACCACTTCCTACGCACCAAGGTCCGCCCGCTCCTGCTCGACCTACCCCCCACCGCACCCCTGGATGAGGTCAAGCAGCGCCTCAAAGACCTGCACGAACAGTACCGGGCCGACTACGCCGCCTACTACCAGCAGCACGCCACCCCCGACAGCCCGCCGATGCGGGGCGCCGACCCGGCGATCGTGCTCATCCCCGGCATCGGCATGTTCTCCTACGGCACCAACAAACAAACCGCCCGCGTGGCCGGCGAGTTCTACCTCAACGCCATCAACGTCATGGCCGGCGCCCAAGCCATCTCCACCTACCAGCCGATCAGCGAAGCCGAAAAGTTCCGGATCGAATACTGGGCCCTGGAAGAAGCCAAACTCCAGCGCATGCCCCAACCCAAACCCCTGACCACCCGCATCGCCCTGGTCACCGGCGCCGGCTCCGGCATCGGCCGAGCGATCGCGCACCGCCTCGCCGCCGAAGGCGCCTGCGTCGTCGTCGCCGACCGCAACCCCCACACCGCCGCCACCGTCGCCGCCGAAATCGGCGACACCGACACCGCCATACCCCTCACCGTCGACGTCACCGACACCACCGCCATCCAACACGCCATCCAAACCACCCTGCTCACCTACGGCGGACTCGACCTCGTCATCAACAACGCCGGCCTATCCATCTCCAAACCCCTCCTCGAAACCACCGACACCGACTGGGACACCCAACACTCCGTCATGGCCCGCGGCTCCTTCCTGATCTCCCGCGAAGCCGCACCCACCCTCATCGACCAACACATGGGCGGCGACATCATCTACATCACCAGCAAAAACTCGGTGTTCGCCGGACCCAACAACCTCGCCTACAGCGCCGCCAAAGCAGACCAAGCCCACCAAGTACGCCTCCTCGCCACCGAACTCGGCCCCCACGGCATCCGCGTCAACGGCATCAACCCCGACGGCGTCGTCCAAGGCTCCGGCATCTTCGCCGCCGGCTGGGGCGCCCAACGCGCCGCCACCTACAACATCCCCGAACACCAACTCGGCGCCTTCTACGCCCAACGCACCCTCCTCAAACGGGAAGTACTCCCCGAACACGTCGCCAACGCCGTCTACGCCCTCACCGCCGGCAACCTGACCCACACCACCGGACT
>NZ_JAVHUY010000095.1 GCF_031085175.1 Phytohabitans maris
GGCCACCAACGACAACCCCACCAACGAGCGGACCGGCCCATCGGCGCACAGCACCGCGTCACACAACTCGAACAACGCATCCGCACGCCGCGACATACAGCCCAGCAACTCCTGCCGAAACCACGACAGGTCCCCGACCGCGTCACCCGGACGTCGATCATGCACACTGACCACAGACAGCCCTTGGATGTTGACGTTCTTCCCTCGACAAGAAGAATGATCAACCAAGGGCTGTCCACATGATCGACCGGGGTCCACACCCGACCGTCAAGGTTAAAGATCAAGCTAGCGGCGGGTCGGGACCTGGCTGGGGCCGGCGACCGCGCCGATGCGGACCATGCGGTGCCAGCGCAGCCGGCCGCCGGCCAGCGCCATCACGGTGGACTGGATGACCACCAGGTACATCAGCTGGCGGTAGACCACCTGCTGGAACGGCAGGCTCCACAGTGGACCGTACCGCTCCCGGTCGAGGCGGAGCGCGTACCCGGCGATCGCCATCTGCAGCAGCGTGAAGCCGGTCCACACGGCGGCCACCTTGACCGGCGGCAGGAAGAGCAGGCCGTAGAGGGCGTACACGTCCACCATGCAGGCGCACAGCGGCAGCGCCACCTGGAAGAGCAGCAGGTACGTCAGGCCGCGCCGGCCGAGGCGACCGGCGGCGCCCGGCTCGGCCAGCGCCCGCCGGTGCTTCCACATCGCCTGCATCGTGCCGTAGCACCAGCGGTACCGCTGCCGCCACAGCTGCTTGAGCGAGGCGGGCGCCTCGGTCCAGGCGACCGCGTCCGGGGCGTACACCACCCGCCAGCCGGCCCGGATCAGCGCCATCGTGAAGTCGGTGTCCTCGGCGAGCGTCTCGCTGGACACCCCGCCGACGTCGACCACCGCGGCCCGCCGGAACGCCCCGATCGCGCCCGGCACGGTGGGCATGCAGCGCAGCACGTCGAACATGCGGCGGTCGAGGTTGAACCCGATCACGTACTCCAGGTGCTGCCAGCGGCCGAGCAGGCCGCGCCGGTTGGCGACCTTGGTGTTGCCGGAGACCGCGCCGACGTCGGGGTCGCGCAGCGGCTGCACCAGTCGCCCCACCGCGTCCGGCTCGAAGACGGTGTCGCCGTCCACCAGCACGAGGATGTCGCCGCGGGCGTGGGCGATGCCGGTGTTGAGGGCGGCCGGCTTGCCGGCGTTGGCCTGGCGGACCACCCGTACCCCGGGCAGGCGCATCCGCTCGACGATGTCCGCGGTGCCGTCCGTGGAGCCGTCGTCGACGACGATGACCTCGACCCGCGGGTAGTCGCTGGCCAGCAGGGACCGTACGGTGGCGGCGATGTTGGCCGACTCGTTGTAGGCGGGTACGACGACGGAGACCGGACCCAGGTAGCGCAGCGGCTCGCGGGCGCGCCGCCCTACCCGCCGCACGTGCACCCGGGCGCAGGCCAGCTGGACGGCCAGGCGCACCGCCGAGAGCACCAGCGCGGCGACCATGAGCACGGTCAGCGCCCGGCTCAGCCAGGCACCGCCGGCCTGCGCCCAGCGCAGGGCGTGGCCGCGCATCCGCTCCCCGGCCGGCGCCCGCGCCGCGGGCGGCAGGTCCAGGGCCGCCGAGACGGTGGTGAAGCGGTACCCGCGGGCCTGGAGCCGGGGGATGAGCACGTCGAGCGCGGCCACGGTCTGCGCGCGGTCGCCGCCGGAGTCGTGCAGCATCACCACCGCGCCGCGGTCCTTGGCCGGCTGGGCGTTCGCCACGATCGCGTCGACGCCCGGGCGGCGCCAGTCCTCGGTGTCGAGGTCGGTGAGGACGACCAGGTGCCCGGCGCCGGCCGCCTGCCGCAGCGCGGTGTAGTCGGCGGCGGTGACCGCGTCCGGCTCCGCCGAGTACGGGGGGCGCATCAGGACGGGGGTGTTGCCGGTGGCGGCCGCGACGGCGTTGCGGGTGAGGGTCAGCTCCAGCCCGCGCCGCCACGCCGGGGTGCCGGCCAGCCACGCGTGGCTGAACGTGTGCGAGCCGATCTCGTGCCCCTCGGCCACCACCCGGCGGGCGAGCTCGGGGTGGGCGTTCACCTGCGAACCGACCTGGAAGAACGTGGCGTGCGCGCCGTACCGGGCGAGCACCTCCAGGATCCGTGGCGTCCACTGTGGATCGGGGCCGTCGTCGAAGGTCAGCGCGATCGTGCGGCGCGGCATCGAGCGGCTGGTGACGGTGCCGTCCGGGTCGATCCGCAGCACCGGCCCGGCCCCGGTCACCGCCTCCGGCGCCGGCCCGCTGGTGTCGGTGGTCGGATCGGGGCCGTCGCCCTCGGCGCCGGCGTGCGAGACGTACCCGTCGAGGCAGAGGCCGCCGAGCAGCACCAGCATGAACAGCCCGAGCAGCAGCCAGTGGGCGCGCGGCTCGCGCCGCCGTACGTGCAGCGACATGTCAGCTCGGCTTGACGGGCTTGCCGTTGCCGGGCGTGTGCGTCGGTACCCGGCGGTGGCTGCTCCCGCTCGGCGCGGGCGAGGCGACCGCCGCGGTCGTGGCCGGCGCGGGCGCCGGGGTGGCGGAGCGGCCGCCCGGCGCGGGCGCGGTGCCCGGCGGCGGCGCGGTGGAGCCGGGCCCGGCGGGCGGGCGGCTGGCCGTGGGACCCCCGCCCATCTGGCCGCCGGCCGGCTCGGGCAGGCTCGGCGGCCGGCCGGTGCCGGACCCGGTGAAGCCGGCCACCAGCAGCACGGCGGCCAGCGCCAGACCCAGCCCACCGGCCACGCCGGTGACCCGGACGAGGTGGCGGCGCCGGCCGCTGCGGTCCACGAAAACCGGCTTCGTCGGCCGGCGGCGTACGTGCATCGGTGGCGGTCCTACCCCTTCTTGCCGGGCGTGGGCGTCGGCCGGGCGGTTCCCCTGCCGGTGGGGTGGCCCGGCGTCGGCGGGGTGGCTCCGGGGTGCGGGGTCGCCGCCGGCGTGCCCTGCCCGTCCTGCGCCGCCAGCACGGCGGCGCAGAACGCGGGGATCCGGTCCTCGCCGCCGGCGGCCGCCGCCAGGTCGCGCATCGCCTCGGCCCGCATCGGTGTCCCGTTCGGGTTGCGGCGCTGGGCGTCCCAGGCCCGGCAGAGGCCGGCGACCGCGGCGCTCGTCGGGCTCAGCGTGTGCCCGTGGCCGGGTGGTGGCGTCCCGGCCGGGCCGCCGCGGGGGCCGCCGCCGGCGGTGGTGGGGTCGTCCGGTGGCGTGCCCGGCGCGGAGGCCGGGGCAGTGTCGGGCGGCCCGCCGGCGCCGGGGAGGTGGCCGGTCTCCGCGGCCAGCGCCACGGCCCCGACCAGCGTCGCGGCCGCCGCCACGGCCGCCGCGACGAGG